>CAWJKF010000004.1:0-422364 GCA_963843335.1 uncultured Chloroflexia bacterium
CGGCAGCACCGGTACGTTCGAGGGATGTTTGGTCCGGTCTTGAGGCCTGATTCTCGTCACCTGATGTAGTCGAGATCGGTGGCGGACGCACTACTCAGGGGGCGCCCGACCGCTGCCGTCAACTAGGCAAGCCGCACCGCGACCCGGAAGGAAGGTCATGACCGCGATCTGGCGCAATGACGGCTCCGGCTGGAAGGTGATAGCCCCCGTCGGTTCCCAGATGAGGCCGCCCTCCACACCCTTGTCGAGGAAGCACCCGAGCTCTGCCGCTGTCCGCAGAACCGCGGTCGTGGTCCTGAGTCTCGACGTGCATCTCGACGGATCGGGCATCGCCCACTTCAGGGCGAACTCGACCCGAGCCCTCTCTTTGATCCAGCGACTAATCTCAGCCCACTCAGCGGAGAACGTATGAAGCCGGAGACGCGAACGGTCAACGAGAGTCTTTGAGCGCGATGTTCGCTACGTGGTACCGCTGTACCAGCGCCCCTCAGCCGTCTGGGACGAAGAGGACCAGTGGGAGCCGCTCTGGGGCGACATCGTGGTGCTCCTCGACCATCAACTCTCCAATGGCGGCAAGCCGTCCACGTCACACCCATCTTCCTCGGCGCCATCGTTCTGGAACAGGAAGTACTGGCCCCTGGACGTATCCCGCAGTACACGGTCATCGACGGGCAGCAGCGGCTGACGACCCTGCAGTTGCTTCTCGCCGCCGCTCGGACAGCAGCCCTGTCGCTGTCCGAGCCGGATGAGGGAGGCATTCTCGGGGAGCCTGAATCGTCAACGACCCGAGGAGCAGGCAGCGGGCGACGAACGACTGAAGGTCTGGCCGACCAACATCAACCAGGGGCCTTTCGCGCCGTCCTGGCGCCGCCTGACGAACTTGCGGCCGCGGACGACCCGAGCAACCTGATCCAGGAGGCCTTCGCGTTCTTCGTGGCCAACATCATGGAATGGCTGATGGACGTCGAACCAGACGAGCGGGCAGAGCGCCTGCGGACGCTGCGGGTAACGTTGTCTGACCTGGTGAAGGTCGTGTCGATAGACCCTCGAGCCGGGCGACAACGCCCAGGTCATATTCGAGACCCTCAATGCGCGCGGCACACCCGCTTCCTGCTCTCGACCTTGTGAAGAACTCGGTGTTTCGGCAGGCAGCGCGCGACGGTCGGGATGTCGAGAGTCTGTACCACGATGTGTGGCAGCCAGAACTCGACCAAGA
Organism: uncultured Chloroflexia bacterium; assembly: GCA_963843335.1. GTDB lineage: Bacteria > Chloroflexota > Limnocylindria > Limnocylindrales > CSP1-4 > JAFMJV01. The sequence continues at coordinate 1,217 of CAWJKF010000004.1, forward strand.
ACTCTGGCGAAACGAACGGAGACAAGGACGCCTGTACCGGGCGCATGGGGAAGTTCTTCCTGATGCAATCGGCCTGGCGATGCGGCTGCGCAAACCAGTTCCAGCCACAGAGCTGTTCACGACGTTTCGTCGCGAGTTCCTCGACGGTGAGTCGGCTCCTGACATCTCGCAGCTGATTTGCGACCTCAACCACGATGCAGCCATCTATCGCAGTTTCGACGATTGGCCTTCGGTGGGTCGGCGAGGCGCTGTCCTCTCCAGCGTCTGGCAGCTCTTCGACGTGACCACCTTGATGCCCGTGGCGCTGCTGCTGTTCACGCATCCGTCCGTCAGTCCCACTCGTCGGCGCAAGGCGCTCGAAACCCTCGAGACCTGGCTGGTCCGACGCATGTTGGTCCGCCTGACAACCAAGAACTACAACGCTGAAGTCGGTCAGCTTCTGGCCAAGGTGGCCGCCGACCCCGAGCATGCGGACGAAGTCGTCCAGGCCCATCTTGCCGCAGCGACGAGCGAGACCTCGCGGTTGCCATCGGACGGCGAGATCGTCGCGACCCTGGAGGGCCATGGGCTGTACAACAGCGTCACACAGGCCCGCATCGTGCTGACGTCAAGGCGTTCGAGGGCTCAATGTACGACGACCGGGTCGACATCCCGAGCATTCCCACGACTCTGTCCATCGAGCACGTCATGCCGCAATCGTGGTCAAAGAACTGGCCCCTGGACACCACTGCGGGCGAGGGATCGAGATGCGATGGCGACCGAGCGAAACGCCCGGACCACCGCATCGGCAATCTCACGCTCACCGCGATCAAGATGGACATGACACTCTCGAATGAGTCCTGGCAGTCCAAGCAGCCCGAGCTCAACCGTGGCAGCAAGTTGCTCATGAATGCGGACCTCACCGCACGGTACGGTGTGGCATTCGACGAGGCCGCCATCGATCAACGAACCACGGAACTGGCGCAACGAGTCTGTGCTATATGGCCTCGAGATTGACCGGCCTCGTCGCTGAACCACGTCTCGATCGGACCTTCCTCTGGTGAGTGTCTGATGGTTGTGATTGCCCGCCACGCCCGGCCAACCGCCGACTCGGTGAAGAGCCGACCGCATCGACCTGATTCCCACGCAGCCGTGCATGGGATGATGCCGGTTCCGGACAGATCGGGCGCCAGGTCATGGGACGATGCTGATCCTGCGAGAGATGTGGTCTTCAGCTATCTCCCGGACGACTGGGAGTGGTCAGTCGCAGCCGACATGAACGGCTCCTGGTGGGCGATTGCCCAGCCCAGGGTCGTCTTCGTACGAGACCCACGACCACACCGAATTCTCAGACAGGTCCCTCACTGACCTGAGCGCCGCGCGCGAGGCAATCGACTCCTCACGGTTCGCCGCGTGCCTCGCACTTGCTCAGCTACTCCGACGACGGGCCGACCGGCTCCGGGATCTGGAGGACGAGGCCATCGCCAGAGAGTCCGCGCTGGTCGGCACTCCGTGGTCGACCAGCTTTGATGGCTGGGAGCAGTCCAACGGCTGGGAGCAGTCCAACGGCTGGGAGCAGTCCAACGGCTGGGAGCAGTCCAACGGCTGGGAGCAGTCCAACGGCTGGGAGGAATGCGACCCACCTCATCGCTTTGACCGCGCACAGGAGGGCTACGGCGACGATGACGCAGACGACGGAGCCTGGGACGACCAGCCGCCAGCACCAGACGAGTTGTCGTATGTGCGCTAGCTCACATGGCGCGTCTATGACGTTCCGGCTATGGCCGCCGACTCGGCCGTGACTGGGACGGGCGCCTTGGCGGACCTCCCGGAGCCCCGTGTGGGTGCCAGGTGGCACCCTGCCTGCTCGATCCCGCAGCGAGATCAAAAGCGGTATCCGACACGGGTTATGCTGATTGGACTCGCGCGTGGGGGCTCGTGGCGGGTCAAGTCCGAGGCGCCGGAGGCGAACGCGATTGGGTGGGCGGCTACCACGGCGTCGACGGGTTGCGGCAGGTGCGCTTGGGACCGCGCGCCGTGACAATCGGGCGACCAAAGAGACGCGCCGAGTCGTCCCGATGCCGCACACCGGGCAGGAGGTCGCGGACGACCTCGACGCTCGTCTCGTCGTGCTGGGACCGGACCACCCGTACTCCAAGGAGGCCGGCAACCGGGCGGAGGCGGCAGCGCTCGGCATCCTCGCGTCCCGGGGCGGGGCGCCGCGCCTGTTCCAGAACACGCTCGCGTTCCTTGCCATCGACCAGGCGCGGCTGCAGGACCTCGACGAGGCTGTCCGCCGCTACCTCGCCTGGTCCTCGATCATCGGCCAGAAGGAGACCCTCGACCTCTCGCCGCACCAGATGCGCCAGGCCGAGACCCAGCTCGCCTCCGCGAATGCGACGGTCACCGCACGGCTGCCCGAGGCCTACCACTGGCTGCTCGTGCCGGTCCAGGACAAGCCGACCGACCCCGTCCGGATGGAGGTCCTCAAGCTCACCGGCCAGGAGGCACTCGCCGTCCGGGCGAGCAAGCGCCTCAAGTCGGAGGAGCTGCTCATCACCGGGCTTGCCGGCACGAGGCTCCGGATGGAGCTCGACCGGGTGCCGCTCTGGCGCGGCGACCACGTCTCGGTCCGCCAGCTGGCCGACGACTTCGCCCGCTACCACTACCTGCCGCGGCTCGCCGGCCCGGACGTGCTCGTCGAGGCGGTACGTGACGGCCTGGCGCTGCTGCTGTGGCAGCAGGAGGGCTTCGCCTACGCCGACAGCTTCGACGAGGTCGCCGGTCGCTACCGGGGATTGCGGACCGGCCAGCTCGTCGCGGTGAACGACAACGACCTCTCGGGCCTGCTCGTCAAGCCCGAGGTCGCGCAGGCCCAGATCGACCGTGAGCGGCCGCCCGACCCGACGAAGCCGCCCGTCGGGGACCCCCCGATCGGTGAGCCGTCGGTGCGGCCCGACCCGCCGAAGCTGCCCCTCGGCGCGAAGGCACCGACCCGGTATCACGGGACCGTGCGCCTCGACCCGACCCGCGCGGGCCGCGACGCAGGCCGGATCGCCGACGAGGTCCTCGCCCACCTCGTCGGCCTCGTCGGTGCCGACGTCACCGTCACCCTCGAGATCGAGGCCGCGATCCCCGGCGGGCGCCCCGGAGCACGTCGTGCGGACGGTGACCCAGAACGGGCGGACCTGAAGTTCACCTCGGGCGGGTTCGAGGCCGAGTGAGGCTGCCTCGGGCGTCAGGAGCATCGTGAGGGAGCCGCCCCCCACTCCGGACTGCACGCCGACCACGGTCACGAAGTCCGCCCCGGCGTGTCGGATGGCACGAGCGATGGGAGCGTCCTGGCTGGGACATGCTCTTCACGCCGGCGGGCGGCAGGCTCCCTCGTCGGGCACCCGGTCGACCTTGTTCCCCAGGAACTGCGGTCGCGGGTCGAGCGCACCATCAGCCAGGCAGCGTTCGCGGTGAGCCGCGCTCCTGAAGGTTTCCAGCCGAGCCCCGAAGACGCCGACTCTGGGGAACAGCATTGTGCCGCAAGGTCCTGCAACGCGGCGCGCGACCGCAGGTATCGCCGCGCTCGAACGCCGTCATCCGCAACCCGGCTGGCTGACTCCGCCATCCCGATGGATGACCCGCGATGGGCCGGCAGGGCTTGTCCGGGCAGCCGGCGCCTCGCCAACGAGCACGCAGCTGCCGAGAGCCCCTACCTCCCTCCACCCGACCTATGAGCAACCGTTTCTGGGAGCGTCTCCGCGAGGTCGCACCCGGGTTTGAGCCGTGACCTGATCCTACTGCAGGCGCCCCTCGACTCACTGGTGGAGACCCGGGTCGGCGGCCATCTGCTCAATTCATCGACTTCCTCTACTGCCCACCGTGGTTGTCCAAGGCGATGGTCCTAGGTCCTCAATGGGTGCGCCAACCACCCGGTCGACGCGAGCGACGTTGATGCGGATCGGGACCATCGCGCCTGGTCGGCGCGCCTCGCCGTCCGGCGTATCGGTGGGCTAGAGAATCTGCGGTCGGACGGGCCGGTACTCACCCGGAATCCGCCGGGAACACGAGAACAAGTGGCAGTCAGCCGATGACGTCGACCCAGCCTACCTGGTTGGTCTCCACGCAGCGTCCGTACCATCTCGCGTGGGGCTGGCGATCGTCGAGGCAGTCGTGCGAGGGCACCTCCGACCCGACCGCCCATGGACCGTCGCGATCATGACCCTATGCTGCAGAGTCGCTGAATTGTTGTTGGGCTCGGTCTTGGACGTCCTCTGGGCCATCCTCCGACATCTGGTCGCTCGGCGTTGTCCCCAGTGAGGTAGCCGTGGGCTCGTCGGTATGGCAACTGTCGGCGGACGGCGCGAATAGTCGTGCCGTGCGGCGAGGTCCGGCCGACCCTGATCTTGAGATCACGCTCGAGCCGACTCGCGCGTACTGGGAAGCCCTGCCATCGGGACGAGCCGCGGCCCAGGTGGTGGTCCTAGGTGGCGGATTGGCGTCGTCGACCTGGCCTGGCTGCCGATGTTGATGCCCGGACGAATTCAATAGCTCGAAAATCGGTCGGCGGTCGACCGTAGCGTTCTACTGCTGGCCACCGACATCTTCGGTCATCCCGATTTCCGGCGGCAGGCCAGGCCCTCCGTCCGGCGACTCCTGCGCGCGCCCTGCTGGCTCTCCGTCACAGCGCGGTCGGAGCTGGGCCGTGGGGACCACCCGGCGGCCTCGGGGAAGTCGTCGATCGACGAAGCGAAGGCCTCGTCGAGCCCGGCGACGACGATGGGTGAATTGACCCGCTGATATCACTCATCGACGATCAGGCGGAGCGACTGGCAGCCGTTGGCATCGATCGTGTCGCGGCGCTCCATGCCGCTCGCCTCGAGGGAAGCGACAACAAGGCCGCCGCATTCGATGCCGTCGCAAGCGGCGATGCCTTGTTCGTGTTCGCCACGCCCGAGCGGATGCAGAGCGCGCGGTTCCTGGCGGATTTCGTGCACCCCAGCCCTGGACCAGCAGCTCATCAACGCCGTCGTCGTGGACGAGAGCCATTGGTGCCTCCGAGCGGGGATACTACTTCCGAACATCCTATCTGCGCCTCGCAGACAACCTCCGCCGGCTCTGCAGCGACAGGCGGGGGTCCGCACTCCACCCCGCCGTGGCCCTCACGGGGACCGCCTCGCCCGCCGTCTTCCGAGACGCGGCCCGCGAGTCCCTGAGGACCGACCCTCAAGCGGATGGCGCTGAACCCGAGCCACCCGGTTCGCACGCGACCGACCCAACCAGGAACCCGTCGGGTCCTTACAGGGCCGGAACCAGCATGGCTCTCGCTCGTCCTCCTGGGCGTCACGGAGATGGTGCCCATGGAGCTCGCCGTCCCGCTGGCTTCCCTCGCTGAAGAGCGTGTGTATGGGAAACTGTTTCCGGCATCGTGTTCACTCCGGACCTGGCTCTGGGTGACCACGGGGTCGAGCACGTGCGTGATGGCGATCGTTGGCTGGTTCGTCGATCGTGACCAGGAGATAGCAGTCGACGTCTACGCCGGCCAGGGTCCGGACGGGTCAGAGGACCGCTGGGCCGCCGAGAGACAGGCGGCTGCGTGTCGGTTCAAGACGAACGTGACGCCCTTGCTCGTCGCTACCAAGGCCTTCGGGATGGGTATCGACAAGCCCAACATCCGATACACGGTCCATGCGGGCATCCCGTCGTCGATCGAGGCATATGCCCAAGAGGCAGGTAGAGCCGGTCGAGACGGCGAGCGGTCGATCTGCGTGCTCACCGCCGTGGTGCCGCCAGATGAACTCAGGGCCAAGGTCTTGGACCCAGACCTCGATGCCCAAGGCCGAAAGCTGGTCGCGAGGAAGACCGGTCGGGACAAACTCGGCGACGTCGACCGGCAGTTGTTCCTGCTCGGCAATTCATTCCCCGGGGTGGACCAAGAGGTCGGTGAGGGTGCGGCCATGCTCGACCGCCTGCTCGAGCGGCTAGGTACTTCCGGCGGCACCTGGAAGTTCCCGATGGAGCGCGGCCGCCCCAAGGACAAGCAGGAGCGCCGAAAGATGGAAGACCGGCGTCGAGCACGTGACCGAGCGCTCTACCGCCTGGGACTCCTGAGCGTGGTCAACGATCTAACCTATGACGCTGGCGAGATGACCGTCCATATGGCTCCGTACGGGCAAGAACTGCTCGATGCGGCACTTGTGGAGCACCTGGGCCTGATCGAGCCTGGGCGAGCCGAGAGCCACCGCGGTCTCGTGCGGACGGCTCCTGATGAGCCACGCGAGCGGGTCCTGCACCACCTCCAGGCCGTGGTGGAGTCGGTCTACCGCATCGTCTACCGATCCAGGGTGAACGCCCTCGACTCCATGGTCTCGATGGCGATTCGCCACCAAGAGCCGACGGCGATCCGCTTGTATATCAACTCATACCTCGGAAGTGGTCCAGCGGCGACGGTTCTCGCCAATGCGATCGTCGCCGAGACCGTCGATGTCCCACGCTTCATCCAGCGGCTGGCCGCCCTCGCAGACGCCGATCAGGACGAGCTCGCACCACAGGCTGCACGCCAAGCGGAGGCGTATCCAGACCACCCGATCGTCCTGCTGGCGAGCGCCATCGGCGAGGCTCGGCTGCCTGAGGGTGACGAGGAGCGCTTCGTCGCCTCGCTGCAGCGGTCGCTCGCGCAGATGCGCGAATACGGGGTGACAGGGGACGATGCAGCCGGGGGCATCCGCTGGACCATCCGGCAACTTCGGTCCGCTAACGGTGGTAGACGGAGGCCATGGGCACTGCGCACGATGGAGGTCTGGGAGGCCAGTGGTTATCCCGATGAGCTGCTCGCGCCCATCGAGAACGAGATCCTCGCCGACGCGCGGCGCGGGAGATACAGGATCGTCGAACTGCAGGCAGTATCTCGCCGCCGTACCATCCGGGGCGCGCGTATGGCCAAGGCGGTGGCGGACCAGCTTGTGGGGAGCACCACGGGCGCGCCTGAGGAGGACCACGCATGACAACGGAGCCGCGAGTCGACGACAAGGCCGCGTTGGAGCAAGTGATCCGCGCATTCAGCGACGCCGAGGTCGCTCTTCAGGAAATCGCCGGGCAGGCGCAACGGGTCAAAGCGGCGGGCCAACAACTAGACGTGGCCAAGGATGTCCTCGAATCCACGAACGGGGCGATAGCTGCGTCGGCCGACGCCTTGACAGCTATCGCCGTGCGCCTTCAGGAGTCAGCCGGTGCACTAGCGACCGCGGCCGAGCGATCGCTCGCATTGGAACCAGAGCGCCTATGGTCGCGGCTTGATGAATTGTCGGCCGCGGCGGCGACAGCCGTCATCGATCGAGAGCGGGCGCTGACGGTAGTCCGGGGCCAGATATCGCAGTTCTCGTCTCAGTCCGATGCTCGCGCCGATGCCATGGCCCAGCACATGAAACGGGCCGCTTGGATCTCGCTCTCGTGCTGCTCGTCAGTGTTGCTGCCCTCGCCATATCCCTGTGGCTAGCTTCTACCTAACGAAGGGCATGTCAGCACGGGGACGGTAATCAAGCGGAGAGGCGCGAATGCACACCCTCGAAACGATCGATATCCCGGGTGGACGGCGAATTGATCTCTGCCAGGGCGACCTGACCCATTTGGCGCGGGACCTCTGGTTCGACGCGATCGTGGTGTCGGCCTTTGATGGCGACTTCCGCCAACCCCCACGTCACTCATCGGCGCGTTGGCGGCCAAGGGTGTGTCTGTGGCGCAGTTGGCATCACGAAAGGAGATCGACTACACGCAGCTCTCGGGGACCTGGCTTTCGGAACCCGTGACGGCGTCAGACCCGGGCCTCGGATTCGGACGCGTCCTCTGTTTCGAACCCCACCGACTCGGCAAGCCACCACTTGTCATGGGCCAACTCTTCACGGCTCTAGTCCCAATCGTTGCGGAGCGACCCGGGATAGGGAGCCTCGCCATGCCGGTGCTGGCGACCGGGGATATGGGGCATTCCGTCGACGAGATGCTGACGCCCATCCTAGACTCTGCAATCGCTGCCCTCCGCCGCGGCCTGCCCATCGATCGGATCGCGATCGTGGTTCGCACGGACGAGGACGCGATAGCGGCTCGGCAGGTGTTCGTAGCGGCCCGGAGCACGGTCGGCGACTTCGACGTGTTCGTGAGCTACTCACATGCAGATTCACAGGCAAGTGACGTATTCGTCCGCGCATTGCACGACAGGCGGCCCGACACGACGCTATTCATCGATCATTCTGAGATCGGCCATGGCGTCGAATGGCAGCGCAGGATCTTCGAGAGCCTCGACCACTGCCGACGGGTCGTCGCGCTCATCACCCCCGCGTACCTCGGTTCCGACATATGCCTGGAGGAGTTCCACATCGCCTGGATGCGGTCGCGCCAGTCCAAGCAGCCCATCCTGCGCCCGCTGTATGTGGCTGGCTCGGACCTCCCGACGTACATCCAGGCGCTGCAATACCTCGACTGTCGCACTGCAGATACCGAGAAACTCGCAGACGCGGCCGCGCGCGTAGCGGATGCGCTCGGATGACCCTGTAGCCTTTCGGCCAGGTCAGACGATGTCCGTCACGTTATTGGACGGTCGCGATGGTACTCCTGTCCAGTTGGCCTGCGGCTCCTTCGCGGTGCCTGATAGGGTGGCCACCAGGAACCATGCCGGAGTGAACTTTGGTGCCGAGCTTCTCGAAATCTGACCGGGTTCGCCTCCGGGCGGAACCGACGCGCGCGGGGGTGGTCCTAGACAGCAAGCCGTATGACGGTGGTTGGACCCACGAGGTCTTCTTCTCAGCCACCGAGCAGTCGTGGATCAACGAGGCAGCCCTTGAGTGGGAAGTCCCGTCGCGCGAGGTGCAAGTCGTGTCCCGCGACGAGTTCCTTCGTTCGCTGCTCTTGACTAAGCTCCGGAACCCGTTGAACGATATGTTCTACGCGTATCAGGGCTCGCGGACGCAATTCGAGGCCTACCAATTCAAGCCCGTCCTCAAACTCTTGGACTCGCCCGTACCTGCTCTCCTGATCGCGGACGAAGTTGGCCTTGGCAAGACGATCGAAGCGGCGATCATCTTCGAAGAGTTGAAGGCTCGCGGATCAGTGAGGCGCGTGCTGGTCGTGTGTCCGGCCGGGCTACGTGAGAAATGGCAGGCCGAGCTCCTCACTCGTTTTGACGAGCAGTTCACCATCATGTGGCGTCGCGACCTGGAGCGGGACGCGAAGCTGTACCGGGACTCCGAGGGCAGCAATGCGCTGCTTGGCATCGTGAGCCTGGAGAGCTTCAGGGCTGAGTCGGTGCAGGATGCTCTCCGCGATGCTGGTGTCACATTCGATCTGGTGATCATTGATGAGGCTCATCACCTCCGGACCACGGGGACGCTATCCAATGCCGTCGGTGAGCAGATGCGGGCCATGAGCGAGTACCTCATCTTGCTCACCGCTACACCACTGCAGACGGGTCAGCGGGATCTCTTCAACCTCATCCAGTTCCTAGACCCAGTCCAGTTCTCCCAATACGACGACTTCATGCTCCAGCTGCAGCCGAACGCGCGACTGAATGCTGCCATAAGGTCCCTGCGGGACACTCCACCTGCATACGAGGTCGCGACAGCGGAGATTTACGCCATCGACGCGTTGCCGGCGGCAGCCCAAGTGACGCATCACCCAACGTACCCGCTGGTGATCAAGGCCCTTGCTTCGGATCGGCCGATCGCGATGACCTCGTGCGACTCCGACGCGACATCGACTCCCTGAATGTGCTGTCCTCTGTCTACACGCGCACGAAGAAGGGTGACATGACCAGGGCAGCTCAGCGGGTCGCTCGAGTCGTTCATGTGGAGCCGACTCTCGATGAATTGGCCTTCCTTGAGGCAGTGCTTGCCCATGCGCGCGAGGAAGCGCGCCAGCGGAGCGGGAACCTCGCAGTCGGTTTCGCGGGGATGATGCGCGAACGGCAAGCAGCGTCATCGATCACAGCGATGCGGGAGTATCTCGCGGAGGCCGTGAGCCAGATTGGCGGGTCAGGGGTCGATCGCGATGTGGAGGAGACCGGGGCCGATGCCGCCGATCGCGCCGTCCTCGCACCGAGCGCATCGACGCCGTTGCAGGATCCTGGCGGCTGCCGCCGCCAAGCTCGATGCGACGGACACGAAGTTCGTCGCATTCTGGCAGGCCCTGCAAGGCGTTCTGGACGAGAACCGTACGAGTAAGGTCATCGTTTTCACGACCTTCCGCAAGACGATCGCCTTCCTGGAGCGCGAACTGCGGCGTCTGGGCGTCCGGCCAGTCGTGCTACATGGTGACGTGAAGCCCGAGGACCGCAACCAACGCATCGGCACGTTCCGGGAGGAGCCCGGACTTCGCGTCATGCTCACGACTGAAGTCGGAGTCAGAGGGACTTGACTTCCAGTTCTGCGATGTGATCTTCAACTACGATCTGCCGTGGAACCCGATGCGGGTGGAGCAGCGAATCGGCCGGATCGACCGATACGGGCAGACCAGCGAGAAGGTCCGCATCTTCTCGTTCTTCCTGAAAGGGACCATCGAGGAGCGGATCCTCGAGCGGCTGTACACGCGAATCGGAATCTTCGAGGAGTCCGTTGGCGACCTCGAGCCGATCCTCGGACCGATCGCCGCAGAGCTGACCAGGGAGGTCTTCGCGTCCGACCTGTCACCGGATGAAGAGGCCGCGCTCGCAGAACGGTACGCCACGATGGTGGCGTCGCGGCGTTATGCCGAGCGCGAGCTGGAAGAGAAGGGACGTGAATTACTCGGTCAGGATGTCCTCCTGATGCAGGAGGTCGGCAACACGGTCCAATCGGGTCGTTACGTGTCACCGGACGAACTCCGCGCGGTCGTCTCGGGCTACCTCAACGACGTCATCGGTACACAGATCATCGACCGCGTCCACGACGGCACCGTCCTCGTACCGGGCGACGGCAGGCTCCGCAGCAGGGTCGATAGCTGGATCAGCAAGGAACGAGACTACCGCCCTGCGTCCACGAGCTTCGCGGCGCGGAGTGCCAGCACTGTGGGAGTCCCGGGTACGTTCACGGGCGAGCTCGCCCACCAACGCCCGAAGCTGGAATTCTTCAATCTCCGGCACCCGCTCGTGCGGATGGCTGTGGATCACTATCAGGCCCTGGGTATGGGTACCGCATATCCCACCGCGTGCTTCCGGGTCGACCCCAATCAGTTCGACCAGGGTGCCGCGCCTTGGCCAGGGGTCGGAACGTATCGTTTCGTCCTCTTCTTGCTCGAGGTGTCTGGCGCACAGAAACAATTGCGGCTCGTGCCCATCGTGTTTGACGACGCGGGTCATCGGGCGGAGTTGGTCGAGGGCCGGCTCCTGCATCTCATCCAAGGTCCCGCGACGGGTGACCCCGCCGCCACCATGGACACTCGCGAGCGCGACGAGCTCGAGACTCTGGCGGGCCGGGCGATCGCGGTGATCGCTGACCAGGTCGAAGCAGACGCCGTCACCCGGAACGCGGGCTCCATCGCGGTCCGGCGCGCGACGCTGGAGCGGACGTATAACCACCGCATCCGAAAACGCCAAGAACTGCTTGCGGCCGCCAGCGATGACCGCATTCGCAGGCTCCGAACCGGGGAGATCAGCAACCTGCAACGGGAGCTCGTCTACAAAGTCGCGGACCTCGAGTCCAAGCGCTCAGTCGCAGTCCAGCGTTCCACCATCGGCGCCGGCCGGCTGGTCATCGCGGTGCCTGAGCCGGTGGCAGGTTCGATCGGAGGAGGTCGTCTGGACACCGGCCGAAGCCACCCCGACGGGTTCGTACCCTGAGCCTTTGCCCGTGTTCCGCCGATGAGCTTGTCAGTTGGCGACTGGGTGCTCCTCCCAGAAGGTCTCGTCGCCGAGGTGACGGATATCTCCGGTGAGCCTGCGCAGGTACGTGCCAGCGCGGCCGTCGGAGGGACGATCATTCGCCCACTCGTGAACGCCGAGCTCCGGTGGCGACCGCTCCCGGAGGACGGGCTGCGTGTGCGCATGGCGCTGGACCCGGATGGCGTCCGGGCGCAGGCCGAGAACGACCCCGTCGCGATCGTGGTGGCAGCCCTTCGCGACGACGGCGGGGCAGCATCTACCGCCGAAGTCCGTGACTCCGCCGCCATCGTGTTCCCGGAAGCCTCGGACCTACGCAGATGGTGGAAGAGGACACAGCCCAAGCTCGACGACGACCTACGGGTCGACGCTTCGGATTCCCTCCAGCGGCGCTACCGGCTTCTGGCTCCCGGTGGCAAGCAGATCGACCGTGTCCGCCCTCGGAGGAGCGGAACGTTACGCAACAGCCTTGAACTCCTGGATGGCCCCACGCTCCTGAGAGCGCGCCAGACCGCAAGCTCGCCGGCGGGTCTGGATGACGAGGCTCGAGCCGACCTGATGGTCGAAGCACATCTTGCGGCCGACCCAAGCGTGGACTCCACGGACCGCTTCCTCGCAGGCGAGGTCGGCTTGCTGGTCGGTGAGTGGTCGGAAGACCAGCTCGGTCGCACGATGGGAGAGGCGGTCCTCGATGTCGATGTGATGCGGGTGAGGGACAAGGCGTCGAGAGAGCGCGCGCGGTCACTGGCGGCGGCGTATCTGGATGCTGTCCCGGACCTAGTGCCCGCCGGGAAGGTGCCGGTCCTGGCCTCGTCGGCGGCTCGTGGCGAGACGAGCGGTGCCGCCGCTCAACACATCGCAGCCCGACTGGGTATAGGCGCAACGGTCGTAGCGGGATGGGGCATCTCGTGGTCCGCACCGGGCAGCGTCGAGGCCGGAGCGATCGATTACCCGGTCGACCTGCAGCGGTATCAGCGCCGTCTTCGGCAGATGCTCGAAGGCGCCGCGGCAGATGCGTCGACACAGGTCGGCGAGTACCTCACTGAGTGCCTTGATGCATTGGCCTCGATCGCCGGCTTAGCCCAGAAGGGTGACGAATGGGAACGCACATTGGCGGTCGTCGCAGACGCGTTCTGGAAGGCAGGTATCGGTCGATCGATCGAGGTCAGGAGCGCGGTTCGAGCAGCGGCTCCCATGCACGAGGCGGCCTGGTTTGCGCTCGTTGCAGGCGCACCGACACAAGGCCTAGCGACGATGCGTCAGCCGTTGGAGCAGGCATATGTCGCATCCGGTCGCGTCTTGCCAGCGATCCGCGAGTTCTGCGAGCGGTCCGCGATCGATGAGGCCGCGATGCTGCTTTGGATCGCGCGTGACCTAGGGCGCACGACACGCCTCCGGGAGATCGTGGTGGACGCCATGCAGGTTACCGACGCGGACTCAACGGCACATTCCGATAGTGTCAGCCTAGCTGGCACGGTGTGGCCTGACCATCCGGACGTGATCAGGGAGTTGCAGCTCCAAGACGACGCGGCGCGCCGCGCGATCGTCGCCGGCGACGCCGCGCGGACCACGGCCCTGCTATTGACCGCTGGCGGATGGCGGGCAATGGTCCGGGAACTCCACGAGCTGGCGACTTCAGCCACCTCGGCGCGCGATGACGCGCTTGCGCGACGCGATACAGCTGAAGCCAAGGTCATCGAGCTGGAGGCTGCACTGGAGCGGCGGCGCGAGGCCGTACAGCAGGTCAAGACAGATCAGACACGCGAGCAGACGTCGAACACATCGCGCCTTGGTATCAGTCTGTTCAAACCCGTCGCGATCGCCCTGGCGGACAGCCTTGAATCCCAAAGTCTGGCCGCCCTGCAGGATCGAGCTGGCCGCCATCCTCGCACGGGTGCGTATTCGGCCGCTGGGCGTCATCGGCGAGACGGTGGACTTCGACCCGGATCTTCATATCTGGGTCGGTGAGGGATACCCCCCGCGCGAGGTGACCGTCGTCGCCCCGGGATACGTTGCGTCGGACGGCGGACAGGAGATCGTCCTCGTGCCATCTCGTGTGGTTGCCAGCGAAGGAGCATCTGCATGACGGATGCGTTGCTCCTCGGCATGGACTTTGGTACGAGTACCACGCTGGTGGCGATACGTTCCGGCGCGGGTGAACCGCGCGTACTCCGGCTCGAGGGCTCCAGCGCCGCGATGCCCTCCTACATCGCGCGAGTCGACGGCAAGCTGGTCTTCGGCCAAGCAGCCGTCAACGCTGGCGTCAATGCCCATTCGATCAAGTTGCTCCTCCGGAAGAATGAGCCCATCGCGGCACTCGATGGCATGTTGCCGACCGATGCCGCATTCGAGCTCATCGCTGAGGCTCTGAGGCGGGCGCTCGAAGGGCTCAAGCGCGAGCGCCGCCTGCCGCAGGATGTCGAAAGACTCGAGGTGGCCAGCAATGTCGGGTGCACGCCGGCGTTCGACCTTGCGGATCGGACGGTCCTGCGAGACATCTGCAACGCAGCCGGCCTGCAGGTGAAACTCGTGGACCTCGTAGAGGAGCCGATCGCCGCAGCATTCGAGGTCTCTCGAACCGGTGCCGTACCGGATGGCACCACGATGGTCATCGATATCGGTGGCGGAACCCTGGATGTCGCGATCCTTGACGTGGCAGGGGATGGCACTCGGTTTGTCACATATGCAACCGCTGGCGCGCCGCTTGCGGGCGATCGCTTCACGCAGGTCATCATGGATCGGCTGTTGTCCGAGATCAGTCAGCGGCGGGGCATCGAGCGGACGATGCTGGGCCTGTCTCGGCAGTCCGAGACAGCCCTTTGGACTCGCGCAGAGGAGGCGAAGCTGGCGCTGTCCGACCGCGTAAGCCACCGAGTCGCACTACCTGATGGTGATGGCGAACTGGGGCTGGAGCGGGACTGGTTCGAGGTCGCGACCCACCGACTGGGGTTGGAGATCGTGCAGTTCGTGACGGGTGTGTATCGCCAGGCCAGACTCACTCTGGGTCGGGGTGGCGAGGGCGATCGAGCTCCGGGTACGAGCGTGCTGAGGTATGGGGACAACGGCGAGGTCTTGAGCAAGCTCAGCACACTACAGCTGGAGTCCGACGGGATCGAGCATCTCGACCTCGTGTACCTCATCGGTGGAGGTAGTCGCATCCCGGCGTTGCGCCTTGCGTTCACTCGGATTTTCGGGGATAGGCTGTTCGACCTGGAGGTGGTCGGGCTCGACACTGTCGAATCGGTGGTCCTGGGGCTGGCACGCCACCAGTCCCTAGGCCGGATCGAGCTGCGCTATCCCAACTGGGGTGTCCGAGCCCATCTGCGGTGTGCGGACGGCAGGGCCGTGATGGCCTACATGTACGAGCCCTGGGCACCGGTGTACAAGCTGGATCCCTGGGATCCACGAGCGCGTACAGGCACACCGTGCCTCTGCCGGCGGCGGCTGAAGGGGGCACGATCGCGTTGTCGTTCCTGCCTGTCACTCAACCGAGGGGGGAGCGGTGGCCACCCGTCCCAGTCCCGGCCGGGGCGACAGACCTGACCATCAAAGATCGATACTCTTCGGTCAGGTCACGTTTCACGCCGGTGGGACACGGCTATACGGCGACCGCAAGTCTCCATTTGCTCAAGATCCGCCGACACCGTGGTTGCCGGCACCCCAGGCGTCGAGCAGCTTCGCGACCGACTACGACTGGCGATCTGACACCAAGTAGCCCGTCGGCTGCGGTAGGTCCACAACGTCGGCGACCTTCCTCAGGCGGAAGACGATAGCCTGTCGCATCCCGCCGTCCCGGTTGACCGGCTCACGCTGCTTCCCCGCCACCGCGAAGCGGCCTTCGAACCGATAGCGGGCCTTCGCCACCGAACTGAAGAGGTAGATCTGCGGCGAGCGTTCGACGATCGCGTTATTCCCGGCTGTTAGCTGCATGTCGCCGTCACCCCGCCGCTCGCCGAAGTAGTGAAACTCGTCACCATGCCACCCGTCGCGGTAGCCGAACTCATGGGCCCCATGTCCGCCTGTGAACAGCAATACGTGATTGCCATGCGTGCGATAGCTGATGCCCTTGAAGATGTCCGCGCCAAGGCCGGATGGGTGCAGTTCGTCGCGACGGCGATATACCTCCCCGGAGACAAGCCTCCGAAGCGGCAGCGGGCGAATGGGCTGGTCGATGGCTGTCACGGAGAACGCGCCGGTGATGTGCGGTTCTGACGGCGGCAGCGCCGCGATCGTGTCCGTGGCACGGATGAGCGCGGCGAAACGCGTCGGGTCAAGCTGGCGGCGTTCGATGTCCTGGAGATCGCAAGTGCCCGTCTGGCGGATTCCGAGCGCTGCCGCACGGACGATCACCTGGAATGCGAATGGGGCCAAATCGCTGTCATGCACCCACTCGAGCACTGCTTCGATACCCGCGTCGCCGTGAGTCGCTACTGGCTCGACCCATTTCGCGCGTTGCTCCGGAGGACTCTCAGCGGCTCCGATCAAGCAATCTCGAAGCGCCACATGTAGGTCATCGGTCGTACCCAACCTGTACCTCCAAGCACCAGGGTAGCGCACGCACCTTCGTCCTGGGCGTGGGCTACCGTAGCCTCGCCGCCAGCTCCGGCGCTGCAATGACCGTCAGCGAGCTTGTCGCTCTGGTCAACGCCACGTACAGCAGCGCATCCAGTCGACCGCGCGCGTGCTCCTCGTCCGGCAGTTCCACGAGCACGATGACCGGCGCCTCCAGGCCCTTGAAGCGGCGGATAGTCTCGAACAGGACCGAGTCGGACGGGTCGTCATCGATCTGCTCCGGTGGCAGGCCGATGTGCCGGCCGCCTTCGTCCAGCGCGGCATTGCCCAGCACGACCGAGCCAAACCGTCGGTGGCGCCACACATCACTGTCGGGCGCAGAGACTCTCGATAGGACGCATTTGTCCCGGGTCCGGACGCGCTCGACACGACCATCTGATGCAGCTCCTTGCGCAGCAGATCGCAGCGATTCGGCACCAGCTTCAGCTCCCACGAGGCGCGGCTTGATGCCCGAGTCGCGATAGCCCGACGGGTGTCCCTTCCCCCGTGTAGAACCGACTTGCGAGCTCGGCCACCGGCACCGGGTTGCGAAGATTCTCGAGCAGCTCCTGGCGCGCTCCATGCCGGACCCAGCATCCGCCGCGACATCGCCCCGGTAGAGCGGCCTTGTGGAAGCCCGGGACCATCGGGCCAGCGACACGCTGCGGCGCCGCGCCTAGCGTGGCAGTCATGACGCAGAGGACGCCTGCCACGACCCCGCGCGCCCGTGTGGCCACACTCCCCACCCCGGCCACGGCGACGAGCGGCGAGGCAGCCGAAGCCCAGGTCTTCGACCGACTCCGCCACGCACTCCCGGCCGAGTACCGCCTCCATCGCAACTGGCGGTGGGTCCTGCAACGCGACCCGGCAGCACCGACACGCGACGGCAAATCCGACCTGGTCATCGTCCATCCCGAGCATGGCTTCCTGGTGCTGGAGGTCAAGGCACACCTCCGCCGCGACGGCCAGGGACGCTGGTTCGCCGGAGCGCGGCTCTTGCCGGTGTCGCCCGTCGAGCAGGCGGAGACGGGCAAGCACGCGTTGGGCGCCAAGCTCATCGCCTTGGATGGGTGGAGCGGCCGGGCATCGGACCTGCGGCTCGGCCACGCGATCGCGGTCCCGTCCCAGGACCTCGCCGCGACCCGCGCCCGGGTCCCGCTCCAGCTTGGTGCGGATGTGGAACCCTGGATGGTGCTCGACCAGACCGCCCTCGAATCGGACGCATCCATCCGGCAGTGGGTGACCGATGCCTACGCGCACTGGAATGGCGATGGGCGGCGGGGCGCACCGCTGACCACCCGCCAGATGGCCCTGGTCGAGTCCCTCTTCGAGCCACCCGAGTTGGACCTGCTCCCGTCGTTGCGCATCGGCGTCGACGCGGGCGAGCAAGAGGTGCGCGCGTTCGATGACGTCCAGCAGTCATTGCTCGATCTCCTCGACGACCAGCCGCGAGCGGCCATCGTGGGCTCCGCAGGCACCGGCAAGACCGTCCTCGCCATGGAGAAGGCGCGTCGCCTCGCCACGAACGGGCGAACGCTGCTGGTCTGCTTCAACGCACCCCTGGCGCGCCAGCTCATCGATGCCTTCGATGGCCACCGGCCCGAGCGCCTGGACATCCGCACCTTTCACGAGCTGTGCCTCCAGCTCGGCCAGGAGGCACGGACCGCCGTGCTGCCATCGAAGGCCGAGCGGGGCCGCGACTGGTGGGAGCACGAGCTGCCGGACAGTGCCCTCGATGCCATCTCCGCCCTGGGCGCGCGATATCGGGCCATCGTGGTGGACGAGGGCCAGGACTTCGACCGGGCATGGCTCGAGCTCCTCCAGCTGCTGCTCATCGACCCCGGCCAGGACCCGTTCATCGTGTTCCACGACCCACTCCAGGCGCTGTACCGAGCGGATGCGGTGGCCGAACTTGGTCTGCCGACGTTCCGGCTGTCGCGCAACATGCGCAACTCCCAGG
Source organism: uncultured Chloroflexia bacterium (assembly GCA_963843335.1). GTDB lineage: Bacteria > Chloroflexota > Limnocylindria > Limnocylindrales > CSP1-4 > JAFMJV01. The sequence goes on from CAWJKF010000004.1 coordinate 19,537, forward strand.
CGATCCACGAGTACGCGGCGAGCTTCGTGGGTGGTCTGCCCGGCGTTCGCGCGTGGCGCAGCGAAGGTCCGCCGCCCCGGCTCGTGCCCGCACCAGATGGTCCCGTGGCGGCGCTCCGCAAGGTGCTCCATGAGCTGGTGACCGTGGACCGCATCCAGCCCTGGCGCGTCGGCGTGCTGACCGGCCGGTCACTGGCCAGGAGCGACGTATGGCGCGCGAAGGACCACTACGGCAACCAGGCGCTCTGGAACGGCGCCTACGACGACGCGGGCGAGTCGCTCGGCATCCCCTTCACGGACATCCCGGAGCCGCCGCCCGACGTCATCGTGTGCGACTCCATCCGCCGCTTCAAGGGCCTGGAGCGCGAGGTCATCGTGCTCGTGGAGATGGACCCGACCGACGCTGCATACCCGCAGCTCATGTACGTCGGCGCGTCACGGGCACGCCAGTACCTGGTTGTTATCGGCCCGTAACGCCCTCGGGGTGTGGAGCGGTCGCGGTCGCGGGTAGCCCGGTGGGCCGTACCCAGGCCCGCCTGCTGGTGGTCCGGTTCCCGCAGGCCGCGATCGATCTGCTGCCCTGCACATCGATCGGCGTGTCATGCCCACTTGCCGTCAACGGCGCGAAAGATCCGGCGCAGCTCGGATCGAGGAGGACGTCGTGCCTGCACTGCGGACACTCGGTGGCCGTTGGCGGGGCGAACGCCTCGCACAGGCCACAGACCCTGAACACGATGGGCGGCTGGCGCGGGTGGACCGATGACGCGAGAGGTAGTGGTCGCAGACGGCGACCAATGGCTGTCCGTCGACTTGGGGGCCGTGGTCGAGTGTCGACCCAGGGACCAAGGGCCGACCGATCGGAGGTGAACCGCTGGGGCGGCAGGCGTGCCGGCGGGATGCTGGACGGCGCTGGCACGGAAGCGACCGGCTTGGGCACCGCGGCCGCGGGAGGCTGGAACTCATAGGTCACCTCGAGCACGCCGGCCCGCGGGGCGAGGCGCGACAGTGGACCGACGAATACCCGCCCGAGAAGAGACGCTTGGGCCCGCCAGACCGCGCGTGTGACGTGCCATCCGTGCTGTCGCGCGATTGCGATGTCGTCCGAGGCACGCCGCTTCGCCTGCTCGGACGTCCGGCCACGATAGGTAGTGGTCGCGGTGGCGCCCGGCTCTGGCGTCACGGTAGGTGCCAGCAACATCGCGACCCCCCCGCGGTGCCGTCGCCGTTCCAGTAGCCGAGCGCGCCCTCGACCCACGCCCGCGTGGCGGCGTCGGACTCCAGCGCGGTCGCATCGAGGATGATCCGGGGCGGCGCGTCCTCCCCCATCGAGGGTCTCGCGTGCCCGGCCGTAGCCAGGTCAACGCTCGGGAACGCCACCGCGTGCCCCGCGATGGGACCGTCGGCGTACGGCCAGCCGGGCATCGATGCGACCTTCTTCGCGAGCTCGTACTTGTTCGCCTTCGCCTGCTCGAACGGCGACCGGTCGAGCTTGTTGGGCCCCAGCCACCAGCGCCCGGATGCGTCCCGGGTGGGTTCGCCCGACTTGACCTCGATGACCAGGATGCCGAGCTCGGGATGCGCGATGACGAGATCCGCCTCCCCATCCGTGGCCGCGGCACCCGGCCACGATGGCGCCGTCCAGGACACGTTGGGATAGATCCGGAATGGGGCAGGCAGCGAATCCGTGAGGCGCGCCAGGACCCGCTGTTCCGCCGCAGCGCCTATGGTCATCGCCGCATCCTACGCGGCCAGATCAGCGCTCGACCCTGACCCCAAAGTCCGCCGTAAGGGGTCGTCGATATCGTCCGTCGGGGTGGCCAGTCTCACGACGCGTCCCTTGACTGCATACCTGCTTAGCATCTACCGTCAAGGTCCTTGGCGCGCACGTCGATGACCGCGCGAGAAGTGGCGCGCCGCATCGTCGGCCCCTGCTTCGGTGTTGGTTGGCTGAGGGGGTGACTGCGATGACCGCGGAGACCAGGACCTGGACCGTCCGATATGAATATGACCCCAAGGCAAAGGCGTGGTCCGCGATCTCCGACTCACCGCGGGTCGCCTCCTGGGGACGGACGTTGGCCCACGCGCGAGCCAGCGTCCGGGAGGCCATCGAGCTGCACCTGGACATCCCGGACGATCAGTCACTCGAGGGCGTGGGCGTCGTCGTGCAGGATCAGGTCGTGGTGCCAGGCGTGGATACGGGCGAGATCGTGTCGCTGCAGCAGCGCCGTGCGCGCTCCGAGCTGCTGCGCAGCGAGGTCGCCCGCGACACGGAGCGATTGGTCGGTCGGCTCCTGGAGCAGGGACTTTCGACGCGCGACGCCGGCACGGTGGTCGGTGTCTCCGGCGGTCGCGTCTCGCAGTATCGAAAGCAGGCCCGATAGGCGCGCCTCCTGCCGGCAAGCCCTGCGGTACCGTGGTGCCATGCCAGTCCACGGGATCCACGTCAACAACACCAGCGTCCCTGAGGTCGTCGCCATCGCCCAGCGCGCCGAGGCCGCGGGTGTCGGCACCCTCTGGCTGACGAGTGGCCTGGGGCCCGACAGCCTCACGACCCTCGCGGTCGTTGGCGCCCGGACCGAGCGCATCGGGCTGGGCACTTCGATCGCCATCACGTACTCCCGTCATCCGCTCGCGATGATCCAGCAGGCACGCGCCATACAGGACGTCGCGCCCGGCCGCCTGCAGCTGGGCATCGGCACCAGCCACAGGGCGACCATCGAGACCACCTGGGGTCTGTCCTTCGACCGACCGCTGGGCTTCCTGCGGGAGTACATCGGGGTGCTGCTCCAGGCGCGGAGGGGCGAGCTGGACGTCGACGGTACCCGGCTCTCTGCCCACGCACGGCTCGCCGCGCCCGTCGAGGTGCCGGTGCTCATCTCGGCGCTGCGCCCCACGGCCTATCGCCTCGCCGGCGAGCTCGCGGACGGCGCCATCGCATGGGTCACGCCGTCGGCGTTCCTGCGGGACGTCGCGGGTCCTGCCCTGCGCGAGAGCGCGGCGGCGCACGGACGCCCGCGACCACGGCTCATCGGGCACACCCTCGCCCTCGTGACCGATGATCCGGTCGCTGCCCGTCAGACGGGCAAGGAGCGGCTCGCGTCGTACACCCGGATGCCGTTCTACCAGGCGATGTTCCGCGACTCCGGCTACCCGGATGCCGCCGACGGCGTCGTCCCCGACGGCCTGGAGGACGACCTGGTGCTCGTCGGCACGGAGGAGCGAGTCAGCGATGGGCTTCGACGCTTCACCGACGCGGGCTGCGACGAGGTCATCGTGACCTTGCTCGCGGGCACGGAGGGGGACATCGACCGGACGCTCGCGCTCCTGGGCGACCTGGGCTGAAGGCCCGGCGGGCCGCGATCAGGCCACGTCCGGACGCAGATGCCGTTCGACGAGGTCCGCCAGCGCCGCCTCCGTCAGCTCGCCGGCCGCGAGCGCCAGGATCCACGTCACCACCTGGGTATCGGTCGCTCTGAGCTCCAGCCCATTCCGATCGAGGAACGCGACCATCACGACGAGGCCGACACGCTTGTTGCCATCAACGAACGGGTGGCCCTGGACGATGGCGAAACAGTACGCCGCGGCCAGGGCGGCCAGACCTGTGTCCAGCTCGTATGCCCATCGATGGCGAGGGCGGGCAAGGGCGGCATCCAGGGCGCCCTCGTCGCGCAGGCCCTGCGGTCCACCATGCTCGCGGATCTGACGGGCGTGTGCCTCGACGACTGCGAGCCTGCTGAGCCAGGTCGGCTCGGGTCCACTCAACCCGCAAGCTCGCGGAGCGCCTCCCGATAGCGCTTGGCGGCACGCCGCGTGGCGGCCAGATCAGCCGCAAGCTCGTCGGAGTACGGCGTGAGCAGGATGCCCTGCTCGGTCTCGATGGCGAGCACCTGGTCACCGGGAGCCAGGTCGAGCCGGTCCACCATCTCCTTGGGCAGGGTCGCACCGACCGACCCGCCGACCTGACGCAACGTCACCACTCGCTTCATGTGGCCGACAGTAGCACAGGCGTGCTACCCGTCCTGGGCTGCTTGGCAGGGGTGCGGACACGGAAGATCGGCGCCGGATACACCCCTGATTGACACGTGGATATCGGACGTCGATACTGCACCCATGACGGCTCGGACCAAACGGACATACAACCTCCCGACTGCGACCGTGTCGCAGGTCCGCGAGCTCGTCGGTCAGTACGGCACGACCAGCCAGGACGCAGTTGTGGAGCTCGCGGTGGAGCGCCTCTACAGGGATGCGCGGGACCTGGACGACGCCGCGCGCTGGGCCGAAGCCGCGGACGACCCCGAGTTCCGCCGGGAGATGCTCGCCATCGCGAGCGAGTACCACGACCGCGAGACGTGGCCCTCGTGACCGGTCCCCTTCGGTGGGCGATCGTGCTGGTGGACCTGGACCCCACGCTCGGCCACGAGCAGGCCGGACAACGTCGCGCGCTCGTTGTCTCCTATGAGTCGTTCCACCGATCGGGGATGGCAACGGTCTGTCCCATCTCCGCGCGAGCGTCCCGGTATCCCGCCGAGGTCGCCATCCCGCGCGGTCACGCCGGACAGACCCTCGACGCGGCCATCCTCTGCCATCAGGTCCGGACCATCGACCTGATGCGTGTCACGGCGTTGGAGATCGCCGGCCACGTCCAACGGGTCACCGACGCGGAGATCCGGTCGAGCGTTCGGTCGGCGCTCGCTCGGCACCTTGGTCTGGACATCCCCGCCGACATCGATGTCGCCGCCTGATGGCGACCGAGAGCCCTCAGGGTTCCGTGTCCCAGCCCGGACCCGCCGACAAGGCCGCCCTGGCCGCCATGGCGCAGGTCGACGAGGCGTTCGTCGACCGACTGCTGGAGGTGGGCATCCTGCGACGCACGGACCAGGGCTTCGTGACGGGCGATGTCTGGCGGGTGCGCATCCTGCGCGCGGTGGAGGCGGCCGGCGTCCCCCTCGACGCCGTGGCGCGGGCACAGGGAGCACAGGACTTCGACTTCTCGTTCCTCGACACGCTCCTCCCGCCACCCTCCCCGCTGAGCGGTCGCCGAATTCGGCGACCTGACCGCGGACCTGGGCGACCTGGGGCCGCAGGCGGGGCCGGTATCCGAGCAGCTCGGCCTGGGGATCCCGGACCCGAAGTCTCCCACGCTCGCCGCGGACGACGCGATGCTGATGGCGTTCGTGCGCCAGTGGGGCGCCGACCCGGACATCGCGTTGCGAGCCGCGAGGCTGGTCGGCCAGTCCACGCAGCGGTTCGCCGAGGGCTGGGCCGGGCTCCACTACGAGCTGTATCGGTCATTGCTGGGTCCGGACCGCGAGACGTGGTCGCATGAGGACCGCGTCCGCGAAGGCGTGGCCGCACGCGGCGCCGTGGAACTCGCGATGGCGGCCCTGCCCTGGCTCATCCTCCACCACGTCGAGCGCCGGCTCGCGGCGGACGTCGTCGAGAACGTGCTCACGGCCGTCGGGCCATTCGCGGAGCGCATCCATGATCCCGATGCTGGCGCTCGGCTCCCGGCCGTGGCATTCGTAGACATCTCTGGCTACACCGCCCTCACCGAGTCGGCCGGCAACGTGGCGGCGGCCCGAGCGACCTCGCGCTTCGAGCATGTCGTCACGGTCGCGACCGCAGCGTCCCAGGGCCGGGTCGTCAAGCTCCTGGGCGATGGCGCGCTGCTGCTGTTCCCCGCCGCCGACCCGTGCGTGTCGGCGATCCGGGCCACGACCCAGATCCGCCGCGAGCTGCGCGCCGAGGGCCTGCATCCGCACGCGGGTATCGACCTGGGTCCCGTCGTGGAGCGCGACGGCGATATCTTCGGCCGCACCGTTAACCTCGCATCGCGACTGGCATCGATCGCGACGGCGGGCCAGATCGTGGTCAGCGAGGCGGTGGCCGCGGGTCTCGGTGCCGGGCCGGCTCCTGCCTGGGGCACGATCGAACCGCTCGGCGAGGTGGAGCTGAAGGGTTTCGACCGCCCGGTCAGCGCGTATCGCATCGACTGAGGCGCGATCCTCGACATCGTCGTGGTGCCGCACCCCGACGCCCCGTCAGACCGAGGTGATGCATCGGCGTGACTCGGGGACCAGGGGTTCCTCCGGCGCTCACGCTCCATCGCCGTATAGTTCACGCCGCAACTATCTCCTCGGTATCATCTACCCATGCAGTTCGGCATCTTCAGCGTCGGGGACGTGACCCCCGACCCGACCACGGGCAGGACCCCCTCGGAACACGAGCGCATCGAGTCGATGGTCGCGCTCGCGCTCATGGCGGAGGAGCTCGGCCTCGACGTGTTCGCCAGCGGCGAGCACCACAACCCGCCGTTCGTGCCGTCGTCCCCCACGACGCTGCTCGGCTACGTCGCGGCGCGTACCAACCGCATCATCCTGTCCACCGCCACGACGCTCATCACGACCAGCGACCCGGTAAAGATCGCGGAGGACTTCGCGATGCTCCAGCACCTGTCGGATGGTCGCGTCGACCTCATGCTCGGCCGTGGCAACACGGGGCCTGTCTATCCCTGGTTCGGGCAGGACATCCGGAACGCCATCGCGCTCACCGTCGAGCACTACGACCTGCTCCATCGTCTCTGGCGCGAGGACGTCGTCGACTGGCAGGGCCGTTTCCGGACGCCACTGACCGGCTTCACCTCCACGCCCCGACCGCTCGATGGCGTGCCGCCGTTCGTGTGGCACGGCTCCATCCGCAGCCCCAGATCCCGGAGCAGGCCGCGTTCTATGGCGACGGCTTCTTCCATAACAACATCTTCTGGCCCAGGGAGCACACGCAGCGAATGGTCGAGCTGTATCGACGCCGCTTCGAGCACTACGGCCACGGCACGGCCGACCAGGCCATCGTGGGCCTCGGCGGCCAGGCGTTCATCCGCCACGACTCGCAGGCCGCGGTGCGCGAGTTCCGGCCGTACTTCGACCACGCGCCGGTGTATGGCGGCGGGCCGTCGCTCGAGGAGTACACCGATCAGACGCCCCTGACCGTCGGCAGCCCGCAGGAGGTCATCGACAAGACGCTCACCTTCCGCGAGGTCGTGGGCGACTACCAGCGACAGCTGTTCCTGGTCGACCACGCCGGGCTGCCCGCCAAGGTCGCCCTGGAGCAGCTCGAGATCCTGGGCACGGAGGTCGTGCCGGTGCTGCGCACGGAGTTCGCCAAGCTGCGCAAGCCAGGTGTCCCGGACGCGCCGACCCACGAGAGCCTCAAGGCTGCCGCAGCGGCAGGTGCCGCCGCCTCGACCGCCGCCTGACCGTGGCCACGCGCACCATCGCGGTCGTCTCGGCCGGCCTGGGCAAGCCGTCCGCGACCCGGCTGCTCGCCGACCGACTCGCGGCCGCGACCGTGGCGGGGCTGCGGCAGCAGGGCATCGACGCGACCGTCTCCGTGGTCGAGGCCCGCGACCATGCCCGGGAGCTGGTCGACCACCTGCTCACCGGCTTCCCCAGCCCCAAGCTCCAGGCGGCCATCACGACCGTGACCTCGGCCGACGGCCTCATCGCGGTGTCGCCCATCTTCAGTGCCTCGTACAGCGGGCTGTTCAAGACGTTCTTCGACGTGCTCGCGGTCGATTCGCTGGCCGGCACACCGATGCTGGTCGCGGCGACCGGTGGCACGCCCCGACACTCGCTGGCCATCGACCACGCGCTGCGGCCGCTGTTCGCCTACTTCGGTGCGTCCGTCATGCCGACCGGCGTCTTCGCGGCCTCCGACGACTGGGGTCATCCGGAATGGGCGGCCAGCCTCGCGACGCGCATCGAACGCGCGGCCGGGGAGCTCGCGGCGGCGCTCGCCGGGCGCGTGACTCCGCCGCGGGTCGACCCGTACGCGGACCCGGTGCCGTTCCAGGAGCTGCTGGCTGGTCTGGGCGAGACACGCGAAGCGTAGGGTCCCTGCCTGCGTCCGAGCGTCATCACGGCCCCGCTTGGGACCATTCCCCTGAGTCGCGCCGGTGCATCACTGGGCGCCCTGCGAGCCCGCTGCGGGTGATGCGGCACCACCATCGACATCGCCCAGCCAGATGACGTCGATCGCAGCTGCGATGCCGGCATCTGCCAGGCGTCGGTCAAGGGTCACGAGCGGCTCGCGTCTCGAACGGGCGAGGACCAGGTAGGTGGCGTCGTAGACGCCGGTGTGCAGGTCGATGGCGGCCCGCATGGCGTCCACGGGGTCGACCGCGACCACGGGGACGAGGGCCCTCAGCTCATCGATCGCTCGGGCCGTGATGTCCACCGCGGTCATCGGGAGCCGACCGCGCCGGAAGGCTCGCACGAGCGCGTGGGAGACCTCCGTCCAGCAGATGCCCGGGACCACGGCCCGGCCATCGCCCGCGAGCGCGCGCTCGCGGACCTCGAGGGCTCGATCGCCATGCGGCTCATCCGGCAGGAACCAGGCGACGATGATGCTGGCATCCAGGATCATCCCGGGTGCTCGTCCCAACGTGCGTCCTGCTCGTCGCGCATCTCCCGGATCAGGCCGTCGGACGCCGGGCGCGCGGCGCCCACGATGGCCATGGCTCGCACCTGGTCCATGAGGGCCATCGCGTGGTCGACACGTCGGCGGTCCACGCTGGCAAGCCTGGCCGGATCCTGCAATGCGGCCCACCAGTCGTCCGTCGCAAGGTCCTCACCGGACGGCGTCTCGGGCGCGGCGCCGTACGGGGCGGCCAGCTCACGGACCGCCTCGGTCGCGATGCGCACCCTGCCCCCGACGCGACGCGCCGGTAGGCGGCCTTCCCGGAGCCATCGGCGCACGGTGCGCTCCGTGACCCCGCAGACTCGTGCCACGTCAGCGACTGTCATATCTGTCATGACGAGATGGTACACGAGGAGCCGCGAGGGCTGTCCGTTCGAGGTCGCCCCGCTTCCCCTTGAGTCGCGCCGGTGCATCGCTCGGGTACGGCGGGCTCGACCTGATTGCCAAGAGTGGTCTTGACACTGCAACGTGGCACTGTCATGATATGCGCATGCCCACCGACCAGGAGTACACGATCGCCGAACTGGCGAGCATCGCCGGCGTCACGCCACGGACCGTGCGCTACTACATCTCCCTGGGCCTGCTGCCGCCACCGGAGCAGGCCGGTCCCGCCACGCGCTATGGCGAGAGCCACCTCCAGCGGGTCCGACTGATCCGCCGACTCCAGGACGCTCATCTGCCGCTCGCGGAGATCCGCCGCCAGACCGAGTCGATGGATGACGCCGACATCGCGACAGCGTTGGCAGAGGGGTCGACCGGGCCGCAGGAGTCCGCGCTGGACTACATCCAGGCGCTCCGCGCCGGCACGACCCGTCCGAGCTCGAGCCGGGTGCTCCGGGACGCCCCCGGGACGTATCTCACCCCCCGCCGGCACCCGCGCTCGCACTCCCGCCCGACCCCGACACGACGCCAGGTCCCGTGCGGTCCCAATGGGAGCGCATCGCCCTGACCCCGGATGTCGAGCTCCACATCCGTCGCCCGCTGGCCCGATCGGACCAGAAACGCATCGACCGACTCATCACCATCGCTCGCGAGCTGCTCCTGGAGGACCAGTCATGACCCCCGCCACCCCGTCCCTGACCGTCGCCACGGACCGTCGACTCATCCGCGCCCGCTGGCACAGCACCCGCTACATCGTGGCGCGCGTCACCGCCCCGACATCGACCAGCGGACGGGAACGGCCGCCGGTCAACCTTGCCTTCGTGCTCGATCGGTCCGGCTCGATGAGCGGCGACAAGATGCGACTCGCCGCACAGGCTGTCGAGGAAGGCATCGGCCGACTGCAGCCTCGAGACCGCTTCAGCGTCGTGACGTATGACGACGAGGTCGACGTCCTGGTGCAGGGCACGGAGGCCACCCCGGACGCGTGCCGGGCCGCGATCGACCGGCTCCGGACCGTCGAAGCGCGTGGCACGACCGACCTGGGTGGCGGCTGGCTGGCTGGCTGCGAGCAGGTGGCCGCGGCGCTCGTCGAGCGGGGTGTCAACCGAACGCTGCTGCTCACGGACGGTCTCGCGAACGTCGGCATCACGGACGTGGCGGAGCTGACCCACCACGCATCCGAGCTCCGTGCCCGGGGTGTCTCGACATCCACGTTCGGGGTCGGCAACGACTTCAACGAGGAGCTGCTCCAGGGGATGGCACAGGCCGGTGGCGGCCACTTCTATGACATCGCCACGGCCGCCGCGATCCGCGACCACATCAGCAGCGAGGTCGGCGAGACCCTCGAGGTCGTGGCGCGCGAGGTCTCGCTCGAGCTGTCCCTGCCGGGAGGGGTCCGCGTCGAGTCCCTCGGCGCCTTCCCCGCACGTGCGAGTGCCGGTCGAACGCTCGTCGCCCTCGGCGACCTGGTGTCTGGCCAGACGATCGAGGTGCCGCTGCGCCTCTCGTTCCCGCTCGGCCAGGTCGGAGCCGCGATCCCCGTCCTCGTGGGCGTAGCGGATCAGGACGGTGCATTCGACGGCGCGACCGGCCGACTCGCCTGGGAGTACGCCCCGGACGACGCGAACGACGTCCAGCCGCGCAACGTCGAGGTCGACCGGGTCATCGCTCGAGTCTTCGTCGCCCGCGCCCGGCGCGAGGCCGTGCGCCTCAACCGGGCGGGTGACTACCAGGGTGCGCGTCACGTGCTCGAGGCGACCGCCAAGCGCATCCGCAGCTACGCCGGTCGAGATGCCGAGCTGCGCGCCATCGTCGATGCCCTGACGCGCGAGGTCGAGCAGTTCCAGCAGCCGATGGCGGAGCGCGCCCGCAAGGTCGCCTACGCCCAGAGCAGCTACGAGATGCAGTCCCGTCTCGCGGACGGTTCGGCGCGTCGCTCGCGCGACTGACCCTGCCGATCCGGACGCGCGGCTACGCGCCGCGCATCTTGAGCACGCCGAATACTGCGCCTTGGGGATCGCCCAGGATCGCGAACCGGCCGCCGGGGAAGTCCCGTGGCCCGACCATCTCGTGCGCGCCGGCCGCGAGCGCCGTCGCGAACGAGGCATCGACATCGTCCGAGGCGAAGTAGGGCATCCAGTAGCTCGGTACCTCGGCGGGCACCATCGCGTTCATCTCCATGGCGCCCAGGATGCTCTCGCCGCCGTCCAGGAACTCGATGTAGGCCGTGCCGTCCGGCATGTCGCTCGACCGGGTCGACCAGCCGAACACCGCGGCATAGAAGGGCAGCACCCGCTCGACGCCACGCGAGTTGAGCTCGGCCCAGGTGTAGGCACCCGCACCGCCGGTCTGGAAGCCACCCATGGCGGCCGTCTGCCAGCCACAGATGAACGCCCCACTGGGATCCTGGAAGACGGCCATCTTCCCTTGGTCACCAACGGCGAACGCGGGCATGACCACCTTCCCGCCGGCCGCGGCCACCGCATCACCCAGGGCTGCCGCATCGGTCGTGCCGATGTAGAGGCTCCACGCCGTCGGCGCGTTCGGGCTCATCGCGGGCCCGATGCCCGCGACATCCTTGCCGCCCAGCTTGGCGATGGCATAGCCACCGTACTGCGGGTCGGGGTTCACCTGGACGTCCCAGCCAAAGAGGCGGGCGTAGAACTCGCGTGACCCGGCAGGGTCCTTGCTCGACAGGTCGACCCATGCTGGTCGTCCGATGGTGCTCATCGTGTCCTCACTCCCCTGCTCGGTCGAGGGCGCCCGGCCCTATCGTGTCCCACGCGACAGGATACGCAGGACCACAAATCGATCCGCGGCGCTCCAGGGTCCTGCCACGGACGGTGCCAGAGGGGCGTGTCAGTCGCGGATGATCCGCGGGCGTTACCGTGGGGTGGATGGCAACCCCCGATCTTGATGCGTTCCTCCACCGGATGGTCGGGCCCGAGGCCACGTTCCGTACCGACCAGCGGCGCGCTATTCATGCCGTGACCACGGACGGTGCCCGGGTCCTCGTCGTGCAGCGCACCGGCTGGGGCAAGAGCCTCGTCTACTGGATCGCGACGCGCGTCCTGCGGGATCGCGGCGAAGGTCCCACCGTCATCATCAGCCCGCTGCTCGCGCTCATGCGCAACCAGATCGCGGCGGCAGGGCGCATCGGGCTGCGTGCCGTGACGGTCAACTCCAGCAATCGCGATGCGTGGCCGGACATCCGTACCGCCCTCGCCAACGACGAGGTCGATGTGCTCCTCGTCTCGCCCGAGCGACTCGCGGACGAGGGCTTCATGCGGGACACGCTGCCCTCGATCGCGGGCTCCATCGGCCTGTTCGTCGTGGATGAGGTCCACTGCATCTCCGACTGGGGCCACGATTTCCGCCCCGACTATCGGCGCATCGGCGCCATCCTCGACGCGCTGCCGGCCCGCACGCCCGTGCTGGGCACGACGGCGACCGCCAACCGGCGGGTCATCACGGACATCGAGGTCCAGCTGGGCGAAGCCACGGTGACCATCGATGGACCGCTCCGGCGCGACTCCCTCCGCCTTGGCGCCCACGTCATCGATGACCCGGCCGAGCGGATGGCCTGGCTTTCCCAGCACATCCCCAAGCTGCGGGGCGCCGGCATCGTCTATTGCCTCACGGTCGACGATACCGAGCGCGTCGCCGCCTTCCTGCGCCAGCGGGGCATCGACGCCCGGGCCTACAGCGCGCGGTTGAACGAACAGGAGCGCGAGGCACTCGAGCTCGGCCTCCTCGCGGACGACTTCAAGGTGCTCGTGGCCACGGTGGCCCTGGGCATGGGCTTCGACAAGCCGAACCTGGGCTTCGTCATCCACTATCAGCGTCCCGGCTCGGCCATCACCTACTACCAGCAGGTGGGTCGTGCGGGACGCGGCGTCGAGGACGCGTACGGCATCCTGCTGTCAGGTCGCGAGGACGATGAGATCCAGCGCTACTTCATCCACAGCGCCTTCCCGCCCGTGGCAGACATCCGCGCCGTCATCGACGAGCTGGCTGGAGGCCGCTCCCGGACCCTCGGCGAGCTGACGAGCGCCACGAAGCTCCATCGTAAGCGGGTCGAGACGATCATCCGCTCGCTCCATGTCGATGGCGTCGTGGCACGTGACAGCGACCACTACGCGCTGACCGGCGAGCCGTGGCAGGAGGGCGTGGACCGCATCGCCCGGGTCATCGCGATGCGGGAGGCGGAGCTCGCCCAGATGCAGGCGTACGTGGAGCATGACGGCTGCCTCATGGCATTCCTCGCGACCGCGCTCGACGACCCGAATGCCGAGCCATGCGGCCGGTGCGCGCCGGAGACGGGCGGCTTCAAATGGACGACGGTCGACCACGAGGAGCGGCGCCTCGCGGCGGCATTCCTGGGCTCCGGCGCCGCGACCCGACGGGCCGCGAAGCCCAGGACGCCACGCACGGCGCGGACCAGGGCCACCCCCAAGCCACGAAAGACAAGCCGGAAGCGATCCAAGGCCGCCTGATCGACGATGTACGATACGTACATCGTGAAGCGGACGCAGATCTACCTCGACCCGGCGCAAGCGGCGGCCCTGGCGGCCCGCGCGCGTCGTGCCGGGACCACCAGCTCCCAGCTCATCCGGGAGGCCGTCGCGGACTACCTGTCGAGTTCGGAGGCTGATGACCAGGTCCGGCTCGCGCGGCAACGCGCGGCGATCGAGGCGGTCGCCGGCTCGATGCCGGACCTGCCTGACGCGGTCACCGTCCTGGGTGCCGTGCGGGCGGGCGAGGCAGCGCGACGCAAGGCCCTCGACGACCATCAGCGCCGCTGAGCCGTGCCCCTGCTGCGCCTGGTCATCGACACGACGGTGCTCATCGACCTTGCTCGCGGGCACGCCGGCGCGCGGGCGTGGGCCCTGGCCGTGGAGGCACGACTCACCGCCTCGGAGGTCACCCGGTTCGAGCTGCTGGCAGGCATCCGGACCGGCGAACGTGATCCGATCGAGCGCCTGATGCGTGTCTGCGACTGGGTCGCGGTGGATGAGTCGATCGCGCGCACCGGCGCGAGGCTGGGACGGACGTGGCGGCGGAGCCACCCGGGCCTGGCCATGGCGGACCTGATGATCGCCGCGACCGCGGTCGAGCTGGGGGCGCCGCTCGCAACGGCCAACGTCCGTCACTTCCCGATGTTCCCGGATCTGGCGCCGCCGTACTGAGGCGGCGGACGCTGCTACGCTCGCGCCATGGCGTATGACGAAGCCCTGGCCGAACGGATCCGGGTCAGCCTCGGGCCGCGCGACGGGCTCACCGAGCGGAAGATGTTCGGCGGGCTGGCATTCCTCGATCGGGGCAATCTCTGCGTGGGTGTCACCCATGACGAGCTGATGGTGCGCGTCGGGAAGGCCGGGCTCCCTGATGCGCTGGCGCAGCCGGGCGCGCGTCCGATGCAGATGCAGGGCCGGGACACGGGGGTCGTGTTCGTGACGCCGACCGTCATCGAGACCGACGACGCGCTTCGGGCATGGATCGAACGCGGCCTTGGGGTGAGCTCGGTACTGCCGGCCAAGTAGCGGGGGCTCGGGGCTCCGGGCGCGGCGGGCGCAGTCCCCGCGCGATACGCGGCTACCCGATCCGCTCGAAGACCACGACCGGGATCTGGCGTGCTGTGACCTGCTTGCGATAGCCGTTGAAGAAGGGCATGAGCGCCGCCTGCTTGTCAAAGCGCTGCGTCCGCTCCGGCTCCTCCGCGGTCCGGGCGCGGGCCTGGAACGTCTCCGTCTCGTGCTCGATGGTCACGACGGGGTTGGCCACCAGGTTGCGGTACCAGCCGGGGTCCGTGGCGGATCCGCCCCGGGACGCGATGACCGAGATGCGACCGTCCTCCTCGAGGAAGTTGAGGGGCGTGACACGCGGCTGGCCGGTCTTCGCGCCGATGGTCGTGAGCAGGATGACCGGATACTTCCGGCCGGTGCGGCCCCCGTTCGCGCGGAACGAGGCGATGACCGGGTCGTTCATGGCGACCCAGTCCGCCACGGTTCGCTCCGCCATCAGCCGCCCAGCACGTCGAAGCCGAGGGCTCGTGCCGCGGTGGCCTGCTCCCGGTCGAAGGTCAGGTACCGAAACGGCCGTGGCAAGCGGAGGGCCGCGGCGAGGTGGACCGCGTCCACGGTGCCCACGCCCTGCTCGGTGCCGATGCGGGTCGCCTCGCGGAGGCAATCGAGATCGACCGGCACGACGCTCACGTGGTCCCAGTCATCCGCGAAGCGCTGTCGCCAGCGCTCCTGGATGTCGTCGCCCACCGGGAGCCGATGGAGCGCGATGCGGGTCTCGACACCGGCCAGCGCCGAAGCCACCCAGACCGGGTCCCCGGCCATCGCGGCGACGACCGTGCTCGAGCCCTCCCCCTCCACGTATCGCTGGAGGAGTGCCGATGTGTCCAGGAAGAGGGTCACGACGCGCCGTCCCCGGTGGACTCGCCCGTCGCCGCGGATCGTGAGGGGACACGCACCGGGTCGGCGGGACGTGGCGGCCGTGTGCTCCGGGGCGCGATGAGGGCCCCCATCGCGATGAGCTCCGCCATCGAGCGCTGGCGGGGCGTGTCGTCCAGTGGGCCCAGCTGTGCGACGGGCACCCCATCGATGGTCACGATGATGCGTTCCCCCGACTTGGCCCGACGGATGACCTTGCTCGTGTCATTGCGCAGATCGCGCACCCCGATGCGTTCCATGGCGCACACGGTAGCACGTGGCCTACGCAGGGACACGACCCTGCGGCATGCCGAGAACTGCGACTCACCCCCGAGCGTGTCTGCTAGCCTCCGATGATCACAGATCAAGGAGGGCAGACGCGCGTGGCACCAGACCAGCCCAGCCTCGACGGACCGGTGTCACCCGCTGCGACCGCGGCGGCCACCGAACGCTCCATCGAGCTCGGCGACCCGCGCATCGACGCGTTCCTGGGTCGGATGCGCGACGCCATCCTGGCCACCATCCGCAAGGACGGCAGCCCGCAGGCGACACCCGTCTGGTATCACTGGGACGGCGAGGTCATGCGCATCAGCACGACCGAGTCCACCCGCAAGACCCACAACGTCCGTCGTGACGGTCGCGTCAGCATCTGTGTCGACGACCCGATGAGTGGCACGTACCTCACGCTGTTCGGCCGCGCGGAGATCATCGAGGGCGATCCGGAGCTGGTGCGCCAGGAGTCGTGGCCCCTCCTGCTCCGCTACTTCCAGGACGATGAGGCACGGGTCCGCTGGCAGCGCATCGCACCCGGTCGGGTCGTCATCCGGCTGCGTCCGGATCGGGCCGTCTGGCGCGCTGGCGTCCGATGACACTCGGCACGGGACGGCTGGTGGTCAAGTCCACCGAGGACCAGGTGTACGAGACGCTTCGGCTCGAGATCATGCAGGGCATCGAGCCGGGTACGCCGCTGCGCCTCTCGGCCATCGCGGAGCGCCTGGGTGTCAGCACGATGCCCGTGCGTGCCGCGCTCCGACGCCTGGAGCGCGAGGGGCTCGTCCGCCAGACGGCCCGGAAGGGCGCCGTCGTGGCGCCCCTGGAGCTGCACGACATCCAGGAGATCCAATCGATCCGGTGGGGCCTCGAGGGTCTCGCGGCGCGCGTCGGTGCCCAGGCGGTCACCGATGCCGGGCTCGCCCGCATGCGTGACCATCTGTCGGACATCCGCGCCGCGGCGCGTGCCCGGGACCTGGGCGCGTTCCTGACCGCGACATATGCCTGCGAGGACGTCTGCTACGCGGCGAGTGACCGGCCGCGGCTGCTGGAGACGGTCCGCCACTACCGGCGAGCGGCCCAGCGGTATGTGCTCTTGGTGATGGCCAACGATGTCGACGCGCTCCAGGTGCGCCCCATCGACGCGTTCTACGCCGCGGTCGCGGCACATGATGGTGTTGCCACCGAAGCGACCGTCCAACGCGAGATCATCCGTCTCTACGACCGACTCGCATCCCGGATGGGCGAGTCGTTCGCGGCCCACCAGGAGGAGCACCACCGATGACCATCGAGCAGGTCGAGGTCTTCACGGTCCACCATGCCGTCGACCCGATGCGCTCTGTGAGCATCGCCGACATCCCGGTCCACGACTTTGTCTATTGCAAGCTCACGGACAGCGACGGCACGACTGGCTGGGGCGAGACATACCTCATCCCGGGCATCGCCGCCCTCATCGCGGAGTTGGCGCCCATCGTCATCGGTCGGGCGGCCATCGATGCTCGACGACTGTGGGCGGACGTCTGGCTGGGCTCGGAGCACACCTGGGCGGCGTCGGCCATCTCCATCGCCATCGATGACCTTCGTGGGCGACAGCTGGGCATCCCCGTCTACGCGCTTTATGGCGGCGCGGTGCGTGATCGCGTGCGGGCATATGGCGCGAGCACGGGCTACATCGAGGGACGCGATCCCGCCGATACCTGGCCCGAGGAGACCGCCGACCATGCCGCTCGCGGCTTCACGGCCACCAAGTACCGCATCGGCCGGTATCCCATCGCGCACGAGGTGGCGATCCTGGAGCGGATCGCGGCGGACCACCCCACGATGACGCTCATGGCCGACGGCAACGCGGCGTACGACATCTCCGAGTCGATCCGGGTCGGTCGCGCGCTCGACGGGCTGGGCTTCCGCTGGCTGGAGGAGCCGATGCCCCAGCGAGGCGGCTATGCGGCGTACGAACGGGTCGCGGCCGCACTCGACATCGCGCTCGCGGGGGGCGAGATCACCCAGAGCCGGCACGCGGCGCTCGAGACCATCCGTCGCGGCTGCTTCGACATCATCCAGCCGGAGCCGGTGATCATCGGCGGCATCGGCGAGGCGATCTGGGTGGGCGAGCTCGCCCGGCTCCACGGCCTTGGCTGCGTGCCCCATACCTCGGGCAGCATCATCGGCATCGCGGCTGGGCTCCACGCGCTCGCCACGATCCCGGACGCGTCGACCTCCCCCGCCACCGTGACGCCGTTCCTGGAGGTGGGCACGGACCCCAACCCGTGGCGCACGGAGCTGCCCACGACCGACATCCTCACCCTCGAGGACGGCTTCGTGCGGATCCCGGACGGCCCGGGTTTGGGTGTCGACATCGACGAGGTGTATCTCCGGCGCGTGGCGCTCACCAGCCAGGTCATCCGCTAGGCACCGGCCCGGGCCGACGGCAGGTGCCGACCGCGGTGGACTCCGGGTCGGGCGCTACGCTCCCGAGTCACGCCGGTGCATCAGGACCGAGCACCAGGGCCACAGGACCCGACAGCACCCGCCGACCCTCTGGTGGTTGGGCGCCCCTCTGGTGGATGCTCGTCCCGCCACTCATCCAGTGGGTGAGTTCGACATGCGCTGGAGCGCCCGTGCCGGTTCTATCCACTCTGCGACTCGCAGCTGCGGCCCGGACCCGAAATCTGCATGTTCCAGTCATGCCTCGGGTCGGATCGGGTCCCCCGGTACCAGGCCCGTCGAACTCAACCACCACGTGGGTACGGCCCGCGACTCGCCGGCTAGCACCAGTCGATCCGTCGGCGGTGATGCATCGGCGAGACTCACGGGCAGGGATCGCCTTGACCTAGCCTGAACTGCCCGCAGCGCGGCCGACGCGCCCCAGGGGCTACAACGTCCGGGCGAGGAACTCGGCGATCCGATCCATGCGTGCGAGCCGGAAGCGCGCGGACCCGTTGAGGTCCATGAGATGCCCTTCACCCGGGACACGCACGAACTCGACCGGCCGGCCGAGCGCCCGGAGCGCGGCGTACATCTGCTCGCTCTGGGTGATGCTCACGTTCTGGTCCAGCTCGGCGTGGAGCAGCAGCAGCGGGGTGGTGATGCGGTCGGCGTAGCGGACAGCGGAGCGGTCGACCCAGTCCATGGGCTGCTCCCAGGGCGCGTGGGTCATCTCCGCCAGCCACCACAGCCCGGCATCCTCGCTCGTGCCGAAGGCGGCGAACAGGTCGCTGATGCCGTTCTCGGAGATCGCGGCCCGGAACCGGTCGTCCTGGCTGATGGCCCACAGGGTCAGGTAACCGCCGTAGGACACGCCCGTGATGGCGAGCCGATCGGCATCGACGCCCGGGGTCGCGGCTGCCGCCTCCGTGAGCGCCAGCACATCCGCGAGGTCGATACCGCCCCAGTCACCGACGACCGCCCGCCCGAACGCCTCGCCATAGCCAAGGCTGCCCCGCGGGTCACAGTTCAGGACCGCATGGCCCAGCGCCGCGAGCCGGTGGGTCTCGAAGCTGAACCGGAGCCCCACCGAATAGTGCGGTCCGCCGTGGACGGACACGATGAGAGGCGTGGCTCCGCTCGGACCGGACGTCCCAGCGGGTGGCCGGGTCAGCCACCCCTCGATGAGCTGCTCGCCCGGACCGGTCGCCCGGACCACCTCCGTCGACCCCACCTCGATGTCTGCCAGCCAATCGCGGTTCTGGCCGCTCAACCGGCGTTCACCGCTGCCATCCATCCTCGAGATGAAGACCTCGCCCGGGTCGTTCGGGTCGGACGCGATGAACGCCAGACGCCCCGCCGATGACGCCA
Source organism: uncultured Chloroflexia bacterium (assembly GCA_963843335.1). GTDB lineage: Bacteria > Chloroflexota > Limnocylindria > Limnocylindrales > CSP1-4 > JAFMJV01. Next base: position 38,897 of record CAWJKF010000004.1, read on the forward strand.
CTGACCATGAGACCGCCGCGCGATCACCGGTGATGACCGGTTGCCACTGGCCATCGAGCGCCACCCAGCCGACGGCACCTCGGCCGCCGTCCGCCCAGCGGGTCCAGATCCGCTCGCCCTCGGCATCCTCGACCCACGAGAGCGACGCGTCGCCCATCCCCCGGCCATCGTCGGAGCGCACGGTCAGGCCCAGTGCGAACGGCGGGTCATCGACGAGCGGCACCTCCGTCGCCGGTCGACGCCGGCCATCCGCGTCGATGACCCGAAGCCGCCAGCCGAGCCCCTGGGCGCTCCCCTGTCCATGTCCGAGCATCGCGATACGAGCACCATCGGGTGACCAGCTGAACGCGACGATCGGTCCGCTGCCATCGGTCAGTCGGGCCGGCGGCCCGCCGTCGCGGCCACCACCAGCCGCCTCGACCAGCCAGAGATCGTTGATGGGTGACGCGCGACCCTCCCGCCCGCGGTCGGAGAGGAACGCCACCGAGCGCCCGTCCGGGGACCAGCCGGGGCGTCGGTCCGTGGCGGTCCCGGCGGTCAACGCCCGCGCGGTGCCGCCATCGGACGGGAGCACCCAGATGGCACTGCTCGTGCGGCCCTCACCCACCGGATGACCGTCCCGCTTGTAGTCGTCGGTGGTGATCTCGACCAGCACCGGGCGCTGGTCGTCCGCAGCATCCAGCGGTCGGGTCACGGTCAGGGCGATCGACGCGCCGTCCGGGGACCAGGCCGGGTCACCGGCCCCGGCCGGCGAGCCCGCGATGCGTGACGCGCCGCCACCGTCGCGGTCCGCGAGCCACAGCCGCGCACCGTCGGGCCGACCCGCCACGAACAGCAGCCGCGATGCGTCGGGCGACCAGCGCGGCGCCCGATCCGACGCGTCGACCGGACTCGGCGAGGGCAGGACAGCCCCGCTCGCGACATCGAGCACGAGGATGCGCGAGCGCAGCCCGTCGAGCGCCTCGTCAAGGCGCGTCTCCACGCACGCGACACGCTCGCCATCGGCGGACAGCTGGACATCGGACAACCAGCGCACCGCGAACAGGTCGCGCGGCGCGATCGGACGTCGGCTCATCCCGGTGTGGGGTACCGGAACTGCACCGTGGGCGGCCGGTCCGGGGACTGGAGCAGCCGATACGCGTCGGGCGCGTCCTCGAACGCAAAGCCCTTCGCCAGGGGCGCGGTGCGCACCTTGCCATCGGCGAGCAATCGCAGGAAGTGGCCCTGGTTGCGATTCTCCGTCCAGCGTACGAGGCCGATGGGATAGTCCACGCCGCCCTCCTCGTACGACGGATCGTATCGACCGGGACCGTACGCGATCGCCTGGACGAAGGTGCGGTCCCACATCCGGTGGCGCTCCACGTCCATCCCGAACAGCCCCAGGCCCACCACCCGGCCACGCTGGCGGCAGAGGTCGAGCGCGATGTTGATGGGCTCGTTCGCCTCCGTCACGACGCCGAGCACGACGGCATCGGCGCCGTAGCCGTCGGTCCGGCTGCGCACGAGCTCGACGAGGTCGACCTGCCGCGGGTCATGGACATCGTGGATGCCCAGCTCCCGGGCAAGCGCCAACCGGCCCGGATCGATCTCGAGGCCGATGACGTACAGCCCGGCGGCCTGCGCGATCTGGCCCGCGAGCATGCCCAGCAGGCCCATGCCGTAGAGCACGACCGTCTCGCCGAACGTGCAGTGCGTCTGGCGCAGCGCCTCCTCCGCGACCGCGCCGAGGGTCACGAAGGACGCGTCGGCCACCGGCACCCCCGCCGGGATGCGCGCCACGAGGTTGCGCGGCACCGCGACCACCTCGGCGTGGTGCGAGCACTGGCTGCCGGAGCAGGCGACGAGATCGCCGACCGCGAGGTCCGTGATGCCCTCGCCGACCTCGATGACCTCACCTGCCAGGCTGTAGCCGATGGAGATGAGGCCTGGCTCCGGGCGACGCGGCTCGAGGGGCCCTCGGATGCCACCCCGGATGTTGGGGTACGCGTAGGGCGCCGCGCCCGGGTACTCCTCGTCCTTGGCATCGTCCTCGAGGCTCTTGCGCAGGATCCACGACTCCGTGCCGCTGCTGACGGTCGAGTAATGGGTACGGACCAGCACCTCGCCGAAGCGGAGCGTTGGCGTGGCCACATCGCGGATGACCGCCTGGCCGTGGAGCGCGAAGATCCGGCGCATCAGCCTCTTCCCCCTGGTCGGTGACTCGTGGCGCGTCTGGCGTCGTGGCTGTCAGTCCGGGTCGTCGATGAACGCCCAGCAGTCGATCTCGACCACCAGCTCTGGTCGGGCGAGCCCGACCACGATGAGGCCGGTGCCGCATGGCGGCAGCTCGAAGTAGCTCCGGAAGATGGGATAGACCGACGCCCGATAGGCCCGGTCGGTGGTGTACAGGACGTAGCGCACGATGTCGTTCATCGTGCCGCCGGCCATCTCCATGAGGGTCTTGATGTTCTCGCACGCGAGACGGGTCTGTGCGGCCGCGTCGTAGGGGTGCCGCAGCTCGCCTTCGAGGGTCAGGCCGGTCTGGCCGGTGATGTAGACGTGGTTGCCGGCCCGGATGCACATCGGGCTGGGACCCGTGAGGCCCGCCACCTCGCTCTGGTCCACGAGGCCCTCGAGCATCTTGGCGGAGTTGGCAGCGCGATAGATGACCTGCTTCTTGGCCACCGATGAACCTCCTTGGTGTTGGCTACGCCTGGACGACCCGGCTGCGACGCAGACCGGCACCTGTCATGGATGGACGGCGGCCGCGCGCGGTCGCCCTGCACGTCGACGGGGCGCCGCGCAGGGGACGCCCGGGTACACTCCCTCGGGTCCGTCGCGGCGCCATGCCCGATGCCATCTGCCCCCGGGGCGACCGACAGGAGCGACCATCACCGTGCTCAGGACCACGCCGCTGCTCATCAAGAGTGCGGAGGAACAGGTCTACGAGGTCCTGCGGGACGAGATCCTCCACGGGATGGAGCCGGGACGGCCGCTTCGGCTCGCGGAGATCGCCGACCGGCTGGGCGTCAGCACGATGCCCGTCCGGGCCGCGCTCATGCGCCTCGAGAGCGACGGCCTGGTCCGACAGCAGCCTCGGCGGGGCGCCATCGTGGCGCCGCTCGATGTCGAGGACATCCAGGAGATCCAGGCCATCCGCTCCGGCATCGAGGGGCTGGCGGCCCGGCTGGGCGCATCGGCCATCGACCGTGTCGGCCAGGGCCGGATGGCCGCGCTGCTGAGCGTGCTGGAGTCGGCTGCCCAGCGGCGGGACCTGGACCAGTACCTCCACATCGCGACCGAGTTCGAGGACGAGTGCTACCGAGCGGCGAAGCGCCCACGTCTGCTGGGCCTGGTCCAGGGATTCCGGCAGTCGGCCCAGCGATACGTGCGGCTGGCGGTGGGCGGCAGCCCCGACTTCAAGATCGACGCGCACGAACGGCTGTACGAGGCTGCCGTGGCCAACGACGGGGAGGCGGCCGAACGCATCATCCAGGACGCGCTCCAGTGGACCCTGGAACGCATCGTGGAGCGGATGCAGACAGGGGCGCTGGAGCCGGTCCGGGTCTGACACCGCGCCGGATCGGGGCACTCAGGCCCCGTGGATGATGGCGCCGCCGGAGACCACCAGTCGCGGCGCCCGGAGGACCCCGATGTCCTCCAGCGGATCACCCTCCACGACGAGCAGGTCCGCGACGCAGCCCTGGTCGATGCGACCCACGTCGACGAGGTCAAGCAGCCGGGCGGCGGCAGCAGTGGCCGCGTCGAGCGCCGCCTGGGGTCGCATCCCGTGGCGGACGTACAGCTCCAGCTCCGTGACGATGTCCGCGGGATCGACGAGCGGCGCGCCGCCGTCATTGCCGGCGACGATGATGACCCCCTGGCGCACGGCGGCCTCGAACCCGGGCAGCAGGCTCTCCGCGAGACGCTGGCACGCTTCGACCACGAATGCCGGGATGCCCGCGGCGACCCCGTTGCGCAGGATGACCTCGTCCGACAGCAGCGTCGGCACGAGCGCCACATCCCCCGCGAGCATCGCCTCGATGGCCCGCTGGTCCAGGCCGTGCCCGTGCTCGATGGACGAGACGCCCGCCGCGATCGCGTCGAGCGTCCCCTCGATGCCTTCCGAATGTGCCGCCACCGGGATGCCGGCGGCCTCCGCAGCGCGCACGATGGCACGCATCTCCTCCTGGCTCAGCTGCGGCTCGCCGGCCACCTGGCCGGGCGTCATCATGCCCCCGGTGGCCATGACCTTGATGACCCGGGCGCCCGCGGCAAGCTGTCGTCGGACGGCGTCCGCAGCCTCGGCCGGGCCGCTCACCTGGTCGGACATGAAGGTGTAGCCATGGCCGCCCGGGACACAGATGGGTCGTCCGGCGGCGACGATGCGGGGACCCACCGTGGTGCCCGCGGCGACCTCGCGGGCGAGCGTGAGTGCCAGCCCGTCCGGCGCACCCAGGTCACGGACCGTGGTCACGCCGGCGCTGAGCACGGTCCGCAGCCGGAGGCGCGCCGCCTCGAGCTGGGCGTCGCGGTCCCGGCCGTCGAGGAGCGCCGCGGCCGGGTCAGCGCCGCCATCCATCGTCACGTGGACGTGCGCGTTCATGAGCCCGGGCACGACCGTCTGCCCTGTGGCCACGATCTCGCGCTCCCCTGAGCGTGGCGCCAGGGTGCGCCCGATCTCCCGGATGCGACCGTTCGCGATGCGGATGTCGCCACGCCGCAGGAGGACGCCTCTGCCGTCCACCAGGCGCGCCTCCCGGATGAGCAGCGGCAGGGCATCCGGCGCGTCGGGCACGCTGGGCGGGGCGATCGCCTGGGTCATCCGGCGCGGCCCGGCACGAAGGGAGCGATGACCTCGATGGCCCGGTCGACGTCCGCCACGGAGGTGTAGACGTGGGGCGAGATGCGCAGTGACGTGCCCCGGACCGAGACCCGGATGCGTGCGGCGCGGAGCGCGCGCGCGGCGGCCACGTCATCCGTGACGGGCGCGCAGATGAGGGTGGTGCCCGGGTCCGGTACGCCCAGGCCGTCCGCGAGCCGGGTCGCGAGTGCCCGGACCTCCTCCATCGCACCAGCTGCCTGCCACTCGACGAGCAACCGCAGCGATTCCCGTGCGCCGACCCAGCTGAACCACGCCTGGGACACGTTGAAACGCGCCGCGTCCGCGGCGAGCTGGAGTGGCCCACCGAAATAGCGGCCATACGGCAGGTCGCCCGCACGCCAGTTGGCATCGACGGGCAGCAACGTCTCCCAGGCGTCCTCACGGACGTACAGGAAGGCGACGCCGCGCGGGCTCAGGAGGTGCTTGTATCCGGCGCAGACGAGGTAATCGATGTCATCGATGTGGCCGAGCAGCGCCGGGAACATCGGGATGGCCTGGGTCGCGTCGATGAGGATCCGGGTGCCATGCGCACGGGCAGCGGTCACGATCGCCGAGAAGCGGGGCGGCGATGCCCGTCTGCATCTGGACCAGGCTCGTGGCGACGAGCGTGGTGCCCGCGTGGATGGCGTCCGGCAGTCCCCCCAATGGCACCTGCCGGACGCGCACACCACGCTGCTCGGCGACGAGCAGTGGATAGAGCACGGACGTGAACTCGTTGTCAGGGACGACGACCTCGTCCCCCGGACGGAGGCTCGCGGCGATGGTCGCCACCGCCACGCTCACCGCGGGCTGCGTCGCGATCTCCGCGGTGCTCGCGCCGATGAGCTGCGCGAACGATGCGCGGCAGGCCTCGGCTGCGCTGTCCCAGTCCTCGATCCAGCGTCCCGTGCCCCGCTGCCACGCGGCGATGGCCCGCCGCAGCGCGCGCACGGTGTCGCGGGGCGGCAATCCGTATGTGGCAACATCCAGATACGTCCGGCCGGGTGCCGGATCGAACGCCGATGCGATCACCTCGAGCATCGATCCGGTCCTCGTCAGGTTGGCGGCCACGGGTGACGGGTCGACGCGAGCACCCATCGGTGATACCTTATCACAGATCACATCCGTGACACCACCCTCCGGACCGGCGCCAGACGGCCTGGAGGAGGGTCGCCACAGGGTCCGGTCCTCAGGGAGATGCCCGCTTGATGAACGACGCGTCCCTCCGGCTGGACCATCTCCAGCGAGTGTTCGGCAAGGTCCGGGCGGTCGATGATCTGAGCCTGGATGTCCCCTCGGGATCGTTCCTGACGCTCCTCGGACCCTCGGGGTGCGGCAAGTCCACGACGCTCTCGCTCATCGCCGGTCTGGACAAGCCCGATGGCGGGCGGATCTTCCTGGGCGAGAAGGACATCACCGAGGAGCCACCGAACGAGCGCCAGATGGCGATGGTGTTCCAGAACTACGCCCTGTATCCCCACATGACCGCGTACGGCAACATCGCCTTCGGGCTCAAGCTCCAGCACCGACCGAAGCCGGAGATCGACACCCGGGTCCGGGCGGTGGCGAGCGTCCTCGACATCGCCCACCTGCTCGACCGCAAGCCGGGCCAGATGTCGGGTGGCCAGCAGCAGCGCGTCGCCCTTGGCCGTGCCCTCGTCAAGGAGCCGGCCCTCTTCCTGCTCGATGAGCCGTTCTCCAACCTCGATGCAGCCCTCCGCTCGCGGATGCGCACCGAAGTCAAGCACCTCCATCTCCGGCTGGGCACGACGTCCGTGTTCGTGACCCACGACCAGGAGGAGGCGATGACCCTCTCCGACATCATCGCGGTGATGCGCGACGGCAAGCTCGTCCAGGCTGGACCGCAGTCCGAGATCTACGGCCGGCCGAAGCACCTCTACGTGGCCACCTTCGTGGGCAAGCCCCGCATGGGCCTGCTCGACGGCATGCTCGTCGCCGATGGCACCGAGCTCGTGTTCGTGGGCGAGGGCGTCCGGATCGGCCTCGGGACGGCGGAGGAGCAGGGTCTCGACGGTCGGGGCACGGGCGAGGTCACCCTGGGCGTCCGGGCGGAGGACCTCGTCATCCGGCTCGATGCCGGTGCCGCTGGTCCGCGTGTCTTCGATGCCTCGGTCCAGCTCCTGGAGCCCATCGGCTCCGATACCTATGTGGAGCTCTCCGTGGGCGAGACCTCGCTCGTCTCGCGTGCGGCGCCGGACCTGCCGGTCTCGCTCCTGCAACCGGTCCGGGTGGAGGCGGCCGGCCGCCTCCATCTGTTCGACCGGGCCACCGGGGATCGCCTCAACCGGTGAGCGACACGGGCGCGTCTCCAGCGACGTCCACCAGTGCGGCGCCCGCGCCAGGCGCGGCGCCCGCGCCCGCGGGCGATGCCCTGTTCACGCTCGACCCGCGGCGTGACTATCCAACGCTCGTCGGTGGCGCGGGATGCCATGTCTGGGACGACCGGGGGCATCGGTACCTCGATGCCATCGCGGGCATCGCGGTCGTCAACCTGGGCTATGGCCGCTCGGATGTGGTGGCGGCCATGGCTGCGCAGGCGGAAGCGCTGCCGTTCGCGGTCGCCAACATCTTCGGCAACCAGCCCGCCCGCGACCTTGCGGCGCGCGTGGCGGCCCTGACGCCGGGCGACCTGGACCACGTCCATTTCACGTCCGGCGGCTCCGAGGCGGTCGAGGTCGCGCTCAAGATGGCGCGCCAGTACCACGTCATCCGCGGGGAACCTGACCGCTCGGTCATCATCTCGCGCTGGACGAGCTATCACGGCGCCACGCTGGGCGCCCTGACGGTCGGCGGCAGCAGGCTCCGTCGCCGCGCCTACCAGCCGCTGCTGCTCGAGACGCCCCACATCCCGGTGGTCAATGGGTACCGGCACACCGGCGCCCAGGCCTTTGCCGATTCCGGGGAGGCATACGCCGCGGACCTGGAGCGGGCCGTCCTGGAGGCGGGACCCGGCCGTGTCGCCGCGTTCATCGCGGAACCGATCGTGGCGTCAGTGGGCGGCACGCTGGCGCCGCCCGACGACTACTTCCCGCTCGTGCGCGAGATCTGCGACCGATACGGGGTGCTGCTCATCATCGACGAGGTCGTGACCGGCTTCGGGCGCACCGGGCGGACCTTCGCGGTCGACCATTGGGACCTGGTGCCCGACCTGCTGGTCATGGGCAAGGGCATCAGCGGCGGCTATGCGCCACTCGGCGCGGTCGCGGCGCGCTCGCATGTCCGGGCGGCGTTCGTCGACGCGGGCGCGACCTTCGAGCACATCTTCACCTTCGGCGGCAATCCGGTCGCGATGGCCGCCGGCATCGCCGTCCTGGACGCCTGGCGCGACGAGGATGTCCTGGGCAACGTTGGGCGGGTCACAGCGGCATTCGGCACAGCCCTCGAGCCGTTGTGGCGGTTCCCGTTCGTGGGGGACGTCCGGCAGCGCGGCCTGATGGCGGGCATCGAGTTCGTCGCCGATCGGGCCAGCAAGGAGCCGTTCGATCCGTCGGTCGGCGTCGGCGCGCGCATCCGGGAGGCCGGGCTCCGCAACGGGGTCGTGACCTACCCGGGCGGCGGTGTCGCAGATGGCCTCCGCGGCGACATCATCAGCCTCTACCCGCCGCTCATCATCGGCTCGGCCGAGCTGTCCGAGCTGTCGGACCGACTCGTGGCCACGTTCGACGAGGTCGCCGCCGGCCTCGGCTGAGGACGTGGCGGCGTCGCATGCCGCGTGCGCCGAGGGGCGCGCCCGACGAATCGCAGGGCAGGGCCGTGGTGTATGGCCAGGTCACCGCCCGAGCCGGGGCCATCGCCGGTCCGGGAGTGGCGGGACTCGGGGCCGGTCCGAGATCAGCCCGTGAAGTGTCGATCGCGCGGCCGGGCGGCGCGGCGCGCGCTCTCCGATCCGTCCCGCCAGGATGTCACAGCTCGCCTCAGCACTACTGGTGCTGATCCAGTACCACGCACCCGGCGCACTGGCGTCTCGACGGTTGCCGGTGGACCGCCACGAGCCCCACGGCAGCCGATCAGCACTACACCGGCTGACGACTCGCCTCGATGGCCGATGTCGATGACCGTGGTGCTCGCGGCCGCGGGCAGAAGCCGGTGCCATCAGGGCTGCGCCCGCGCGGCGAGCGATAGTGCGCGCCACTGACCGTCGGCCGGCGAGTACCAGTCGCCTGACGAGTACCAGTCGCCCGGCGAGCGACCCACGCTCCGTCAGCCGCGCAGGTGGCCTTTCACGGCCGGGTTCACGATGGCGCCCGCCCAGCCCGTGGTCATGAAGTCGATGGTCGTCCGGCACATCTCGCGCCGGAGGTCGATGAACGCCTCGTCCGAGAAGCCTGCCACGTGCGGCGTCATGACCACGTTCGGGGCCGAACGGAGGGGACTGTCCGCAGGCAGTGGTTCCTGCTCGAACACGTCCAGGCCGGCACCCGCGAGATGGCCGCTCCGGAGCGCATCGATGAGGGCATCCGTGTCCACGACCTTGCCCCGCGACGTGTTCACGAGGATGCCGCCCGGCTTGAGCTTGGCGAGGAGCGACGCGTCCACCAGGTGGTGCGTGCCGGGGGTATAGGGCACGTGGAGGGAGACGGCATCCGCGCTCGCCAGCAACGTGTCCAGGTCCACCGCCTCGATGCCGGCCGCGGCCAGCTCGGCCGGCGTCCGGACGAGGTCGTGCCCGATGACCCGGAGCCCGAAGCCGGCGGCCATGCGCGCGACCGCGGAGCCGATACGCCCCGTCCCGATGAGACCCAGGGTGCGACCCCGCAATCGATGCACGCTGCCGGGGACCGGCGCGGGCCACTCGCCACGGAGCATCTGCTCGTGTTGGAACGCGGTCCGGCGGGCGACCGTGAGCAGCAGCGCGATGGCGGTCTCGGCGACATCATCGGTGCCGTAGCCCGGGGCATTGGCGATGGCGACGCCCAGCTCCGTCGCCGCCGCCACGTCCATCTGCTCGTAGCCGACACCCCATCGGATGGCGAGGCGGACCGAGGGCAATGCCTCCAGCATCCGACGTGTGACGTTGGGCTTCCAGGCCAGCCAGAGGACATCGGACGAGCCTGCGCGCTCGATGACCTCGTCCTCCGTCAGGCAGTCACCCAGCACGAGGCTGCCACCGGCGGCGCCCAGGATCGCGCGCTCCTCCGTGTAGGGCTCCAGGTCGGGGCTCGGGTCGATCTGGAACACCTGGAACGTCACGGCGAACCTCCTGGGAGCAAGCTGCGTCGGCAGCCGACCGACGGGTATGACCGTGGCTGGTGCTGATATATGATCATAGCCTCCACCACGTGCCCTTGGAGCGAGATGGACGAACCAGTCCGACGCCGCAGCTTCGTCCGACTCGCGGCCACGGATGCCGTCCAGAATGCCGGCCGGCTGGCGGCACTGTCGGGCATCGCCGCAGGTATGGTCAAGCAGGGCGTGGCCAGCCTCGCGAACGCTGTCGACCCCGCCGCGACCCCTGAGCAGGACCTGTCCGTGGGCTCCCCGGTAGCGCCCGCCGCGGCCGCGCCCCTCCTCGCCTTCACGCCAGCTGGCGCGCCGACGCCCCGGAGGGCCTCGCTCGATGCGACCGCACGTGCGACCCTCGCCACCAGCAGCCACCTGCTGCTGGCGGTCAATCGGCACCAGGTCGGACCCTTCATCAACCGCTATCCCTGCGCCTTCCGGGACGAGCGGGTCTGGATCGAGACCCGGACGACCTCCGCGATGGCCCAGTCGATCCGCCGCGACCCGGCGGTGACCCTGCTGCTCGACGAGCCAGCGACGAGCCAGCGGCTCATGATCTTCGGCACCGCCCGGCTGCTCGAGGGCGCCGACGCGGGGGCCGCCGAAGCTGCGGCAGCCGACGCCGAGGCACGTTCTGGCGCCGAAGCGACGGCGCCGCCGAGCGCCGAAGCGGCCGCGGACCCAGCCGTTGTCGACGCCGACCGGGCGCTCCTCGTCATCGACCTCAGCCACGCGGTCCGGACGCCCCTGTGACGGGCATCCTGTTCGCGGACGTCCGGCTCATCGACGGCATCGCCGCGGAGGCACGCACGGGGATGGACGTGCTGGTCGTGGAGGAGCGGATCGTCGACATCCGCCCCTCCGATCCCGCCGACCGCGAGACGCTGCTCCACGCGCACCGCACGCTCGGCCGATCGATCGACCACGTCGACGGCAGCGGCCGGACCCTGCTGCCCGGGCTCATCGACTGCCACTCGCACTATCCGCTCGACCCGGTGGTCGAGGACGCCTTCGATACCGCAGACCGCGAGACCGATGCGCGCCTGTCACTGCGGGCGGCCCGGGGCGCAGCCGAAGCGCTCGCGGCGGGTGTCACGACGGCACGCAGTGCGGGAGCGCCACGTGCCCTCGACATCCCGCTCGCGGCGGCCATCGACGCGGGGGACGTGCCGGGTCCCCGGATCATCCCCGCGGGTCGGGCGCTGACCATCACCGGGGGTCATGGCTGGCGCTTCGGGATCGAGGCGGATGGCGAGCTCGCGCTGCGGGCCGCGGTGCGGGCCAACGTCCGCGATGGCGCCCGGGTCATCAAGGCGGTCGCGAGCGAAGCGGCGATGCTCACCTCGGCGGTCGCCGGAGTCCAGGAGCTCACCGAGGACGAGCTGCGGGCCATCGTGGAAGAGGCGGCGCGGCTGCGCTGCCGGGTGCTGGCACACGCCCAGGGCAACGATGCGGTGCGTGCCGCGGCCCTGGCCGGCGTGGCCAGCGTGGAGCATGCCTTCCTCGCGGACGAGGCCACCCTGGAGGTCGTCGCCGCGTCGGGTGCCACGCTCGTACCGACGCTGTCCGTGACCGACGTCTGGCGCACCCTGCCAGGCCTGTCCGACGCCCGTCGTCAGCGGCAGGGCGTCATCGAGACCCTCCATCGCCGGTCGTGCGAGACGGCCATCCGGTTGGGCATCCCGCTCGCCACGGGCACCGACACCGGGGTTCGCGGGGTGCTGCCCGGGATGGTCGCGCGCGAGATCCGTCTCCTGGTCGAGCACGGCCTCTCGCCCATGGCTGCGATCCAGGCCGGGACCTCCGCAGCGGCGCGATTGCTGGGCCTCGAGGACGAGACGGGGAGTGTGGTCGTCGGCCACCGGGCGGACCTGCTGCTCGTGGATGGTGACCCGATGGCCGATCTCGACCGGCTCAGCCGTCCCGTGCTGGTCGTCCAGGGAGGCGCCGTCCGGGCGAGGATCCCGAGTCCGGTGCCACCCGGGATATCCCAACGGGCCAGCACCCCGGCATCGTTCCTGCAACCATGTCACAGATCAAAGATCATTGACCTGCGTTCCGATGGCTGGTAGCGTCCGGCTCCGCGATCGATGAGGGATCTCGTCGACCGGGTACACGGGGGGCAGCCACACAGCATGGCGGTAGTCGGGAGCACGCTCGGACGAGCGACCGGTTCGGTGACGCGGCGCCTCGACCGCCTCGGGGACCGCACGTTCTCGCTGCTGATCTCCGTACCGGCGCTGTTGCTGGTCGGGATCTTCGTGCTGCCGCCCATCCTGGCGGTCTTCGGCCTGAGCCTCTTCCGCATCGAGCTGGGCAAGGACGACAACACGCCCTTCGTGGGCCTGTTCAACTACCTCACCCGGCTGCCCATCGACAGCGTCGTCCTGGACACCATCCCGCGCACGCTCGGCTTCGCGGCCGCGGTCACGGCGATCACGCTGCCGCTCGCGTTCCTGACCGCGCTCATCCTCAATCGGACCTTCCGTGGCTCGGGCCTGTTCCTCATGGCCGTGATGATCCCGTGGGCGGTCGCCTCGGTCGTGACGGGCGTCATCTGGCGCTTCATCTTCGATACCCACTCGGGCATCATCAACGGCATCCTCATCGGCCTGGGGGTCATCCACGACCCCATCAACTGGCTCCAGGACAGCACCAACTCGGTGCTCATCGCCGTCGTGGCCACCGCGTGGCGGTCGATCCCGCTGGTGGCCTTGCTGCTGCTCGCGGCATTGCGGACGATCCCGGCGTCGCACTACCGGGCGGCGAAGATGGATGGCGCGACGAGCTGGGAGACGTTCCGATTCGTGGTGCTGCCGGCGATCCGGCCGACGGTCCTGGTCATCGCCGTGCTCCAGATCATCATCGGGCTCCAGGTGTTCGACCTGCTGTTCAGCCTCACCCATGGCGGGCCGGGCTACGACACCTACGTGCTCATCTATGCCATCTATGACAAGGCGTTCAACAACCTGAGCCTGGGGTACGCCTCGGCGCTCACGGTCGTGCTGTTCTTCATCATCGTCGTCTGCAGCCTGCTGCTGCTCCTGTTCCAGGTGCGACGGCGGCGTGACGTCCCGATGGCCGTCGAGACCGATGACGAGGTCCTTGAGCCCGCCCTTCGCTTCACCTCAAGCGCCGGAGATGACAAGTTCGCGGCGCTCACCCACACCCGCTACGACACGGCACCCCGGCGACGGCGTGTTCGATGGCCGCCCTGGGTCGGGCGGGTCGTGTTCGGGGTCGTGGCGGGCCTGCTGCTGCTGTTCTTCATCTCGCCCATCGTGTGGAGCGTCATCGCCAGCCTCCAGCCGACCGCGGCCCTCGCCACGCAGCCGCCGAGCTTCACGACCGACCTGTGGCTGACCGGCTACCAGACCATCTTTGGCGATGCGAAATGGTTCGGCTCGCTGCTGGTCAGCCTCCAGGTGGCCATCCTGACCACGGTCGTGGTCATCGTCCTGGCTGCGCCCGCGGCCTACGCGCTCGCGCGCTTCGACATCCCGGGCAAGCGGGCCATCCTCATCGTGCTCGTGTTCACCCAGATGGTGCCCGCCATCGTCATGGCCATCCCGGTCTACCAGATGGTCAAGTGGCTGCGAATCACGGACACCGTGCTGGCCCTCGTCCTCGTCAACGTCGCGTTCTGGGTGCCCCTCGTCGTGTGGCTGCTGCGCAACTTCTTCGCGGATGTGTCCATCTCGCTCGAACGCGCGGCGCGCATCGACGGCTGCTCGCGGCTCGGCTCGCTGTTCCGGGTCATCGTGCCCGCTGCGTCGCCGGGCATCGCGGCCACCTCGATCCTGCTGCTCATCGGCACCTGGAACGAGTTCCTGTTCGCGGTCATCCTGGGCCAGCGCGACGCCATCACCATCACCCGGCGCATCGTGAGCACGAACTCCTACGGCTTCAAGGAGACGCTCAACCAGCTGCCGCCCTCGAACATGCTCGCCTCCGCGGGGCTCGTGGCGGTGCTCCCCTGTCTGCTCCTCGTGCTGCTGTTCCACCGGCGCATCATCGCCGGCCTAACGGAGGGGCTCGTGAAGGGTTGACCAACGGTCGCCGGATGCCCGGGCGTGGGCAGCCGCATCCCCAGACTGGGCGCGCATGCGGCCCGATAGAGGAGGGTTCTGGAATGTCAGATTCGAAGCAGGACGGCCTGCTTGGGCGACCGGTCAGCCGACGACAGGTGCTGGCCGGCGGACTCGCCGCGGGCGCCGCGGCCTTCGTGGCCGCCGCGGGGTCATCGACCGCGTTGGCCCAGTCACCGTCCGCATCCCCGGTGCCCACGCCCGTCCCCAGTGGTGACGGCTCGTTCTCGGGCACGATGCTCCAGGGGTTCTCGGGTGGCTTCTCGATACCCGCCGAGAACATCGGTCTCGCCGCGTGGGCGGGCGCGACCGGCGGCAATGCGACGTTCACCAACGTGCCGTTCACGGAGAAGCCGGAGGTCATCGCGGCGATGATCTCCACCCAGGACTCCAACTGGGACACCATCTACACCAACGACAACTTCATGGCGCGCTTTGGCGCGCGGCTGCTGACGCCCACCACCGACTGGTACACGGCGACCGACCTGGACGACTTCTACCCGTCGGCGATCGCCACCTATACGGCGACTGACGGCGTGCTGCGGGGCCTGCCCATCCACTACGACGGGTATGCCAGCGGCTACAACCAGGACCTGTTCGACAAGATCGGCGTCTCGACCCCGCCGACCACGTGGGCGGAGCTGTTCGCGCTCACGCCCAAGTTCGTCGCCGCGGGCATCATCCCCAGCATCCAGCCCTGGCTGGCCACCGACGGCACCTTCGGCGCCTTCTACTGGAAGCAGATCTACAACTCCCTCGCCCATCCCATGTTCAGCGACGACCGAACGCAGCTCATGTTCGATGGACCGGAGGGCCTCAAGGCGTTCCAGACCGTCGAGGATGGCATCAAGTCCGGGTTCTGGGATGCCACCTACATGAACCTCGCGAACGAGCACAACGCGTTCGATGAGTTCAGCAAGGGGAACGTGGCCTTCCTCATCGTGGGTGCGGACTCCGTGCCCGCCGCAGGATCCGCCATCGAGAAGTCGTTCAAGCTGATGGCCAACCCGGGCATCGATCCGGGCACCACGGGTTCCGTCAACGGCAGCGATGGCCTGGGCCTCAGCAAGTTCAGCGTCCAGCAGCCTGCCTCCAGCAGCTACCTGGCCACGCAGTTCTCACCGGACGTCTGCCTCCAGGTGGCGCTGGCACCACAGCATTACGCGCCGACCCGGACCTCGGTGCTCAACAACCCCGATGTCCAGGCGTATGACGCGACCCTGGTGCCAGTCTGGGCCGCACAGTCGAAGGGCTCGCTCAACCTGTGGAGCACGCCCTACGACTACACCCCGGTCTTCGATGACGTGATGGCCAAGTTGGTCTCCGGCGAGCTCGACGCAGCGGGCGCCCAGGCGGCCGCGGTCACGGGCACCCAGAAGGTCATCCAGGAGTGGCTCCTGGCGTAGCGTTCGGCTCGATCGCAGCCGTTCTGACGGCGCGCGACATCCCGTCAGGAGCCCAGCTCCCGGGGGTCGCGCGCCGATCCATATCCAGCGTACGGAGCACGGATGTTCGCGTCCATCGCCAGCGGCTACCCCCTTGGCCCCGCACCCGGTGGCACCGAGGACCTGCTGGGCGCGCGCGCGGCGCTGGCCGCCGGGCGACTCGATCCGGACGTCTTCGAGCGCGAGCTCGACGGCTGGGTCACCCGGGTGGTCGACGAGCAGATCGCGTCGGGCCTCGCCATGGTCTGCGACGGCGACGGGCGGTGGATCGATGGGCAGATGGGCCTGGCACGTGACCTTATGGCTGGGCGACGCACCCCGACCGATGTGGTGGCCGCCTGGCGCCACGCGGACGCGGGCACGAACGTGCTCACCAAGCAGGTCCTGCCGGGTCCCTGGTCTGCATCCCTGGCCATGACCCAGGACGCGGCCGATCGGGTCGCCGTGGCGCGCGACCTCGTCGAGGTCCTCACCGAGACCGGCCGCCAACTGGTCGCGGGCGGTTGTCCGATGCTCCAGGTCGACGAGCCGGCGGCCACCCGAGCCGGCGACATCGACGATGCAGGGGACGATCGCGTCGCCGCGGCCGACCTGCGCGACGCCATCGAGGCGCTCGTCGAGGGGCTCCCGGAGGGCACGAGCATCTGCCTCGGGCTGCCCGACGGGGCGCCCCGACAGGGTCTTTGGGCGTCGCTCGCGGCGCTGCCGGTCCAGGGCTATCTCGTGGACGTGACCCCGGGTGCCGATGCCTGGCGATTCATCGCCCGCCTGCCCCCGGAGAAGGGCGTCGTGGTGGGCGCGATCGACGCTCGTTCGCGCGAGATCGAGGACCCCGAGATGCTCGTCTGGGCCGCGACGCTCGCCGCGGAGATGGACGATCGGGGCGTGGCGCGCGTCGGCGTCTCCGCCTCCGGCAGCCTCGCGGGCATCGACCGGCATCGGGCACGTCGCAAGATGGAGCAGGCCGGGATGGCGGTGCGCCTGGCGGCGATGGGCCCCCTGGGCCAGGTCGCGCGGGCATTGCAGCCTGACCCGGCCACGTGCCGCATCCAGGGCCTGCCGGAGCTCATCGCCGGGTGGCAGGCTGCGACGGGCGCCGGGGCATGAGCCCGCTGGGCGGTCTCGATGGCGCGCGGTTCCCGCGCACCGTGCTGGCAACCGCATGCATCCCCTGGACCGCCGACTGGCAGCTGGACGAGCCACGCTTCCGGGCGTCGATCCGGCGGCGCGTGGCGCTCGGCATCCGCGACCTGTACGTGTTCGGCACCGCGGGCGAGGGCTACGCGGTCACGGAGCGCCAGTTCGACACCGTGGTCGACCTGTTCACCGATGAGGCACGGACCCTTGGCATCGAGCCGATGGTCGGGGTCATCAGCCTCTCCACCACGACCGTCATCGAGCGCATCGAGCGGGCGATGGCGCGCGGCGTGCGGCGCTTCCAGTTCGCGCTCCCGGCGTGGGGCGTGCTCACGGACGTCGAGGTCGCGGCCTACCTGCACGAGGTGCTCGACCGGTTCCCGGAGGCGCGCTTCCTCCACTACAACCTGATGCGCTCTGGACGACTCATCGAGCCCGCGATGTACGCGCAGCTGGCCGAGATCCACCCCAACCTGGTGGGCACCAAGAACGGCACCTCGGACATCCTGCGCATCGCAGGGCTGCTCACCGAGGCGCCGATGCTGCGCCATTTCCTGACCGAGATGGGCTATCCCTTCGGCTGCTCGGTCGGGGCGCCGGGGCTGCTCATGTCCCTCAGCTCGACGAACCCGGGGGCCGGCATCCGGTTCTTCCAGTCGGGTGTCGAGGGGGATCTGGGCACGCTGCTCGCGCAACAGGCCGAGCTCGTGGCCATCGAGGTCGCCCTGGAGGCGGCGGCCGGGGACTCCGGCGCGCACATGGATGGCAGCTTCGAGAAGATGCTCCACCGGCTCCTCGATGAGGGGTTCCCGCTCCGGATGCTGCCGCCTTACAGCGCGGTCCCCGAGGACGGCTACCACGCCTTCCGGTCGTGGCTGGAGGCGACCCTCCCGCACTGGGCACCCGAACCCGGTTGACGGCAGGTCCCGGAGGGCGCCGGGGTCCACGCGCGCGGCGGGCGCCTACCGGCACCTTGGGTGCCTACCCGCCCTGCAGGTGAGCAAGCCAACGAGGAGGGCCTCAGTGGCCAGTACGCCCGCTGAACGGGTAGAACGGCCGAGGATGGGGCCCGTTGCGGTCAGATCGTGGCCCGTCAGGTCATTTCGGCGGCCGCCTCACCCGCCAGGCGCATGCCGGCCAACGAGACGGGGGTGGAGGGCCCGCCGCGGGGCCGCGTCGTACGCTGCACCGCCACGGCCGCACCGTCGGCTGCGCGATCGTGCCGGAACTGCCTACACTCGCCGACATGAGCGCACCCTGGAACGATCCCCAGCTCACGGGCGTCGGCCGGCTGCCGATGCACAGCGTGCCCCATGCCGACCGCCTCGACCTGGACGGGACCTGGCGGTTCCAGTTCCTGTCCCGTCCCGACATCGTGCCCGGCGACCATTGGCGGGACATCACGGTCCCGGGCGCCTGGACCCTCCAGGGTACCGACGACGAGCCCCACTACACGAACGTCCAGATGCCCTATCCGGACCTGCCACCACACGTCCCGGAGATGAATCCGACGGGTGTCCACGAGCGGACGTTCGAGCTGCCCAAGCGCTGGAAGGGCAAGCGCGTCGTACTCCACGTCGGCGCCGCGGAGAGCGTCCTCATCGTGGCCCTCAACGGCGAGCAGGTGGGCATCGGCAAGGACTCCCACCTCGCGTCGGAGTTCGACATCACCGAGCATCTCGTGCCCGGCGCCAACAGCCTGCGACTGACGGTCATCAAGTGGTCCGACGCCAACTTCGTGGAGGACCAGGACCAGTGGTGGCAGGGTGGCATCACCCGCTCCGTATACCTCTACGCGACGGCGCCGGTCCACATCGCCGACCTGCGTGCGGACGCCGGACTCGCCGATGACCTGACCACGGGCACGATGGACCTCCAGGTCACCGTCGACGTCGGCCGGCTGCCGCTCCCCGGCTGGACCGTGGACGCCCACCTGGCCGGCCATGGGATCGACCTGTCCCACTCGGTGCCGGTCCACGCGGCCCCCGTCGACAACGCGTTCGTGGAGTGGACCCGGTCCGATCGCGACCTGCTGTGGCGGGTGGGAGCCGGCGAGCCACTGAGCGATCAGGAACAGGAGGCCTGGCGGCGGCTCCATGAGCGCCTCACGCCCCCGCTCGATGGCCTCGCCCGCTGGCAGGTGCGCGTCCCGAACGTGCTCCCCTGGTCGGCGGAGCTGCCCCGGCTGTACGACCTCACGCTGACGCTTCGATCCCCGGACGGCAAGGTGGTCGAGGAGACCTCCATCAAGGTCGGCTTCCGGCGCATCGAGATCGTGGGCATGGACCTCCTGGTCAATGGCCAGCGGGTGCTGTTCCACGGCGTCAACCGCCACGACTTCGACCCGCGCATGGGCCGGACCGTGACCCGCGAGCAGATGCGCGCGGACATCGTGCAGATGAAGCGCTTCGGCTTCGACTCCGTACGGACGTCGCATTACCCCAACGACCCGGCCTTCCTGGGGCTCACCGATGAGCTGGGGCTGTATGTCATCGGCGAGGCGGATATCGAATCGCATGCCTTCTGGGGCACGCTCTGCGACGACCCCCGATACCTCTCAGCCTGGGTCGAGCGCGTCTCCCGGATGGTGCTCCGGGACAAGGACCATGCGAGCGTCGTCAACTGGTCCCTGGGCAACGAGTCGGGATATGGTGCCAACCACGAGGCCGCGGCCGCCTGGGTGCGCCGCTACGACCCCTCCCGGCCGCTCCACTACGAGGGCGCCATCCGCTTCGACTGGGCGAGCGACCAGACCGTCAGCGACATCGCGTGCCCGATGTATCCCTCCATCGAGGCCATCGTCGCCCACGCTCGGTCGGGTCGCCAGCGGCACCCGCTCATCATGTGCGAGTTCTCGCATGCCATGGGCAACAGCAACGGGACGCTCGCGGAGTACTGGGACGCCATCGAAGCCACCCCGGGTCTCCAGGGGGGCTACATCTGGGAGTGGTGGGACCACGGCCTGGAGCAGCAGCTGCCGGACGGCACGACCCGCTGGGCCTATGGCGGTGACTTCGGTGACACGCCCAACGACGGTGACTTCTGTGTCGACGGCCTGAACTGGCCCGACCGTCGACCGAAGCCGGCGATGTGGGAGGCCCACGCCATCGCCTCGCCGGTGCGTGTCGCCCTTGGCGGCGCGAAGCGCATCCGGGACGGGGTCCTGGTGCTGGAGAACCAGCGCTGGTTCCGCGACAGCTCCTGGCTCACGGCTCGCTGGTCGCTCGAGCTCGATGGCGTCGCCGTCCAGCAGGGCGAGCTGCCACTGCCGGCGATGAGCCCGGGCGCCACCGGCGAGCTGCGGCTGCCGGCGGGTGTCATCCCGACCACGCCACCGACCGGCGAGTCGTGGCTCACCATCACGTTCGTCACCGCGGCGGATGAGCCGTGGGCTGACGCAGGCCATGAGGTGGGCTGGGCGCAGGTCCGGCTGCCGAGCCAGGCCACACCCCCCCGCACCGCGGACACGTCGGCGACCACCGCCGTGACCGTCGACGACACCGGTCGGCTGGTCCATCCCCTCCTCGCCATCGCGCCCACGCTGGAGCTGTTCCGGGCACCGACCGACAACGACCGTATCGGCGGCATGGGTGCGGCGTGGGAGCGGCTGGGCCTGCAGGAGCTCGAGCGGACCCTGGTGGCCATCGACCGGACCCCAGACGCCGTCGTCGTGCGCGCCGAGGAGCGGACGGGCTCGGGCGCGGTCGTGCGGCACGAGACCACCTATACCGCGCTCGAGGGCGGTGGCATCCGGGTCGAGGAGCTGGCGGAGATCCCCGACGGCCTCGACGACCTGCCGCGCGTCGGCTCCGTGCTGGAGGCGATCCCGGGTCTCGACCGGGTGACCTGGTTCGGGGCCGGACCGCATGAGACGTATCCCGACCGGCGGATGGCGCGCATCGGACGGTACGCGTCGGGACTGGCCGACCAGGTGGTGCCCTACATCTGGCCCCAGGAGAACGGTGGCCACGCCGAGACCCGCTGGCTGGAGCTGACCAACGAGGCCGGCGTCGGCCTGCGCATCACGCTCGACGTGCCCCGGCAGGTCTCGGTGCTGCCGTATCGCGCGGTCGATCTCGCAGCGGCTGACCACCAGGAGGAGCTGCGACCACGCGCGTCAGCCGTCATCCACCTCGATGCTGCGCACCGGGGACTGGGCACGGCGAGCTGTGGCCCAGACACGCTGCCGGGGTACCTGCTGCACCCTGGGACGTACCGCTGGTCATGGACCCTGGAGGCGATCGAGCCCCCGAAGCCTAGGCGGCGGGCGACGCCGACGGCGCGGCGCTGACGACCACACCGGTGTCGAACGCGGCATCGAGCGTGACGATGCCGCTGTCGTCGCCGTTGCCCAGGTCGGCGCACGTGATGGTGCCCGCGATGCGGTTCGGCTCGAGCGTCGAGACCGTGGTCGTGCACTGGGTGTGGAGGAAGTCCGCGAAGTAGGTCGCCTCGAAGATGGACGTGCCCGGGACGCCGACGCCCACGAAGGCATCGCTGACACCCCGACTGTCGAGCGTGAGGCTGATGTTGAGCGTGTCGAGCGTCGCGTCCTGGAAGCGGAGCTCGGCGGCCGGATCGGTGATCGTGGTCATCCCGGGCTGGAGCGGCAGCACCAGGTCGGCAGTGACCAGCCCGCTCGTCCGGATGTGGGCGGTGCCGGGCTCCAGGGCGACCGGCGAGCCTGCCGGTACGCTCATGGCCGGGCCGCTGGACGCTGCCGGGCTGCCGGACGCTTCCTGGGCAAGGGTCGGTGCCGCCACGGCGAGGCTGAGCGTCGCGAACAGGATGGCGGCGAGACCGGCGGTTCGAGTGTGCATGGCAGGGCTCCTGGGCATCAGCGGCCGGGGTGGCGAGGTCGGGCCCCACGATGCCCGCATGCTCCCGCCATCACCACCGACACACGACACGATCGGGCTACGTCCCTTGACGTATCGGCCGCAAGCCAGCCCTACGGGCTGATGAACAGGAACCCGTCGATATCCACCCGTGCGCCCGTGTTCGGGTGCCTCGCCGAGCCGGTGGTCCGGATCTCGATGGTGTGGGGACCCGGCGTCAACCGCTGGTGGAACACGATCCTGCGGCTCGCGCCCACGCTGGACCGGAGGTCCACGGTGGCGACGCGGGTGCCATCGATGATGACCCGGATGCGACCGCGGCCGGGCCCCTTGCTCGCGACCACGGCGACCTGCGAGCCGGTGAACCGGAGACGCACCCACCGATCCACGGCCCCGGTGGTCCGGACGGATCCCCCGAACGCGCTCGCGGCGGCCAGCCGCCTCCAGCCGGACGAGTAGCGCAGGCTGCTCGATGGGGTGTCCTGGACGACGCGCACGCGGACGACCTTGTCGCCCGACGCGGACCGGTTGCCCGCCGCATCCACGACCGTCGCACTCGACTGGCAGCGTGCCCCGGATGCGACCCACAGGTCGGCACGGCCGGCGATGGACGCCGCAGGCGCAGAGCGCTTGGTGCTCGCGCCGGACGGCATCAAGGTGACACCGTCGCACTCGGCCTGCAGGTCGGCCGAGGTGATCCCGGACACCGGGTCCACCACCGACCAGGTCAGCCGGACCGGGACGGGGCGTGCGTTGGTACCCACGGTCCCGGACCGCAGATCGATGCGTGGCGCCGCGGCGACGGGCGCCGTGGCGTCGACCGTGATGGTGTCGCTGACGACCGGCCCGAGGGTCCCCCGGCTGTCGCGTGGCTGGACCCGGACGCGTCGCTGGCCATCCGGACCCTTCAGGACCACCTGCCCGGCGGTCGCGCGCGGGACCCAGTCGCCCCACGCGTGGTCATCGATGGCCGTCCGGACGTGGCTGCCGTCGATGCCCTGCAGCTCGAGGTCCAGCTCGCCGCCACGCGTGAGCGCCGCGCCGCCCTCGACCACCATCCTGCGTGATCGGAGCGTCTCGACAGCGGCGTTCGAGCCGGCAGCGACGTTGCCATCGAACGCGTCCGTGATGCCGGGCACCTTGAGCGGCCCGATCTGCCAGAAGGCCCAGCGCGTCCAGCCGCTGGGCAGGATCACGTTGGTCGGGCTGCAGCTCCAGCACGCGACCCAGAGGGGGTTATCGCCGAAGGTCAGATCATTGCCCGTGACCATGCTCCACATGTGCTTCGAGGTGTAGATCATGACCATCCGTCCGGTCCGCTCGTAGACCCGGTCGACCAGCGCCCGGAGGCGGCTGCGGGCCGATGACTTCTGCACCTGGCCCATCGACTGGAGGCACTCCACGTCGACCACGGGCGGCAGCGCGTCCAGGAGCGCGCCGTTGGCGGCCATCGTGTCCACGAAGTGGTCCGCCTGGGAGACACCGTTCAGACGGTAGTCGAAGAAGTGGTACGAACCGATGGCGATGCCCGTCGAGCGGGCCGCCGCGACATGCGCCGCATACCAGCTGTCAACGACGGTCTTGCCCTGCGTCGCCTTGGTATAGACGAATCGGACCCCGGCACTGCGCACGAGCCCCATGTCGACGGCGCCGTCGTACCTGCTGATGTCGATGCCCCGCGGACGGCCGGCCGGGAATACCGCATCCGAGGTCCCCGGTGTATCCGGTCCAGTCAGACCAGGGGCGATACCGTCCCAGGCATCGCCACCCGCCAGCGCGGCCAGGCCCACGGAGACGAGCGCAGCCGGCGACGGCTCCGGGCTGGGTGGCATGCTCGGCTCCGGGGTGGGCTCCGGCGTCGGCGCTGGGGTCGGCTCCGGGGTGGGCTCGGGCGTCGGCTTCGAGGTGGGCGCTGGGGTCGGCGCCGGGGTGGGCGCCGGCGTCGCCTTCGTGGACCCGGTGCGGACCTGGCTCGGTGGCTGGGCCACCGGGCTGGGCTCCGGCGATGGCGTCGCGGTGGGCGCCGGCGTGGGGGTCGGGGTGGGTGTGGGGGTGGGCGTGGGATAGCAGCCCAGGCCGTTGGTGGCCCCGGCGGTCATGCCCGAGGGCTCGGTGCCATCCATGCGTGCCGACAGGGGGTCCGCCCGCATGGTCGCCACGACGACGAGCACCAGGGCCAACGCGACCGCGATGGTCGCGCCGAACCGGCGCAGCGCGCGAGCTGATCCCCCCTCCGACCGTTGTGCGTGGGACACGGGCACTCCCGGAGACCGCGGTATCGAGGACCACAGGATGCCACTCGGGAGCAACGCCTGTTCGGTCCACCAAGGTACGGGGCCCCGTGGGCCAAGCCGATGACCCAGGCGAGCGACGGTGGTCCATCCATCGCGACGGACGACGTAGCCCGGCCCATGACAGACGTCGGGGCGGCTCTTGGTCCGCTGCCCATGTCGCTCGGGTCATGGCCGCCCGGACGATGGGCGCCATCACCAGCCCGTCGATACCCACCTCGATCGAAAGGAACCAGCCATGAGCGCCACCCTCCTCGCCCCTGTCGCACCGTCCGTCAGCGACCGGTTCGACCGCCAGCTGACCGGCCTCGTCATCCGACCCGGCGACCCGACATATGACGACGTCCGCCTCGGCTGGAATCGACGCTTCGACCCCCATCCGTCGATGATCGTCCGTGCCGCCGACGCCCGGGACGTGGCAGCGACCGTGCGGCACGCCCGCGAGCAGGACCTGCCCCTGACCATCCGCAGCGGCGGTCACAGCCTTGCTGGCCAGAGCTCCCTGGACGGCGCCATCCTGCTGGACCTGGGTGACCTGCGTGACATCCGCATCGACCCGGAGGCCCGCGTGGCCCACGCCGGCCCCGGCCTGACCGCCGGCGCCTACGCCGCAGCCGCCCAGGCGCATGGGCTGGCGACGCCCCACGGCGACACCGCGACGGTCGGCCTGGGCGGCCTGACGCTTGGCGGGGGCATCGGCTGGCTGGTGCGCAAGTACGGCCTGACCATCGACTCGCTGCTGTCGGTCGAGTTGGTCACCGCGGACGGCCGGATCATCACCGTCGACGCGGAGCACGAGCCGGAGCTGTTCTGGGGCCTCCGCGGTGGTGGCGGCAACCTCGGCATCGCGACCCGCTTCACGACCCGACTCCACCCCGTCGACCGGTTCATGGGCGGCGCCATCGTGCTGCCGGCGCGCGCCGACGTCGTGGACGAGGTACTGGCGGCGGCAGCGAACGCGCCCGAGGGCCTCACGCTCATCCCGGTCATCATGCGCATCCCGCCGTTGCCGTTCGTGCGCGCCCGAGCAGCATGGCACGCTGGCGTTGATCGTCATGGTCGCCTGGACCGGTGCCGTCGAAGCGGGCCAGCGAGCGCTGGCACCCATCCGGGCCATCGCCCCGGCCATCGGCGACATGGTGGCGCCGATGCCCTATCCGGCCATCTACAGCCTGACCGAGGAAGCTGGGCGGCCCACCATCGACGTCTCCCGCTCGACCTTCCTCGACACCCTCGAGCAGCCAACGATCGCCGCGCTCCTGGAAGGGATGGCGGCCGCACCCAACCCGCTCGCGATGCTCCAGCTGCGGGTCCTGGGCGGCGCCATGGCCGCGGTTCCCGCCGACGCGACCGCGTTCGCCCACCGCTCGGCACGCCTGATGCCGGTGATCATCGACCCGTTCGAGGACGTCACCACGACGCCCGTCCACGAGGCATGGGTGGGGTCGATGTACGACCTCATCGCGCGGGACTCCACCGGTGTCTACGTCAACTTGCTCCACCGCGAAGGCGAGGACCGGGTCCGCGCCGCCTACCCCGGCGACACGTATCGGCGGCTCCAGGCGCTGAAGCGCCAGTGGGACCCGACGAACCTGTTCCGCAACAACCAGAACATCCAGCCCTGACCCGACCCCGGCCGGCCGGTGAGCCGTGGCCCGATGCCACGGCTCACCACCCGTGGGCGCTACCCTCTGTGACATGACCCAGGATCGCTCCCCGTCCGCGCCCACGCCGCCGCCGACCGACCGGATGAAGGTCCGTCGGCTGCCGGAGCGCGGCCGATATGACCGCGAGACCATCGACGCCATCCTCGACAGTGCCCTCATCGGCCATGTCGGCTACGTCATCGATGGCCAGCCGTTCGTGACGCCGACCTTGGTGTGGCGTGACGGGGACCGCATCTACTGGCATGGCTCATCGGCGAGCCGGATGCTGCGGGCCACGAAGGACGGGGCCCCCGTCTGCGTGACCGTGACCCTGGTCGACGCGCTCGTGCTCGCCCGCTCCGGCTTCGATCACTCCATCGACTATCGGTCGGTCATGGTCATCGGCCGGGCCCGCGCCATCGAGGACGCCGAGGAGCAGCTCGCCGCGCTCCGGGCCTTCACCGAGCGGCTCTACCCGGGCCGCTGGGACGACCTGCGACCCGTGACCCGCCAGGAGCTGAAGGCCACGACCGTGCTCTGGACGGAGCTCACGGAAGCGTCCGCCAAGCTGCGTACGGATGGCCCGCACGACGAGCCGGGCGACGAGACCTGGCCGGCCTGGGCCGGTCTCATCCCGGTCGAGACCCGGCTGGGCACCCCACAGCCGGATGGGTTCGTGCCCGACGGGATGGCATCGCCCCGGGTCTCGACGCGGCTGTACCCGCGCTGAGCCACGGACCCGCCGTGCACGTCGTGGTCCGCCCTGCCGCGCCGTCCGAGGCGGAGGTGCTGGCGCCCCGGCTCACGACGCTCTGCCGACGGTCCAAGGCGCACTGGGGCTACCCGCCGGAGCTCCTCGCGCGCTGGGCGGATGACCTGCGCATCGAGCCTGCCGATATCGTCCGGGACCAGGTGCTCCTGGCCACGGACAGCGACGCGGCCGATGACGCAGCGGACGACGCCATCCTTGGCTTTGCGCGGGTGGTGGAGCGGGCCGACCACGCCCAGCTCGCCGACCTGTGGGTCGAACCCGCGTCCATGGGTGCCGGGGTCGGTCGGTCGCTGTGGGCGGCAGCGGTCGAGGCGGCGCGGCGCCTCCCCTTCGACGAGCTGCGCTTCGCCGCGGACCCCAACGCGGAGCCGTTCTACGAGCGGATGGGCGCGCGGAGGATCGGCGACCTGCCCTCCGAGGTGGTCGACGGCCGAACGCTCGGCCTGATGGCGTTCGATCTCAAACCCGAGCCTACTTGACGACGATCTTCTCGATGTCCGCTTCTGCCGGCGGGTACTGCGGGTCGAGCTGCTCGATGGCCTCGCCCGCGACATGGGCGACCGCGAGGTTGCGGAACCATTTGCGATTGGCAGGGATGAGGTACCAGGGCGCCCACTCCGTGGAGGTGCGCTCGAGCGCCTCCTCGAAGGCCGCGATGTACTCGATCCCAGCGCTCGCGTTCCGGCAGGTCCGCGGACGAGAACTTCCAGCGCTTGTGGGGATCGTCGATGCGTGCCTGGAGCCGCTCCCGCTGCTCGTCCCGGTCGATGTACAGGAAGAACTTGAGGATGGTCGTGCCTTCCTCGACGAGCATCCGCTCCCACTCGTTGATGGTCCGGTAGCGGCCGCGCCAGACCTTCCTGGGTACGAGGTCGTGGACGCGCACGACGATGACGTCCTCGTAGTGGCTCCGGTTGAAGATGGCCACGGAACCCTTGCCCGGGGTGTGGGGATGGATGCGCCAGAGGAAGTCGTGCCGGAGCTCCTCGGCCGTTGGCGCCTTGAACCCGACGACGTTGCAGCCCTGGGGGTTGAACGCATCCATCACATGACGGATGGTGCCGTCCTTGCCGGCAGCGTCGATGCCCTGGAGCACGATGAGCAGCGACCGCTTCCCCTCGGCCCACAGCCGCTCCTGGAGGTCGGTGAGCGCCGCCTCGTACTGCTGCTGCTGCGCCTCGGCGTCCTCACGCTTCCAGCCGAAGGTCTGGCCCGGATCGAACGTCCCCAGGTCGACCTTGCTGCCGGGGGCGATGCGCAGCCGCTCGCTGAGTCGACCGTTGACCTTGGCTGCGGCCACTGGGACCTCCTGTTCGATCGGGCGCGACGGATGGGCGTCCGCCACAGCAGGATACCTTCGTCCACCGACCGCCCGATGCCTGCTCAGACCGCAGGTGAGCGCTCCGGCAGCACGAACGAGGCACCCGGCCCGGTGGACGCGCCGGGTGCGGGCGAGGCCGGTACGGCCAACCAGTCCGGATGGCCAGGCATCGGCGGCAGCGTGTCGCTCCGGAGCCACGCCTCGAGGAAGCCCGCCAGGTCGGTCCCCGCGACCTCCGAGGCGAGCGCGATGAAGTCATCCGTGGACGCGCTGCCACCCGCGTATCGGTCGAGCCAGGTCGTCTCGATGTCCTGGAACGTTGACGGGCCGACCCGCTGCCGAAGCGCGTAGAGGGCGAGTGCGCCCTGGTCGTAGATGGTGGCGTCATACGCGTGCCGGGGAGCACGGGGTCGGTCGGGTGGTCCACCCACGTCCCGCACCGCCTGGGCACCGGCGTAGATCTGGTGCATCCGGCCTTCCAGCCCCAGGGGGTCGCACCCGGAAGCCGCCTCCCACAGCCGCTGATACCACGTCGCGTGACCCTCGCTCAGCCACTTCTGGTCCCAGCGTGTCAGGGACACCGAGTCCCCGAACCACTGGTGGGCGGTCTCGTGGACGACCAGGGAGCGCCAGGCGCAGTCCGGCAGACGCGGGTCGAGCACTCCGGCGCCCGTGAGCACCAGGGTCTGGTTCTCGAGGACCGCGTCGGTCGACCCGGGCGCCACCAGCTGGACGCCCATGCTGGCGAACGGGTATGGCCGACCGATGGCATCCTCCAGCCAGCTCACGGCGTCGCCGATGGCAGCCGTACGCAGCGGCGCCAGGGTGGCGAGATCCACCGGGACCGACGATCGGAGCAGCGGCTCGCCGGGTGCCTCCCCCTCGAGCACGGTCCAGCGACCGACGCCGATGCCCAGCACGTGGGTCGCGACCGGCTCGTCGGATCGCCAGGTCGTCGTCGTCGAGCCGTCGGCGTTGGCGGTCTGGCTCAGGCGACTCCCGGTGGCCACACCCAGCATCCCCCGCGGAGCCGTGAGATGCACCGTGATGGGCGCCTTGTCGGTCGGGTAGTCGTTCGACGGGAAGAGCGTGTGCGCACCGTTGGGCTGGGACGCCATGAAGAAGCCTCCGGCGCCGTCGGAGAGGAATCCGCGCGCGACGGCGTGTGCCCGGTCACCGGGCGCCCCGGGCGGGGCGACAGGCAGCTCCTCGCCCAGCCGGTGGACACCGAGCGGTGTCGCGCTCCAGCTCACCTCGACCCGCACATCCTGCCCCGCGGGGAGCACCTCGGCAGGCCGCAGGATGAGCTTGCGACCCAGGCTGTCCGCGCGCTGCGAGGCCGCCAGGCCGTCCACGGTCACGCCCGAGACCTGGGTATTGCGCCGCGTCAGGTCGAAGGACAGCTCCGAGAGCGCCTCGTCCGCTCGCAGGTCGATGGTCGCGCTGCCCGTGATCCAGCCCTGCGGATGACCGGCATCAGGGGCGTGCCAGGTCAGGTCCAGGTCGTAGGCGCGGACGTCGTAGCCACCATTGCCCAGGGTGGGATAGAACGGATCGCCCAGCGACCGTGCGCCGGCAACGCCCGTCGGCCCCGCGGCAGCCGTCGGTCCGATGACGGTCAGGCAGACGAGGGCCGATACCCCGAGCAGCAGCACCACCAGCCCGGGGCGCATCATCCGCGACACCGACAGGATGCTATCGGCACCGGCTCCGGGCCGCTCCCGGAGCGAGGGAACCGTCTCCGGGCCGCCCGCGTCATGCGGGGGCCACAGCGCTCACCGCGCTGACAACCCTGCGCCCGAACGCACACAGGAGGTCCGATGTCCAGCAACATGGTCATCCCCCGCAACAGCCGCCTCGGCTGGCTCGCCGGAGGCGCCGTCATGAGCGTCCTCGGCGCCATGCTCATCGCACCGACCATCGCGCCGGCGCTCGCCCAATCCCCCGCCCCATCCGATACGTCCTCGGACCACACCCTGAGCGTCTCGGGCACGGGCACCGTGACCGTTCAGCCGGACACGGCGGACGTGACCGTCGGCGTGACCGTCCAGCGCGACAACGCCGCGAACGCCGCCGGCGATGCTGCCAACGTCATGGATGCCGTCGTCAAGGCCATCAAGAAGCTGGGTGTCGAGGACAAGGACATCCAGACCTCGCAGCTGACCCTCGATGGCGTCTATGACTACAACAGCAACCCCGCCCGCCTGACCGGCTACCAGGCCACGAACCTGGTCACCGTCACGGTCCGTGACATCACCAAGACCGGCGCCGTCATCGACGCCGCGACCGGCGCCGGCGCCACGGACGTCAACAGCATCTCGTTCCGTCTCGACGACCAGACGGCGGCCGAGGCGGCCGCTCGTGAGGCCGCGGTCAAGTCGGCGCGCGCCAAGGCCGACACCATCGCCTCCGCAGCGGGCGTCTCCATCACCGGTGTCGTCTCCATCGTCGAGACGGGCGCTCCGGTCCCCACCCCCATCTACTTCGAGAACAGCCGGGCCGCCGGCGTCGCAGCCGACCAGGCACCGACCCCGGTGCAGGGCGGGACCATCGACCTGACGGTCACCGTCGCGATCGTGTACAGCATCCCCTGACGGGGACCTCTCCTCGCACCTGACGGGACGGCGGCCCAACGGATTGGCCGCCGTCCTGCTGTGCCCGGAGCGCGACACGTCGGCGGGCTGCAGCCGCACGACGATCGGACAGCGCTCGGATCCACCTAGGCCGGCGTCGCGACCCCGAGCTCCCGGGCTGCCTCGTCGGGCATCAGGAACCAGCGCAGGTCGTGGAACTGCTGGTCCACGCCCAGGTCATCGGCCGACTGGGGGCGAGCCGCGGGCACCGGTGGCGAGGCGATGATCGTGCGCGCCTCCGCGAGGTGCTGTGCCAGGGCCGACTCCGGCAGGGTCCGGCGGCGCGCGTCGTAGCGCATCGTCGCCCTCGATGTAGCGGATATCCCCCAGCGACAGTGGCGGCGTCGGGGTGCCGCCGACGTGGCGCCACAGACCGCTCGTCGGCTCCAGGCGGTACTGCGGCAGCAGCCGCCAGCCGTGCGTGGCGATGAGCTCGACGGCATCGAGGATGTAGTCGAACACGGTCTCGCTGATGAAGTAGTTGAAGTTGACCCGGACCCAGCCGGGCTTGATGCCCTCGCAGCCGAGCAGGATCTCGCGCTCGAAGCGCGTGGGATGTCGCAAGGTCGATGCCCAGCAGCCGGTGGCCGTACGGGCCGGCGCAGGAGCAGCCGCCCCGGGACTGGATGCCGAACAGGTCGTTGAGCAGCGCCACGACCAGGTTGTGGTGCAGGTAGCGACCCGCATGCCGGACCGTGAAGCTGACGATGGACAGCCGACGTGCGGCGTGGTCGCCCAGGATGTCGATGCCCGGCACGCCCTCCCAGCGCTCGATGGCGCGCCGGATGAACGACCCCTCCCGCACCGCGATGGCCGCCTCGCCCACCTGCTCCTTGAGCTGGAACGCAAGGCCCGCCCGGATGGAGCCGATGATGTCGGGCGTGCCCGCCTCCTCGCGGTGCTCCGGGTCGGTGAGGTAGACGTGCTCCTGGGTGTTGACATACGCGACGGTGCCGCCGCCGACCACCGTGGGCACGCGGTTCCGGAACAGGTCGCGGCGGGCCACCAGGACACCGGGCGTGCCGGGTCCACCGATGAGCTTGTGGACGGAGATGAAGACCGCGTCCTTCTCGTCGAGATGCGACTCGCTCGTATCGCCGCCCGGCGCCGCACGATGGGGCGCCATCTCGATCGCGACGTACGGCGCCGCGGCCGCGAAGTCCCACAGCGACAGCGCACCGTGTCGATGGAGCAGCACCGACACCGCGCGGGTGTCGGAGAGGATGCCCGTGACGTTCGAGGCGGCCGAGAAGGACCCGATGCGCAGCGGCCGATCGGCGTACCGGACGAGCTCGGCCTCCAGCTGCGCCAGGTCGATGCGCCCGTCCGCGTCCTCGTGGATGGTCACCACATCGGCGATCGACTCGCGCCAGGGCAGCTCGTTGGAGTGATGCTCGTAGGGGCCGATGAAGACCACCGGACGCTCCGCTGCCGGGATCCGGTCGCGGAGGCCATATCGCTCGTCGAGCTCGGCGGGCAGTCGCAGCCCGAGCACGTCGACGAGCTTGTGGATGGCCCCGGTGGAGCCGGACCCGGCGAAGATGACGACATCGCGTTCGGCATCGGCGCCGACGGCGTTCGCGATGATCTGACGCGCCTCCTCCCGGAAGCGACTCGTCTGGAGCCCGGTGCCCGAAGACTCGGTGTGGGTGTTGGCGTAGCGCGGCAGGACCGCGGCCCGCAGGTAGTCCTCGATGAACGTCAGGCTGCGACCGGAGGCCGTGTAGTCGGCGTAGGTGACGCGCCGGGGACCGAACGGCCCGTCGGCCGCCTCATCGTCCCCGATGACCGAGCGCCGGATGAGCTCGATGAGGGCGGACGCGTCCGCGGGAGCTTCGATCGGCACTTCGTTCGCGTCTGCCATCGACCCATGCTAATCGGCGCGCGCCTCCCTGACGAGTAGGCGGCCGGTGGCGACGCTCCCAGTAGCTCGCCACCGGCCGCAGGCCGATGCTGGTTCGGGGAACCCGGCGTGCCTTGCCACCGCGCCGGTTCGACCCGATGGTACATGAATGCTAGACCACCGGTGACGCGCCGACGCGCCACGGGTCAGGGCCTGACGGGCCGCCTATGCCTGGCGGGAGGGTGCCGGAGTGTCAGCGGGCAGGCTCGTTGCCCCGAGCGCCTCGCGGGTGAGCTCGAACGCCTCCCGGTGGCGACCCAGTCGAGCGAGGACGTCCGCCCAGTCGGTGAGGGCGTGCTGGAGCCGCGGCAAAGGCCCGGTGCGCCGCAGCGCCTCGGCGGCACGCGCGTAGGCCTCGAGCGCAGCGTCCGTGTCCCCGGCGGCCGCGTGCGCCCGCGCGACGGTCAGGAGGGAGCTCGACAGGGCGCGCTGATCGCTCACCGTCAGCGCGTGGGCCATCGCCTCGCGTGCCAGGCGGAGCGCGCCATCCGTGTCACCCGAGGCGAGCGCGATCTGGGCCTCGGTCTCCGAGCACATGCGCCAGCGAGCGTGCGGTCGTCGTCCGCCTCATGCATCAGGCGCGCTTCCGCGGCGTACTGCGAGGCGCGCTCGAGGTTGCCCACGCGGAGATAGGTGATGGCGAGGTTGTTCTCGAGGATGGCTGCCTCGCCCCGAGCCTGCACGGCACGGTACAGCGCCAGGCTCTCCAGGCCAGCGCGGATGGCGCCCTCCATGTCCCCCGTGCCGACGAGGCTCGTGGCCAGCAGGGACAGCATCGACGCTCGGCGGCGGTCATCGAGGTCGGTGGCGGATGCGCGGGCTTCCTCGAGATAGACCACGGCCGCCGCGTGGTCCTCGAGGTCCGAGGCCACCGCGCCAAGCGCCATCAGCAGCCGCATCCGCAGGTCGGCGGACGCGCCGGCCTCCGCGGAGCGGGACCGTTCCAGCAGTGACAGCAGGTGCGAGCGAGCCTCCAGGGCATTGCCGGCGAGGAACGTGCGCATATGCCAGCCAGTAGCCCGCCAGCATCGCGTCCGAGTCGCGGCCGAGGGCGCCCAGCAGGCCCACCGCCTCCACCGCCAGCCGGATCGCCTCGCGGCCGCGGTCCAGGCGACACAACGCCTCGACCAGCCCGAGGAGCGCGTCCGCCCGCGCGGACCGCTCGGGCGCGAGATCGAGCTGGGCCTGGTAGGCATCGGCGGCATCCGCCCAACATCCGGAGGCGAGCAGCAGGTCCGCTTCCACCCGGCCCCAGCGGGTGTCCTCCGACAGGAAGCGGGACGCCGGCAGGCCAAGGCGGCTGGCGATGAAGTCGAGCGCCGCCATCGACGGCTTGGCGTGGCCCTTCTCGAGGGCGCTGATGTACGCCTTCGTGTAGCGGCCGGCGGCCAGCTGCTGCTGGGTGAGACCGGCGGCCAGGCGAGCGGTCCGGATCCGTCCGCCGATGCGCGATGCGAGGACGCTGTCGTCGACCACGATGCGGGTCCGGGTGGCTGCCATGGCCCGGGAGTCGTACCACCACCGGGTCACGTGGAAGCGGCCGATACGGTCGTGCCTCGTGTGAGCCATGGGCTCCCCGGAGTTTGGTAATGGTGTCCCCAGGAGTTGGATATCCCTAGTCTCCACCGGAGGCCACCGCTCGGTGGCGCACCCACACGGAGATGCAGCGATGCAGCCACGCACCAGGGGGACCCGGGGACTCGATCGTGATCCTGATGGCGGCATCGGCCACCCTCGCGACGATCGCTCCCGCACTCGCCGACATCCGCAACGGGCCCTGGCCGAGCTGAGCACCCGGCCCAGCCCATGGGCCGACCCACGCACGCGGCGCATGGCCCACCATGGGTCGCGTGCTGACACCCACGACCGCGAACCGGCGACTCACCCCGGATGAGATCCTCATCAGCGTCGATGTCGAGACCTCCGGGCCCAGCCCGAGCACCGGGAGCCTCATCGCCATCGGCGCCTGCATCGTGACCGACCCAACGCAGGGGTTCTATCGCGAGCTCCAGCCGCTCCCGACGCTCCCCTGGGACAGCGATGCTGCACGTGTCCATGGACTCGACCCGGCGGAGCTGGCCACCAACGGCACACCGCCCGCGCAAGCGATGGAGGACCTGGCGCACTGGATCGACGCGGTCCGGGGCGACCGGCGTCCGGTCTTCGTCGGCTTCAATGCCCCATTCGACTGGATGTTCGTGGCCGACTACTGCTGGCGCTTCCTGGGCCGCAACCCCTTCGGTCACAGCGCGCTCGACCTCAAGGCGCTGTACATGGGTCGAGACGGCGTCGAGCGCTGGTCGGCCACCGGCAAGGGGGACGTGGGGGCGCGCTACCCGGTGCCCGAGGTCCACACGCACCACGCGCTCGATGACGCGCGGATGCAGGCGGCGCTCGCACGCAGGCTCCTGGGCGACCGGCGCTGAGGGGAACCGAAGGTACTGGCGGATGCCGGTACGACGGAGCCATGGGCGGTGCGCCGCCGCACCAATAGTGTTGCGCCCAGATCAACCCAACGGGCGATCGCGGGACGTCACCACGGCCTCCCCTGGTACGGCAGAGACCTCCTCACCGTCCATGGGAGAGACGCTCCGGGATCCACGCCCGGCACCAGACCGGCGGCCAAGGTCGGATCCTCCTCCCCGACCCTGGCCGCCGGTTCTTCGCGTGCCTCGAACGCGGCAGCCTACTGCTCGAGGTTGGGCACCCCGATGATGTTGTAGCCGCCGTCGACGTAGACGACCTCGCCCGTCACCGTGCGTGACATGTCCGAGGTGAGGTACAGCGCCGTCTGGCCGACCTGCTCGATGGTGATGGCGGACCGCATCGGGCTGATGTCCCGGAACTGGCGGTGGAGCGTCTTGAAGCCGCTCACGCCGGACGCTGCGAGCGTCCGGACCGGTCCGGCGCTGATGGCGTTGACCCGGATGCCCGACGGCCCGAGGTCCACCGCCAGGTATCGGACGCATCCCTCGAGGGCGGCCTTCGCGACGCCCATGACGTTGTAGTTGGCGACCACCTTCTCCGCCCCGTAGTAGGTGAGCGTGAGGATGCTGCCGCCGTCGGTCATGAGCGGGGCTGCCGCGCGGGCGAGCGCGACGAGGGAATACGCCGAGATGTCGAGCGCCATGGAGAACCCCTCGCGGGACGTGTCCACGAACCGGCCATCGAGCTCCTCGCGCTTGGCGAACGCGACCGCATGGACCAGGATGTCGAGCGTGCCGTAGCGCGCCTTCCAGGCATCGAACACCCGCTCGATGTCCGCGTCCACCTGGACGTCGCAGGGCTCCACGAAGGCCGCCCCGATGCTGTCGGCGAGTGGCTTGACCCGCTTCTCGATGAGCATCTCGGCCGAGCTGAAGCCGACGGTCGCACCCTCAGCGTGGAGCGCCTGCGCGATGCCCCAGGCGATGGAATGGTCGTTGGCGACCCCGAAGATGAGTGCCTTGCGGCCCTCGAGCATACCCATCCGCCGTGTACCTCCCTTGGTGGCCGATAGCATGCACCGGAACCGCCCTCGCTGACTTGGGCATCGCGATGGGCGGTCCCGGGCAGCGGCCGGTCAGGGTGCCGGCGTCAGCATCGTGATGCCGTCGAGGTCGACGGAGCCCTGCCGGACGGTCACCTTGAGGGTGTGCTCACCGGGCGGCAGACCCGCAAAGGTCGTGACCACCTGGCGCGGCGCCTTGCTCACCTGCGATAGGTCGATGGTGCGACAGCTGCCAGGGCTGGAGGCGTCGGGGTCCTTGCAGGCCTCGATGACGCCGTAGCCCTTGCCGCTGGGCATGACCAGCCCGATGTTGCTCGCGTCGGTCGTGGTCACCGTGAACGAGTCACCGGGTCGTCCGGAGCGGCGGACCGCTCCGCCCGAGGCGTCCTTGCGGGCGACCTTGGACCACGAGCCCTGGTAGCTGATGGACTTGTCGGTCTCCTGGAGCATGCGCAGCGTGAACGGTGCCGCCTCGATCCAGGCGCCCGGCTTGCCGCCCGCGGGCGTCGCCCGCAGCCGGAGCTGGTAGGTGCCGGGCTTGAGCGACTTGTTGGCGCCGGTCCGGCCATTGACGTTGGCGTACAGCTTGTACTTGCCCCACTTGCCCTTGGTCTGCTGCCGGAGCTCGAGGCGGTACTTGGGCCGGCCCTGGTCGGCTTCCTTGCCGGCCGACCAGTCGACGATGAGGGCGATGAGGCCGGTCCCGGAGACGGGCACCCGGCGCAGGTTCACGATGGGTGCGCTGGGCAGGTCCTGCTGTGGTGCGACCTGGATGCTGAAGGTGTCGACGCCCGTGGCGCCGGCCGTATCCGTGGCGACCACGGACACCGAGATGGTGCCCAGGTCAGACTGGGCCGGGATGCCCAGGAAGCCGAGCGACTCAGGGTCGAACTTGAGCCAGCCCGGGAGCGGCGAGCCGTCGCTCCAGTGTGGCCGTGATGACGATGGCGTCACCGTGTGCCGTGTCGGCATCGGTGAACATGTCCGTGGGCAGCACCAGCGCGAACGGCTGGCCCTGGATCACGATCTGGTCGGGCATGGGCTGCGCGACGAGGGGCGGGTCGTTGACATCATTGACGGTGAGGGTGAACGTCCCGGCGGCCTCCTCGCCGACCGAGTCGGTCGCGGTCACGGTGATGAGCAGCTTGCCCACATCCGCGTCACGCGGGATGCCGCTGAACGTGGCCGTGTCCGGGTCGAAGCTGAGCCACGCTGGCAGGTCCGCACCGTCGGGTCCGTTGGCGCGCAGCTTGAGGCTGTCGCCGGTATCCAGGTCCGGATCGGTGAAGGTGTCCTCGGACAACGCGAACGTGAACTGCTGGTCCTGGTCGATGGTCTGGTCCGCGATGCGGCTGACCAGCGAGGGTGGATCGTCGACGTTGACGACCTTGAGCGCGAAGTCGGTGCTCGCGGTCGCGCCTGCCTTGTCCATCGCCGTCACGGTGACGACGAGGGTGCCGACGTCGGAGTCACGCGGCACGCCGTTGAAGGTGCGGTCGCTGCGCGCGAAGTGGAGCCACGAAGGCAGGGGGGTGCCGTCCTTCTGGGTCGCGTCGTAGGCGAGCGTGTCGCCGTCGTCCTGCTCCTTGAAGGTGTCCTTGCCGAAGGTGAACGTGAACTCCTGGTCCTGGATCGCCTTCTGCTCGGCGATGGCCTTGCCGACCGTCGGCGGATGGTTGATGCGCGAGATGCGCACCGCGAAGCCGGACTGGGTCGACTGGCCGGCCTGGTCGGTGGCGGTCACCAGCAGGTCGAGCTGCCCGATGTCGTCCCGTGCTGGTGTGCCCTCGAGGGTCCGGGTCGCAGGGTCGAAGCGCAGCCACGCTGGCAGGGCGGTGCCATCCCCATTGGCCACGCTCCAGGTGAGGGAGTCGCCCTTGTCGAGATCCGGGTCCGTGAAGGCGTTCTCCGGCAGCACGTACGTCCAGGTCGTGTCCTCGGTCGCATCCTGCGTCGGGATCGGCGTCAGCACCTGCGGCGGATCATTGGCGTTCTCGACGGTGAGCGTGAAGGTGGTGTGGCCGGTGAGGCCCGTGGTATCGGTCGCGACTACCGTGACCGTGGTCGCACCCACGTCCGCGTCCGCGGGCGTGCCCGAGAAGGTGAGGATGTTCGGGTCGAATCGGAGCCATTGGGGCAGGGCCTTGCCGTCTCCGTTCGTGGCCGACCAGGTGAGCGTGTCAGTGTCGGTGAAGGTAGTGGCCGGCACCTCGAACGAGAACTCGGTGTCCTGCGTGGCGGTCTGGTCGGGAAGGGGTGCGCTCAGCACGGGTGCCCCGGGGACCGGTGGATCGGATTGACCGACGTCGTCGGCGCCCCAGCAGACGAGGATGCCGTTGGAGGCGATGCCGCAGGCGTGGTCACCGCCGACGGCGATCTGGCTGAGCAGCACCTTGGGGGTCGGCGTGGCGCCCGGAGCCGTCAGGTCGCCCCAGCAGGTGGGCGCGCCGGACGAGGCGACCGCGCAGGCGAATGTCTGGCCGACACCCACCGAGACGAAGGTGCCCGTCGGCGGTGTCGCCTGGCCAGCGTCGTTGGCGCCCCAGCAGGCGAGGCTGCCGTCCGTGGCGACGGCGCAGGTCGTACCCGCACCGGCGCTGAGGGCCGTGAACGTCCCCGCGGGCGGCGCGGACTGGCCGGTGTCGTTGGCACCCCAGCAGGCAATGCTGCCCGTGGCGGCGATGGCGCAGCTGTGGCTGGCGCCCACGGTGACGGCCGCGAACTGCCCGGCGGGTGGCGTCGATTCGCCACTGTCGTTGGCGCCCCAGCAGGCGAGCGTGCCGTCAGTCGCGATGGCGCAGGCGTGCCCATCGCTGACCGCGATCTGGCGCAGCGGCACGCTGGGCGGCGTCCCGGCGAGCGGCGTCCCCCAGCAGCTGACGGTGCCCGCGGTCGCGAGCGCGCAGCTGGAGTCGTCGCCGATGCTCACCTCGCGGAAGGTGCCGGTCGGGGCGGCGTCCTGGCCCTGGTCGGAGGCGCCCCAGCAGGTGACGGTGCTGTCGCTCGATGTCGCGCAGCTGTGACGGGCTCCGGACGCGAGCGACCAGTGACCCACCGGCCCCGGTGCCTGGCCCAGGACGTCCTCGTAGGTGTCATATCCCCAGCACTTGACGGTACCGTCGGTGAGGATGCCGCAGGTGGTGAGGTACCCTGCCTCGACCTCCACGAACGTGTCCGTGGGTGGTGTCGACTCACCGTAGGCGTCATTGCCCCAGCAGATGGCCCGGCCGATATCCGAGAGACCGCAGGAGTGGCTGTAGCCGGCGCTGACCCCCAGCAGCTTGTCCTTGGGGACGTCCGTCTGCCCCTCGTCGTTGGCGCCCCAGCAGACAGCGGTGCCATCGAGCTGCAGGCCGCAGCTGTGCCCATAGCCGGCGCTCACGGTCAGGAAGCTGCCGGCCGGCGGCGTGGCCTGACCTGCGTCGTTGGCACCCCAGCACATCACGCTCCGGTCGGCGGCGACCGCGCAGGTGTGGGAATCGCCAGCGCTCACCCAGGTGAAGGTGCCCGCTGGTGGCGTGGCCTGGCCCTTGTCGTTGCCGCCCCAGCAATCGAGGGCGCCGGTAGCCAGGATGCCGCAGCTGTGCCTGCCGCCGGCGCTGACCTGGCTGAACTGGTCGGTCGGCGGGCTCGACTGGTTGTCCCCGTCATAGCCCCAGCAGGTGACCGTCCCATCGGTCAGGACGCCGCAGGAGTGGAGGCTGCCACTGGCGCTGATCTGTCGGAACGTGGCGTCCGCCGCGGGTGAGACCTCGCTCGGGTCGCCCTTGCCCCAGCACCAGGCGCTGCCATTGGTGGCAAGCGCGCACACATGGTCGTGCCCCAGGCTCAGCTGCTCGACGCGGGCCGTGCCGGCATCAGGCGTCGCCGCGACAGAGGCAGCCGGTGTGACGACCGCCAGTGCCGCGAGCACCAGGAGCGCCGCGGATGCGAGGGCGCGCACGCGCCGACGGGGGGTCGTGGCGACGATGCGAATGGAGCTGGAGCGCACGGGCCGCCTCCTGGCGTGGGTCGGACAGCTGGCTGGGACGTCGGGGGAGGCAGGCTCCGGTCCGGGTCCGGCGAGCATGATGGCGTGCGGTCTGGTGTGATCGGAACCGTCCGACAGTCCTAGACGGGCTGGCGTCTGGCAGTACCAGAGGGACTACCGGGCGCTGCCCGGCGAGACCCCATCCGTCGGCGCGGGCGTGGGCGCCACGGTGCGGACCACCAGCTGCGGCTGGACCACGCCCCGGTCGCTCAGTCGGCCCCCCGGCCGCACGATGTCCAGTTTCAGCAGCCACTGGCGACGCTCCCCGGGCATGGTGATATCGAGGTCGACATCGGTCGTGGTGCCGGGGGCAAGGCCGTCCGGGATGGCCACGGCGCCGACGAAGCGCCCAGGCGTGCCTGATCCGTCGAGCAGCGGCACGCGGTGGACCACGCGGGCCACGAGGCGCCACGACCCGGAGCTGGTGTTGCCGGTGTTCGTGATGCGCACGTGGACGGTCGCCGCGCCGCCAGCGGGGATGCGGTCAGGGGCCTTGATGTGGGAGTAGCGGACACCGAAGCGGCGGCTGGCGAGCCACCCCGTGATGCCGTCGAAGTAGCCGGCCGCGATCGCGGTGCGCACCCTGCGGTCGCGGAGCCGCCGCAGCTCCGGCCGGTTGTCGAGGTACAGCGACTCGCCCAGGATCGCGGGCATGAGCGCAGGCCGCCGAGCTCGCTTCGTGGCCGGTCGGAGCGAGACATAGTCGCCGGGGCCGATGCCCCGATCATGGACCTTCCAGCCACCGCCCTGGAATGGCCGGAGGCGACTGACGATGCGGGCCAGGACGGCCCTGCCCAGGCGCAGGCTCTCCGCGGACCAGGGCCGCTTGCGATTCACGAAGACCTCGGTGCCCTGCCCGCAATGACACGCGGTCGCGTTGTTGTGGATGTTGATGACCAGGTCGGCCCGGGCGAGGTTGGCGACGTCATTGCGGGCGATGAGCTCGTCGCGGTGGTCGACATGGCCGTCGCCGTTCCGGTCGACAGCGGGGCGGTTGACATCGGCGTCCCTGGACCGGGTCATGACGACCGTGATACCCGCGGCCTCGAGCATCCTCCGCAGCCGGAGGGCGATGTCCAGGTTGAGGTCCTTCTCACGGGTGCCGAAGGCGACCGCGCCGGTGTCGCTGCCGCCGTGCCCAGGGTTGATGGCCACGACGACGGCCGCCGGCAAGAGGGGATACGGCGCCCCTGGAGCCTTCGTGACCCACCGATCGACAGTGACGCTCGCGGTCGCGTTCGTCGCGTTCGGCGCGGTCGCGCTGGTCGCGTTCGAGCTCGTCGCCTTCGCGTGCAACCGATAGGGACCGTCGGGCACGAGGTGGCCCTTCGCGTCACGCCCGTCCCAAGCGACAGGGATCTGGCCGGCCGGCTCTTGCGCGTCGAGTAGCGTCCGGATGGGATGGCCGTCGTAGTCCATGGCCGACACGATGAGATGCGCGGGGTCGGTGAGCGTGACGTGGAGCGTCGCTCGTGGGCGTGACCCGGAACCGCGGAACGGCGAGCCCGTGACCACAGCGCTCATGAGCGATGGCGAGCTCGCGGCGACCGGCACGTCCACGGCGACGGTGCCGCCCGTGAGCGTGAGGGCGACCATGAGGAGGGCCGCGAACCGCATCGAGGTTGCGGCTCGGCCGGTCGACGACCGGAGCGGCCGGAACGGGGACGCCTGGGGCCGGGCTGGCATGCGCCTGAGTCTAGTCGGCGGGCCGCGGATGTGGTTCGATGGTGTCGTTGGTCAGTGTGGCACGTAGGTCTCGCCGCGCCACTGGTACTCGCCGAAACCGACATGCTCTGCCGCCGCCGCGACTACCGGTCGCGCGAGCCGGCGGCGGCCCTGGACACGAGGGCATCGGGCGCGTTGGTGGGCAATCTCGCGACTATCAGTCGCGCCCGATCCCCGGCGGTCGCTGCCCCTGGCACGACGCGACCGTGCGGCCGTTGCCGCCACGCGACACCACGTCCGCGACGCCACACCACGTCCGCCACGGGTCCGCCGAGCGTTGCGCACGGCGATGGTGCCCGTGCACACCGGCCGTCCGGGTCACCGTCGGTGGGACCATGGTCCGCTTCCGCGAGCCCGTCGCGCCATCGAGGATGTCCGTGGACTGAGGGGTTGCTGGTGCGCGTTGCTCGGACGCACACCGGTGGCCCCTCGTCTCTTCCCGACAACGGGCGACCCGTCCGGCCAGCGCACCGACGTGCCACCGGATGTCGACGGCCCTGCGAGCACGATCGGACGGCCCCGTGCGGGCACGCCTTGGCGGTCGCGCGTACGCTTCCGCCTGTCGTCCTCGCGCACAACGGAGGCCCTGTGGGGTTCCCAGGTTCCAGGCCCGTCCGCAGTGTCACCCGTCGCGCCGCATCCCTCGCGCTCGCCACGGCGCTCGTGTTGCCGATGCAGGGCATCGCGGCGGCACCCTCGACCGGGCTAACGCCCGCGACCCGGCTCACGCCCGCGGGCGCGGCCACCTCGCCCGCCGTCACCGGCTCCGACGCCCGTCCGACGACGGGACGATCGTGGATCGTGGTGCTCGACGCATCGACCTTGACACCGGACGGTGGCTCCGACACCCGTCCGCCTGGATACCACCACCGGCCGGGCCACGGCCAGGGTTCGGGCCCAGGCTGCCGACAACGCCATCGACCGTCTGGCGCGCGTCGGTGCGTTCCAGGTGACCGCCCGCTTCCAGTGGGCGATGCAGGGCTTCGCCGCACGGCTGACCTCCGGGCCAGGTCGCAGCCCTCCGACACGACCCGGCTGTCGCCCGGGTGGTACCCGATAGCCCCGGTCTCCGTCGAGGCGGACACGTGGCCGTCGGGCGTCCGACGCGTCAATGGCCCCGCGGGTGAGACGAGCGGTGTGCCCGACACGGACGTCGACATCGCGGTCATCGACACTGGCATCGGCCCCGTCGGCGGCCCGACCGGGCACGAATGCCGAGCTGAACATCGTGGGCGGCCAGGACTGCCGCGCCGGCGGTGACGGCAGCACGACCGACGGTCATGGTCACGGCACCCACGTCGCGGGCACCATCGGCGCTCGCGACAACGGCGTTGGGGTCGTCGGCGTGGCACCGGGTGCCCGCCTCTGGGCCGTGCGGGTCTTCGACTCGGCCGGACGCGGCTCCACGTCCACGGTCATCTGCGGCATCGACTGGGTGGCCCAGTGGATGGTCAAGCACCCGGGACGTCCGATGGTCGCGAACATGAGCCTGCGGGGCTATGACGACTACGCAGGCCCGACGCAGTGCGACGCCAACGGCCGAGA
Organism: uncultured Chloroflexia bacterium; assembly: GCA_963843335.1. GTDB lineage: Bacteria > Chloroflexota > Limnocylindria > Limnocylindrales > CSP1-4 > JAFMJV01. The sequence continues at coordinate 81,845 of CAWJKF010000004.1, forward strand.
CACGCGCGACCCCGAGCACCAGGCCATCTGCACCGCGACCGGCGCTGGCGCCGTGTTCGTGGTCGCGGCCGGCAACGAGCACGACGACACGGACAACTACATCCCCGCCCGATATGACGAGGTCATCACGGTCGCTGCGATCTCCGACTTCGACGGGGTCCCCGGTGGCCTGTCGAGCCAGTCCTCGGTCAGCAGCTGCTCGCCGCCTCGGGCACGGAGAAGGACGACGCCTTCGCGCGCTACAGCAACTACGGTGCGGCGGTCGACATCGTGGCGCCGGGGACCTGTATCCGCTCCCTCGCGCCGGGCACGGGGTCGACCGTCCGGACCGCCCTCATGAGCGGCACCTCCATGGCCACGCCGCACGTCACGGGCGCCCTCGGTCGCTACCTGGCCACGCATCCGGCTATCAGAGGCGACGCTGCCCGACGGCTGCTCATCGCGTCCGGCACCCTGGCCTGGGCGTACGGCACCGACCCGGACCACGCGGCGCATCCCAAGGGCACGCTCCGCTCCGGCTCGCTGGACGCGGCGGCCCTCAACGCGACCACGCCGGCGCTCGTCGTCTGGCCGGGCGCGCCGGTCGTGAACGTCGGCGCCGCGGCCGACCACCTCACCCTCCCCTTCGAGCTCCAGCGCGTCGGCGACCTGTCCGGTGCGGTCGACCTCGCGGTCTCCGACCTGCCGACGGGCGTCACGCGTGAGCGACCCGGGCGCGCTCACGGGCCTGGCTGGTCTCCGTGGGGCGATCGACCTGACCGTTGGCGGTGATGCCACCTCGGGTGACCACCTCGTTGGCCTCGGAGCCGCCGCTGGCGGGCACCAGCCCGACGACGTTCGTGACGCTCCGCGTCGACCGGGCGGCGCCCCGGATCGGGTCGCCCTGGCCGCGCGTCGTCCTCCGGTCGGGGGCGCCTATGACGGCGGCGCAGCACCGATCCGCGTCTCGTGGTCCGTGGCCGACGACGAGAGCGGCGTCGGGACCGTCGAGCTGCAGCGGCAGGCCACGAGCTGGCAGCGGCTCGTGAGCGGCGTGGGCATGACCGGCGCCAGCACGCCGCTGGGCAAGGGTGGCTCGACGCAGCTATCGGGTCCGGGCCGTGGATCGGGCGGGCAACGCGGCGACCTCGAGCGTCCTGACAGCGCGGCTGCTCGTGCGCGACTCGTCCAGCCCGCTGATCCGCTGGCGGGGCTCCTGGCGCACCGTGCGCGACAGCCGCCGCGACGGGCAAGAGCACACGTGCCGCGGGTAGCGCGGCTGCCAGCGCGACGCTCACGTTCGATGGTGTCGGCGTGGCGATCGTGGCGCCCCGTGGGCCTCGGCCGCGGCAAGCTCGCCATCACCATCGACGGCCAGCCGGCGGGCACCGTCGACCTGGCGAGCGGCTCGGTCCAGCCGCGACGCATCGTGTTCGCATCCGGGCCGCTGACAGCGCGGCTCGCACGTCATCCGCATCACCAGCCGCAAGGCCGGCGCGCAGGTCGACGCGCTGCTCGTCCTGCAGTAGGCCCGCAGGCGGACGCTCAGGCCCCGGTCGGGACCTGTCGCGGCTCGGCCCAGGAGGCCCGCGTAGGCAGCCTCATAGCGAGCGGCCGGACCGTCCCAGGAGTGGTCGGCGTGCATCCCACGCTCGACGATGCGCCGCCATCGGCCGCGTTCGTGCCACGCGGCGATGGTCCGGCGGGCGGCCTCCAGGAGCGCGACCGGGTCGGCGGGACCGAACCGGAACCCGTTGCCCTGCTGCGGATCGTCGTCCGCGTCGATGACCGTGTCGATGAGCCCGCCCGTGGCGCGCACCAGCGGCACGGAGCCGTAGCGCATCGCGATGAGCTGGCCCTGGCCGGAGGGCTCGAAGCGCGAGGGCATGAGGAAGACGTCCGAGCCGGCGTAGATCCGGCGGGCCTCGTCGCGGTCGAAGCGCTCCAGGATCGCCACCCGGTCCGGGTGCGCCGCGGCCAGCCCCTGGAGACCCTCGACGAGCGCGTGATCACCGGTCCCCAGGACGACGAGGCGAGCACCGGCATCGATGAGGCCGGCGCCGGACCAGCTCACGAGGTCGAAGCCCTTCTGGGGGTCCAGGCGGCCGATGACGCCCATGACCGGACCGTCCGGGTCGATGCCCAGTCGGGCACACAGGTCGTCGCGGCAGGCGGCCTTGCCCATCGGGTCGTCCGCTGAGAAGCCCGCCACCAGGGCCGCGTCCGTCGCCGGGTCCCAGAGGCCGGGATCGACCCCGTTCATGATGCCGATGTAGCGGTCGCCCCGATCGCGCAGGATGTCATCGAGCCCCGCCCCGTATTCCGGGGTCAGCGACTCCCGGGCGTATGTCGGGCTGACGGTGTTCACGAGGTCCGCGATCCGCACGCTCTCCCGGAGCAGGTCGACCCCTGCCGCGTCACCGATGCTGCCGGGCAGGTCCAGGCTCCACGCGCGATCGCGGGGCACCCAGCCGTGGTAGGCGAGGTTGTGACAGGTCATGACGGTCACGATGCGTTCCAGCAGCGGATCGTGGGCGTACCGGGTGCGCAGCGAGAGGACGCCCGGCCCCGCCTGCCAGTCGTGCCCGTGCAGGACGTCGACGGGGCGCGCCTCGGCTCGCATCGCCTCCAGCGCCGCGCGCCCGAGCAGCGTGAACCGGGCGCCGTTGTCGGGGTAGTCGCCGGCGGCATCGCCGTACAGCCCGCTGCGCGCGAAGCTCGGGTCATGCTCCACGAGCCGGAGCCGATAGCCATCCGCGGCGCCGCTGCGCACCGTCACCGGCACCCGCTCGAAGGCGTCTGGCGAGCCGGTCGCCGGATCGCTGCCCATGGGCACGGAGAGCCGGAGCGACCCCAGGTCGGGGGGCGCGGCGAGGCCCCGATAGCGCGGCAGGTAGACGTCGACCTCGTGACCTCGTGCGCCAAGCGCGCGCGCGAGCGCGTCGACCACATCCGCCAGGCCGCCGGTCTTGGCGAACGGCTCACATTCCGAGGCGAGCATCGCGATACGCATCGGGCGATGGTACGCGGCCGGCGGCTGCGCCAGCGCCGCGAACCCGTTCAGGGCGCGCGAGTCGTGTAGCATCCCCGTTCGTGGCTCATTCCCCGTCGATCCCGACCCTGCCCGTCAGGACGCTCCGCCTCCCGGCACAGCTGGGCGGGCTGGAACGCATCGCCTACGACCTCTACTGGTCGTGGCATCCCCAGACACGTGCCCTGTTCAGCCGCATCGACCGGACGGCGTGGCGCCGGTTCCGGAGCCCTGTGGCGGTGCTGCAGCTCGCCCGCGACTGGACGGACCTGCTCGATGACACGGACTTCATGGTCCAGTACCGGACCCTGCTCGCGGCCTACGACGCGTATCGAGCGAACGGCACGGACAACTGGTACGACCGGAACCATCGCGACGCGCTCGATGGCCCCGTCGCCTACTTCTGTGCCGAGTTCGGGCTGCACGAGTCGCTGGCCATCTACTCCGGTGGCCTGGGCGTGCTCGCCGGCGACCACTGCAAGGCCGCCTCGGACATGGCGCTGCCGTTCGTGGCCGTGGGCCTGTTCTACCGCCACGGCTACTTCCGGCAGTCCATCGACGCGGACGGCCACCAGGAGCACGCGTACCCGGACCTCGACGTCTCGCATCTGCCCCATCCAGCGCGTCGCGGACGAGGTCGGTGATCCGCTGACGGTGCCCGTGGAGCTGCCCGGGCGCACGGTCCACGTGGCCGTCTGGATGGTCCAGGTGGGTCGGGTGCCGCTGCTGCTGCTGGACACGGACACGCCCCTCAACGACGAATCGGACCGGCCCATCACGCACATCCTGTACGTGCGCGGCCGCGAGATGCGGCTCCACCAGGAGCTGGTGCTGGGCGTCGGTGGCGTGCGTGCCCTCCGGGCGCTGGGCATCGCGCCCTGCCGCATGGCACCTCAACGAGGGTCACTCCGCGTTCCTGCTCGTGGAACGTGCCCGGGAGCTGGTGGCCGCCGGGGTGCCCTTCGAGGCGGCCCTGGAGGAGGTCCGGCGACGCTCCGTGTTCACCATCCACACGCCCGTCTCGGCGGGCAACGAGCGGTTCGACGCGGACCTGGTGCGCACGGTCTCGGCGCCCATGATGACCGGCTCGGGCATCGACATCGAGCGCATCCTGGAGCTCGGCCGGGGCGTCGACGACGACACCTCGCAGTTCGACATGACCGGCTTCTCGCTGCGCCTTTCGGTGCGCGCCAACGCCGTCAGCCAGCTGCATGCCGAGACCGCCAACGGCACCTGGCAGGCCCTCATCCGCCGACCCATCCTGGGCATCACCAACGGGGTCCATCCGGGTACCTGGCTCGGCGGGCCCATCCGGGCGCTGTATGCGGGCCTGTCGGCGCGACCTGGACAAGATCGGCGACGACCGGCCCAAGGACCGGTTCTGGGAGCGGCTGCCGCGGGTCTCCGACGAGCGGCTGTGGGACGCCCACATGGAGCAGAAGCTGGAGCTGGCGCTGTTCGCCCGTGGCCGGCTGCGGACGCAGCTCGCCCGACACGGCGAGCCCCCGTCCGAGCTGCACGACGTCGATGGCATCCTCGACCCCGACATCCTGACCATCGGCTCCGCCCGCCGCTTCGCGACCTACAAGCGGGCCGCGCTCCTGTTCAGCGACGAGGAGCGCCTCGCGCGCCTGCTGTGGGACGAGGAACGGCCGGTCCAGATCGTGTTCGCGGGCAAGGCACATCCGGCCGACCGACCCGGACAGCGGGTGATCCAGGACATCTTCAGCCGCAGCCGCTCGAAGCGGCTCAAGGGTCGCGTGTTCATCCTCGAGGACTACGACATCCGCGTGGGCCGCTACCTCGTCCAGGGCGTGGACGTCTGGCTCAACAACCCTCGACGTCCGCTCGAGGCCATCGCGGCACGAGCGGCATGAAGGCGGCCATGAACGGTGTCGTCAACTGCTCCGTGCTCGATGGCTGGTGGGACGAGGGCTGGACGGAGGACAACGGCTGGGCCATCGGCGGCCGCGAGATGAACCCCGACGAGGGCGCCCAGGACTGGTCCGACGCCCAGGCGCTGTACCAGCTGCTCGAGACGGACATCGTGCCCCGCTGGTACGACCGCGACCCGCGCGGCCTGCCACGCCGGTGGACGCAGGTCATGCGCCGCTCGATGGCGAGCACGCATCTGGCGCTTCTCGACCGCGCGGATGCTGGAGCAGTACGTGGAGCAGTCGTACCTGCCTGCGGCGCTCGGCGATGCCGCCGCGACCGCTCACGGGACGGGCGACGGGGAGGCGGCCGCGACCGTCAGCCTCAGCCGATCCTGACGCGCCATGACCGTGCGGTCGTGGCACCCAGGAGACGAGCTGCCCCAGACGCTGACGCGGCCTGACGACGAGCGTATGCCCACCCTCGCCATCCACGGCCACTTCTACCAGCCGGCACGCGAGGACCCGTTCACGGGTCAGGTGGCGCGTGACCCGTCCGCGGCCCCGGCCCACGACTGGAACGACCGCGTCGCCCTCGAGGCGTACGCGCCGAACGCGTCGCTGGGCAACTTCGGGCGGATCGGCTGGGACCTTGGGCCCGACGGTCGCACGCTGGATGCGGGAGCATCGGCGGGAGCTCCACGACGCGATCATGGCCGGTGCCGATCCCCGGAGCGTGATGGCCCAGGGCTATCACCACGCGATCCTGCCACTCGCCTCGGCGCGCGACCGACGGACCGAGATCCGCTGGGCCATCCGGGACGTCGAGCTGCGGACCGGCAGTCCGACCGACCGGCCTCTGGCTGCCGGAGACCGCGGTCGACCGGCTGACGCTGCGCACCCTGGCCGAGGAGGGCATCCGCTGGACGCTCCTGGCGCCCTGGCAGGCGGACGATGGCGCCGACACGCGGGTCGCTCACCGGGTCGAGCTGGGGGACGGGCTGCGCCTCGTGGTCGGCTTCTACGATGCCGGGCTGTCGGCCACGGTCAGCTTCGATGCCGCCGCGACCTCGGATGCCGACCACTTCGCGGCAGGTCCCGTGGCCGACCGGCTCGAAGAGGGCGGCACGGCGGTCATCGCCACCGATGGCGAGCTGTACGGCCATCACCAGCCGTTCCGGGACCTGTTCCTGCAGCGCCTGCTGACGACGGCCGCGGCCGACGAACGGCATCGGGGTCATGACACCCGGTATCTGGCTGAGCGGCCTGGACCCGGCCGGGCTGCCGGAGGCGAGCATCGCGGACCGGACGAGCTGGTCCTGCCATCACGGCGTCGCCCGCTGGTCCGGCGAATGCGGCTGTGTGGCGGACGGACGCTGGAAGGCGCCCCTGCGACAGGCATTCGACCGGCTGGCGGGGGGCATCGACGCGGTCACCGAGGCCCGCCTCGCACCCCTGGGTCTCGATGCCTGGGCCGCGCGCGACCGATACGTCGACGTCGCGAGCGGCTTCGTGGCGCCCGAGGACTGGGTCGCCGGCGAGCTGGTCCGGGCAGGCCGCGCCGATGACGCCGAGGCCGGCCGGCTGCTGCTTACCCTGATGCAGGCCCACGCATCACGGCTCGCGATGTTCGCGAGCTGCGGCTGGTACTGGGAGGACCCCGCCGACCCGAGACGACCCAGGTCCTCCGGTTCGCGGCGCACGCGGTCCGGCTCGTCGACGGAGCGTGCGCATCGCGTCTCGAGGCGCAGCTCGTGGAGGAGCTGGCCGCGGTGCGGGTCTCGCGTGGCTCGACGGGCGCGGAGCTGTACGCGCTCGCGCTCGACGCCATCGGCCAGCTCCGGTTCGGGGACCGGGTCGCCCCAGCCGGCTGACCGGCCGTCAGTCGGTGGGTGCCAGCCAGCGTGCCCAGCCGAAGGCGGGCTGGAAGCCGAGCTGCTCGTAGACGTGCCGCGCCCGGCTGTTGCCGTCCTCGACCGACAGCCAGACCACCCGGTTGCCGGTAGCCATGCCGGCACGCGTCGCGATCGTCGTCAGCAGCGTGCCGTACCCCCGGTCACGCCAGCCGTGCGCGACCCCGAGCGCGTAGATGCCGGCGACGCCCTCCCCCTGGGAGAGTCGGGCGACCGCGATGGGCTCGTCATCGAGGCGGACGACGAAGGCCCGCAGGCGACCCGTCGCGAGCGCGTCAGCCAGCTCACGTCGGCGTGCCTCGGCACGTCCCGGATCGACGCCGAAGACCTGCCGCTCGAGCGCCTCGTGGTCATCGACCGAACGCGGCTGGACAGCCTCGAACCGGAGCCGCGGGTCGAGGTGCGGCACGACCGATGCGTGGCCCACCCAGAGCACGGTCTCGCCCAGCAGCCGTCGCCAGCCGAGCGACGGCATCACGTCCGGCAGGCCCGGTGGCCGGTCGAGACGGTCGGCGAGCAGCAGCGACGGCCATGAACCATCGGCGCGCATCGTGTCGCTCAGGCGGTCGAGGGCGGCGCGCCAGCCCGAGGCCTCCCAACGGGGCATCGCGGCGTAGTTGAGGGCGGCGCCAGCGCCGCGTTGCCGGACCATGAGCACACCCAGATCATCATCCTGGGTGACCTCCGCGCCGACGTGGAGCGGCAGGCTCGCCATGTGCCGCTCGATGCGCACCAGCTCGTCGACGGTGACGGGCTCGACACTCGGCGGTGGTACGACCGGTGCCGCTGGCTCGTGCTCGTGCTCCTGCGCACTGCGGGGACGGGCGGTCTCGGGGCGCCGGACGGGGCTCGACGGCCGCAGCTCGCTCACGTCCCCGATGCTACCCGGCCGGGCCCGGGCACGCTGCCGCGCGGCCCCGCCAGGAGGCGACGGACGAGGAGCGCTGCCGAGAGGCGCGCGCGGACGTCGGCGTCGAGCGCCCGGACACCGAGGATGCTCGCCACCCGGTCGAGCCGATAGCTGACGGTCCGTGGCGCGACCCGGAGCGCGCGGGCCGTGGCGACCACGGACTGCCCCCCAGCCAGCCACGCCTCGAGGGTGCGCACCAGCTCGGACCCGCCCCGGCCGGCTCGCTCGAGGGGGCCCACCCAGCGCTCGACACCGAGCGCGGCGAGCGACGGGTCGGCGACGAGGGCCCGTTCCAGCGCGACGTCCCGCACCGGGATGACCCGGCCAGGACCGCCGACAGCGGGCACGACGCGCAGCGCATCGACCGCCTCGGCATAGCCGAACGCCAGCCCGTCGAGCGTCGTCGGTCCGGCCAGCGTCGCCGACCAGGGCGACCCGACGGCGAGACCACCGATGACCTCACCGAACGGGACGCCATCGCGCCACGCCCCGCCAGCGATGGCCACGACGTCCGGGCCCCGCGCCGCGACCAGGGACGGACGACGCGCCGGGATCCCGGGCCAGGCGCCGGGCCAGCTCCTCGACCAGCTCGGCGGTGGTCTCGCCTTCCGCCTCTGGCCGGACGACCAGCACGTGGTAGGTGGATGCCGGGTCCAGACCCACGAGCGCGGCCCGGCGCGACAACCGGGTCGTCGCCGCAGCGTCCATGACCGAGGTCGTCAGCAGCTCCTCGAGGATCGCCTGGCGCATCGCGCCAGCGCGTGGCGGCAAGCGCCCGCTCCGCGGCCGTGAAGCCGTCGGCGAGCGCGGCGGCGATGTCGTCACCGGCACGCAGCAGCGCGGCGCCCAAGTGCGCCGAGCACGACCCGATCGGGTGTCGGCGCCGATCCGGAGGGCGTGATCCCAGGCGACCCACGCGGTGCTCAGGTAGGCGTCGATGGGCGCCGCGAGTGGTCGGCCCTGGCGGGCCGCCGCGGCACCTTCCGCGCGCAGCCGGACCAGGTCCGCCTCACCCACGCGGGCGCCGCCCGCGGCGACGGCGGCCAGGAACCGCTCCACGATGGGCTGGGCGCGTCTGGCGTCCGCTTCCGGGCCCAGGTCGATGGCCACGTCGTGGGCGATGGCCGACGCCGCGGCGCGCAGTCGGCCGGAGGAGCGTCAGTGGTCGCATCGATCTGCTGATTATCGGCAACCAAGATGGCCTCCCTTCGCCGATTCAGCGACTACCGCTGCCGGTTCATGGTCGCCAGCATATCCCGTGTCGCGTCGTCGGCGATGCCTGTCGCCGACGGGATGACGACGGTGTCTGGACACCACAGCCGGGAACCGCTCCTCGCATGATCCATCGTTCGGCCTTCGGGTCACTTCACCTCGCAGCTCAAGACCTGGACCCTGCTCGCCGCGCTGGGCGGCCTGCTGGTCGTGGTCGGCGGCATCGTCGGCGGTCGCGCCGGCCTGGTCATCGCGCTCGTCATGGCGCTCGTGCTCAACGTGGGCGTCTACTGGTTCAGCGACCGCATCGCGCTCAAGGCCAACGGCGCCCGACCGATGCAGCCGGGCGAAGCGCCCCAGGTCGAGCGCATCGTGCGCGACCTGGCCGGCCGTGCCGGGATCCCGATGCCCTCGCTGTACATCATCGACCGACCCGAGCCGAACGCGTTCGCCACGGGGCGCAACCCCAGCCACGCGGCCGTCGCGGTGACCACGGGCATCCTGGGCATCATGGACGAGCGCCAGCTGCGAGGCGTCCTGGCCCACGAGATCAGCCACGTCGCCAATCGCGACATGCTCATCGGCACCATCGCGGCGACCATCGGTGGCGCCATCTCCTTCCTGGGCAACATGGCGCTCTGGTCATCGATGTTCGGCGGCGGCGGACGACGACCGCGTGCCCGCGCCGCTGCTGCTCCTGTCCGCCATCCTGGCGCCCATCGCGGCGACCATCATCCAGCTCTCGGTGTCGCGCTCCCGGGAATACGGCGCGGACCTGTCCGGCGCCGAGCTGACGCAGGACCCGGAGGGCCTCGCGAGCGCGCTGGAGCGGCTCGACGCCGTGAACCAGCAGCTCCAGGCACAGCGTGGCGGGCTGTTCCGACGCGGCCGGCGCACGGCGCAGCAGCCGGTGCCCGCCGCCATGGCCCACCTCTACACGGTCAACCCGCTCGGCGGGCGGCGCCGGCCACCTCTTCAGCACCCACCCTCCCATCGCTGAGCGCGTCCGGAGGTTGCGCAGTTTCCGCACCGCGTGACCTCCGGCCGCTCGGCGGCCACTCCCTCGCCTCCCCTCCCCGGCCCTGGGCCCCTCCCCGGGGCCGGGACTCATCCCTGACAACGCTGCGTGCATGCGCCATGCGGCGCCCGCCGGTGCCGTCCCGAGCGAGGCACGAAAGGATCGCTGACTGCCATCCTATGGACCTGATCTTCTGGGTCGCCTTCCTCCTGTTCATCGGCTTCTTCCTGGCCCTGGACCTGGGGGTGTTCCACCGGACGGCCCACGTCGTGCCACCCCGCGAGGCGCTCGTCTGGACCGCCGTCTGGGTCACGCTGGCCATCGTGTTCGGCATCGCCGTGATCCTCTGGCGGGGCTCGGAGACGTCGGCATCGCGTGGTTCACGGGCTATGTCATCGAGTACTCCCTGAGCGTCGACAACGTGTTCGTGTTCGCGCTCGTGTTCGCGGCCTTCGCGGTCCCCCGCGAGCTCCAGCACCGGGTGCTGTTCTGGGGTGTCGTGGGCGCGCTCGTGATGCGCTTCGGGCTCATCCTCGTTGGCGCCTCGCTCATCGAGACCTACGACTGGATCCTCTACGTCTTCGGTGCCTTCCTGGTGTTCACGGGCATCCGGATGGCGTTCCAGGGGACCGACCACGAGCCGCATCCGGAGCGCAACGTCCTCGTCCGGTTCGCGCAGCGGCACATGCGGGTCGTGCCCCGAGTTCCAGGGCCAGCGGTTCTTCATCCCGACCGCCGCGGGTCGGGCCGCGACGCCCCTGCTGCTGGCGCTCATCGCGGTCGAGACGACCGACCTCATCTTCGCGGTCGACTCCATCCCGGCCATCTTCGCCGTCACCCGCGACCCGTTCATCGTGTTCACCAGCAACGCGTTCGCGATCCTCGGGCTCCGGTCGCTGTACTTCCTGCTGGCCGACGCCGCGGACCGCTTCCGGTACCTGAAGCTGGGCCTGGCCGGGGTGCTCATCTTCGTGGGCGGCAAGATGCTGCTCGCCGGGATCTTCCACGTCGACCCGATGCCGTCCCTCGCGGTCATCCTGCTCATCCTGCTCGTGAGCGTCGTCGCGTCGCTCGTGTCCGATCGCCGGGACGCGCGCGTGGCAGTCACACCGGAGCACCAGCCGCCGAGCGCGTAGCACGCTCGCACCCGTCCCAGGCCGGGATGGACGACCATTGAGAGTGCATGGACCTGCTGTTCTGGATCGGCTTCCTGGTCCTCATCGGCGTCTTCCTGGCCCTGGACCTGGGCGTCTTCCATCGAACTGCGCACATCGTGCCGCCTCGCGAAGCCCTCATCTGGACGGCCGTCTGGATCACGCTCGGGGTCCTGTTCGGACTGGGCGTCTTCCTGTGGCGGGGCAGCGAGGTCGGTGTCCAGTGGTTCACGGGCTATGTCATCGAGTACTCGCTGAGCGTCGACAACGTCTTCGTCTTCGCGGTGGTGTTCGCGTCCTTCGCCGTGCCCCGGGAGCTGCAGCACCGGGTCCTCTTCTGGGGTGTCATCGGTGCGCTCGTCATGCGCTTCACGCTCATCCTCGCGGGCGCCTCGCTCATCGAGACCTACCACTGGGTCATCTACCTCTTCGGCGCCTTCCTGCTGTTCACGGGCATCCGGATGCTGGCCATGGGCGGCGGCCAGGAGCCGCATCCGGAGCGGAACCCGCTGGTTCGCTTCGCGCAGGCGCACATGCGGGTCGTGCCCGGCTTCCACGGGCAGCGGTTCTTCATCCCGACGCCCGGCGGCCGTGCCGCGACGACGCTCCTGCTGGCGCTCATCGCGGTCGAGACGACCGACCTCGTCTTCGCGCTCGACTCCATCCCCGCGATCTTCGCGGTCACGACGGATCCGTTCATCGTGTTCACCAGCAACGCGTTCGCGATCCTGGGGCTCCGGTCGCTGTACTTCCTGCTCGCCGATGCCGCCGACCGCTTCCGCTACCTGAAGATCGGCCTCGCGCTCGTGCTCATCTTCGTGGGCGGCAAGATGCTCGCCACGGACCTGGTCCAGGTGGAGCCGCTGCCGTCGCTGCTGGTCATCGTGCTCATCATCGGGACCGCGGTCCTGCTGTCACTCGCCCAGGACCGCCGGGATACCCGCGAGGTCGGGCACGGGGCCGGCCGCTAGGTGGTCGGCGTCGCCGCGCCGTCCGCGAGGATGCGCCGGACCCACCGGATGGGCGGCGTGCCGTGCGAGATGACGGATTCGAGGTGCGTCCGGTAGTCGAAGCCAGGCGTGTCGCACCGACGCCGCCGATGACGCGCTGTGGCGGCACATCCGCCGCTGACCCACCCGCCGCGATGGCGGCCCGCACCCTGCGCCTCCACCTCCAGGTCGAACATCTCCGCGCAGCCCATGTAGTAGGTCGACAGCTGGGTCGAGGTCAGGCGCGCCCGCAGCCACTTCGCGCGCGCCTCGTCCGCCTCCTGGAAGGCCTGGCGGACCATGAGGTCCAGGGCGCGCCTCCTCCGTCAGGCCTCGGCAGTGGGTCTCCACGTCAAGGATGGCGTTGGTGATGGCGCGCAGCGTCATCTTCCAGTGGATGAGCAGCAGGGCCGGATCGTCGGCGCCGTAGCCCAGATCCATCATCACCTGCTCCACGTAGACCGCCCAGCCCTCCGCGAACATGCCGTCGCTGAAGATCGTCCGGACGAGCGATGACGACCGACTCGACCAGGCGCCCTGGAGGTAGTGGCCAGGGACGCCCTCGTGGATGCACAGCAGCCGGAGCATCCGGTCGTTGTCCTCGCGCATGTAGGACTCGATCGACTCCGGCGCTCGCGTCATCGGCGGGTGGGGTGATGAAGAAGTGGCTCTGGAGGCCCTGGTCGAGGGGGCCGGGAGCGTCGAGGAACGCGCGGCCGTAGGCGCGCAGGAAGACCGGCGTCCAGATGATGGACAACGGCTCGTCGGTGAGACCGATGATGCCGGCGTCGCGGCAGAAGGCCTCGATGCGGGCCACCTCGTCGCGACACCAGTCGAGCAGGTCGGCCGGCTGCTGGTGCTCGGTGGCGATGGCGTCGAGGACCTCGCGGACGAGGTTCGTCTCGGCGTCGCCATCGCCCGGCTCGACCACGGGGAGCGGCACTTCGGGCAGCCACGTCGGCCACAGCTCGCGCGACAGCCGGAGCATCTCCGCCCGGACGGCGGCGTGGTCGCGCCACGCCCGCTGGAGCAGCTGGTCGGGGGTCATGTCGCTCGACAGGGTGTAGCGCAGCTTCTGGGCGAACAGCGCTTCGCCCAGCCGCCCGTCGCCCGACGCCCGGGGTCGGACCTGGACATCAAGGTCGGCGCGGAAGGTCTCGACGGCAGCGCTGGCCGTCCGTCGACGGCAGCCTCGATGCGCGTGACGAGCTCCGGGGAATCGCCCGCGGCGGCCCGCGTGCGCGCCTCCGCGAGACCCTCCTGCATCAGGTCCGCTGACACCCGACAGCTGGGCGAGCGCGGTCTCGAGATGCAGCAGCGAGACGGGTCGGCCGGGCAGGCCCGTCAGGCCATCGATGGCCGCCTGGAGCACGGCCGGCAGCGTCTCGACCCTGCCGGCGAACGCGGCGCCACGGTGGCTCCAGGGCGCGTACTCGCGGGCGAGCAGGGCGAACAGGCCCGCGCCCAGGAGGTACACGACGGTGAGCGCGTCCCACGCCTCGTCGCGCATGGCCGCATCGCCGAAGCGGGCCTTCTCGATCTGCTCCAGCAGGATGGCCCGGTCGATACGCTCGTCCGGGGAGAGCTGCGACTCGTCGAGGGCCGCCACGGTCGCCGCGTGCCGCTCGAGCATCGCGAGACGCGCCGCACGTCCCGCCTCGGACAGGTCCGGCCACCGGTCGTCGACGAGGTGGTAGCCGGCGAAGCCGGCGTGCACCGGCGATGCCTCGAACAGGCCGACGAGGAACGTCGTGCAGGACGCGGTCCCAGGGCGTGACAGGGGTCGGCAGCGGGTCGGCGGTCAGGAGGCTCATGCGGGCATCGTACGATGGCGGGCCGTGGATCCGCTCCTGTCCCGTGCCGCCCGGCTCGCCGCCACGCGCTACGGCACGCCCTGCTACCTCTATGACCTGCGACGGCTCGATGCGGACGCCGCCCGACTGCGCGCGGCGTTCCCCGATCCGTGGCTGCGGCTGTACTCGCTCAAGGCGAACGGCCTGCCGGCGCTCATCGGGCCGGCTCGCGACGGCCGGCTTCGGTGCCACGGCCGTCTCGGCGGGCGAGCTCGACCTCGCACGGCGCGCCGGCTTCCCGCCCGGCAGCGTGGCGCTCGAGGGGATCGGCAAGGGCCCCGCGGAGCTGCGGGCGGCGGTGACGATGGCCGTCGCAGGCGGGCCACTGCTGTGGGTCAGCCTCGAGTCGGCGGACGAGGCGGAGGCGCTGGCAGCCATGGCGGCGGGTGCCGGGCTGTCATCGGGAGCCATCGACGTGCTGGTGCGCATCAACCCGGGGGTCCAGCCGGAGACCCACGGCGGCCTCGCGGTGGGCGCGGTCGGCATCCAAGTTCGGCGTCCTGTCCGACGAGCTGCCGGAGCTCATCGCGGCCGGTGGCGGGACGGCGGGGCCGCTGCGCTGGCGGGGCATCCATCTGCACATCGGCTCGCAGCTCGGCGCGGTCGACGCCTGGCGCTCCGCATTGCGCCTCGGCCTCCGGCTGCTGACGCTCCAGCGTGCGGCGCTGCCGGAGTTCGACACGCTCGACCTGGGCTCCGGCTTTCGCCGTCGACTACGGCGTGGCCGGGTCCGTGCCGGGGCCCGGGTGTTCGCGGAGGCCGCCGCGGACGAGATCGCCGCGATGCCGCCGGACGCGCGGCCTGGGCGGCTCGCCATCGAACCCGGCCGGGCCGTGGTCGCGGAGAGTGGCTGGCTCATCGGCCGCGTGCTCCATGTCCGGGAGCGGCAGGACGAGGCCGGAGGGAGCCGACTGGTGGTGCTCGACGCGGGCATGACCGAGCTCATCCGGCCGGCGCTGTACGGCGCCGAGCATCCGATGGTGGCGCTCACCTCCCTGGGTGGGCTCGTGGAGCCGTCGGCGGCACGGACGCTCGCCCGTGTCGACGGGCCGGTCTGCGAGTCGACCGATCGGCTGGGCGTCGCGGAGCTGCCGCCGCTGGCACGCGACGACCTCGTGGCCATCGGCGTGGTCGGGGCGTACGGATCGTCGATGGCGTCGACCTACAACGGGCGGCCGCGACCACCGGAGGTCGGCTGGGACGGCTCACGCCTCCGTCTCCTGCGACGACGTGGCCGCTCCGCGTCGCTGCCGTAGCGCGTGGTGGCGGCATACATCTAGACATCACCTTCACTGAGCATCATGATGTCTCCATGCGCACGACACTGACCCTGGACGACGACGTGGCAGACCAGCTCGTCGAGCGCCAGCGCAGCACCGGGATGAGCTACAAGGAGGTGGTGAATGCCGCCTTGCGGGCCGGTCTCCAGAGCGGCATGCGACCCGTGTCTGCCTTGCCGCCCTTCCGCGTGACGCCCAAGGCTGGCGGCTTCCGGGCCGGCGTGGACGTGCTCCACCTCAACCAGCTCGATGACGAGCTCGAGAGCGAGCGTTTCCTGCACGATCTGGCGAAGGCGACCGCAGTCAGGCCACCTGCCAGGAGGTCCGTGTCGAAGCGGTGATCCTGCCCGATATCAACCTGCTGGTCTACGCCTACAACTCCGACGCCCCCCATCACGACACCGCGCGGACATGGTGGGAGGCCACGCTCTCCGGGTCCCGACAGGTCGGCCTGCCATGGGTCGTGATGCTCGGGTACCTGCGCCTGATGACCAGCCGCAGCGTACTCCTGGACCCGTTCCCATCTGCCGAGGCCATCGGCCATATCAGGGCCTGGCTGGCCCGGCCCCAGGTCGTGGTGGTCAGCCCGGGGTCCCGCCACCTCGATCTGCTGGAGGCGCTGATGACGTCCGCCGGCGCCTCCGGTCGGCTCACCACGGACGTCCATATCGCCGCGCTCGCCATCGAGCATCAGGCGGAGCTGTGCTCGAACGACACCGACTTCGCGCGATTCCCGGGTCTCCGCTGGTCTGACCCACTCGGCTGACCGGGCGTCTGGCGGGTGGCGTTCCCACGGCCGTGTACCCTTCGCGGGTGAGTCCCAGCTCGGGCGACGGCACAGCCGGCGCCACGCCCCCCCTTCCTCGAGCGCGGTTGGTCTTCGCCGAGCGGCTGGCGTCCCGGGCGCTGCTGCTCGACGGGGCTATGGGCACGCTGTTGTTCAGCCGCGGCATCCCCCAGCGGGCCTCGCTCGACGAGCTGGTCGAGGCGCATCCCGACATCGTGAGCGCCATCCACCGGGAGTACGCGGCGGCGGGCGCTGACATCATCGAGACCTGCACCTTCGGTGCCAACCGGCTCCGGCTCGCGCCCTATGGCCTCGCCGACCGGGCGGGACGCCTGAATCGACGCGCCGCACAGCTGGCCCGCGAGGCACGCGACGTGGCCGGTCGGGACGTGCTGGTCGCCGGCTCCATCGGACCCCTCGCGGCACCCATCCAGACACCCGATCGGCCCGACGAGCATTCCATCCGGGCAGCCATCCGGGAGCAGGTGGAGGGCCTGCTGGAAGGTGGCGTCGACCTGCTCATCCTCGAGACGTCGAGCGACCTCGCGGACCTGCTGCTCGCCATCGAGGAGGCCCGCGCGCTGTGCGACCTGCCGGTCCTCGCCTCGATGACCTTTGGCGAGGACCTCGTCGCGATGGACGGCACCACCCCGGAAGCGGCGAGCATCGCCCTCGCGGCCGCGGGTGTCGACGGGCTGGGGGTCAACTGCGGCGTGGGCCCGGTGGCCTGCCTCGAGGCGCTGGCGCAGATGGCCCCCGACCACGGCGCGTCACCGCTGCTCATCATGCCCAACGCCGGACTGCCGTCGCGGGTCGAGGGCCAGTTCGTCTATGCCGCGGGTCCCGCCTACTTCGCGGAGTCCGTGCCCCGGTCGCTGGCGGCGGGTGCGCGGCTCATCGGTGGTTGCTGCGGCACCACGCCCGACCACATCGCGGCCATGCGCCAGGCGCTCGACAGGGAGCTGGCGCGGGCGAGCGGCACCGCGGCAGCGCTCGCGGCCGCGCCCACCCTGGGTGCCGGTGCGGCACCCCGGACCGTGGTCACCGAACGGGCGCCGGGAAGCGCCACGGCCCAGGAGGCGCCGCCTGCCACCGGCCTCGCCCGCAAGCTGGCCGAGGGCCGCTTCGTCATCAGCGTCGAGATCGACCCGCCGCGGTCGGTGCGCATCGAGCGGACCCTCGAGGCTGCCCGGCTGCTCGCAGAGGCCGGTGTCGACCTGGTCAACATCAGCGACTCCGCCATGGCCCGCGTGCGCATGAGCGCCATGGCCGTTGCGTTCGGCATCCAGCACGACCTGGACCTCGAGTGCCTGGTCCACTTCACGACCCGCGACCGGAACCTGATGGCGCTCGAGTCGGAGCTCCTGGGCGCCCACGCTCTGGGGGTGCGCGACATCCTGGCGCTCACCGGTGACCCGCCACGCATCGGCGACTACCCCACCGGGACGGGCATCTGGGATATCGACTCGACGGGCCTCATCGGGGTCATCCAGCGGCTCAACCGGGGCGAGGACCAGGCGGGCAAGCCCATCGGGGCGCCGGCCGGCTTCACGGTCGCCTGCGCCCTCGACCCGACCGCGGGTGACCTGGAGCACGAGCTGGACCGGCTGACGGGCAAGCTCGATGCGGGCGCCGACCTGATCATGACCCAGCCCATCTACGCCCGCGAGCAGTGGGACCGGTTCATGGAACGCGCCTCACGGCGATGGGGCGACCGGCTGCCACGACCGGTGCTCCTGGGCGTGCTGCCCCTCCACACGTCCCGACATGCCGAGTTCCTCCATAACGAGGTCCCGGGCATCACCATCCCGGACCGGGTCCGGGGCGCCATGGCGGCGGCCGGTGACCGGGGCGCGGAGGTCGGCCTGGAGCTGGCGATGGAGCTGCTGTCGGGCATCCGCGGCCTGGTCCAGGGCACGTACGTGATGCCCAGCTTCGGGCGCTACGAGCTGAGCGCGGAGCTGGTCCGGCGGCTGCGCGCCACGGAGCCGGCACTGCCGGCGCCCATCCCCGACCACTCCTGACCGACCGGGGCGGTGCCAGGCATGGGGCGACCGCCGCTGGGGTACCCTCCCCCGTGATGCACGGTCGCCAACGCGTGAGGCTGCACCGCGCCGTTGCCGCCATGTTCGCGGCAACGTTGCTGCTGTCGATGCTGGCCGGCTTCTTGGCCGCGGTGGCTGCTGCGGGTCCACCGTTCCCGGAGCGACCCGCCGGCACCCACATCGTGGACGACGCCGAGGTCTTCAACCGACCACCCGAGGCCGGGGTCGAGGAAGGGCTGCGCGCCTTTCTGGACAGCCGCGGTGTGGACATCGTGGTCCTCACCCAGGTCAAGGGCACGGCACGCGACCAGGCCGCCGCGGACGCGGACGCCCAGGCGCTGCTCAAGCAGTGGGACGTGGGCGGCGGCGATGGCCAGGGCGCCGTCATGCTCTGGGACTTCGACCGTCAGACATCACGCGCCTTCGTCTCGGTCGCGCTCAGCGATGGCCTCAGGGCGATGGTCGACGAGCAGGCGCTCGCGGCCCAGGTCGAGGCCTCGATGCGCGACTCGCTCGGTTCCGATGACTGGCTCAACGCGCTCAATCGGGGCGTGTTCACGCTCACGGCCGCGATCCCGGGCACCCCGGTGGCCACGGTCCCGCCCGAGGCCTCCCAGGCACCCGGCCCGACCCATGCGCCGGGGGCCAGTCCCACGCCACGTCCGACCCGGCCGCCCATCGTCCCGGACCTGCCCAGCGCGCCGGCGGGACCACCCTACCCGGCGCCCATCACGGGGCTGCGGGTCTACGACTACGCGGGCGTGCTGTCGCCTGCGACCCGCCTGCGTGCCGCGGGCGTCATCGCGGACATCGAGGCGCGGACCGGGGCACAGGTCATCGTCTACACCCAGGTCAAGCCGGAGAGCGACACCCCTGCGCTCGCCGCGGACGATGCCCGGGCGCTCATCGACCAGTACGGCGTGGGCCGGAAGGGCTTCGATGACGGGCTGGCCATCATGTTCGACCTCGAGGACAACAAGTGCCACGGCCAGGTCCAGCTGTATGCCGCGCCCGGCTACGAGGCGTCGTACCTGACCAATGCAGACCGCCAGGCGATCTACCAGGACGACATGCTGCCGCACCTCCGGAACGCGTGCGACGTTGCCGGCAGCCTGGACCTCGCGCTCGACGCGGCCCTGCTCAAGATCGATGCCGCGACGACAGCGGAGCGCGCCAGCCAGCTGCAGCTGGCACGCCAGGTGGATGCCGCGGCCGGGCTCGTGCTGGCGCCGCTGCTGCTCATCGGGCTCGTTGGCTGGGCCGGCTGGAGCTGGATGCGCTACGGCCGGGACCCCGAGTACATCGACGACGCATCGGTGCTCATGCCCGCGCCGCCCCCGGGCCTCACGCCGGCCGCTGCGGCGGTCGTCCTCGACGGCCGGGTCAACCGACATGCCCTGACCACCGCGCTCATCGACCTCGCCGGACGCGGGGAGCTTCGATTCCGCCAGCCGTCTGCCTCCGGGCGTACCACGCTCGATGTGCTGGAGCCGGACAAGGCTGACCCCCGCGATCCTCCGGAACCGGAACACGCCGCTGGGCGCGCCGGAGGACCTGGTGCGCACCCGCCTGCGGGAGCTCCGGGGCGGTGCGGGCTCGCTCGATGCCGACCAGCTGACCGCCTTCGGGTCGATCATCCCCGAGTTCGACAGGCAGCTGGGTGCCGCGGTCGTGACCTCGGGCTGGTATCGCGAGGACCCCGACCAGTCGACCGAACGCTGGTCCTTCCGGGCGGGCCTGGTGCTCGTCCTGGGCATCATCGGCGTGGTCATCGCGTGGAACCTGCCGAGCAGCGGCCTGCTGCTCGTGGGCGGCGCCCTCATCGCCGCGTCGATCGCGATGTTCGTGCTGGCGCGTGTCATGCCCCAGCGGACGATGTCGGGGGCCATGGTCTACGCCTGGCTCGCCGCGTATCGTCGGACCCTGGAGCGGACGCTCGCCGGGGCGCGTTCGATGGATGACGTGGTGGCGAGCCACGCCCTGCCGTGGGTCGAGACGCCCGACCAGGCCGTGGTCTGGGGCTACGCCCTGGGCCTCCACCATGAGGTCGAGGATGTCCTCGAGCGCTCCATCGAGACGGGTCGGGAGGCCGCAGCGTCGGGACTTCGGCCGCCGTACCTGCCGGGCTGGTACATCACGGGCTCGGCGGGTAGCTCCGGCGGGTCAGGGAGCCTGTTCTCGAGCTCGGCCATCCCCGACTTCGGCGGCATGACGGCCGCCCTGTCGACCATCGGGGCGTCGGCCTCATCCTCGTCGGGTGGCTCGGGCGGCAGCTTCGGTGGGGGCGGCTCGGGCGGCGGTGGTGGTGGCGCGGGCGGCGGCTTCTGAGCTCGAGGAGCCGCGGGTCGGTCGTGCCCGGCAGGGCCGGGTAGGGCGGCGCCCAGGGCGCCCTCGGGTGCCCGGCGTATGCGCCACGCGACTGAGTAAGCCAACGAGAGGTCGCCGAACGCCATGGAGCCCGCCCTCGATGGCCGCGTATGCGCCACGCGGGTGTGTGGGCCAATGAAGGGGCCGCGGAGGGTCCAGTAGCGGCCTTCGTTGGCCTGGTCATGCGCCACGCGCATATGGCGGCCACTGAGCACGGTTGCGAGATCAGATTCGGACGTTCGTTGGCGCGCTCATGCGCTGGACGCATATCGCCGCGGCGGCGACCGAGACGGCGCGACTGGGAACGTGACGCGGCCGGGACGCGCGATCGGCCGGGTCGCGGCCCTCCGCTGGTAGACTCCGGGCATGGGTGCTGTCGAGACGATGGAAGACTTCTTCGACCGGCTGAACACCGGCGATCGGGCCGGCGCCGTGAAGCTGTTCGATGAGCGCGCCGAGATGCGCGTCCACGTCCAGGGCAGCTCGCGCACGATCCGCGGATCGGAGCAGGTCGGCGGCTGGTTCCTGCGCGCCGACAAGGGCCTGCGGATGATCCCGGGCGAGGTCCGGGACACGGGCAATACGTACGAGGCGGACCTCGTCGTCATCCGCCCGGGAGCCCCGAGCCAGCACCTCGATGCCACCTTCCGGGTCGAGGCCGGACTCATCACTGCCATCAACCTCGCGCCCCGCTAGTCGGCGCGTCAGTGGATCTCCGAGGGGGCTGGCTCGGGCACGCCCGCGACCCAGCGACTCGGTGATCCTGGCCGAAGGCGCCTTTGGCGACCACTCGGCCAAGACCGCGTTCGGGGTGCTGCGCTACGGCAGCCGTGAGGTCGTGGGTGTCATCGACTCCACCAAGGCGCCCGCGTTCGTGGGCGACTTCCGCGCCATCCCGGGTCGCTCGCAGGTGCCCGTGCTGGCCTCGCTCGAGGAGGCGCTGGCGCTGCCCGCGCCACCCGACGCCCTGCTCATCGGTATCGCGCCGACGGGTGGCCGGCTGCCTGACGCGTGGAGAGCGCATCCTGCTGACGGCCATCGACCACGGCCTGGACATCATCTCGGGCCTGCACACCTTCCTCACGGACGATCC
Organism: uncultured Chloroflexia bacterium; assembly: GCA_963843335.1. GTDB lineage: Bacteria > Chloroflexota > Limnocylindria > Limnocylindrales > CSP1-4 > JAFMJV01. Next base: position 103,350 of record CAWJKF010000004.1, read on the forward strand.
CGACCTCGTCGCCGCAGCCACGACCGCCGGCGTGACGCTCCAGGACGTCCGCCGCCCGTCGGGGCCGCGGACCACCGCCAAGGGGCGGCTGCACGATCCGGGCAAGCGGGTCGATCCTGGCCGTGGGCACGGACTGCGCCGTGGGCAAGATGTCCGCGATGCTGGAGCTCCGGCAGGCCGCCGTGGCGGCCGGCGATCAGCGCCTCGTTCGTGGCCACGGGCCAGACGGGCATCATGATCGAGGGCTGGGGCGCCCCGGTGGACGCGGTCGTCTCGGACTTCGTCCAGGGGACCGTCGAACGCATCGTGGAGCAGGGCGAATAGCTCGGCGACTGGGTGCTCGTGGAGGGCCAGGGCTCCCTGGACCATCCCGCGTACTCCTCGGTGACCCTCGGCCTCATCCACGGCGCCACGCCCCACGCGATGATCATGGTCCACAAGCCGGGACTCGCGAACCACGACTTCGACCATCTGCCCGAGCGGTCGTTCCCCATCGCGCCGCTGCCGGGTCTCATCGACCTCCACGAGCGGATCGCCGCCGCGATCGCACCATCGAAGGTCGTGGCCGTGGCGCTCAACACGTCGCTCATCCCGGACGAGGCAGAGCGCCCGCCAGGTCATCGAGCAGGTGGCGGCCGAGACCGGACTGCCCGCGGATGACCCGGTCCGGTTCGGTGGCGACCGGCTCTGGGCCGCGGTCCGGGAGCGCGTGGACGCGCTGGTGGCCTGAGCCCGGGACCACGTCCGGCGGCGAGCAGCGGGCCGCGCGGCGGCCCTGACAGTCAGTCCAGCGTCACTTCGGCTTCTTGGTCGGCTTGGGGCAGCGATACGTCTCGATGGGGATGACGAGCGTCGTGCCCACGCTCAGCGAGTTCGGGTTGCGGATGTCGTTGGCACAGGTCAGCTGCTCCACGGTCACGTTGAAGCGACGGCCGATGCGCAGCAGGGTGTCGCCCCGCTTCACCCGGTAGCTCTGGGGTGTCGCGGCGGGCTTGCGCGGGGTGGCGCCCGGTGCGGTCGGTGTGGGGCGTGGCCGCCCCGTGGCAGCGACGACCGGTGCGGAGGAATCGGCCGGGGTCGCGGTCGGCGCGGCGCCACCACTCAGGAAGAGGCTCGGCAGCAGGAACACCACCAGCAGCGCGACCGCGACCAGCCCCACTCCGATGGCGATGAGCGCCGGTCGGCCGATCCGCGACGATCCCGATCCCGCCGCATACGCCTCGAACCGCCGCGCGCCTTCCCACTCCCGTGGACCGGACGGCCGCGCCCCGGGTCGGGTCTGCGGTCCCAGCGAGGCCGGCGCACCCGCGTCCACGGGCACCCGAGGTCGTCCGCGGGACCAGGGCGGCGAGCCTGTGTCGTCCTGCTCGGCTGTGCCGGACGCATCGACATCCGCGCCCGCGACGACCGGCGACCCGTCGGCTCCGGCGACCCCGGTCAGCAGGTCGGTACGCGCCATGGACGCCGCAAGCTCGGCGTCGGACTCCGGGGCATCGGTCGGGAGCGTCCCCTTCGAGGCGCTCACCGGACCGGCCGCGACGGGCATCACGGCTGACGTCTGGGTTCCGGCGGCGGACGCGCGTGGCTCCACGCCGGCATCGGGTGACGCCGCGGGACCGGGCTCGATCTCCACGCGAGCGGTCCGCTTGGTGGGCTTGTCGAAGATGTCCGGTGGCGGTGGCGCGGCCTCGGCGACCCACGGCGGTGCGGCCGCCCAGGCGGGTGTGGCACCGGTCGGATGCGCATCCGTGGCGGGTCGCGCCGGGTTCGCGGACGGCGGCGCACCGACGATCGGCGTGGGCCCTGGGAGCGACGCAGCATCGGCCGCCGGCGCAGCAGCCCCCGCGAGCGCCGTGGCCATGGTCGCGGTCGCCGTGGTCGAGGTGATCGCCCCCGTCGCCCCCGTCGCCGTGGTCCCGGAGGTCGACGACGACGGACCATCGCTGAGCAGGGCGGCGCCCGCGGGCGCCCTGCCCGGCAGCACATCCGCGGCCACCCGCGAAGCCCAGTCGAGGAAGATGGGACAGCCCGTGAACGCGGGCGCCAGGCAGAAGCTCGCCTGGTGACCCATCGAGCGCGTCTTCGGGACCGCCTCCGCGAAGCAGCGATGCCGGGCGTCCGGGGCGGTGAGGCGCTGGTCGCGGTCGGAGTCGAGCGCCACGAACGGACATGCCTGGGGCGTCACGACGAGTGGTTCGGACCGGTCGACCATGGGCAGCGATGATACCGGCCCGCTGTCTTCGGCCATCTCCGGGCTCCGGGGCGCGCCTCGCGCACCGACCGGCACGCTCAGGCGATGCCCTCGAGGGTCTCGATGTGCTGCTCCGGGCCGGCGCGCACGACCATGCCCGCGCCGACCGTGTCGGACGTCGCCTCGTCGATGAGGATGAAGCCACCCGTGGTCCGGCTGTCGCGGTACTCATCGAGCATCAGCGGCGAGCTCGTCCGGAGTCGCACCCGGCCGATGCTGTTGAGGCCCAGCTCCGTGGCCGGCTCCCGGTGGAGGGTGTTCACGTCGATGCCGTAGCGCAGGTCCTCCACGATGGCCTTGACCGTGCGCGTCGTCTGCTTGAGGTAGTAGCGGGCGCCCTGGCGGAGCGGCGACTCGGCCATCCAGCAGATCATCGCCTCCAGCTCCTGGGCGACGGTCGGCTGGTTATGGGGCCGCGAGAGCATGTCGCCACGCGAGACGTCGATGTCGTCGGCGAGCTCGATGATCACCGACATCGGCGGCGCCGCCGTCTCCAGCTCCCCGTCGAGGGTGCTGATGCGCGAGATGCGCGTCTGGCGACCCGAGGGCAGCACGACGACCTCGTCCCCCGTCCGGAAGACGCCGCCCGCGACGGTCCCCGCGTAGCCCCGGAAGTCGTGGTGCTCGTCGGACTGGGGGCGGACGACCCACTGGACCGGGAACCGGGCGTCGATGAGGTTGCGATCGGACCCGATGTAGACGTTCTCCAGGTCGTACAGCAGCGACGGCCCCTGGTACCAGGGCATCGACAGCGACCGCTGGACGACGTTGTCGCCGTGGAGCGCGGAGATGGGGATGAAGCGCAGGTCGCGGATGGCGAGCTTGGCGGCCCACTCCGAGAACCCGTCCCGGATCGCTTCGAACCTGCCCTCGTCGAAGCCGACCAGGTCCATCTTGTTGACGGCTACGACGATGTGGGGGATGCCCAGCAGCGCCGCGATGAAGGCGTGTCGGCGGGACTGCTCCAGGACGCCGTTGCGGGCATCCACGAGCACGATCGCGAGGTCCGCGGTGGAGGCGCCCGTGACCATGTTGCGGGTGTACTGGATGTGGCCCGGCGTGTCCGCCACGATGAACTTCCGGCGCGGTGTCGCGAAGTAGCGATACGCGACGTCGATGGTGATGCCCTGCTCCCGCTCGGCCCGCAGGCCATCGGTCAGGAGCGCCAGGTCGACCTTGGTGTTGCCCCGACGGCGGCTCGTCCGCTCGATGGCCGCGTACTGGTCCTCGAAGATGCCCTTGGAGTCGAACAGCAGCCGCCCGATGAGGGTGCTCTTGCCGTCGTCGACCGAACCCGCCGTGGAGAAGCGCAGGAGGTCCATCAGAAGTACCCCTCGCGCTTGCGATCCTCCATGGAGGTCTCCGAGAACGCGTCGTCGGCGCGCGTGGCACCCCGCTCCGTGATGCGCGCCGCAGCGACCTCCAGGATGATCGCCTCCACCGTGGCCGCCTCCGAGGTGACCGCGCCGGTGCAGGTGGCATCACCCACCGTCCGGTAGCGCACGGTCATCCGCTCCACGGTCTCGTCCTCGCCGCGCGGCAGGAACTCGGACGTGGCCAGCCACATGTTGTCGCGCCGGAAGACGTCGCGCTCGTGGGCGAAGTAGATCGAGGGCACCTCCAGGTGCTCCCGCAGGATGTACTGCCAGACGTCCATCTCGGTCCAGTTGGAGATGGGGAAGACGCGCATGTGCTGGCCGCGCCGCAGCCGGCCGTTGTAGAGGCTCCACAGCTCGGGCCGCTGCGAGCGCGGCTCCCACTGGCCGAACTCGTCCCGGAGCGAGAACACGCGCTCCTTGGCCCGCGCCTTCTCCTCGTCCCGCCGGGCACCACCGAAGACGGCATCGAACTGGTGCTCCGTGATGGCGTCGAGCAGGGTCGTGGTCTGGAGGCGGTTGCGCGACGGGTTGCCGGGCTCTTCGCGGACGCGACCCTTGTCGATGGACTCCTGGACGGAGGCGACGATCATCCGCTCGCCCAGCTCCGCGACCCGCCGGTCCCGGAAGTCGATGACCTCCGGGAAGTTGTGGCCGGTGTCGATGTGCATCACCGGGAACGGGAACCGGGCCGGCCGGAAGGCCTTCTCGGCCAGCCGCAGCAGCACGATGGAGTCCTTGCCGCCCGAGAACAGCAGCACGGGGCGTTCGAACTCCGCCGCGACCTCGCGCATGATGAAGACCGATTCGGCTTCCAGCGCGTCGAGATGGGAATAGGCGGGTCGGGATGGCCCGTGCGGAGACGTGCCGACGTCGATCATGCGCATCCTGTGGGATCAGCAGGTCCGCGTCGACGCCGACCTGGGTTGGGCTCGAAGGAGGGAACGCCGCGTAGTATATCGGCCCACACCGATCCCCCATCCCGGGCGCGCCCCGGACCCGAGCCCCATGGAGGACCGTTGCGCGAAGCAGCGCCACTTGTCCGTCGACGCCAGGTTGACGGGCCACCGATGTCCGTGAGCCCGAACGAGCCGCAGCTGGCCACGGAGGCCGGGCCCTCGAGCCAGACCGGCCGCTTCCTGGTGACCCGGGTGATGCCCGTGGCCTGCCTGCTCGTCATCCTCGCCACCATCCTCGTGGCGCCCGCGGACGAACGCAGCACCATCATCCTCGGGACGCTCGTCGCGATGGCGGCCGGCCTGGCGTCGACCTCCATCGGGGTCTACGGCGGGGTGCTCGTGCCCGGGCTGCTGCTGCTGGGCGTCGACCCCCGCTTCGCCGCGGCCGCATCACTGTTCCTGCAGGTGCTGGTCATCCCCATCGGCGCGGGCGCGCACTACCGGCTGGGCAACGTCACCCGGTCGATCGCGCTGCCGCTCATCATCGGCGGGGTGATCGGCGCGTTCCTGGGGCCGTTCTTCGCATCCGCGCTGCCCAAGGACGTCATCGCGCGCCTCGTCTCCGCGCTCATCGTGGGGGTCGGCGTCGTGGTCCTGGCCACGCTCCACTGGGGCGGCCTGGGCAACGTCCGGCCACCCGGTGACGTGCCCACGGCGCGGGTCGGCGGCATCGGCCTCGTGGCCGGGTTCTCGTCGGGCATCTCGGGCGCCGGCTGGGGCCCCATCGGCGTCAAGCTGCTCATCCTGTCGCGCCTGGAGCCGCGGATGGCCATCGGCTCGTCCCTCTTCGGACGCGTGTTCATGGCCGCGGCCGCGGTCGTGGGTACCTCCTGAGCGCCACCGCGTTCGCGGGCGTCCGGCCCGACTACTGGCTGCTCGTCCCCTGTTCGCGGGGTCCGTGGCAGCCATGGTGCCCGGCGCGGCGGTGCTCTCCCGACTCGGCCGCGAGCGGGCGACCGTGGCCATCACGCTGCTGTCCATCTCGCTCGCGCTGCCGACCCTCATCTGGGGCTGACGCGCTGCGCCGGCCGTCGGACGGGACCGATCCGGTACGCATCTCGACACAGCCCGCGACGGAACCCGATGGATCGCAGGCGCATCATCGCGGTGCGAGAATCGGGCCTCATGTCCCAGCTCGCCGTCCAAGGAGTCGACACCTGATGGATCTGCTGCGCGCGCTCAGCCCGCGTCGAACCGCCCACGCCCACTGCGACATCCCCTGCGGCGTCTACGACCCGGCCCAGGCACGCATCGAGGCCGAGTCGTGCTACCGCATCATCGAGAAGTACCAGGCGTCCTCGGACGATGTCTTCCGTGCCCGCTGCCTCATCGTCAAGGAGGAGCGCGCGGAGCTCGCCAAGCACCACATCGACGTGCTCTGGAGCGACTACTTCAAGCCCGAGCACCTCGAGAAGTTCCCGGACATCCAGGACACCTGCTGGAAGGCCGCCAAGCAGGCATCGCTGGTGAAGCGCACCGTCGACCTGGAGGAGGCGAAGAAGCTGCTGGCCCTCATCGACCAGATCGACGCGGCCTGGAAGGGCACGAACGGTCCCGCGACCACCCGCCTGCCCGCCTGACGGCTCCCGATATCGCAGCTCGACGGCGGCGCCCATCCGGGTGCCGCCGTTCGGCATGTGCCGGGATCCCGCAGTGGCGATACCCAGGGCATGGGTGAGTCGGACGACGTATCGGAGCAGAAGCCGCAGCCATGACCCATGGCATGGGTCATGCTCGGCACTTCCCAGTCCCGCGATGGCAGGGTTGACCCACCGCGGTGGGCACGACGTGCAGGGTGGGGCCGTCGGCGTTGTCGAACTGACCCACCGCGTGGGTAATCAGTCCAGTTGCGCGACCCGATGAAGGGCGAGCTGCGTGCCGCATTCACCACGACTGTCGCGCTGGCCCTGACGTGGTCGCGGCCTGACCCGGCGCATCGCTTGGCAGGCGAGCGCTCCACGAGACTGGCGCGCGGCTCCGGCGGTCGTGGGAGGCGCGCGTCGCCATCGAGGGGCCGAGCATGGAGCCGACCATCGCGGCTGGTGACTGGCTGCTCGTCGACCCGCTCGCGTATCGCGACCGGGCGCCAGGGCGTCCGCGACCTGGTGCTCGCGGCCGACCCCCGGGAGCCGGAGCGGGTGCTCATCAAGCGGGTGGTCTCGGTCGACCCGGATGGCTGGATCCGTCTCGAGGGGGACGACCCGGAGCGTTCCACGGATTCGCGGGTGTTCGGGGCGGTCGACCCGCGGACCGTCGTCGGCGCGACCGTGGTTCCGCTACTGGCCGCCGCGGATCGGCCGTTTGCGCTGAGGCCAGCCTGCCGCGGCACCAGCGCCGGTGGCCAGTGGCCTCGGCGACCGCCGAGCTGATCCAGACCTCAGCGTCGGACGGCGACCCCGGCCGACATCGCGGACGTGTCGCCGCTGGGCCGGATCTGGAGCGCCTGACCCGCTGACCCGCGTCGAGGCCGTGTCACCGAGAGGCGCCACGAGCCACTCGACGCGACCGTGACCTGGCCCAGGTAGGCGGCCGGCAGGCCCGGCTTGCCGGCAGCCCGGCTCGACCGATAGACCTCCACGGTGGCACCCGCCCGTGCCCGTGCCCCGGACCGTGGTCGTGCGGCCGGCGATCCTGGCCGACGCTGATGCGGGGCGCAGCGAGCAGGTGGTTCGCGCCCGCTGCTGCCCTGCCGTGCGCAGCAGGATGGCCGGACCGGAGGTGCCGCTGACGATCGTCCGGCTGATGCGCACGCCGGTGACGTTCGTGTCCTGCAGGCCGACACCACCCAGCTCGGCGTTCCGGATGACATTGCCGCGCAGGGTCGCGTCGGTCAGCCCCTGCTCGAGGTGGATGCCCCAGCGCTTCAGGGGTGCCGGCTCCCCCCGCGGCGAGACGCCGATGACGTTGCCGATGACCTGGTTGCCATGCGCCTGCGTCGGTGCGCATCCGGATGCCGTCGAACACGCGAGCCGACCGTGTTGCGGGCGATGACGTTGTCGTTCGAGCCGTCCCAGACATGGATACCCGCGGAGTCGGACGAGCCCCTGGAGGTAGCCCGAGCGGAAAGCAGCGTCGTAGTGGCCGTCCATCCGGAACCCGACCCAGTTGCCGATGATGCGGTTGCCGGTGATGCGCCATCGGGCCGTCGTCGTCGCCGGTCGGTCGACCAGCCATGCGACAGCTCGATGCCTTCCCAGCGGGTGGGCCCGATGACGTTGCGCTCGCCCGTCGCCGTCGCCACCGACGAGGCCGTCCCGGGGCCCGAAGTCGTGGTCGATGCCCACCGAGCACTCGGCGGCGGCGCCACCGGGCGCGATGCACAGCAGGTTGCCCTGGATGACCGAGCGCGCCGTGCCCGGCCCGTACTGGTCGATGCCCTTGATGAAGTTGCCGATGACGTTGCGGTCGGCAGCGCCGCGCTGCCGACCTGGGTGTCGGTCGCGCCCGTGTTGATGAGCACGCCCATGGCCATCCTCGGCTCGTTCTCGCCGTGCCGGTCGAAGCCCATCCAGTTGCCCATGATCCGGTTGCCCACGGCATCCGGCGCCGTCGACGACGATGCCCCGGTAGAGGTCCGAGAGGATGAGGCCGCGGACCAGGTTGCCGCCGCTGGTGATGTAGAGGCCGACCTCGTCGGCGTCGAGGCCGTTTCCCCGGAGCCGCACACCCGGGACCGCGTTCGAGCCGTAGCGTGCGCGGTGTTGACCGAGCTTCCCGGCTGGCTGTAGCCATCGATGGTGAGGCTGCCGCCCAGGCGCGTGATGTACGGCAGCCGCGACCCGAGGTCGATGGTCACCGGGCGCTGCCCCGGCAGGTCGAAGTCGATGGTGATGTCACCGGCCAGCAGCTCCGACTCGGTGATGGCGGCACGCAGCGTGCAGTGGCCGCTCGGCATCGGCACAGACGCCGTCACCGGGGAGCCGCATCCGGGGTGTCGGCGGTGCTGTCGACGATGATGAGCCCGCCGGGCTGGCGACGCCGAGCGGCCGCAGCGGGCGAAGGCTCCCGGCGGCCGGCCGGTGGCCGCTCCCGGCACCCAGCCCGGGTCGACCACGTGCGGCCCGGATCGCCTGCACGTCGACGATGTCGACGCAGCCGTCGCCGTCCACATCGAGTCGGCGGGTGAGCCCGGGATGAGCCGCAGACGTCACCGGCGAGCCGCGCCTGCTCCCAGTCGGCACGCGCGATGGCCACATCGCGGCGCACCGATGGTGCGACCCGCGGCCAGGCCCCGCACCCTGGGTCGAGTCGCCGTGGACCGTCGTGCGCCGGGTCACGCCGCCGACGATCAGCGCGCCGCCCGGCGCGGGACGCGACCGACTCGACGACGACCCGGACCGGCAGGCGTGACGTGGCCGAGACGACGACGAGGTCGAGGCGCGACGGCACCCCCGGTCGGCCGGAGGTCATAGGCGCCGAATGCGGCGCCGCCACGGACCGTGACCGGCCGCAGGCCGGTGCCGCCGCCCACGGGCGCGACCCCGACGAGCTCCATCGATCCGACGCGGGAACAGCAGCCGCCCATCGACCGCCGCCATGCCCGCGCGGGCAGCGTCAGCCGGATGGCCGTCGTCTCGCCGGGCACCACGGCCGCGGGCAAGTGGACGCGGACGCCCGGTCCCGCTGCGACCGCGGGCCGCGCGGCAGGGCCGCGGACAGCGAACCCGGAGATGCCGACGAGCACGACGGACAGCGGCCGAAGGAACCGGCGCATGCAACCTCACGCGGCTGGCCTGCACGGGCCGGCCGGACAGCCACGGGTCTGGGTCCCGTCGCGCTGGCTCCCGATCATCCTCGACGGTGAGCCTCCGCACGTCAACGTGGCCCGGGTGCGCGGGCGCGTGCGACAGGTGCGTCCGGGCACCCCGTATCGCCGGGCCCCGGTCAGCCGCGCGATGAACTCGCCCATGAGCGCCACGTGCTCCAGGTCGCGGGGCAGGAAGTCCTGGAGCATCACGCGCTGCGCGCCCGCATCCGCGAACGCCTGGAGCGTGACCTGCCGCCTCATCGAGGGTGCCCATCACCCAGCGTCCGCGGCGCTCCTCGAGCCAGCCGCGGCCGTCACCCTCCCCGAACATCTCCAGCTGGGCGTCGACGCGCCGCTGGCAGCCTCGGCCGGTGTCCGCCCCAGGAGGACGCCGGTCATGACCGAACGGGTGATGCTGCCCGGGTCCCGGCCGATGGCCCGGCACGCCGCGTCCAGGTCGGCGTTGATGGCCGCGACCTCGGCTCGGGCGAGGAGCCGCTCGCGTTGTACTCGTCCGCGTACTGCGCGGCGATGCGCAGCGAGCGCGGCTTGCCGGTGCCGCCCACGATGATGTTGGGCCGCCGGCGGCCATCCGCGCGCGGCGTCGAGCCGTCATAGCGGGGCCGGAACAGCGAATCCGCGCACCTGCCAATGGGTCCCCTCGAACGACCATCCGTCGGGCTCGTCCCAGAGGCCGCGGAGGATGATGAGCTCCTCCTCCATCTGGTCGACGCGCGTCCGGGTGTCGGGGTACGGCAGGCCCAGCTGGGCATGCTCGTCGTCGTTCCAGCCGGCGCCGACCCCGACCTCGACCCGCCCGCCGCTCATCTCGTCGACGGTCGCGGCGACCTTGGCATAGCGCACCCGGGATGCGGAACGTGACCGGCGACACGAGCGTGCCCAGCTGGATGCGCTGCGTCTCGCGCGCGAGGCCCGCGAGGGTGGCCCACGCGTCCGTGGTGTGGCGTCCGCCCGGCCCCGGGAAGCTGAGGTAGTGGTCCGACCGGAAGAACCCCTCGAACCCGGCCGCCTCCGCTGCCTGGGCGATGGCCAGGATCTCGCGGTAGTCGATGCCCTGCTGGGGCTCGGTCATGAGTGCGAAGCGCATCGTCCCTCCTCGTGGTGGCATACGGCAGCTGGCTCGCTGCCCGTCGGCCTCTGACCAGCCGGCCATCGTCCGGGTCAGCTGACGTCCGGCTCGGCTGCGTGACGCCCCAGGCTGATACTTCGTTTGTTACGAAACTTCATGCTTGACATGATCATCCTGTCTGGCAGAATGGTTCAGGTGAGCACGACAGTCCAGTCAACAGCGATCATGGAGCCATCGTCGCACGACGATGACCCCATCGATGCGATCATCCGCGAGCTGGAGCCCATGATGGCCTACCAGCGCAAGGCGATGATGCAGGCGTGGCAGGACCGATCGGTCAGCAAGCTGAACCTCGTCGTGCTCATGCTCCTCGAGAACCATGGGCCGATGCCCATGAGCCGGCTGGCCGCCCTCGTCGACGTCTCGATGTCGAACCTGACGGGGATCATCGACCGGATGGAGCAGCATGCACTCGTGGAGCGGGTCCGGGATGACCGGGACCGACGACTCGTCTTCGTGCGCGCGACACCGAGGGGTGTGGAGCGCTGCGAAGAGATGGAAGGGCTGCGCCGTGAGCAGCTGCGACGCCTGCTCGAGACGCTGGACGGCGCCGACCAGGCGGTCGTACTCCTCGCGGCCGGGGCGCTCGCGCGAGCGGTCGCACGCCTCGACGCCGCGGAGCCCGCGAGCCAGCTAGATACCCGTCCGACCCCGCGGTGGTCGGACCGTTGAAAGGAGCACCGGACAACCTCATGGAAGCCATGCCCTCCGCCGAGGAGTGGGCAGACAAGGACCCGGCCCTCAACCTGCCGCATCGCCGGAAGATGCAGATCCTGTTCGCGGTCCTGCTCGGGATGTTCCTCTCGGCGCTCGACCAGACCATCGTCGGCACGTCGCTGCCGACCATCACCCGCGACCTCCACGGCAACAGCGAGCTGTACACCTGGGTCGTCACCATCTACCTGCTGACGGCCACCATCACGGGTGTCTTCTACGGCAAGCTGTCGGACATCTACGGCCGGCGGCCGATGCTGCTCATCGGCATCAGCATCTTCCTCATCGGCTCGTTCCTGTCCGGGTCTCAGCTGGAGCATGGAGAGCCTCATCCTCTTCCGGGGTATCCAGGGCGTTGGCGCGGGCGCCATCTTCCCCATCTCGCTCGCGGTCATCGGTGACCTCTTCTCGCCTCGGGAGCGGGGCAAGTACCAGGGACTCTTCGGTGCCGTCTTCGGCGTCTCCGCCATCCTCGGGCCCTTGCTGGGCGGCTGGCTGACGCAGAACCTGAGCTGGAACTGGATCTTCTGGGTCAACCTGCCCATCGGCCTGGTGGCCCTCGCGATCATCTATCGCTTCCTGCCCAACGTCCACGGCGAGAAGTTCACGCGCAACCTGGACTACCTCGGTGCGGTGGTGTTCACGGTCGCGGTCTCGGCACTGCTCATCGGCCTGACCAAGTCCGATTCGCTGCCCTGGTCCGATCCGCTGGTCGGCGGCATGCTCGTCATCGCGCTCGTCTTTGGTGCCATCTTCCTGTTCGTGGAGTCACGAGCGGCGGAGCCGATCGTGCCCCTGGGCCTGTTCCGTGACCGGGGCTACTCGGTCACCATCGCGACCGCATTCCTGACCGCGATGGGCTTCTTCGGGGCCATCGTCTACCTGCCGCTCTGGTTCCAGACGGTCAAGGAGATCAGTCCCACCGAGTCGGGCCTCCAGACGCTGGCGCTGCTCGCGGGCCTCATCCTGGGCTCGATCGTGTCGGGTGCCCTGGTCAGCCGGACCGGCAAGTACAAGATGCTCATCATCGGCTCGCTGGCGATCATGACCGTCGGGCTCTACCTGCTCACCGGCCTCACCGCCACCACCGGACCAGCTGTCGCTGTCGACCTGGATGTTCCTCACCGGACTCGGCATCGGGCCTGCGTTCTCGGTGCTCACCATCGTGGTCCAGAGCGTCGTGCCCTTCGACCGGCTTGGCGTCGCGACCGGCAACCTGACCTTCTTCCGGCAGATCGGCGGCTCGGTCGGGCTGGCCATCTTCAGCACCTTGTTCGCCAACGGCTTCAAGACCCAGCTCGTGCCGCAGCTCATCGTCGCGGGCGTGCCGCAGCAGCAGGCGACCGACCCCGCCGTCCTCGCCAAGCTGGCGGGGGTGACCCAGGTCGGTGGCAGCGTGCGGGGCGGGGTGGCCCTCATCCCCGAGCTCCAGGCCGTCGCCGACCAGGTCGTCGCGGGCATCTTCCAGGCGTTCTCGCTGGCCATCGCCAACGCGTTCTGGCTGGGTGTCATCGCGGGCGTCATCGCCCTCGTCCTCGTGGTCGTGGGGCTCCCGGAGGTGGCGCTCCGGGGCATGGGATCCAAAGCAAACATGGAGCCCGCGGCCGGCGGGCAGCGCTCGGTGCCGGTCATCGCGGAGTGATGCTCCGTCCCTGAACGGACCGCGACCCCGGGGTCGCGGGCCACTCGCTCGAACGTGCCAGACGCCCGGCCCATGCAGGCCGGGCGTCTGCGTGTCCGGGAGAGCGGTGGCGGCGAGCCCGTCAGCCTCCTCGCCTGCCAGGCCCGCCAGTTGCGAGCATGGCGAGCGGAGGTGCATCGGGGGCATCCGCCGGATGCGATTCCCTTCACGGTCACGACCGGCGCACCGGCCCACGAGCGCCACTCCCTCCTGACGAGCGAATCACCATCCTCGACTACTCCGGAGTGCCTCAATCGGTACTTGTGGGCTACAGCGGATGAGGGGTGTTCCTGCGTACGGTGGCGCAGCCCCGGCCCCCAGAGCGTAGACGACGCACGGCCAGCGGCAGTACAGCGAGGTCACATCTTGCGACGATTCGTAGGCGCAGTTGCCATGTCCGCGTGCATCGCGACCACGATGCTGGTGCCAATGGCCGCGTCCGCGCAGTCCAGTACCCAGAACGTCACCACCGTCTTCGCGTGCGTGAAGGGCAAGAACATCACGATCAGGAAGTCGACGGGCAAGTGCCTGAGCGGCTGGACGGCAATCTCCTGGAACCGGCAGGGTCCCAAGGGCGCCAAGGGAGCCACCGGCGCCCAGGGCCCCCAGGGCATCCAGGGCCCCGCGGGCGTCGGCAGTGGCGACCCGGGCCCCCAGGGTCCCCAGGGTGACACTGGTCCGGCGGGTCCCGCGGGTGCTGACGGTGCCGATGGCGCTGTGGGTCCCCAGGGTCCCGCAGGAGCTGACGGTGCCCCGGGTGCTGATGGCGCCGATGGCGCCGTGGCGCCCCAGGGTCCGGCAGGTCCGGCAGGTGCTGATGGCGCCCCCGGCATTGATGGCGTCGATGGCGCCGTGGGTCCCCAGGGTCCGGCAGGTCCGGCAGGTGCTGATGGCGCCCCCGGCATTGATGGCGTCGATGGCGCCGTGGGTCCCCAGGGTCCGGCAGGTCCGGCAGGTGCTGATGGCGCCCCCGGCATTGATGGCGTCGATGGCGCTGTGGGTCCCCAGGGTCCCGCGGGTGCTGATGGCGCCCCCGGCATTGATGGCGTCGATGGCGCCGTGGGTCCCCAGGGTCCGCAGGGCGTCCAGGGTCCCATCGGCCTGACGGGTGCCACGGGCGCTACCGGTGCTACCGGTGCGAGTGGCACCGCGAGTGTCACTATCGCCACGGCAACCGGAGCATCGGGCGATGAGTCTGTCGGCGTGGATTGTCCAGGCAGTGGTCGGGCGCTCGGCGGTGGGACGAGCACAACTGACGGGAGTCCCGGCGAGGGCCTTCTCGCGTCCGTGCCCACGGAAGCCAACTCGACCAGCGATGTCGCCGAGAATGGTGACACTCCGACGGGTTGGTTCGCCGACTGGCAGGCCATCAGCTTTGGTCAGTCTGTCACGGTATTCGCGGTCTGCGCCCCGTGATCTAGGTCACGTCAGCCCAGTCGCCAACGAGGGAGGGCATCGCGCCCTCCCTCGTTCCTGATTCCCGCCCTACTGAGGTGCGAACCGACGGCGACAGCCGGTATCGGGGACCCTCGCCGATCCCGCCTGCATCGTCGCTAACCTGTCCCACGTGAACGACGCTGCATCCCGACTTGTTGGCGTGGCGCTGGCGCGTGCCGGTGCCCATCCGCTGGTTGCCGGTGCTCCTGTGGGCGGGGCTCATCTTCCTGTTGTCGGCGCAGCCGGGACTCCGCGTGAGTGCCGACGCCGGTGTCGACCGACCCATCCGTGAATTCGCGCACATCTGCACCTACGCGGTGCTCACGTTCCTCCTCGGCTGGGCGCTGGCCGGGCACCGGTCTCCGTCCAGGCGCGCGCTGCTCAGCGCCGCCGTGCTTGCGTTCCTGTACGGCATCAGCGACGAATGGCACCAGACATACGTGCCCATTCGAGCGGGTCGCCCCCAGGACCTCGTCTGGGACGGTATCGGGATCATCATCGGCTGCGCGCTGCTGTGGTGCGCTGCGCGACTCCTGGACCGAGACGCCGCAGCGACCCGGTCGTGACGGCCGGGCGGGAGCCTTAGCCGCGCGGCAGACCGTTGCCGATGGACACGATGGCAGCAGCCGCGGTGACGGCCAGGATGACCAGTGGCCAGACCGCCCGCGACCTCACGGAACCGATCCTCCTCTGCCCATCATCACCTCCGCGGTCGGCCAAGGGGCATCAGCCGGGATCCACGTGAACGTGAAGCCGCCGGGCAGTCGCACCGTCTCCGGCTTCGGGCCGAGGTCCACGTGGATGGCCACCCGCACGGGCTCTTCCACCTCGATGGCTGCCACGGGCTGGACGATCGGCGCGGGCTCGACCTTGATGGCGGCGAGCCGGACCAGGTTGATGGTGTCGGTCTTGCCCACCACGGCGACCTTGAACGTGCCGGCGCGCTCGAGTCGGGCAGTGCCTCCAACCCGCCGTCGAGCCGTCCGGAAGGCGTCCAGCGTGGACGAGGTCCGGTGCAGGACCCGATCCTGCGATCGATTCAGGATCATCCACGTAGTGCCACTCACGACAATGCTCCTCGCTCGGCCGGTGCGGGTCTCGCAGCGAGATAGCCGCTTCGGGCCCGCGCCCCAGCGCACCCCTGGTACGTTCGTACTGGTGAGCGCCGGGACCTATAGGGCAATATCCGTGGCCGGTCAGTTCGCCACAAGCACCGGGAGCGGCTTTGCGGTGGCCCCAGGCACCACGTGCCAGAGCAGTCGGTGAGCCTCAGCCGTCTGCGCAGGCGATGACGACATCCGCGCCGCCATCCAGCTCCGTGAGCGCGGGGTCGGCGCCAGCACTGCTCGGCCATGCCGACAGCGCACGGGCATCGCAATTCACGGAGAAGATGGGACCGGTACCGTTGAGGTCGTCCGTCTCCCACAAGCCGACACGTCCAGCCATCCCGATGCCGCTGATCCGAGCCGCCACGAGGTAGGCCCCTGGATGGTCAGGGCTTTCGACCGTATAGCCATCCCGAAGGCCGCCGCCGCCGACGACCTTCAATCCGGCCTCGATCGCATCGGCAAGGGATGACGGTGCCGGGGCACAGCGGACGATGCCCTGCTGCGCCTGGACCCCACCCGTGGGCCCCACGGTCGGAGGCTTGTAGATGAAGACTGTCCACGCCGCCAGGATCAATGCCCCCAGGAAGCTCCCGATCACGAACGGCTCCCAGAGATCCTGCCCTCGAGGCTTGGATGCCGCCCGCCGCTGGAGTCAGGCGACCGCTGCGACGCGGCGCCTGCCGGCATCGGCGGTTCGGTCGGCCGCTGCAGATACGTGACCTGGAGGTACCCGGGTTCCTGCTGGTGTGACTGCGGCTCCCAGCCGAACGCGGCGGCTTCGGTCGCATCGGCGAGGAATGCTGCCTGTTGCTCCTCTGGGGTGCCCCGATAGACCTTGGTCTGGGTCGGGTCCATCGTCCTGACCTCCTGCCACGCCCTGCCACCCTTCGAGCTCCGGGCCAGGGTCGCCCTAGCGATCAGGGCGCACTCGTGGTGGCCGGTCCTCCAACGACTGGCGGCTGTCCGTGGGCCCCGAGGGTACGACATCCGCGACCGCGCCATCTGACCCAAGTCGACCGGAGGCCACGCCCCGACAGCGTTGAGCAGCTCACGCAAGCTCGAAGCGCGTCGAGGCGGTCTACAGGCTCCAGACGACGACCCCGCCCGCGATGGAACCGGGCGGCACGACGGACTTCACATCGATGAGCACGCCTCCAGGGCGAGTCGCGATCAGCCAGCGCGGCCGCGCCGTCGGCGAGGTACGACTGATGGGGCACCGCGAGGATCAGCCCATCGAGGTCGCACAGCTGGCTCAGGTCACGAAGCTCGATGCCGTACTCATGGAGAGCCTGTTCGGCCGATCCCAGCGGGTCATGCACCAGGGCGCCGATCCCGAATTGCGCCAACTCTCTGACGATATCGGGCACACGGCTGTTGCGCAGGTCCGAGACGTTCTCCTTGAACGTCAGACCCATCACCCCGACCCGGGCACCCTTCACCGGGACCCCAGCGTCGATGAGCATCTTGACCATCTTGCCCGCGATGAATTCGCCCATCCGGTTGTTGATCCGGCGGCCAGCGAGGATCACCTCCGGCTGATATCCCAGCTGCTCCGCCTTCGTGGTCAGGTAATACGGGTCGACACCGATGCAGTGACCGCCCACGAGACCCGGCGAGAACGGCAGGAAGTTCCATTTGGTGCCCGCGGCGGCGAGGACGTCCGCTGTGCGGATGCCGAGGCGATCACAGATGAGCGCCACCTCGTTCATGAGCGCGATGTTGAGGTCGCGCTGGGTGTTCTCGATGACCTTGGCCGCCTCGGCCACCTTGATCGACGGTGCCCTGTGGGTCCCGGCATCGATGATCCGGTCGTACGCCGCAGCGACGCGATCGAGGGTCGCCGGGTCCTGGCCGGACACGACCTTGGTGATCCGTTCCAGGGTGTGCTCGTGGTCACCCGGATTGATCCGCTCGGGCGAGTAGCCGAGCGTGAAGTCGATGCCTGCCCGGAGTCCCGACACACGCTCCAGGATCGGTCCGCAGATGTCCTCGGTCACGCCCGGATACACCGTCGACTCGTACACGACGACGGCCCCAGGGGTCAGCGCCTTGCCGACGGTCTCGGACGCGCGGATGACCGGGGTCAGGTCCGGTCGGTTGTCCTGGTCCACAGGGGTGGGCACGGCGACCACGAAGAAGGAGCGCCCGTGGAGGCGCCCCGGGTCGGCGGTCATCTCCAGCGCCGTGTCGGTCAGCGTCTCAGGCTCGAGCTCGCCCGTCCGATCGTGACCTCGATTGAGCTCGGCCACCTTGGCGGCGTCGATGTCGAAGCCGACCGTTCCCGGGTAGCGACGTGCGAACGCCAGCGCCACCGGCAACCCGACATACCCCAGTCCCACGACCGCCACGGTCTCGTTCATCGACATCGATATCCTCATGTGTGTGCCCCGACCCGGGACGATAGCAGCCATCAGTGGATACGACCCGAGCGTCCGCAGGGCGCACGTTGCACCCACGCGCCATCTGCTCAGGTCGATGGACTGGCATCGCGCCAGATCGGGATACCCTCGGGCGCGATGTCCGCGTATCCGAGGTACGGCGCTTGAGGTCCTTCCCCGTCGCCGTACCCCTGTTCCTGCCAGGAGTGGCGCTGTCGCTGTTGCTGGGGACCCTGCTCGCGTCCCGTGTGGCTCGATGGTTGCGAACCCGGCAGGTGGTCGCGTGGCTGCTGATCGTCAGCATCGGCGTCATCGTGGCCGCGACGCTCACCCCTCAGATCGACGCCCTGGCGCGGGGGGCCCGCTCATCGGGAACATGCGACCTGGGCCGTCTGGGTCTGGCGCCACTGTCGGTCTATCTGCAGCCCAACGAGACCAGCGCCAACGTGGTGCTGTTCGTGCCCCTCGGCGTCGCTCTGAGCCTGCTACCACGCGGGAATCGGACCTATCTCTGCATCGCGGCCGCGATCGCAGCGCCGCTCGTCATCGAGACGACGCAGCTGCTCCTGCCGGTGCTCCAGCGCGGGTGCCAGAGCGCGGACGTGGTGGACAACCTCGTTGGCTTGCTGTTGGGGCTCATCGTCGGTGTCGCCGGCGGATATGTGCTGCGACGACCGGACGATCGACGCCTACCCAGCTGATCCGCGCTCGTCGTCGGTCCGGGAGCCTGCCACGGAGTGGGGCGCCGGCCATCCTGGTCGCTGGGTACACGGACATGGTGCCCCGGTGCGACGTCGCACCGCAACGTTGGAATCCGATGGGCGCGGCGGCGGGTCCGCCACTACCCTCAAGAAGGAGCCGCCCGGAGTAACGATCAGGCTGCGCCTTTCGGCACCCTGAGCTTGGTGAGCCGCCCGGTGCACGAAGAGTCTTCGCTCAAGGAGTCACACGACACCTGGGCATAACCCTTGCCGACGGGTCGGCCAGCGACCCAGAACGACCCAACGACGTATTCTGACCGCCGAGGATTCGCTGTGTCTGTCCACTTGAGCCACTCCATCATCGCATCGAGCGCGTCGGTGGAGGCCGCCCCGTCGGGGCCGGTAGGCGCACGTCGCACCTGTCGCGCGTGCGGCGCGCCCTTGGAGCGCATGTTCGTGGACCTGGGTGTGTCCCCGCCGTGTGAGGACTTCCTGACGCCGGATCGGCTGCTCGAACCCGAGATCTTCTACCCACTGGATGTCCGGATCTGCGACTCGTGTCTGCTGGTCCAGTTGCCCTCCTACGTCTCGCCGGAGATTATCTTCCGCGAGTACGCCTACTTCTCGTCCTACAGCGATAGCTGGGTGGAGCACGCAGCGGGATTGGTCGACGACGCCGTGCGCCGCCAGGACCTTGGTCCCGGCTCCAGAGTGGTCGAGGTCGCGAGCAATGACGGCTACCTGTTGCAGCACGTGATCGCCCGGGGTATACAGGCGCTGGGCATCGAGCCAGCCAGGAACGTCGCGGCGGTGGCCCAGAGGAACGGGATCCCGACCATCGCGGAGTTCCTCACCCTCGACCTTGCGCGGCAGATCGTAGCGACGAATGGATATGCCGACGTCGTCATCGCGAACAACGTCTGGGCGCATATCCCCGATCTGAACGACTTCACTGCAGGACTCGCGACCCTCTTGGCAGCGTCCGGACTGATGGCGATCGAGGTCGCGTACCTCGTCGATCTCATCGAAGGGAGCGAGTTCGACACCATCTATCACGAGCACTTCATGTACTACACGGTCCTCAGCGCCGAGAGCGTGCTGCAGCGTCAGGGCCTTCGGCTCCTGGACGTCGAGCTGCTAGCGACCCATGGTGGCTCGATCCGACTCTGGGTGGTTCACGATGACGATCCGCGACCCACGATGGACAGCGTCGCGGCCATCAAGGCACGAGAGCGTGCGGCGGGCCTCGGCGACCCATCCGGATACGCCGGTTTCGCTGCCCAGGTCACGGCCATCAAGCTCGACCTCCTGGGGTTCCTGGTCGCCGAGCGGAAGGCTGGGAGGCGCATCGTGGGGTACGGCGCGCCAGGCAAGGCGAACACGCTCCTGAACTACTGCGGCATCCGAACGGGGCTGATCCAGTACCTGGTGGACAAGAACCCGTACAAGCAGGGGCGATACACACCCGGATCGCATATCCCGATCCATGCACCCGAGCGTATCGACCAGGATCGACCGGACGTCATCCTCATCCTGCCCTGGAACCTTCGGGACGAGATCGCGGAGCAACTCGCATACACCCGGGAATGGGGCGCGCGGCTGGTGGTCCCGATCCCCAGGCTTCAGGTCCTGTAGGCCTCAGCGCCCGGGCACCACGATCAGGTCGTCGGGACAGCCAGCCCGAAGCGTTCAGCCTGCTCGTGCCAGAGGCGGGTCGCCAGTCGATCCGCGAGGCAGGTCGACGTCATCGAACGTGATGGACGTGTCCTCGGCGACCTCCCGCTTGAGGATGGCGCCATCCGAGAGGCCCATCGGCAGCAGGCGCTCGGCCGTCGCGACCGCGACGTTCTCGAGCATGCCGTAGACCGTGAACCCGCCGATGCCGTCGAGGGATTCACCAGCCTTGAGCGAACGCTTGGCGGTGGCGACCACCTCTGTCACCGGGCCGCCGAGCGGCGCGGCGGCCGCGTCGTGGAGCAGCACAGCGCGAGCGACCGATTGAGCCGTCTCGATGGCGCCCAGGTGGAACGGCCGATAGAACGTGTACACAGGTCCCGCGCCCATCTTGTAGAACTGCATGTACTCGCGTGTCTGGGGGTCCTCCTCATACGCGAGCACGAAGATACCGAAGCTGGGCTCGGCGCCGATGAGGTAGTCAACGATCGGGACGCTCCAGCAGTGCTTCCAGGTCGAACCGCTCCGGGGCCTGCTCGACGCGCTCGGCTCTCGGGCCAAGCATCCCCCGTGACGCCACCCCGAAGCCGGTCGCGTTCGCGACGACTCCCATCTCGGCCGCGATCTTGGTCCCGTCGGCGAACGAGGTGATCATCTTCGGCCGCTGCCCGTGGGCTTCCGCGAATGCCTTCTGGGTCTCGGGCGTGCGCTTATGGTCGAGGAGGCTCTTGATGTTGCCGGCCAGGATGGGCCGAAAGCCCAGCAGTCGGACCTCGTCCATCAGGTCCATGATGACGGCAGGTTGGTCGCCAGCCATGTCGGTCAGGACGACACCGGCCGCATCCGCTCGCGTCTTCAGGATGGGGCCGAGGCACGAGTCCAGCTCGGCGTTGATGAGGACGATGTGCTTGCCCGGCGTCGATGGCTCGGAACGCGACACTCGCACCGAACTCTACCTCGCCGGTCGCCTCGACGATGGCCTCGATCCCGGCCGCATCCGTCAGCATGGTCGGGTCATCGGTGACCACCGGACGGTGGTTGCGGATGGCGGTATCCAGCTCCGCTGCCGAGCGCACGTGGGCCGGCGCGTCGACGCCCGCATCCCGATAGGCCCGCTCCGCCCCGGCAATGGTGCGGTTGGCGATGGCCACGACCTCGATGCCCGGCACTCGGCGGATCGTTCGGCCCGCGAAGCCACGAGCCGGCGTAGCCGGCGCCGACAAGGCCAACCCGGATCGGGTCGCCGGCGGCGGCGCGTGCCTCGAGGGCACGAAGAACGGCGCTCATACGTGTGTCTCCAGACTGAAGTCGGGCCAGGCAGCGTCCTTGTCGGACACGATGACGCCGTCAGTGATGGGCCAGGCGATGCGCAGCGTGGGGTCATCCCATCGGATGCCCCGCTCCGATCCGGGCACATAGGCGTGTGAGACCTGGTAGCTGACCTCCGCGTCGTCCGTCAGCGCCTGGTAGCCATGGGCACAGCCGACGGGCACGAAGACCATGGTTCGGGCCTCGGAGTCGAGGATGTGGCCTTGCCACTGGCGATAGGTCGGAGAGTCCGGCCGGAGGTCCACAGCGACGTCGAAGACCGAGCCACGCTGACATCGGAGGAGCTTGGACTCGCCGAACGGCGGCACCTGCCAGTGCAGACCCCTGATCGTCCCCTTGTGGCGGTTCGTGGAGAGGTTGGTCTGGACGTTGCGGGTCTCGATGCCGAGCTGCTCGGACCACGCCTCATCCCAGATGCGCGCGAAGAACCCTCGTTCGTCACCGATCCGGGTGATGTCCAGGAGGAACGAACCTTCGAGGCCGGCCGGTGAGAGCTTCATGCCGGGACTCGCGCTCCGGCCGCCGCCTCGACCGCCGGCATCGGCGGATGGACCCAGAAGAATCGGGCATCGATCTGGCCCGTCTCGAGGAGATGCTTGATCTGCTTCAGGCGCGTGTGCCCGCGCGACTCGAACAGCTCGCGTGCTCATCTCCACCGCGCGGAAGACATCGAGCAGCTGCTGCGCACCGCGCGCCACGTCGTAGCGCGTCTCGAACGGGAGGTGCTCCCGGATCTTGTCGAAGTTGGCGCGATAGTTGCGGTTGTCGCCGGAGCTGTCCCCGAACTGTGTTCGGCAGCCTGGGAAGGTGTCGGCGATGATCTCCGCGACCTCGCGTACCTGGTAGTTCTGGAGGTTGCTGCCCACATTGAAGATCTGGCGCGTGGACGACGTCGCGGGGCGCGCTCAGGACGAGGTCGATCGCCTGGCTGATGTCCAGGATGTGCACGAACGGCCGCCACGGCTTGCCGTCGCTGTCCATCCGGATGACCTTCTCGGTCCAGGCGTGTCCGGCAAGGTCGTTCACCACGAGGTCGAAACGCATGCGCGGTGACGCACCGAACGCGGTCGCGTTGCGCAGGAACGTGGGCGAGAAGTCGTCGCTGGCCATCGGTCGCACGTCCCGCTCCACGAGGACCTTGCACTTCGCGTACGCGGTGAGCGGGTGGACGTCGGAGGTCTCGGTGCTGTCGGTGTCCCCGGCGGCGCCGTAGACGCTGCACGACGACATGTAGATGAAGCGCTCCACGCCCGCTTCCTTGGCCAAGGTGGCCAGGCGGACACTGCCCAGGTGGTTGATCTCGAACGTGATGTCGGGGTTCAGCTGTCCGACCGGATCGTTGGACAGCTCCGCCAGGTGCACGACCGCGTCGTAGCCACGCAGGTCATCCACCGTGATGTGCCGGACATCCTTGGCGAGCCAGCTGGGGGACCGATCGACGCCGTGGTAGAGCCAGCCGACGCGATGGAACCCCGTGTCGAGCCCGGTGATGTCATGGCCTCGATCCAGGAGATACGCACTCAGGACCGTGCCGATATAGCCCTCGCTGCCGGTGACCAGGACTCGCATCACTTCCATACCTTCCAGGGCCTCTGCCCGCTTCCACGGTCGTCCCCGCAGGACGACATCCCGCCATCCGCACACGACCCGGACAGCACGTCACGACTGAAGCGGCGGCTGGCCGGGTGGCCACGGGCGGACGACCATGCTCCTCGCGATCCGTGTCGGGAGTCAACTGCCCAGGGACGTGACCACGGCTAGTACTTTCGAGCGATGGTACCTCCCCCAAGCGGGTCCGACCATCACTCTCGCACCCCGGGATCCGTCTCCGTGGTGCCGCCAGACACCCCCTGCGATGGGTCCGGCGAGCCATGCCCGTATCATCGCCGCCGACCGGTCTTCGTACCGGACGGAAGCCAAGTCATCGGAGATCGCGAAACGTGAAGGTCGTCCTGTTCTGCGGCGGTCAGGGGCTGCGCCTGCGGGACCACTCCGAGACGCTGCCGAAGCCGATGGTCACCGTCGGCTACCGGCCGATCCTGTGGCACGTCATGCGCTACTACGCGCACTTCGGTCACACCGAGTTCATCCTGTGCCTTGGCTACAAGGCCGACGTCATCAAGAACTACTTCCTGGATTACCGCGAGACGCTCTCGAATGACTTCGTGCTCTCAGGCGAGGATGGCACGGTCGAGCTCATCCATCGGGACATCTCTGACTGGCGCATCACCTTCGTCGACACCGGCCTCAGTGCGAACGTCGGCCAGCGCCTCCGTGCTGTGCGCAAGCATGTCGGCAACGAGCACGTTCCTGGCCAATTACGGGGACGTGCTTACGGACGCGCCCTTGGACGCAGCGGATCGAGAAGTTCCTGGCGGGGAACGCAGTCGCCTCGTTCATGTGCGTCAGGCCCAAGAGTTATTCGTTCCACCTCGTGCGGTTGGGCGAATCGGATCTGGTCAGCACGATCGACGATGTGGGCACGTCCGACCTCTGGATCAACGGCGGCTACTTCATCCTGCGCCCGGAGATCTTCGACGTCCTCGGCCCTGGGGAGGAACTCGTCGTCGAGCCGTTCGCGCGCCTGATCGCAGGCCGGACGCCTCCAGGGCGACCCATACGAGGGTTACTGGGCGCCGATGGACACCCTCAAGGACGTCCAGGCGCTGCAGGGTGCGTATGAGACCGGCCGTCCCCCCTGGGCGATCTGGCAAGCACCGGAGCCGGCATGACGGAGATGTACCGCCTGAGCCTCGGGGCTTCGGCGCCGCTCAGTCTCCTGGTCATCGGGGCCCACGCCGACGATATCGAGATCGGCGCGGGCGCCACCATCCTCCGACTCCTGGCCGAACATCCCGGCAGCTCCATCCTGTGGTTCGTGGCATCCTCAACGCCCGTTCGCGCCGCCGAGGCCCGTGCCAGCGCGGCGGCGTTCTCCGCGGCGGCGGCCAGTGTCGAGGTGATGGTGAGCGACCTCCCGGATGGGCGGCTGCCATCCGTCTCCATGGCCATCAAGGACCTGTTCGAGTCGATCAAGGGCCGTCCCTTCGACCTCATCCTCGCGCCGCACCACGATGACGCGCACCAGGATCATCGGCTCATGGCCGACACCGTCTCCCAGACCTTCCGGCACCACATGGTGGCCGGCTACGAGATCCCCAAGTGGGATGGCGACCTCGGCCGGCCGAACCTGTTCGTGGACATCGACGAGGCGACGCTGCGGCGCAAGATCGAGTTGCTGCAGATGCACTTCCCATCCCAGCACGACCAGGTCTGGTGGGGCGAGGATACGTTCCTGGCATTGCCCCGGTTGCGCGGTATCGAGTC
Source organism: uncultured Chloroflexia bacterium (assembly GCA_963843335.1). Classification (GTDB taxonomy): domain Bacteria; phylum Chloroflexota; class Limnocylindria; order Limnocylindrales; family CSP1-4; genus JAFMJV01. Next base: position 128,183 of record CAWJKF010000004.1, read on the forward strand.
TGCGACTCGCTACGCGGAAGGCTTCTTCTGCCGAAAGGTCGTGCTGTGATCCACGCTCAGAGCCGGGCCGGCGAAATCGACGCGACCGGTATAGTCAGTTCCAATTCCCGCTCGGAGTCAATCATGCTCACGCAGGTGCGCGCGCATTGGAAAGCCGCGGTCGGCATCATCGCCGCGGTCATCGCATCCATGGCGGTGGCATACGTCATCAGTAGCCAGGCCACCAGGATGTACACGGCGGACGCGCGCCTTGTCGTGACTGCTGGGCTGGGCATGGACCGCCGGCGGGACGACGCGGTCCTCGAGGCGCCGCGACTGGGCCAGACATATGCGGTGCTGGCGACGACGCGGCCGGTGCTGCTCGACGTGATCCAGCGGACGCAGTTGCCATATGACCCCGAGACACTGGCCGCGCGCCTGAGCGTGACGGCCAGTCTCGACACGCCGTTCCTGACGGTGTCCATGACCGACGAGGACCCTGTCGAGGCAGCCACTGTCGCGAATGCCCTGGCAGAGGTCCTGGTGGAACGAGGGACGACCGCCGCGACGGTCGCGACCCCGGCCAGACAGCTTCTGGCGATCGTCGAGATGGCCGGTGCCCCACAGGATCCTCAGCTCCGCGCGTCATGTACAACACCGTCCTGGCGGGGGCAGCGGTCCTCGTCCTTGGCATCGCCCTGATCGCCGGCCTGGCGTATCTCCGGCGCGATCCTGCTTATTCGCCGGACACGCGAGCCGAGTGAGCACTAGCGGAAGCTTGTCGGGACTGGCGGCGAGGCCCGCCGCGCCCCCTGTCCAGGGGGTCCGGCCGGCCACACTACGACCATATGCGGTGCAGGTGGTCGGCGGGTCGACCATGGCGTTAGGCTACCTGGTCGCGACTGGCGCCTCCATGGACTCACTGTCCATGGCGGTCGCGGTCGCTATCGCGGCGCTGGCAGTCGTATGGCCGGTGGCCGGTCTTGCTGCGCTGGCACTGATCCTCCCCATGCCCGAGCCAGACGTCTTTCAGCCTGTGTACGTCGATGCGGTGATCCTGGGGGCGACCTTCCTAGGTTGTCTATCTGATGCGCGCCCCGGGGGCGGGTCGTCCCGAGCGCATCCACCCGGCGCTGGTCCTAGCCATCGGTTACGGGGTCTTCTGCGCCGTTGGTCTATTGCCCTTCGTCAGCGGGCATCCGGCTGCCTGGGCCCCTTCGGCCGCGCTCCAGGCCATCCGGATCCTCTCAGCGGTGGCCATCTTCATCGTTGCGAGCTACCTCTTTCGCTGGGTCCCCCCGCTGGCCATCATCGGCGTGGTGCTCGTCGGCGGCTTTCTTGCCGCCGGACTTGCACTGCTCGCATTCATGCGTATCGGGCCGCTCGAATTACTCGCCGGCCTTCTCGCGCACTCCGGCGGGACAGACCAGCTGCTGGCAGAAGAGGTCGACCGGGCCAGCGGCGGCTTCGCCACGGCGAACTACCTGGGCTTCTTTGCCGCCCAGTACACGCTGTTAGGGATCGGAGTCTGGCCGCTGGTCGCCCGTCGCTACCAACCGCTCTTGGCGGTGGTCATAGCGACCCTGGTGGCTGCGCTGGTGGTGAGCTACTCCAGGAGCGCCTACGTCGGGACCGCGGCGGGCATCGTAGTCCTCGTGGCGCTGCGAAGTCCTCGACAGGCCCTGCTCCTGGTCGCGATAGCCGCCGTCGCGGGCGTCGCCCTCTATCCCCTGTTCCTGGAAGCTCGCGTGAACGGGGCTGCCCTTGACCCGACGGTCATCTTTCAGCGGGCACAGAGCGAGAACTGGCGCAGTCTCGCAGCTGCAGCCGGCATCTCGATGTTCCTGGCGCAACCCGTATTCGGTGTCGGGTTCGGTGTCTTCCAGCACCTTAGCCCTGCGTACATCGGTGGGAGTCCGGCGACCGCGTCACATGACGCGTACGTCCAGATCATCGCCGAGCAGGGCCTCGTCGGGGTGATCATGGTGGCAGGTATCGTCATCGCGTTGGCGACAGCTCTATGGCGGTCGCGCGGCCCATTCCGCGGCACGGCCCTCGCGATGTCGGCCGCTTATCTCATCCAGTCGTTCTTCATCAATTCGACACAATCGATCCAGATCACCGGGGCGACCTGGATCGTGATGGCCGCAGCATTGTTCGCCAGCGGGCGGGCGTCTACGGCCGGAAGCCGGGGGACCTGACCATGCGCGTGCTCGTCACTGGGGGTGGCGAATTCATCGGACACCATCTCGTCAAGGCACTGCTCGAGCGGGGCGACGACGTGGTCGTCCTGGACGACTTCAGCACCGGATCCCGCGACCGTCTGACCCCCGTGCTCGGAACCATCGAACTGGTCGAGGGTGACCTGCGCAGTCAGGCGGACACGCTGCGTGCGACCGTCGCCTGCGAAGTGGTGTATCACCAGGCGGCGATACCGTCTGTGGCCCGGTCGGTGGTCGACCCGCTCCGCTCCAACTCAGTCAATGTGGATGGCACGATCCAGTTGATGCTGGCGTGCGCTGCCAATCGCGTCCGTCGGGTCGTCGCCGCCGGCTCGTCGTCGGTCTACGGAGCGAGCCCCGAGCTGCCCCGGCGTGAGACGCAGCGGCCGGACCCGCGCTCCCCCTATGCTACGAGCAAGCTCGCCACCGAGCACTACGTGCACACCCTCGGGGACCTGCACGGTATCCAGACAGTCGTGCTCCGCTACTTCAACGTCTTCGGTCCGGGGCAGGACTCGAAGTCCCAATATGCCGCCGTCGTGCCCCTGTTCATCACCGCGGGTCTCCGGGGTATCGCACCCACAGTCCACGGCGATGGCCGCCAGTCGCGGGACTTCACCTACATCGCGAACGTGGTGTCAGCCAACCTGCTGGCTGGCGACGTGCCGGACGTGACCGGGCTGACCGCCAACGCCGGCTGCGGCGGCCGATACGACCTCCTGCAGTTGCTCGACGAGATCCGCGCATCGCTGCCGGGATTGCCAGAACCGGTGTTCGCGCCCACGCGCGCAGGTGATGTCCGTGACTCCGAGGCCGATATCACGGTGGCGCGGGAACGCCTCGGTTACTCGGTCCTCGTGCCGTTCCATGAAGGCGTCCGGCGAACCGTGGCGTGGTATGCGGGCCAATCGCATGTAGAGGCGCCGAGCGAGTGACGGATCGCGTCGCATCGGCCGCAGGCCCTCACGCCGGCGAAGCGGACCAGGCACGAGTCACCTTCGTCATCTCTGGCCTTGTTGTGGGTGGTGCCGAGCGCGTGCTCACCGCGCTCGCCAACGGATGGGTGGATCAGGGTCGCGCGGTCTCGATCGTGACCTTGGACAGGCCCGAGCTGCCGCCATTCTTCCCTGTGGACAGCCGGGTATCGCTGCGTCGCCTCGGGCTCGTGGGTGTGTCACGCAGTCTTCCCGACGCGGTCGCGAACAATCTGCGCCGGCTCGCCGGACTTCGACGCGCCATCAAGTCCACGCGACCCGATGTTGTCATCTCCTTCATTGATCGCACCAACGTCCTGACCCTCATCGCCACGGCTGGGGCGCGCTGGCCGGTCATCGTGTCCGATCGGACCGCATCCGACCCAACGACCAGCCGGATCTGGAAGGGCCTGCGACGTATCAGTTACCGGCGTGCCTACCGCATCGTCGTTCAGACCGTCGGCAGCGCCGAGGTCATGCCTGGGAGCCTTCGGAGCCGGACCACGTCGATCCCCAACCCCGTACTCACGACGACAGTCAGCACGGGTCACATGGCCGAACCGGCATCCGAGCGTCCCCCAGTCGACCCTGATCCGTTGCTGGTGGTGGCCCTCGGCAGGCTGGTGCCTCAGAAGGGCTTCGACATCCTGATCCGGGCATTCGGAATGGTCGTTCGTCAGGCGCCGGAAGCGAGGCTGGAGGTCTGGGGCGGCGGTCCCGAGGCAGCAGCCCTGCAGGCCCTGGTGTCGCAAGAAGGGCTGGAGGCACACGTGCGCCTGCCCGGTGAGACCCACGACCCGCAGTCGGCCATCGGCCGCGCCGGCGTGTTCGTGCTGTCGTCCCGGGTGGAAGGCTTCCCCAATGTGCTCATCGAGGCCATGGCCTTGGGTCGGCCGGTGATCGCCACCGATTGCACCTTCGGGCCTGCGGAGATCGTGCGGGATGGGATCGATGGACAACTTGTGCCGGTGGATGACGTTGGGGCGCTGGCGGACGCTATCGTTGAGCTGGTCCATGCGCCTGAACGCGCTGCCGAGTTGGCGGCCAAGGCGGTCGAGGTCCGGGAGCGGTTCGCATTCGACCGTATCCTCGGCCGCTGGTCGGCCTTGGTCGACGGAGCCGGCAATGAGACCGCCCTGTGAGCTCCGAACCCATCGTCCCGAGCGAGGATGGAGAAGACCCATCGAACCTCCTTCATGGCGCGGCGAGGGCCGCTGCGCTCCTGACTGTCGCCGGGGTCGCCGGCCAGGTGTTCACCCTCGCCCGGGAGCTATTCGTCGCCGGTAAGTCGGTGTCTCGGTCGACCTGGACGCGCTGCTGGTTGCCGCCGTCGCCCGATCCTCTGCCAGCCTGCTCGCCAGCGGCACCTCGGCGGCCATCGTGCCCGCCTATCTCGCGGCACGCCGTGAGAGAGGCGTGGACGCGGCGGAACGCCTACTGGGTGCAACGACGACGTGGACAGTGCTCATCGGCATAGCCTCGGCATGGTGGTGATCGCTGCGGCCAGCTTGTTCGTGTTCATCGGCGGACCGGGCCTCGATGGCGCCGCGCAGGCGTTGGCAATCACCTATGCACCGCTGCTGGCGCCGATGCTCGTGTTTTCGGCGGCAGGTCACTGCTCGCAGCGGCCTTCCAGTTCCACGACCGGATGCGGTCGATCGCTATCGCGTGGCTGGCCGGACCAGTCGCCTCGATGATCGTGACCATCGCTCTCTGGGACCAGCTCGGTCTGACCGCGCTCGCCATAGGGATGACGGTACAGCAGGCCACCATCGTGGTCGTGCTTGTGGTCCTCGCTCTCTGGTTGGACATCCTGCCGCCGATCACGCTGCGGGCAGACCGGGCCGAATAGGTCAGTTCCTGCGCCACGCCACTCCCCTCACCATCAGCTCCACAGTGCTCCAGCTCAACCTGCTCACGGACCGCGCGGTCGCGCCCTCCTCGCACCTGGCGCCGTGAGTGCCCTCAGGTATGCGGAAGGCGTCATCCGCATCCCGATGAACGCCATCGGTCCAGCCTGGTCTGCCGCCATCTATCCCGCCCTGGTACGGGCGTCACTGCTGGACGATATCCGGTCGATGGACAGGCGGCCGCGGGTGCGATGCGCTACGTGACTGTCATCTTCGTGCCGCTATCGATCGAACCGTGGGCTGGCGCCCCTGATCGTGGAGGTCGCGTACGTCCGCGGGGCGTTCAACGAGGAGGCGTGGAGCCTGACGACTGCGGGACTCGTCGGCTTCGCGCCCTTGCTTTTCCTGACGATGGCCAACTCAGTACTGACGGGGGCACACAACGCCAGGCGGCGGGGTGTCTTCCTGATGCAGATGGGCATCCTGAACGCCGTCCTCAACGCTGTGTTCGACGTCGGGCTCGGCCTCGCCATCGGCGTCGCCGGCGTGGCGCTTTCGACATCTCTGACGGTCGGCTTCATCCAGTTCATCAAGGCCTGGCGGCTGGGGACACTCGATGAGGCTTTTCCGCTGGGCGGCCTGATGGTTGTCTCGACCAAGTCGCTGTGTGCGGGCATCCTCGTCGCGATCCGATCTCGCTGATTGCGTGGAACCTGCCGTTCGGGATCGGCCTCACCGAGGCCATTGCATGGCTGGTCGCCCTAACGTCGGTGGGGCTCGTAGGGTACGTCGTAGTCAGCCGCCTCATCGGCCTGGAGGAGCCCTGGGTCGTGACGCAGTCCCTGCTGCGGTCGCCCGCCTACCTGCGACGGGGACGACGGTGACTTTCTCACGGCGCCTGCGGGTGATGTATCCGACATCGCTCACGCCTGGGGGGGCGGAACGCCAGATGCTGTTGCTGGCGGAGTTCCTGCCGCGTCGTCGATTCGAAGTGTCATTCGTACTGATGGGCGGCATGACCGAACTGGCGCTCGAGGCGCGCCGCCTTCGTGCATCGGTCCACGCCCTAGGCGCCCCGCATCGCGCCGGGATGTCCCGGCCACTGTTCGCGGCGCACGTCGCTCGTAGGGTGGCGACGTACGTCGCGCTCTGTCGCCGTGAACGTTATGACATCGTGGATGCGTGGCTCTACCTCGGCTACGGTCTGGCGGCCGTCACTGGTCCCGTATCAAGGGTGCCCACATTGACGGGGCAGGCGAAGCCGAGTGCCTACAAGGCGGCTTTCGGGCCCATCGGCCGCAGCGTTGACGCCATCGCCCGACGATCAGCCGACGTGATCGTAGCTAACTCCCAGGCCGTCGCCGACGATGTCAGCCGCAGGGAGGGGACCGACCCCCGGCTCATCCGGGTCATCCGCAACGGCGTCACGCTACCGCCGCCTGTGGACGAGGCGCGCCGACTGGCGGCACGTGCCGCCTTGGACATCGTCGACGGGTCGGCCGTCGTCGGGTGTGTCGGCGTATTCAAGCGGGCCAAGGGCCAGGCGCGGGTCGTAGACGCGATGCTCATCGCGCGCCGGGAGCATCGGGATGCGTGGCTGGCGTTCGTCGGGGACGGACCCGAACGGAGCGCGGTCGAGCAGCGCGTCCGAGCGTCCGGGCTGGACCGGGTGCGCTTTCTGGGTGCCGTGTCCGACGCACGGACTCTTTACGATGGTTTCGATGTGGTCATCTCGGCATCTGACGCAGAAGGGCTCCCGAACGTGGTCCTCGAGGCGGCCGCCGCCGGTCGCCCAATCGTGGCGACCGCCGCGGGCCGCACGCCGAGATCGTGATCGATGGCGTGACGGGCCTGCTCGTGCCGGTCGGCGACACGGAGGGTCTGGGAAGAGGGCTGGGACTGCTTCTCCACGATCGGGACCTGGCTTTACGCCTCGGGGTCGGGGTCGTGCGCACGCCGCTGGGGCCTTTAGCGTCGAGCGCTTTGTGGCCGAGACTGCCGACCTGTACGAAGAGATGTCACATCGGCACGGCGCGTGACATGAGCCCACGATCGACGCCAAGGCGACCCCGGGTGCTCCGGGTCATCACGCGCCTAGCGGTAAGTGGGGTGTCGACCCATGTGACCCTGGCGAACCAGGAGCTGACCAGAAGAGGGTGGGAGACCCTGCTGGTGCATGGGCGCGTCCAGCCCGACGAGCTGGAGATCGACCTGCCTATCCCTGATGTCGACATGCGCTTCGTCGACACCCTGGCTCGTCCCGTCAACCCGGTCGCGGACCTGCGCACGGCGGCGAGCCTCATGCGCCTGGTTCGGACGTTCCGGCCAGATATCATCCATACACATCACTCGAAGGCTGGGCTCTTGGGCAGGTCCGTGGCGATGCTCGCCCGGGTACCGCGTGTCCACACCTTCCATGGCCACGTGTTCGAGGGATACTTCGGGCCGCGCGCTTCCGCAGCCATCGTCATGGCGGAGCGCACGCTCGCGAAACGGACATCGCGTCTTATCGCCCTCGGTCCGCTCCAGCGCGATGATCTTCTGGCGCGCGGCATCGGGCGCCTGGACCGGTTCGAGATCGTCCCGCTCGGACTGGATCTTGACCGCTACCGCACAGGCGATCGCCTCGCAGCGCGGCAGGCACTGGGAATCCCGACGGACCAGATCGCCATCGTGATGGTCGGTCGACTGGTCCCCATCAAGCGGGTGGACCGGCTGATCCGAGTGTTCGCAGCAGTGCGCGCCCAACGCGCCGATGTCCACCTCTATGTCATAGGTGATGGTTCCGAGCGTGCGGCTGCTGAAGTCCAGGTCGCGGAGGCCGGACTGACCGATGCCGTAACGTTCTGCGGCTGGCGGTCGGATATGACGACCTGGTACGCGGCGGCCGACTTTGTCGCCCTGTCATCTGACAACGAAGGCACCCCGCTGACCCTTATCGAGGCGGCAGCAGCGGGACGGCCCGCGGTCGCGACTTCCGTCGGTGGGGTGGCGGACGTGGTCACCGACGGGCTGACCGGGCTGCTGGCGCCAGCGACTGACGAGCGCGCACTCGCGGCGGCAATGCTCCGACTTGCGAGCGATCCGACGCTACGTGCTCGGCTGGGCGAGGCCGCGCCAGCCGCCGCGGAGGGTTACGGGATCGAGCGCCTGGTTGACGATCTGGAGCGGATCTACGCTGATGTCCTCGACCGGCGGTGAGCATCCGGGGCCGCCTCAGCGGGCGATGCCGCGCCGCTCGCGTCCTGGGATGAACCGGGCAAGACCCAGTCGTTCGACCCAGTAGACGGCCACCCCGACCGGCAGCGCCGCGAGCCACAGCAGTCTGGCCGCCGGGCGGTGCAGCAGCCGCAACTGCTTCCTGAGTCCTTCGTCCGCCCACAAAGCGCTGCGCGAATACTTGGCTGCCTTGAGGTAATAGTCTAGCGGAGCATATCGGAAGTATCGCAGGTGATCATCGATGACGGCCCCGGCCTCCATCCGTTCGCCAAGGGCGTCGCGGCGCGGATTCAGGACTCCCTTGGTGAGCGTGTCCGGCTGGTCGAAATACACGATTCCGAGGTATTCGTTAACGTAGCGCGTCAGATACTTCCGTCCGATGGCGCCCCACACGATGTGGCTCGACATCATCCCCGTGTATCCCGGGATCGTCGGATATGGATGCGTCCGCATCACATCAGTACGTTGGAATCCCCACTTCTCACCGATGACCTTATATCGATAGCGCATCTCGGTGGTGTTCGAGTCCAGGATGTCGATGGGAAACCTATCCCCTGTGGGCTTCCCATGCTCATCGACCGCCAGTGCGGTGACTGCTGAGTATCTGTCGCGTCGGTCGTCCGGGATATCGTCCCAAATCGCCTTGAACCGCTCCAACGCTGTCGGTACGGCACCATCGTCAGAGTCGATCGTGAGGAACAGCTCGCCACGGGCCTCCTGCACTGCCACGTTGGACGACCCGTGATGCCCCCGGTTGGCGTGGCGGATATACCGGATCGGGAAGTCAGCTTCCACCTGCCATCTGGCAATAAGCTCAGGCGTACCGTCGGTGGAGTCGTTATCTACCACGAGCCATTCGAAATCGCGGAACGTCTGCGACCGGAGACTGTTGTATGGTCGCTCCAGGGTGTGCGCCCGATTGCGGGTGCCTGTGTAGACCGTGAAGGTGAAACCTTGCATGGGGGAACCGTCAGCCATGGGGACCTCGAGCGGGGGCGGGTTCGGAGAGCCAGGGTGATACTAATGGTCGGCGCCGGCGGCGCGCGGGTCGGCGGCGCGTGACCCCAACACCCGAGAGCGAGCAGAGGCCACGGCCCAAGACGGTGGCGGTGGGAGCTCGTGATCGCGACGCGGCAGGGGCCCGCGTGGCTGCGGGATGTGATCACGGGGGCTCGCTGCCTTGGACGGCGCACGGATCGTGGAGGTCGTGGTGACCGAGGGCGGTGCCACAGCCCGTCCGTCGAAGGCCATGCGGGGTCTGCTCGGCGCCTATGGCTGGATCGATGGCCGTCTCTTCGGTGGACCAGACGACCCCACCCGCACGGTGAGCCTAGAAGGTCTCGCCGCGCCGGGTCTCAGGACTGGCGCTGCCGCTGAGGTCCCCGACATCGTCATCCGATTCGACGGAGCATCGGATCATCTCGACCAGTGGCCTGTCCCGCTCTACGGTACCTGGGCGCTCGTGCACGGTGTCGGCGTGCGCGGCGCCGGGCATCCCGATGACACCGGACTTCCACCCAGCGGTGTCGAGATGCTCCGGGACAACCCGATCACGGTGAGCCAGCTCGTCGCGACCTCAGCAGTGGAGCAACGAGTCATTGGTCAAGTCGTCAGTCGCGTCGACAAGCTGTCCCTGAGCCGGGGAGCGCGCGGGCACGTGTGCAAGCTGCCCCGACTCGTGTCCAAGTCGGTGGCGTCCGTCGTCGCCACGGGGCAGATCCTGCGGCCGTCAGCGCTGCGCTGACGGCCAGTGCGAGCGGGCCGGTCGAGCGTGCACTCGACGCGATGTCCGTCGCGCGTGGCCTCGCCCGTGTCGTCCTCGGCTATGCGGGGCGCCTCCTGCGACGCAAGCTCCGACCCGAGCGATGGGTCGTGGCCGTGTCGCGAGAACAACGGGACCCCCGCAGGGCCGGTGAAGGGTCGTTCCGTTTCCTCGTCGCCCCCACGGGAAGGGAGTGGGCGGATCCGTTCCCGCTGCGGACACCTACGTCCGACCTGGTCTTCCTGGAGGAGTACGTTCGAGCGACACACCGCGGTCGACTAGCCGTCGTCCAGCTCGATGACTCGGAACGCGGTTGGCGGTCAGTGGACACCATCCTCGACCTGCCCACTCACCTGTCGTACCCCTTCGTGTTCGAGTGGGCCGGAACCTGGTACCTATTGCCAGAGCAGGCCGGGACCGGGACGCTCCAGCTGTACATAGCGGAGACCTTCCCCACTGTGTGGCGCTGGCACTCCGTGGCCCTCGATAGGCCCGCTGCTGATGCGACCATCGTGATGATCGACCAGCGCTGGTGGATGTTCACCGCAATCACGCCTCTGGGAGGGCTGACCGCCGACGAGCTGCACCTATTCCACGCCACCACCCCGCTGGGGCCCTGGGAGCCCCATGCCCAGAACCCCGTCGTATCCGATGTCCGCACTGCACGTCCGGCGGGACGGGTCTATCAACAGGACGGCGTGTGGTATCGCGTCGCACAGGACGGCGCAGTCGGCTATGGACACTCGATCGCAATCGTTCGGATCGACCGGCTTGATCTCGACGGATATCTCGAGACGGTGGTGGACCTGATCCGGCCGGACTGGGCACCAAGACTGATGGGCACCCATACCATCAACAGCGATGGCGACCTCACGACTGTCGATGCCCTTCGGCTGGAAGCCATCGGAGCAGACGCTCGCCGTCGTTCCTAGGGCGAAGACCAGGAGGTGTCCGCACTGGATCAGTCCGCTGAGGTGGTCCGTGTCGAGCCGGCCAGGGACGAACGTCCGTCGTTGCGCTGCAGCAGGAAGGCCAAGCGGAACTCTCGCGACAGCAGACCGGTCAGGCGGTGGAATGGCAGCCGTCGACCCAGGCGACCGACCCCGCCCTCCGTGTGATCGATGTAGTACTCCATCGGCCACGAACAGTTGCCGTAGATGGCCATAGACGCTTGGCGATGACGCCGCGTGGACAGATATGAGCAATGGTCCCGGAGATATTCATCGTTCTCTCGCACCACCTCGCGCCAAGACTTGCCCCGCTGGTTTGGCTTGCGAACCCCCAGGATGGCCCAGAGCGCCAGCCAGACACGCGGCCGCCAAGGCCAGAACCAACTCATGAGTGGTACGAGGATGTGCGGCTCGACCGGCAGGCACAACTTGCTCGGGAACATGTGCATCGCCGCGCCACCTGGCTTCAGCACCCGCTTGATCTCGCGATGACACCCTTCGATATCCCTCGCATGCTCCAAGACTGCGGTGCTCACCACGAAGTCGAACGACGAGTCATCGAAAGGCAAGCGGTAGGAGTCTGTTTCGGATAGCCCGCAACGACCCTCCGTCTCCCAGCCGGTCACCAAAGTCGCAGCCAAGTGCCTCCATGCCCCGGGCCGCAAGGGCGTCAACAAGCTCACCCCGTCCGCACCCGAAGTCCAGGACCCGAACTGCGGCGCCGGCGGGTACGCCGCCGAACTCATGCATCGCCTTCTCGAAGAACGCGGCACTGGGGCCAGAATTGTCCCTTCCGTCCAAATCGTCAGTTCCTCTCGCACCCGTGTGGTCGTTCACAGCCGCCATGTCTCTGGTCGTCCACGAGACCGGCGGACAGAGGCCTCCCAAGCATGGTGGGCCCGCCTGGCTTCGTAGTCTGCACGGGACGGCACGCCTTCACAAGCGGGCTTTCCCCATGTGACTCGTCCGCTTGGGCATTCGAGACTGACCGAACCTGGTCGGTCGTGAGAACTCTGACGGGACCGCAGGGTACCCGCGTACTGGCGGAGCCGGACGAACGCCTCACTGCCGGCGGCCGACCGATTCTGGGAACGTGGCAGCGCCGACGGGAATCGCGACGAGCCGATGTGCCGTGCTGTCCCCGAAGGCCGTTAGGAGCGTGCCATGATCGCCCCAGGCCCAACACCTCGTCGCGCCGCCAGTACCTCGGGCCCAGGCCACGGCATCGCGGCGCGATGGACCCTCGTCCTGATGCTGGCCCTGGGGGTGTTCCTCGGCCCAGCGGTGGAGGCGAGGGCGGCCACCCGCTATGACGCCGTGTTCGGAGGCGACGCCACCGGTCGTTCGGATGTCACCTCCTCGCTCCGCTCGTTCCTGCAGCGACACGATGGCGATCGGGTCGCGCTGGCGAAGGGCGGGACCTACCGGGTCACCCAGCTGTCGTTCACGGCGCACGACCTGACGGTCGACTTCCGGGGCGCCCGGATCCGTGGGACTCGCGAGGGGCGCCCACGGCATCCTACGCGTCCAGTCGAGCTCAGGAACGTCGTGCTCAACGACCCCAAGGTGTACGGCACCGGTTACAGTCTGGGAGCCCGCGAGACCGAGCAGGAGCACGGCATCCAGATCGATGGTGGCTCGGAACATCACCCTCAACCACCCGATCACTCGCGATACCCGGGGCGACGGCATCTACGTCGGCTACCAGGCACGGCAAGAACCGGCCACGCCGTCCGGTATCGTCATCCAACGGCCCGGACATCGAGCGCGCCGCCCGCAACGGCATCGCGACCGGTGGCCGGCCAGGTGACCATCCGCGGTGGCCACATCGCCCACACCGGCCTCCACGGCGTCGACTTCGAAGTCAATGACGACGCGAGCGCACGGAGCATCCAGGGCGTCGTGGACGGCGTCGACATCCGACACACCGGCGACCTGCCAGCGGCCCGGGAGCACTGCACCTGCTATGCGGTCGCGGCCGAGGGCTATTCCACCGCCACCAAGCCGTCCATCCGGGTCGAGGGCCTCACCGGCGATGTCCTCCGGATGACCATCCGTCATACCGCGCAGGTGGTCGTCCGGGACAACGTGTCCGGCGCCCGTGCCACCGCCCGCTTCCCCGGCTCTGACTCGGTCATCTTCAGCGGCAACACCCGGATCACCCGACAGTAGGGCGACGATCGCCGCCTGACGGAATCCCGCCGCAGGTCCATCCCTGCGGCGGGCCGCTCCGGCCCGGCCCGGCGAGTGGGGTCGAGACGACTTGGGGGTAGACTGCGCGGGTCGGTCACGGCGGCCGCTCCAGCGCCCCAGCGCAGTTAATCGAATCAGTTATGCCCGGTGGGACGGCCCCACAAGCCGGTCCGAATCGGCGGCCCGCAATCCTCGACTCATGCGATGCGCAGAGTCGAGTGTCTGACCCCAGTCGGACACTGTGCGGAGTCGCCTGTGACACCTCTCGCGGGTGAGAGAGTAGCCGATACAGATGTGCCGTGAACCGATGACCGGGCGAGGAGGTTGCGTCGTCGCGTGCCCGCGCGACGTCCGGTAGGAAGGAGGCAGGCCGTTGTCTGCTGCCCCAGGCGCCCATCGGGCGTCCTCGAACCTTCGGGTTCCCGTTAACCCTCGCGCCCGGCTCGGGATATCAGGACCATCACCGGCTGAGCACGACCCAGGACCGACGTACGTCAACTCAGGCCCAACACCTCGTCGCGCCGCCAGTACCTCGGGCCCAGGCCACGGCATCGCGGCGCGATGGACCCTCGTCCTGATGCTGGCCCTGGGGGTGTTCCTCGGCCCAGCGGTGGAGGCGAGGGCGGCCACCCGCTATGACGCCGTGTTCGGAGGCGACGCCACCGGTCGTTCGGATGTCACCTCCTCGCTCCGCTCGTTCCTGCAGCGACACGATGGCGATCGGGTCGCGCTGGCGAAGGGCGGGACCTACCGGGTCACCCAGCTGTCGTTCACGGCCCACGACCTGACGGTCGATTTCCGGGGCGCCCGGATCCGGGGTACCCGCAGGGGCGCCCACGGCATCCTACGCATCCAGTCGAGCTCGGACGTCGTGCTCAACGACCCGAGGGTGTACGGCACCGGTTACAGCTGGGAGCCCGACGAGCCAGCAGGAGCACGGCATCCAGATCGATGGTGGCTCGGACATCACGCTCAACCGTCCGTTCACTCGCGATACCCGGGGTGACGGCATCTACGTCGCCTACCAGGCCGGCAAGAACCGGCCACGCCGTCCGGATCCTCATCAACGACGGCCGAACATCGAGCGCGCCTCCCGGAACGGCATCGGACCCGTGGCGGGCCAGGTGACCATCCGAGGTGGCCATATCGCCCACACCGGCCTCCACGGGGTCGACTTCGAAGTCAATGACGACGCGAGCGCACGGAGTGTCAAGGGCGTCGTGGCCGGCGTCGATATCCGACACACCGGCGACCTGCCAGCGGCCCGGGAGCACTGCACCTGCTATGCGGTCGCGGCCGAGGGCTATTCCACCGCCACCAAGCCGTCCATCCGGGTCGAGGGCCTCACCGGCGATGTCCTCCGGATGACCATCCGTCATACCGCGCAGGTGGTCGTCCGGGACAACGTGTCCGGCGCCCGTGCCACCGCCCGCTTCCCCGGCTCTGACTCGGTCATCTTCAGCGGCAACACCCGGATCGACCCGACAGTAGGGCGACGATCGCCGCCTGACGGTATCCTGCCGCAGGTCCATCCCTGCGGCGGGCCGCTCCGGCCCGGCCCGGCGAGTGGGGTCGAGACGACTTGGGGGTAGACTGCGCGGGTCGGTCACGGAGAGCCCGGTGACGCTGACTGCCCGTGTCAGGATCAGAACACGACGACTTTGGTGCCGCATCCACACTGAAGAGCGACGGACCACCCAGCGCCAGTTGGAAAGCGCACGTTGTTACAGTCTCTGAGTCGCTCGATGAACTCGACCACCGAAGATCTCGCATGACGGGCGTGACCCGGGTGTCTACGATGGCGACCTGAAGTTCCGACCCTTCGGAGTTGTCTTAGGTGAATTAGCACGCCCTCGCTGTGGGTGGTGGGACCGGGCTCGCGCCCACGCCGCACACGGGAACCATCCGAGTCGTCTACACGCCCGTCGCCCTCCATGCCGCTGGCAGCGAGCGGCAGATGCTTGCGCTTGCTCGGCGATTGCCGCCCGATCGGTTCGAGGTGGAGTTCGTCCTACTGTCGTCCGCCAAGGACTTCCCGGTGGAGACCGACCCGGGCGTGCCATCCCTCTTCCTTGACCTACCTCGCGGCGACGCGCTGCCGGTGGTGCCCTTTAAGGTCGTCCGCGGTGTCGCCAAGATTCGTGTTCCGCATCTGCGACGACGTCGGATCGACATCGTTGATGCCTGGCAGCATCATGGGGCGATCCTCACTGCGCTCACGCGACCAGCGACTCGCTATCCCGTGCTCATCGGCGGCAGGCGCAACCTTGGTGAGTTCCGTGAGCGTTTCAACCCCGTGGAGCGAGCCGCGGACCAGTACGCCACGCGATCTGCTGCCGCGATCGTTGCCAATTCGCAGATCATCCTCGAACGTGTCGCCCGGCGCGAACAGATCGACCCGTCGAAGCTGCGCATGATCCACAACGGCGTCGAGGAGCCGGCGCCGATGAGCCGCGAGGAACGCCAGCGGCTGCGCCAGGGATGGAGTGTGGACCCAGACGATGTCCTCCTAGGATGTGTCAGCAACTATCGCCCCGGCAAAGCTCTGGACCGCCTGATCTCGACGGTGATGGAGGCTCATAAAGTCCGACCCCAGAATTCCGCCTGGTGCTGGTCGGACACGGACCACTCCGCGAGTCGCTGGATGCGCAGATCGACGCGCTCGGCGGCCAAGGCGTCGTGACCCTTGCCGGCCACTGGCCGAACGCGGCGTGGCTCACGCAGGCTTTCGACATCTTCGTGCATCCGTCAGATGGCGAAGGCCTCCCCAATGCGGTCCTGGAGGCTGCCGCCGCGGGACGTGCGATCATCGCGACTGACGCGGGTGGCACGGCCGAGATCGTGGACGACGGGCGGACTGGCATCCTGGTACCTGTGGGCGACAGCACCAAGCTCGGTCAGGCGATCTTGCGCCTCACCTCCGACCGAGCGCTCCGTGAGCAGCTCCAGGGGTCGGCATCCCAGCATGCGATCACGTTGTTCGGTATGGACAGATTCGTGACCGAAACGGCCGCGCTGTACGAAGAGTTGGCGGCCCGATCAGCTCCCTGAACCATGGGCACGACTACCAGGTTCGCATCGGAGCGTCACCTACTCCGGGGCCCCCGTGGCACGTCCGCGACACCTTGCCCATATCGCGTGTCACTGCCGGGTGATTCGGATGTTGCCGCCGAAGGCGATGTCTTCCGAACCGCTGAAGTCGGCGCTGGTGGGCTGGTCTGATACGTTGCTGCAGACGACGACCTTGGAGGTATCGCGGAAGGTCATCCGGAGGACATCACCGGTGACGCCCTCGACGCGTATGGACCGTTTGTTCGCGGACGAGTAACCACCGGCGGCGATCGCATACGGCGCGCTCGCGTGAGATCCCGCGGACGGCAGGTCGGCGGCTCTCCGAATGTCCACGCTCGTGACGGCGCCGTCGATGGACAGGGCGCCCACGGCGTCGTCGGGCTCGAAGTCGATCCCGAACAGTCCCGTTTGAGCGATGCGCCCACCGATCACCGTCACGGTGCCGGCGACGGGCGCGATGCCATTGCGAGAGGCGCGCTGGATATCCGGGTTGGTGACGACCACACTGGTCGCAGGCGTCGTCTTGCCGGGATCGTAACCGACGTAGATCCCGTCGCCCCGGGTATCTCGAGTCACCGGGCGGTTGATGAGGATGTTCGATCCGCCATCCACATGGATTCCATGCTCGTTCTGCAGCGCGTCCTGATTCTCGGCCGGGTCCCCTGCAGTGGCCTCCCACTTGTATCCGGTGCCCACGCTGGACGGGTCGTTCAGGACCACGTCGGAGGCATTCGTCAGTCGCAGGATCGCCCGACCACCCGGAAGGGTACCGAGCAGACGTGCGCCACGGAAGTCGATGGTCAGTCCCCTGGCCGTGAAGACGACGGACGACACGCGATAGACGCCGTTCGACGCAAGGGCAACCCGCTGGCCGTCGTGGCTCTCGAGGAAGGCGATCATTGAAGCCGTGACATCGGTCACACCAGTGGCGTCACCATCGAAGACAGCGTCATACCTGGCGGGGCTGGTCGGTCCAAGGGTCGAAGCACCTGGGACGACCGACGACCCGGCAGACTGGCACTCGGGCGGCGACACCGTGGCCTCCGGGGAGCCCCAGACACGGACGATGACCGCCCACGAGATGGTCACGAGCAGAGCGATCATGGCCACCACGACGGCACCACGCCGTTGACGCGGCCCGGCTCGCCGAGGACCGGAGGTCGCCGGTGCGGCGGGGTCCATCAGCCCTCAGGACCTGCGCGATCAGTTCGACGCAGTGACCTGGGCCAATGCCACACGACGCACCCCATACGGCGGCTCGTAGATCACCGAGTCGATCACCGCGTCCTGGGGTACGGCAAATCCGACGACGCCCGACACTCGGTCGTCGGGCGACAGGGTATGTTCCAACAGCTCCCGCGTGGCGTCCGTGCCGAGTGGCACGTTCGCGTGCCCGTACTGATTGCCGTCTGTGTCGTGCAACACGATGAACTGCGGCGCCACCCGGAACGGCTTGTCGATAGCAGCCTCGAAGACGACGTCCACCAACACGTAGCGCTGGCCGGCAGGCGCTGACCCGTCCACGGGCGATGCGCTCCCGGAGGCGGGGACGCTTGCCGGCACCGCGGCGATTGAAGGGTAGGAATTCCGTCAGACCACGCACCGTGAATCATCCCCGCGAGTCGGCCGTCAGGACTCACATCCGACACCGCCGTCCCCATCGCGGGCATGGCGCTCGGGTGCTGGTCCAGCAAGGGCAGCAGGCGTGCCCCAGTGGTGGGTCGGTAGAGGACGTCCTGATCGTCCGGTGGGGTGGGACTGCAGAGTATCTCGTCGATGACCGCGTCCTTGGGCACCACATACCCCACAGCACCGGATAACGTCGATCCCCGGGGCCGAGGCCCTGGTCGGCAAGGTCGGGCGGGAGTGCGTCGACGGGGCGGTCGATCGGCGTGGGCGCCCAGATCCAGCCCGCATCGTCCTGGAGGACGATGCGTGACGGCTGTGCCTGGAACGGCCTGTCATCACTGGCCTGGAAGCGGACCGTCAGCAGCACGTAGCGCTGATCAGCAGCCGGCGGACTATCGGGGCGGAAATCGGTGAACGGGTCTGGCGATCTCGCGGAGTATGATCGTGCCGGCTTGGGTCAGATCGCTGCTGGAGTAGGTGAGCGCTCCGGGCCCCGCGCTCGGGTCCTGTCCGACCGCCTGTGCACCGACCCCGCCGACGAGACCAATGGCGATCAGCAACGACATGCCGACCCGGGCATGAGACATCCTGCGTAACCTCCGCGCACCAGTCGTGAACCTGTTCCGGGCGCGGACGACCGCCCCTGCAACACCCTACCACCCGGTCATCAGGTGCACACCGGACGCATCATCGCGGGGGTGCATCCTTGCACCTCGGTTCGACCTCAGACGCGAGCTGGCAGCTCCCCCATTACGACGTCACTGAGCGTACCGACGACTCGGTGGACATCGTTCCGGGACATACCCGGCCAGAGAGGCAGGGAGATCGACCCGCATGTACTCGGTGCTCGCGACCGGGAAGTCCTCCGCCTGCCATCCCTTGCGCCTGTAGTACGGATGCATGTGCAGCGGGATGAAATGGACGCTCGTGCCGATACCTCGCTCTCCCATCCGGGCGATCACGGTCGCCGCGGTCGACCGCCAGCCGCTCGAGGCGCAGGCGGATGATGAAGAGGTGCCAAGCATGGGACCCGTCCGGCTCGTCCTCGGGCAGGTCGACCAGGGCCGTGGCGCCAGACGTCCTGAAGTCCTCTCGGTACCACTCTACGAGCTCGCGGCGCATCGCCAGCAGCTCATCCGCCCGCGAAAGCTGGACCAGGCCCAGCGCTGCCGCCATGTCCGTCAGGTTGTACTTGTAGCCCGCCTCCTCGATCTCGTAGTACCACGAGCCGCCTGCCGCGTATCGCTTCCAGGCGTCTCGCCCGATGCCGTGGAGGGACATCAACCGCGCTCGCGCCGCCAGGGCATCGTCGTCGGTCACGAGCATGCCGCCTTCGGCGGTAGTGATGGTCTTCGTGGCATAGAACGAGTAGGCACCCACCCGGCCGACCGTACCCGCCATCCGTCCTTCGACGCCGATGCGGCTGGGGAACGCGTGTGCGGTGTCCTCGACCACGGCGATGCCCAATGGCGCCAGGGCCGCGACGAGCGCCTGGATCTGGGCCGGTCGGCCCGCGATATGGACCGCGATGACCGCCTTGGTTCGCGGCGTCACCGCTGCCAGCACTCCCTCGACGGTGAGATTCAGGGTCGCTCGGTCGACATCGATGAGCACCGGCCTCGCGCCAAGGTACGCGACGACCTCGGCGCTGGCAGCGAATGTCCAGGTCGGCACGATGACCTCGTGGTCCGGTCCGATGCCGAGGGCCTCGAGCGCCAGGTGCAGCGCCGCGGTCGCAGAATTGAGCGCCACTGCGTTCCGAGAGCCGACGAACGCGGCGAATTCGGCCTCGAACTCGCGGGCCTTGGCGCCCGTGGTCAACCAACCGGAGTCGAGGACTTCCAGGACGGCGGCCCGCTCGGCGTCGGTCACGGATGGACGCGCGAACGGCAGGTACGGCTCAATCGGTCATCGGGCCACAAGCACCCGGAGGGCCCGGCTGCGAAGATCTGTGAGATGGCCGTCAGGGTGCATCGTTGGTGCTCTCGCAGCAAGGGGACAGGCATGACCCCGGCGGAACCGTGGCTGTCCACACAGGCGTCACGATAACCATGCTGCCGGTTCGCTCGCTAGCGGGCGGAGGATGGCGCGTCGGGAGGGCCGGCGAACTCGGTGCTCGATGGCACCGTGGGCAGGCATGCCGGATGCGAGTCAGCCGTGATCCAGGATGGTTCGCACGGTCGCCATCACGATGCCCAAGTCACTTCTGACCGTCCGTCGGCGGAGGTATGACGCGTCCATCTCCAGCTTCCGGGGGAGGACCTCGGCCCGATAGTGCTGATCCGGATCGGCAACGACCAGCAGCTGCTCCTCGTGGCGGAACGCGATCTGGCTCGGGCCAGTGACCCGGGCCGTGCCGAGAATACGAACCGATGCAGCGGATCGGACCAGTCCACGTAGCTGGGATCCTCCGGGCGGGGACCAACGACGCTCATATCACCTCGGACCACATTGAAGAATTGGGGGAGCTCGTCAAGCTTGTACCGACGCAGGAACAGGCCGACGCGCGTAGATCCGGTCATCGTCACTGCTCGTGATTGGCGGACCGCCTGCGCCGACCCGCATGCTCCGGATCTTGTAGACGGTGATCGCGCGACCGTGCTCTCCGACTCGCCGCGCCCGATACAGCACGGGACCCCGATCGCCGAAGGCACGCATCGTGACGGCAGCGCCGATCACGACCGGCGCCGCGACCAGCAGTCCTGCCATGCCGAAAATCAGGTCGAACAGGCGACTTGCAGGCCGAGGCTGCTCGTTGATGGTCATGCTGGCGGTGTCGTCCGCCCCCAGCGGATGACACGGCGATACCCGTCCAGGGCCTCTATGGAGCCATCGACGTTGTAGGTGTGGGTGCGGCTGACCCCGCGCATGCCCCAGGGCTCGATGGTCCCCACCACTCGCTCTTCGTACTCCGTCGCGGACAGCTTGCCGATGGCGCTCAGCACGATGCGCCCACCATATCCCACGGAGCAGTCCTGGCCTGGGCGGATCAGGTCCTGGCCGAGTAGGAAGATGCGACCGGCGGGGACGAGCGCGACGAACGTCAGCGACGACGGGATTGCGCGGATGACTGTCCCATGGGCCGTCAAGGGCCGGCGACCGGAAGACGTGGAGCTCGTCCCACGGACAAAGTCCACACCCGTACCCGTCACCGCCACGAACAGCCAGAAACGCTTCCTCATGCCAGAGGAGCGTGGGGTCAGATGCCACTACCCCCTCCAGGCATTGCGCTACCGGCGTGAGGCCACGTTCGCGGCCACCATCGAGGAAGATATCGACTCCGCCACTGCGGCCTCCGTCAGGAGCGATGACCAGTCCCATTCCTCGGTCGAGAGCACGTGAAGGGTATGCCCTATGTTTGATGTCATCCAGCAGGGTCCGTTCCGCATGCCACTGGCCTCCACCGCCGTCGGCCAGCACGCGATCCGTCCTTGATGCCTGCCGACGGGACAGTCCTCGACGTATAACCGAGGACCACCAACCGACGTCACCAAAACCTAATCAGCGTAGAGCCGGCCAGCAGGGGCCGCGACGGGTGTGAAACCTGACAGATCCCGGGCGGTGGACCCCCGCCTTTCGGCGGCGGGTCATCACGAACCATTCCGAATGAAAGATGACCCGATCGAACGCCTTGCGGAGCACGGTGGCGAGCAGCCCGAGGAATGGCGCCGAAGACGTTCGTGTAACGGGGAGTTGGGCCGGCGCACCGTGAATTACAGCTCGGTCGCATCTAGGATGCTGCCGATGGATGGTCAAGCGCGCAAGCCTTCGCGCCGGCAGTCGCGCAGATCGCCAGTAGATGGCATCGCGGTCGCGGGCGAAGCCCACGCGATGGAGCGCGCTCACCCCGAGCTCCGTCTCAATCGGCGGGCCCAAACTCGTGTTCGATCAACATCAGAGACTCTGCGAGGGCGGTCTCGGTCCGTGGCGTGTGACTAGGGCCTGCCGGGGGGCGCCCACGCCGATCGAGAACCGCAGGCGCCACACGCCTGCGGAAGGATGAGAGGTCAGTGCGAGTCCGTCATCGGGCATCAGATCGATGAGGACGTCAGGCGCTACCGCATCGAGCGCGGCTCGCTGCTCTTCATCGGAGCCGCCCTCCAGTAACCGCGTCTCGGAAGACGTCCAGTCGTCAGCGCGCGGCGCCAACGCATCAAGGCCACCTCGCAGGAGCTGGCGCTC
This sequence comes from uncultured Chloroflexia bacterium, assembly GCA_963843335.1. Lineage (GTDB taxonomy): Bacteria > Chloroflexota > Limnocylindria > Limnocylindrales > CSP1-4 > JAFMJV01. The sequence goes on from CAWJKF010000004.1 coordinate 150,215, forward strand.
CACCCACTCGTAGACGGGTGGTCCGAACGAGCAGCCGACGCCAGATCGGGGAGGATGGTCGCTGTACTGCTGCCCGATGATCAGAACCACGTCGGCGCCCGTCACGCAGGCGACAGCCTCCACCGCTTCGCCGACATACGCGGGAACAGGGCCTGCAGGTACGCGGAACGCCACGCGCACCGATCGGTGGCCGGCCGATCAGGCATCCCGGAGTCGGCCGGACTCAGGTGGAGCAGCCACTATCGGGATCTCATCGCGGCTCGACCCGACGCGCAGCGACCCAGCCTGACACGTCATCGCCGTCTGATCCGGGTGTTATTGGTGAATTTGACCGAGTCCGACCCTGGGAAGTCCGCGGTCGTGCGGCTGTCCGAGACGTTGTCCCTGAACGACCACGCTGGCGGTGTCGCGGATGGTCATTCTCAGGACATCTCCGGTCAGGTGTCGGACCTTGATCGACTGCTTGGTCGCCGTCGAATACCCACCAGCGGCGACCGCGTAGCTGGAAGGCTCGATGTCCGGCAGGTCGCCATGGTTGCGGATGTCAACACCATCGACGACCCCCACGATGCTTGCTGCGCCGACATCATCGTTGGGTTCGAAGTCGACGCCGTGGAGGCCGACACACGACGATCCGACCGCCCGCGATCGTCACCTCGCCGGCGACCGGCGCGATGCCGTTGCGCGAGGCCCGCTCGATGTCGGGATCCTTGATCACGACGCCAACGGGCGGGTCGTTCTTGTCGGCGTCGTAGCCGGTGTAGATGCCGTCTCCACGGGTGTCTCGAGTCGTCGGGTGATCGATGACGATGTCCGAGCCACCGTCCACATAGATGCCGTGCTCGTTCTGGTCGGCCGGACCCAGCCGTACCCGGTTCCATAGACCGTCGCATCGTTGAGCTCGATGTTGGAACTCGACTGGATGCGCACGATCCCCGACGCGCCGGGCTGGATACCCTGGATGCGGGCACCCCGGAAGTCCACGACGAGGTCGTGGGCCGTGAACGTGAGCTGCGTGACGGCGTAGACCCCGTTCGGTGCGAGGGCCACGCGCGCGCCGTCATTCGATTCGAGGAACACGCGCAGCGCATCAGTGACGTCGGTCACACCCGTCGCGTCACCTGCGAACACCGTCGTGTGATCCGCGGTACTCGAAGGGACTGGCAGCGGAGACGCCTCGGGTTCGGTCGAGACGAGGACGTCCTCCGATATCCCCTCGGCACCCTGCTGATCTGTCGCCCGGATACGAACATGGTAGGTCGTGCCTGGCTCCAACTCTCGGATGTCCTGGACGTGCACCAAGCAACCGTGGCTCACCTGTGGCGTGGTCGTCTCCCCGTACGCGATCGTGGTGCCGTAATCCACCTGGCTTGCCGAGGGAACATCGACCGTCCATGTGACGATGACCGATGTCGGACCGATGTCGGAGACCATGACCGCGCTGATGTTGGGCCCACCCGAGGCGCCTGGGGTCCCGGACGGCCCGTAGCTGGCCTGTGCGGCCCATAGACCGGGCGCAGGCGCACTGACGAATGCGAGGGCCGCGGCCAGGATGGCTACCGGCAGAAGGTGGAGCGGACGCGCGGGCGTAGGTGGCCACTTCATGCCTGTCGCGCCAGCCTCCCTGGGCTCGAAATCCGCGTGAGGACATCACGTGCGTCCCCGGCGACCTGGCGGTCACTCATCTTGGGCAGATAGCGGCTATCGAAGATCATGGAATCCCGGACGAGCGTACCCGGACATGATCGGTTCCGCGGACATGATCGCACCAATCCTGTCGGGCGCCCCCAAACCGCCCATCGCTGCTACAGGTACCGACCGAGGTGACAGGACGATCGTCCTTGGCGCCGTTTGGCGTATCCAGTGCTTTCCGAGGATGATCGAGATCGAGTCCTGCAGCGCATCCCACAACAACCCTGGGTGCGCAGCCGAAAGTTGCCGGAGACAGCGCGGGACACCCCCGAGGCTTGCTGCAGGCTGGACCTCGATGGCCGCCGCGCCGGCTGCCGCCGCCACTGGCGTGATACGGACATTACCGATGAAGGTCACGGGTCCCGTTGCCGGGAAATCGATCGTGGCCGGCGTGTCCGACACGTTGTTGCAGACGATGACCCTCGCGGTGGCTCGGACGGTCATGTGCAGGTCATCCCCAGTGATGTTCTCGATGCGTATCGATGGCTTGATGGGCGGGTCCAGATACCGTCCTGCACCTCCCGCGGCCACCGCATACCCAGCGCTATTAGACGCCAGCTCGCCGTGGTGGCGGACATCGATCCCTTCGACCACGCCTCTGATACTCGTCGCCTCGACGGCCGTGCTGGGCTCGAAGTCGATGCTGTGGTAGCCGACGTGATCGATATGGCCACCCTCGATGGTCACCTGCCCCGCGACCGGTGCGATACCGTGTCGGGACGCGTACTGGATATCCGGGTCTTTGATCACGACCCGGACTGGTGGCTCGTTCTTGCCTTCCTGGAAGCCCACATAGATGCCGTCACCGCGCGTCTGGCGCGTGAATGGTCGTATGAGGGTGATATCCGAACCACCGTCGATGTGGATGCCGTGCTCCTGCTGGAGGTCGGGATCCCAGGCGTAGCCCGTGCCAAATACCTTCGGGTCGTTGAGGCGGACACGCCTCGAAGTCTGGACCCGCAGGATGCCGTGTGCACCAATGAGGCTTCCCTGGATCCGAGCCCCACGGAAGTCGACCGTGAGGTCGTGGGCCGTGAAGGACAGCTGGGTGACCTTGTAGATCCCGTTGCGTTTGAGAGCGACGTGTTGGCCATCGTGACCCTGAAGGAACGCCCGAAGAGCAGAGGTGACGTCCTTTCGACCCGTCGCATCACCGGCGAAGACCGCGTCGAATTGTCTTGGTGCGAGCGCCGGGCGAACCAGGCCCGAGCCGGGTCGCTCGACAGCCGGCTCGTTTCTTATGGCCGAGCCGCGCGCCACAAATGGCGCTCCGATCAGCATGCTCGGTGCAAGCACTACTGCGCCTAGGACCCCCAAGAGCCCGCGGGCTACGCCAGCCCGGCGGTATGGACGGCGGCGCGCCTTGCTCGTCACCTTGGGCCCACTGCCGGCCGGACGAGGCAGAACTCAGAGAACCGGCGTGTCCATGGCAGCAGTTGGCGGGCTGGCAACCGCCGCGAGCCCCCGCCTCGAGGGGATGCAGTGCGCCCGAACCCTTCAGGGCGGGGATCGATTTCCACTGGCCTCGGTGGCGCGGTGGTTGTCGCGATGACGGCCAAGGGTCTCCAGTCGGGTTACTGCTGCTGCCTGCCCAGAAGGCTCCCAGTCCATCCGGCGTCGGGACGGCGGCCGAGGCTGTGCAGGCGCCATCGGCATGGACATCTTATCGGGGCACGCAGGATGCGTTCGGGTATGTCCCTGGCCCGTGATGCAGGGACCGGCTGCTTGCCAGGTGGGCTCGAGCGGTCTCGCTAGCCCATCCGGGTCACTTTCGGGTGATCCGGACATTGCCACTGAAGGTGATCGAGCCAGATCCCGGGAAGTCCGCGGTGGTGCTCGCGTCGGACACGTTGTCGCGAACGACTACGCCCGCGGTGTCCCGGATGGTCATCTGAAGGACGTCGCCTGTGAGGTCCTGCACCCGGATAGAAGGCTTGGTGGCGGTGGAGTAGCCGCCGGCCGCAACCGCATAACAGGTGCAATGGTCACTCGCCGCCGGTAGGTCGCCATGGTGTCGGATGTCGACCCCCTCGACGACGCCCCGGATGCTTGCGGCACTGGCGTCGTCATTGACCTCGAAGTCGACGCCATGGAGGCCGGTGTGATCTATATGGCCACCGCTGATGGTCACCTGGCCAGCCACCGGCCCGATGCCGTTCCTGGAGGCCCGCTGGATGTCAGGGTCGTTGATCGCCACTCGCACCGATGGAGTGTTCTTGCCGGCCTGGTAGCTCACGTAGACTCCGTCCCCGCGGGTGTCGCGGGTGACGGGATGATTGAGCGTGATGTCCGACCCGCCGTCGATCTGGATGCCGTGCTCCTGCTGGTTGTTGGGATCCCAGACATAGCCTGTCCCGAACACCATCGCGTCGTTGAGCACAACATTCGAGCCCGACTGGATGCGCAGGATGCCGTGGGCGCCCGTCAAGCTGCCCTGGATCCGTGAGCCCCGGAAGTCCACGGTCAAGCCACTCGCGGTGAAGGCAAGCTGGGTGACCTTGTAGATCCCATTCTTGGCGAGTGCCACTCGCTGTCCATTGTGGGACTGCAGGAATGTACGCAGGGAGGAGGTGACGTCAGTCCCTCCCGAGGCGTCGCCGGCGAAGACGGCAGCGTAAGTCGTATCAGGGGTTGGTGTCGGCGTGGGCTGGGCGTCGGTGTCGGCGTGGGTGCCGGGGTCGGCGTGGGCTGGGCGTCGGTGTCGGCGTGGGCCTGGGCGTCGGTGTCGGCGTGGGTGCCGGGGTCGGCGTGGGCCTGGGCGTCGGTGTCGGCGTGGGTGCCGGGGTCGGCGTGGGCCTGGGTGTCGGCGTCGGCGTCGGGGTCGGGGTCGGCGTCGGCGTGGGCGTCGGGGTCGGCGGCCTTGGGCGTCGGGGTCGGCGTGGGCGTCGGGTCGGCGGCCTTGGGCGTCGGGGTCGGCGTGGGCGTCGGGTCGGCGGCCTTGGGCGTCGGGGTCGGCGTCGGGTCGGCGGCCTTGGGCGTCGGGGTCGGCGTCGGGTCGGCGGCCTTGGGCGTCGGGGTCGGCGTCGGGTCGGCGGCCTTGGGCGTCGGGGTCGGGCGTCGGGTCGGCGGCCTTGGGCGTCGGCGTGGGCGTCGGGTCGGCGGCCTTGGGCGTCGGCGTGGGCGTCGGGTCGGCGACCGGTGCTGTATCGGTCACCTGGAATGTTCGGGTGATCAGCGTGTTCCCATCGGGGTCGCGGGCCCCGATCGAGTGATCCCCGGCCGACGCATCGCTCGGTATCTGCATCGTGACCGTGTCGATGCCACTCGCGTTGGCTGAGTAGCTCGGCATGCCTTCGGTCGATCCATCGAACTCGATGTCGCCCGTCATTCGACCCGCGAGACCGGAGATCGAGAGCTTGACCGTGGACGAAGCCGGTCCGACATCGGTCGACAGCTTCATCCTTGGTGAGACCCGTGGCGTGGCCACAGGCACGGGTGTCTTGGTCGCCACCCGTGGCTTGGGTGTGGCGATGACGCGAGATCGCGGCGCGGCCGACAGGCTCTCGACCTCCAGGTTGTCGAGCGTGACGCCGACTGGCGCCGTCGTGGCGTCAGTGGCAAGGGTGGCGCGCACGCCCACCTTGCCGGGCGCGGTCAGGGCGTTGCCGGGATCGGGACGCTTGAGCTGCCATCCGGATGGCTCCGCTCGGCCAGCAGTCCACACCCGTGCTCGGAACATGACCGGGCTGCTGCCGCTGACCCGTGCGCGGACCGCGATCGCCCGGCCTGGGCCCACCCGGACACCGGGGACTCGGATCCTCGCTCCCCGATCGCTCGGATCGAGCCCGAGCGAACCCGGATGACGCTCAACCAGACCGATCCGTCCTCGGCGATCCGGGTCCGGATCTGATACTGGTTGCCATTCCCGCGGCTGCGGAACACGGCGGAGACCGACACCCCGCCGCGATCCGCCACCTTCGGGATGCCGACCCGGTACTTGACGACCACGTCGCGCACGGAGACGCGCGACAGTTCGATGTCCGCCTCAGCGCCTGGGCGCTTGAGGGTGATGCGGCCCTTGCCGCCGGCAACGCGGAACGCGGCCCCGCGTCCCACGGTGCGATACCTCCCTCCCTTGTCAGCCACTCCCCAGGCCGTGCCCACGGAGCGGGAGAACGAGTCGCGAGCGACCATGGTCCGTCTCGACGGCGCTGCGAAGCCTTCGAACGGCACGGCGAGCGCCACGGCGGCGATCACGACGAGCACCATCAGGCGCATCGTCCGGACATAGATGTAGTCAGACAAGTACAAGCGACTCACGGCTCGCTCCCTTCGTGGCCAGGGGGGCGCTGGGGCGCCTCCTCCAGTGGGGTCCGTCCTGTGCTGAGGTCAGAGGAACGCGACGACTGCCTTAGAACCTGACAGGCCCGTCCGGCCAGACACAGAGGGCTTATGGTCCGGTGGGGCGGGTACGCATCGGCTGCGGTGATGTGACGTCGCGCGAGGGCGAAGACCAGGGCGCGCGGTCGTCATGTCGGGCTGGGCGGTTCGTCAGGGCCCACCGCTGCCGGAACCACGGATCGGCCGCCAAAGACGGAACGGGAGGGTGTGGCGTCGACGCACCACCGCCCGCCACGAGTACGTCCCCCAGTGACGCCTAAGTACTAGTCAAGCATCGCGTAAGGGATTACCGTTGAGAACTCAGCGCACGGATACCCACAACACCGCCGTCGGTCCCAGAAACCGTCGGCGTGGCCCACTCGGAATTGTCGGTACTGCCACGGCAGGTCATTCGGTGACGCCAGTCGCGCTGGACAGAGGGCACGGTCTTGACACTCCGCGACTCCATACGTACCACCATCGGCCGAGGTGGCGACCCGGCGACGAGTAGGCGCACGCCTGCCCGGTACACGCGCCCGGACGCCAAGGCGCCGATGCGCTCGCTCATCGGTCGAACCCTTGGCCGGCTCCGCGGCCGGCACCTGTTCGTTCTGGACTCGCTCGGGATCATGGTGGGTGCGTACCTCGCCTTCGCGTTCCGGAATTTCGCGGATGCGCCGGATTGGATCGTGGGGCTGGTGCTCATGATCGTCGCCATCCACGCCTTGGTCGACATCCGCCTTGGGCTGTACACGCATGATTGGCGGTTCGCGAGCGTCCCGGACCTGGTCAGGATCGTCGGGGCGGTGGCGCTCGGGACCTTGATCGCCTACCTGGCCGTCACAGTGGCGGGCCTGCTGAACCCCGGCCTGGCAGACGTGCCGCTCGCGTCCTGGCCAGTGGAGCTGCTTATCGCCCTGGCCGTCGTCGGCGGGCTCCGCTTTGGCATCCGCGCGGCCTTCGATTTCGCGATCGATCGACCAGCGAGCGGCCAGGCAGCCCGGCCGACCTTGCTATACGGCGCTGGTCGCATCGGGGTGATGATGGCTCGCTCGGCACAGCGGACACCCGCGGCGGGGGTGACGCCGGTCGGGCTTCCTGGATGACGACTCGCGGCTTGTCGGCACGACCGTAGCCGGATTGCGGGTCTACAGTGGCCGCGATGGGCTCGAGGAGGCCGTCCGGGCGACCGGCGCCGAGGCGCTGCTGATCACGGCCTCGAATGCCTCCGGTGCAGAGGTTCGGAAGATCGTCGAAGCAGCCACCGCGCTGAAGCTCAGCGTTCGGACGGTGCCATCCATGGTGGAGCTCCTCGATGGCAGCGTGGACGCGTATCGCGTTCGGCCCGGTCCGTGTCGAGGACCTGCTGCGGCGCCCGACCGCGACGGAGCACGCGCCCGAGGTTGCGGACGTCGTTCGCTGGCCGAACGGTGCTCATCACGGGCGCCGGGGGCTCCATCGGCTCGGAGCTGGCACGCCAGGTGCTCGCCGTCGGTCCCAGGCGGCTCATCCTGCTGGACCGGGCGGAGAGCGCGCTCTTCGATATCCATCGGCAGTTGCGGGAGACGCATGTCGATCATCCTGTCGAGATCGTTTCACGACTGGGCAATGTCTCCAGCCGGAATGCCATCGCGCGGCTGATCGCGGCCGAGAAGCCCGACGTCATCCTCCACGCAGCAGCATACAAGCACGTGCCGATGATGGAGCAGCATCCATCGGACGCCGTGCACGTCAACATCGGCGGCACCGCATCGCTGCTGGATGCGGCCGCGGCCGCCGGCGTCGAACGCTTCGTGCTCGTGTCAACGGACAAGGCGGTCAATCCGTCCAGCGTGATGGGCGCCAGCAAGCGCGTCGCCGAGATGCTCGTCGCGGACGCGGCCCGCAGGACCGGGCGCGCCTACGTCTCCGTCCGCTTCGGCAACGTCCTGGGCTCGAACGGCAGCGTCGTGCCCATCTTCAAGGACCAGCTGGAGCGCGGCCTGCCGCTGACCATCACGCACCCCGAGATGACCCGCTACTTCATGACCATCCCGGAGGCGTCCTGGCTCATCCTCGACGCGGCCGCACTCGGGTCAAGCAGGCGACCTGTTCGTCCTGGACATGGGCAAGCCGGTCAAGGTGCTGGACCTCGCCAAGGACGTCGTCCGGCTCGCCGGTCGTGACCCGGAGACCCAGCCCATCGAGTTCATCGGTCTGCGACCCGGAGAGAAGCTCCACGAGGAGCTGTTCTACGACACCGAGCACGTCGTGCCGACGAGCACGCCCAAGGTCCTGCGTGCGGTCTCGGAGGAGCCGCCCAGCGACGTTCGGGCGAGCGTCGGGCGGCTCATGGAGTTCGCGACGGGCGACCATGACGATGCGCTCCGGAACGAGCTCCGGCGCATGTGTCGGCCGGGCAGCCGATGCGCGAGGTCGACGCGGTCCCCGTGACCAGCCGTGGGTCGATCCCGGTCGACGGCACCGGCGCCGAGAGTCGGGCCCGCCGTGCGCCAGCAGATCTCCTAGCGAGCGCCGGTCGACTGCTGGCCGGCCTTCGGCCGCGACCGGTGCCCGCCACTTGTCGTGGCGCGGAGGCGAAGCGGGTCGATGACGCCGTCCGCCGCGTATCCGTCGGCGAGCATCAGGTCGAACGCGTGGACCATGTCCTCCATGAGCGAGTAGCGCCCCGGCGTGTACGCCGACTGATGCCGTGCCCCGCTGCTGGAGCTCGCAGACGGCCCAGTCCTGGCGGTTGGTGACGTCCCAGAAGTCGACCGCGTCCGACGGATCGAAATCCGGACCGGGCCATCGTGTCGGGGTGGAAGAACCACTCGCAGACCACCCGCGACCGGCCAGCATCGAGCGGCCAGACCTGGTGGGTCATCAGGTAGTCGGGATGGAGGCTGAGCAGCAGGTTGGGCCACACCAGGAAGTAGTAGATGCGCCGCTCGTCCGCCGCGGTGACCCCGGGGAGTGGCGGTCGACCGTGACGCAGCCCGTCCACGGACATCGTGTCGAAATCATCGCGGAGCTCCATCCAGCCGCCGCACCATGCACCATCTGGACTCGATGTTCTGGCCCTGGTCGTATGGCGTCAGCCGATTGAGCTGGGGATGCACACCGGGGCAGTGATAGCACTCGGAATAGTTCTCGCCGATGACCTTCCAGTTCGCCGCGACCTCGTACTCGATGCGTCGGGCGCGACGCAGGTCCGCCAACGGGAACCGCTCGATGTGCTGCCACAGGTCGGCCATCGAGGCCGCCAGGTCTGGCGCGTCGGCATCGAGCGACACGAACACGAACCCCTGCCACAGCGCCGCCCGGGCCGCCACGAGGCCGAAGTCGTCCATATCGAAGTCGATGAGCCGTCTCGGTGTGGCTGGCACGCCGCAATCGACCGTCCAGCGTCATAGGTCCAGGCGTGATACGGACACTGGAACCGGACCAGTCGACCCTCAGGCTCCGTGCACAGCTGCGATCCCCGATGACGACACACGTTATGGAACGCGCGCACGACGTCGTCCTCGCCCCGGATGACGATGAGGCTCTGGCCCGCCACCTCCGCCACGAGAAACCGACCCGGTCGGTCGACATCCTCCTCGCGCCCGACGCACACCCACGCCCGACCGAACCAGGCGGCCTGCTCGTAGGCGAGCACGTCGGGGTCGTGGAACACCCGGGGTGGCAGGAGGCTCGCCTCGATCCACCGGCTGCCGGGTCGCGGCGACCTCTGCAGGCGTGACCGGTGACGGCGGCAGTGGCGCCCCCATCGCTCGGGCTAGACGACCGCCGCGGTCCCGACGGGGACGGCCACCAGTGACGGCTCGTCCGTGGCTCGCGCGTCCGGCGGGTACGCGACACCGAGCGTGACGACGGTCAGGCCCGCCTCGTTGGCGGCCGCCCGATCCACGATGCGGCGGGCATCGGCGATGACCCTGCCCCGCATCGCCGGCGCGATGGCCGCCCAGTCGAGGCGGCCGAACTCGGGCCACTCGGTCCCGACCACGACGGCATCCGCGTCCGAGCGCGGCCTCGGCCGCGGACCCGACAGCCCCGGATGCTCACGCCATCGCGCTCCAGCTGCGCGACGCCCGACATCGGTCGCCACGGGGTCGAACGCGACCACGGTCGCACCACGGGCCACGAGCACCTCTGCCAGGCGCAGGGCCGGCGACTCGCGCAGGTCGTCCGTGCCCGCCTTGAACGTCAGGCCCAGCAGCGCCGACGCGCGCACCATCCAGCGCCCGGCCGCGCGACCTGCTCGAGGCGGTCGACGATCCAGAGCGCCTGCTGGTGGTTCGATGGCGGCCACCGCTGCGATGAGCGGCGTCACGACGCCGTAGTGGAGCGCGAGATCGGGGAGGGCCCGCACCTGCGACGGGAAGCAGGAGCCACCGAAGCCCGGGCCCGGGCGTCAGGAAGGCGCGCCCGATGCGCGCATCGAGGCCCATGCCATCCACCACGGCATGCACATCCGCACCCGTCGCGGCGCACAGGCGCGCGAGCTCGTTGGCGAAGCTGATCTTGGCCGCCAGGAACACGTTCGAGGCGAGCTTGATGGTCTCGGCGCTCGTGAGGTCCGTGTCCACGATGGGCTTGGCCATGGGCGCGTACAGCTCATGCAGCTCGCGCCACGAGCTGGTCCGCGTCCGGCTCCGCGCCGACGACCACCCGGTCCGGCTCCAGGAAGTCGCGGACGGCGTTGGCCTCGCGCGTGAACTCGGGGTTGAAGCACACCCGCATCCGGGGGTCGAGGTCGCTGCACCATGGCCGCGAGCCGTGCCGCGGTCCCGGGCATGAGCGTGCTCCGGATGACCAGGTGACGCGGTGCGCCCGGGTCCCTGGCGACACCCACGACCGCCCGCTCGACCAGCTCCACGGTCCATTCGCCAGCCCGGTCGAGCGTGCCCACCGCGACGATGACGAGAGCTCGTGCCGTGCGTGGCGGCAGGCTCGGCGTGGAACGACAGCCGGCCCGATGCGAGGCCCTCGCGCGACCAGCGTCGTCGAGCCCCGGCTCATGGATCGGGACGTCCCCGGCCCGCAGTCGCTCGACCCGTGCCGCGTCGATATCCACGACCCGGACATCGCTGCCGAGATGCGCGAGGCAGGCTGCGGTGACGAGGCCGACGTAGCCGGCACCGATGACGCTGATGAGCATCTGGGAAGGGTACCGCAGGTCGCCGGTCGGCCGGGCGAGCTCGTGGTGCTGCACTCCAGGCGGCGAGCCACGCCTTCCAGGTCGCCTCGTCCACCCCCACCGTGAACTGGTCACCGAACTGCGCGTCAGCGGCAGACAGCAGCAGTCGTGGATCGGCGAGCAGCCGCTCGAACACCTCCGTGTCGTCCATCCGAAGGTATGCCAGGCCAGCATCGCGATACGCCTGGGACTCCGTGTCCAGCGAGGCCCGCGCGCCAAGCTTCTGCGCGAATCGACGCAGCTCCGTGGGTGCCGGCGGCCGGATGGCGAGGTCCACGAGGCTCACCGCGACACGCCGTTCCTTGAAGAAGCGCAGGGCCCGCTGTGTCGTTCGCGAGTCCTTGCGACCGAACAGCTGGATGGTGGCCCCGGGAGTGGCGGGCATACCGCGACTCGATGCCGGGGCCGATACCGGATCGGTGTCAGGCGCTCGCGTTGGCGGGCTTGCGGCCGCGCTTCGACTTGCGCTCTGGCGTCAGCTTCGCGATGTAGAAACCCTTCTCCGACTTGCGGATGACGATGTCCACCTCAGCGGCCTTGGACGCACGCAGGAGCTGCTGACGCACTGTCAGCGGCTTCTCACCGTCCTCGAGGACAACCTCGTACACGACCGAATCGTCGGTGATCGTCTTGATCTTGTCGATGAGCGCCTTCTGCTCCGGGCTTGGTTGTCGTCCCACGGGCCGCTTCTTCTCCTGCTCGAGCACTGATGCGTCCACGCGTCGAAATCTGACCACGATGCCGTCCCCCCAACTCCGTCCTCGATCAAGATATCTGATCGCGTTCATGGTACGTCAAATGACATGGCCCGCGCGGGTTCGTCAGTCGGTCGGTCGCCCGGTTGTGATGCGCCCGCGTGTCGTGATCGCGCCTGTGACACAGACGATTCACCACCGGATGGCGGCGCGGACCTGCGTGCCTGCGGGGTCGCTGGTACGCTGCGCCGGTGCCGAGATGGAAGGGGTCAGCAGGCCGCAACCGGCCGCTGCGCCCGTTGTGGGTCGCGGCCGTCGCGGCCGGCGTCGCGTCGCTGGCACCGGGCATCGCGAGCGCCCACACCATCACGGGCAAGGTGGACTCGCCGCTGCCCTTCGTGGCGTACCTGGCGGGTGCCGCGATCGCCGTCGCCGGCTCGTTCTTCATCATGGCCGCCAGCGATCCGGGCCCGCCGAAGCCCCGACCACCAGGTCGCGTCCGGACCGTGCCCCGGCCCGTCCGCCTGGCGCTGCGCGGCATCGGGCTCATCGCGTGGCTCTGGATCGTCGCCCAGTCGCTGACCGGCGGCTCGAGCGACGCGGACGTCGCGTCCCTCTTCCTGTGGACCTACGGCTGGGTCGGACTGGCGCTCCTGAGCGCGTTCCTGGGGCCGGTGTGGTCCTGGATCGACCCCTTCACGACCCTCTTCGACCTCATCGCCGCGACTGGGCGTCGGCTGGGCATCGGTGGTCTCGAGCCCCAGCCGTGGCCGCAGCGCCTGGGTCTGTGGGCTGCCGTCGCGGGCCTCACCTTCTTCATCTGGCTGGAGCTCGTGGCGCGGGTCCTGCAGGGGCGGCCGCTCGCGCTCGTGCTCCTCGGCTACACCGCCATCACGCTCCTGGGCATGGCCCAGTTCGGGCGGGATGCATGGCGCAGCCGCGCCGAGACGTTCAGCGTCTGGTTCGGGGTGCTGGGCCGGCTGGCGCCGTTCGCGCTCGTCGACGGGCCCGATGATGGCCGGGTGGTCCGGCGACCCGATGGCCTCCGGCCTCATCACGAGCAGCTGGCCACTCGAGATCGTGGTCATGGTCGCCCTCGGTACGGGCTCCATCATCTACGACGGTCTCTCCCAGACGACCGGCTTCTTCAGCCTCTTCGGCTTCCCCGCCATCCCCCTTGGCACGCTCATCCTGGGCGCCTTCCTGGGGGCCCTGGTCGCGCTGGTGCTGCTCGTCGCGCGGAGCGTGGGCCTCGCGGCCATGGGCGCGGGCCTGCTGCCGGTCGCCATCGGCTACCTCATCGCCCACTACCTGTCGGCGCTGGTCATCGATGGACAGCGGATCGTCATCGCCATCTCCGACCCGTTCCAGCAGGCCTGGGACCTCTTCGGCACGGCCTTCTACGAGCCCAGCGCCGGGTGGCTGCCCACGAGCGCGCTGTGGAGCCTCCAGGTGGGTGCCGTCGTCATCGGTCACATCGTTGGGGCATGGGCGGGACACGCGGTCGCGCGTTCCGAGGCCGCTCCGACTCGTGGTGGCGCAGCTGCTGGGACTCGTCGTCGGAGCGACATCCGGGGGCAGCTGCCCCTGGCGCTGCTGATGGTGGGCCTGACGACCCTCACCCTCTGGTCGCTCGGCCAGAACCTCGTCTTCGAGCAACCGGTGGAGCACCAGGTCCCCGCGGTCGTCACCGCGCGCTGATCGCGGCGCCCAACGCCGCCAGGTCGGTCGGCCGCGGCCCTGCCTGCTCCAGGGTCGGGGCTCTCGCGCCCGGTTCATGGGTTCGCGGACGCGTCGCGTCTGGTATCGGCACTTCCTTCCTGATGCAGCTCGATGCATCACGCACGAGACCCAAGGCTTGGCGGGGAATGCCGGAGAGCCACGCGGTGGGAGGCGGGGCCGGGTCCGTTGCCCGCTGGGTGAGCGATCCAGCCATCAAGGGCCGACGAGGGTCGGCCGGCCGTGCGTGACGAGGGCTCCGGTGGCCGTAATGCCCGCACGGTTGACGGAACGGCCATCGATGGAAGCCCCGGTTGCCGGATCGCCCATGGGGCGAGCACCGGACGCTGCTGGCGCGGGTCGGCGCTGGCGAGCGCACCCAGCCGCCGTCGCCGATCGATACACCGACGTGACTCGGCTGGACGGTCGGGCTACAGGGACAGGATCCCCAGGATCGCCGACCAGCTGATCGCGATGCCGATGACGACCACTTCATCGACACGACCGAGCCGTCGGAAGTGCCAGTAGAGCAGCGGGGTCGCGATGAGCGTCGCGATCATGGTCATCTGCAGCGATGTCGCTCCGGACGTCATCCCGGCCACGACCGCGAGGATCGCCAGGCATGTCGCCGCCATCCAGCCGGCCACGCCTGCGACGGCGATCCAGCCGAGTCGTCGACGGATCGCGATGTGACGTGCGACGGGGGACGGCGGGACGCCGACGCGGATAGCCGCCATGGGGATCTCCGGGAGGATGGAGCCCGGACGTTGTGGTGCAGCGCCCGGGCATGCAGCGGATGGGTCGCCACGCTAGCACCGGGACGTTCGGGGTACCTCCCCACGTGACCACGCGCCGGTGCCTTCGGACACCATCGATCGGCGTCAGGCCCCGACGACGGCGAAGCCCCTTCCAGTCGGGGATCCGGCTATCGCATCATGGTGGCCGCCGGGGAGGTCGACGCGACGGTCTGGGACGTCGCTCCCTTCCCGGCACAGCCCCCGGGACCGGCCCACCAGGGCCCCGGACCGGCCCCCAGGGCCAGTGCTCGTTGACCCCGGGCACCAACCGGACTTTCGTACCAGGGCCCCCCCACCGCCGGCGGCGCATGTTGCTGGTGGTCGCGGCCGGCGGGTGCTCCCAGAAGTTCCCGCCGGCCCGGCCACTCGGGACGGACGTGTATGGACGAGGGAGCGACAAGATGTCACGTGTGATGATCGTCTGTCCGGTGACAGAGCGCCTGGTGCCCACCAGGTATGAGGCAGAGCCGGGCCGAGCATTCCGTCGGAGGTTGCCCGAGAGCGGCAGCGTCGTGTGCGTCGCGTGCGCGCGACGCCACGCCTGGTTCCGGGCGGAGACGCTCCTCGAAGGGCAGCCGCGCCCGAAGCAGCGGCTCGAGGTCGAGCCACGGCCCGCGCAGCCACGCTGGGTGCTGCGGCACGTGGACGGCATGGGGCGCCGCTGAACGACGACCGGTCGGTCTTGGCCCCGAGGCGCGCGGCCAGCGCCCCCGGGTGACCACGGGCCGGCCTCGTGACCATGGGCGTGGCAGACTCCATCGATGCCGGAGCGCGCCACCGATCCCATCGAGACGACCTGGCGTCCGGGCTACCCGGTGGACGTGCGGCGGATCCTCTGCGCCGCTGCGCCACGGCCCGGCCGACCCCACCTTCCGGAGCGTGCCGTCCGGCATCTGGCGCGCGACCCGCACGCCCGGAGGGTCCCGCGTCGATGCTGGTCGAGCCGCTCGCCGATGGCGGCGTCCGGGCGCGCGCCTGGGGCCCGGGGGCGGGCATATCATCGAGACGCTGCCCCGCTTCCTGGGCGACCGACGACGCCCCGGCGGCGTTCGAGCCGCGGACCGGGCTCCTGCGGGACCTGGTCCGCGGTTCCCGGGCTCCGCTTCGGCCGCACCGACGGGTGCTCGAATCGCTCGTGCCGGCCATCTGCGAGCAGAAGGTGACCGGGCTCGAGGCAGGCGACGCGCGTTCCGCGTCATCGTGCTCTGGTTCGGCGAGCCGGCCCCCGGACCGGGTGGGCTGCGGCTGCCAGCCGACGGCCGAGCGACTCGCGTCACTCGCCTATCACCAGCTCCATCCCGCGGGCCTGGAGCAGCGCCGCGCGGACGACCATCCGCCGGGCGGCGGCACGCGCGCCTGGCTGGAGGCCGCTGGCGGCCATGGCGCCAGCGGAGGCACTCGCCCGGCTGCAGGGCGATCCCGGGCATCGGGCCCTGGACGGCCGCGGAGGCGGCCCGCTCGGCGTTCGGCGACGCGGACGCGGTGAGCGTGGGCGACTTCCACCTGCCGAACCTGGTCAGCTGGGCGCTCGCCGGCGAGCCGCGCGGCGACGATGCGCGGATGCTGGAGCTGCTCGAACCATATCGCGGGACAGCGGGCGCGGGTGGTCCGGCTGCTGGAGCTGTCGGGCATCCGGGCGCCCCGGTATGGGCCCCGGATGCCGGTGCGCAGCATCGCCGCCGATCTGAAGCGATGCCGCGGGAGCGGGCCTGCGTCGATGCGCGCGTGCGGCCGGCTCCTCGGCGGGGACGGCCGCTGCTGCGGGCTCCTCAGCGGCCGCGATGGCGACCTCGATGCGCGCGATCTCCTCGCACGCCTGGCGGTAGTCGTCGCTGTCCAGGGGCGCCGTATCGCGCTGCCGGCGGGCCTCGACGTGCTGCTCCATGAGCTGGGTGCGGGTGGCGAGACGGGGGTGCTCATGGATGCTCCTCGGGTCGGTCGATGTCGGTGACGCTGGCAGGATGCCCCATCAGGCGCGCGGCTCCCAGGTGAACGTGCGCATCGCGACCACGAGGCCCAGGATGCCCCAGCCGACGATCCAGACCAGGTCGACCGGGTCGAACGGGTGGACGCACCGGGTTCCAGACCGCCTGGAGCACGTTCGCCAGATGCCGGATGGGGAACAGGTTGCCGATGGTGGCCGAGCACCGACGAGTCATCGACCTGCAGGAACACGTCCGAGATGAAGTACAGCGGCAGGACCGTGGCATTGACGATGGCGGGGGCCGCCGCGGCATTCGGGATGAGGCCGGCCATGGCCAGGCCCAGGGCGCAGAACGAGGCGCCCGACACGAACAGCACGACGACCAGCAGCGGCAGCTGGCCGAAGGGCAGCGCGACCCCGAAGAACGAGCCGGCCGATGATGGCCACGATGACCACCAGCAGCATGCGCCACGAGCACCGACTGGAGCATCCGCGCGATGAGGTACGCCCAGCCTGGCAGGGGCGTGCCACGGACGCGCTTCAGGATGCCCTCATCGCGGGCGAGGCTGACCGTCATCGCGATGCTCGTGTAGCAGGCGTTGACGATGGAGAACGTGATGATGGCCGGGGTGTAGAACTGGGCCGCCTGCGGCACTCCCATGGTCTGCCCGCGAGGATGAGGTTGAACAGGACCATGAAGATGAGCGGGAACGCGAACGTGAAGAATGCCGCGGCCGGGTTGCGCCAGAAGGCGGTGTTCTCGTAGCGCACCTGGCGGCCGATGAGCCGCGCGGCGGTCATCGTCGACCCCGTCGGGACGGCCGATCGCCCGACGCCCCGGGCGCCGCTGCCTCGTCGCCATGGCCGTCCGGTCCCACGAGCCCCAGGTAGGCATCCTCGAGCGTCGGGCGGCTGACGGACAGGTCCTCGAGCGCGAAGCCGGCGGCGATGGCCCAGCCCGTCAGCTCGTGGACGAGCTCCGTCGGTCGGTCGGTGCGCAGCTCGAGCGTGCCATCCGCGGTGCGGGTCACCGCGGCCTCCAGCGCAGCCGGCAGGTTTGGCGCGGTGCGTCCGGCGGTCGTGCCCGGATGAGGGTCAGGGCGGATGTCCCGCGTCCACGACCTCGTCGGGCGTCCCCTGGGCGACCAGCCGGCCGTCGACGATGACCGCGAGTCGGTCGGCGAGGACCTGGGCCTCGTCCATGAAGTGGGTCGTCAGCAGCACCGTCCGCCCCGACCCCACGAGCCGCTTGACCATGTCCCAGGCCTGGCGCCGGGCCGTCGGGGTCGAAGCCGGTCGTGGGTTCATCGAGGAACAGCAGCTCCGGGTCGCCCGCGAGCGCCACCGCGAGGTCCAGGCGCCGCCGCTGGCCGCCCGACAGCTGCCGCACCCGGACATCGGCCTGCTCCGTGAGACCCGACGAGGTCGAGCAGCTCATCGACCGGTCGGGGAGCCGGGGTAGTAGCCGCGGTACAGCCGCAGCGACCTCGACCACCGTCAGGTATCGCTCGATGCCCGTCGGTCTGGAGGCAGATTCCGACGCGCTCCTGGAGGCGCCGGTCCCGATCGTCCCGGATCGTGACCGAGCACGGACACCTCGCCGCTGGGTGCGGCTCCGGTACCCCTCGAGGATCTCCAGCGTCGTGGTCTTGCCGGCGCCGTTGGGCCCCAGCAGCGCGAACACCTCACCCCTGCGGACCTCGAGATCGATGCCCTTGACCGCCTCGTGGTCGCCATAGGACTTGCGCAGCCCGCGCACGCGGACGACGGGCTCGGCGGTCGCGGCAGGTACGACGGTGGTCACGGCACTCCCGAGTGTAGCCACGAACGCCGATGCCGTCGGCCCCGGATTCGTGGCAGAGTGCCCCGATGCGGGTGTTCACCGTCGTCGGCATCGTGCTCACGATCGTCGGCCTTGGCCTTGCTCATCGTCTCCTGCGTGCCCCAGCTCGGGCGGATCGACGGCGAGGTGACCGGCATGGGCGCCGGCATCGCGGCCCTCACGCTGCTGCCG
Organism: uncultured Chloroflexia bacterium; assembly: GCA_963843335.1. Classification (GTDB taxonomy): domain Bacteria; phylum Chloroflexota; class Limnocylindria; order Limnocylindrales; family CSP1-4; genus JAFMJV01. The sequence goes on from CAWJKF010000004.1 coordinate 168,558, forward strand.
ATGGGCATCATCTTCACCCTCATGGGCATCGCCACGTCACGCGTCTGCGGGTGCCCGTCAGCGACTGCTCGAGATCGGGTATCCCGGGCCAGGCGACGATCCTCGTCGGTGAGCGGCGGCAACCTCGTGGTCAACAACATCAACGTGCTGCTGACCTTCCGGCTGCGGGTCGTCGGTGCCTGGGCGGCCGGCCTACGACGCTGGACCACCGGCAGCTCACGTCGATGTTCCGATGGCCGCGCTCCAGGTGGGCGCGACCGTGCCGGTGATGGTCGATCCGACCGACCCGCGGAGGCTGACCATCGACGTCATGGGCGTCGGCAGTGCGGCCCGTGCGGCGCGGCCGGTGTCGGAGGACGGCGCGCCCATGCAGCTGACGACGGTCCAGCCGAACACGCTCTCGACCATGGGCGCCGTCGCGCCCAACACCATCAGCGGTCCGCGGTCGGCGACACCGGGTGTCGACGCGGTCGCGGTCGAGGCCATCACCGACCAGCTGGGACGGTTGGGCATCTCCGTCGACCCGGGGATGATCGCCGGCGGCCAGGTGACCATGGACTCCACCACCCTCGACCTGCGGCCCGGCGCGCAGGAGACGGTGCTGGCCACGGGTCGTCCGGCCACGGCCATCATCCGGCGAGCTGACCGACACCGGCGTCAACGTCCGGGGCGACTCGCTCGTCCGGCTCACCCTGGATGTCACGCCACCGGGCGGCGCCAGCTACGAAGTGCGGACGGGCAGCCTGGTCCCGGACGACGCTCGCGGTCGGGCGGTGCCAGGTGCCCGGTCCGGGTGCGCATCGATCCGACCCAGCCGACGAACGTCGTCATCGACTGGGCAGCCCGACACCTAGCGCTGTACTAGCGGGCGAGTCGGCGGAACAGCACGGGCGCCTTCCAGCTCAGGAAGTAGAGTCGGCAGCCCAGGCAGTAGCCGGTCGCGGCGAGCACGGTCTGGAGCGCTGCGACGGCGCCCGTGAACAGCCACGCCGAGGGACGGGCAGGCCCACGAGGAAGAGGAATGTCGCGACCGCGAGCACCAGGAACCCGATGGCCTGGGCGAACCGCGGCGGCCACTCCACCTCGAGCTCCCGCGGCGGGCCGATGTGCAGCAGGCGGCGGACGTGGGCCAGGGGCGGCCCAGCGACCGAGTATCGGGTGCCGAACCAGGCGCTCACGCCCAGCGAAGACGCCCACGGCCGCCACGATGATGGGCTGCCCGAGGATGAACGCGAGGACGAGCAGGACGACCGAGAAGGCGGCACCAAAGCGATGGCCGCGGGGATCGATGAGCCGAGGTTGACCGAGACGACATGAGGGAGATGCTCCAGGTGACGGTGCGGGACGCGGGATGCGATGATCCGCGAGCGCCGTCCGGAGGTCCCTCGCTAGCGGCCCATCCCGTGCTGGGGAGGCGAACGCGAGGCCGACCGGCGCCCGCCGGAGACATGGACGACAGCACATCGACTGGGACGTCTGCGCGGGCGCGATCGAGGCGATGCATGAGGTCGCGAACCTTGCCACAACGACAGTCGATGCGGCAAGTCGGCTTGCAGCATCCTCACAGAACGGTACCCTTGTGCATGAACGACTTCATGTCCGAAGTCGATAGGAGGGTGAACGCGTGAGTCGTCCGTTTGGTGTCATTCTGCTCGGCCTGTCCTGGCCACGCTGGTCGGCGTGATGTATGTGTTCGCTGGGCTCCGGCTCATGAACGCGGTGACGTTCGGGCCGGTGGAGTCGGGGAACGGAGTCTGGTTCAGCGGGCTGCTCACCCTGATCGTCGGCCTCATCTGGATCGGCGTCGGCGGCGCCCTCTTCTCGCTCCAGCCCTGGGGCCTGCTGTTCTGCGAGATCATGGCCATCTTCGCCCTCATCAACGCCACCTTCATCCTGCTCTCCGGTGGCAGCCAGGCCAACTGGGGCCTGTTCGTGCTGCCGCTGCTGGTGCTCTGGTACTGCAACCGCCCGAGCATCAAGGCTGCGTTCACGGAGGCCGGCGTCACCGCCGTCTGATCCGGGTCTGTCAGCGAGCGGCGTGGATCGGCGATCCGCGCCGCTCTTTTGTTTCCGTCGACGTGCGGTCGGAGGATGACGCGCGCATGACAGCCGACACGTATGACGTCATCGTGGTGGGCGTGGGCGCCATGGGCAGCGCCACGGTCGCGGAGCTCGCGGCCCGGGGGCAGCGCGTCCTGGGCCTGGAACGGTCGGGCGTGCCCGACCGAGACAGGCTCGTCGGGAGGCGTGACGCGCATCATCCGGCTCGCCTACAACGAGGATCCGCGCTACGTGCCGCTTGTCCGGCGCGCCTATGAGCGGTGGCATGCGCTCGGTGCCCGGGTCGACGAACGCCTGCTCATCACGACCGGCGGCATCGATGCTGGGCACCCCGATTCGGTCATGGTCCAGGGCGCCCTGACCGCGTGCCGGGAGCACGACATCCCGTTCGAGCTGCTGGACGCGCCAGCGCTGCGTGCCCGGTTCCCGGGGTTCGCCTTGCCGGACGGGATGGTCGGGGTCTACCAGGCGGACGCGGGCTTCGTGCTGTCCGAGCGGGCCATCGCCGCATATGCGATGACGGCCATCGACGACGGCGCGGAGATCCACGGCCACGAGCCGGTCATCGACTGGGAGCCGGTGGGCGATGGGGTGGTGGTCCGCACCGCGCGCGCCGAGTACCGCGCGAACCGGCTGGTGCTCTCGGCGGGCGCCTGGATGGGACGCCTGGCGGCACCGCTGCGGACCCTCTCGGTACCCGAGCGCCAGGTGCTGCTCTGGACGCAACCGTTGCGGCCGGAGCGGTTCCGGGTCGGCGCATTCCCGGTGTTCATCCTCGATGAGGGCGGCACGGAGTGGTATGGCTTCCCGAGCTACGGCATCCCGGGCTTCAAGTTCGGGCGCTATCACCACCGTGGACAGGTCATCGACCCCGACCGTCTCGATCGGGACGCGGTCGATGCCGAGGACGAGCGCCTGCTCCGGCACGGGCTGGCACGCTACTTCCCCGACGCCAACGGCCCGTTGCTGAGCTGGAAGACCTGCATCTTCACGAACACCCCCGACGAGCACTTCATCATCGACCGGTACCCGGGCCTGCCCCAGGTCATCCTCGCCTCACCCTGCTCGGGCCACGGCTTCAAGTTCGCGAGCGCCATCGGGGAGGTCCTCGCCGACATGGCCATGGACCGCCAGCCCGCGTTCGACCTCTCGATGTTCCGGCTGGACCGGTTCGCGCAGCGCTGACGCGGTTCAGGCGCGACGCGTGGCCTCGTCGCGGAGCGCGGCCTGGAGTGCGGTCGCGACCGGTCCCGGTCGGCCCTCCCCCACCGGGCGGCCGTCGATGTCGATGGCGCCGACGACCTCGCGCACCGACGACGACAGGAACACCTCGTCCGCGGCGAGCACGTCGGCGAGCGGCCAGCCGCCCTCCTCGACGGTGTAGCCGAGACCCCCACCAAGGCGGATGAGGTGCGACCGGGTCACCCCCGCGAGGATGCCCAGGTCCAGCCCGGGTGTCCGGATACGGCCGCCCCGAGCCCACCAGACGTTGCTCGTGGCACCCTCGAGCACCAGCCCATCGGAGGCCAGCAGGATCGCGTCATCCGCGCCGCGCCGGCGCGCCTCGGCGAGCGCCGCGACGTGGACCGCGTAGCTCGTCGACTTGACGCCACCGAGCAGCCACGGCGAGCGTGCCCGAGCAGCGTGGTCGATGCCCAGCTCCAGGCTCACGACCCGCAGGCCTCGGGCCCGGAGCGTCTCGAGGTCGTCGGGGATCGGCGTCACGGTGGCCAGTGCGGTCGCGGTCCGGGCACCGTCACGGCCGCCGGTCCAGTAGAAGCGGAGCGCCGCGTCCTGGAGACCTGACGCGGCCAGCGCCTGAGCTGCGAGCGCCTCCAGGTCCTCGCGGGCGACATCGGGCAGCTCCATCCTCGCGGCCGATGCGCGCAGCCGGGCGAGATGCTCGTCGAGGCCGAACGCATGGCCGCCGTAGACCCGCAGCGTCTCGAACGCGGCCTGACCACGCGCGAGCGCCGAGTCGTCGGCCGCGATGACCGGCGCGTCCGGGTCGCACGACGCCACGCCCCAGGACGGCCACCGCCACGGGCTTCATGACGTCCGACCCGTGGGTCATGCGCTTACCCGGGCAGCTGCCTGGCTCCGGCCCGCCGCCTCGAGGGCCGTGAGCAACGGGCGCGCCTTGACCCACGATTCCTCGACCTCCGCGACGGGATCGGAGTCCCACACGATGCCACCACCCACCCAGAGGTGGATGACGTCATCGACGATGGCGAACGTCCGGATGGTGAGCGCAAGGTCGAAGTCGCCGTTGGGCTGGATGACCCCCAGGGCACCCATCGACGCGCCACGACCGACCGGCTCCAGCGCCGCGATCTGGTCGATGGCCGCGATCTTGGGGGCGCCGGTCACGGAGCCACCCGGGAAGGTCGCCGCCAGCAGCTCGGGCAGCGTCAGCTCCCTGCGCACCCGTCCCGTCACCCGCGACACGAGGTGCTCGACACCGGCCATCGCGCGCGGCGTCATGAGCTCCGGCCAGATGACGCTGCCAGGCTCGCAGACGCGTCCCAGGTCGTTGCGTTCCAGGTCGACGATCATGACGTGCTCGGCGGCGTCCTTGGCCGATGCCCGGAGCTCCGCCGCGCCACCCTGTGGGCGGGTGCCCTTGATGGGCATCGTGGTCAGGGTGTCGCCGCGGCGTGACAGGAACAGCTCCGGAGACGCCGACACGATGACCCAGCCATCGCCACGCAACGACCGTCCGTGGCGCGGCCGAAGCGTACCAAGGGCCTGCGCCACACCTCGTGGGTCGCCGGCGAAGGGAGCCGCCAGGTGCTGGACGAGGTTGACCTGGTAGACCTCGCCGGCGGCGATCGCGGCACGCGCACGTCCGATGGCGCGCTGGTGCTCGAGCGGGCTCCAGGTCTGGCGCCAGGGCCCGATCTCGAACCGGCCACCGGCCACCGGGGGCCCAGCTGGGTCCGCGTCGCGCACCTGGCAGGCGAGCAAGGGCAGGCGGGCGGGCTCGGGCGGGGCGGGGCGGGGCGTCCGTCGAAGGGGGGCGGACAAGCCATAGCCCAGGTAGACATCGGCGACCCGGTCGTCATGACCGTGGGGGTCTGCGGCGAAGAATCCCTGGGCCCGCAGGTATCGGTCGAGATGGCCGAACGCGTCGTCGGCGGCCCATAGCTCCAGCACCCGTTGAGTGTAGAGGCGGACGCTGGGGAGCCGGCGGCGCGCTACTGCTGGTAGCGCTCGACGACCTCTGCCGGGCGCGGCTGGGCAACCGTCGGATCCTCGCCCGCAGCCCGCAGGGCCTGGCGCTGGTGGAGCAGGTCATAGGCGCGGTCGAGCTGGACCTTGATGGCCTCCAGTCGCTGCCGCTCCTCGGGGTCGAGCCCGCGGCCGTCGCCCGCGCTCGCCCAGAGCCCTTCCTCCTCCATCGAGAGGTCGTTGATCACCTGGAAGATGTCCACATCCGGGTCTGGTTGGGCCATGGCTGGGTTCCCTTCGCGATCACACGCCGGGTGACCTGCGTTGGCATCCCGGTCGCATCATGCTCGCACTCTGGCGCGGGATGCGTCGAGCACCGCCGCATCGGGCGGGCTCAGGTGGGTCGCGAGCTGAAAGGTCGACCCGCTCGCTGGGGTGGAGTGCTGGACACCGTCCCCTCCAGCTCATATGCGCCCGGGGTCTCTGGGACGAGGGCCAGACGCACCGCGATCGCTGCGATCTCCGCGCGGCCGTTCGCGCCCAGCTTCGACTTGATGTTCGACACGTGCACGCTGGCCGTCTTCTCGCTGATGAACAGGTCAGCGGCGATCTCCCGGTTCGTGCGCCCCGTCGTGAGGCGCTCGAGCACGTCCTGCTCGCGCCGCGTCAGCCGGAATGGGATCGCACGCCCGACAGGCGCAACAGAGGAGGTTCCCTCGGACGCCACGGGCCGGCCCGCGAGGTCGAGCCGTGACCGTACGGCCAGCCGTTCGATCTCCCGTTGGAGCGGGATGGCCCCCAGATCGGATGCGATCTGGTACGCCTCCTCCGCAGCGGACTGCGCGGCGCCCCGCGGCCCGCGTGAGAGCAGGATCGCCTCGGCCTGGCGAAATCGGCTGTAGGCAGCCTCGTGGGGATGCTGCAGCCCATCGGCCGCGGCCGCCGGCGACGGCCCATGCGGCCGCGCTCGGGCGACCCTCGAGCCGGCTCAGCTCGGCCGTGCCCAGTGCTGCGTCGAGGGCCAGGTGCGGATCGCCCCCGCCAGGCAACGCGCGTACGAGCTGCGCGTGCCGGTCGAGCCGTTCGTCGAACTCGCGTCCGATCGCGATGGCCTGGTCCAACCCGGCCACATCGCCGAATGCACGAGCCACTTCGGCCAGATCAGCCGCGGCTCGGATCGCCAGGCGATGGCACACGCGCATGTGGACATCGCGCTCCGGCTCGGCCGAACGCGCCAGGCTCTCTCGCACGGAGTCGATGGCTTCGGACGGCTGCCCGCGCGCGATCGATAGCAGGGCGATGCTCGAGTACAGGTCCGTCCACCCATACGCGGTTGCCGTGAATGCCTTGCACATCAGCAGCACCATCTCGAGGTGTTCGGCGGCCGAGTCCAGCCCGCCGCGTCCCAGGTCGAGCAGCGCCTGGGCGCCGTGCGCCAGGACTCCGTGAGAGCCGACGGGATCTCGCTCGAGGGCGCCCGAGATCCAGACATCCGCCTCCGGCCAGCGCCCGAGGAGGAAGGCCGATAGACCCCGGATCGCTCGCAGAGCTCCCCCGTATCCCTCCGCTCCCCACCGGCCGCTCTCCGCGATACCCTCCTCGGCCACGAGACAGGCCGCATCCAGGTCGCCCGCCCAGTGGAGTGCCAGCGCGAGCTCGATGGAGATCTCGGCAGCTCCGGTGAAATCCCCCACGGAGCGCGCCAGGCTCAGCGCCTCACGCAGGGTGCGAACCCCCGAGTCCGCTTCGCCGACCGCCGCGGCGTTGCGCCCGATGCAGCCCAATGCGCGGATCTCCGCCGCGGCCGAGCCAACCGCCCGGGCCGTCGACAGGGCCTCCTGGGCGATGCGGTTCGACTCGCTGAAGTGGCACTTCAGCCCGAGCGCCTGGGCCAGGACGCCCAGTACCTGGGCGCGTGCGACCGACGGAGGGTCGGCCGGCAGACGCTCCAGTGCCTGGATCGCCACGGGCTGTGCCGCGTCGGGGTTGCCTGAGCCGAGGTGATAGACGGCGAGCCGTTCGAGGAGCGTCCCGGTGCGCATCGGGTCCGGCTCAGCGATGTGCTCGGCGCCGAGCGCTGCCTGCACCAGCTCGATCGCCGGGCGGTACGCCCCGGTCAGGGCGGCTGCCTCGGCGGTACGCATCGTCAGCTCATGGCGCGTCAGCCCTTCGGCGGTCTCGGTGGAGGTGGGCCACAGGCTCAATGCGAGGTGGTAGTGCGCGAATGTGTTGCCGAAGGCGAACATCCGCTCCGCGGCCCGTCCGGCGCGCAACAGGGCCGGCAGCGCCTGGCGCGCGTCACGTGCCTCGTACCAATGATGAGCCAGCTCGGAGGCTACCGCCGCATCGACGTCGGAGCCGGCATGAACCGTTTCGACCGCCACCGCCACCGCGGTATGGAGCGCCAGCCGCTCGCCCGGCAGCAGCTCCTCGTAGACCGCTTCGCGAACGAGGCCGTGGCGGAACTGCATGACCTCATCGTCGCCAGCCAGCAGCAGGGAACGATCGATCGCCTCTCGCAGTGCCCGAGCGATCTCGTCTGGCCCCATGCGGGTGACGATCGCAAGGACGTCGTGTCTCGCGGACTGACCGGCCACGGCGACCACGCGCAGGAGCTGTCGCGATTCGGTCGAAAGGCCGCCGATCCGAGCCAGCAGCGTCTCTCGAAGGGTCAGCCCCAGGCGTTGCGCTCCCCGCTGCTCGACGACGAGCAGCTCCTCCGTGAAGAATGCGTTGCCTCCGCCGCGCTCGTGGAGGCGAGTGACGAGGGCTCGGCCTGGAGGACGGCCGAGGATCCCCGCGAGCTGGTCGCGGACCTCGCCCGTCGTGAACGGGGCGAGCTCCATCCGCTCCACCTGTCCAGTGCGCCCGAGCTCAGCAAGCAGGGCAAGGAATGGATGGCGCTCATTGAGCTCCTCGGTTCGATAGGTGCCGATCAGCACGACTCGACCGTGCGTGAGGTTCCGCACCAGGAACCGCAGCATGTCGCGGGTCGATCGATCCGACCAATGGAGGTCCTCCAGCACGATGACGGTGACGATATCCGCCGCGATGCGCTCGATGAGCCCGAGCACCTGGAGATAGAGGGAGGACTGGGTGGAGGACGTGGATGTGTCGGCAACGGTCGCACCGCCGCCGCCGGTCTCAAGGTCCGGGATCAGCTGCTGGACAGCGGATCGCGCGGGACCGACGATGCGCTCGAACTCCTCAGCAGGCAGGGCCTTCAACCATGGACGAAGCGCAGCGACGAGTGGGTCATACGGACGCGCACCATCACCGAGATCGACACAGGCACCTGCGAGGAAGCGAACTCCGGCGGACGCAGCGCCGGCTCGAAGCTCCGCAAGCAGACGTGTCTTGCCGACGCCGGCCTCGCCCCCGACGATGACCGTGCCGACCACCCCGGACCTGGCACCTTCCAGCGCGGCCTGCAGCCGGTGCAGCTCCTCGCCGCGTCCGACGAACACGGGGCTCGCGATCCGTACGGTCATCGGGCGATTATCGGGCCTTGGCGAGCGGGATCCCTGCATGGGGCTGGCCTAAGGACCCCATCCGCAGGAAACCAAGGAGCGCCCCATTGCAGTGGATCGCCACCAAGACATACCCTCCCCGCACCGCAAGAGGGACGGAGAAGGCAATGATGGATGCATCGAGCACCCCGGCACCGGACGTTCGTATGGACCTTGTCGGGCAGGCCTGTTCGACGTTGACCCCGATCATCGCATCCCGGATGCGCCAGCTGAGTACCGGCCAGGTCATGGAGGTCATCTCCGACGACCCGACGGCGCGAAGCGGCCTGGCTTCGTGGTCGAGGCTGACTGGCAATCCCATCGTGGCGATCGTCGAGGACGGGCCGGGGCGGACGCGTTACTACCTGCGTCGGAAGTAGGTCTTGGAGGACCAGATAGATGCCTCGAATTCATGGCGCAAGCCACACACGGGCGCGAGGATCCCGAGCGAGCGACGCTGCCGTTCATCGTCGCGAACGTCGCCGCATCGGCGGACCAGGAAGCCATCGTGCTGCTCACGATCGAAGGCGTCTGGCTGGCGACGCAGGGCTACGCGGATGACATCCACCACGAGGGCATGCAACCGCTCCGTGAGGTCATCGCGTCGCTGCTGGACAGCGGCGGGCAGATCTGGGCGTGTGGCGCGTGCACGAAACCGCGTGGCATCACCGACGAGCAGCTGATCGAGGGCGCGCGGATCATCTCCGCGGCGGACGTCGTTGCCGAGCTTGCAGGCGGGACCCCGCTCTACACCTGCTGACGCGTCGACCGATAAATGAGGCCGATCGGGGCTCCTCGACTAAGGACTGAGCCGATGCGGTCGGACCACGCTTAGGGCCAGCCTTCTCCGTGACTCGCGGGCCGATGTCCCGCCACCAGCAGAGGAGAAGGGAGATGACTCGAAACAGTCCGGCCCCGGCGGCAAGGCCACACCTGGGAGCACTGGCGTCCACGGTGGGCGCGTTCCTCATCCTGGCAGCCAGCGCGGTCCCGGCCGGTGCTCACGGGCCGACCGAGTACTCCGGCTGGGGCGCGCCTGCGGCGGTGGCCGAGGTGAACACGGCCGCCCACGACGGCTGCCCCATCGAATCACCGAACGGCAAGCAGCTGTATATCGCCTCCACGCGAGCGGGCGGGTTCGGCAAGAACGACATCTGGGTCGCCGAGCGCCCCAACAAGCGGTCGCCATGGGGGCCGATGCAGAACCTCGGCTCCGTGATCAACACCGGGGACCATGAGTTCTGCCCGACCCCGCTGGACGGGGGCCGGCTGTTGTTCGTCTCGGATCGCGCTGCCTGTGGCGCGACGCCCGGCATGACGCCACCGGTCGGGGACATCTACATCACCCAGCAGCGGAGCGGAACGTGGACGACGCCACGGCACCTCGGCTGCGTCTCCGACGGGACCGGACCCAACTTCCCGGGCGGTGAGTTCGGGCCGTCGCTGGTGCTCACCCGCGGACAGGCGATCCTGTACTTCTCGAGCACCGGAACAGGGGCGAACCACGACATCTACCGAAGCAGCCTGAACCGCGACGGCACGTTCGGGACACCGCAGGCCGTGGCCGAGCTGAACAGCGCGGCAGTGGACCAGATGCCCAACGTGAGCCGCGACGGGACGGAGATCGTGTTCGCGTCGAATCGAGGCGGGAACATGGACATCTGGACGTCGAGACTCGACCGGTCGACCGGACTGTGGTCGAGCCCCGTCCCGGTGGCGGCCGTGAACACCGCGGAGTCCGGAGACGCGACCATCGCTCTCCGGAGATGGGACTCGCCTGTACTTCGGGCGCGGAGCGACCGCCGATATCTACGTCAGCACTCGGGTCGGGCTGGACTTCGGCCAGGGTGACCGAGACTGACCTGCGCCGTCACCGCTGCACCAAGGCCGCCGGATCCCATTCCGGTGGCCTTCTCACGTCTGTCCACGCCGGCGCGGCGGCAGCTCAGCTAAGGCGGCCGCCCACCGTCTCGGCCTCGCGCACTCGACCGTCAAGCACCACCTGGCGAACGCGCAGTCCAAGGTGGGAGCGACGACGACGGCGCAGCTCGTGTGGATCCTCGCGCGGCGGCTGCCGGAACCGGAGGGGTGGCCCACTCGGACGACTGTAGGGGGCACTCGGACCTGCTCCTGATCCAACGTGCCGAACTCCCGCACCCGTGCCCGAGCGTGGCTCTCCGGGCGGGCGGGACAACGATCCAGCCCGAGCGTCCATCACCGCTGCGGGTCTCGCGGCGAGCCTGCTCGGTAGTCGTCAACGACCTCCGTGGTGACTACAGCTAGCCGCGTCGGGCCTTGCCGAGATGCCCGTCGCGCCACCTCGTCACGGCCACGAGGAACGCGTCGCGTGCCGGCGACCCCGGCCCCTGCCGCCATGCCACGGCCGACCGTCGGATGGGGGACGCGCCCAGGGTGACCACGGTCACCGGCGGGCCGGGGCGGGTCGCCACCGATTCGGGCAGGATGGCGACGCCGAGGCCGCTGGACACCATCGCGCGGGCCGCGCTCGTCTCGATGGTCTCCAGCGCGACGCGGGGCTCCAAGCCCGAAGCCGCGAACGCCTGCTCGACGAGCCGGCGGAGCGACGAGCCCGGGTTGAACGTGATGAGCGGCTCGCCCGCGACGTCGGCGAGCTCCGCCGAGCGCAACGCGGCGAGCGCGGACCCGGGCGGCACGGCGAGGACGAACGGCTCCTCGATGTAGGGCAGCAGCTCGATCTCGTCGAGGTCGAGGCCGGGCCGGAGGATGGGCAGCGCGACGTCGAGGTCCCCCGAGCGAAGCAGGTCGAGCATCCGGTCCGAGTTGACCTCGCGGACGGTCACCTCAACGGCCGGATGGGCGGCGTGGAAGGGTGCCAGCATCTCGGGCAGCCAGGGGTCGACCGTGTACCAGGCGCCGACGCGGAGCCGCCCGCGGGCCGCCCCGGCGTGCCTCGCCATCTCGGCGCGCAGCTCCCGCAGGTCTCCGAGGACCCGCTCCGCCCGCCGGACGAACGCCTCGCCGGCAGGAGTGAGCGCTACCCGCCGCGTCGTCCGGTCGAAGAGACGCAGCCCCAGCTCGTCCTCGAGCCGCCTGATGGTGGCCGAGAGGGCGGGCTGCGCCACGAACAGCTCCTCCGCCGCCCGCGTGAAGCTGCCGAGCCGGGCGACGGCCGCCGCCGCCTCGAGCTGCCGGATGTCCACGGAGCCGATCATACGTCACCGGTTATGAGTGTGATCGAGACTGTGTCTTGGACTTCTGATCCGCGCCGGCCCAGCATGCGCCGCGAAAGGGGGTCGACGCCGCGTCGCGAAGCCTCGAAAGGGCCGGTGCGGACGACTCCCGGAACAGCGAGGGGGACCCTCCTTGCGGGAGTTCGCGCGCGCCGCTCGTGGTCAGCCCCGGCCACGGCGCAGCGGCCCACGGCCGGGGCGCATCTGCCGCCGGCATGGCTCGGCGGGGAGAGGAGACGCAACAATGGTGTTCCTTGCCGTGTGGTTCGCCGGGATGCTCGCCGGAGTGGTCACGACACTCGCCGATCCGGCGATGAGAGCCATTCCGGCGATCGCGGCCAACCTGCTCTTCTACCAGATCACGGTCACCGTGGGCCTGAGCGGCCTGATCGGCTTCGCCGGCCACACCCTCGCCTCGGACCGAACGGCCGAGAGCATCGGATGGCCGGCGGGGAACTACTTCCAGAAGGAGCTCGGCCTCGCGGAGCTGGGCTGGGCTCTCGTCGGGCTCGCGGCCGTCTTCTACCGCGGCACGATCGTCAACGCCGCGGTCCTGATGGTGGTCCCGCTCTTCGTGGGCGCGGCCGTCATCCACATCGTCGAGACCAGGCAGCGGGGCAACTTCAGCCCCGGCAACTACTACGCGATCCTGCCCGACCTGCTCATTCCCGCGACGCTGGTCGTCCTGTCAGTCCTCGCGGGAGTCTGGTAGCCCGCGCGGTGGTGCCGTGGAGCCGGGCTGCGCCTGGTCGTGGAGCTGCCGGCGTGGCTCGCCCCTGCGCGCTCGGCAGGACTCAGACGCGCTCGAGCTCGAACAGGCGGGCCTGGAAGTCGCCGCGCATCGCCGACTCGCGCGGCACGTCATCGAGGAACAGGCCGACGCTCATCAGCTCGTCGCCGCCACGCACCAGGGCATTGCGGCGGACGAGGGCGTCCTCTGCCGCCGGCCAGACCCTCACCCGATAGCGCGCGGCGGGATCGAGGCCACGCAACCGGACCGATCGCGGGCCGGGCACAGGCCGGGACAGTGCCCGGTACCAGCCCACGACCGCGTGCTGCGCGTCGTCGGAGACGGCCATCCAGGCGGTGTCGTTGCCGTCCCCCTCGAACGGGCTCCGCAACCGCAGGAAGCGGCCGAACTGGATGGTCTCGCGGTGCGACTTGAACCACGCGATCTGGGCCGCGACCTGCGCTCGCTCCTCGGGCCCCAGCGCGACCGGGTCCAGCTCATAGCCGAAGGCGCCGAAGAACGCCACGGCCGCCCGTGTCGCGAGCGGTGTGACACGCCCCACCTGGTGGTTCGGCACCGCGGCCACATGGGCGCCCATGGAACTCACCGGGAACGCCAGCGACGTTCCCCACTGGATGCGCAGCCGCTCCATGGCCTCGGTGTCGTCGCTCGTCCAGGCCTGGGGCGCGAAGGCGAGCATCCCCGCGTCGAACCGTCCGCCGCCGCTCGCACAGGACTCGAACAGGATGTGCGGGAATCGTTCGTTCAGGCGTCGATAGAGGTCGTAGAGCCCCAGGATGTACCGATGGCGCATCTCGCCCTGGCGCTCCGGCGGCAGCCCCAGGCCGTAGGTCTCGGTCATCGTCCGGTTCATGTCCCACTTGACATAGCTGACGGGTGCGGACGACAGGACGGCCTCCAGGGCATCGAAGATGTGGTCGCGCACCTCGGTCCGGCCGATGTCCAGCACCAGCTGCTGCCGACTCTCCGTGCGCGGCCGACCCGGCACGCCGATGGCCCAGTCAGGGTGTGCCCGGAAGAGGTCGCTGTCCGCGCTGACCATCTCGGGCTCGATCCAGATGCCGAACGAGATTCCCAGGGACGTGACCCGCCCCACGAGGCCCTCGAGGCCGCCCGGCAGCTTGCGACGGTCGACGATCCAGTCACCCAGCGATCGATCATCCGAGTCGCGACGACCGTACCAGCCGTCGTCGAGCACGAACAGCTCCGCCCCCAGGTCGCGGGCCACCGTGGCGATGGCGACCAGTCGCTCTTCGTCGAAGTCGAAGTAGGTGCCTTCCCAGTTGTTGAGCAAGACCGGGCGCGGTCGATCGCGCCACTCGCCGCGGGCGAGCCGCGTCCGATACAGCCGGTGGAAGGTCTCGCTCATGGTGCCCAGCCCCGCCGTCGAATGGACGGTGACTGCCTCGGGAGCCGTGAACGTGTCACCCGGCGGGAGCGCCCACTCGAATGTGTCGGGATGCAGCCCCATGCGCAACCGCAGGGTCGAGTACTGGTCCACCTCCGCATCGGCGAGGAAGTCACCGGAGTAGACGAGGCTGACGCCGATGGCCTCCCCCTCGGATTCCGTGGTGCTCGGCCGGACGAGCGCCAGGAAGGGCGACTGCTCCAGGCTCGATGAGCCGCGCAGACTCTCGATGACCCTGCGGCCGGTGACGAGGGGCGCGCGCACGATGTGCCGTTCCCGGGACCACGAACCATGGAGCGAGATGAGCTCCCACTCCCCGTCGAGGATGTCGAGCGATGCGCTCATGACGGTGTGCAGGCGCACGAGCGTCGGGCCGTCGTTCCGGACGCTGATGCTGCGGGCGATCGCCGCGTGGTCGCGGAAGATGCTGAGCCGGACGATGGCGGTCAGGCCGCTGGTCGCGTCGACAAGGTCGATCTCCAGCGTCTCGGCCTCCGCGGGGTCCTCGGTGTACGTGCTCGGCAGCCCGGGGAGCGGCGGCTTGCCGGCGAGGATCCGATGGGTCGCACAGCGCAGATCGAGGACCCTCGAGCCGTCCGCGTGCCGGACCGACAGCGCTGGCTGGCGGTAGTCACCCGAATCGGGTGTCGGCAGCTCGAACCTGATGGACTCACCCACCCGGTTGGCGTAGCCCGGGAACGCGCCGCGAGCGAGGTGACGGTAGTCGCGGCCCGTCTCGAGTGGCGCGCCGAGGTAGAGCTGGCCCAGGGCGCCGTTCTCGAGGATGGCGAGGACCACGCTGAGGCGTCCGTTGTGCAGATGCCACTGCTGAGCCTGCGGGTCCCACTCGATGGGCATGGAGCCTCCCTGCGCGTTGTCGACCTCGCCGCGTCCCGGCCTCGTCCTATCGGGATCGTACCCCGCTGGCAGGATCGCTAGCATCGGTCGATGTCCAGCACGCCGCGTTACGTCCATGGCCATCACGAGAGCGTGCTGCGGTCGCATCGCTGGCGGACGGCCGAGAACTCTGCCGCGTACCTGCTGCCGTACCTGGAACCCGGCCTGCGGGTGCTCGACGTCGGTTGCGGACCGGGGACCATCACGCTCGATCTCGCGCGCCTCGTCGCGCCGGGGCAGGTCGTGGGCCTGGATGCGGTCGAGGCGCCCCTCGTGGCCGCGCGTGCTGACGCCGTGGCGGCCGGCGTGGACAACGTCGAGTTCCGGGTCGCGGACGCGATGGCACTCCCCTACGACGACGGCACGTTCGATGTCGTGCATGCGCACCAGGTGCTCCAGCACGTGCCCGATCCGGTCGGCCTGCTGCGGGAGATGGGTCGGGTGTGCCGTCCCGGGGGCCTGGTCGCGGCGAGGGATGCCGACTACGCGGCGATGACCTGGTACCCGCCCGACCCGGCACTGACCGACTGGCTGGAGGTCTACCGCCAGACCGCGCGAGCGAGCGGCGGCGAGCCCGATGCCGGACGACGGCATGCTGACCTGGGCGCGCGCCGCCGGGCTGCACGATGTGGCTGCCACCGCGACCGCCTGGTGCTTCGCCACCGACGACGACCGGGCCTGGTGGGGTAGCTCGTGGTCCGACCGCGCCACCAAGTCGACGTTCGCCGATCAGGCCCTGGCCCACGGCCTCGCCAGCGTGGCGGACCTGGAGCGCATCGCGGCCGCATGGCGACGCTGGGCCACCGAACCGGACGGCTGGCTCGCCATCCTGCACGGCGAGAGTCCGCCGTCATTCGCGTGTGAGTCGCGCCGGTGCATCAGGGGTCAGGGCGTCCGGCTCCTCAGCCGGGCATCACCCCGTGAGTCGCGCCGGTGCATCAGGCTCCGGGCGAGCGATGGTGCCACGTGTCCCGGTGATTCCCAGGTAAGGACCACGCGATCGTCCGGTACGAGGGACCTGATGCAATAGGCGCGCGATGTATCGACGAAGCTCGCTCTCGGTCACGGAGGCGCTCGAGGAACTCGGAGCGGCGGTCCGGGATGCGCGCCAACGCGCAGGGCTGAGTCAGCGGGACCTGGAGGCCCTGTCGGGCGTCGACCAATCGTCGATCTCGCGGATGGAACGCGGTCGGGTCCCGGGTATGCGGCTGGACAAGCTCGCACGGGTGGCGATGGTCCTCGGTGGGCTGCTCCTGGTGCCGGTCGACCCCGTCGATCGCGGCGATGCATGGACGCGACTCATGACGAGGCGACGAGAAGCGGGCGTGATCGATGCACCACAGGGCGATCCCCCGGAAGCCGATCCCGCCCTCAGCTTCGAGACGGAGGCGGACGCGGAAGAACGGTCGCTCGGCCCATCGGGACGGTGATCGTACGGCGTGATGCACCGGCGCGACTCACGGAGGTCGGGCGACGCGGAGATCCACGCTCCGATGACACGCATCAACCGACCGCGAGCAACGCCTCCGCCTGGCGGGCGCAGATGAGGTCCTCGCGGGCCTCGACACGCAGGACGGCTGGGCCGGACGATGCGACGGACAGCACGGCATCGGTGCCACGATCGACCGGAGCCACAGGCGCGATGCCCAGCACCGCGAGGCGGGCCACGATCGACGACCTGACACGCGCGGCGTTCTCGCCGATGCCCGCCGTGAACACCAGGGCATCCAGGCGTGGCAGGGCCGCGGCCGCGGCCGCGATTCCGGCCGAGGCCCGCGACACGAACATCTCGATGGCCAGCCGCGCGGCCCCGTCGCCCCCATCGGCCGCAGCTTCGATGGCACGCAGGTCGGCGCTCACGCCCGACACGCCCAGCAGACCCGAGCGGTGCTCGAGCGCGTGCGACAGCCCATCGACATCGAGCCGTCCGTCACGCAGCAGCCCCAGCACCACGCCCGGGTCGATCGACCCCGAGCGGGTCGCCATCATCAGCCCTTCGAGCGGGGTATAGCCCATCGATGTGCGGACCGATCGACCACCCTCCACCGCCGTCACGGAGCAACCGCCGCCGAGATGCGCCACCACGAGGGCCAGGTCCCCGATGGGCCGCCCCAGGAGCTCTGCGGCCCGCCCGACCGACCACTCCACCGAGAGGCCGTGGAAGCCATACCGCCTGATCCCCCAGTCGGTCCACCACGTGTCGGGCACCGGGTAGCGCACCTCGGCCTCGGGCAGAGTGGCATGGAATGCCGTGTCGAAGCAGCAGACGTGGGGCACGTCCGGGAACCGCTCGAGCGCGGCCCGCAGCACCCGCAGCGCTGGGGGCATGTGGAGCGGCGCGAGCGCCACCAGGCCCTCAAGGTCGCTGACCACGCCAGCGTCCACGACGACCGGCGCCACGAAGCGCTGCCCGCCATGCACCAACCGGTGCGCCACGACATCGGGTGGCACACCCTCGGGCAGCCGTCCCAGCAGCGCGCCGAGTCCCCCGGTCGGATCGGAGCTCTCCGCGGTCGCCCGACCGATGGTCCGGTCACCCTCGATGAGGCTGGCCTTGACGGTCTGGGAACCGGCGTTGAGGAAGAGGACGTGCATCGACCGTCAGGACGGCCGGACCGTCAAGGACGCGCGGAACGTCAGGACCACACGCCGCCAGTCAGCCCGGCCAGACCCAGTCGCGGATCTCGGCCGGATCCTCGCCCGTCTCGTACGCGAAGGCACGGGCGAGCCGGCGCCGGTCGACCATCTCCTGGCGCAGTGCGGCCGCGCGGGTCCCAAGCCCAGGCACCCGGTCGATGACATCGATGACCAACCGGAAACGATCGAGGTCGTTGCGCATCGCCATGTCGAAGGGCGTCGTGACGGTCCCCTCCTCCTTGTAGCCGCGGACGTGGAGGTTGTCGTGGTTGCGTCGCCGATACGTCAGCCGGTGGATGAGCCACGGATAGCCGTGGTACGCGAAGATCACCGGCTTGTCGGGCGTGAACAGCGCATCGAACTCGGCGTCCGGCATCCCGTGCGGATGCTCGGAAGCGGGCTGGAGGCGCATCAGGTCGACCACGTTGACGACCCGGACCCGCAGGTCAGGGAGCGCCCCTCGGAGCATGTCCACCGCTGCGAGCGTCTCGAGCGTGGGCGTGTCCCCGGCACAGGCCATGACCACGTCCGGCTCACCCGCATCGTTGCTCGCCCAGTCCCAGAGGCCGATGCCCCGGGCACAGTGCAGGATCGCCTGGTCCATGGTCAGGTAGTCGAGGGCGGGCTGCTTGCCCGCCACGATGACGTTGACGTAGTGCCGACTGCGCAGGCAATGGTCCATCACCGACAGCAGCGTGTTCGCATCCGGCGGCAGGTAGACCCGGATGACCTCCGACTTCTTGTTCACGACATGGTCGATGAAGCCCGGGTCCTGGTGGCTGAAGCCGTTGTGATCCTGGCGCCAGACATGGCTCGTGAGCAGGTAGTTGAGCGACGCGATGGGCAACCGCCAGCCGATCTCGCGGGTCGTCTTGAGCCACTTGGCGTGCTGGTTGAACATCGAGTCGATGATGTGGATGAACGCCTCGTAGCAGTCGAACAGGCCGTGGCGTCCCGTGAGCAGGTACCCCTCCAGCCAGCCCTGGCAGAGGTGCTCCGAGAGGATCTCCATCACCCGGCCCGCCCGGGCCAGATGGTCGTCGGTGGGCAGGATCTGGGTCGCCCAGACCCGGTCGGTGACCTCGAATACCGAGCCCAGACGATTCGACGCGGTCTCATCGGGACCGAAGATCCGGAAGCTCGTCTGGTTGGCGCTGATGACATCACGCAGGAAGGTACCCGTGATGCGGGTCGCCTCGCTGGACGTGGCGGCAGGGCTGGGCACCTCCACCGCGTAATCCCGGAAGTCCGGCAGCGCCAGGTCCCGGAGCACGCGCCCGCCGTTCGCCTTGGGGTTGGCGCTCATCCGTCGGTCGCCGAGGGGCGCCAGCGCCGCGATGGCCGGCACCGGGCGACCCAGCTCGTCGAACAGCTCGTCGGGGCGATAGCTTCGCAGCCATGCCTCCAGCACCGCCATGTGCTCGGGTCGCCCGCGGACGTCGTTGAGCGGCACCTGGTGGGACCGGAAGCTCCCCTCGGTGGGCAGCCCGTCGACCTCCTTGGGACCGGACCAGCCCTTGGGGGAGCGGAGGATGATCATCGGCCACGCCGGTCGCTCGTTGCTGCTGCCGGTCCGGGCGAGCCGCTGGATGGTGGCGATGTCGTTGAGGGCCTCGTCCATGGCTGCCGCCATGAGCTGGTGCATCGCGGCCGGGTGGTCCCCCTCCACGAACAGCGGCCGATAGCCGTACCCCTCGAAGAGCGCCCGAAGCTCCCGGTGGGGGATCCGGGCGAGGACCGTGGGGTTGGAGATCTTGTAGCCGTTGAGGTGCAGGATGGGCAGCACGGCCCCGTCGTGGACCGGGTCGACGAATCGGGTCGAGTTCCAGCTGGTCGCGAGCGGCCCGGTCTCCGCCTCGCCGTCGCCGACCACGCAGAAGACGACCAGGCCCGGATCATCGAACGCGGCGCCATGGGCGTGCGCGAGCGAGTACCCGAGCTCGCCGCCCTCGTGGATGGAACCCGGCACCTCCGGTGTCACGTGGCTGCCGATGCCACCCGGGAACGAGAACTGGGCGAACAGGCGGCGCATGCCGGCCTCGTCCGGGGACACATTGGGATAGACCTCTGACCAGGTGCCCTCGAGCCAGGTATTGGCGACGATGGCCGGACCGCCGTGCCCGGGACCGGTCACGAACAGCGCATCGAGGTCCCGCTCCTGGATGACCCGATTGGCGTGGACCCACATGAAGTTGAGGCCCGGGGTCGTGCCCCAGTGGCCCAGGAGCCGAGGCTTGATGTCCTGGGCCCGGAGCGGCTCCCGCAGGAGCGGGTTGTCGAGCAGGTAGATCTGGCCCACCGACAGGTAGTTCGCGGCGCGCCACCAGGCGTCGATCGCTTCGCATTGCTCGACCGAGAGCGGTCCGTCGTGGGGCTGTGGAGTGTCCATGGGATGTGCTGCGACCACGGGGTGCCTCCAGGGCTGGGGTGTGGTCCGAGGGTACCGCGCGCGCTTCCCCGATGCATCCCGGGCGCGTCGCCCAGGATGCGTGCGGCTACTTGGGCACCGTCGCGAAGCTGAGTTTCGGCGCTCCGTCCGTGCCGGACAGCGTGAGCTTGGTGCGGTCCGTGGACAGCGTCCACGTGGTCATCTGGTCCATCGCCGCCACGAAGTTGGCTTCCACAGACGTGGCCAGCTCACCGCACAGCTTCTGGGTCAGCGACAGGGTGCCGATGTCGATCGATGCGCCGTTGAGGGTGTAGCTCGCCGTGTACGTGTTGCAGCCGGCGAAGCCGCTGATCGTGCCCGTGGCGAATGCCGCGGTGGGGGTCTCGGGCACGACCGGGACGTCGATGACCTCCCCGGTGCCGTCGTCATAGCGCGACAGGATCCAGCTGGTCGCGCTCAGGGCGTCGCTGGGTGCCGTGGTCGGCTTCGGGGTGGGCTTGGCGGTCGGCTTCGGCGTCGGCTTCGGGGTGGGCTTGGCGGTCGGCTTCGGGGTGGGCTTGGCGGTCGGCTTCGGGGTGGGCTTGGCGGTCGGCTTTGGGGTGGGCGTCGGCTCTGGGCCGCGCGAGACCTTGTAGTCGATGGCGGTCCCGCGCTGCACGATGACACCCGCCTTGGGGTCGGTGCTCAGGACATCCCCCGCGGGCACCTTGGCGTCGTACTTTCGGGTCTTGGCCCCGGCTGTCAGGCCTGCCGCGCCGATGCTGACCAGTGCATCAGCCTCCGCGTCACCCACGACGTTCGGCACCGCGACGGTGGCCGGCGTCGGCTTGGGGGTCGGCTTCGGTGACGGCTTGGGTGACGGGCTCGGCGTCGGGCTCGGAGTCGGCGTCGGGGCGGGTGGTGCGCTGGGCGTCGGCAAGGGCACCACGTTGGGATCCGACACCAGGGACATGATCGGCGAACCGGTCGCGTCGACGAGGGTCAGGTCCGATGCATCGAGCGTCCACTGGGTCGCGCCTTGCAGACCGGCGAGGAACTCCGTCTCCTGGTCCGCCACCTCCTGGGTGGGGCACGCGGCACGGGTCGTGCCCAGCGGGCCGATGGCGATGGCATTGCCGGCGACCGCATACTCGCCGAACAGGTCGTTGCAGCCGGTGGTGCCGGTCAGCACGTCGTCCGGACGGAAGAGCAGCGTCAGGGCGCTGGTGCCGAGCGGCGTCACCATCGTGCCGGTGGCGTCGGTGATGCCCGTGACCACCCAGCCGCCGATGATGGGCACCCGAACGGTGGCGGTGTAGACCAGGATCCGACCCCCGGTGCCATCCACGAGGATCAGCGTCGAGCCCACGAGGGTGAAGCTGGTGACCGAGCCGATGGCCGCGACATAGGCGGCCTCGAACGCGGCCAGCCCAGGAGTGCAGCTCGCCGGCGGATACGTGACACCCACCTGGCCAAAGGTGATGGCGCTGCCTGCGGTGGCGTACTGCGCGAAGTAGTCGTTGCAGCCGTCATTCCCGACCGCGAGACCATCCCGGAGCACCAACGTGACCGGGGGCGCGTCCGTCAGCACCGCGGCCAACCCGACGGACGATGGGACGTCAAGGAGCCAGCGCGTCCCCGTCAGGGTCGGGGAGACCGGCACAGCCACGGGACCCGGTACCGCCGAGGAGCCGGGCGCGACCGAGGGAGCCGGCGACTGGGCGACGGTGGTCCCAGCCAGGAGCAGCGACATCGAGGCCGCGAGCAGCGCGACGAGCCGGGGTCGGCGAGCCGGCACGCGGCGGTGAAGGACATCGGCCCCCAGATCGGCAGGGACGGCCGCTGGCACGAACGACATGGCTGACTCCCGGAGCATGGCGACATTTCAGGGCTCGCGGCGCATGCCGCATCCGGGACTATCGCGCGATCTGGCCGGGAACGTGTGCGGTGACGATCCGACGGGCCAGCGAACGGGCTTCGGCGCGCCCTGCTCGGGCGGCGATCCGGTGTCGACTACCGGAAGCGAAGGCTCAGGCGCATCCGGCGGCGGGAGGGCTGGGCTGACGGCTGGGCATCCGCCACGGCGACACGCTTGTTGCGCCACGGGTCATGGGCGTACGTCACGTACAGGTCCGCACCCCGCCAGGACTCGTTCACCGGGTACCAGTCGTGCGCCGCGGCTTCCTGGGCGTCCTCCTCGAACCGCTCGCGGATCTGCGACGGATAGAGGCCTTCGTACACCTGGGTTCGGGGCGGGAACATGCTCCGCACGATGCCAGCGGGACCTGCGGTCGGGATAGGGCTCCAAAGGGCCATGCCGGGATGGGACCCCTCGCTCATTGCGCGCGATCGGAAGCCCTCGGGGGTAGCCTGTCGCGGCGCAGGACGTCGCGCCAACGGTGACGCGGCGCGATATCACGAGGGTCGGATGCTGGTGGCGATGTCGGTCGGCGCGACCGACCGGGAGATCGAGGACGTCAAGGCGCACATCGCCTCGGAAGGTCTGACCGCGCACGAAAGCCGGGGGATGGAGCGCGTCGTCATCGGTGTGGTGGGCGACGTCGCGGGGCGCAAGGAACGGGTCATGGGCCGCCTGTCCGCGCTGCCGGGAGTGGAGTCGGTGACGCCCATCAGTCGCCCCTTCAAGCTCGCCTCGCGGGAGTTCCACCCCAGTGACACCATCGTCCGGGTACTGGGCACCGCGATCGGCGACGGCTCCCTCACGCTCATGGCGGGGCCCTGCTCCGTGGAGGGCCGCGACCAGCTGCTGGAGACCGCGGATGCGGTCGTCGCGGCAGGTGCGACCGTGCTGCGCGGTGGCGCCTTCAAGCCCCGGACGAGCCCATATTCCTTCCAGGGCCTGGGAGTCGAGGGCCTCCGCTACCTCGCCGAGGCGCGCGAGCGAACCGGGCTGCCGGTCATCACGGAGGTGATGGAGCCGACCGACGTCCCCGTCGTCGCGGAGCACGCGGACATCCTCCAGGTCGGCACCCGCAACATGCAGAACTTCCCGCTGCTCACGGCGGTCGGCCGCGCCGGTCGACCCGTGATGCTCAAGCGGGGCCTGGCCGCGACCCTCGAGGAGTGGCTGATGTCCGCCGAGTACATCCTCTCGTCCGGCAACCCCGACGTCATCCTGTGCGAGCGGGGCATCCGGACGTTCGATACCTGGACCCGCAACACGCTGGACCTGACCGCGGTGCCGATGCTCCATCACGTGACCCATCTGCCGGTCATCGTCGATCCCTCGCACGCGACGGGCAAGCGCTGGCTGGTGCGACCGATGGCCCTCGCGGGCGTCGCGTCCGGGGCGGACGGCATCATGGTCGAGGTGCACCCGCGCCCCGACGAGGCATGGTCCGACGGCGAGCAGTCGCTGGACCTGGAGCAGCTGCGCACCCTGCTGCCGATGCTCCGGACGGTGCACGAGCAGGTGCGGGGCCTGGCTCGCGATCCGTTGGTGAGCCGCTGATTCAGCCCGCGGTGGCGACGGCATCCCGTGGAGATGCCGGTCGTTCCGGTGCCGGCGTCCGGTGGGCACGCATGACCTCGACGGTGGTCAGCCATGCGGTCGTTGCCTCCGGACCCTGACCCGGCTGCGGTCCATCCGCGCCCAGGCCGTCGTGACAGGCGCCGGTCCCTGGGTCGGCCAGCGGCAGCTGTCCGTCGTTGGCGCCCAGGAACCAGGCGTAGGCCGCTTCCATGCCCACCCGGAAGCGCGGCGTGCTCGTGGCGCGCCATGCGGCGTCCGAGGCGAGCAACAGGGACGTGGCGTCGGCAGGGCGCTGGTCCCAGGTCGCGCGGGCGCCGCCGCGCGACCAGCCGCCGGCATCGCCGACCAGGCTCAGATGTCCCGCCTCCGCGGTCTGGACCGTCAGCAGCCACTCCACGGCCCGGACGCCCATCCGGAGCATCCGGGGATAGCCCAGTCGAGCGCCGCCCACGATGAGCGCGTGCGCCGGCAGACCGTTCTCGCCGGTGAGCACCTGCTCCGGCCAGGGCCAGTCGAATGTCACGTCGCGGATCTCGAACGACTGGCGGAGGCCGTTGCCGACTTCCTGGTAGATGCGCGATGTCTCGCCGTTCGAGCCGCCTCGTTCCGCGGCATCGCAGGCCAGCAGCAGCGCGGCACGTGGTCGCAAGCCCGAGAGCTGGCTGGCGGTCGGCAGCGCCCGCTCGAAGAGGGCGAGGGCCTCTGCCCGGAGCGCCCCGTCCGGACCGTCGGCCACGATCGTGCCCAGCGCGAGCAGCGCCCGGCCATTGGTGTCCTCGGAGCCTGGCGCATCCAGCCAAGCGCCGTCCGCCGAGCGGAGGCTCCGGAAGCGTCCCGCGACCGCGTCGTATGCCTCCGCCAGGAACGCGAGGCCACGACGGACGCTCGCCTCCACGGCCGGCCAGCCGAGCGCCGGTGCCTGGAGCAGGTCCACGGTCAATCCGCGGCAGATATCGTCCGTGGCATAGCTGTGCGTCTGGTCCGGGGGCGTGCCCGGCGCGCGTCCCCGGAGGCCAACGCCATCACCCAGCTCGTCCAGGTGCCGTCGGACCGCAGGTGCCAGCACCGGCACCTCAGGCACTCCGGACCGCGATCCGTGACGAGGTGGTCCGGACAGGATGCGCCGCGGCGTCGGCGAACCGTTCGGCATATGCGGCACCCACCTGCGACCAGACCATGCTCCGGCCGTGCGCGTAGGCGAGTCGGGACATCGACGCCCGTCGCTCGTCGTCACGGAGCAGCTCGACGACGGTCGCGGCGAGCGCCCCTGGATCGGCGTCGGGGACGATCGATGCCTCGACCGTCGGCGAGCATCTCGGTAGCGTGCGGCGATGGCGTCGAGACCACCGGCCGACCCGCAGCCATGGCATACGGCAAGGTGCCGGAGCCGATCCGGTCGGATGGCAGCGGCGTCGTGACCAGGATGTCGGCGGCTTCCAGCCAGCGACCCAGCTCCAGGCGACCCACGAACTTGTCCACGAACGTGACGTGCTCGGCGAGCTTGAGCTTACGGACCATGGCGATGAGCCGTGTCCGGTAGACGTCCCCCTCGCTGAGCAGCAGCTCTGGATGGGTGGCGCCGAGGATGACGTAGCGCGCTGCGGGCACCGACTTGATGATCGCCGGCAGCGCCTCGAGCATCTGCTCGTACCCCTTGTTGGGTCCCAGCAACCCGAAGCTGAGGAGCACCTTCCGACCCGCCACGCCCACCGAAGGCTTGATGGCATCCGCCTCGGTGAACGGCAGGTCGGGCACGCCCCGCGGGATGATATGGACCCGGGCGGGATCCGCCCCGTAGATGTCAGTGACCACGTCCGCGGCGGCGCGCGACATGACCACGGTCGCGAAGGTCTGGCGAAGCAGCCCCTGCATGACCCCCAGCTGTGCCTCGGTCGGCTGGCTGCGCAGCGTGTGGAGGGTGGTGACGACCGGCAGGGTCAGCATGCCCACGAAGTCGAGCACATGCAAATCATCCTCGCCGCCCCAGATCCCCGTGTCGTGTTGGACCGAGACCACGCCGGCACCACATCGGTTCACCCAGCGGGCGGCCTCGATATGGTCCGCCCGGACGTCGCGCTGGATGACGCGATGGACCTCGGGCGGGTTCTTCTCGAGTTGACCGGGGGGCTGGAGCGCCACGATCTCACACCGGCCAACGGCCCGGACCAGGTCGGTCGTGAACGCGGCGATCCCGCAATGTCGTGGTGCGTAGGTCGAGACGATGGCCGTCCGAAGCATCGACGCTCTCCTGTCTGCCGCGGTCCGCGCGACGTCAGGGCTCGACGATCGGCCTGGGCTTCGCTGCCCATGACCCGTCGCGCGACCCTGCGCTGATGCAGCCAGGACCCGGAGGCATCGCTGCCGCACGGATCCCGCCACGCTTCGACGCTGTGCGTCGCCGTGGACCGCGGATACATGACCGTGCGCGCCTTCCACGGTGCGCCCGATACCGATCCCTGTCAAACGTGATGGTCCGGGTCGTCGAGGATGCAGCAGGGTGCCGGCTCATGGGAGGCGTCCGCAGCACCACTGTCGGACGCTCATGCGTCTCGCCGAGCGCAGGGTTTCTCCGTTACCCTGCACCCCTGCGCATCAGCAAAGCATAAGGTTGGGTCGGGCCATGGTTGACGCACCAAAGACGAAGTCCCCCGGCAAGGCGCCGACGAAGGCTGCCGCCAAGTCCGCGGCAGCAAAGCCTGCTGCCAAGGCGCCGACGCCGGCTGCCGCCAAGTCCGCGGCAGCAAAGCCTGCTGCCAAGGCGCCGACGCCGGCTGCCGCCAAGTCCGCGGCAGCAAAGCCTGCTGCCAAGGCGCCGACGCCGGCTGCCGCCAAGCCCGCGGCCAGGCCTGCGTCGGCCACCCAGCCCCATCAGTTCACGACGGTCGCCAAGGTCCAGGTCGCCGAGAGCCCGGCCAGTGATGCACTGCCCGGACCGCGTGACATCGAATACGCGTCGGCGTACTCGGCTGCATGGGCCCCCGAGGCCCCTTCCGGCGATGTCTGGACGGCGCGGCCGTGGGTCCCGACCTCGCTCCGCCTGGATGAAGGGAAGGCGGTCCGGAAGCGCGTACCGCGCACCAGCCATGCGAGCTTCGAGCCTGCGGCCGGTCGCGACCCCATCGCGATCCTGGAGGCCCAGGAGACGATCCGACTGCAGGACCTCGTGCCACTTCGGCACCTGCGCATGTCCGAGTCACCGTTCGCGTACTACCGGGGCACGCCAGCGGTCATGGCGTTCGACCTCTCATCCACGCCGCGCACGGACATCATCGTCCAGGCGAGCGGCGATGCGCACCTCTCCAACTTCGGGATGTTCGCGTCGCCGGAGCGGACGCTCGTGTTCGACGCCAACGACTTCGACGAGACCCTTCCTGCGCCCTGGGAGTGGGATGTCAAGCGTCTGGCGACCAGCATCGTCGTCGCCGGGCGTGCCAACGGCTTCTCGGCCGCGAGCAATCGGAGCGCGACCATGGCGACCGTCCGCGCCTACCGCGAGTGGATGACCCGCTACGCCTCCATGCGCCTCATCGAGGTCTGGTACTCGGCCATCACCGAGGCGGACATCCGCGCGGCCGCGGAGGCAGCGGCCGGCAACGTGGCCATCAAGGACATGGCCCGGGCGCGGGCCCGCCTGGACAGCATCTTCTCCAAGGCCCGCTCGAAGGATGCGCTGAGCGCTGCAGCCTCCCTCACGACGGTCATCGATGGGCGCCGGATGTTCATCGACCAGCCGCCGACGGTCCAGCACATCGCGCTCCCGGAGGGCCCCCGGGTCCTGGCGGAGGTCTTCGAGGCGTATCGCTCCACGATGGCCGAGAGCCGGCGGGAGTTCCTGGAGCGGTACCGGTTCGGCGATTTCGCGCTCAAGGTGGTTGGCGTCGGCAGCGTCGGCACCGCCTGCTTCGTGTGCGTCCTGGAAGGTCGCGATGCGGACGACCCGCTCATCCTCCAGGCCAAGGAAGCGAACGCGTCTGTGCTCGAGGAGTTCGCAGGCGCGAGCCCATTCCCGCAGCACGGCCAGCGCGTCGTGATCGGGCAACGGCTGATGCAGGCCACGCCGGACATCTTCCTGGGCTGGGCCAAGGGACCGGCGCGCGATTTCTACTTCCGCCAGCTGTGGGACATGAAGGGCTCGGTCGACACGACCAAGCTGCTGCCCGCGGGCATGGCCTTCTACGGTGGCCTGTGCGCATGGGCTCTGGCCCGTGCACACGCCCGCAGTGGCGACGCGGTCGCCATCGCGTCCTACGCGGGTACGAGTGACACGCTCGATGGAGCCATCGCCGACTTCGCAGAGTCGTACGCCGACCTCAACGAGCGGGACTACCAGGACTACCTCGCGGCCATCAAGACGGGCAGGGTGTCCATCCCGGCGGCCTGAGGATCCGGGCTGCCCTCCCGGTCAGGCGGTGGCGGGGCCCGAGTGGCCTGAGCGATGCGCCACCACCTGGACAGGTGAGAGCACGATCAGGCCATCGCCCACGAGCTCGTCGAGCTCCGGCAGCACCGCGTGGATGCGGTCCTCCGTGTCGATGACCTCGATGACCACGGGCAGGTCGACCGAAAGGGTCAGGATCCGGTCGGTGTGGAGGTGCTGCTTGGTGCCGAAGCCCTCGATGCCGTGGAGGACGGTGGCGCCCGCGAGTCCACGCGTCCGCAGCAGCTCCACGATGGCCCGATAGGCGGTCTTGCCACCTGCGCGGTCGGCGTCACCGAGATAGATGCGCAGCATCTGGGCGGGTCCGGTTGGCAGCATCCGACCTTCCTCCGATGCACGGCGCGCCGAGATCGGGCGCCATCCGTCCAGCGTAGGCGCATCCGCTGCCGACCGCTACGGGTGTCAGCCGGTCGTCGATGACAGCAGCGGCACGAACACGACCGGTCCCAGCTGATCCTCGCGCAGCGTCGTCCCGTCGTCCGAACGCGTCAGCAGCAGCAGCTCCTGGGCATGGCGGCTGCCCACCGGGATGACCAGCCGGCCCCCCGGCGCGAGCTGGTCGACGAGGCGCTGGGGCACCGCCGGCCCACCCGCGGATACCAGGATCGCATCGAACCGGTCCGTCCCCGGCCAGCCGCGCGTGCCATCGCCCACCCGGAGCTCAGCATGGCGGATGTCGAGGCGGGCGAGCCGTGCTGCGGCCTGCGTCGCGAGCTCGGGATGCCACTCGATGGCGCGGACCCTTTGGGCGAGCTGCGCCAGGATCCGCGGTGGCATATCCAGACCCCGCGCCTACCTCCAGGACCA
This sequence comes from uncultured Chloroflexia bacterium, assembly GCA_963843335.1. Taxonomy (GTDB): domain Bacteria; phylum Chloroflexota; class Limnocylindria; order Limnocylindrales; family CSP1-4; genus JAFMJV01. Next base: position 197,310 of record CAWJKF010000004.1, read on the forward strand.
GGTCCGTCGGCTGCACGCCGAGCGCCTGCACCATGACCCCCACCACGTACGGTTGCGAGATGGTCTGGCCGGCGTCGATGGGCAGCGCCGCATCGGCATACGCGGCGCGCGCCCGCCCATCGCCCACGAACAGCTCACGGGGCACGGCGCGGAATGCGGCGAGCACTCGCGGGTCGCGCACGCCCCGGTCGAGCAGCTGCCGCTGGATCATCCGCTCGCGATCATCCGCCCGTTCGGCGAGGAGTCCCATCCGAACCCACCCGTCCTGTGACGCTGCCATCGAGGGTGCTCCGCACCCCGGCTCCCCTGAGGCCCTTGACAGTGTGGGCGCTGCCGACGTACTGTACCTACTGGTTAAATAACTCCCTGCTGAAGTACGAGGGCCATGCAATCCGACCCACTGAGCACCACGTTCGCCGCGCTTGCCGACCCGACGCGGCGTGGCATCCTCGCCCGGCTCGCCACCGGGGAAGCCACCGTGACGGAGCTGGCGGCTCCGTACGACATGACCCTGCCCGCCGTCTCCCGGCACCTCAAGGTGCTCGCGCGGGCTGGGCTCATCGAGCAGGGACGACAGGCGCAGTGGCGGCCGTGCCGCCTTCGCCCGGAGCCACTCCAAGGGGTGGCCGACTGGATGGCGCGGTATCAGCAGTTCCTGGGTGAACGGCTGGACCGCCTGGACGAGTACCTCACCGAGGTACAGCAGGCAGAGCAGGAGCGACCCGCATGAGCATCACGACCGTGGACCGGGGCAGCACACCCACCACCAGCCTCACCCAGCAGGGCACGGACCTGGTCATGTCCCGGGTGTTCAGCGCGCCGCGCGACCTGGTCTGGCGGGCGCTGACGGAGGCCGACCGGGTTGCCCGCTGGTGGGGGCCGCATCGCTACACGACCACGGTCGAGACGCTCGACTGCCGGGTGGGCGGCGCCTGGCACTTCACCAACCACGGCAGCGATGGCCAGTCGTTCGGCTTCATGGGCACCTACGAGGAGGTCGTGCCCATCGAGAAGCTGGCCTACACCTTCATCCTGGACATGGACGGCATGCGCGACCACGTGGGACACGTCACGGACCTGCTGGAGGACCTCGGCGACCGGACACGCCTCACGGACATCATGCACTTCGGGTCCATCGAGGCACTCGAGGGGACCATCGCGAACGGCATGGTCGAGGGCGCCATGGAGACCTGGGACAAGCTGGCCACCGAGCTCACGCGGGGCTGATCGCAGCGCGGCAGCGCCGGAGTCCGCTCAGGCGCTGCCGACCGACGGCACCGAGCCGACGATGGTCGAGCCACGAGCTCCGACCGATCCACGCAGCACCACCCAGGCCCCGACGCCACCCGTGACGACGAGCGCGCCGGCGAGGGTGAAGAACGCGGTCGGGCCAAGCAACCCGTAGACGATGCCGCCGACCAGCGCGCCGAGCGCGGTGCCCAAGCCGAAGGTCGCAGCCTGGAGCATGGTCTGGCCCGTTGCCTGGAGCTCATCGGGCAACAGCCGACCGACGAGCACGACCCGGGCCGCGGTGAGCGCGCCGAAGCAGACCCCGGTGACGATGCGCGTGGCGTTGATCGCGTCGGGTGTCCCGAGCACGCCCCACGAGAGGGTGCACAGGCCAAGGCCGACGAGCGTCACCAGCACCAGCCAGCGGATGCCGAAATGCCGGACGAGCCAGCCCGCCATGACCAACCCGGGGATCTCCGCGAACGCCGCGATGCCGAACGTCAGCGCCACGTCCGATGGCTGGCCGCCCAGCTCCACGATGCGGATGCCCAGGAAGAGGACCGCCCCGAGCATCCCGGTATAGGCGACCGCGAACACGACCAGGACGGGCAGCAACAGCGGCTGGATGGCCAGGGCGCGGCTCACTGAGCCGAGCCGGCCCGCTGCCGCGTCGCCACCATGGCCGGCTGCCAGGGCACGCACGCCAGGGTCACGCGTCCGGTCCGGCGTCCGGCGAAGGACGAGCAGCAGCACCGCGGCCCAGCCCAGCGCGACCAGCGGCACCGCCGCGTAGCCGGCACGGTCGTAGACGAAGCCCGCCACGATGACCCCCACGGCGTACGACAGGCTGGCCAGACCACGCAGGGCGCCGTACTGCCGGTCGGGCACCGGCAGCGCATCCACCGCGAGCAAATCGGCGAGTGCCAGGAATACCGCGGGGAAGAGGGAGAAGGACGACAGGATCACCGCCAGCAGCCCGACGGGCAGCGGCAGCAGCAGCGCGATGGAGGCGCCAGCCGCGATGAGCACGGCGATGCCGAATGCGTAGGTGCGCCCGACCACGACATCCGCGAGGTGGCCCCACGCCGGCACGAGCACGGTAGCGGCCACGGCTGACGCGGCAGCCAGCAGTCCGATGGTGGCCGTGTCCACGCCCCGGGACCGGAGGATGACCGCGCTGAAGGGTGCGATCGCGGCGGTCCAGGTCCCCGTCGCCAGGAACAGTGCTCGCAGGCTCTGCGGGACACGCGTGGATACGGTCGCAGCTGCGGTCACGCACCCAATCTACGCGCTTCGGTCGCGGCTGCGGGCGGTTCACATCAGGCGTGCACCCGTGACAAGACGTCCTGTCGGGACGTCAGCTGGCAGTCCTTGGAGCGACGCTCACGGCCCCGATCGGGGGCTGTACGACCCGTTCAGCGTCGTTCCTGCACGCCTGGTGTGCGACAACGACGACCAGGCGCACGACCCCGCGGCGCTCGGGCGCGGGTGCACGCCACGTGTGAAAGGGCACCTGGGGCCGACAACGGGACGGGGCAGACCCTGCGGGTCACTGGACGCAGAACTCGTTGCCCTCCGGATCGTTCATGCGCACCCAGTACTCGCCGTTGCGCTCCATGGCGCCACGCTCGTCCGTGGCCCCCAGCGCCTTGAGCCGGACCACGGCCGCATCCACCAGCACCCGTCGCTGCGCCGGATCGTGCGTGCCCGCGCTCGCGTGGACGTCGATGTGCATCCGGTTCTTGGCGGTCTTGGGCTCCGGCACCTTCTGGAAGAAGATGCGCGGACGGACCCCGTCGGGGTCGGTGATGGCCGACGCATCGTGCCGCCGCTCTTCGGGGATGCCGATCGAGTCGAGGAAGGCGTCCCAGCTGTCGAACCCCTCCGGTGGTGGTTGCAGCTGATAGCCCAGTACCTGACGCCAGAAGTCGGCCATCCGGTCCGGATCGGCGCAATCGAAGACGAGCTGGAAGCTGCTGGACAACGGACACCTCCTGTTCGTCGCAGTGTCGGGGCCAGACCCGTCGGTATCCGTCAGGAATGTGCGCTCGTTGACTGCGTCTCGCTGTGGGGATCCACATCCGGCGCACAGCACACCCAAAGGTCCAGGGCCGAGCCTCCGGTCATCGGCGACGTGGTGCGGTCAGGATGCCGCATCACCCGCCGAGCCACAGGAGTCGCCACCCATGGCCTTCGTGATCGCCGAGCCGTGCATCGACCATATGGATCAGTCGTGCGTGGCGGCCTGTCCCGTCGACTGCATCACCGGTGACCCATCGCTCGACCGCAAGCTGTACATCGACCCGGACGAGTGCATCGGCTGCGGTGCCTGCGCCAGCGCCTGCCCCAATGGCGCCATCTTCGACGCTGGAGACCTGCCACCGGCGTGGCTCGACTATGCCTGGGTCGATGCCGCCTGGTATCGGGATCCGACCGTCGCGCGGGCGACGGTCGAGGAACTGCTCAGCACCCCGATGAGCGCATGAGCGCACCCAGTCTGGTCGGGGCCATCGGAGCGCGTCCACCATTGCCGCCCCGGACAGCACGGATCCGCGAGCCGAACGCGACCCTGGCGGAGCGGCGCGACATCACCCCGGATCTGGCACGGTTCCGCTTCCGCCTCGATTCGGGTGTCCCTGCGTTCACCCCCGGACAGTACGTCCCGGTCGCGCTGCCCACCGATGAGGGGCCGACTCATCCGTCCCTATTCCATCGCCTCCGCGCCGAACGGGCGTGGGATGCTCGAGCTGTTCGTGCGACGGATCGAACACGGCCGCTTCACCGCCCTCCTGTGGGCGCTCGGGAACGGTGCCCGGCTCTGGATCGGCCCGCCCCGTGGGTTGTTCCTGCTCCGGCCAGCGGAGGGATCGGACCATCTGTTCATCGCCACGGGGACCGGGCTTGCGCCCATGATGGCGATGCTCGCGGCCCTGGCCGATCGTCCTGTTCGACCGCGCGTGACCATCATCCATGGCGTGTCGCGCGAGAACGAGCTGGGCTACCGTGACGAGCTGGAACGATGGTCGCGTGAGGGGTCGGTCGAGTATCGGCCCACCATCTCGCGCCCGGACCACGCCACCGGTGCCCCGTGGCATGGCGCGGTGGGTCGCGTCGACCGGGTGCTCCTGGAGATGCTGACTGCCGACGCGTCGACTGTCGCCCGTTCGGTCGCATATCTCTGTGGCAACGACGGCATGATCGCGGGCATCCGGGAGCTCCTGGTCCGCGCGGGCATGCCCGAGACATCCATCCATAGCGAGCGATTCGCGCCGGCCGCTGCTGCCTGAGACCACGGCGCCTGCCATCATGACGGGATGACCGATCACCATCGAGCTGCTGCCGCCATCGAACGGCTCGTCGACGCCGACGATGCCTTCGTCGCCCTCGAGGGACCCATCGAGGCCGGGAGACCCTGGCCGGAGCCGGCGGTGGCGGGCGAGGGGCCGGAGTCGGACTGGGGACCGCTGGAGGTCCTCGGACATGTCGCCGAGATGCTCGGCTACTGGCTTGGCCAGATGGAGCGGGTCATCGCGGCGGAGGGCGAGTCGGTACCCATGGGCCGCTCGGCCGACGACCCTATGCGGACCGCGGCGGTCGCACAGGCGCGCCACCAGCCGACCCGGCAGCTGCTGGCGACCATCCGCTCGTCCATCGGCCGCTATGTCACGCGCCTGCCAGAGCTGTCCGCCGACGACTGGGAGCGACGTGGCATCCACCCCCGGCTGGGCGAGATGACGGTCGCGGAGATGCTCGAGCGATTCGTGCTCAGCCACCTCGACGAGCATGCGGCACAGCTCGGCGCTGCCCTCGAGGGCTCGAAGCAGTAGCGGTTGGCCGCATCGGCGGGATGTCAGTGGCCGCAGCCATTGCGGGCTGTACGGACGTCTGTCATGTTATGCAGATGCTGACAGTTCGCTTCGGTCCTGACGGCCGTGTCCTGGTACCCGTGGAGCTGCGCAGGGCTCTGGGCGTGACGCCCGGTGAGGCGCTCGTCGCGCGGGTCGTTGACCGGCAACTGGTGATCGAACGTCGGGACGACGCTCTCCGGCGGATCCAGGATCGGTTTGCCAAGCTGCCGGCGGGCGTCAGCCTGGCGGACGAGCTCATCGAAGATCGCCACGGGGAAGCGGCCACCGAGGCGTCATGAGCGCCGAGTTCGTCATCGATGCCTCAGCACTCCTCGCCATGCTCCAGGGTGAGCCCGGCAGCCATGCGGTGGCCATGATCCTGGCCACATCCGTGGTGTCGAGCGTGAATTGGTCCGAGGTCCTCCAGAAGGCACGCAGCCACGGCGTCGACGTCGTTGGTCTGGAAGCGGACCTCGCGAGTCTCGGGATCGGGTTCGCGCCGTTCACGACAGCCGAGGCCACGGTCGCCGCGGACCTCTGGCATCGTGGCGCGCGGATGCTCGCCCTCGCGGATCGGGCCTGCCTGGCGACCGGCCAGGTGCTCGGACTGCCGGTCGTCACGGCTGACCGCGCCTGGGCGTCACTCGACCTCGACATCGAGGTGCGAGTCATTCGCTAGCCCCTTCGAGCAGACGTGTGCGATCCCTGCGCGGCCGCCGGGAACGATTCGGTGGGCCCGGATCGCCATATGGTATGAACGCGGCAGCACGCCGCGTCACCACCAGAGGCGATCGTGGAGCAGCAGGAGCTGGTCGTGCGAGCGGGGCGAGGCGATCATGACGCCTTTGCCATGCTCGCCCGCGACGCTCTTGTCCGACTCGACGCTGTTGCCCGTCTCATCCTCCGGGACTCGGAGCTCGCACGAGACGCTGTCCAGGAGGCACTGGTGCGAGCCTGGCGGGACCTGCCCCGACTTCGCGAACCGGAGCGATTCGATGCCTGGTTGCACCGTCTCACCGTTCGGGCTTCCATCGACGCAGCTCGCGCCCATCGACGACGGCTAATCGAGGTCGAGCTCACGCCCCTCGTCGACGTGGCCGTCGCCGACGGTACTGCCGCGTTCGCTGACCGCGACTTCCTTGACCGGGCACTGGGCCGGCTCGATCCGGACCAGCGCGCCATCCTCACCCTGCGCTACTACCTGGACCTGACCCTGCCCGATGCGGCCGAGGTCCTGGGCATCCCCCTGGGTACGGCCAAGTCCCGTCTCCACCGCTCGCTCGAGGCGCTTCGTGCCACGGTCGCGGCGGAGACGTCACCCGCACCCATCCTGACCTCGGAAGAGCACTACGCATGAGCGCCAACGACGGTCTCGAACGGCACCTTGCGGAGGGCATGGCGGGTCTGGCCCGCACGGGTGCTCCCGACTACCTCGACGACGTCCTCAGGCGATCGGTCCGCACGCGGCAGCGACGCGCCTGGCTCCCCTTCCAGCGGTCCGTCTTCCCGGCTCGCGCGCCGCACGAGCGCACCGGGTCGACGACCGGGAGGTTTCAGCTGATGACCAACTTGAAGTTCGCGGCCATCGCAACCATCGCTGTGGCGATCGGCCTGGGCGTGGCGCCCTACCTCGGTTCCCCCAGCCCCAACCTGAGTGCGGGTCCTTCGCCATCAGCGTCCCCGGCCGCATCGCCGTTTCCCGCGGTGGCCCCTGCGTGGGTCACCGGCACGATCACATTGGCACCGACCTGCGCGGACGCGAGCACCACGACGGAGCCCGGCGTGCGGCACGAGGTGGGCTACCAGTGCGAGGCCCAGACCTGGACGCTCAGCGACCCGCGGCTCACCGGCGCGGCGACCACGACATGGAATGCCGACGTCTACCGAGTCGATGGCGCCGAGGTCACGGTGTCAGCGGGCACGTACGACCTGCGCAACGACGGCGGCGGCTGGCTGTGCCACTACGCCTCCGATCTGGCCCACGGGTCGGGGCTGTTCACGAACGCGGACAACGACGAGACGGTCACCTGCCTCGGAAACGGCGGGTATGAGGGGCTGACGGCCATCCTCGTGAACGACTGGACCAAAGACCCGGTGACGGTCACGGGTCTCATCTTCCCCGGCGAAGTGCCGCCGGTCCCCTGACATCCGCGCACCTGCGACCTGGGGTGGCTGAGACACCCCACCAGATCAGGCGCCGGCCGGCTGCTGCGGGGCCACCTCGCTCCACTGGAGTCGATACAGCCGGGCGTAGAGCCCATCCCGGGCCAGGAGCTCGGCGTGGGTGCCGAGCTCCACCAGCCAGCCGTCGTCGAGCACCGCGATGCGGTCAGCGCGACGGATGGTCGACAGGCGATGCGCGACCACGATCGTGGTGCGCGACTCCATCAGCCGTTCCAGCGCCTCCTGGACCAGCCGCTCCGACTCGTTGTCAAGCGAGCTGGTCGCCTCATCCAGGAGCAGGATCCGGGGGTCCTTGAGGATGGCGCGGGCGATGGCCACGCGCTGCCGTTGGCCCCCCGACAGGCGCATGCCCCGATCGCCGATGGTCGTGGCGTAGCCCTGGGGCAGGGCCTCGATGAAGTCGTGCGCGTTGGCTCCCCGTGCGGCAGCCTCGATCTGCGCATCGGTGGCATCCAGGCGTCCGTAGCGATGTTGTCCCGGACCGGGCCACCAAACAGGGTGGCCTCCTGGGGCACCAGCCCGATCGCGTCGCGCAGCTCTCGCACGGCCACCTCGCGGACATCGATGCCATCCACGAGGATGCGCCCGCCGGTGACGTCCCAGAGGCGGGGGATGAGGTTGCACAGCGTCGTCTTGCCGGCACCGGACGGCCCGACCACGGCCAGCACCTCGCCCGGGTGCGATATCGAGGTCGATCGAGCGCAGCACGCTGCGCTCGGCGCCATAGCCGAATGAGACGCCCTCGAAGGTGATGCGACCGGCGACCGGTCCGAGCGCCCGTGGCGCGACCGGATCGAGCACGGTCGGTCGCTCGTCGAGCAGCTCGAACACCCGCTGGACGGAGCCGCTGCCCTCCCGGAACTGGCCGTAGAGGCTCGCGAGCGTGCCCAGGCTGCTGCCGATGGCCACGCCATAGAGCAGGAACGCGGTCAGGGCACCGAGCGTCAACGCGCCGTCGATGACCTGGCGTCCGGTGTACCAGAGGATGACCGCCAGGGCCCCGAAGCCCAGGAAGGTCATCGCAGCACCAAAGGCACCGCGCCAGGCGATGAGTCGCGTGGCGAGACCAACGACCCCCCGCAGGTCGCGGTCGTACCGCCGCAGCTCCCAGTCCTCGCGCACGAAGCTCTTGACCACCCGGATCCCGCCCAGGGCCTCCTCGGCGGTCGTGGTGCTCGTGGCGAGGGCATCCTGGACCTGGGTGCTGAGGCGCTGCAGCGGCCGGCCGACCACGATCGCGACGACGATGAGGGCCGGCGCCAGCAGCAGCACCAGGAGCAGCAGCGTGGGGCTGGCCAGCAGCAGGATGACGACCGCGCCCACCAGCCCGAGCACCGACGAGAGCATCGACGTGAGGGTCTGGGTGAGCATCGTGCGCACCTGGGTCACGTCATTGGAGAGACGCGAGATGAGCTCCCCGACGCGACGCCGGGCGTGGAACTCCAGCGACAGCGTGACGAGGCGGGCATACAGCTGAGACCGCAGGCGGGCCACGATGCGTTCACCGATGACGCCCAGGAGGTAGCCCTGGATGAAGCCCGCGACCGCGAGCACTGCCGCGAGACCCACCAGCACCAGCACGACGGTGTCCAGGTTCGCGCTGTCACCACCAGGCTGGACGGCACCGACGAGGGTACCCACCGCCAACGGCAGGAGCAGTCCCGCGAGCGTGCTCACGAGGAGGGCGACCAGGGCGGCGCCGAACGCCAGCAGGTGGGGGCGCAGGTAGCCGAGGAGCCGTCGCCAGGGGACGGACGTGACGCTGTCGAGGGTCGACGGTCGCGGGTCCTCCGCCGACGACGCGCCCGCTGCCGACACGTTCAGTCCGGCCGGGCCGGGGATCCCGTGGTCGAGAGGCTCGGGGCCTCGGAGGGAAGCGAGGGGGTCGCAGTGGACGCCGCCGGCAGGCCGCGCAACAAGGTCACCGCGCCGATGCCCGTGAGGATCGCGCGCGCCTCATCGGCCGCCGAGGCGGCTCCGTCCGCGCCGGGCGCGAGCATGGCTCGAGCCCGCAGCGCGACGGCGAGCAGGAACCGCAGGCCGCCGGTCCGCAGCGCCGCGATGCCGACATCGACCTGGGCCAGCCCGGCGTCATCACCGGTCATCACCCGTACGGCACCTTCGGCCACCTCCTGCTGTGGGCTTCGACCCAGCTTCCCGCGGTCGCCGCCCGTTGCCAGGTCGCGACCGATCTCCCTCGCCCGGTCCACGTCGCCCAGCTCGATGGCGACCGCAGACTCGATGAGGTGATACCCGATGACCCCCAGCTCGCGCACCAGACGATCGACCTGTCGGCCATGTGCGACAGCTGCCTCCAGGTCACCTTCTGCGAATGCCAGGTGTGCCCGACAGTCGTTGACCGTGAGCCGCACCTGCGGATCGACCGATGTCCGGGAACCGGGCGTCGAACCGGTCGAGCATCTCGTGCGCTTCAGAGCCTCGACCGCGATAGCTCCGGACGTTGCAGACATTCGCCGCGACGCCGAAGTCCCATGCATTCGCCCAGCTGCCCAGGACATCGAGCGGCTCGAGCTCGGCCGCCATCGCCTCGACCCGGTCGAACCAACCCAGCCGGAATGCCGCGTCACAGGCATTGCCAGCCGCGGAGACGGCCCAGCCCACGTACCCCCGCTCGGCGGCGCGCTTGGCACCGACCCAGGCGACCTCGACCGACTCGCTGGGTTCCTCCTCCGCGTTGTAGGCGGTGAGGTTCATCCGGCTGCGCATCTCGGCGCTGAACAGCCCCTCCCGCTCCGCGAACACCAGGCCGCCCCGAAGGAGCGCCACCGCCTCGATGGCACGACCATCCGCAGCGATCGCCCAGCCGCGACTGGGCAGCAGCTCGCCGACCACCTCGCGCAGGCCGAGCCGGTCGGCGACGGGCAGGATCCGGTCGATGAGGTCTCGCGCCGCAGCCGCGTCACCACTCATGAGGTAGGCGCGTGCCAGCTCGGCGGCAAGGCGGATCGCATCGGGGTCGCGATCAGCGTCTGGGCCCATGCGCGCCTGGACCCCGGTCGCGGCGGCGACGGCATCGCTGGGTCGACCGCCGCTGATGACCGCGTTCGTGAGGATCGTGCCCGCTCGCGCGGCGCGACCGGGCTCGCCGCGCGCCAACGCAGCCTCCACCACCTCGCGGGCTGCCGACTCGGCGTCGGCGTAGCGGCCTGCAGCCTGGAGGGCGCTGGCGCGGGCCTCGAGCAGGCGTAGTCGCGTCGGCTCGTCCTCGGCCAGCGCCACCGCATCCGCGAGATGGGCCGCGGCGCTGGCATGGGCACCGATGGCCCGGGAACGCGTAGCGGCCGACTCGAGGGCGGCGATGGTGCGCGATACGAGCTCGGCTCGGTCCAGGTCGTCGGGTGCGCCCCGGAGCGCGCTTTGATAGTGATTGGCCACGATCCCGGCCAGCTCGTCGCTGCCCACTCGCTCGAAGAACCCCGCGGCAGCCAGGTGGAGCGCCAAGCGGTCACGCCGCGACAGCCGGCCGTATGCCACGTCCCGGAGGACACCCTGGATGAACCGGTACTGGCCGCGCTCCGGGGACGTGGCGTCATCCTGGAACAGCATCACCTCGCGCTCCACCAGGCTGTCGAGGCTCGCCCGCACGTCCGGCTCCGGTCGTTCGGCAACCGCCGCGAGCGCCTCGACGCTGAAGCTCAGCCCCAGGACGGAGGCCACGCCGACGAGCTGCCGGGACCCCTCGTCGAGGGTGTCGAGCCGAGCACCGACGAGCGACTGCAGGGAGTCGGGCACCGCGAGCATGCCCAGGTCGTCGTCCAACCGGAAGCGGCCGCCCGATTCGCTCAGACGACCCTGGTCGAGCAGCATCCGGACCGTCTCCACGGCGTACAGCGGGATGCCCTCCGCTCGATCGCGGATGACCCGGAGAGCAGCCTGCGGGATGCCCGGCACCAGCCCCAGCAGCAGCGTCTCCATCGCCTCGTCGGTGAGCGGTGAGAGGTCCAGCCGGGTGTGATTGCGGACCGTGGCGCCGAACGTCGGATGCAGCTCGATGAGCTCGGGGTGAGCGAGCGCCAGCACCAGGATGGGCCGGTTGCGAGCCGAACCCAGGAGGCCCTCGATGAAGTCGAGCAGGCCCTGGTCTGCCCAGTGGAGGTCCTCGAACACGAGCACGGTCGGCCCCCGATCGGCGATGCGCTCGAAGAGGGTGCGCCAGGCGGCGGTCAGCTCCTGGCTGTTGGCGGTGACCGAACCGCCGAGGCCCAGCAGCGCAGCGAGCCGTGGCTCGACCCGCGCCCGTTCCTCCGCATCCGGCAGATACTCGGCGGCCATCTCGGCGAGCCTGGACCGGGCGACGCTCGGGGAGTCCGACTCGGCGATGCGGGCCCGACCCCGGACCATCTCGCCCAGCGCCCAGTACGCGACCCCGTCGCCGTACGCGGGTGAGCGACCCTGGTGCCAGTAGATGGGCTCGACCAGACCGTCGATGTACTTCTCGAGCTCCCAGGCGAGCCGGGATTTGCCGATGCCCGCGATACCGAGCACCGATACGAGGCGCGCTCGACGGTCGCGGCCGGTCGCGTGGAGCATCTCCTTGAGCAGCCGCAGCTCATCGTCGCGACCCACGAACGGCGGCTCGAGGCGCGTCGACCGGCCGTACCCACCACGGCCCGCGACGACCCGGACCGCCCGCCACGCGGCGATGGGCAGCTGCTTGCCCCGCAACAGCTGCTCCCCCACCGGCTCGTAGGCGATGGCCGACTCGGACGCGCGGACGGTGGCCTCACCCGCCAGCACCGACCCGGGTGGGGCGACCGACTGGAGTCGGGACGCGGTGTTCACCAGGTCACCCGCCACCATCCCCTGGCCGTCGGCGGCGAGGGCGACCGCGGCCTCCCCCGTGACGACCGCGCAACGGGCGGTCACCGGCGACCCGTCGGGCGTGTGCAGGGCGCTGACCGCGTCCAGCAGGTCGACCGCGGCACGCACCGCCCGCTCGGCATCGTCCTCGTGCGCCACGGGCGTGCCCCAGACCGCCATCACGGCATCACCGATGAACTTCTCGATGGTGCCGCCATAGCGGCCGATCCGCTCCCGCGCCAGCGCGAAGTACCCATCGAGGAACTCCCGCACCGCCTCGGGGTCGCGATCGTCGGCGAGCGCCGTGAAGCCCACCAGGTCGGCGAACAGGACGCTCACGATGCGCCGCTCGGTGACCCGGCTCGGGACAGGCCCGGTCGCGGGGTCCGAGGTCGCCGGCCGGGATCCCGGCGTCAGCGGGTCGCCGCACTCGTTGCAGAACCGCGCGCCGGCCCGGTTGATGGCACCGCACGACGGACAGCCCGCCTGCAGCGGGCTGCCACACTCGTTGCAGAACCGCGCGCCGACCTGGTTGTCGGTACCGCAGTTGGCGCAGATCACCTGCTCGTTCGCTCCCCTCGCTCGGACCTGATCGATGAGAGTATCCGACGCGTGCGAATGGACGCACTGGTCACGGAGCGGAGGATGCGTTGGACCACGAGCAGGACCCCGTCGACCCGACACCGACCCTGGCCGTCGACGAGCTGGTCCTGCGTGCCTGGCGTGCGGCCGACGCCGCGGCGGTCCTCGAGGCCTGCCAGGACCCCGACATCGGCCGCTGGGTGAGCATCCCCCAGCCGTTCGGGGAGGCGGACGCCGCCGCGTTCATCGACGGAGCGGTCCGGATGTGGCGGGACGGCACCGGCGCCGCGTTCGCCATCGAGGACGCGGGAACGGGCGCGTTGCTGGGGGCGGTCACCCGGTTCGGTCCGGATGGCCACATCGCCACGTTCGGTCTGTGGCTGCTGCCCGCCGCACGGGGTCGAGGCGTCGGCACGCGGGCGCTGCGGCGACTGGTGGACTGGACGTTCGCGACCACCGATGTCATCCGGCTGGAGGCCTTCATCATGGCCGGCAACGACGCCTCGGACCGGATGGTGGAGCGGGTGGGCTTCCGACGCGAAGGGCTGCTGCGAGCCTGGGAGCCGGACCGCAGCGGGACGCCCGTCGACTGCGTCGCCTGGTCACTGCTCCGGAGCGACCCGACGCCGCGCTAGATGCTGCCCGCCGTTCAGACGCGGATGATGTCCAGCCCGGCGATCGACTCGAAGTCGCCATCCTGGGTCACGATGGGCATCCGCCACGCGATGGCGGTCGCGGCGATCCAGGAGTCGTTGACGGGCATCCGCTTGCCGATGTCCCGCAAGGTGACCCGAAGTCGTGCCCACGCCTCCGCGACGCGGTCATCGATGGGCAGCGGATCGAATGCCAGCGCCTCGGTCAGTGTCGCAAGCCGCCGGTCACGCGCATCGACGTCGTTCGCGGCAAGCACCCCCGCCCGAAGCTCGCCGATGGTGATGACGGACACCAGCAGCCGATCTGGCAGGACCTCCGATCGGAGCGGTCGTCCCGTCTCGCTCGCGATGAAGACGCTCGTGTCGAGGAGCCCGTCACTCACGGGACGCCGAGGTCGTCCGTCGTGTCCGGTGCCAGCTCGCGGATCTCGCGCCGAAGCGCCGGGTCCGCCTGGCGGCCCGCGATCCTCCGGAGGAACTCCTCTCGGGCCATCGAACGCGGGCGTCGGCTGATGCCCTCGAGGACTGCCACCGGACGTCCGTCCACGGTGATCGTGATCGACTCACCTGCATTGACACGGTCGAGCAGCGCCCGGGTGTTGTTGCGAAGCTCCCTGGAGGCCACGACACTCATGATATCGAGCGTAGCACACATGCGCCGAACGTAGCCGGGACGTTCCGCGCCTCGACCGGTCTTCGGATCCGGTCACTCCGATCCCACCCGGGGCATCCGGTCGGCGTGCTATCTCGGCCGGCTGCGGTGGTGCCCGAACGCAACGCTCCGACCATGTCGGGTCCGGTCCGTGGCGATTCGAGTAGTACGTTCGCCGGCGTCCTCTGGTACGTTGCGCCCTCCGTACCCCAGGAACCGCAGCTCGGGCCACGAGGTCCCCGTTGGGTGTCGACAGCAAGACCGTGAGAGGGACCCAGATGCCCAGGTACCCTTCGCACCTGGCGGCCACTGACCCCCTCGGGGGTACCCGGTGCTCCTGGCCCGAGGCCGTACCACCTTGCGACCGGCGCGACCCCCTGCAATGGACGCAACCCCCCCCACCCCGCTTCACCCTTGTCACCCCCCCCCGCCTCGCCCCCTCTCTCCCCCCCCCCCCCACACCAAAAACACCACACCCCCCCCCCCTCCACTCCTATGCGTCTCCCCCCTCCCAACTCCCCCCCCCTCCCCCCACCCCCCCCCCCCCCCCACTCACTATCTCCCCCCCCCCAAAAACACACCCCCCCCCCCCCCCCCCCCCCCCCTCCCCCCCCCCCCCCCCCTCCTCCCTCTCCCCCCCCCCCCCCCCCCCCCCCCCCCCCCCCCCCCCTCCCCCCCTCTGCCTCCCCCCCTCTCCCCCCCCGGCCGCCCCCCCCCCCCCCCCTCCCCTCCGCCCCCAACCCACCTCCCTCCTTTCTCTTCCCCCGCCCTCCCCCCCCCCCCCCCCCCCCTCCCCCCCCCCCCCCTGCCTTCGGCGAGGTGGTGCGCGAACGGCGCCTGGCCACGCTCACCATCGTGGGCGACGCGTGGAGGCCATGGACGCCGCCGAGCGGGCCGCCGCGCTGTTCGACGTCAAGGGCAACGAGTCGTCCGCGGCGCGAGCGCGGGCGCTCCGCCACGCCCTCGAGGTCGATGCGGCCGGAGGTTAGGTAAGGCCGGTCAGCCCGCCAGCAGCGCGATCTCCTCGGTCATCCGCCGCGCGATCCGGGTCACGATGCGCAGCAGGTTCTCGAGGATCGCCGCCCGGAGCGCTGGCCGGTCGCGGCCCAGGCGGTCGAAGCCGTCCGCGGTGAGCACCCAGGCCTCGACGAGCGTATCGGCGACCACATCCGCGGTGCGTCGCTCGGATCCGAGGAAGGCCAGCTCACCAAAGGTCATCCCGGCCGACAGGGTGGCCAGTCGGCGCAGCCCACTCCCACCGGGCAGCGGCACGGACACCGACAACGTGCCGCTGGTGACCAGGAACAGCTCGCGGGCCGGTTGTCCGGCATGGACCACCTGCGTCGCCGGGCTGGAAGCTGCGCCGCTCCAGGACCCCGAGAGGCGCTCGATGTCGTCCGGAGCCAGACCGGCAACGAGTTCCTGCGCCGCGAGGGGCACGACGCTGGGCACCTCTCGC
Organism: uncultured Chloroflexia bacterium; assembly: GCA_963843335.1. GTDB lineage: Bacteria > Chloroflexota > Limnocylindria > Limnocylindrales > CSP1-4 > JAFMJV01. The sequence goes on from CAWJKF010000004.1 coordinate 212,739, forward strand.
GGGTCCAGGTCCCGCAGCAGCTCCTCCTCGCACCACTCGATCGCCGCGTCGAGCTCCCCGAATCGGCGCAGCGGCGACGCCTCACGGGTGACCAGCGCCGCATCCACGGCGTCGACCCCGGCGGTGAGGCCGCCGATGCTCGCCCAGCACATGCCCGGCCCGCCACGCGCAGACACCTGCAGCGCCACGTCCGCGAGCAGCGGCGCGACGAGCGGGTCGAGGCGCGTCACGCGCTGGAGGTCGAGCACGAGCGCCGATGGCGGCGCGGCCCCGAGGACCAGACGGGTGATGGCCTCGGCGGCCATGAACGAGACATCGCCCTGCAGCTCCAGCAGGAGCGCCTCCCGACCGCGGGCGGCGAGGTGGGCACGCTGCGTCTCGGTGCGCAGCCGCTTGGAATGGCGATGCGCGACGTCACCCCGTCGGCGCACGACACTGGCGGCGGGTCGCGCGGAGCCCACCAGGTGCAGCCCGAGCTCGGCCGACAGGTCCCGACAGACCGCGACGCCCCGCACACTGTTGCCGCGTCCATCCAGGCGCGGCGAGAAGACCCCGATGCCCAGCTGGCCGGGGAGCACCGCGATGATGCCGCCGCAGACGCCGCTCTTCGCGGGCAGCCCGACGGTGTACATCCACTCACCGGCCGCGTCGTACATGCCGCAAGTGGCCATGATGCTGAGCACGGACCGGACGGTCTCCTCGGAAGCCGCGCGGGCACCCGTCAGGGGATGCCGACCGCCGGCCGCCAGCGTCGCCGCGATGAGCCCCAGGTCGCGGGTGTCGACGCTCAGGGCACACTGCCGGAAGTAGCGATCGACGACCGCGTCGCTGTCACCGACGAGGGCTCCCGTGCTCCGAAGCAGGTGCGCGATCGCCCGATTGCGATGGCCGGTGTCGCGCTCCGACCGGAACACCGCCTCGTTCACCTCCAGCGGGCGACCCGCGAAGGCCGACACGCCCGCGATGAGTGCCGCCATCGCTGCCGCATCCGTCGCACCCGGGATGAGGCTGGCAGCCGTGATGGCGCCGGCGTTGACCATGGGGTTGAGCGGCAGGCCCGAGCCGGGTGCGAGGGTGATGGCATTGAAGGCCTCACCCGTGGGCTCCACGCCGATGTGCCGCCGGACCGCCGCATCGCCGTGGGCATCGAGGGCGGTCGCGTACACCAGCGGCTTGGACAGGGACTGGAGCGTGAACGGGTGCCGGCTGTCGCCTGCCTCGTAGATGGCACCGTCCACGGTCACGAGGCAGATGCCGAACAGCTCCGGGTCCATCACCGCGAGCTCCGGGATGTAGGTCGCGACCGCTCCCTCCCGGAGGGATGCGTGCCGGGCGTGGACCCGCTCCAGCCACGCGGTGACCGGCGAGGTCGGCGGCGCCGGATGCCCGTGGAGGTCCTGCGCCCGGAGCTCCGGCACGGCCAGTCGCGGTGCGAGCGCGGCCAAGGGCGCGCGCAGCACTGGATCCCCGTGTCCGTGCTGGGGCAGGGTCATGGCCGGGGAGGCTAGCGGCCGACCGGACCCCGGACAAGGACCGAGGGAGTGGCGCACCCGAAGGGGCAGGCAACCGGCTCCCGCCCGCAACCTGGGCTCGACACGCCCACGTGGCGCGTCAGTCGCCGCCCGGAGCCGGTGCGTACATGATCGAGCCCGGGGTCGTCAGCAGCTGTCCTGTCTCCAGCCACGTCTTGAGGCCGGACAGGATCATCGGCCAGCCGCCGTACAGCTGCTCGTTGGCGCCTTCGCGGAGCTGGTCGTGGGTCACGGTCAACCGGCAGGAATCGCCGACCGGCTCGATCTCCCAGGTGATGCGCGACGTGCCCTCGCTGCGAACGTCCTCGCCCCACAGCGCCACCATGCTCTGGACCAGCCGACGTGGCGGCTCCACCTCCAGGTTGATGCCCTCTCCCAGCAGCCCGGGAGCGCCGGGTGCCCCCATCTCGAAGCGCGACCCGACGGTCCAGTCGGAGGTAAGGCGGGCACCGAAGTTGTACTTGCTCCGGATGTCGGGGTCGGTGATCGCCTCCCAGAGGCGCTCCGGGGTCGTCTTGATGTAGATCTCGAACACCTTCTCCATCGGATCCTCCAGCCTCGACTTGATATCGCTGAGCGCCGCTGCCCAGGGCTCGGCGTACTTGCTCACCCACCGGTCGTGGACGAGTCGGATGGGCACCGGGTTGAGGAAGTGGTGCTTCTCGCGACCGCGTCGTCGCGCCAGCACCAGGCCGGCCTCCTCCAGCACCCGAAGGTGCTTCATGACCCCTTGGCGTGACATGGCGCACCGGGCCTCGAGCATGACCAGCGTCTGCCCGTCCTCTCGATAGAGGGCATCGAGCAGCGTCCTGCGGGTCGGGTCGGCGAGTGCCCGGAACACGGCGTCCATGGCCACCAATATAGGTAACCATTCGGTTACCTGTCAAGACCCAGGATGCGCCGCCAGTGCGACATAGACGGTTGGAAATCGCTCGTGGAGGACGCTGGGCGCAGGCATCGGGTAGGCTCGATGCGGAGACGCCGTGCGGGGGGGAGGTGCTCGCGGTGCAACGAGCGAGGAGTGCCGGACACGGGGAACATCCGTGTGGGGTCGCCGGGAGTGGGCGAGTGGCACTGGTACGACGGCTGCGGTCCGTGGCGGCAGAGCCGGTGGCAGCGGCTCACGCGTTGCGCTCGGTCGTCGTCGGCGTGCGCGGAGCACGCGTCGGTGGACACCTGACTGCGACAGCACGCGCGGCGTAGCTGAGGGAACGGTGTCGAGGGCTCGATGACTGACACACCGCGACCGAGATCGCCACTTGCTCCAGCGGGTCGACCGAGCGAGATGATCGCTGCGAGGGGCTCAGCGAGACCGTGACGGCGTCGGCAGGGCCGTCGCGTCGTCGCGGTCCGGCATCGGCATGCGCCCGCGAGCCCAGCACGTGCTCGCGGGTCGCTATCTCGACCTGTCGGTGACGGCGATGACGAGGCCCGCCCGCGGGTACGCCGGTCTCATCCTCGACGCAGCCGCCGGAGCTGCGCGCTAGGGCCGAGATTCGCTGATGGACCCGGAGCGGGCGAGGCGTGCGGTCGAGCTGAGCGTCCGCCGGGCGAGCGAGCCCGCGCTCGGTGTCGCCGACGACGAGACGCCCGGTCTGGGGGTGTCCGGCGAGTCGAGCCCGCCGGTCGACGGGTGGTCGTGATGGCGCGACGAGCCATCGCGTGGCGTGCGCGCGGTGGCCGAGGCCGTTCTCGACGCGGCCCCCGGGCGGGGTGCGGGAGCGGCCGAGATGGCGCGCGCGACGACAGGCGATCGCCGCGGTCGGTGGGCGTGTGGCGGCGCGGACTGGAGCCTCTGGCCTCGCGCGACGAGCGCGCGCGAACCTCGGGCCGGGTGCGCCGAGCGACGCCTCGTCGTCGCAGAGAGCGGCGCCGGAGGCGGCTCGCGAGGTGAGACCGCCGCGGAGGCGCTGCTCGCTGGCGACGACCACTTGGGCTGAGCCGGCGGTTCGCCCGCGACGCCGGCCGCCCGAGGTGTCTGCCGCGCGCGAGCACCCGCGGTCAGGCACCTCGCGGGCTTCCCGCCATCGTGAAGGTGAGTATGCGCGACCGGCGCCGGCCGCACTTCGCTGGTCGCCCGCCCGACTGACGGAGTGGCGTGCCCTCGGCCAGCTGATCGTCGATGCCCCGACCGCGCGTCGAGGCGCGAGCTGCGTGGCGGCGGCAGGCGCGCTCGGTCTCGCCACGTCGGCGCGCGGAGCGCCGCGCGCCGGGTCGCCTGCCGCGCTGGTGGCGCGTCGCGCCCGGCGCGCGACCGCTCGGTCAAGGTCGCCGGGCGCTGCTCCCGCCCGAGGGCGCCGTGTGATCGCGCGGCCCACTCGTGCCGCTGGCCGGTCAAGGCGGGCCGTCCTGCGTGACGGAGCTGGCGTGCCATCGCTGTCGCACACCTGGAGTCGCACCGGTCGTCCAGCGGACCGGTGCGCCAGACCCGCTGCGAGCGCTGCTCCACCGAGCGCGCCGACGGTCTCAACTCGCTCGCGGCGCTCCACCCCGGTCTGCTGGCGCGAGTGGGACGCGGCGGCCAACCGCCGCTCCGGTCCGACCGGATCAAGGCGAGCTACGACCGGACCGTCTCCTGGGTCTGCGGCGACCCCGGCCACCCGCCCTACCGGATGTCGCCCTCACCCGCGCCAAGCGGGCCATCGGCTGTCGGCTCTGCGCCCGGCGCGCCTCCGTGGTGCCGAGGTGTCCCGTGCCCTGGACGGTGTGCCGACGTGAATATCGAGCGACGCCGGGCATCGCGCGATCGCCGGTGTCAGCCGCGGTGCTGCGACACCTCGAGGTGCCTGGTGCCGCGCATGCCCGGCGTGACCAGGCGTCACTGCGCCGCCGCGGGCCGTCGCGACGCCGCCTAGACCCGCCAGTCTGTGCCGGTGGGCACCTCCCCGAGAGACACCGTCCCGGGAGCGCCGCCGGGAGCGCGCCGCTGCCGCGGTCACGCAGGGCGCGGCCGGGACCGCTGGCCGCAGCCTCCCGGAGACAGCGCCCTCCGGGCACCGGATGCCCCGCCGCGCCCCCTGCGCTAGAGTCCGCGGGACGGGGCCGACGGCCCGCTGTGCGACGAGCCCGCCGCCGTCGAGCAGCCAGGACCACGCCCGGGGCGGGCCGGCCAGACCCCCGGCCACGCACGGCTCCCCGAGCCCGCGCAGTGCGAACGGGAGCCGGGCCCTAGCGGGCGCTGAGCCGGGCCGACGAGCGCGGGAGCGCCCCGGGAAGGGCGCCACCCTAGGCGGAGGAGGACACGAGGACCAGCCCGGCGCGGCGGGCGGGACGGGGGAAAGGGGGGGAGGAGAGAAGGGGTTCGACCACCCAGATGCATCGCGACGGGCTCACGGATACCGAGACCGCGCTCGACCACGTGTCAGCCCGCGCGGAAGGGCGTCTCCAGCTGGCCCAGGCCCTCGACCTCGACGATGACCCGGTCACCGGCGGCGAGCCAGACCGGCTCGGCCATGCCGGAGATGACGCCTGCCGGCGTGCCCGTGATCATCACGTCACCGGGCACCAGCGTGAAGTAGGTGCTGCAGTAGGAGACGAGCTCCGCGACCGAGAAGATCATGTCCGCGGTGCTGGAGTCCTGCCGCAGCTCACCGTTCAGCCACGTCCGGAGCCGGAGCGCCTGCGGGTCCGGCACCTCGTCCGCGGTCACCAGGTCCGGGCCGATGGGCAGGAACCCGTCGAGGGTCTTGCCCAGCATCCACTGCGCGGTCCGGAACTGGAGGTCGCGCGCGCTCAGGTCATTGGCGGTCGCATATCCCAGGACATGGTCGAGCGCGTCAGCGACGGGCACGTCCTTGGCACGCTTGCCGATGATGACCGCGAGCTCCACCTCGTAGTCGGCCTTGGTGGTCGTGGGCGGGATGGTCACGGTCTCGCCGTGCGCGGCGAGCGCATTCGCGAACTTGTTGAACACGATGGGGTACTCCGGGATGGGCATCCCGGCCTCTGCGGCATGCTTCCGGTAGTTGAGCCCGATGGCGACGATCTTCTGGGGAGCCACGACGCAGGGGCCAAGCGTCAGACCCTGCGGGTCGAGGGTGGCATCCGGGCACGGACGATGCGCGCTCGGCGAGGGCGGCGATGGTCGGCAGCGCGTCGGCGCCGCGCTCCGCGATCGCGGTCGGCGTGGGGGCCCAGTCGGCCACAGGTGCCGCGGCATGGACCGCCAGCAGGTCGACGACGCCCTTGTCGGTGCGCAGGCCGGTGCGCCAGGCGGCCCCGGGGGTGGCGGCGAAGGTGACGAGTCGCATCGGATCGGGCTCCTGGTGTCGTGCGTGGCTCAGTGGGCGTCAGGCGGCGGACATCAGCATGCCACCACCGCGATCGACGATCCTGGCGCGTCGGGCTCGAGGGCCGACCTATGCGCGGGGCGGGTGAGCGGGCCACTGAAGCCTCGGACCGGGCACTCGGTGCGCCCGTCGTTGGCCTGCTCATGCGCGGGGCGGGTGAGCCGGCCACGGAAGCCCTGGGCCAGGCCGCGGGTGCGCCCGTCGTTGGCCTGCTCATGCGCGGGGCGGGTGACCGCCACACGCCTCGGCCGCGGACCAGGCCGTCGGCCACCTCTGCGGTCGCCAACTAACCCGGCAGGACCTCGATCCGGCAGTCCAGGCCGGTGACGCGCGCGAGTCGTTCGTCCAGGGTGAGCAGCGTGCCGTCGAGGGCCTCAGCGAGTGCCACGTAGAGTCCATCCCAGGTTCGGACCTGATCCCGCAGCTCCCAGGCGCGCTGCAACAGCATCCGATGTCCGAATTGCTCTGCTGGCCAGCCACGCAGGTCGTCGACCGCCTGGTCCGCGGCCGTCCGGTCAAGGCGCCCGAGCATCAGGTCACGCCAGATGATGCCGAGCACCTCGGCGTCCACGACGTGGGGTGCCACCTGATCGGGATCGAGCGCCAACCGCTCCCGGACCTGTTCTGATCGGGCCGTATCTGCGACGACCTCGTAGAGACAAGACGCATCAACGACGAGCATCTGGCCACGGTCCTCGCAGCTCGTCGACAGCCTCGAGGACCTGGGCTCGGCTGATACCGGATGGGCGCCGTCGAGTCCGCGCGAGCCACTCCTCCACGGTCGGACGCGACGCGAGTCGGGCTGCCTCCCGGCGCAGCAGGTCGGGCACGGTCACACCAACCTCGGCCGCACGTCGCGACAGCGCAAGGTAGACATCGTCGTCGATGTCGCGGATCTGGATGGTCTTCGGCACGCACGCACCATATCATGCGTCCACGCATGTCTGCCCGGGTGGGACGACGCCCGCATCGAACGCGGATGACGTCCAGTCCCGGGACATGCGCGTCAGGCGGTCACCTTCAGGTTGCGAGCTACCGATCCCTTGTGTGAACCCGACTGGCACGTGACCGTCACCGGCCAGGTTCCGGTCTTCGTGGCCCTGGGCACCGTCCAGGTCCAGGTGGCGTTGCCCACGACGTTGGTATATCTCGCTCCCGCAGGGTGGCTGCTCACGCCATTGACGACGATCTTGATGGTGCACCGGACGTCGGCGCCGCTGTGGATGGTGACCTTGGCTGTGGTGCCCCGCTTGACCGGGGTCCGGAAGGCCGTGACCTTGACGCTCAGTCCAGCCGCGGCGACCGGTGCGGTCGCGACGGGCAGGAGCAACGCGGCGGTCATCGCCGCCGTGATGAGGGCTCGATGCAATGGAGGGTCCCCCGGAGGTCGGCGACCGGTCCATCCGAGTCACACCGCCGCTCGTGAGCCTCACGATGCGGCGTGTCGTGGGCATGTGAGCCGCGTGTGAACGCCCACAGGATCCGGTGGGGCGGGAGCCCTCCCCTGCGATCCTGCGCGAACGGCTTAGCATCGTGGCATCCGCAATACAGGAAACGCCCTCGTGTCTCAGCTCGACGCGGCCCCTCGCCGCCCGGAACCCTCCACCGCGCCGATCACGGCGCCTGCGCCCGTTTCCCGACTCAGCGATCCGGCCTCGGACGTCCTGCGCGCCGGCCGTCGGCAGCTCGACGCGTTCTTCTCGCCACGGGCGGTCGCCCTCATCGGCGCGACCGACAAGCCCGGCAGCGTGGGCAGGACCATCCTCTCCAACCTCATCGCGAGCCCGTTCGGCGGCACCGTCTACCCGGTCAACCCGAAGCGGCGCAGCGTCCTGGGCATCGCGACCGTGCCTGATGTGGGCTCGGTGCCGGAGCCCGTCGACCTCGCCATCATCGTGACGCCCCCGACGAGCATCCCGGCGCTCGTCGCCGAGTGCGGCGCCGCGGACGTGCCCGCGGTCATCGTCATCTCGGCCGGCTTCAAGGAGATCGGCGGCGAGGGAGCGGAGCTGGAGCGCCAGGTGGCCGCCGAGGCGCGTCGTCACCGGATGCGCCTCATCGGCCCCAACTGCCTGGGGGTCATGAGCCCCGTCACCGGCCTCAATGCCACCTTCGCGGCGGCGATGGCGCCGCGCGGTCGGGTCGCGTTCATCAGCCAGAGCGGCGCGCTCGTGACCGCGGTCCTCGACTGGGCCCTGCGGGAGCGGGTCGGCTTCAGCTCCATCGTCTCGCTCGGCTCGATGGCCGATGTCGGCTGGGGTGACCTCATCGACCACCTGGGCGACGACCGCGAGACCGACGCCATCGTCATGTACATGGAGACCGTGGGCGATGCGCGCAGCTTCCTGTCCGCGGCCCGCGAGGTGGCCCTGACGAAGCCCATCATCGTCATGAAGCCCGGACGCACCGCGGAGGCGGCCAAGGCGGCCGCGTCGCATACCGGCTCGCTGGCGGGCTCGGACGAGGTCCTGGATGCCGCCTTCCGGCGGGCCGGCGTGCTGCGTGCGGACCGGATCTCCGACCTGTTCTACCTCGCCGAGGTGCTCGGCAAGCAGCCACGGCCACGTGGTCCGCGGCTGACCGTGGTCACCAATGCCGGCGGACCCGGCGTGCTGGCGACCGACGCGCTCATCGGCGGGGGTGCGCAGCTCGCGCCGCTCTCCGCGGACACCGTCACCGCCCTGGACGGCGTGCTGCCACCGACCTGGAGCCACGGCAACCCCATCGACATCATCGGCGACGCACCGCCCGAGCGGTATGCGGCGGCCCTGGAGATCGCGGCGCGCGACCCCGACAGCGATGGCCTGCTGGTCATCCTCACGCCCCAGGCGATGACCGACCCGACCAAGACCGCGCAGCAGCTGGTGCCGTTCGCCAAGGGCACCGGCAAGCCGGTGATGGCCAGCTGGATGGGCGGCCTCGACGTCGAAGCCGGGAACGGTCATCCTGCGCGAAGCTGGCATCGCGACGTTCCCCTTCCCCGACAGCGCCGCGCGCATGTTCACGGAGCTCTGGGGATGGCAGCAGGACCTGCAGTCCCTGTACGAGACGCCCACCCTGCCCGCGGACGAGGAGCGGGGCGTCAATCGTGACAAGGCTGCGGAGATCATCGCCGCGGCGCGAGCCGAGGGTCGCACCATCCTCGCGGAGTCGGAGTCCAAGGCGCTCCTCGCCGCCTACGGCATCCCCATCACCGAGACGCGCATCGCGCGCACCGTGGACGAGGCGGTGGCCGCCGCGGAGGCGATCGGATACCCGATCGTGCTCAAGCTGTTCAGCCACACCATCACCCACAAGACCGACGTCGGCGGCGTCAAGCTCAACCTGCGCGACGCTGCTGCGGTGCGTGAGGCATGGGAGTCGATCTCCAGCGCGGTCGCCGACCCGCCGAGGTGCGGAGCACTTCGAGGGCGTCACGGTCCAGCCGATGATCGACTGGGCGGGCTACGAGCTCATCGTCGGCAGCTCCATCGATGCCCAGTTCGGCCCGGTGCTGCTGTTCGGGCTCGGCGGCCAGCTCGTGGAGGTGTTCCGCGATCGCGCCCTGGGCCTGCCGCCCCTGACCACGACGCTCGCCCGCCGGATGATCGAGCGGACCAAGATCGCCATCGCGCTCCGTGGCGTGCGTGGCCGCGACGCGGTCGACCTCGACGGCCTGGAGCAGTTGCTCGTGCGCTTCAGCGAGCTCGTCGTGGAGCAACCCCAGATCGTCGGACATCGAGATCAACCCGTTGCTCATCTCTGCCGACCGGATGCTGGCGCTCGACGCGCGGGTCATCCTCCAGCCGGCCGGGATCCTGCCGCGGAGCTGCCTCGGCCCGCCATCCGACCCTACCCGCTCCAGTACAGCACCACCTGGAGCGCGCGCGACGGGGCGACCTACGCCATCCGGCCCATCCGACCGGAGGACGAGATGATGCTCGTCGGGTTCCACCGGACCCTGTCGGAGCAGTCCATATACCAGCGCTACTTCGAGAACCTGGGGCTCGACCTGCGCATCGCGCACGAGCGGCTCATCCGGGTCTGCTTCAGCGACTACGACCGGGAGCTGGCGCTCGTCGCGGAATGCACCGATGCGCAGGGCGTACCGGTCATCGCCGGGGTCGGGCGGCTGTCCAAGCTGCGGGACGGCGTGAGCGGCGAGTTCGCGGTGCTGGTCAGCGACCAGTACCAGGGACGAGGGCTCGGTTCCGAGCTGCTGGCGCGGCTCGTGGACATCGCCCGTCGTGAGGGTCTGACGCGCATCCTCGCCGACATCCTGGCCACCAACGGACCCATGATCCGGCTCACCCGGGCGCAGGGGTTCCAGGTGGACGGTGACCTCCAGGACCAGGTCGTCCACGCCTGGCTCGACCTGGGCCAGGACGAGGCGAGCCGATGAAGGTCGGCCTGATGGTCCCCCAGGGCTGGAAGGGGGAGTACGACGGCTGGGATGCGGCCAGGGCGTGGCAGCGGTCGGTCGACCTGACCGTGGATGCCGAGCGGCTCGGCTTCGAGTCACTGTGGGTGTTCGATCACTTCCACACCGTGCCGGACCCGACGGACGAGATCACGTTCGAGTCGTTCACGATGCTCGCGGCGCTCGCGTCGCACACGTCGCGGGTGCGCCTGGGGCACATGGTGGTGTGCACCGCGTTCCGCAATCCGGGCCTGACCGCCAAGCTGACCTCCACGCTCGATGTCATCAGCGGCGGCCGGTTCGAGCTGGGCATCGGTGCGGGCTGGAAGCGCGACGAGTGGCTGGCGTACGGGTATGGCTTCCCGTCCATCGGCGAGCGGATGGACGTGCTGGGTGATCACCTCGAGGTCATCACCCGGATGCTGGGCCCGGGTCGCGCCACCTACGAGGGCCGCCACGCCCAGGTGCGGGGCGCAGTCAACGTGCCCAAGGGCATCCAGGCCCACATCCCGATCATCGTGGGTGGCAACGGTCCGCAGCGGACTGCCGGGTATGCCATCCGGTACGCGGATGAGCTCAACTATGTGTTCCTGCCGGCCGCAGAGGTGCGGGTCCGGATGGCCGAGGTCCGGGCACGCTGCGAGCAGGTCGGCCGTGATCCCTCGACGCTGCGCTTCTCGCTGTACGTCACCGACGAGGATGTCCAGGAGGTGGGCCAGGCACGGGTCGATGTGCTGGGCTCGTATGCGGATATCGGGCTCGCCCGCATCATCTGCTTCCCGGGACGCTGGGACCCGACGGTCGATGGACAGGCTGCCTTCGCGGAGGACTGCCGCGCCGCTGGCCTGGAGCTCGACCCGGCCTGAGCCTGCGGCAGTCGATCCTTGCCCGCCGTCTCTTGCGCGGCGCTCTCGGTCCCACGCTCTTGGGTGGCGTCCATGCGTGTCGATGCGACGTCGTGCGCCGCAGTGTTCACGGGCGTGCCGCTACCCGTTGGCAGGGTGAGTAGGACGGCGGGCGTCGAGTCGGGTATCCCGATGGTGCTCGCGTTGGCCGGTTCGCGCGCGTGACGGGTCAACCAGCCGGGGACACGGCCGTGAACCGCCTCGTGGTGCCCGAGAACGATATTCGTCGGTCTACTCGCCCGCTGGGCGGGCAGGTACGTCACGTCCCCTCTAGCTCATGCCAGCGGACACAGCCGGGTGCCCGGGCCACGGCCGCGCATCAGCCGTTGGTGCGACCCTGCGCCTGGAGCTTGGCCCAAGTGTCCTTGAGGGACAGGGTCCGGTTGAACACCCGGTGACCGGGCGTCGAGTCGCGGTCGCAGCAGAAGTAGCCCAGCCGCTCGAACTGAACGACCTCGCCCACCGGTAGCGATGCAAGGGCAGGCTCCAGGAACGCCGCGACGATCTCCTCCGAGTCAGGGTCGAGATCGGCGAGCAGGTCACCATCGGCACCCGGGTCCGGACGCGTGAACAGCGACGTATAGAGCCGCACCTCGGCCGCGATCGCGTGCGGAGCCGAGACCCAGTGGAGCGTGGCCTTGGGCCGTCGACCGTCGGGGGCGTCACCGCCGCGGGTCGCGGGGTCGTAGGTGCAGCGGAGCTCGACGACCTCCCCGGCCGCGTCCTTGACGACCTCGCGGCAGGTCACGAAGTAGGCCGAACGGAGGCGCACCTCGCGTCCCGGGGCAAGCCGGAAGAACTGCTTCGAGGGCTCCTCCATGAAGTCCTCGCGTTCGATCCACAGCTCACGACCGAAGGGCACCGGACGCGTGCCCGCGGTGGGATCCTCGGGGTTGTTCATGGCCTCGACCATCTCGACCTGCCCTTCCGGGTAGTCCTCGATGACCAGCTTCAGGGGCCGCAGCACACCGAATCGGCGGAGCGCCGTCCGGTTGAGCACGTCGCGGACACAATGGTCGAGCATCGCCATCTCGACCACGCCCTCGCGCTTGCCGACGCCGATCATCGCCGCGAAATCACGGATACCCACTGCCGGGAAGCCCCGACGCCGGACACCCGAGATGGTGGGCATCCGCGGGTCGTCCCAGCCGCGGACCCGGCCGTCCTCGACGAGCTTCAGCAGGAAGCGCTTCGACAGCACCGTGTCCGTGAGGTTGAGTCGCGCGAACTCGTACTGATGCGGCTGCGAGGGCACCGGCAAGTTCTCGATGAACCAGTCGTACAGGGGTCGGTGGTCCGCGAACTCCAGGGTGCAGATGGAGTGGGTGATGCCCTCGATGGCATCGGACTGGCCATGCGCGAAGTCGTACGTCGGGTAGATGCACCAGGCATCGCCGGTGCGCGGGTGCGTCGCGTGGAGGATCCGGTACAGCACCGGGTCGCGGAAGTTGATGTTGCCGGACGCCATGTCGATGCGCGCGCGAAGGACGCGCGCGCCGTCGGGGTACTCGCCCGCGCGCATCCGCTCGAAGAGGTCGAGGTTCTCCTCGATGGTCCGGTCTCGCCATGGGCTCGGGATGCCCGGCTCCGTGAGCGTCCCCCGGTGCTCGCGGATCTGGTCCGCGGTCAGGTCATCGACGTAGGCCTTGCCGTCCCGGACGAGCTGCGACGGCCCACTCGTACAGCTGCCCGAAGTAGTCGGAGGCGTAGTACAGGTCGTCGCCCCAGTCGAAGCCGAGCCAGCGCACGTCGGCCTGGATGGCATCGACGTATGCCTGCTCCTCCTTGACCGGGTTGGTGTCATCGAAACGCAGGTGGCAGCGGCCACCGAACTCCTGGGCGATGCCGAAGTTGAGGCAGATGGACTTGGCATGGCCGATGTGGAGGTAGCCGTTGGGCTCTGGCGGGAAGCGCGTGACGATGGTCCGGTGGCGACCGGTCGCCACATCCTCGGCGACGATGTCACGGATGAAGTCGCCCGCATCCACGGAGGGCGGCTGGATGGTCACGATGCCTGGACTCCGGACGTGCTGCGGTCGATGGACAGGACCCCGAGGCTAGCACAGCCCCGGCTCGGGCCGGCCCGCCGCCGCGCTACCCGGCGGGTGTACGATGACGGCCAGGGGGTGTCACCCATGAACGTGTCCGAGGTTGGACCCGACCCAGGACGATCGCCGTCGTCGTGGGGACCCAACCTGTACCAGCGAGCCCTCGCCATCTGGCCACGGCTGGACACGAGGGCGCTCCACCGGTGTCGCCACGACCCGCGACGGGTCGCGAGACTGGTGTCACGTCGGACAAGCCTGCCGATCGAGACCATCCTGGCCATGCTGACCATGCCGCGGGTGAGCGACGCCGAGGGCGCCACCTGGTTCGGTTGACCCCAGGGTCGGCCAGCACAGGACGGTCTCGGACCGATGCGCACGTGGTGGCGGTCGCCACCGACGCGGATCGCCCGGGTCAGACGACCGCGGTCACGGACCCACGACGTCGAACTGGACCGAGGCGGTATAGACGCCAGCGACCGCCGAGGGGACACGCATCCGAAGCTTGATCTGCTGGCTGCCGGATGCGCTGGAGATGACGGCCACGGCCTGCGGCGAAGACAGCGGTCCGACGACGGTGTCCGTGGTCCCGATGGTCAGGATGAGCGTGACATCGCTCGCGGCGATGGTGTGCCCGGCGCCATCCGAGGCGTCCGCGGTGAGCACGGCCGTGATGCGCTTGCCGTTCTCCGTCGATAGCCAGCTCACCGGATACGCGGCCGACGTCACGGTTGACCCGGGAAGCCTGAGCCGAGCGGATCGAGACGGGTGCCGACAGCGTCGTGCCCAACACCAGGAGTGACGCGCTCGTGCCCGCGCCCAGGACGGCCGCGACATCGGTGGCCGTGACGGTCTGGCTCGTGGCCGTCGCGAGCGTCACGCTGAAGGTGCGCGTCCCCGATGCGAGCGGTGCGTTCGCGGGCAGGATGGCGAGTGGGTCGCTGCTGGTGAGGGCGACCGTTGGCGTCGCGCTCGTGACGATGTTCCAGTAGGCATCGACCGCCCGCACGACGACGGCGAATGAGCCACCGACGGCCTGGTCGCTCGGGCTGCCGGTCTTGCCCGACACGGTGCCCGGAGCGGCGGTCTCGCCGGGCAGCAGCACCTGGAGCTTGGTCACCGGACCGGCGGACACCGTGACCGACGCGCTGGTGCCGGCGGTGAGCACGGCGGCGACATCGGTCGCGGTGATGGTCCGGCTGCCCGCGGTCTTGAGGGTGACGGTGAAGGTCCGGGTGCCGGCCGACCAGGGCCGCGTTGGCCGGGAGCGTGGCGTTCGGGTCGGAGCTGGTGATGGCCACGGTCGGGGTGGCTGAGACGACCAGGTTCCAGTTGGCGTCGACCGCGTTGACGGTCGCCGTGACCGAGGTACCCGCGATGATGGCGGTGGGCGTGCCGGTCTTGCCGGACACCGTGCCGGGAGCGGCGGCCTCGCCGGGCAGCAGCACCTGGAGCTTGCTCGCGGCACCGGCGGATACCGTGACCGGCGCGCTGGTACCGGCGGTCAGGACCGCGGCGATATCCGTCGCCGTCGCCGTGCGCGACCCGGCCGTCTTGAGCGTGACGCTGAGCGACCGCGTGCCGGCGATGAGCGCGGTATTCGCGGGCAGGGTGGCGTTCGGGTCGGAGCTCGTGATGCTGACCGTGGGGGTGGCGGAGGTGACGACGTTCCAGTTGGCATCGACGGCACTGACCGTGATGTTCACCGAGGCACCCGCGGTGACGCCGGTCGGTGTCCCCGTCTTGCCCGACACGGTGCCCGGCGCGGCGGCCTCGCCGGGGAGCAGCACCTGGAGCTTGGTCACCGGACCGGGGGCCACTGTGACCGACGCGCTGGTACCGGCGGCCAGGATCGCAGCCACATCCGTGGCGGTGATGGTCCGGCTGCCGGCGGTCCTGAGCGTGACGCTGAAGGTCCGGGTCCCGGCCACCAGGGCCGCGTTGGCGGGCAGGGTGGCATTGCCGTCGCTGCTGGTGATGGCCACGGTCGATGTAGCCGATGCGACGAGGTTCCAGTTGGCATCGACCGCGTTGACGGTGGCTGTGACCGAGGCACCCGCCGTGATGGCCGTCGGTGTCCCGGTCTTGCCGGACACCGTGCCGGGGGCGGCGGTCTCACCGGGGAGCAGGACCTGGAGCTTGCTCGCGATACCGGCGGACACGACGACGGAGGCGCTCGTGCCGACGCTCAGGAGGGCGGCGACATCCGTCGCCGTGACGGTGCGCGAACCGGCCGTCTTGAGGGTGATGCTGAACGAGCGCGTACCGCCGATCAGAGGCGCGTTGGCCGGCAGCGTGGCGTTCGGGTCGGAGCTGGAGATGCTGACCGTGGGTGTGGCCGATGCGACCAGGTTCCAGTTTGTATCGACCGCGTTGACGGTCACGGTGACCGAGGTACCCGCGGTGACGCCGGTCGGGCTGCCGGTCCTGCCCGACGCCGTGCCGGGAGCGGCGGTCTCGCCGGGGAGCAGCACCTGGAGCTTCGTGGCGGCACCGGCGGATACCGTGACCGACGCGCTCGTGCCAGCGCTCAGGAATGCGGCTACATCCGTGGCCGTCACCGTGCGCGAACCCGCCGTCTTGAGGGTGATGCTGAGCGACCGCGTGCCGCCGATGAGCGCGGTATTCGCGGGCAGGGTGGCATTCGGGTCGGAGCTGGAGAAGGCGACCGTGGGTGTGGCGGAGGTGACGGTGTTCCAGTTGGCATCGACGGCGTTGACGGTCACGGTGACCGAGGTACCCGCGGTGATGGCCGTGGGCGTGCCGGTCTTGCCCGACCCGGTTCCCGGAGCGGCGGTCTCACCGGGGAGCAGCATCTGGAGCTTGGTGGCGGCACCGGCGGACACCGTGACCGACGCGCTCGTGCCGGCGGTGAGCACGGCGGCGACATCGGTGGCGGTGACGGTCCGGCTGCCGACGGTCTTGAGCGTGACGCTGAGCGAGCGCGTGCCCCCGATGAGCGCGGCATTCGCGGGCAGGGTGGCATTCGGGTCGGAGCTGGAGAAGGCGACCGTGGGCGTGGCGGAGGCGACGAGGTTCCAGTTGGCATCGACGGCATTGACCGTGACGGTCACCGAGGCACCCGCGGTGATCGCGGTGGGCGTGCCGGTCTTGCCCGACACCGTGCCAGGAGCGGCGGTCTCGCCGGGGAGCAGCACCTGGAGCTTCGTCACCGGACCAGGGGTCTCGGTCAGGGTCGCCGTCGCGTGGATCGAGCCGTCGGTGATGTCGGTCGCCGTGATCGTCTCGTTGCCCGCGGTCTTCGACGCGGTGATCGTGGCGTTGTAGACGCCGCTGCCCCCGTAGCTGACCGCGCCGAACGTGACGTCACCCGAGGTGGTGAGGGTGACCGTCTTGCCGGCGAGACCGTTGCCGAAGCTGTCCGTCACGGTGACGGCTGCGGCGGAGGTCGAGACACCGTCCGCCACGATGGTGCGCGGCGTCAGCGACAGGCTGATGTTGAACGCGGCCGCCGGGCTGACAGCGATGGCACCGCTCGCGCCAGTGATCGCGGCATCGGCGGTGTCCGTCGCGGTGATGGTGCGGCCGCCGGCCGTCTTGAGCACGACCGTGAAGATGTCCGTGCCCGAGTTCGGCGGCAGGTCGGTATCAGCCGGCAGCACGGCCGCGCCATCGGTGCTCGTGAACGTGATGGTGCCGGCGTAGTCGGTATCGATGTTGCCGTAGGCGTCGAGCGCGCTGACCGTGATGTCGAAGGCGGCGCCCGCGACGGTGCTGGCTGGCGCGACGACGCTGAAGTGCGTCGCGGTGTCGGCATTCACGTCCACGGCGCTACTGGTGCCGGCGCTGACCGGTGGGGACCCGCTGACATAGCCTGCCGTGACCGTGCGCGAACCGGCGGTCCGGAGGGTCACCGAGAACGTGCGCGTCCCGGCCACAAGGGCGGCATTGCCCGGCAGCGTCGCGGCGCCGTCAGAGCTCGTGATGGCAACGGTCGGCGTGGCCGATGCCACGAGGTTCCAGTTGGCATCGACCGCATTGACCGAGACGGTCACGGGAACGCCGGCCGTGATATCCGACGGCGTCCCGCTCTTGCCGGTGGTCGACCCGGGTGCGGCGATCTCGCCCGGCAGCAGGACCTGCAGCCGCGTCGCCGCGCCGACCGCGACCGCCACGGCGGCGCTCGTACCGGCAGTCAGGGTCGCGGCGAGGTCGGCCGCGGTGACCGTGCGCGCACCGGCTGTCTTCAGGGTCACGCTGAACGTGCGGGTGCCAGCGACCAGTGCGGCGTTCGCTGGCAGGCTGGCGTTCGGATCGGAGCTCGTGATGGCCACGGTCGGTGTGACCGATGGGACGAGGTTCCAGTTGAGGTCGACCACGTTCACGGTGACGTTGATCGTGGTACCCGCCGTGATGCCCGTCGGGGTCCCCGTCTTGCCGCTCAGCGTGCCTGGGGCTGCGGTCTCGCCCGGGAGGAGCACCTGGAGCCTGGCGGCTGGACCAGGGGTCTCGGTCAGGATCGCGAAGTCACCCAGGACACCATCGGTCGCGGTGATGGTCTCCGTGCCGGCCGTCCTGGATGCGGTGATGGTGGCGATGTACGTGCCGTTGCCGACGCCGGTCACGAGGCCAACGGTGACGTCACCCGAGGTGGCCATCGTGACGGTCTCGCCGGCGACCGGGTTGCCGAAGAGGTCGCTGACGATGGCGGTCGCGGTGCTCGTCGCGACCTGGTTGGCCACGATCGAGGTCGGTGACAGCGTGATGTCGATCGCTGCGGCGGCTGCGTTCGTCACCGCGATGACGGGGCTCGTCCCGGTGATGGTGCCCGTCACGGTATCGGTCGCGCTGACCGTTCGGTTGCCGGCGGTCGTGAGGGTCAGGCTGACGGTCCGGACGCCGGTGCCCGGGACGAGAGCCGCGTCGGCAGGCAGCACGGCCGTCCCATCGGTGCTGGTGAAGTGGACGATGCCGGCGTAGCCGGTCGCGGTATTACCGAAGGCGTCCTTCGCGGTGACCGTGACGCTCAACGGGCTGCCGGCCGTGGTGCCAGGCGGTGCGCTCACCGTCAGGCTGACCGCGGGACCGGGGCTGACCGCCACGCCCGCGCTCGTGCCTGGGCTGACCGACGGCGATCCACTGACATAGCTGGCCGTGACGGTGTGCGTCCCGACGGCCGTGAAGGTGACGCTGAAGGGGCGCGTCCCCGCTGCGAGTGCGGCGTTCCCCGGCAGCGTGGCACTCGGATCGTTGCTGGTGATGGCGACGACCAGTGTCGCCGTTGGCACGAGATTCCAGTTGGCATCGACCGCGTTGACGGTCACCGTCACCGGGCTGCCGGCGACCACCCCGGTCGGGGAGCCGCTCTTGCCGGTCGGGGAGCCCGGGGCGGCGGTCTCGCCGGGCAGGAGCACCTGGAGCCTGATCGCGGCACCGGCCACCACCGTGACCGGCGCGCTCGTGCCCGCGGCGAGCACGGCAGCGACATCCGTCGCGGTGACGGTCCGCGAGCCGGCGGTCTTGAGGGTGACGTTGAAGGTGCGGGTGCCCGCGACCAGCGCCGCGTTGGCGGGCAACGTGGCGTTGACATCGGAGCTGGTGATGGCCACGGTCGGCGTCGCCGAGGAGACGAGGTTCCAGTTCGCGTCGACCGCCCTGATGGTGGCGTTGACGAGGGTCCCCGCGGTCACACCGGTCGGCGTGCCCGTCTTGCCCGAGACCGTGCCGGGCGCCGCGGTCTCGCCAGGCAGGAGGACCTGGAGCTTCGCCACCGGCCCCGGTGACTCGGTCAGGACCGCGGTCGTGGCGATGGCGTCCGTGACGTCGGTCGCCATGATGGTCTCGTTGCCCGCGGTCACGGACGCCGTGATGGTGGCCCGGTAGACGCCACTGCCGGCATAGCTGACGGCACCGATGGTGACGTCCCCCGAGGTGGTGATGGTGACCGTCCTGCCGGCGAGGCCATTGCCGGACCCGTCCGTGATGGTCGCGGTCGCGGTCGATGTCGCGGCACCGTTGGCGATGATGGTGCTCGGGGTGAGGACCAGGCTGACGTTGGCCGCTGCGGCGGGGTCGACCGTGATCGCGCCGGTGGTGCCGGTGATGGAGCTCGTCACCGTATCCCGCGCCGTGATGGTCCGGCTGCCAGCCGTCCGCAAGGTCGCGCTGAACGCGCGCGTCCCGGTCCCCGCGACCAGCGTCGAATCGGCCGGCAGCGTGGCCGCGGCATCCGTGCTGGTGAAGTGGACCGTACCCACGTAGTCGGTGTCGACATTGCCGAACGCATCGAGCGCCGTGACCACGACACTCATCGATGCGCCCGCCGTGGTGCTCGACGGAGCGACCACGCTGAAGTGCGTCGCAGCGCCGTTGTCGACCACGATCGGCGCGCTCGTGCCAGCGGGCAACGACGGCGAGCCACTGACAGAGGTCGCGGTCACGGTCCGCGAGCCAGCGGTCTTGAGGGTCACGGACAACGACCGGGTGCCGCCGACCAGTGCGGTATTGGCAGGGAGGGTCGCGCTGGCGTCGGAGCTCGTGATGGCCACGGTGGGTGTGGCCGTCGCCACGACGTTCCACTCGGCGTCGACGGCGTTGATCGTCACCGTGACGACGGCACCGGCGACCACGCCGGTGGGCGTACCGGTCTTGCCGCCCACCGACCCTGGTGCGGCCGTCTCGCCCGGGAGCAGCACCTGGAGGCCGACCGCGGCGCCAGCGTTGACGGTGACGGCTGCACTCGTGCCCGCGGTCACAGGCGGCACACCGCTGACATAGGTCGCGGCGATGGTCCGGGATCCGGCCGTGGGCAGGCTCACGATGAAGCCCTGGGTGCCTGCCACGAGGTCGTCATCGGCCGGCAGGGTGGCATTCGGGTCGGAGCTGCTGATGGTCACGATGGGCGTCGCGACACTGCTGATGTTCCAGTTGGCATCGACGGCATTGACGGTCACGGTCACCGAGGCACCCGCGGTGATCGCGGTGGGCGTGCCGGTCTTGCCCGACACGGTGCCCGGTGCGGCCGTCTCGCCCGGGAGCAGCACCTGGAGGCCGACCGCGGCGCCAGCGTTGACGGAGACGGCTGCGCTCGTGCCCGCGGTCACAGGCGGCACACCGCTGACATCGGTCGCGGTGATGGTCCGGCTGCCGGCCGTCTTGAGCGTGACGCTGAGCGACCGCGTGCCGGCGACGAGGGCCGCATCGGCGGGCAGGGTGGCATTCGGGTCGGAGCTGGAGATGGCGACCGTGGGCGTGGCGGAGGCGACGACGTTCCAGTTGGCATCGACCGCGTTGACGGTCACGGTCACGGCGGCACCCGCGGTGACACCGGTCGGGCTGCCGGTCTTGCCCGACACGGTGCCGGGAGCGGCGGTCTCGCCGGGCAGCAGCACCTGGAGCTTGGTCACCGGACCGGCGGACACGACGACGGAGGCGCTCGTGCCGGCGCTCACCGGTGGCACGCCGCTGACGTAGGTCGCCGTGACGGTCCGCGACCCCGCTGTGCGGAAGGTCACCGGGAAGGTGCGGGTGCCTCCGACGAGGGCGGCGTTCGCGGGCAGGGTGGCATTGGCGTCGCTGCTGGTGATGGTCACGGTGGGCGTCGCGGACGTCACCACGTTCCAGTTCGCGTCCACGGCGTTGACCGTCACGTTCATCGAGGCACCCGCGGTGGTCGCCGTTGGCGTGCCCGTCTTGCCGGACGGGGTCCCGGGGGCGGCCGACTCGCCCGGCAGCAGGACCTGCAGCTTGGCGGCAACGCCGGGGACGACGCTGACCGCGGGGCTCCCAGAGCCGAGGGTCGTGAACACACCGGCCGCGCCGAAGCGGGACTGGGCCGGGAAGGTGGCGGTCCCGGCCGCCGCTGGCGCGGTCACGTTGGTAGAGCTGTCCGCGCCGTAGGCGACGGTGAACGACGTGCCGTGGGGGCATGCCTGGACGACGGTGATGGTCCAGGGGCCGGTGCCGCTGATGCCTGGGTTCCCCGGCGTGCAGCTCCCTGCGATCGCGGTGAGGTACCCCGGGTTCGCCGGGTTGGTGGCCTGGGGGGTCGTCCAGCCGGCGGGGATCACGAACGAGAGGGCCGAGCTGGCGCTGAAGTCCTCGGTCGCGGGCGCGCTGAACGTGAACGTGAGCGTATTGTTGGTGGAACCTGCGGTGACCGTCGTGGGGCTGACCACGAGGGTGCCGTCGCCACTGGCCGCGGCGGTCGACGCGGCGCCGATGGCATAGCTGCCGAAGGCGGTCATGCCGGTCGCCTGCGTGGTGGTGGCTGTGCGAGTCCCGATGGTCGGCGTGCTCCAGCCGGAGTCGTACCGCTGGACGATGTAGGTCAGCGGATCACCACCGGTGATATCGCCCGGATTGGCGAACGTGAACACGATGCCCGCCGTGGTGAACACCGCGGTGGCGCTCGTCATCGTCCAGTACCTGGCCACGTCCGCACTCGCGACGATGGAGCTCGTGCCGATCTGGGGATGCTGGCCGGCGGTGGTGCTGACGGTGAGGTTCCCCGCGGTCGTGACTGATGCGAACGTGACGGTCGCAGGGGCATAGGTCGTGCCGGTGCCCACTTCGAAGGTCCGAGCCACGTTGGTGCCGGTCGCGACCTGCTTCTGGAGGTTGCCCTCCACGTAGCCACTCGTGCGTGCGACGGTGCCGCCGGTCGCGACGATGAGCGTGGACGTGCCGGTCGCGATCGAGCCCGCGGTGAGCGTCAGGGTGCCGGTGCCCGCCGAGGCGGTCGCGACCGTAGTGTTCCTCGCCAGGGTGACCGAGGCACCCGGCTTGTTGATGGTCAGGTTGCGGAAGATCGTATTGGCTGACCCACCGATGGTCTGCGCGCCGGCACCGTCGAATGTGACCGTCGTGGCACGGCTCGTCAGAGACGCGGTGCCATTGACCGTCCAACCGCCACGGACCGTGAACACGAATGCGGTGGCGCTGAACCGTGCGGTCACCCCCGAATCGACGAGCACATCGAAGAACTGCGTGGTGCCCGTGGCGGCGAATGCCCCGTTCTTGGTGCCCGTGCCCGCGACCTCGAACGTCCCGCCCGTGGCGCTATAGGTGCCTGAGTTGGAGAGGTTGCGGTAGAGCCGGAAGGTGCCGCCCGACTGCGTGGTGCCCGACCCACTCGCCGCGGTGTAGTTCCGGACATCGATGACCCCGGTCCCGGACTGGTTGATGGCACCGTCTGTCTTGAGGGTGATGTTGTCGGTCGGGATCGTGCCCATGGCCGCAGCCATGTGCAGCGTGCCCGCCGACTGCGTGAAGGTGCCGCTGAGCGTGAAGGTACCGGCTGACAGGATCGTGCCGCCCGATTGGGTCAGGGTGTCCCCACTGCCGACGGTCCAGTTGCCAGTGACGCTGAGCGTGCCGCTCGAGACCACGAGCGAGCCGTTGACGGTCATCGTGCCGGTCATCGACAGGGTGCCACCGGCGACGGTCAACGACCCACCGCCGTTGATGGTCAGGCTCTGGATGGTGATGCCGCCGGAGGCGACGTTCGGGTAGGACGCTCGGCCGGTCGTGATGGTGGCGGTGTCGCCGGACCCGGCCGCGGTCGTGGCGCCAGTGGTCGGCGCGCCACCAGAGCAGGCGGCGGTGGAGGACGTGCTCCAATTGCCATTCGTGGACCAGTTCGTGTCCGCGCAGCCGACCCAGTACTTGGTGGCGGCCGCGGTATACGGCCCCACGAACGGTCCTCCACCCGCTGCTCCTGCCGGATCGACGGAACCACCGGCACGGGTCCGGACCGCGCGATAGAGGTCGATCCGGCCATTGCCGGTCTGGCCTGGGCTGCCCGCGGGCTCGGCGGTCCGAGCCAGGCGACCGACGACCACACCGTTGGCGGCATTCGGATCGATGGCGCGCAACAGGGCGGCGGCGCCGGCCACCTCGGCGGCGGCAGCGGAGGTGCCCGAGACGGTCGTCCAGCCGCCGTCGGGCCACGGGGCCGGGATGGCGACGCCGGGAGCGGCGATGAAGGTATCCGTGCCGGAGTTGCTCATGTCCGCGAGCGCGTCGTGCTCGTCGGTGCCCGACACACCCATGACGTGGCGGGAGCCGGCAGGATACGTGGGGAAGGAGGTCCCGTCGTTGCCCGTCGCGGCGACAAGGATGACCCCGTGGCTCCAGGCGTAGTCGATGGCGAGCTGGAGGGCGGCGGACGAGCCCGGGTTCGAGAAGGCCATGAGGATGACGTCCGCGCCGTGGTCGGTCGCCCACAGGACCCCGCCGATGATGTCGCTGTCGGCGCCGGCGCCGGTGGCATCGAGCACCTGGACGGACAGCAGGTCGACGTTCCCGTAGGCCACGCCAGCGATGCCGACGCCATCGTTCGTGTCGGCCGCCGCGATGCCGGCCATCGCCGTGCCGTGTCCGTTCTGATCGGTGGTCGCATCGGTCCCGAAGGCGGACCAGGCACCCACCACCCGGCCCAACAGGTCCGCGTGACCCGCGTCGATGCCGGTATCGAGCACCGCCACGGTGGCGTGCCCAGTGGGGGTCACGGTCCGCCGCGCCCTGGCCCAGCGCATCTGCTTGAGGTTCCACTGGCTGGCGTATGCCGGATCGGACGGCCGGCCATCCGCGGCTCGGACATGGTCGACCTCGACCGCCTCGACGCGGGGATCATCCCGGAGGTCGCGGGTCGTGGCAGCCGTCCGGTCGGCGGGAACGCTCACGACCCGGATCCGGAGCGCTCCGTAGGCATCGGTCTGGGTGCCGCCAACGCGGGCGATGAGGTCCTGCTGGTCGCTGGCTGGCACGCCCGCACGGAACCGGACGATGAGGCTATCCGTGTCGGACGGGGCTGCGCTGGGCACCGGCGGAGCGGACGCGGACGGCGTGTCGCTCGGCATCGGCGAGGCGGCGATGTCGGGTGATGCACCGGGGTCGACGCTCGGCGCGGCGCTCGGGTCGGGCACGAAGGGCGAGGGCGAAGGCGAGGCATCGGGGACGGCCGTCGCGGTCGCATCCGGGGCATCGGTCGCACCCGTCGGCGGGTCGGTCGCCTCGGGCGTCGCCGGCGATGCGGGTCCAGGGGTGGCATCGAGGGTCGGCCCCGCACCGGGTCGATCGGTCGGGCTCGCGAGCACCACGTCCGTCGGCGAGGGGCTGGGCTCGTCGGTGACGTCGGGTGTCGGCCGGTCGGTCGGATCAGGGGTGGTCCGCTGCTGGGCCGTCGCGTCGGCCCTAGGTGTGGGTGTCGGGTCGGGTGTCGGACGCGGTGTCGGGTCGGGTGTCGGACGCGGTGTCGGGTCGGGCGTCGGTCGGTCGGTGGGAGTCGCCGAGGGGTCGGCCACCGCAGCGGCGGCGCCCAGCCCGGTCGACGGATCGAGGCTGTCCTGGGCGACGGCCGGGCCAAGGACCGAGGTCATGAGTGCCACCATCACGATGATCGCGATGGCGAGATGGGACCGGGCGGCGATCCCCTGTGATCGACGCCCGCCTGCGCGCGTCCTCATCGAGATCCGCGCCGTCGCGCGCAGGTCACCCGGGCTGTCCGTCGGAGGACGCGATCTCACGACGGGCCTGGTCGAGCGCCTCGGCGCGGATGGCATCGAGCTCGAGCTGTCGCTGGGCCGCCGCGAGCTGCAGCTGTCCGCGGCGTCGATGTCGACGCACGAGGACCACAGCCACGATGACCAGCAGCACGCTCAGTGGCAGCACCAGGTACAGCAGGATCTTCTGCAGGTTGATGATCATGAAATGGCCCATGGACGTGATCGACGGGCGACCATCCGCGACATCACCCGGCAGCGTGTAGACGTACTCGTACATGCCGAACATGGGCGCGTCACGCACGACGAGCTGCTGCCGGAGCGCGGCGCCCGGCAACACCAGCACCGAAGCTGGCTGCGCACCGGCGTCGGCATTGCCGGCGCTGGCGTACAGCAGCCGGTCAGCGGCGAGGAAACCGATCTGGCTCGTCAGCTTGAGGGTGGGCACGACCTGCTCCGGGGAGGTGGTCGAGTCCGAGGACGGCTGCCACACCGCCGCGACATTGCCGTCGTTGACGATCTGGGGCGAGAAGAAGACGTCGCCCGAGATGCTCGCGATGAGCGGCCCGGTGGCGATCTCGAAGGGCGGCACCACGACGCGTGGCAGCACCTCGCCGGGCACGCGCGCCACGACCGTCACCGGGAAGGCGACCTGGGAGCGGACCTGGAGCGCGCCGTCGAGCCGGGGCTCGAGCTCCGCCCATGCCTCGTCGCTCATCGTGCTGAGGATCCGGATGCCGGCGTAGTCGATCCCCCGGCGCGGCTCCGTCCGGTACCGAGACGCTGAAGTCCACTAACTGCGTCTCCTGGGGCCCCAGGGTGAACAGGGCCGGCTCGACGCTCAGCCAGGCGGCAGCCCCGACAGGCAGGGGCACAGCCGCCGGCACCTTGCGGCCACTGGCGTCAACGGTGAAGTCGAAGGCGGCAGCGCTGAACGTCTGCTCGGCGTCGCCGGCGTTGTAGACGCTGAATGAGCCGCTGCGACCGTCGACGCCCAGGATCACCTGTGACGGCCCGACACCGATGCCGATCCGGGGCATGACGGCGACGGGGCACGGGGATGCGCTCGGGCTGGGCTGCGGGCTGGCACTCGGCGCCGGTGTGGCGCTGGCATCGGGGTGTGCGGACGGATCGCGCTGGCGCTGGCGGCCGGGCTCGCGCTCGGGCTCGCGCTCGGGCTCGCGCTCGGGGCGATGCTGGGGAACGGACTTGGGCAGGGCGTGGCGACCGGGGACGGAACCAGGCTGGCGGATGCGGCTGCGGTCGCGATCAGGCCGGAGGCAAGCGGGCTGGCCGAGGGGTCAGCGGCGGCGATCGGCCAGGCGGCTGCCAGGACGATGGCGCCAGCCAGGGCGGCGATGGTCGCGCACCACGCGGGCAGGCCCGCACGGCGGAGCCGGTGGGGTCGCCCAGCCGTGGCGGTGGCGGGACGGGCACTGAGGGAAACGTGGTCGCGCTCGGGGCGAACCTGGTGCATCGAAAGCTCCTGCTCGGAAAGGAAGCCCTTCGAGTGAGGTGGCGGCCGGACCCCTCGATGGCGAGGGGTCCGGTGCTCATCGTCCGGGGGTCACGGCCCCCGACTCGGGCGTTGCGTCGACTACTGGACGGTCCAGGTCATCGTGGAGCGGTACGTACCCTCGGTCGCCGAAGGGATGTTCACGCGCAGGTTGAAGACGCTCTGGTCCTGGGCCTCTCGGGTGGCTGCGGTGACATCGACCACGTCCGCGACCGGCTGCGCGACGTTGAGCGGCGCCCATGTCGGGTAGTCGGCGGAGCTGACCTCCACGTCGCCGCGTGCGATGGTGGTGTCGTCACCGGTCGGCGCGGTGCCCTGGTCATTCGTGAGGGCGTTGTCGAGGGCGACGCTCAGCTGCAGCGGGTACTCGTTCGACCACCAGGAGACGTCCTGGTCGGTGGAGGTCACCGTCTGCCCCGGGAACCCAGACCCGATGTCGACCGCGGCGGGAGCCGTGATGGTCGTGCCCGTGGTCACGGTCACCGATACCGGCGTCGGATTCGCGGCGGATGCGGCCAGCGGCAGCAGGAGGAGCGCGAGCGCCCCGGTCGCGCACGCGGCGATGAGCTTGGACTGCATGTGTCCCGTCCTTGTGATGTGGGATGTGGGTGGTTCTGGTGCGCTCCGGGTGTGCTCGGTCCACTCAGGGCTGCTTCGATGCGCCATGGTCCTGTGCCCAGACGCACCGGCACATCCCCCGATCGGCTGGTACCCACTGGACGTTCGTGCTATCGGCGTCCTGTCACGACACGCGGATCTGGCTACGATCGGCGGATGTCAGCGCCCGCGGTCATGACGTCACTGCCCTATACCGGTGACGCGGAGGCGGACGCCCTGCTCGCGCGGGAGCCGCTGGCACTCATCATCGGGTTCGTCCTCGACCAGCGGGTCACGGTGCCCAAGGCCTTCTCGGGCGGGCATGCGCTCGCGGGGCGGATGGGCGGCCGCCTCGATGCACGCTCCATCGCCGCGCTGCCGACGGCGGACCTCGAGCTCCTGTTCCGCACCCCACCGGCCATCCACCGCTTCCCGAACATGATGGGTCGCAGGGTCCAGGGGATGTGCGCCATCATCGCCCGCGACTACGACGGCGCCGCAAGCGGCATCTGGGCCGATGGCGCGGATGCGGCGGAGGTCGAGCGCCGGCTGTGCCGCCTGCCCGGGATCTCTACGTTCAAGGCGCGCTCCATCATCGGCATCCTTGCCCGGCGCCTCGGCACGCCCCTGGCTGGCTGGGAGGACCATGTCCCGAACGAGCCGTCGATGATCGACGTCGTCTCGCCCGAGACCCTGCGGGCGTATCAGCTGAGCTGACGCTCCCAGCTCCAGCGGTCACCAGCCGTCGGGCTGCAGCAAGGCCACCAGCGCCCCGGCCGCGATGGCTACCTCGATGATCGTGATGCCGACGACCCGCTGGCGGCGCATCACGATCAGGCCGACGATGACGACGATACCGAGCGCGAACAGCGTGACCCACCGACCCCCGGTATGGCGCCAGACGCGCGTGCTGGCGCTGACCAGCCAGTCGGTGAGTTGCCCGCCGACGTCCGCCACCCACGGTGGCCAGTACTTGACGACCACGAGCAGCACGAGCAGGCCGACCACGATGGCCAGGGCGATCAGCAGTCGCCGCCCCACCTCTGGGTTCTTCGTGCGGCCCGTCACTGACCGGGCCATCCCACCGGCTGGCGGGCGGCCCCGGCGCGCCCTCCGGTTCGCCGGGTTCCAGATGCCGTGCCGAGCGTGCTGATGACGCGCCCTCCCGCATCGACCGGTCGGACGTCCCACCTATGGGCCGGACGTCCGACAACATCACCAGAGTACATCGGGGCTGACCAGCCTCGCGAGCATGGGAACGCCCCCGCACCTGATCGCAGGTGCGGGGGCGCCGGCCCTCGGTCAGGCCGCGGGCAGGATGTTCTGGTTGAGGTTGAACAGGTTGTCCGGGTCGTAGTGAGCCTTCACCCGAGCGAGGCGCTCCAGGTTGCCCCGATAGGACGACCGGAGGCGATCGCCACCCTCGTCCTCGATGAAGTTGACGTACGCGCCGCTAGAAACGTACGGCTTCACCGTTTCCCAGTACCGGTCCGCCCAGGCGCGGATCGGCGCGTCATCGGCGGGCTCGGCGCCGGCACCCACGATGGTCATCGCCCATCGGGCATCCCGGTGGCTGAACGCGGTGTCACCCGGCGCGACGCGGTGGACGGCGCCATCGATGGGGTAGAGGTGCATCGTCGACGGGACCGACGGGAGCGTCGGCGCCATGCGCACGTGTGCCTCGATCGCCGCATCCGGGATGGACGAGACGAATGCTCCCCGCCAGGTGAGGCGAGAACCCTTCGGATACAGCGGGTCGAATGCGGACTGGAGTGCTGGCAGGGGCATCGGCTGGACCCCATCCAGCGCCGGTGGCATCGCCGCCCGGATGGGTGCGAAGATGGTCTCCGCTCGGTCCGGGTCACCCGACCAGCACCAGACGATGCCGGCCATCTTGCGGAGGTGGAGCGCCTCCGGGAAGGGCGGCCCAGGCGGCACGGTCAGGAATGCGAAGAAGCCACCAAGCTCCTCGGGCGCCTGGCCGATGAAGTCCCGGTACCAGGCCATGACCCGGGGGGCATCGTCGAGCTCGTACAGCATCGGACCGGCGACCACCGTGGTCACCGGATGCAGCCGGAACACGAATGCCGTGACGACGCCGAAGTTGCCGCCGCCACCGCGGATCGCCCAGAAGAGGTCAGCGTGGGATGTCGGGCCGGCGGTGACGATCTCGCCGCTGGCGAGCACGAGCTCGGCCTGCAGAAGGTTGTCGATGGTGAGCCCGAGCCTGCGGGTCAGGTGGCCGATGCCGCCGCCGAGTGTGAGGCCGGCGATGCCCGTCGAGGAGATGACCCCGCCGGGCACGGCAAGACCGTGCGGGTGTGTCGCCGCGTCAACGTCCGCGAGTGTGGCGCCTCCCTCGACACGAGCGGTGCGCGCCTCTGGGTCGACGCTGATGGCGCGCATCTCGCCGAGGTCAAGGACGAGCCCATCATCGACGGTGCCGAACCCGGCACCGTGGTGACCGCCACCCCGGACAGCCAGCCGGAGCTGATGCTCGCGTGCGAACGTGACGGCGCGGACCACGTCCGGGACATCCAGTGCACGCGCGATGACGATCGGATGCCGATCGAATCGGCCGTTGTGGACCAGGCGCGCGGACTCGTAGCCGGGGTCCCGGGGGCGGATGACCTCGCCATGGAAGGCGGCGCTGAATCCATCCAGGGCGACATCGTCGACGCTGGTCGTGGTTGCTGGTACGAGTGTCATGTGACGCTCCCTTGCTGCGTGTCACTGGCTGCGACTCGCGGCAGTCTGCCCAGGCTACCGTTCGCGAATCGTTCGGCCTTCGTTCGCGGGCTCGACCCGTTCGCTCCCATCCTCCCTGGCCGTGCCTCACCAGGCGGCGCGGCTACCGGTCTGCGACCACCCCTGCTTGCCGGATGGCGACGTCGGCTGGCTCGTCCTCGAGTCCATCGGCGATGGCCGACACCATCGACACGACCTCAGCCTGTCGATCGGGATGGCGCCGAACGATGCTCGCGGCCGCTCGGACCCCGAGCGCGAAGCTGCCCTGGCCTACCGCCATCCGCAGTGCGGTGTCGAGATGCCCGTCCGCCGTCGCACTAGTGCCATGTATGCCCAGCATCCGGTGCACTTCGGGCAGCCACCAGCGGTCGTCATTCGCCACCGCAGTGGCGTTGGCGGCGTCCAGGACCGCGAGCGCCGCAGCCGGTCGACCGGCGGCAACATGGACCTCCGCCAAGAGGGCGAGGTAGTAGGGCCGTCGGCTATGGGCACCCATCCGGCGCAGGGCGTCCAGGGCGGCTTCGACCCGAGCCGCGCCGTCGGAGCGGCTCCGGTCGATCCACGCCAGGAGGATCGCCCCCCACTCGCCGTAGTACGGGAACCGGTATCGCTCGCACAGGTCGAGTGCCGATCGTGCGTGTTCGACGAGCAGGTCCAGCTCGCCCGCCATCTGGCACCGGACGGCCGAATACGCGAACGCCAGTGCCTGGAGGAATGGGTGCTCCAGGTCCTGCGCTCGGGCGAAGGCGGCCGTCGATGCCGCTCGCGCCTCCGTGGCGCGACCGCGCAACCACAGCGCGTGCGCCGACCATGCCTGCGCGAACACGACGGGATCCAGGCCGAATGTGCTGGGGCGCGAGATCTCGGGGTCGAACGACCCGATGGCACGCGCGAACCCGCCGATCGAGCGGTCGATCTCGCCGAAGCTGGCCAGCGGGCCGGCGAGGGCCAGGTGGCCGATGGACAGGTACCGGGGATCGTCACCGGTCAAGACAAGGGCCGCCTCCGCGATCTCGATGGACCGGCGGATCGAACCGCGAACGAAGTGCACGTGGTAGAGGCCATTGAGCGCCAGGATGGCCCGCTCCCGATCGCCCAGCAGCTCAGCAAGCTCCAACGCTCGATCGAGGGATGCCTGGAGTTCGCGGGACGCATACCCGACCGTGGCATTGAGAGGCGCCGCCATGGCGAGCTCTAGCGCCATCTCCCGACGATCGCGGTCGGCGCTCCGTGGGAGTCGGCCGACGAGCGCCAACGCCCGGGAGAGGTGGCGCGCCGCATCACGGTTCGCCGAGATACGCGCGGCCGATGCGGCGGCGCGCTCGTGGAAGGCGATCGCCTCTTCGGCCATCCCGGCAGCCTCGTAATGCGCGGCCAGCTGGGCCGCCACGGTATCGAGGTCCTGCGCTCCGAGCCGCTCGATGGCGCGCGCCACCCGGCGATGCAGCAGCCGCCGCCGGCCAGGTGGGACCAGCCCCTCGAGGACGTCCCGGATCCGATCGTGGCTGAAGTCGTACCCGCCGTGGGTGCCCTCCCGGATGATCTGGCGACGCCACAGCTCGTCGACGGCCCGGGTGACGGTCTCCTCGTCGGCGTCGCCCGCCTCCGCGAGGAGTTCGACCGTGAAGTCGCGGCCGATCGCGGCGGCGATCTCGGCGAGCTGGCGTGCCTCGGGCGAGACGCGCTCCAGCCGCCCGGCGATGACGGCGCGCATCCTCGGCGGGATCGCCGCCCCAGGCTGCGGGACGCCGGCCGGGTCATCAGAGCGCTCGCCGGGAGCCGCTGCCTGCAACCCGGACCGGGCGACCTCGACCACGAAGAGGGGGTTGCCACCGGTGTCGCGGTGGAGCTGCTCCCGCATCGGGCCGTCGAACGGTCGTCCGCTGAAGGTGGCTGCCAGCCGCGCGGCATCGTCCGCGCCGAGTGGCTCGAGGTCGACCCGGTGGAGCTCGTCGAGGGCGTCGAGGCTGTCAAGCAGTCCCACGAGGGCAGCATTCGATCGCTCCTCCTCGAAGCGGATACCGAGCACCACCACCACGTCGGGCGGCGGATCGGCACGCAGCAGGAAATGGATCCATTCGAGGCTGTCCGCGTCCGACCAGTGCGCGTCGTCGAGCACCAGCAGGAGCGGCCCCTGCGTGGCGCGGATGGCACGCACGAGTGCCTCGAACAACCGCAGCCGCTGCCAGCCCTCGGTCATCGGGACCGGGGCCGCGAGATCCGGATCGCGTCTCGAGCAACTCCGGCACCAGCCGAGCGAGCTCCGTGACCCAGACAGGTTCGAGCGTCGCGAGACCTTCCCGCATGGGCGGGCTGCGGAGCCAGGCCGCGACCGGCGCGTAGACCAGCGACCCCTCGGCCGCGTACGAGCGAGTGGACGCGACACGACCGCTTCCGGCGACCCAGCGTCGCGTCAGTTCCTCGATGAGGCGCGTCTTGCCGATGCCCGGGTCGCCGCGCACGGCCACGAGGCTCGGTCGACCATCGGCTCGGCGCCGCGCCGCCGTCAGCAGGGCGTCGAGCTCCAACCGTCGGCCGACGAACTGATGGGGCGCAGCGACGCGGTCGGTCCCCGCCTCTTGGCTCGATGTCTCAGCTTGCTCCGTGGGCCGCGGCGCGGCCAGCAGCAAGGCCTCGTAAGCCGCCTGCGTCTCTGGTGCCGGATCGACATCCAGCTCCCGCCGGAGGACCGAGACACAGGCGTGGTACGCGCGCAGCCCGGTGGAGCGGTCGCCCAAGAGCATGGCCAGCCGCATCTGCGCCCGGTACCCATCCTCGTCGAGTGGATCGAACGCGACGATCCGACGGGCGTGGTCGAGCGCGGCCCGGTACTCGCGGCGCTCCTCCAGGTGCGCGACCAGCCTCCCGAGCGTGGCGCGGTACACCGCGCGCAGTCGCTCACGGGGCGCCGCGACCCAATCGTCGTAGATGGCCGGGGCGAGGTCCCCCCGGTACAGATCGACCGCGCGGACGGCAGCCTCGATATCCCCGGCGGCGGCGGCTGCTGCCGCGGCCTCGAACAGCTCCACGTCCAGACGGTAGCTACCCGTCGGAAGCCACTCGACGGTGCGACGGGTGATCGCCAGCAGCCCATCCATGTCCGAGGTCAGGTGACGCAGCGCGTGCAGCTCGCGCCGAAGGTTGGTGAGCGCCTGCGGGTCGGACGAGTCGGGCCACAGCGCGTAGGCGAGCTGGTCACGCGCCACCGGCTGCCCACGCTCGAGGAGCAGCAGCGCCAGCAGGCGCTCAGTCGGCTGGTTGGTCAGCGGCACGCCATCGCGCGTCAGCCGGACCCGCCCCAGGAGCTCGATGTCGAGCACGCGTTACCTGGGTCGGCCCGGTGTGATGGCTGATGGCGCGCAGACCCGACCTCGTCGGATACAGGTACGGGCGAGGCGGACCATCGCGCCGATTATCCGCTCGCGGTCCAGCCCTGGACCGGGAACCAGACGGCACGCCCGATGGTGACCTCCGGCACTCGTGTCCGAGCGCGCGCCGTCTGGCACCATGGTGTAATCGGGTGACGTGCGATCGGCCAGACCGGCCCTGCCGACGCCACAGGCACCTTGGGAGGCGTGAGCGATGACAGCAGGAGCGACGGTGGCGACCCAGCCCCTTGCAGCGGCGGGGTCCGGGGATCCGCCCCCATACGCCCGTGAGGCCGCGGATGTGGTCGCGGCGCTCGGCTCGGACCTGGCCACCGGCCTGAGCGCGGCGGAGGCCGCCAAGCGGCTGGCGAAGAACGGACCGAACGCCCTGCCGGCCGAGTCTGCGCCGCCCGCCTGGCAGCAGTTCCTCGCCCAGTACAAGAACTACATGCAGGTCATCCTGGTCGCGGCGGCCATCGGATCGGTGCTCATCGGCCAGGTCTCGACGGGCATCGCGGTATTCCTCATCACGGTGCTCAACGCCGCGGGCGGGATGCGCCAGCAGGGCAAGGCCGAGAGCGCCATGAACGCGCTCCAATCGATGCTCAAGACCACCGCCCGCTTGCGCCGCGACGGCGCCGAGATCAAGGTCGATGCCGACCAGGTGGTGCTCGGCGACATCGTGCTGCTCGCGGCCGGTGACGACGTGCCGGCCGACGGACGGCTCATCTCGGCGACGTCGCTCCAGATCGACGAGTCGGCGCTGACCGGCGAGAGCGTGCCGGCGTCCAAGGGCGTGGAGACGGTGACCGGCACGGACGTCGTCCTGGGCGACCAGGCGGACATGGCGTTCATGAACACGCCCGTGACCCACGGCAGTGGCGTCATGGTCGTGACCGGCACCGGCGCGGATACCGCGGTCGGCAAGATCTCGGGGATGCTCAAGTCCGCGCCAACGCTCAAGACGCCCCTCACGCGGCAGCTCGACACCCTCACCCTCTGGATCGCCGGCGCCGCGGGGCTGACCATCATCGTGATGTTCGTGCTGGGGCTTTCACGGGGCGACTCGGCGCAGGTGATCTTCACCACCGCCATCGCGCTTGCCCTGGCCGCGGTGCCGATGGCCATGCCCACGGTGCTGCAGGTCATCCTGTCTACCGGTTCCACCGAGCTCGCGCAGCACGGCGCGATCGTGAAGAGCCTGGACTCGGTGGAGACGCTCGGGTCCACCTCGGCCATCAACTCCGACAAGACCGGCACCTTGACCATGAACCAGATGACGGCGGTCGAGGTCATCGACCCGACCGACCGATACACCATCACGGGCACGGGCTATGGCCTCGAGGGTACGGTCCAGCACGCCGCCGGCAACAGCAACACCATCGAGGCGGCGATCCTGCCGTTCCTCATGGCCAACGACGCCAAGATCGTGGGCGACAAGGTCGTGGGCGACCCGACCGAGGGTGCGCTGCTCGTGCTCGGGCACAAGGTCGGCGTCGACACCGAGCAGACGCAGGCGGAGAACCCCCGTCTCGCCACACTGCCGTTCGACCCGACCTACAAGCTCATGGCCGTCTTCTGCGATGCCAAGGACGATGCAGGGAAGTCCGTCGTGCGCATCTTCATCAAGGGCGCCGGCCCGGCCGTCATCGGGCGAGCGTCGACGGCCCTCGCCAAGGGCGCGTCGGTGCCCTGGGACGACGCGGCGAACACCCGCGCCGACGAAGGTGATGGAGGACCTGGGCGCCAAGGGCCTGCGGGTCATGGCCGCCGCGACGAAGGACATCGACCCGGCCACCTTCGACCCCAACGGGGACCTCCTGGCGCTCATCACCGGCATCCAGATGACCAGCCTCGTGGGCATGGTCGACCCGCCCCGGGTCGAGTCGATGGCCGCCGTCAAGGCTGCCCAGGACGCGAACATCCGGGTCCGGATGATCACCGGCGACGATGTCGTCACCGGTGAGGCCGTCGCCAGGCAGCTGGGCATCCCCGGCGAGGCGATCCTGGGCACCGAGTTCGCCGCGATGTCCGAGGAGGAGCGCCTCCGGCGCGTCGATGGCATCGGCGTCGTCGGACGCGTGGCACCCGAGCACAAGGTGATGCTCGTCGAGACGCTGCGCAAGAAGGGTGACGTCGTCGCCATGACCGGCGACGGCGTCAATGACGCCCCGGCCATCAAGGCCGCCGACATCGGGGTCGCGATGGGTTCCGGGACCCAGGTGGCCAAGAACGCCGGCCGGATGATCCTCACCGACGACAACTTCGCGACCATCGTCCGGGCCGTCTCGGAGGGCCGCAAGCTCTACGACAACATGCTCAAGTACATCCGCTTCATGCTCGTGGCGCTGGTCGCCTACATCGCCACCTTCCTGCTCGCGAGCATCCTCAACATCGCTGGCGGGCAGCCGTTCTCCGCGGTCCAGATCCTGTGGATCAACTTCGCCATCACCGCTGGCGTGGGTATCACGCTCGGCCTGGACAAGGAGACACCGGGCCTCATGAAGCGACTTCCCGCGACCACGCGACGCCTCGATCATGACCCGCGCGCTGCTGGTGACCATCCTCCTCGTCGGCGGCTTCATCGCCGTCGCGTCGGACGCGCTCATCGTCTTCAGCCGGAACCAGTACGGCTCGGACGGCATCGGCACGACCATGGCGCTCGTCGCTTTCTCGCTGTGTCTCCTGGTCGCCGCCGTCGAGTCCCGCGACGAGCGGGCGTCGGTGCTACGGATGGAGACCTTCGACAACCGCTCGCTCAACATCGTCCTCGTCATCGAGGTCATCCTCGCGGTGGCTGTGGGGCTGCCGGGCCTCATCGGCACGCTCCTGGGGACCACCCGACTCACGGTCGACCAGTGGCTCATCGCCGCGGCCGCGGCCGTGGTGCTGTTCGTCCTCTGGGAGGCCGGCAAGTGGTTCGTGCGCCGACGGCCGGCGACCGCAGCCGCCGAGTCCCCGGCGACGGACGGACCCGTGGCCGCCGCGGCCGCCTGACCCGGTCACTCGCGGACCCCGACATATCCATATATCCAAGGGGAACAGCATGAGCAAGAAGCACCACAAGCACGCAGCCGAGGCGCCGGGTGCGGATGCCCCGGGGGAGGCCGCGGCCTCACAGCCGAAGATGAAGACCAAGGAGTACGAACATCGAGATGACCCGGCTGCAGGCAGAGCTCGTCGCGCTGCAGGAGTGGGTCAAGTCCAGTGGCGCCAAGGTCGTCATCGTGTTCGAGGGACGGGACACGGCCGGCAAGGGCGGCACCATCAAGCGCATCACCGAGCGGGTCAGCCCGCGCGTGTTCAAGGTGGTCGCGCTGTCCGCTCCCACCGATCGTGAGAGGTCCCAGATGTACGTCCAGCGCTATCTGCCGCACTTCCCGGCAGCCGGCGAGGTCGTCATCTTCGACCGCAGCTGGTACAACCGGGCCGGCGTCGAGCCGGTCATGGGCTTCTGCACACCCGAGGAGTCGCGGCGGTTCCTGGAGCAGGTGCCGGCGGTCGAGAAGGCCATGGTCGACTCCGGCATCATCCTCATCAAGTACTGGCTGGAGGTCAGCCCCGACGAGCAGACCCGCCGCCTCGAAGGTCGGATCACCGATCCCCGCAAGTTCTGGAAGCTGTCGGACATGGACCTCAAGTCATACAGCCGCTGGTATGACTATTCCCGGGCGCGGGACGCGATGTTCGCGGCGACCGACACTCCCTGGGGGCCCTGGCATGTCGCCCACAGCGACGACAAGAAGCGGGCTCGCCTCAACATCATCAGCCACCTCCTGAGCCAGGTGCCGTACCAGCCACTCGAGCGCGGCGAGATCATCCTGCCCAAGCGACAGAAGGCGGCAGGCTACGTGGAGCCGAACACCCCGCTCAAGTGGATCCCGACGCCGTTCTAGGTTCCGCCGCCCACCCCGGTATCGACGGCCTGCCTACTTGACCGTGGACCCCGTGAACGTGATCGTGTGGCCCAGGAAGTAGATGCCGGGATAGTTCCAGAACCCATCCCCGGTGTTGTCGCGGATGACCGAGCTGGTCGATCTCCACGTCACCGGTCCGGTCGTTGCTGACGAAGAAGATGGCACTGCCGCCCTCATGGTTGGAGCGGTTGCGCACGATCCTGGTGCCCGCGATGCGCAGCGTCATCGTGTTGCCATCGTTGTAGATCGCGCCGCCATTGCCACCGCCCGGCGTGCCGGGCGTGGCCGGGTTGGCGCCGCGGCCGATGGCACGGTCGTTCTCGAAGACACTGTTCAGGATCGTCCAGGACACCCCGATGCTCGAGATCGCCCCGCCGTTCGAGCACGCATTGCGCTTGTCACCGTCCCCACCGAACGTGCTCTTCACGATGTACACCGGCAGACCCTGGGATTGCGAGAACACCTGGATTGCGGCGCCCCCGACATCGGGTCCGGTCGACGCGCAGCGATTGCCGTAGAACGCGGCGTTGACCACCTTGAGCCGCCCACCGCGCACGAAGATGGCGCCGCCCCCATCCATGGTGTCGTGGCCGGTCGATCGACCATTCCGGAAGGTGATGTTCTGGACCGTCAACGTCGGGTGTGGCTGGTCCTGGCAGTGGGACGTGGTCCACACGAGGCTCTTGTCGCAGGTGTTCATGTAGAGGATGCGCCGCAGGCCCCCGCCATCGAGCGTGATG
The DNA here is from genome assembly GCA_963843335.1 of uncultured Chloroflexia bacterium. Lineage (GTDB taxonomy): Bacteria > Chloroflexota > Limnocylindria > Limnocylindrales > CSP1-4 > JAFMJV01. The sequence continues at coordinate 250,260 of CAWJKF010000004.1, forward strand.
CGACTCTTGCCATCGATGACCACGTCCTTGCGGTCGTTGAACACCTTGGCCGTGGCCGTCATCCTGATGGTCACGTGCCTGGGACCACACTTGAAGCGGATGATGCCGCCGCGAGCGACCGCTGCCACGACCTTCTTCGAGGTGCAGCTCGCGGGCGTCCCGCTGCCCACCCAGCGATCGGGATGCGAGGTGTCCACCGCGCGTGCCTCGACGGGCACCGGGGCATGACCGTCCGGGTTCCCGGCGGCAGCCACGGGCGCTGCGCTCGGGGCCAGCATGCCCACGAGCAACAGGGCGAAACGGCATCGATGGGACAGCATCGGCGCGACCCTACCAAGGGCACGTCCCGAGCGACAGTCGGTCATCGGTACTGGTCCTGCACAGTCGTCGTGCTGAGCATGCCCGGAGCGGGATAGGATTCAGGTGACGCGGACTGTCGTCGTCATCGGCCAGCCATGGTCCTGCGACGACGCGCGACGGAGGGCGAACGAAACCGATGCGACGACCCATCGGAGTGATCATCCTCGCGGGTGCTTCCGCGTTGGCTGGCCTCTATCAGCTGTATCAGATGCTTGTCTACATGGGCGTCCTCAACTTCGAGGTCGTGGGCAAGTCCGTCTCGTTCTCAGGCAACGCACAGTCGGGCGCGGCGCTCTGGGCGCTCATCATCGCGCTCATCTGGTTCTGGGTGGCGGCCGGCTTCTGGAACCTGCGGGCCTATGCCGTGCAGTTCGGCATCTTCATCAGCCTGTTCACGCTCATCTGGGGCTTCTTCGCGCTCCTGTTCGGCTCGACGTATGAGGCCCAGACGATCCCCTGGCTGCTGGCGGGCATCATCTTCCTCTACCTGAGCTACCCGGGCGTGCAGAAGCCGTTCGTGGACAACGAGCTGTCCAAGCTCACCCCCGAGCAGCGCGCCGCGATGGAGCAGATGCAGGCCGCCAATGCCAAGGCGGCGTCGGGCGCCTCCGCGACCCAGGCCGCCAGCGTGGCCGCGAGCGCGGCTGGTGATGCGCCGGGCATGAAGCCCCCGACCCAGCCCTGACGGCGGGACGGCGTCCGTATGGCGCCGGCCCGTGACTCCCCCGGTTGGGGGCTCGATATGGTCTGGTGAGCCAGCCGGTGCTGGCCGGCAGCCCATGCCCCGATGCGCTTCGCAGCCGGTCGCCAAGACTGCGAGGCCGCACCCGGTATCGATCGACGCGCGACGGTGACGTCGCGCGTCGCTGTATCTGGCGAGGAACATGCCGCCTGGTGCGCGGCCGGATGACGACGACCCCTACTGCGGCCGCCGGATCTCAGGGTCTCCTCAGGGGCCGTCCGTACGGTGGGACGACGCGGCGTGGTCTCAGCCCGTGGCCGGATGACCGTCCCTAGTGCGGTCGAGGGTCACCGATATCCCAGCCGCGAGCGGCCCAGGAGGCACGAGATGGCGGCAGAGGACGGCACCCGACCAGTACGCGACGCATCGGTCGCCGGCCACGTGGCGTCCGCCGACTGGCTCGCCGGCGTTCCCGTGAGCGCCTGGGCATCCGATCCGATCATGCCCGTGCCGGCCGAACGGCCTCGACGCCACCGGACGACCGCCCTCATCGCGCTCAGCCTCTGCGTCTGCTCGGCGCTCGGTGGAGGTGTTGCCGGGGCATCCCTCTCCCACGGATCGGCGGCCACGGATGGCAGCCCCGGCTCGCCCGGCTCGCCGGCGGCCGCGAGCCTCGCGTCGTCCGGGACCGGCAGGCTCGGTGGTGTCGCCGGCGTCGTGGACGCGGTCGCGGCATCCGTGGTGACGATCCAGGCCCGATCCGCCGGATCCGGGCGCCGGTCCCTTGCCGGCTCGACGGGCGCGAGTGGATCGGGCTTCGTGGTCGGCAGCGACGGCTGGATCCTCAGTTGCGACCACGTCATCGCGGGCAGCGACACCATCTCGGTCACACTGCACAACGGTCGCACGTATACGGCCTCGGTCGCTGCTGAGGACGCCACTCTGGACCTGGTGCTGCTCAGGATCGACGCGCAGGACCTCCACCCCGTGCGACTCGCCGACAGCGCAGCGGTCGTCGTCGGCCAGCAGGCCATCGTCATCGGCAGCCCGCTCGGAGACTATCCGGGGTCGGTCACCGAGGGCATCATCAGTGGCATCGACCGCAGCATCACCGTCGCGAGCGAGACGGGCTGGGGGGACAGCACGTTCTCCCACCTGCTGCAGACGGACGCGGCCATCAATCCGGGCAATTCGGGTGGCCCGCTGCTCGACGGCTCGGGTCAGGTCGTGGGCATCGTCGCCGCCGAGTCGGGCTCGGCCCAGGGCATAGGCTTCGCGGTACCCGTGGATCTGGCCCGGTCGCTGCTGGCGCAAGGCGGACTCTGAACGGTCGCTCGACACATCATCGATGGCAAGGCCCTGCTGATCAGCTGGCCGGCGGACCGATCTGCTGCTGCAGGTCGTAGAGCGGTTGCTGGCTGACCTGGAGGAACCCTCGCCGGGGACGGTCGAGGTCGACGACAAGGGTGATGACGGCACCCAGCACCACGATGAGGACGACGGCCCCGACCAGGCTCCGGCGTTGGAGGAGTCCGGCGTGGAAGCCGACCATGGCGAGCGTGAGCACCGCACCGACGAACAGCAGCAGGATGATGGTCTGCGGTACCCGCGCGTACTCGATGGCCGTGAGCCGCGTCTCGCCCATGTCGATGAGGTCGTTGAGGGACGAGACGTAGAGCGCCAGGAGCTCCGAGTCCGGCGACTGTCGCGCCAGGGGCTCTGCGATGGCCCACAGCTCGGCCTGGATCTCGCCCGAGCGGGTGAAGTTCGCGCCGCGCTGAGCGTCATCGGCGATGTCCACCCGCAGCGGGGCGTACTCGCGGAGCAGCTCCCGCGTCTGGTCGGACGCCGGCTGCGGCAGGTACCCGGCCCGCAGGTAGACCGTGCCGATGTCGTTGGCCTCCGCGACGACGAGCTGCCGTCGGGAGTCGAAACGGTCGGAGGCCATGCCCATGGTCACGGCCAGCAGGAACGCCATGAGCGCCAGCAGCGAGCCGACCAGCACGCCGCTGGGACCTTCCTTCTCGTCGGGCGTCCGTCGCTGGTACCAGAGCCCCAGGCGATAGCCGCCCTCGTAGGCGGCGAGCGCCACGAGCGCGAACAGGATGAAGACGCCCACCACGGGCACGGGGTCGAGCAGTTGTTGGGAACCCATCGGTCCTCAGGTCCGGATGCGGGCCAAGGCGGCGCGGCCGCAGGACCGCTCGGCTAGCGTACCGCCGGGCTGGGCTCGCGTGCTGGGACCACGGGATGCCCCCGGGACGATCAGCGACCGACCTGGCACACGCTGCGCGAGCGGCGCGCCAGCCGGGCAGGTCAGGTTTGCTGGAGGGTGAGCCTGGCGCTGTCGGCGACCATCTTGCAGGTCGTCGCACCGCGCTTGGGCAGCAGCTCGATGGTGACCTGGACATGGTCGACCCACGCCGGTAGCGGCAGCGACGTGACGATCACCTTGTAGTGGTTGGTGACGTCCATCACCTTGAGGTGCGCGACGTACCTGTCGTCATGGCCCGCTCCGCTGGCGCGGATCGCGATGCGGATGCGGTGGTTCGTCACGCCACCGAAGTCGACCTGCAAGCGCGCCTTCGAGTGACCGCTCAGACCGTCGACCGCCACCGTCTGGCTGACGAGTCCCGATCGGGTTCCGCACGCGAGGTATCGCTTGCCGCCGTCGTACTTCCGGCCATACGCCGGATACGGCCACGCCCGGTCGCCGAACCGCTCCGCGTGCGCGCTGCCCTTGATGGTCCAGCCCGCGATCGACCCATCCGTGCGGACCGTCTCGAAGCCGCTGTTCCGGAGCAGGTTGGTACCGAGCGGCGTCGCCGCGGCGACCGTGGCCGCGCCCGTGGGTCCGGCCGCCAGGCTCACTGCCGGGGCAGCCGTGGACAGCAGCATGGCAGCGAGCAGCGCCGCAGCGGCCCTGGGGCGGTGAGACACGGACGATCCCTCCAGTTTCGGTGCTTGATCCTCGACCGAGGGTAGGACGCTCGGCCGTTCGGTGCCCCAGGACCCCTGTACTTGGCGCGGCAGCCCTTTCGTCGGTCCGAGCGACCAGCCGGGGCTCGCTGCGCGCTGAAGGGCGTTCAGCCGGCTGGCTCGGAACCCACGCGGACGCCGAGGAACGCCAGCCGGGTCGTGGCCTCGATGCCCCGGGATGAACCGGCAGGAGCGACGACCGTCATCCCTGCCGCCACGCGCTGGGTCGCCTCGTCGATGACCATCCATCCCTCGCCCTCGAGGATGTGATAGACGGCGCGGGGACCCGGGTGTGGCGGGATGCGGCCTCCGGGATCGAGTCCGGCGATGAGCACCCGGAGGTCAGGCTCGTCATGCAAGAGCACGGGTTGGGGACCTGGTGACGCGTAGCGGACCAGCTCGCGCCAGGCAGGCAGGACCATGTCGTCGGTCATCGGGCTGACTCCTGCTGTGCGTGGGGGGGGTGGCGACGGCAGGCTGCCCGCCGTCGCCCCGTCTCGGTCAGGGCTGGACAGTGAACGTGCCGTGCATGAGCTGGTAGTGGCCCGGCACGGTGCACGCGAACTCGAGCCCGGCCGTGTCGGCCGTCACGGTGTAGTCGAACTCCTGGGTACCGGACTGGAAGGCCGGGACGCCCGGGAGGCCATCCACCTGGCCCTGGCTCAGCTGGTCGGGGGTGCCGATGTAGAAGTCATGGTCGAAGCCGGCGCTGTTGCTGATGCGGAAGTGGATGGTCTCGCCCGCCGTGACCGCCAGCTCGCTGACCGGCTGCCCATCCTGGGTGATCTGGAGCGCACCGGTCTCGTCGAGGTCGATGGTCCTGCTCGCAGCACCGGTCGCGGCGCTGGCACCGGGCGTCGCGGCTGACGAGGCAGCGGGTGCCGCGCTCGCGGCAGGCGGAGTGGCGGCAGCGGGACCGGTGGTGGCGGCCGGAGCCGGGGATGACCCGGCGTGGGCGGGCGGCATCCCGTCGCCAGCCTTGATGATGCCGGCTGCACCGAGCTGCACGTTGTTGAAGGCGTGGGTCACGAACACGAACATGCCGCTCTCGGGGATGGTCAGGTCGACGATGGCCGCCTGGGCGGGCGCGAGGTCGACCGCCTGGCTGCCCCAGCCACCGTTCATGGCAGCGTCCATGAGGACGCCCTCCTTGATGACCCGGTGGAAGATGGTCCCCACGACATGGAACGAGCTGTCCACGTTCGGACCCGCATCGAGCACGTAGAACCGGACGTCGTCACCGGGCTCGACCTGCAGCGGATGGTCCTTGTACTGGTTGGCCACGCCGTTGAACACCACGTGGTCGGGGGCCGCAGCGGCGGCGCTCGCCTTGGCGTAGTCCGATGGCTGGCCGTTCTCACCGAGGTACCACTCGCTCTGCACCAACGCGTACTCATGGTCGACCGGTGGCAGCGGCTCCCTGGGGTCGACGATGACCATGCCGTACATGCCGTTGGCGATGTGCAGCAGCGTGGGGCCCGTACCGCAGTGGTACATCCACACCCCGGCGTAGTCGGCCGTGAAGGTGTACGTCCACGTGGCGCCGGGCTTGATCTCCACCATCTGGTCGTTCATGGCCGTCTGGCTGGCGTGGAAGTCGATGGAGTGCGACATCCTGGTCTCGTTGGTGAGGTGCACGTGCACCACGTCGCCGACCTTGACGTGGATGACCGGTCCGGGCACGGTGCCCCCGAAGGTCCACGCCGCGACCGTCTGACCGGGTGCCACCTCGATGGTCACGTCCCTGATGGGCAGGTCGATGTCGTGGACATCACCGGCGAGGGCCGGAGGCACGACCGGATCGAACTCCTGCGGTGGCACCGCGGGTGGGCTCGCGACCGCTGCGGGAGCGGTTGACGGCGAGGGCGTCATCTCCATGTCTGCCGCGCTGGGCAGTGGCGAGCTGGTCGCCGCCTGCGAGGCGTCGGCGAGCGCCACGGCGGCTGCATCGGCCGAGGCCGCGGGACGGACGCCGCCATCCCGGAAGCGGTTACTGGCGCTCGCGCAGCCAGTGGAGGCGACCGCGATGGCCGCGACGAGGATCAGTGGCGAGACTAGCCTGCGCATCGAACGTCCCTCTGCTCGGGTCACGACGGTGGGCCGCGTGACCTATCTATTAGTATATCCCTTATAGTTTCTCCAGGAGCACGAGTCCGCGCAACGTGCCATTCGGCCCTATCTGCGCGGGACACGATCGGATGAGGAGGACATGGACCCAAGGCCGCCCGCTGCCGTATCCCGCAGACTCGACGCCCTGATGGCTGGCGCCGGTCGGTCGCGATGGAGCCGTCCGTGAGGCTGGAGCTGACGAAGGCCGGGGACTACGCCGTCCGCGCCATGATCGCCCTCGCCCGGGACCAGGGCGGCCGCTGGCTGAGCGCCGCTGACATCGCTGCCCGGATGCAGATCCCCGCCCGGTTCCTGCCGCAGCTCATGGCCGCGCTCGCCCGCGACGGGCTGGTGGTCTCGAAGGCCGGGCCTGGTGGCGGCTATGCGCTCGCGAGACCCGCGGCGGACATCGACATCCTGTCCATCATCGAGGCGGTGGAGGGCGACGGCCGGCGCACATCCTGCGTCATGCGGGGGGCCCCGTGCGGAGTGGATGGCTTCTGCATCGCCCATCCGGCATTCGCGGGTGCCCAGGATGCCTACCTCGATCGTCTTGCGGCGACCAGCCTCGCGAGCCTCGCCCCGAGGTCCAGCCAGGCATCCTCGCCGGAGAGGCCGTCCACCGGCTGACCCTCCGCCAAAGGCGCCGCGATATCCGCTGCGCGCATATCCTCGTCAGGGACGCTTGCCCCATCGGGGGACGTCACCGCCCGTGAGAGGGATCCTTGCATGACCGCCGCATCTGTCTCCGAGTCCGTCCGTGCTGCCAACGCGGAGCTCCGCGGGACGCTCCCGTTCGATGACGCCCAGGACTTCGAGGATGCCCGGCGAGGTCTGATCGGGCGGCTCGACCCGTGTGTCATCAGGGCCGCGGACGGCCGGGTGGTCTGGGACAACACGTCGTACGGCTTCCTCGAGGGATCGGCACCCGAGAGCGTCGACCCCAGCCTCTGGCGGCAGTCCCAGCTCGTGGCCATGGATGGCCTGTTCGAGGTCGTCCCCGGCATCTACCAGGTGCGGGGCTTCGATCTCTCGAACGTCACGTTCGTCGAGGGCGACACCGGGGTCCTGGTCATCGACCCGCTCATCAGCACCGAGACGGCCGCTGCCGCGCTGGCCCTCTACCGCGAGCACCGTGGCGAGCGGCCGGTCGTGGCCGTCATCTACACCCACAGTCACGTCGACCATTTCGGTGGCGTCAAGGGCGTCACGGGCCAGGCGGACGTGGATGCCGGTCGATGCCAGATCATCGCGCCCGAGGGCTTCCTGGAGCCCGCGATCGCGGAGAACGTCTACGCCGGCACGGCCATGGCGCGCCGCGCGGGCTACATGTACGGAGCCGTGCTCGACCGGGGTCCCGAGGGACAGGTCGGCGCAGGGCTGGGCCAGACCACCTCGAGCGGCACGGTCAGCCTCATCGTCCCGACGGTCAGCATCGCGAAGACCGGCGAGGAGCGCGTCGTCGACGGCATCCGGATGGAGTTCCAGCTCACGCCGGGCACCGAGGCGCCCGCCGAGATGAACATCCTCTTCCCCGGCCACAGCGCGCTGTGCATGGCCGAGAACGCCACCCATACGCTGCACAACATCCTGACCCTGCGCGGAGCCGTGGTCCGTGACGCACGGGTCTGGTCGCGCTACATCACCGAGGCGATGGACCGGTTCGGTGACCGGTCGGAGGTCGTCTTCGCGTCCCATCACTGGCCGACCTGGGGGCGTGAGCGCGCGATGGGCTATCTCGCCCTCCAGCGCGACCTGTACGCCTACCTTCACGACCAGACGTTGCGGATGCTCAACCGGGGCATGGTCGGCTCGGAGATCGCGGAGGCCATCCAGATGCCACCCGCGCTCGAGGCGGCCTGGCACGCCCGTGGCTATTACGGTTCCGTGAGCCATAACGTCAAGGCCATCTACCAGCGCTACATGGGCTGGTACGACGGCAATCCGGCGCACCTCTGGGGGCACATCCCGGTCGAGGCGGGCAAGCGCTACGTGGCGGCCATCGGTGGCGCGGATGCCGTGCTCGAGCAGGCACGCGCAGCGTACGCAGCGGGTGACTTCCGCTGGGTCGCGGAGCTCGTCAACCACCTCGTCTTCGCGGAACCCGAGAACGCGGCCGCACGGGCCCTCCAGGCGGATGCCCTGGAGCAGCTGGGCTTCGGTGCCGAGAACGGCACGTGGCGCTCGGCCTACCTGGCCGGGGCCGCGGAGCTCCGGCACGGCAGCTTCGGCACGCCCGCGACGACAGCCTCCGGCGACCTCCTCGGGGCGCTCTCGCCGGGACAGGTCTTCGATGCCATCGCGATCCGGGTGGATGGTCCGCGCGCCTGGCACGAGAAGCTGTCGATCGGGGTGGTCCTGACCGACGACGGCACGACCTATCGGCTCGACCTCCGGAACGGCGTCCTGGTGCATCGCGAGGCGCCCGTCGAGGGCGTCGGTCTCCGGGTCCGCACCACCCGCGCGGCGTTGCCCGGGCTGCTCGTTGGCGGCACGCAGGGCATCGCCCTGGAGGGTGATGCGACCATCCTCGCGAGGCTGCTGGCCGTGCTGGAGGCGCCCGACCCCGGCTTCGCGATCGTCACTCCCTGACCCCATCCCATCCGGCCAGCCGTGCCGCGAGCCACCAGAGGGCCCGGCCCTGGGTCGCGTCGTTCAGACCACCTCACGGCGGATGGTGCGCGTCGCGAGCACCGCGAACACGAGCGCCACCCCGCCCAGGAAGAGCACGTCGACCTGGAGCGTCTGGTCGGCCAGGTCGGCGCCCCGGATCGATGATCGCCCGCAGCCCCTCGATGGTGTACGTCAGCGGCAGCAACCGCGCGATCGGCTGGAGCAGGGGCGGCAACGTCGCGATGGGCCAGAAGATGCCGGCCAGGAACGCCTGGGGCACGATGACGAGCGGGATGAACTGGACGATCTGGAACTCGGTGCGGGCGAAGGTCGAGAGGAAGATCGCGAGGTTCACCGCCCCCAGCGCGGAGAGCAGCGTCACCGCGAACACGAGGAGCGGACTGCCGGCGTTGTAGATGCCAAGGCCCAGGCCGAACGACGGCAGCGGGCCGATGGCCGGCACGCTCACGCTGGCCAGCGAGAAGACCAGGAACACGATGACCTGGATCATCGCGAACAGGCCGAACCCCAGGCTGTAGCCGGCCACGATCTCCACCCGCGTGATGGGCGTGGCCATCAGACGCTCGAGCGTGCCACCCGTCCGTTCGCGCAGGAAGCTGATGCCGGTCAGGATGAACACCAGGAAGTAGGCGAAGAAGCCGATGAACACCGGGCCCAGGATGTCCAGCTGGGTCGGGTCCGGCTTGCCGAAGATGGTGGCGTGCGAGAGCACGGGCATGGCCATCGGTGCGCTCCGCGCCGCGAACATCGAGCCCAGCAGCTTCTGGACCGCGGTCGCGGCTGCGACGTCGCGGGCGGGATCCACGCCCAGCGTCAACACCGTGATCGTCGGTCGCTGCCCGGACGCGACCTGGGCCGCGGTCCCCGTCGGCAGGAGGAGCACCGCGTCGGCGCCCCCATCGCGCAGGAGCGAGCGCCCGAGGTCCTCCGAGCCGAGGACACCGAGGTCGACGACCACGCCATCGGTCGCCCCGCCCGCGAGCGTGTCCGACACGGCCGACCGCAGCAGCGCATCCCCCACCACCGCCGCCACGCGTGGTGTGGCCGCGGTCCCGCTGGTCATGATCCAACCCAGCAGGCCCGCGATCACGATGGGCACCACGAACAGGAGCGCCAGCGACCGGTGGTCGTGACGGAACTGGTCGACGATGCGCCGGATGACCGCGCGCACCCGGACCGCGTTCATCGGTCGCCGTCCTTGGGCGTCACCGGCGCGTCGCCGTTGCCGCCGACCTGCTCGGCGTATCTCAGGAAGGCCGATTCCAGGTCGTCCGTCCCGGCACGCTGACGGATCTGGGCACCCGTGCCTCGGTCGACCACCTTGCCGTTGCGGACCAGGATGAGCTCGTCGCACCTATCCGCCTCGTCCATGACGTGGCTGGAGACCAGGATCGTGGCCCCTGCGGCGACGAGCCGACGGAAGTGATCCCAGAACTGGACCCGCATCGTGGGGTCGATGCCCACGGTCGGTTCGTCGAGGAACAGGACCGCGGGTCGGTGGACCAGGGCGCAGGCCAACGAGACCCGCCGTCGCATGCCGCCCGACAGGTCGATCACCGCGGTGTCAGCACGCTCGGCGAGCTGCACGGTCCGGAGCGCGGCGTCGAGGCTGGCCCGATCCGTGATGCCGTAGAGCGCTCCGAAGAAACGGAGGTTCTCCCAGACGGTCAGCTCGGGGTAGAGACCGTCGGACTGGGTCATGTAGCCGATGTGTGCGAGCTGCGCCGCCGATGGCATCCGCTCACCGAGCACCCTGACCTCGCCCGCGGTCGGGGTCGCCAGGCCGGCGAGGAGGCGGATGAGCGTGGTCTTGCCGGAACCGTTGGGACCCAGCAGGCCGTAGATCCGGCCCGGGGCGAGGGCCAGGTCGATACCGTCGACCGCCGCCAGGGTGCCGAACCGCTTGACCAGGCCACGCGCCTCGACCACGGCTTCGTCCACGGGACCGATCCTATACCTGCCGGTGCTCGTTGCAGGCGTTCGGCTCACCGACCGAGCGCACGCCCCCTTGGCCGGACCCATCGTCGTCGAGAGCCGGCATCCGCCTGGATCACCGGGGATGAGCCACGAGCAGGCCGACGAACACGTGCCGTTCGGCACGTCAGGGAGGGGCCTTTCGTCCTTTGACAGGCGATTCGACCCGGATCTAGGTTGTGTCATCAGAAGGAACGACAGATCACTGGATGAAACGCCAGCAGGATCTGCCCGGTCCGCGGTCCAGCGGGGTCGGGTCAAACGAGGGAGGTGGGACCAGGCCGAGCTGTTCGCTCTGCGACGAGATCGTCGCGCGCGCCTGCAGGCATCCTCGCAGGCATTCCCCCGTGAAAGGAACGATCGACATGGGACATCGCACACGCTTGGTCGCGCTGGTCGTGGCCGCCTTGATGGTCGCTGGGACCAGCGTCGGATTCGCACAGAGTCAGGCGCCCTCCACCACCAAGGTCGCGAGCGTCGCCGGCGGACCGCATCCGTTCTTCGACCCCTGGGGGCCGGGCACTGACGCGGCCGTCAAGGACTTCGGCCTTGCCGGCGGGACCTATCAGTTCCCTCCGGCCTGGGAGCTGACCGCCCAGAACGACCTGGTCGAGACGCTCGTAGCCCAGGGCTACAACGCGTTCACCATCTTCCCGGGCGACGCCAACGCCACGAACACGCTGATGGATGAGCTGCTTTCGAACGGCATCCCCAGCGTGGCGGCCGGCGGTTGCACGACCGAGCCGTCCCCGGCAGCCTTCTGCCTGGCGACCGACGTCGGCAATTCGGCCTACCTCGGCACCAAGACCCTCATCGAGGCCATGGGCGACAAGTGCACGGTCGCAGATCCGTGCCAGATCGTCCACATCGCGAGCCGGCTGGTCGACCCCAATACCGTCGCTCGCATCGCTGCGGTGAACAAGGCGGCAGCCGAGTCCGGCGGGACCGTCAAGGTCATGCAGCACCTGACCGACTCGGATGACCAGGAAGCAGCGACCGAGAAGGTCGGCGGCATCCTCGCCGCCAACGGTCCGGACATCGACGGCATGATCAGCGTGGCCTACGTCGGCTCATCCGTGGCCGCCACCCTGCTCAAGAACATCGGCGATGGCCGCATCAAGTTCGTGGGCATCGACGACGACCAGGCGGTCCTGGATGGCATCCGCGACGGCTATGTCGTCGGCACGATGTCCCAGAACCCCTACGGCCAGGCCTACATCGGCGCCTGGGTGCTCGACCAGATCCGCCAGGGCTGCACCCGCAAGGCGGACGCCCCGTGGTTCATCGACACCGGCACCTTCCTCATCGACAAGTCCAACCTGGAGACCTATCAGGACCAGCGCGTGCAGATCACCCAGGACCTGCTGTCCACGTTCAAGGACAAGTACCTGGACTGCCCCGTCGCCTCCTGACCCCTGACCTCCTGACCCGGGCCATCCCCGGGTCAGGAGTCTCCTCCACCCGGCTGGGCGACCGCCCGCCCCGACCTCGGAGGTCGGACGGTCGCCCGGCAGGGACAGACTGATCGCACACAGGCACCATCGGAGCCGACGAACGTGACCATCGACCGCGCGAGTCTGATCAACTTCTGGGACCGCTTCGGCCTCCTGGCCGTGGTGCTCGGTTCCTGGTTGTTCTTCGCCTCCTCCGCCAACGGGTTCACCAGCGAATTCAATATCAACGCCTTCAGTCGCAGCGTCTCCATCTGGATCGTCATCGGCCTGTCCCAGATGGTGGTGCTGGCCATCGGGCAGATGAACATCTGCGTGGGTGCCATCGGTGGGGTCACGGCGATGGTCCTGGGCTGGCTGCTGCAAGGCTGGGGGCTCCCCTGGCCCATCGCGGTGGTGCTGGCGGTCCTGGCGGGATCCGGTCTCGGGGTCATCAATGGGGTGCTCATCGTCAAGACCCGCATCAACGCCTTCATCGTCACGCTCGGCACGATGAGCGTCTTCACCGGCCTGATGTACATCGCGACCAAGGCGGACGCGTTCCGGGCACTGCCGAAGGCATTCATCGACCTGGGCAGGGCGCGGCCGTTGTTCGGTCTACCCATCTCCTGGCTGGTGCTCGTGATGCTCGTGGTCGTGTTCGTGCTCTGGCTGCTGTACCGGTCCACGACGCTGGGCCACCAGATGCTCGCGACGGGTGCGAACCAGCGGGCTGCGAGGATGGCCGGTGTGCCCACCGACCGCATCATCGTGGTGACCCACGCGCTGTCGGGAGCCCTGGCGGGGATCGCCGGCATCATGCTCGTCCTGCGCCTGGGATCCGCCATCCCGTCCATCGGCGAGGAGTGGCTCCTGCCGTCCTTCGCGGCGCCGGCCATCGGGGGCACCCTGCTCTCGGGCGGGGTCGTCTATGTCTTCGGGACGATGCTCGGTGGGCTCCTTGTCGGCACCATCGAGAACGGGCTGAACCTGCTGGACATCCCCAACTTCTGGGTCCAGCTCACCACTGGCCTGGTACTGCTGTTCGCGGTCCTCCTCGATCGCGCGCGCACCGTGGCGGTGCAACGGAGCCGGACCGTGAGGGCTCCGGCATGACCGCGATCACCTCGAACCTGCGGCCGAACCTCAAGCTCGGGCAGCGTCCATCCTGGCTGGGGCTCCTGGGCGTCGTCATCCTGGTGTGCGCCTTCCTGAGCCTGCTGCAGCCGAACTTCCTGGTGGAGTTCAACCTCTATACGCTGGCCTACAACGTGTCGCTTGCGGTGATCATCGCCTTCGCCCAGATGGTCGTGGTCGCCACGGGCGGCATGAACCTGTCCATCGGTGGGATCGGCGGGCTGTCCGCCATCATCGCGGCCGGGCTGATGCAGTCGTATGGCGTGCCCATGCTGCTGACCGTGGCCATCGGTCTCGTCGCGGGCATCGCGATGGGCTTCATCAATGGCTTCCTGACGGTCAAGACCGGCATCAACCCATTCATCATCACGCTCGCCACGCTGGGCGCCTACACCGGCCTTATCTATGGCATCACGAGCGCGAATCCCTACTACTCGATCGACGCCGATTTCATCAACTTCGGGCAGGCGCGCGCAGGGGTACTGCCCTACAGCACGGTGTTCACAGTGGTGGCCGTGCTGCTCATGGCCGTGTTCTTCTACCGGGTCGCGGCTGGGCGCTGGATCCTCGCGGTGGGCGGCAATGCCCGCGCCGCGGAGGTCGTGGGCGTCCCGGTCGGACGCACCATCATCCTGGCCCACGTCCTGTCCGGGTTCCTCGCGGCGGTGGCCGGGCTGCTGTGGATGTCCCGGCTCCAGATCGGCGTGCCCACCATCGGCGAGAAGGGCTGGCTCCTGCCCTCGTTCGCCATCATCGTCATCGGCGGCTGCATCCTCGAGGGTGGGGCCGTGTCCATCATCGGCGTGGTCCTGGCGTCGATCCTGCTGGCGATGATCGAGAACGGCATCCTCATCAATCGCGTCGATCCATTCTGGGTGGAGTTCCTGATGGGGGCCATGATCCTCATCACGGTGGGTATCGGGCGCGTCAACCGCGACTCCCTCCGGCTGCGGCGTCTCCGCCGCGGTGCTTCACTCCGGGCTGAAGGCTGACGGCGGAGGAGACTGCGATGCCGACCCGAGTGGACGCAACACCGACCCCGACGAAGTCGCCCGACGCGACGGCCTCTGGCAACACCACGACCACCACGACCACCGAGGCAACCGGTAGGCCGGGCACAGCGGATGCCCCGTTGCTCGAGGTCCGTGGCCTGAGCAAGGCATTCCCGGGAGTGCAGGCGCTGAACGACGTCTCGATGACGCTGCGCGCGGGAGAGATCCTGGGCCTGGTGGGCGAGAATGGCGCTGGCAAGTCGACGCTCATCAAGATCCTCATCGGCCTCTACCAGGCAGATAGCGGAAGCGTGCTCCTGGCTGGGCAGCCCGCCGCGCCGCGCTCGCCCAAGGATGCGATCGCTCGCGGCATCGCGGTCGTACCCCAGGAGCGCAATCTCATCCCGCGCTTCAGTGTGGGCGAGAACATCTACCTCGACGATCCGCCCCGCGAGCACGGCATCATCGACTACGCCAAGGTCCGCGCCGATGCGCAGCACTGGCTCGATCTGCTCGAGCTCGACGTGGACGCAGGCACCCCGGTGGCCAAGCTGAGCGTGGCCCAGATGCAGCTGGTGGAGATCGCCCGGGCCCTGTCGCGTGAGGGCCGCATCCTGCTGCTCGACGAACCCACGGCGTCCATCACGCCCAACGAGACTGCGACCTTGTTCCGGGTGCTCCGGCGGCTCCGGGACCGGGGCGTGGGCATGATCTTCGTCAGCCACAAGCTGGAGGAGGTGTTCGATCTGTGTGACTACATCACGGTGCTGCGCGACGGCCGCAACGCGGGCCCGCAGGCGCCGGTGGGTGAGGTCGACGCTGACGCGGTCATCACGCTCATGGTCGGGCGCTCGGAGATCATCCGCGAGCTGCCCGCGCGAACCAGCGGCCACGGCGGACCCATGCTCGAGCTCCGCGGCGTGTCGACCGGATGGGGGCATCGGGACATCGACCTGACGGTCGACCAGGGTGAGATCGTGGGCCTCTACGGGCTCGTCGGGGCGGGCCGCAGCGAGCTGGCGCGCGCCATCGTGGGCGCGGAGCGGATCACGGGCGGCGAGATGCTCGTGCACGGCAAGCCGGCGACCATCGGGAGCGTGGCGGAGGCCCTCGACCAGTATCGCATCGGCTATGTGTCCGAGGACCGCAAGGACGAGGGCCTCATCCTCATCCACTCCGTGCTGCGCAACACGACCATCACCGTCTGGAGGCGCCTCCAGAACGCCTTCGGCTGGATCCCGGCCGGCGCTGAGCGCAAGCAGGTCCAGCCGTTCGTGGACCGGTTGGACATCAAGGCACCATCGCTGTCCACCATCGTCGCGAGCCTGAGCGGCGGCAACCAGCAGAAGGTCAGCCTCGCCAAGTGGCTCGCGGCGGAGGTGAACCTGCTCATCATCGATGAGCCCACCGTGGGCATCGATATCCGGACCAAGGGCAACCTGCATGAGCTCATCTGGGAGCTCGCGGGCCAGGGCCTGGCCATCCTCCTCATCTCCAGCGACATGCCCGAGATGGTCCGGCTCGCCGACCGCATCGTGGTCATGCGCGCAGGCCGGATCGTGGGCGAGCTTCCCAACAGCCGGCAATACGCCGACGCCAGCCAGCGGATCATGGGCTTCATCCAGCGCACGAACGGATCCGCGGATCGGGCGATCGACAGCTCCACCGGAGGTGCGACGTGACGCTTGAACCCTTCGAATCCGTTCCCCTGGGTCGGACCAGGCTCCGGGTCACCCGGCTCGGCTTCGGGATGGCGCCCCTAGGCGGGCTGTACGAGCCGGTCACCGACGACGACGCCGCGGCCACCCTCGCCCACGCCTGGGAGCTGGGCATCCGTTACTACGACGTCGCGCCCCTGTATGGCTACGGCCAGGCGGAGCAGCGACTCGGACGGATGCTCGTGACCCAGCCACGCGATACGTTCGTCATCTCCACCAAGGTCGGCCGCCTGCTCTATCCCCTGTCGGAGGTCCTGGCGGACCCCTCGCTCGATCGCGACTGGCAGCGACTGGGCTCGGTGACCGGGGTCGGGCCCGATGCGGCACCGGCCGAGGAGCTGAACGACTGGTACTACCGTGGCGTGCCGGACGTGCGGCCCGTGTACGACTACAGCTACGACGGCGTGATGCGCTCGGTGGAGGCCAGCCTCCAGCGGACCGGCCTCGATCGTCTCGACATCCTCTGGATCCATGACCCGGACACCCATTGGGAGCAGGCGATCGGCGGGGCGTATCCGGCACTCGCCAAGCTTCGCGACGACGGTGTGGTGTCCGCCATCGGGGCCGGCATGAACCAGGCCGAGATGCTGGCGCGGTTCGCCCGCGAGGGCGACTTCGACGCATTCATGCTCGCCGGTCGCTATACCCTGCTCGACCAGCCGGCACTCCGGGAGTTGCTGCCGCTGTGCGTGCAGAAGGGCATCGCGATCGTCATCGCGGGGGTCATGAACAGTGGTTTGCTGGCCAACCCGGGTCCTGACAGCCACTTCGACTACGGCCCGGCCCCGGCTCCGTGGATCGAGAAGGCGCTGCGCCTCAAGGCAGTGTGCGAGCGGCATGGCGTGCCGCTGCGTGCGGCCGCCATCCAGTTCGTGTTCGCGCATCCGGCCGTGGTCACCATGGTCGCGGGGGTGCGCCGGGTCGCCCACCTCGACGACACGCTGGCCATGATGCGGTTCCCCATCCCCGACGCCTTGTGGGATGACCTCAGGTCGGAGGGACTGTTGCCGGCCGAGGCGCCGACGCCGCGCGCGGCGCATGCCGTGGCGGGATGACGAGGACTCCGATGACTGCTCGCATCGACGCCCACCACCATTTCTGGGACACCTCGGCACCCGACCGCGACTACTACTGGATGACCGACGACCTGGCGGCCATCCGGGGCCGATACGGCCCGGAGGACCTGCGGCCGCTGCTCCAGCAGCAGGGCATCGACCGGACCGTCCTCGTCCAGACCATCCCCAGCGTCGCGGAGACACGGGAGTTCCTGGCGACGGCCCGCGGCGGTGACCTCGTCGCGGGCGTGGTCGGCTGGGTGGACCTCCGGGACCCGGCGGTCTCGGACACCATCGCGGAGCTCCGTGCGGGACCGGGAGGCGACCGCCTGGTCGCCATCCGCCACCAGGTCCATGACGAGGCGGATCCCGAATGGCTTCTGGCCCCGGAGGTCCAGCGCGGTCTCGCGGCGGTGGCGGCCGCGGGTCTCGCCTACGACATCCTCGTGCGCTCACGCGAGCTGCCGGCGGCGCTGGAGACCGTTCGGGCATTCCCGGACAGCCGTTTCGTGGTGGACCACATCGCCAAGCCCGATATCAAGGCCGCGGAGGTAGAGCCCTGGGCGTCCCGGATGCAGCCGCTCGCGGCGTATCCCAACGTCAGCGTCAAGCTTTCGGGGATGATCACCGAGGCCGACTGGGCCGCCTGGCGCCCGGACGACCTGGTGCCCTACGTCCGGCGTCTGCTCGACTGGTTCGGGCCATCGCGCCTGATGTTCGGATCGGACTGGCCGGTCTGCACGCTGGCCGGGAGCTACGCCCAGGTCGTAGGCGCCGTCCGTCTCGCCCTGGGGGACCTGTCCGGGCAGGATCTCGAACGGATATTCGGTGGGACCGCGGTCGAGGCCTACCGGCTCCAGGTGCCTGACCTGGGGGTTCGACCAGGCCGCGAGGCCCAGTCGACAGGGGATCGGCCATGAGCCGTCATCATTTCGGTGCCCGCCTCCACGACTACACCAGCCTTGGTCATCGAACGCTCGCGCTCGAGAACGAGCTCCTGCGGGTCGAGGTCCTCGTGGACATGGGCAGCGACATCGTCAGCTTCCTGCACAAGCCGACCGACACCGACTTCATGTGGCATCGGACGCCAGGGCTCCGTGCCGCCGGCCCAGGAGCCGAGCCACGAGGTGTCGACGACGCCGTGTTCTTCGACCGGTACGAGGGTGGCTGGCAGGAGTGCTTCCCCAACGGGGGCGAGAGCGTCCGCTACAAGGGCGGCCAGATGCCGTTCCACGGGGAGCTGCTCACCCTGCCGTGGAGCGTCACGGTGCTGGAGGACCGGCCCGAGGTCGTCTCCGTGCGCCTGACCGTCTACACCCTGCGCACGCCGTTCCTGCTGGAGAAGGTGCTCACCCTGCGGGCCGGTCGAGCCGTCCTGGAGATCGACGAGCGCCTCCGCAATCTCGCCGATGAGTCGATGCAGGTGATGTGGGGCCACCATCCCGCCTTCGGGCCCCCATTCCTGGACGAGACGTGCCGCGTCGACCTGCCCGCCTGCACGGGCAGCACCGAGCGAGCGGAGCCCTGGGAGGGCAGCGACCTGGCCTATGCACGCCCCTTCGCGTGGCCCCACGCGCCGCTGGCGGCCGGCGGCACCCGTGACCTGAGCCAGGTGCCGCCCGCGAGCGTCCGCACCGGGCACTGGGTGCGCTACACGGGCTTCGCCGAAGGCTGGTACGGCGTCACGAGCAAGCGTCTCCAGACCGGCTTCGGCCTGCGCTGGGACGCGCGGTTGTTTCCTCACCTCTGGATGTGGCAGGTGTGGAACGGCATGCCTGGCTATCCCTGGTACGGCCAGAACTATGTCGTCGCCCTGGAGCCCTGGAGCTCATGGCCGGACGGCGGCCTGCTGCGGGCGATCGACAACGGCTCGGCGCGGACGATCGGGCCGCGTGAGACGATCGAGACCCGCCTGCTCGCCGTTGCCTGGACCGGTCGCGAGCGCATCGCCGGCATCGACGCGGAGGGAGAGGTCACGTCGTGACGACACGTACCCTCCGCCGCGGTCTCGACGTCCTTGAGGCGCTCGCGGGCGCCGGCGACGCCGGTCTGGGCCCGTCCGCGATCGGCGAAACGATCGCGCTCGACAAGGCCACGGTGTCGCGTCTGCTCGCGACGCTTGCGGAAGCGGGGTACGTGCACCAGGATCCGATGACGCGACGCTATCGGCTGACCCCCAAGATCCTGCGTCTCGCCAACCGGACGAACATCTACGGCGACGTGCGGAGCGTCGCGCGGCCCTACCTCCAGGCGCTCCGGGAGCAGCTGGGCGAGACCGTCCATCTGGGCGTGATGGATGACATGCGGATCGTGTACGTGGAGAAGATGGAGGCGCGTAACAGCATCCAGCTCGTGTCGCGCCTGGGCCAGACCATGCCGCTGCACTCCACGTCGCTGGGGAAGGCGCTCCTGGCCGCCCTGCCCGAGCCTGAACGCGAGGACATCCTGGGCCGCATCGACTATGCCCCCCGCACCGAGCACACGGTCCGGGACGCGGACGCGCTGCGCGCCGAGATCGCGCGGGTCCACGCACGCGGCTATGCGACCGACGACCGAGAGAACGAGCCGATGGGAGCGTGTGTGGCCGCAGCCATCGTCGGCCCCGATGGGCGTCCCGTCGCCGCCATCAGCGTCAGCGGCCCCCACTACCGGGTCCGGGATCACTTCGAGACGTTCGGGGAGACCGTCCATGCGACGGCCAACAGCGTGGCCGCCGTGCTGGGCGCGCGACCCACGCCGCGCGGCCGACCCGCCGCGGCGAGCGATGCGGCGGGCCCGGGTCCCGTCCAGGCGAGGGCATCGTGACGACCCCAGCGGACGGGAGCGCACGGGCGCTGGCCGGGGTGTTCGCCCCCATCTGCACGCCATTCGCTCCCAACGAGGAGGTGGACCTGGGCGCGCTCGCCTCGAACATGGAGCGGTATGCCGCGTCAGGCATCCACGGCTACCTGGCACTCGGCTCCAACGGTGAGAACCGAAGCCTCACCGAGCACGAGCGCCGCATGGTCCTGCGTACCGTCGTGAAGCATCGAGGGCCCGACCAGATCGTGATGGCAGGGGCCACATACGACAGCCAGTACGAGGCAGAGGCATTCCTGGCCGCAGCCTCGGACCTGGGTGCCGATCTCGGGCTGGTCCTCTCACCCGGGTACTTCCGCAAGCAGATGACTGCTGACGTTCTGTATCGATACTTTTCGACGCTCGCCGATGTCTCGCCGCTGCCCATCCTGCTGTATAACGCGCCCGGCTTCTGCGGGGTGACCCTTGAGCCCGATCTCGTCGGGAGACTCGCCGGGCACCCCAACATCGTGGGCATGAAGGACAGCGCCGCCAGTGGCATCGAGCGCTTCCTCTCCCTCCAAGCGCCCGGTTTCAGCGTCCTCGCGGGCTCCGCGAACTTCCTGTACCCGGCCATGGTGGGCGGCTCCGCGGGAGGGACCGTATCGCTCGCGAACTCCTTCCCGGCCATCGCCTTGCGCCTGTACGAGCTGGGCCGCGCGCGTGACGAGGTCCAGGGTCCGCCGTACCAGGAGTTCGTGACACGGGTCAATCACGCGATCTCGGGCGCCCACGGTGTCGCCGGCGTGAAGGCGGCCATGGACCTCGCGGGGTACGTGGGCGGCATCCCACGTCGTCCCCTGCTCCCGCTGGAACCCGAGCAGCGTGACGGGCTCCGAGAGCTGCTCCGTTCGGAAGGGGTGCTGCCGTGACGAAGGACATCCTGGCCATCGATGTCGGGACGAGCGGCCTCAAGCTGGGCGTGTTCAGCGCCACCCTGGAGAAGCGCTGCGAGGCATCCCGTCGGTACTCGATCAACGTCTACGACCAGGGAAAGGCGGACATCGACCCGCAGCTGTGGTGGACGGCGATCCGCGACGCCTGTCATGAGATCCGGCCGTGGCTCGACGATGTGGGTGTCATCGCGCTCGCGGTGACGACCCCCGGCCTCACCGCGATGGCCAGGGACGGCACCGCACTGTCACCGGCCATCCTGTTCCTGGATGGGCGATCGCGGGAACAGGCGGCGCGGATCCGGCGGATCGTGGGCGAGGACCGCTTCCTGGCGGAGGCGTGCAACCTCCCCGTGTCGGGCGGCTCGTCGCTTGCCAGCATCCTGTGGCTGCGTGACCAGGAGCCCGCGGTCTGGGCGGCCGCGCACATGTTCGGCCACTGCAACACCTACCTCGTGCGCCGGATGACCGGGAACTGGGTGATCGACCCCTCCACCGTCTCCATCACCGGCATGTACGCCACTGCCGCGGCGAACCTGGGATGGAACCACGACATCCTGCGCCTGGCCGGCATCGACGAGGACCGCCTGCCGACGCTGATGCAGTCCTACGACCCCGCCGGCGACATCCTGCCGGAGGTCGCGGCCGAGCTCGGCCTGCCCCTCGACTGTACCGTCCTGTGCGGCGGCAACGATGCCACGCTCGCGGCATTCTCGGGCGGGCAGACCGAGCCGGGCGGCATCAACATCATCAGCGGTACGTGCGACATCGCCAACGTGTGCACCGACCGACCGGTCGCCTCGGCCACGTTCAACGTCCGGTCGCATGTCATCCCCGGTCGATGGCTCACCTTCTTCGTCCTGAACACCGGGGGCGAAGCGCTCCAGTGGTTCCATGAGACCGCCTGCCGGGAGATGGACGGCGACGAGTTCTACGGCACGTACCTGCCCCGGGTGCTGGACGGGTTCCTGAACGACCCGGACATCGAGCGCCGCGAACGGGAGCTGCCGGTCTACGTACCGTTCCTGGGTGGCAGCCGCTACTCGCTCGAGCCTCGTACCGCCGGGTTCACGGGCGTCACGCTCCAGACCACGCGCGACGATTTGATGCTGAGTGTCGTGCGGGGCAACGCCCAGTACCTGGGCGAGCACCTCACCGAGGTCGCCCGCCTGGTTCGGCTCGGCGACCGCGTGGGGGTCTCCGGGGGCGGTTCGCGGGTGCGCGGCATGATCGCCGCGCGCAAGCGCTGGACCGGTGACTTCGACTACATCTACCAGGACCAGTCCTCGATGCTTGGCGCCGCCATGCTCGGCCAGATCCACTTGGCCGGCGGGCTCCTCCAAGCTGGACAAGCGGTCGCTGGAGCCTAGGAAGGAGACGAAGATGTCCTCCCGGGAGCCATCACGGACGGCCGCCGAAGGATCCGTCCTGGAGCGTTTCAGGGCAACCAATCCCGAACTCGAGGTCTGGTGGGATTCCTCACCGCTGGTGCTGGAGGCATGGCAACGCCAGATGCTCGACGCTGCACTGCCCGGGCAGCGAGAGCGCCTCGCTGCCGAGATGCGGCGCCTCTGGGATCCGGTGCATCCCGCGGATACCGAGTTCCGGGGCGTGACCACCAATCCGCCGCTCTCGCTGGCAGCGATGCGCCACGACGTCGATCGCTGGACCGCCTGGATCCATGACTACCAGGCCTCGCACCCCATGGCGGATGTCGAGGAGATCTTCTGGGAGTTGTACAAGGAGATCGTGCGCCTCGGCGCAGAGTTGATGCTCCCCTTGTTCGAGTCGACCGGCCGACGCTTTGGGCACCTCTCCGGTCAGGTTGACCCGCGATCCGCGTTCGACTCGGACGCGATGCTCCGTCAGGCGCTGGAGATCTCTGCGCTCAGCCCGAACGTGATGATCAAGATCCCGGGCACGACCGAGGGGCTGCCGGTCCTGCGCGAGCTGACCAGCAGGGGCATCCCCACGAACTGTACGTCGGCATACGTGGTGCCCCAGTTCGTCGCCGTGGCCGAGGCCGTTCAGGCCGGTCTGCTCGAGGCCCGCGCCAATGGCGTGGACCTCGTCCGCTGGCGCTCCGTGGTCACGGACATGAGCGCACGCTGGGAGGCCAACGAGGCATTCGCGGACAGCGCGCGCGAGGCGGGCGTGGAGCTCACCGCCGATGACCGGCGATGGGCGGGCATCGCGGTCTTCAAGCACGCACAGCACCTCTTCCGCCAACGCGCCTACCCCAGCAAGATGCTCATCTGCTCCGTGCGGCTGGGTCCCAAGGTGGACGGCGTCCAGCATTGCTGGCACCTGGAGCACACCGCGGGCGCGGACGCGGTGTTCACCCTGCCGCCGTCGTTCCTCACAGATCTCTTCCAGCAGTGCGGCGACATGTCGTTCGAGACCCATATCTGGGACGAGGCGCCGTCCGATGTGATGGCGAAGCTGCGCCGCGTGCCGTATTTCACCGCGGGATACGATGTCGACGGCATCTCGGTCGGGGACTTCAACACCATCCCGGCCTTGCAGGCGACGTATCGCGAGTTTGCCCACGCTACGAACGAGATGGTGGCGTTCGTCGCGGAGCGGATGCACCGGTGACGACTCCCTGACCAGGGTGCAAGCAGGGGCCATCGCACCCCAGCAGCGTCTGTTGCTCCGGAAAGCGTCCATGCGGAGCTGCCCCGAGAGCGACGCGAGGACCGCGGACGCGGTGGTTCCGGCGGCTCGCCGAGCGGTCCTCGTCAACGGCGCGTGGTGCCCGGACCCACGGTGCTGTGGATGCGCCCACGCCCGGGCACGCATCAGGCAGAATATCGGGGCCCCAGACATGTTGCGGTCCCAGCCGTCGGTGTGACCGTGGACTGCGTCGGCCGCGTGCCGGAGGCATGACCAGCGGTCAGGCCGAGACCAACCTCATCGATGGCTGTGCGCGGGTGCCCGACCTGCGCGAGGAGGGACCCGCATGCCCCATGACCTCACGGATGTCCTCGTCGCGGGGTATCCGGACGTCGACACCGCGAGCCGCGACTTCGATGCCCTGATCGCGAAGGTCAAGGCCAGGAGCGCCAGCATCGAGGCCGCCATCCTCGTGTCACACAGCACGGACGGCAACGTCACCGTGCAGCGGACGGGCGACGGCCTGGGTCGGACCGGCACCAAATGGGGTGGGTCGGTCGGCTTCCTCGTCGGGCTCGCCGCGCCGCCGCTGCTGGCCGCCACCGTGGCGGGTGCCGCGGCAGGGGCCGTGGTCGGGCGCTTCGCGGATCGCAAGGTGGACCAGGGCCTCCACGACAAGCTTGGCGAAGCGCTGCCGCCGGGCAAGGCCGCGATCATCGCCATGTTCGATACCGACCAGCGGCTGGCCGTGGAGCAGGCGCTCCCGGGGTCGCCCGCCAAGTCGGTCGTCCAGACGGAGAAGCGGGGCACCACGGCGCTCAAGGATTCGCTCGCGGAGGCGATGGGCAAGTTCGACCAGGACCGGTCGGTGCTGCCGATCCCCGACCGCACGTTCGGCGGCGTGGCCGGTCGGACGCTCAAGGATTCGGTGCCCGACTGGCTCATGATCCCCGGCCCCAAGGCGCCCGAGAACGCACCCAACGTGCTGCTGGTGGTCATCGACGACGCAGGCTACGGCGCCCCGGACACGTTCGGCGGTCCGGTCCGGACGCCGAACTTCACGCGCGTCCAGCAGATGGGCCTGACGTACAACCGCTTCCATGTCACCGCCGTGTGCTCGCCCACGCGCGCCGCGCTGCTCACCGGGCGCAACCAGCACCGCGTCGGGTTCGGCTCGATCGCGGAGTTCCCGGGCCCGTTCCCGGGATATACCGCGAGCAAGCCCAGGAGCTGTGCCGGGGTACCGCGCATCCTCAAGGAGAACGGCTACGTCACCGGCGGCTTCGGCAAGTGGCACCTGACGCCGAACAACGTCCAGGGCGCGGCGGGTCCCTTCGACCACTGGCCCAAGTCCTGGGGCTTCGATCGCTGGTGGGGATTCCTGTCCGGCGCGGCCGGTCAGTACGACCCGATCATCACCGAGGACGACTGGGTGCGGGGCGTGCCGGAGAACGCGGATGGTTCCCAGTACTACTTCCCGGACGCCATCACGGATACGTCCATCGACTGGCTCAAGCGTGTCCGGGCGCAGGACCAGACCAAGCCCTGGTTCCTGTTCTACTCCACCGGGTGCGCCCACGCGCCGCACCACGTGCCATCGGAGTGGGCCGACCGCTACAAGGGCCAGTTCGATGACGGCTGGGACCAGCTGCGCGAGCGAACATTCCAGCGCCAGAAGGAGCTGGGCATCATCCCGGCGGACACGGAGCTCACGGAACGACCCGACGCCTTCCCCGCTTGGGATCCCTCGACGAGGCCGCCAAGCGCCTGTACGTCCGGCAGGCGGAGGTCTACGCGGGCTACCAGGAGAACGCCGACTGGAACATCGGCCGGCTGCTGGATGCGGTCGACGAGCTGGGTGACCTGGACAACACCTTGATCATCTACGTCTGGGGCGACAACGGCGCCAGCCTCGAGGGCACCACGACCGGCTCGTTCAACGAGCTCACGTTCCTCAACGGCATCCTCCTCGATCCCGAGCACCAGATGCAGCTCATCGAGGAGTACGGCGGTATCGAGGCGCTCGGTGGCGACCACACGGCCCCCCACATCGCGGCCGCCTGGGCGCACGCGTTCAACGCGCCATTCCAGTGGGGCAAGCAGACCGCCAGCCACCTCGGCGGCACGCGCGACCCGATGGTCATGGCGTGGCCCCGGCGGGTGAAGCCTGACGCCGCGCCGCGTGCCCAGTTCACCCACGTCATCGATGTCGGCCCCACGATCCTGGAGGCGGCGGGCATCCCGGAACCCAAGGTCGTCGACGGCATCCCCCAGGAACCCATGGACGGCACGAGCTTCCTGTACTCGTTCGACAGCGCCGCCGCCCCCGAGCAGCACACACAGCAGTACTTCGAGATGTTCGGGTCGCGGGGGATGTACAAGGACGGCTGGTGGGCGGCGTCGCGCATCGACCGGCTGCCGTGGGACCTGTCGCTCGAGACGCTCAGCAAGTACGGCCCGACGTCGGGCTGGGATGCCGACCGGGACATCGGCTGGGAGCTGTACGACCTGACCAGGGACTTCAGCCAGGCGCATGACGTCGCGGCGCAGTACCCCCAGAAGGTGCAGGAGCTCCAGGATCTGTGGTGGAAGGAGGCGGAGCGCAACCGCGTCCTGCCGCTCATGGCCGGCGTGTCGGTCATGTTCGGCATCCTGCCACCGCTGCCGACCCAGACCCGGTTCCCGTTCTCGGGCGGCGTGGACAACATCCAGTTCGGCATGGTGCCGCGCATCTACGGCCGCTCATATGCGATCGAGGCGGAGCTGGTCGTGCCGCCCACGGGTGCCGAGGGCGTGATCGTCGCCTTGGCCGACTTCATCGGCGGCTTCAGCCTGTGGGTCGACAAGACCGGTGCGCTGACACACACCTATTCGCTGCTGGGCGTGGAGACCTACCGGCAGACGGCCACCTCGCCACTACCCACCGGGGACGTCCGCGTGAAGCTCCTGTTCGAGGCAGCCGAGCCCAAGCCCGGTACCGGCGGCCAGGTGACCCTGTTCGTCAACGATTCGCCGGTGGGCGGAGGCGAGATGCCCCGGACCGTGCCGGTGACGTTCACGACCTACTCGGGGATGGACATCGGGCGCGACCTGGGCCTGGTGGTCGATCGCGCCTACGAGGATCGCGCACCCTACGCCTTCACAGGCACGGTCAAGCGGGTCGTGTTCGACCTGCACCCAACCAGCCACCAGGACGAGCAGGAGCTGCACGCCCATGCGGCGCTCCACGCAGTGGCGGGTGGCGTCGCCGGCTGAAGCTGTGTTCCCTTTCCCCACCAGCCTGGCGCAACCGACCTGGCTGCCCGACGGCAGCGGCATCATCCCCATCCGCCCTCAAGGACGATGACTGGGGGACCGAGACCAAGGTGACGGTCGCCGCAGACGGGACCGGCCTCGGGTCGGCGACGTCCGATCATCCCCGCCTCGGCACCCACCTCCGCTTGCGCCCCCTGCCGGGCCGCTGACCGAGGCACCTCGATTCCTGCGCCACGCCGAGGCCCTGCTGCAGTGGGTTCAGAGGCCCACGGGCTGCGGGCCCCCGAGTCCGGGCCGCGCGTCTCGCCAGCGCGCGTCAGGCACCGGGCGCCATGGTCCGAAATCCCGCCAGGCGCGCGGTCGCAGCCTGCCGTTCGTCGTAGGTCACGAAGGCGTCGAGCGGGGCAAGGTCGACCGCCGCGGCGACGTGGATCGCGTCGAGCGCTCTCAGCGCCGGCTCGGACAGCGCGCCCGCCGCGAGGAGCAGGGCCCGATCGAGCGGCAGCAGTCCGATCGTGTCGATGATCTCTTCGGTTCGCTCCATCAGGACGTCCAGATCAGGCGAGGATCATGGGCTGCCGCACGGCGGATCGCCCGCGGGACCTCGGTCAACACGAGCTCGCACGACACCAGGTCCGCCGCGGCGAGGAACGTTCGGAGCGCGTGGGTCTCGGGTTCGTCGCGCACGAGCTTGACGAGCGCCGACGCATCCGCGTAGAACAGCGGCACGCCTCAGCGCTCGCCGCGGATCTCGTCGAGGGCGCGACTCAGGGCACGGGGATCGCCGTCCATCCGGAGCGGTGGCGGCAACCCGCGACGGGTCGGACGGATCACCTTCCCCTCCGCGATCAACCGGTCCAGCGCTCTCCCGGCGCTTGGCGGAGGGCCCAGCTCCGCGACCGGTCGATTGCGATCCGTCACGAGCAACCGCTCGCCCTGCTCGACGCGACGCAGGAATCGACTGAGGTTCTGACGCAACTCTGCGATGCCCACGGTCCGGTCCATGTACAGAAATGTAGCATGTCGTCCCGGGCGGGCACTCTGCGCGACTCGACGACACTGGATGTCACCTCAGCATGCGTTCGATCCGATCCTCGGCACGTTCCCGTTCCTGCCCGTGCCCGCCTCGAGCCCGGATCCGGCTCGGAGCCTCGTGCCGGCCCTCATCAGGCATGTCGCGCTGGGGATCTACTCGGGTCGGCCAGAGTCGCTCGTGGGCCCTGACCGGCGCGGAGTCTGCCGAGCTCGGCCGACTGCTGGGCTCGCTGCCGTCAACCCTCGGCGAGCCGCCCCGGGGCGGCCTCGGCTGCCATGGCTTCATCCTCGGCCCGGCCGCCCCGGCACGGGAGACCGGACGCCAGTGGCCTATCGGGGCACCATCGCCGACATCGGATCGGGGTCGCGCACCCCCCACCGCGGGCTCAGGTCAGGCCAGTTGCCTCCAGCCCGAGATGTTCGTGCCCCAGGCCCCGATGCCCGGACCACTGAGACTAGATCGCCTCGCCGCCCCGCTCTCCCGTGCGGATGCGGATGACCTCCTCGAGCGGCAGGATGAAGATCTTGCCGTCGCCGATGACCCCATCCCCGTGCCTTGCGGCCTTCAGGATCGCCTCGACGGTCGGCTCGACGAATGCCTCGTTGACGGCGATCTCCAGGCGCACCTTGGGGATCAGGCTCGGTGCGACCTCCTCGCCGCGATACAGCTCCGGATCCTCCTGACGACCGTGCCCCGTCACGCGACTGACCGTGATGCGGAAGATCTCGGCATCGATGAGGGCCTGGTGCACCTCGTCCACCTTGTCCGGCTGGATGATGGCCACGATCAACTTCATCGTACGTCTCCCAAGGCCCGGCTAGTTCAGGTTGAGCAGGCCGTAGCCATGCTCGCCGTGCAGCTCGTGGTCCATGCCCGCCATCTCACCCGTGGTGCCGAGGCGCAGGCCGAACATCTTCTCCACGAACACCACGAGCCCGATGGTCATGACCGCTCCGAACCCGATGGTCACCGCGACGCTGAACAGCTGGACGCCGAGCTGCGAGAGCGTGTCCTTGCCCGCCGGCATGTCGACCGCGCGGATGAAGAACGTCAGCAGCACGGCCCCCGCGATGCCCGCGATGCCGTGGACACCGAACACGTCGAGCGTGTCGTCGTAGCCCAGACGGTTCTTGAGCAGGATCGCGCCGTAGGCCAGGCTCGCCGCGATGAAGCCCAGCGCCACGGCGCCCGCGGGCGTGACGACCCCCGCAGCCGGCGTGATGGCGACGAGACCGGCGAGGATGCCGGAGGCGATGCCCAGACCGGTGGCCTTGCGGTGATGCACGGCCTCGATGCAGATCCAGGCCACCGCAGCGGAGGCGGCGGCGACCTGGGTCACGGTCAGCGCCTGGGCGGTCTTCACACCGCTGGACAGCGAGCTGCCGGCGTTGAAGCCGAACCAGCCGACCCACAGCAGGCCCACGCCCATCATCACCATGACCAGGTTGTTGGGGTGCATCGCGGTGCGCGGGTAACCGCGCCGGGCGCCCAGGTAGAGTGCCGCGACCAGGCCGCTGATGCCCGCGGAGATGTGGACGACCGTGCCGCCCGCGAAGTCGATGGCGCCCAACTGGTACAGGAAGCCGTCCGGCGCCCAGACCCAGTGCGCGAGCGGGCTGTAGACGAGCACGCTCCACAGCGCGATGAAGACGACGTAGCCGCGGAATCGGACACGCTCGGCGAAGGCGCCCGCGATGAGGGCCGGGGTGATGATCGCGAACTTGCCCTGGAACATCGCGAACACGAGATCCGGGATGCCGTTGCTCGCGACCGTGCCGTCGATGCTCCGGAGGAGGATGAGGCCCGGGTCCCAGCCGACCAGGCCGCCCAGGGCGTTGGGGCCGAAGGCCAACGAGTACCCGACCACAGCCCAGATCACGCCCACGACGGCCATGGCGGCGAAGCTGTGCATCATCGTGCCCAGCACGTTCTTGGTCCGGACGAGCCCACCGTAGAACATGGCCAAGCCGGGGACCATCAGCAGCACCAGCGCCGTGGAGGTGAGCATCCAGGCGGTCGCGCCCGCATCGACTGGCGGCTGCTCGGGCAGCGGTGCCGCATTGGTCGTCTGGATCCCGATCAGGATCGAGATCCCCAGGATGAACAGCAACACGACTGCCGGCACCAGGACCTGGGTCCGGGCAGCTGGTTGGGTGCCAAGCATCCGTGTCTCCTCCCGCCACTCATACGATCCGCCTCGGCGCCGCATCTCGGCGCACCAGCGTCGGTGCCGGCGGCGCCACCTGGCGATGGAGCGCACCCCGGCCGATGCTACGGAGTCGAGCGAACCGTGTGGGGCGCGAGACGGTTACGGCTGGTTGCGGTTCGGGGTCGATCGCGCGCGGGAGTGCCTCCCCGCGTCTAGCCCAGGTAGCTGTCCTCGGTCCGGTTCGCGGCCAGGAGCCGGCCGAGTTCGGCCTGGAACGGCGTCAGGGCCACAGTCGCGCCGCCACGTCCCAGGCGATGCGTCCGCCATATCGGCGCGATCGCTCGGCCACCCAGGGGACGTCGGGCTCCCCGACGCGCAGGTCGTGGTCGTAGGAACAGAAGCGCAGGCGGGCAGACCCCGGGAAGGCTCCGACGGTAGCTCTCGCGCCTGACTCCGCGCAGTTCCGTTACAAGGTCCCGGACCCGCTCAGTAGTGCTCCTCGCTGGCATCCGCCTCGGCCTTGGTGCGGTGGATGGTGCCGACGGCGTGCTGGGGCGGCGCGTAGACCGTGTACAGCTTGAGGTCGGTCGCACCACTGTTCACGAGGTTGTGCCGGGTACCCGCGGGCACATGCACCAGGTGGCCGGGATGCACCGGACTTCGCTCGCCCGCGAGCACCGCGAACCCTTCGCCGTCCAGGCAGACCAGCACCTGATCGACGGTGTCGTGGACCTCCTCCCCGATGTCGCCACCCACAGGGATGCTCATCACGACCACTTGGGAGTGGGGCCCGGTCGACAGCACCTCCCGGAACCATTGATTGGCCTTGGCGCGAGCCACGATGTCCTGGTTGAATGACATGACGACGACCTCCTGCGGACAACGAAGGCTCGCACCGGCAGAGGGCTGCCACCAGAGCCGGAGGCCCTGACCTTCCAGTCCGTACGGCATGTCGCGGACGAGGGCATGAGGCGCAGCTGGGCGACACCCCAGTGCCCCTGCTGCTGAACGACTCCCCCATGACTCCGACCGTCGTGCCGGAGTCGGCGCCTTCCACGCCGACGACGGCTCGGGATCCCACCGAATGACCGAGCACGCCCACGCCACCATCGGTGCCATCGCCACGTACCATGATCCCGCCGGTCTGCCCCTGGACACCGATGTTCGGGCCGCGCCCGTCGACACCGGCACCGTCGTCCGCCTTCGAGGTCCCGAACACCCCGACGCCGCTGCCGTTGGTCGACCCGCTGTCGATCGACTCGCCCTTGATGGCGACATACGGGCCCACGCCCCTGACGCCGAACCCTGCGTTCGACCAAGGGGTGCCGCGCACGCCCGTCGCGCGGGTCCCATAGCCGCTGATGGCGTCTCCGACGTCGCCGACGACGTCGACCGTCGGGTCGGTGCCCGCGGAGATCACGCTGAACACCGAGTGGTCGTTGGCGACGTTCTGGAACGAGGTCGTCGAGCGGACGTCCAGATAGCCACCGCCGACGACCACCGCCGCACCGTCATCGCCGGCGGCGAGGACTCGCTGCATGCCGGCCATGGTCGCCGCGGCCGCGCCCGCTGCCCCACCGATGAGCGCGGTCAGGAGAGAACGCCGACTGCGCGGGGTCGTCGTATCGAAGGTCATGTCGCTGCCCTCCCGGCTCGGCCGAGGCGCTCCTGGATCGGCGTCCGGACCCCGTAGCGCCGTGGTCGGGATCGCGTCGAGTACCGTCTGACCGATAGCGCACCGCTCCCAAGCGGTCGTTCACCGCGTCAGCACGACGTGCGTGGCGCGCTCCGTGGGCACGTGCTCCGTGGTGCGATATCCCAGGGCGCGAAGATCGAGGCCCTCGAATAGCGCTTCGCCCTGACCGAGGACCACGGGAGCCACCGCCAGATGGATCTCGTCGACGAGGCCGGCGCCGATGTACTGCCGCACGGTCCCGACACCGCCGCCGATCTTGATGTCCTTGTGGCCCGCTGCCTCGCGCGCACGCTGCAACGCTGCTTCGATACCATCGGTGACGAAGTGGAAGGTCGTCCCGCCGTCCATCTCGATCGACGCTCGCGGATGGTGGGTGAGCACGAAGGTCGGCGCGTGATAGGGCGGATCGTCGCCCCACCATCCTCGCCACTGGTCGTCCGGCCACTCGCCCCGGATCGGCCCGAACATGTTCCTTCCCAGGATGAAGGCACCGAAGCCGTCCATCGAGCGGCGTGCGAACTCGTCGTCGGTGCCGGTGTCACCCCCGGCTTCGCCTTGCATCTCACGGAACGTGCGAGTCGGGAAGAACCACTGGAACAGCTCGGGCCCCCGCTTGCCGAGAGGATGATCGAAGCTCTGCTCCGTTCCCGCCGCGTAGCCATCGAGCGACACCCCAAAGCCTGCGACCCGGATCCTTGCCATCACATCCTCCACCTGGCCCCATCACACGTCTTGATCCGGAGCCGGTCGAGTATCCGTCACCATCAAGAGACACCACCGGCCAGATGGCCAGTGGCGTTCTCTCAGCCGTCGTGCTGAGCTCAGCGACGATGCGCGCCCCGGTCCTCGGCCATGAGGTCCGGGCCATTGGCATGTGGCGACATGACGAGAGGTCGTATCGATGCCAGCGTCGTGCAGGCCGGGGTGAGGGTCGACCGAAGCGCGCCGGCGCTCCGGCCCCGATCAGGCGGCGAGGGCCTTGGCCTTCGCCGCATCGAATTCGGCCTGGGTGATGGCGCCCGAGTCCTTGAGCGCGACGAGCTTGGTGATCTCGTCCGCGGTGGAGGCGTCAGCGGCGGTCGTCGCCGCGAACTGCGCCTGCGTCTGTGCCTGCTGGGCTGCGGCAACGGCTGCCTGTTGCTGCTCGAGGGCTGCCTTCTCGGCCACATCCTGGGCCGTGACCGGCCGGGTGATCATGTAGATCAGGGCGCCGAAGAACGGGATGATGAACAGGATGAGGATCCAAAGCGCCTTCCAGCCGCCGCTGAGGTCATGGCGATGGAAGATGTCGGCGAAGATGCGGATGAAGATCCACAGGATCATGAACACGAAATAGAACATGATCATCGCCCAGAAGAAATCCGCGAAGCTGTTCATCTGTCTCACTGGTGCGTAGTTGGTCGGCCACCATACCCTGTCGTCTCCGGATCGGCCTGCGCGAGGCTACGAGCACTCTCCGCTGCATGGGGCCACCGACGATGGGCGGTCTCGTCCAACACGATGGGCGGTCTCGTCCAACACAAGGAAGGCGTGTGGCTCCTGACGGGAGCACATCATCAGCCCTGACGTGGCGAGCCCAGTAGCGCCAGGGCGTTCTGGATGCCCTGCTCGAGCACCTCGTCGGCGAGCCTTTGGCCGGCGAGCGCGCGGGACACCTGGAGCGTCCCGACCATCAGGGCGAAGATGCTGAGCGTCTTCACACGTGCCGACTCGGGATCGTCGGGCGTCGATCGGGCGGCCGCGTCATCGATGATCGCCACCTGACCAGCGGTGTAGGCGCGCTTCACGGCGTCGGACGAGCGCGCGATCTCGTCGAGGAGCGCCGCGGATGGACAGCCGCCTTCGATATCGTCGCGGTGCTCGATCGACAGGAAGCCTGATCTACCTCCGCAGGCGTCAAGGCGTCAAGACCGGGGCGTTCCGACGGTTCCTCACAGACGAGCTGGTTCCCGCTCTCATCGAGACAGGGGCGTTGAGGGAACTCCGAATCCAGGTCTTCATGCCCTGGATCCAGCGACTCTGGGACACGCCGAGCGTCGCACACGACAACCCCACCGACCAGCAATTCCACGCCTCGGTGATCCTCGGCGTCGCCGATACCGATGCCCTCCGGGCCTTCTTCGACCCCGGCAAGATCGCAACGCTCTCAGGCAAGCTACCGAAGTTCGTTTCAGCCGTCCACGCCTACGAGGTCACCGAGGCGTTGACCTACGTCAAGGATGGCGAGATCCTCCCGCGCTATCGGACATAACGGCGCCGCGCTCCCCGTCGATCGGCCGGCGCGGCGCGTCCGACGTTGTCCGGGCGATCCGGGGCGCCGATTCCGCCACTGAGGTCCGCGTGCGCTACCGGAGACGGCGCCAGGCGCGCAGGATGATCGCGGTCCGCATATTCGACGGGACCGGCGACCCCGGACTCAGGACGTGCGGCCGCCTCGCCGCAGACGATCGAGCTCACGTCGCAGCCGCTTGCTCGGCCGGCCGGCGTGGCGTGTCAACTCCATCCCAGGCGGCGGCGTGTCGGCGGGTGGTGGTGGACTGTGGTCGATGTAGCACGCGAGAGCGACCGGTGCGCCGACCCGCGACTCGATCACCTCGACGACCTCGACATCCCGCTCGCGCTCGGCGATGTATGCCGTGACGCGGTCGCCGACCCGGACCTTGGTGGACGGCTTCGCATCCCGACCGTTGACCTGGACATGACCGGCGTCGCAGAGCTGCGTCGCGATCGGGCGGGTCTTGACGAGCCGCACCGCTGCCAGCCATCGGTCGATGCGTGTCTCATCCAGCACCCTCTGACTCTACCCGCACGCACCCCGGGCCGCGGGTGTGGTCCTGCGACGTGGGGCTCATCCCGGACAGTGTCGTTGCAGGCTAGAGGCATCGGCCCGCCGGTGGGTCCGTTGGCATCCAAGCGGCGGCCTCGCGCCCGACGGCGGCGCCACAGACGTGTACTAGGCTGGTCTCCGACTAGTTTGGGAGGGGCGCATGCGACACGTCGGCTCGTACGAGGCCAAGACTCACCTTCCCCGGCTACTCGATGAGGTAGCCAACGGCGAGACCATCACCATCACCAGGCATGGTGTCCCGGTCGCCGTGCTCGGACCCATCGCTCATCGGTCGTCGATGACGCCATCTGAGGCCATCGCTGGTCTCCGAGCCTTCCGCCAGGCGCACTTCCTCGGCGGGCTCTCGATCCGCGACCTCATCGATGAGGTCGACGGTAGTGCTCGTCGTTGATGCTTCGGTCGCCCTCGCATGGTGCTTCTCGGATGAGGCATCGCCCACCGCCGATCTCGCACTCGGGCGACTCGAGCATGAAGAGGCGATCGCTCCAGCGATCTGGCCGCTCGAGGTCGCCAACGGCCTGCGGACGGCCGAGCGGCGAGGTCGTCTCGATCCGGCCGATGTGCCCCGGATCCGCGAGTTGCTGCTGGCCCTGGCCGGACAGGTAGAGCCTGTCGCGCTGACGGATGCCCTGGGTGATGTCACCGAGACGGCTCGCCGCCTCGACCTGACCGCCTACGACGCCGCGTATCTCCAGCTCGCCGCGCGCCGCGGCCTGCAACTGGCGACCATCGACGACCGTCTCAGGCGAGCCGCGGCGATCGCGGGCGTGGCGCTGGTGGACTGACGGAACGCCTGGATCGGCACCCATCAGCAACGCGGGCTGCTCAGCTGGCCAGTGGAGGACCGCGGCCGTCGGTTCCGGGCCGTCCAGGTTGACCTCCGGGATCGCCGATCTCGTCCGTTCGATCTCGGGCCGTCGCGGCGTCAGGCCCCCGCGGGAGCGCCGGATCGCCGCACGCGCGCGAGCAACCGCTCGCCGATCCCCGCGAGCTGCACCGGCCCGACAGCTTCCAGCGGTCGCGGCAGCTCCGGCAGCGTCTCGGCGAGCGCCAGCGGCAACAGCACCTCGTCGGGTCCCGCCAGGTCGCTCAGCCGTGACGCGCTGTTCACCGTCCGTCCGAAGACATCCCCGTCGCGGCTCACCACAGGCCCGGCGTCGATCCCGGCATGTCCCGTCGGCAGGCCCGCATCAGCGATCGCGTCGAGCAGCCCGAGGCACCCGGCGACCGCCGAGGACGCAGTCCGGAACCAGATCAGCGCGCCGTCGCCAAGGAGCTTGACCAGGCGCCCGTCGTGCCGGACCGCCACGCCGGTCGACAGCTCGCCGAGCCGCAACGCCATGCGAGCCGCGTGATCGTCGCCCAGCTCCTGCGACAGGCGCGTGAAACCGCTCAGGTCCACGAAGGCGATGGCAGGTGGCGCCTCCGGACGCATGGGCACCAGACCCGACTCCGCGAGCATCCGCTCGGTCTGCTCGACGCTGTAGGCATCGATGGCTGCGGACAGGTGCTGGCCCACCAGCCACCGGGCAAGGTCGGGCGCCAGGCGCGCGAAGGCGGCCCAGGGCACGACCAGACGCTCGTACGCCTCACCCGCCGGCTGCAGGCGGGATGCCTGGCCCGCGCGCTGCGTGGCCTCGTGATACACCGTCACGGCCGCTTCGCTCGCGCGTCGCGTGGCTTCACCGAACAGGCGCACGGCCCGGAGGAGGAGGTCAGGGTCCGTGGCGTCCGCGATCGCGGCCAGCTCGGTCAGCAGGCGCTCATGGGTCACCGTGAGATGCGTCGCGGCACCGCGCTCGGCCACACCGAACGCCGTCGACAACCCCGCGAGGTGACGGGCGGACGGCCCGAGGGACGCCGCGAGCTCGGCGAAGGTCCGATCCGAGGGCGGGTCCGGCTGGTGATGGAGCTCCGGATAGACGTCCATCGACAACGTGCCCAACGCTTGCGCAC
Source organism: uncultured Chloroflexia bacterium (assembly GCA_963843335.1). Classification (GTDB taxonomy): domain Bacteria; phylum Chloroflexota; class Limnocylindria; order Limnocylindrales; family CSP1-4; genus JAFMJV01. The sequence goes on from CAWJKF010000004.1 coordinate 286,617, forward strand.
TGGCCAACGCCTCCGCCGGCACCCCTGCGTCGGCGAACGCCTCGATGAGTCGGATGCGGTCCAGGTCCCCGGCGTCATGTCCCGTCGGCGTCGGATCCAGGAGGCCAAGGCCGACGAGGTGCTGGACCCGGGCGACGGGCAGCCCCGCACGAGCGGCGAGGACCGCGGAAGGAAGTCCGGGGTGCGGCGTGATGGTCGTCAGCTGGTCGGAGTCCCGTGGTCGGCATCGGCTTCCTCGGAGTCTGCGCAGGCCGACACTCTAGCGCCGCCTGGAGGCCCGACGGAGTCTTCCGGATACCACGTTCAGGACAGCTGGCGGATGACCGTGGCCCGGAAGGGGCCCGCCAGCAGCTCGAGCACCGGACCATAGGCACCGGCGGCCATGGCCTTTGTCAGATGGCTCGTCCGTGCTTCAGTCGACTCCCAGTCGGCGATGTCGATGAGCAGGTCGGGGTCGTCGACCGACTCGTAGTACGTGCTCCCGTGGTAGTCGCTCGGTCGATCGCGTGCGGCGAGCTGCTCGATGAGCGATCGCAACTCGTCTCGCCGCCCTGGTTGGGCCTTCAGTTCGACGATGACCTTGACAGCCATGGCACTCCTCCGCTCCCGCCGGCGCAGGCCGCGTGTTCGTCCCGTCCCGACAGCGAGCTGGCGCCGGCAACGGGCCGAGCGCCGCACTGAGGTCGGGCGGCGTGATGGGTTCGTCCTCCACGCCCACCGTGTGGACGGTCCTGTCGCCGGGGATCCCGTGACCTCCGGCGGCCAGGTGGTGCGTCAGCTCAGGCGGGCGGACCCGCCGGGATCGCGCCCAACTGCTGCATCATCGTCAGCTGGTCCATGACGCCCCAGTGCTCATGGCAGAGCCCGTCGTCGCCCATGCCCATGATGTCGATGAGCTGGGCATCGACCCGCCGGCCGCTGGCGGGCATGCCCATGAATCCAGCCTGGTGGGTCCCGGTATAGCGAACACGGACGGCGACCCTGTCGCCGCTCGCGATGACGTCCTGCACCTCCATGCGCATGTCCGGGAACGCGGCCCGTTGCAGCCGGAAGAAGGCGAGTACCCCTTCCTTCGAGGGTGCGAGCCCGGGCATCTGCTCGTGCTCGACGAAGTCGGGCGCCAGCAGGGCGCCGAACCCCTCGATGTCACCGGCGTTGATGAGGTCGTAGAAGCGACGCACGGTCGCAGCGTGATCCATGGGGGCTGCTCCTTCGCTTGGGTGTGGGGCGGTGGGTGTACGTGGCGCTCACTCGTGCCGGGGCCGGCGGCGAGGGGTCCCACTCCTGTCAGCCGGCCGGTGCCAGCAGCGGGGCAAGCTCCTGTGCGAGATCGGGGGTCGTGATCGGGTCGTCTTCCACGATCTTGCCGTCGACGAGCCGGTAGTAGGTCAGGCCGCGCATGGAGATCGTCTTCCCGCCAGCGACGCGCATTTCGGACGTATACCGGGCTACCACGGCGTTGCCGTCCGCTATGAGCTCCTCGATGTCGAACCGGCGCTCGGGCAGCGCGGCCGCGAGGCCGGCAAGCATTCCCTTGAACGCCGGCAGGTCGGCGCCGAACGCGCGGTTCACGTAGCTCGGCGCGAGCAACTCGTCGACGCGGTCGAACTGACCGCCCATCAGCACCTCGGTGATGAAGCGTCGAACGACGTCCTTGTTCTCGGTCGCTGCCATCGTCCCGTGTCCTCCGTGAGAGTGACGAGATCGAGCCGGGAGCCTCTCAGGATCGAGGCTCCTGTCTGTACCCGTCGGCTGGCGCCGGGTTCTCCGGCTGCCGAGGCCGCGATCGTGCTCGCCGCCGACCGCGGAGACATCACTCGATCAAGCGATGGACGACGGCGGCGAGTGCGACCCGGTTGGGGATGTCCAGCTTGGCGAACACATGCCGGAGATGCGTGTTCACGGTGTGCGGTGACATGTACAAGCGCCTGGCCACGGCACCGTTGGTGAGTCCCTCGGCCACCAGCCGCGACACCGCGCGCTCGGTCGCGGTCAGACTCTCCCACCCGTTCGCTGGCCGGTCCCGCGATCCGCGCGGGGCCGGACGCACGCCGATGGACCGCAGGTGCATGCGGACCCGGCGAGCCCATGCATCCGCCCCCGCCTGCTCGTACCGTTCGAGCGCCTCCGCCAGCAGAGTGGCCGCCGCGCCATGCTCCGGGCCTCGGCCCAGCAGCGCCGCCGCGTCCTCGCATGCGCCCGCGTGCTCCACGAGCAGCGGTGCGGTGCGGGCGAGCGCGACCGCCTCGATCATCGGCTCGACCTGGCCGTCCACCATTCCCTGGCAGCGCAGCGCGAGGCTATGCACCGTCGGCACGTCCGGCGCCAGCGGAACGTTTGCCGCGACGACCGCGGCCACCTCGGCGGCGACATCCCGTTCGCCGCGCGCCAGGGCGAGTCGAACGAGACCGGGAGCAAGGCAGCGGTGGTAGTAGCGATTCTCCCGTGCCCTGTCGAACCGCCAGCAACGAAGCAACACCTCGTAGGCGCCCTTGGTGTCGCCCTGGGCCTCCTTCAACCCCGCCACCGCGAACGCGAGGATCCCGGCGTTGTAGCTCAACTCCTCGCCATTCAGCGAGTCAGCGATCCCCGCGGCCAGGTCGTTCGCCTCTGCCAGGTTTCCCCGCCCGGTCGAGATGATGGTCCGGTAGGCGAGCGACTGTGACACCAGGAGCTGGTTGCCCTTCGCCTGTGCGGCCTGACCACCGGCGATCAGCCCGGGGACAGCATCCTCCCAATCCCCGAGGACGAACGACGCTTGCGCGTCCGCCATCAGCGCGTCGGACAGCCACCACCCAGAGCCGAACTCCTCGTCGAGCGCCGCTCGGTATGCGATGCGCGCGTCGTCGACAAGGTCGCAATCGAACAGCGCCAGGCCGAGGAAGAGCTTTGGATGGAGGGGCAGCGCTCTGGTGTCGCGCGAGGCATCTGCCAGCGCGGCTGCTCGCCGGGCGTGGGACAGCGCTTCGTCGTAGCGCCCTTGCCGCCCGACCGCCACGAGGAGCGCCGTCAGCGCCCACACCGTCATCGCGGCATCGCCCGCCTGTTCGGCGATGTCGAGCGCTCGGCGGGATGCCGCTTCGCCGGCTCGAGGGTCGCCCGTGTAGGTCTGGACCCAGCTCTGTTGGGCGAGCATCGGCACTTGTTCGAAGGGTCGTAGTCGTGCGACATCGGCAAGGCTGGTCTGCACGACCGCGATGAGCTCGTCCGCTCGATTCTGGAGCGCAAGCGAGCCGATCAGGGCGAGCCGCAAAGGGACGTCCACCTCGGTGACATGAGGGCGGGCCAACACCGCCTCCGCGCGAGTGGACACCTCGGCCACGTTCCCGGCGCGCAGCAGCGCCTGTACCAATTCCGATGACACGAGATCCGTCTCGAGGTGGCCGTCGGGCAGGAGCGCCTCGGCGAGGCGCAGGAGCTCGACGGCGACCGGCGGTGCCTGTGCCGCTGCCTCCCGGGCGGCGGCGCGCAGCCACGCCACGGCCTCGTCGTCACCTCGCTCCGCCCCGAGCATCAGGTGCTCGGCCACGGCCAGGTGGTCCGCACCCGCGGCCATCAGCGCCACCGCGGCCTCGCGGTGCAGGAGGCGCCGGGCGGAGACCGGCACGTGCCGGTAGATCGCATCGTGCACGAGCTGGTGCCGGAACACGACCCGGTCGTCGGCCTCGTCGAGCAACTGGGCGTCGAACGCATCGCGGAGTTGGGCCACCACCTCGGCCGGTGCGCGGCGCGCGACAGTGGCGACATCGCGGAGCGACACGGCATCTCCCAGGACCGCCGTGATCTGCAGCAGCTCCAGCGTTGCCGTCGGCAGGTGTCGCAGGCGGCGGACCACGAGCCCGTCGAGCGAGGTCGGCAGCTCAAAGGTCGTCGGCTCGACGCTGTCCCCATCTCGGCGCAGCATCCCGCCGTCCGCCAGCGCGCGCAGCATGGCCACGACCCACAGCGGGTTCCCGCCGGCCTTGGCCAGCATGGCGCTCAGCGCAGGACCGGGAGCGTGCCCCAGCAGCTCGCGAGCAAGGACGGCCACCTCGTCGGGCGACAATGGGTGGAGGTGCAGGGTGCGCGCACTGCCGGCCGCCACGTCGTCCAGGAAGCGGACCACCTCGGCCGGCAGCGGCGACGGTCGGGTCGTCACGACGACGAGGACAGGCTCGAGTGACAGCTGGCGCACGACCGACAGGATCGCCAGCAGGCTCGCGCTGTCCGTCCAGTGGAGATCCTCGGCCACCAAGAGTGCCGGGCCCTGGGCACACGACAGCTCGACCAGGTCCACGATCTCCTCGACGACGCGGTACTGGATGTCCCCGGCCGCCGCCGGATGGGCTGCAGCACCCTCGCGGGCCAGCAGGGCGGCGATGGCCGCTTTCCGCGGGTCCGCTGACCGCCGGCTCAGACCCAGCGCCGCGGAGACCAGACCGAACTGACGTGTCCGCTCGAAGGGATGCGCCTGGCCGGAGAACACCGCCGCACCGCGGGCACGCGCATCATCGACGATGCGCTGCACAAGGCGCGTCTTGCCGATGCCGGCTTCCCCCTCGATGACGAGCACGGACGCTCGCCCCTCGAACAGCTTGCGGATCGCCGCCGACGCCAGCGCGAGCTCACCTTCCCGCCCCACGAGCGCCTCGGCCCTGGACACCCTCAACGCCTGCTCCACACCTCGGGGATTCGACACCACGGCCAAGGGTCCACCCTACTGCCCGACATCAAGAGGCAGACTGGACAGTGGTGGACTCGACAACGCTTTCGCGAGGGAGGTCCATGAGGCGTCGAGGACCCAAGTCCGTCGCAAGCGTCAGCGCTGGGCGGCCATGGCCGGGGCATGGCGGAGCGGCCCGGAGAGTGGAGATTGCCGTCGGCCCCTACCGCGGCAGCGGGTTTGGGCCGGTAGCCGTGACCAGGCGCTGCGTGACCCAGCCATCGACGTGGTGGAAGCCCTCGAACACGTGGACAAGCCGCCGGAACCCTCCGGTCGCCGGTCCGACATGCCTCAACGCCCGGGGGTACCCACGTCATCGAGGCGCGGGGCCCTCGCTGACGACGCTGGTAGCGTGTGCGCGCGGCCGACTTTCGCCGTTTTCCCGGTCTTGCGGGGTGCTACATCGCGACCGATTCGTAGACCCGCACGCTCGACGCGAAGGGGCAGCCATCGAGCAGCTCCCGGGCCGCCTCGAGACTCTCGGCCGAGATGATCGAGTAGCCGGTCGCGGCGCCGTCCCCCGTCGACAGCTGGCGGTCGCCGGCTGCGGTGACCTCCAGCCCTTGTCCGAATGGGTTGCCACTGTCGACGAAGCGATCGCCGACCGTCGCGAACCAACGCTGCCAGGCGGCCTGGATCTCGGGCCTCGGCTCCCACTGGTCGTGGAACAGGAGCAGGTACTTCTTCACGGTGCCTCCTTCATGGTGTCGGTCGCCCTGGTCAGGTATGGACGGTAGTTCTCGAGACTCTCGGCGTCGGCCCCCCAGTGGGCGTTGAACTCACCGAGCCAGTCTCCGAGGGCCAGGAGCGGTGCTCGACCGAGCGCCAGGAACGTGGTCCGACCGAACTTCCGTCGGCCCACGAGACCGGCCTCCACGAGCACGCCAACGTGCTTGTTGATGGCCGGCAGCGAGAGACCACGAAGCTCCGCGAGCCGACTGATCGAGTGGGGATGCTGGGCGAGGAGGCGGACGATCTCGCGGCGGTGCCGGTTCGCGAGGGCCCCGAGCACGCGATCCAGCCCGTCCGGGACGTCGGTCACGACCTCTTCCTTATGGTTCACCACCTGGTGAACCATACCACAGCCACGAGTCCTCCGCGCCGACATCGTGTGGCTCGGTCGCCGGGGCCGCTCACGAGCTCGCGATCGCCGAGACCGCCGCCCGACGGGCGTCCGCGAGCTGAGGAGGGGTGCTCCGCGCCGGCTGCTCGACTGCCGCGAGCACTTGACGATATTGTCATATACTGACTCCATGAACCTACCGAATGCCTGAGACGTCGACTCTGCCCTCCGCCGCCGAGGCCGGTGTCACAGCCGGTGCGGTCGGGCCCGTCGTCCGGGGCCGCCCCCTGTCCGAGGTGAAGGCCGAGTTGTTTCGTGCACTCGCTCATCCGGCGCGCATCCGGGTACTCGAGGTACTCGGCGAGGGCGAGCGCACGGTCAGTGAATTACAGCCGCTCGTGGGCATCGAGTCATCCCACCTTTCGCAGCAGTTGGGCATCCTCCGCCGAGCGGGGCTCGTAAGCCATCGCAAGGACGGGTCGACGGTGGTCTACGCCGTCCGTGATCCCGAGATGACCGTGCTTCTGACATCGGCACGCCGGCTGCTCATCAACGCCTTCTCCGAGACGCGCGACCTTCTCCACGACCTGCTGGACGAGCACCCGGGAGCATGAGTGTCGGGGACCTCGGCACTGCCGCAGCGTGGGCTGCGGCGATCCTGCTCGCGCTCGCGGCGGTCCTGGGACTGAGCCACCGGACGTCGATGCCTGCCGCGGTCGTTGCTGGCGCCGGGTGCGCTGCACTCATCGTCCTTGGGCTTGCGGCCATCTTCGGGCCGGTCATCAGCCTGGAGCTGGGCGATGTGCTGGGCTTCGTGCCCATCGATGTGCGCTACGACCCACTCGCGGGTACGTTCCTGCTGGCGCTGGGATCGGTCGGCGTGGCCGCGTCCATCTTCGCCATCGGCTACCACGGCGCGGGGCGGTCTCCTCTCGACGGGATGGTCTACCCGGTCTTCCTGGGGGCCATGGCGCTGGTCGTCGGCGCCGCGAACATCTTCGCCTTCCTGCTGGCCTGGGAGCTCATGGCCTTGACGTCGGCCGCGCTCGTCGTGGGTCCAGCACCAGGTCGCGATGAGGCGCGTGCCGGCTACATCTACCTCGCGATGACGCATCTGGCCACCGCCGCCATCGTGGTGGCGTTCGCCATCCTCGCTGCGGCCGGGGGGACGCTCCAGATCGCAGATCTCGCGACCGCGGCCCCAGCCTTGCCCGGGCTCACGCGGGATCTCGTGTTCCTGCTCCTCCTGGTGGGCTTCGGCACCAAGGCCGGCATGGTGCCTCTGCACGTGTGGCTACCACGCGCGCATCCGGTGGCCCCTTCCCACGTGTCGGCGCTCATGTCTGCCGTCATGGTCGCCGTCGGCAGCTATGCCCTGCTGCGGTTCTGCATCGGCGTGCTCGGCCCAGGTCCCGCCTGGTGGGCGATGCTGGTGCTGGCACTTGGCGCGCTCTCGGCGGTGGCGGGGGCGCTGTACGCCCTGGCCGAGCACGACCTCAAACGCCTGCTCGCATTCAGCACCATCGAGAACACGGGCATCGTCCTGCTGGGTCTTGCCACTGCCATGCTCGGTGCGTCCGTCGGCAGCGCTTCGCTCGAGACGCTGGGTATCGCCGCAGCTCTGTTCCACGTCCTGAGCCACGCACTATTCAAGGGGCTCCTCTTCCTGGGCGCCGGGGCGGTGCAGCAGTCGGCCGGCAGCCGTGCATCTCGACCGGCTCGGTGGTCTGGTTCGGGTCATGCCCTGGACCGCGGCACTCTTCTGTGTCGGCGCGCTCGCCGGCAGCAGCCTGCCTCCCCTGACCGGCTACGCCAGCGAGTGGCTGACGTTCCAGGGCCTGCTGGCGAGCGGTGGCGCATCGGCCGTCGATGACCTGGCACGCTTCTCCGCCTATCTCGCCGTTGGCGTGCTTGGCCTCGCCGCGGCGCTCGGGCTTGCGACGTACGTGAAGGCCACTGGCATGGCCTTCCTGGCCCTTCCGCGCAGCGACGGTGCCGCTGGAGCCACGGAGGCCGGCCGGCCGATGCGCACGGCCATGAGCATGCTCGCCATCGGATGTGTCGGGCTGGGTCTCCTGGCGGTGCCGACCGGCGCGATCCTGCAGGGCGTGGCTCAGTCGTTGTCGACCGACGCACCGGGGCCGGTGGCAGCGGCCGACCCGGCCACGCTTGGCACCTGGGCGCCGATCTTCGTCGCCCTCGCACTCGGGTGCCTGATGGTCGCCTGGTGGGCGCTCGGCCGGATCCGGACGACCCCCATGCGGCGGGCACCCACCTGGACGTGCGGCATCCGGCCCGAGCCCGTGTTCGAGTACACGGCGACAAGCTTCGACAAGCCGGTCCGTCTCTTCTTCGAGTCCTTCTACCGTCCCGAGCGCGAGATCCGCGTGGACCTCGTGCCGGGCACACCCTTCCGGAGTCGCGTGCGCTATCGCAGCGAGGTGGACCACCTGACGGAGTCATGGCTGTACCGGCCGCTCCACCGCTTCAGCCTCGTCTTCGCCCACAGGGCGAGACGCCTCCAGCAGGGCACGCTCCAGCTCTACGTGGCATACATCGTCGTGGCCGTCATCGTGCTGCTGCTGGTGGCGCGATGAAGACGGCGTACCGGTGAGCGAGTCCGCACAGCTCATCGTGGCGCAGGGCATCGTTGGCCTGCTGCTGGCGCCGTTGCTGCTGGGCATCACCAAGCGGGTCAAGGCGCGCCTCCAGTATCGACGGGGGCCTTCCCTGTGGCAGCCCTACCGCGACCTCGCGAAGTGGTGGCGCCGGCGCCCGGTGGAAAGCGAGGCAGCAAGCCCGCTCAGCGGCATCGTGCCCGTGGCGGTCGTGGCGGTCATGGTGCTGGCCGTGTTCCTGGTGCCGCTCGTCGCGCTCCGCGTGCCGCTCTCCGGCCTCGGCGATCTACTGCTCGTCGTTGGGCTGCTTGCCCTGGTGCGGTTCCTCCTGGCGCTGGGCGCGATCGATGCAGGCAGCGCGTTCGGGGGCATGGGTGCCAGCCGCGAGGTGGCCATCGCAGCGGTCGTGGAGCCGGCACTGCTGCTGTCACTCGCGGTCGGTGTCGCGGCGGCGGGGAGCACGGACCTGGGCGTCATCGCGGGCCACAGCGCCGCCATGGGCCTTGCCGGGCTGACACCGGCCCTGCTGCTCGGCGCCGCGGCGTTCACCATCGTCGCCGTCGCCGAGACGGGCCACGAACCGGTGGACAATCCGGATACCCACCTCGAGCTGACCATGATCCACGAGGGCATGATGCTGGAGGCCTCGGGCCGACGCCTGGCCATGCTCACGTACGCGGCACAGCTCAAGCTGGTCGTGGTCGTGGGCCTGTTCAGCGCCGTCTTCCTGCCGTTCGGTGCAGCAGCGATCGACACCCTGCCGGCACTCGCGGTCGGCATGGCCTTCGCGTCCATCAAGCTCGTCGTCGCGGCCGTTGCCCTTGGCCTCCTCGACGGCAGCGTCGCCAAGCTGCGCATCCTGGTCGTGCCATCCCTGCTGGGAGTGGCTGCGCTGTTAGCCATCTCGGCACTCGGCGCCCAGTTGTGGCTGCCGGCGTGAACCCCGGATCGATCATCGATGCCTGCGGTGCGGGCATCGTCGTGGCTGGTGTACTCATGGCCGTCACCCGCTCGATCGGCCGGTCCATCTGGTTGCTCGCCCTCCAGAGCGCCCTCGTCGGTGCCATGGCACTCGGCGTGGGTCTGAGTCAGGACCTGGAACACATGGCGATCGCGGGCGTATCGACCATCGTGGCCAAGGCCGTCGTGGTGCCCATCATCCTCATGATCATGCTGCGACCCTCGCCGATCCGCGTGGAGCGCCACCCGTATGTCGGCCCCCGGCTCTCGCTGCTCATCGCGATCGGCATCGTCTTCGCCTCGAGCGTGGCCGTCGCGGGCATCGCGCTACCGATGTCGCAGGGAGGCGGCCGCGCGCTGCCCGCGGCACTGGCCGAGGTGTTGACCGGGCTCTTCCTGGTGATGAGTCGGCGCAAGGCCATCTCGCTGCTCGTCGGTCTGCTGGTGTTCGAGAACGGCCTGGCCATGACGGCGTTCGTGCTGGTATCGGGGATGCCGCTGGTGGTGGAGCTGGGGATCCTGCTCGATGTGCTCATCGCCGTGATCGTGGGCTGGGTCTACACCCGTCACATGCTCCTGATCCTGGGCACCAACTCGACCGACGATCTGCGGACCCTGCGGGGATGACGACGACCGAGGTGGCCCTGGGCATGGTGTTCCTGGGCCCCGCTATCTTCGGCCTCCTGGCCTGGCCGACACGGGGACGTGTCGCCGATGGGCTGGCCGCGCTCGCGGCGATCGCGATACTGGTGCCGGCGGCAGTGCTGGCTCTGGTGGCCCTTGGCGGGACCAGCATCACGGCGTTCGGCGGCATCGTCGCGCTCGACGCCTTCGGCGGCTGGACACTGCTGGTGGTCACGCTGGTGGGCCTCATCGCCGTGGCCGGTTCACCCGCGTTCCTGCGCCACGCGAGGCAGGACGGCTGGCTGTCTCCCCATGACCGCGGTCGGTACTGGGCGTTGCTGCTCTGGTTCGTGGGTGCCCTGCTCGCCGTGCCGCTGCTGGACAACCTGGGCCTGGTATGGGTGGCCATCGAGGCGGCCACCATCGTGGCCGCGCTGCTCGTGGGACTGTCGCGCACGCCGGCGGCCATCGAGGCGGCCTGGAAGTCGCTCATCCTCGGCTCGGTAGGCATCGGGTTCGCGTTGCTGGGCACCCTCCTGGCATATGCGTCGTCCGTGAGCGTGCTGGGTGCCACCAGCGATGCGCTGGCATGGACGCGTCTGGACGCGGTCGCATCGCAGCTTGACCCGGGACTGATGCGCCTGGCCTTCATCTTCGTGCTCGTCGGCTACGGCACCAAGACCGGCCTCGCACCGTTCCACACCTGGCTGCCGGACGCGCACAGTCAAGCGCCAAGCCCGGTCTCGGTCCTCCTCTCGGGAGCTGCGCTGGTCGTCTCGCTGTATGCCCTGGCCCGCTTCCAGACGATCACCGCAGGCGCCGTCGGCCCGGAACTGCCGGCGACCATCCTGGTGGCCTTCGGCCTGCTCAGCCTGGCCGTGGCATTGCCGTTCATCGTGGCCCAGAACGACGTCAAGCGATTGCTCGCGTATTCCAGCATCGAGCACATGGGTCTGGCGGCGCTGGCGCTCGGTTTCGGCGGCACACTCGCCCTGAGTGGCTTGACACTGCACCTGCTGGCGCATGGCCTGACCAAGGGTAGCCTATTCCTGTCCGGGGGCGGGCTCGTAGAGGCGGGCGAGAGCCGCCAGAGTCGTCCGCCTAGGCGGCAGTATCCGGCGCGCGCCAGTCGATGGCTGGGCGTTCCTGACGGGCGCGTTGCTGCTGTGCGGATTACCACCGTCGGCACTGTTCGTGAGCGAGTTGGCCATCGTGCTGGGTGGCTTCCAACAGGGATGGGGAGTCGCGGCCGGTCTGGCGGCACTGCTGCTGGGCCTGACCGCGACCGGCTTCCTGTTCCATGTCGCCCGCGTCTCATGGGGCCGGCCGGTGCGAGATACCGGCGGTCACATGGTCGAGGCGCACGGCGACGATGCGGAAGCTCCCGCAGGACGGTCACATGCCGGGCCCCGGGTGGGGGCCTGGCTGGTGATCGTCGCAGCGCCCCTCCTCGCCGTGGCGGTCCTTGGACTGTGGACGCCCGTGCCCATGTCCGATGCGATCTCGCGGGTCGTCGCCGTGTTGGAGGCGCCGGGTGGCTGAGCCGGTCGGGTCGGTCCAGACCGTCGAGCGGGCCGCGTTCGCGAACACGGTCGCTGGTCTTGTCGCTGCGGGCGCTCCCTACCGCACGCTGGTGGCGACCGATGATCGCGCCGTGGGCGGTGACGGGCTCGCCGTCGAGGTGGCCCTGGGTGGCCCCGGTGGGCGGCATCACGTCCGTGCGACACTGCCGCTCGGGGACCCGAGCTACCCGTCGCTGGCGTTGCTTGTGCCTGCCGCCCACTGGGACGAGCGCGAGGCACAGGACCTGTTGGGCACCGTCGCGGTCGGTCATCCCGACCCGCGACGCCTCGTGCTCCATGACCGCTGGCCGATCGGCTACCACCCGCTCCGCAAGGACGTGCCCGCGGATGTCGCCCCGCCGTGGACCGATGTGCCCTTCGAGCCATTCACCGCCGAAGGCCAGGGGGTCTACCAGCTGCCCGTGGGTCCTATCCATGCGGGCGTCATCGAGCCCGGCCACTTCCGCTTCTCCGCCGTCGGAGAACGCGTCCTGCACCTGGACGCACGCCTGTTCTTCACCCATCGCGGCCTCGAGAAGCTGGCCGAGGGGCGCCCGTTGATGGGCGCGCTGGCGCTCGTGGAACGGGCCTGCGGTGTGTGCACGGTCACCCACGCCCTTGCCTATTCGCAGGCGGTCGAACGACTGACCGACACCGACATCCCGGCCCGGGCGAGCTGGGCTCGGGTCATCCTCGCCGAGATGGAGCGCCTGTACAACCACGTCGGCGACCTCGGCAACATCTGCGCCGGCATCGGCTTCAACCCTGGGACATCGCGTCTCGGTGCGCTGAAGGAGCGCCTGCTGCAGCTCAACGAGACCGTCGCGGGCCATCGCTATCTGATGGGCTGCGTCGTGCCCGGGGGTCTGCGGGAGGATCTCGCGGCCGACGGGCTGGCGGACCTGCCGGCAGCGCTCACCGAGGTCGGGCAAGAGCTGGCGGGTGCCGTCCGCGCCATCCTCCGCTCCGATGGGGTGCATGCCCGGCTGCACGGCGCCGGCGCCGTGAGCATGGGCCTCGCCGCTTCCCTGGGAGCCAGCGGGGTGGCCGCAAGGGCCACCGGGATCGACACCGACCTGCGTCGCGATGAGCCCTATGCCGCCTACGGTAGCCTCGAGGTCAGGGCCGTCAGTGCCGCCGCGGGTGATGTGCTGGCACGCTTCAACGTGCGCGCCCAGGAGGCGCAGCTGACCCTTCACCTGATCCATGAGGTGCTCGCCCAGCTGTCGCCCGGCCCGGTGCGGGCGTCCCTGAGCCGGGAGGCGGTCACCGGTGAGACTGCCTTGTCAGGTGCGGAAGGCCCGCGAGGCACCTCCTGGGTGTGGCTCCGCGCCGGCGATGGCGGGACCGTGGACAGGGTGCGACTGCGCTCGGCGTCGTTCGCCAACTGGCCCGTGGTCGCGGCATCGGTGACTGGCGACCTGGTGCCCGACTTCCCGCTCATCAACAAGAGCTTCGAGCTCTGCTACGCCTGCACGGACCGCTGAGCATGCCCCTCACCGTCGTCGACCGCTTCCTGCGCCCGCTCGGCCGTCGACCGCTGACCCGGTCATATCCGGAGCGACCACTCGTGCTGCCGGCGGCCGCGCGCGGCATGCCCGAGCTGGACACGGGCCGTTGCGATGCCACCGCGACGTGTGTGACCGCCTGCCCGACGGGCGCCATCTCGGTGACCGACGATGCCTGGCAGCTGGACGCCGGACGGTGCGTGTTCTGCGCGGCGTGTGTCACGGCGTGTCCCCAAGGCGCCATCGGCATGGGCGCCCGGATGGAGCTCGCGGGTCGTTCGCGCGAGGCACTGCTGGTCATCCGCGACATCCGGAGGGCACCGTGACCGAGGCGGCGGCGGTCGGGGGCGCGGTGCCGAGGCCACGACTGGACGAGGAACGCGAGCTGGCCGACGTCATCGCTCGGCGCCTGGGCCGGTCGCTCCACGTCCGCCACCTCGACGTGGGGTCCTGCAATGGCTGCGACTGGGAGATCGCGGCGCTCTTGAACCCCATCCACGACGTGCAGCGCCTGGGCATCGACTTCGTGGCCTCGCCACGCCATGCCGACCTGCTCCTGGTCACCGGCGTCATGACCCGCAACCTGGAAGAGGCCGCGCTGCGGACGTACGAGGCGATGCCCGAACCTCGCCTGGTCGTCGCGGTCGGCGCCTGCGCCATCAGCGGCGGAGTGTTCGCTGGCAGCTACGCGGCACGGGACGGCATCAGCGGGGTGTTGCCGGTCAACGTGTTCATCCCGGGTTGCCCGCCTCGCCCCGAGGCGCTCATCCACGGTCTACTGCTGGCCATGGGACGGATGGCACCGTTCGACGGCTGATCACCCGACATCGCGGGTCACCGTGCGGCGACACCTGCCCGATTCGCGGGTGCCCCCCGGATGCCTCCCGGCGGGTCAGGCTGGAGTCCGGTCGCCGTGGAGGCGCGCGTGCTCGCCTGGCTCTGGCGCCGCAGACTGGGATCCATGGTTCGGCAGACTACGCGCGGGCAGGGCTTGCCTCGGACCCGGGCGGATCAGCCCTGGGGCTGATCCGAGCGCTGGCCCTCGGGCTCGGGGTCCACACGGGGTGCCCACGGTCCGTCGGTGATCAGCGCCTCGTCGTCCCCAGGCCAGGGCGGCAGGGCCGTGCAGGTGAAGACGAGGGGCGCGGCGCCGGTGCAGCGGTACTGGAACGATGTGCCGAGCGGGATATCGATGCACACACCCGGGACGAGTCGGGTGACGCTCTCGTAGCCGTCCGGCGCCCGGCGCCAGACCTCTCCCTCACCCGAGAGGACGTACCAGTACTCGTCGATGGTCCGGAAGCGGCAGGCGCGGCCCACCATCCCCGGCGGCACGGTCGAGTGGATCATGTTGCCGTGCGGCCCGTCCATGAGGAAGCGGATATGCGCCCCCAGGGGCGAACGGCCGCGCTCCGCGGTCTCGACGGTCGTGGTCTTCACGCAGTCCTCCCTACACCCGCAAGCGTAGCCCGTCCCCTGGTCCCGGGCCCCGGCCTCATCGCGGCCAGTGTCCCTCCCGTAGCTCCCCGAGGCCGCGCGCCACCTCGCGGACTCAGGCGAGCTCGGTGGGCACGACCGCGATCCACTGCCGCGAGCGTTTGCCGACATTGGGTGGCTCAGTGGGGTCGAAGGCGTATTCCTCCCATCGGTCGGCCTCGTCGGGAAACGATGCGGGTCGCGTTCCAGGTGGCCGATCCGATCAGCCTCCAGGCACCGACCGAGGCGACCCAATTCCCGTTCGCGGTCCTGGCACCCGCGGCCCCGCGATGGGCCCGCGGGTGTCTCGGGTCACCCGGCGAGCGCGACGATGAGGCTCGATGCCAGCGTGACGAGCCCCACGGGCACCCAGAGCCGTCGCTCACCGGGGCTGGGGCTCGCGGCGTTCATCACGACGCTCACCGCGCTGACCGCGACTGCGAGCCAGATGAGCCACGGCAGGTCCGTGACCAGGTCGAGCGCGATGAGCCCGGCCGATGCGAGCACGACGAGCGCGAGCAGCCCGAGCACGACCGCCTGGACGAACGCGAGCGCGCGCATCGGCGGCGGGAAGCGACCCGGGGAGCGACCGCCCATCGCATACGCACCCCACGGCGCACCGAGCGCGAGCGCGACTTGGAAGCCGATCACGACGAGCGCGGCCGCGAGGTACACGAGCGCGGCGATGGCGACGAGGTCCATGGCCCTCCTTCGAGCCGCGCTCCGTCGGCCCGGTCCGGACCCATCGTACCGCGGCTGATGGGCCTCCTGACCGTGGCGCAGCTCCGGGAGCACGTGGAGACGTCGCTCCCGGACACCGCGCTGGAACGCATCCTCGCGAGCTCCGAGCTGGCCATCGCCGCCTGGGTGGGGCCGCACGAGTTCGACACGGACGACCAGGTCGAGGACGTCACCGAGACCGTCGCCGCGCCGGGGCGGGCACTCCTGCGTCTGTGCCAGGTGCCGACCGATGTGCCGTCCGCGGTCGACGTCCACCGGGGAGCGGAGGTCACGCTCGATTCGACCGACTACCGGGTCGCGCGATCCCGTCTCCACGACCGACGGTGGCACGACTAGAGTCACCGACCCGCCTGCGTGGCGCTCGTCATGGCAGTCGCCATGGCGATGTAGGAGGCACCCAGGGCATACGTCCGCAGCCTGCGCGTCCCGGTGGGCTTCTGAGTATGTGGGCGCGACCGCGCGACCGCGCGACCGCGCGACCGCGCGACCGCATGGCGGCCACCACGTGGCCCGCCGCCTACTCGGGTTCTGGCCCCTCGACGTTGACGACCGGCTGGCCCGGTCCTGTGCGTACAAGGATCAACTCACCCGGCTCCTGGGGCGTGGTCCCCTCCCGATGGATCACCCCCGGGGGCACGTGCGCGAAGTCACCCACGCCGACCGCCAGCCGCTCAAGACCACCCGGCCCGAACTCCAGTTCGATGGCGCCCTGGAGCACGTAGAAGTAGGTGTCGGTCTCGCCGTGGTGGTGCCAGCCGCTCCAGACACCCGGCTCGGTGTGCACGTGGCCGACCCATCGGTCGTCGCCGGCGAAGGCCACCTCGCGGACCATCCCCGGCGTGCTCGGGCCCTCAGCCGCGTGCCGCTCGTGTGGGCGGACCGCTTGTGGCCGTTCGGTGCTCATGCTCACCTTGCTTCGCGGTTTGGAACGCCACCGAGTATCAGGCGTCAGCGGCCATCAGGTCCATCGGTCCCGTCGTGGCGGCACTGGACGTGCGGCACTGAGATGCCCGACACGCTCGACCTCCGGTCGGCCCCCGCTAGCAGCCCCGAGTGGTGGCTGTCCCGCCTGCTCCTCCGCCTCGAGGCGAGGCGCCTCGACCTCGAGACCTATGAGGCCTCCTACGACGGCCACCAGCCGCTCGAAGGCAGCACCTATCCGGGCTCTACCGGCGGACGGGATGCCTCAACGCTGCCCAGGCCGCGTACTGGCTGGGATGTGCGCACCGAGGACGCGGTCCATCGCATCCGCCTCGCACGACAGCGGGCAAGGGGGAGTGACCCACCGAGTGCCCGGGCGGCACGCTGGCCGCCGGGGCTCCGCTACCACAGCGTCCCCACCCTACGGGGCAGGCGTGCCCACCCAGAACTCCCATGTGGGTCTTGAGACTCGCTCCGGACTGCTTGAACCTGGTGAAGCCCGCGGTCAGGCGGCCGTCGGGGCCCTCCTTGCCCTGCATGCCGCTGGGCAGGCGGTCCTTGTCCCGACCATGGCCGTGAGTGTCCCCTTCTCCTGACCCGCGCGCTGCGTCCGGCCCGGTGCTAGTGTCGCGATCCTGGCTCGCCCCGAGGTGCCTCGACGGGAGGCGTAGTCTTTCCGCACGGGACTTCGAACATCCGTGCGATATCTCGGTTGACGCCCGCCTGACCGCGCGATAGACCGGGGACGTGCACGGACGTCCCCTCCTCACCACCACGCATCGCGCCGGGGTGGTCATGCGGCTCCAGGATCGATCTCGGGGGACGCGGACGGCGCTCCTGCCGGGTCGGACGGGGCGGGTTCCTCGAACCGGATCGACGCCACCACGTCCAGGAGCTCCTGTCGCTCGGCATCGGTCGCGAAAGGCATGTCGAACCCATCGATGACCAGGCGCGCACCGTCCACGTCGAGGATCCACAGCCGATCGACCTGTCCAGGCCCCTGATGGTAGCGGTCACCGTCATTCCCACCGACCCAGCTCTCGAAGTAGTGCACACCGCCATCGACGTCGCAGTCCGCGAACTCCATGTCCGGTGGCACGCTCCATTCGAGGTACCGCCCGGCGCGGCCATCGAGGGTCACCGGGACCGGCTGGGTCGCGTTCCGCAGCGGGCGTTCGACCAGGGCGGCAGCGATCTCATCGACGCCCGGTCCCGGGTCGAAGAGCGTCCCCTGCCACTGGCACGGGTGGCCGTAGATCTCGCCGACGTCCCAGAACTGGACGGCTACCGCGGTGGACTCCATCGGACCGCGGTGGAGCACCCAGCCATCGTGGTTCGACCAGCCGGCGGGCAGCGTGACGAGGATGGGCGGGACTCCCGCGCCACCGCCATTGATCCGCTCGATGCGGTAGGTCCCCTCTGCCAACGGCTGATCTCCCGAGCCGAGCGTGGTGATGACGGTGCCGGCCGGATCCGCCGGAAGCGGGCTGGGCGGCGGCGAGCTCGCGGCTGTCGGGGCGACCCCCGAGACGGCTCCCGCGCACAGCAGCGCGCAGATCGTGATCCGCGTCCTGGTCATCCTTCTGCCTCCTCTCTGGTGGTGATCGGAGCCCTCGTCACTCCCGGGCGGCGGCTCACTCCCCGGGTGCCGGATCGAAGATGAGGAGCCGCCACGACGTGTCCGGTGTCGTCGTCAACTGGAACCGGACCGACGCGCGGATGGCCGCGGAGGGGGCGTAGCCACCAGCCAGCTCGCCCGCCGCGAGGCATCGCGACAGGAGGGGGAGGTCCGGTAGGTCCGATCCTTCCGTGGTCTCAGCCGTGACCACCACATCCGATGGGCCATCGCATGCCAGGAACACCCCGATGCCCTCGTCGAACACGATCGGTCCGATGTCCAGGGTGGACGGGGACGCCCCGGGACCATCGACCGCCAGCTGCTCGCCGCGCCACAGCTCGCGATCGGCCGGCGTGAGCTGCTCCGCCACGATGGTGTCGAACGGTTGCATCGTCGGCGCTGGAAGCGGCGGTGCTGGCGATGCGACCGGATCGGGGGTCCGAAACAGCGCACCGGGCCAGGCGTCCGCGGCGGACGACGGCACGAAGCCCAGGAAGCTTCCGTTGAGTGGCTCGACTCCCCCCGTGCGTCCGTCGATCAGCAGCGACTCGGCGACGATGAGCGAGTCGTCGGGAGCCACGCCCTCGATGCTGCCCTGGCCAGGCGCAACGGTCTGCCCCCAGCTCGCCACCGTTCTGGCGACGCCCGGCGCGTCGAGGTGCGCCAGCGTCAGTGCCTCTCCGCGCCCGGTGCGCTCATCGAGCAGCACCCAGACACCGGCCACGCCGAACGCCGTATCGACGACATCGTCCGGAGCCCGCTCATCGGTGTACCAGGGCGTGAGGGTGCCGTCCGGCGACTCGACCACGACGGCACCGTTGGGCAACCCCGGGCACTCCTGGCGGACCGCCATGTCGCACAGCTGCACCCGGCTGCCATCCGCACGCCACCAGGCTCCCTTCCGCCAGCCGAGGTCGAGGTCGCCCACGGCGGCGTCGGTGGTCGCGCCGTCGAGCGGCAGGACCCGCCAGCCCGCCGGGCGCCGCTCCCCGAAGGGGGTGACCGGGGCAGGGCCGATGCCGGAGTCGGCGACGATCGCGGACCCATCGGCCGCCCATGCGATGACCTCGCAGGCGTCACCCGCGCTCTCGCAGGTCAGTGCCTCCCCCATGCTCGCGCGCGTCATCGTCCCGGCCGCCGGATCCAGGAACCGGATCTCGCCGGTCGCGTTCCAGGTGGCGAACCGTCCGTCGCCGATCCACGCGTGACCGACCTCGGACGGCAGGAACGGAGCGATCGCGCCGATGGTCCGGTCCGGTCGATCGCAGGTCCCGGAACTCCCAGCCGGTCGCTCCGGGCGTGGCGAGCCAGCCATCGTCGGACACCGCCATCTGGGGACGGCGTCGCTCGTCACCCGGGTCAGGGA
Organism: uncultured Chloroflexia bacterium; assembly: GCA_963843335.1. GTDB lineage: Bacteria > Chloroflexota > Limnocylindria > Limnocylindrales > CSP1-4 > JAFMJV01. The sequence continues at coordinate 305,776 of CAWJKF010000004.1, forward strand.
TGGGCACGGTCGCGAGGGTGCGCTCCCGGCCGTCCCCGCGCACCGCGACCACGAGCCAGCTGTCACCGTCGCGGCGTCGGACGAGCCCCTGGTGGGCAGCGGAATCGGCCGGCAGCGGCTCGCTGGGACGCTGACCCACGACCAGGGCGGCCGTCGGCAGCAGGACGGCGGCGGCCACGCCCAGCAGCGTGAGCGGCCGGCGGACGGCCCCGCGACGACGGGCACCCTGTCGCGCCTCGAGCCGGGCATGGACGCGCTCGAACGTCACGGTCGCCGGGACTTGGGCCGCGCGCTCGGCCAGGGTGCTCGCGAGCAGCGCTTCGAATGACGTGTCGTTCGGCTCACGCATGACCCACCTCGGCAAAGGAAGCCTCGTCCCCGAGCGAGCGACGGAGGCGCTGGAGCCCCGACTGCAGCTGCGCCTTGACCGTATTCGAGCTCACACCCAGGGCGGCTGCCACGTCGTCCACGGGCAGATCGGCGTAGTAGCGCAGCACGATCGCCGCGCGGGTCCGGAGCGGCAGCTCGGTGACGCCCTGCCAGAGCGCGGCGCGTTCGTCGACACCCAGGCGATCCCGCTCGTCCGGGACGTCGGGGAGGACGTCGAGCGTCACGACCCGCATCCGCCGCCGGCGATGGGAGAGCGCGTGGTTCGCCGCGATGCGCAGCAACCAGGGACGCAGCGCCGCCGCGTCGCGCAGCGAGGCCCCACGCTCCAGGGCCGTCACCAGCGTGTCGGCCACGACATCTTCCGCCGCAGCGGCATCGTTCAGGATGAGGTATGCGACCCGTTGGAGCTCATGACCGTACCGGAGGAGGAGCACATCCAGCACCTCCACCGACCCTCGCCGCAGCGCGTCCACCGTCATGTAGGGGCACCTCGTCGGTCGGCAACCTGCCTGCCTTCACAACACTAGATGCACGGAGAAGGCGAAACGGGCGAGTGGCGCTTCAAGATGATCGCCTGGGCTCTCGCGGGCTGATCCGGCGCGCCGGGTACAGCAGGGAGTCGGCGTCGGGGCGCACCTGCTCGGGGGAGCGCAGACGCCGACGCGACGCGCTGCTGGGCCGTGCTCGTGACGGATCTCCGGCCGCCGGCAGGGTGAAGGGAGTCGGGCCCCAGGACCCGTGCCCACCCGACTTCCATACGGCATCCCGTACATCCGTTCGGTCCCTCGCTTGACGTCCGTGTGACGGCCTCGTAGACCGGGGACGTGCACCGACGTCCCCTCCTCCCACCGCGTCGAGCCGGGTCGCGCGTGCCCTGCGCCCGGCCGACGCGGCCCCCCCTGTGAACGCGCTCGAGTTACTCCTGTTCGGGGCCCTCTGCTATATCCTCGGGTTCGCCTCGGGTGCGGTGCTCATCCCCTGGCGCGTGGACCGTGGCCGGTTCCCGGGCCGCCGACATGAACGACGACCATGGACCGTCGAGCGACTACCGCTGGGCCCAGTACCTGAGCCACGATCCTGCCCGCGGGGTCTCCGTCCACTACACCGTGGAGCCGGCCACCGACCGCTGGCAGGACGGCGAGGTCGTCCGCTGCCTGCCCGAGGACCGAATCTCGGGGTCCATCGACGCGGACGGTCCGCCCGACCAATGACCCCGACGGCTACTACGGCGCCAGCCACGCCAAGGCGGCCTGCGGCCGGTACTGGCCCGACACGAGCCCGAACGTGCTCGTCATGAGCGTCGAGGTGGCGGGCTTGGCGAAGGATGGACCGACCGAGGCGCAGCAGCGCTCGATGGTCGCCCTCTGGGACGAGCTGAAGGGCCGCTACCCGAGGGTCATCCCGCTGGGCCACCGCGACTGGCAGGACGTCAAGCCCTGTCCAGGGAAGTCCACAGCGATGAAGGCCGCGTTCAGCGCCATGGGCGGCCGCAGCACCGAGCTGGCAGGCCACGATGCTGCGCCTCGACGCCGAGGCAGAGATCGCCCGGCAGCCAAGGGAGGACCGGAGGTTGGCGCCCGCGGAGGTCGTCACATACCTGCGGTCACTGCCCTCGATGTGGGCCGACTCGGGACCAGAAGGGCGCCGGGTGCTGGCCACGGCGTTGTTCGCCAGGATCGAAGTGGAGGGGTACCAGAGGATGGAGTACGAACTGACACCAGAGGCAATGAACTCGGGCTCAGCGGGACACTACCCGCGATCCTCGAGGTGAATCGTCAGATCGCTGAGTTTGGTCGGGGCGAGAGGGATAGCCCCTTCGTAACTCACGTTCCACGGAGGCCCCCGCTCACGCTCGACAACCGGACCCAGACGGCGTCCAGACCCCCGGCTGGCCGTGGCCACGAGCGCGTCATGATGGTAGCCGTCCGCCAGCGCCCCACCCGACGCCAGCTCGAAGTGCTGCGCGTCTACATCAGTGCCGGGTCGGTCGCAGCCGCCGCCCACGAGCTCAGCATCGGGGAAACCACGGCGCGGCAGCACCTGTCAGGGCTGTACAGGCGGACCGGCTGCCTGAACGCGGCCCAGGCAGCCTATCTGCTCGGTACCGGGAACCTGGTGAGTGCGCGATAGGACGGGCGCCCTCGCCTTGCTGTCGACGGGCGCCCATGAACTTCCGCTGATCCTCCTCATCAACGCGGCGAATCCTCATCGTCCACGGCCGACCCGAGAAGCGCTGGCCGGTCGCGATCCTCGGCTTCGCGCTGCTGGCCCGGCTGGTCTCCTCGACCTGCGGGAACGGGCGAACGCGTAAGCGCCAGACCCCGGCGATGCAGCCGTTCGGCTCAGATCGATCCAGCCGACGGGTGGGGTTCGAGGACCCGGTACGCGAGCAGCTTGACGCGGTCATTCACAAGGAACCACACCAGAGCATAGGCCCAGACGAACAGCGCCCAACCCCAGCCGATGGGCGTCATGAATATCCCGTACACGGCGATGAGGGTCGCCACGGCCTGGGTGCCGAGCACCGCCACCAGCAGGATCCGCGCCGGGTGCGGCACCGACCAGAACGGGCCACGCGTGCGCGCGAGGAAGATGGTCAGGTGGCCCGCCACGGATAGCTTCAGGTACATCAGCGTCTGGACCTGGCCGGTGTCGAGCCCCAGGGCGCGTTCCGCGAGGGCGAACAGGCCGAAGGCGGAGACGACCCCGAGGACGCCCAGGACCGTCGCGATGCCGAGCACCATGCGCATGTCCCAGGCCTCGGGCCTGTCGCTGTAGTGGACGTTGTCATAGGCGATGGACAGGATCGCGCCGTCGTTGAGCAGGGCCAGCATCACGATCATCACCGCGGTCACCGGATAGAAGTCGAACACCAGGATCGCGAGGGTCATGAACAACAGCACGCGCAGCGTCTCGGCGATGCGGTAGATCGCGTAACTGTTCATCCGCTGGAAGATGCGGCGGCTCTCCTTGATGGCGTCGATGATCACCGACAGGCCGGGCGCCAGGAGCACGATGGACGCGGCCGCGCGCGCGGCGTCCGCGGCACCCGAGACCGCGATGCCGCAGTCCGCCTTCTTCAGCGCGGGGGCGTCGTTGACCCCGTCGCCGGTCATGCCCACGATGTGGCCGCGCTGCTGGAGGACATCCACGATGTGGAACTTGTGCTCGGGGAACACCTGGGCGAAGCCGTCCGCGCGATCGATGGCCTCCCCGGTCAGCGCCGTCTCCGCGTGCTTCGCGTCGCCCAGCCCGCTGGCATCGAGGATGTGCGCGCCCATCCCCAGCGTCCTGGCCGTCTCCTGGGCGATGGCCAGGGCATCCCCGGTCACCATCTTGACCGCCACGCCCATCCGGCCGGCGGTGGCGATGGTCGCCCTGGCCTCGTCCCGTGGCGGATCGAACAGGGGCAGCACACCGAGGAACCGCCACGCTCCCTCCTGATCCGCTCGCGCCACGCCCAGTGAGCGGAAGCCACGCACCGCGAACCCGTCGACCGCCTCGTCGACGGAGGCCTTCACCTGCCCGGCACCCCCTGACATCTCGAGGACGACCTGCGGTGCGCCCTTGGCCACCTGGAACGTCTTGCCGTCCGGCCCCGTGACGGTGGCCTCCGTGCGCTTGCGCACCGGGTCGAAGGGCTGGAAGTGGACCACCTGGTAGCCCGTCAGGACCTTGTCGTCCTTCAGGCCGCCCAGCACGGCGAGATCGATGGTGTCCTGGTCCTCAGCACGCGAGGCCAGCGCAGCGCAGAGGAGGACCTGGTGGGCAGCGACGCCATTCACGCTGAACGGATCGCCCAGCGTCAGCTTGTTCTGGGTGAGCGTGCCGGTCTTGTCGGCGCACAGCACGTCCACGCCCGCCAGCTCCTCGATGGCCACCAGGCGCGTCACGATAGCCTCCCGCCTGGCGAGCAGACGCGCGCCGACGGCCATCGTCACCGACAGCACCGTGGGCATCGCGACGGGGATGGCGGCCACGGTGAGCACCAGGGCGAACTGCAGCGTGGTGAGCATCGGGTCGCCGCGCAGGAACGCGACGATGATGATGAGCGCCACCAGGGCGACCGCGAGGACGATCAGGTAGTCGCCGATCCTCAGGACCGCACGCTGGAAGTGGCTGACGGTGTGCGCCTCCTGCACCAGCTGCGCCGTCGTGCCGAAATAGGTGTCCGCGCCGGTGGCGTACACCATCGCGTCGGTCTCGCCCTGGCGGACGATCGAGCCCGAGAACACCGCCTCGCCGGCCTTGCGCGTCGCCGGCAGCGATTCTCCCGTCAGCGCCGACTGGTCCACCTCGAGCGGGTCGCCATCCAGCAGGCGCGCGTCGGCCGGCACGATGTCGCCCAGGCGCAGCCGGATGACGTCGCCCGGCACCAGCTGGCGCGCCGCGGGGCTGACCCAGGTCCCATCGCGCTTCACCCGTGCAGTGATGGCCAGCCTGGCCTTGAGGGCGGCGATTGCGTTGCCGGCCTCGTGCTCCTCCCAGAACCCGACCACGGCGTTGGCGAGCAGCAGCATGAGGATGATGACGAAGTCCGGCCAGTGCTGGGCGATCGCCGACAGGACGACGGCCGCTTCGATCATCCACGGGATGGGGCCCCAGAAGTAGGTGAGGAACTTCAGGAAGGCGCTGGCCTGCTTCTCCTCGATCTCGTTCGGGCCGTACCGAAGCAGCCGCTTCTGGGCCTCGGCACCGGTGAGGCCAGCCGGGGACGACCCCAGCTTCGTCTGCAGCTCCGCCAAGGGCAGGGACTTCAGATCGTCCTTGGCATCGGGCGTGGCCGGCGTCGGTCCGGGAGCCGCAGGCTGGTCAACATCCCGATCCATGATGCCTATCCCTCGGACTGGATCATCGCCCACAGGCGGGCCCTCGGCACTACGCCGCAGGATAGAGCTTTCGTACGACATTCCGAACATCCGTACGGTGCCGCGCTTGACCGCCGGGTGACCGATCCGTAGACCGGGGACGTGCACGGACGTCCCCCTCCTGCCGCGATGAAGCCGCGTTCACGGCGATGGGCGGCCATGGCAGCGAGTACTCGGAGGTGCGGTACATGTCCACCCGCGACTACACCAGCGGCCAGGTGTGCACCGTCCGCGATGGCAGCAGGCTCTGGCGCAGCTCGACCGCCAGGGAACGCTGAGGGTACGCGGCCCGTTCAGGGTGCTCAACAGAGCTAATGGTTGACAGCCCTGCGGGTTCTGCCGGATCCGGTGCGTCGAATCGGCCTACTGGTGGCCTGGGCGTGTCACCGGGCGTGTCACCGGGCGTGTCGCCGAGGCTCTTGGACCTACCCGCAGCTTCGGGCGTACGGATGCACCCTCGAGCTGACCCGGTCCCGAGCCCTGCCGCGCGAACGTCGCCTCGAAGTTCAGCGGGTGTGGCCCCGACGCCCGGCTGCCCACAACAGCAGCAGCCGGAGCGCGACGATGGGGGGCGCGTACGGGAGCATGAACCCCACCCAGAACGGGACGCCCAGGGCATTCACGGCCACGGCCTCGCGGGTCGCCCGTGTGCCGTGGCGCCACAGACGCGCCCCGACGGCGACCTCGATCGCGCCCAGGAGCGCGAACACCCCCGCCAGCTGGAGCACCCGACGGAACCCCAGACGCCCGAACGGGCCGCCGTCCAGCCAATGGATGCCGTGGCTCACAGGCAGGCGGCCGTTGCGAAGGGCGACGGCGATGATGACCACCATCGAGGCGACGATCCCGGCCCCGCTCGCGGCATGCAGCAGGGCAGAGGTCCGAACGAGGACGCCCGTGGGTGACGATGACATCGGATGCCTCGACCTCCAGCTACAGGACGGGGGTCAGGTTACCAGCCAGCTTCTAGCCTCCTGGCCGGATCAGGCTGATCTGGTCGACACGGACGACGCCGGCGATCTACGCCCGACGACACAGCTGCCATGCGGGTCACCGGTTCGACGAGGCGAACACGATCATCAGCCGCCGTGGCGAACGCATCCTCCGCGCGTGCAGCAGGGAACGGGCGGCTCGGTACCTGGACCGGACCCGATACGAGGCACTCGGCGTCGTGCTCTCTCCGCTACAGGCAAGACAGCGGCCCTCGCGAGGAAGCCTCGCGGTGAGGGCTGGCTCCAGACGTCCCGCGTCGGACGTCGACCGCATGGTGCCCAAGGTGCGCGGCGGGGGGACGACGCCTCGACCACTCGCTACGCAGGGCGCAGGCCGAGGAGCGTCATCTGTTCGACCGCTCGACGGCGCGCCTCGGCGGACCCGTCATAACGCCACCCGAGCAGGTACGTGAGGACCCGCCAGACGAGGGCCTTGGGCAGGCCGCTGTGCTCCTCATAGCCCTGGAGCATCCCGGAGGCCTCCTCGACGTCCAGCACCCGGTGCGTCGGCCGGTACCGCTCCCGACCGATCAGGACCTCGCGTGCCAGGCCGGCCTCCACGTTGTGCAGCCATTGCGTCCTGTGGCCCCACGCGGCGGCGACGACCGCCTCGCGGGAGGTTGGGTCGTAGAGGAGCACCTCCAGCGGCGTCTCGTGGCGCTGGCCCGTCCGGCGGCCCTCGTGCACGAGCAGGAGGAACCGGTGGCCCAGGAGGACGCCGAGGTGCGCCCGGTACAGGTAGCGCGGCAGGCCGAGCAGGAAGCCGAGGACACCCTTCGGTGGCGAGGGCTGCTGGACCTCCGTCGGTGCAGCCGTCGCCGGCTCGCCGATCCACTCCTGCGCCTGCGCCCGGTCCTCGACGGCGAACGCCCTGACCTCGCCGGGCATCAGCGGTCCGAAGATGTGGACCGCGCCATGGAGCCGATCGGCGTCGGTCACGACCGCGATGCGCTCGAAGGAGGCGAGGTGGGCCATGCCGACCTCCGTGTCCGCGAGCAGGGCGCCAGGGTCGTAGCCCTCGAACCCCTCACCCAGCTCGAGGTACAGGCGGGTCCGCCGCCCGCTCGAGGTCGCCACCTCGATGGCCGGGACGAGCATCGAGCGGTAGTCATCGGGGGTGACCCGTCCGACGCCACGGATCGCGACGACGGCCCCTGGCATCCCATCGATGGTCTCGAACATGAGGGTCCTCCCTGGCTGTACCGGCGGCGGTGACGGCGACGGTACGTTGAGCCTACGCCTCGACAGGCAAGGAGTCCGCGGCAGCGGCTGGGGTACCCACATGTGTGGGACATCGGTGCTTTATGACGCCGCTGGTGGCGTGTGGGCGCGGCCGGGTTTCGCCATTCTTCCCGGTGGTTCACCTCAAACGGTGGGCGGGACGGCAACAGGAAGGCCCCGCTCCATGACGAGCCGGGGCCTTCCGCGCTTCATGCCCACTGCTGGGCTTCGGGGTCAGTGACCGATGGCGCTCGTGGCCTCGACCTGCTGCGCCCCGCCGGCATCGCGGAGGTCGAGCGTGCCGGACGTGATGGCCCAGGTCGTGGCGGCCTGGAGCGCGGTGAGGTACTGCTGGGCGAACGTGTTCGTGGCGTCGTCGCAGGCCATCATCGTGCCCATCAGGGGGCCGATCGCGATGGCGCTGCCGTTGACGCTGTAGCCGCCGCCGAAGCTGTTGCAGCCATCGAAGCCCTCGACGGTGCCGTCGGGGTTGAAGGCGACCGAGGCTCCGATGCCGTCCGGCACGGGCTCGACGCCGCCCTTCCCGTTGTTCACGTTCGTCACGTTCCAGGGACCCTCGACGCTCGCGGGCATGGTGGCGCCGTAGGTCAGGACCGCGGTGCCGCCCGTGTCGGACAGGGTCAGGCCACCATCGGCACCGATGGCGTAAGTCGCGACCGTGGCGAGTGCGGTCAGGTAGCTCGTCTCGAACGTGTTCGTGGCGTCGTCGCAGGCCTTCATGGTCGTGGCGATAGGACCGAATGTCAGGGTCGAGCTGGTGTCACTGGTGTAGGTGCCGAAGAAGCGATTGCAGCCCCCGAAGCCGCCTGCCTCGGTGTCGGTGAACACCAGGTCCGCGTTGACGCCACTGGCGACCGGCTTGCCACCCACGGTTCCGAGCAGCCAGGCGGTGTCGGTGAGACCGCCGGTCATCATGGCCGGCGACTGGGCGCTGGCGCCGCCGGCGATGGTGGCAGCGAGCAGGCCGGCGGTGAGGGCAGCCACGGCACAGGAACGAATCGATCGCATCGCTTCCTCGTCTCTCTGTCGTGTCGCGATGCTTGCCCAACGAGTGTCGGTGGTCCATCGCACACGGAATGTGCGACGGTACACGGGGAGGGCCATCCTGTCGCTCACGGTGGTGGGGTACCCACGTCCCCGGGCGCGCGAGCCGGCTCACGCCGTCGGTAGCGCGTACGCGCCGGGTCTCGCCGTTCTGCCCGGGGCCCGCGCAGGCGACTGCCGGAGCGAGGCGCCGGGACCGGCGTCCGTCCGTGGCTGGAGGCTAGGCTCCAGCGATGGACCTGCTCTCCACGGCTGGCGTCGCCATCGGGTTGTTCGTCGCCACGAACCTCGACGATGCGTTCCTGCTCGTTGGCTGGTTCGCGCGCGGGCGACCATCGGGCCGCCAGGTGGTCATCGGGCAGTATCTCGGCATCGGGCTGCTCACGGTGGTCAGCATCGTGCTCGGGGCGGCGGTCGTGGCGGCGGCATCGGGGTGGGTCCGATACCTGGGACTCCTGCCACTCGCCATCGGGCTACGTGGGCTCGTGTCGATCGCTCGGGGCGACGACGAGGAGGGCGAGTCGGAGGCGCCGGCCGCGAAGGGTATCGTCGCGGTCGCCACCGTGACCATCGCGAGCGGGGCCGACAACGTGGGCGTCTACACCCCGGTCTTCGCCGCGTTCGACGCGGGTCAGCTCGCGGTCACCGCGCTCGTGTTCCTGATCCTGACCGGCCTCTGGTGCCTGGGCGCCCGCGCGCTAGTCGACCATCCGCGATACGGCGCGCCCCTGCGACACCACGGCCCGCTCATCGCCTCGCTGGCCCTGGTCGTGGTCGGGGTGGCGGTGCTCCTCGGCGTCTAGCGGTCGTGGGGGAGCCCGCGGGGATGACCACAGGACGACGGATGGAGACAGAACGGCTCCCGGACTCGCGCCCGGAGGCCGTTCGCGTAGCGGCGGGTTGGCCTACCCGGCGGTGGCGTTCTCAGCCGCCGGCGCCGTCTCCACCTGCCCCTTGGAGCGTCACCTCCGGCCCGGCGCCGGTGTCTCGATGGGCTCGCCCTCCCCCACCAGGGAAGCAGCCAGGGTGTGCTCGTACGCCGGCCCCTCGGGAGTCGCGTCGGGCTCGGGCGTGGCCGGGTACTCGACCGGTCCGGTCGGCTCCTCCGCCTTTCGGGCGACCGCGGCCTTTCGGAGCGCGTTCGTGTACTGGCGCCAGTGGGTGTGGCACATGCGCCCGAGCCCATCCTTCGCGCTGGGTTGGGCGGGGAACTCGTTCTCGGGCGCTTCGTGGGCCTCGATGCCGAAGCGGGTCGAACCGATGCACCGGCGGATCGGGATGGTCATGTCCTTCCTGGTCATGGGGGTGTCTCCTGTGGGTCGCTCACGCGCGTCCGGCGTGATGCGATGCATCTGTCACTCGGCTCGCGCCGCGATGCAAGGCCTCCTGCCGCGATGACACCGTGATGACACCGACCGTCCGGTCGCCACTGCTTTTCTGTTCGATATCCCGAACAGTCGTTCGGTGTCCCGCTTGACCGGCCAGAAGGGCGCCGGGCACTGGCCACGGCGCTGTTCGCCAGGATCGAAGTGGAGGGGCACCAGAGGATGGAGTACGAACTGACACCAGAGGCAATGAACTCGGGCTCAGCGGGACACTACCCGCGATCCTCGAGGTGAATCGTCAGATCGGTGAGTTTGGTCGGGGCGAGAGGATTTGAAGCGCCAGGTCCCACACCCAGGATCGTCATACCGACCTCGATTCGCGCCGCTCTGGCGGAGATAGCCTGAGCCGTTTCTGTTGCCCCCGGGAGGCTGAACTCTTTCACGCGGATCGTCGGTTAAGGCGATGGGTGCCGGTGTTCACCGCCCCGTGATCGACTGACTCGCGCTCAAGGTCCATGCTTGCCCTGGATGCGGGCTCGAGCCCCGTGACATCCAGACGGTGGGCGCGTCCCATGGATGGGTTGCGCGCGATGTGGGGGCCACGCGACACACGAACGCGGGAGGTATCCATGACTCGACCGCATGCGAGCCGGAATGTCGTCACCACCGCATTGCTACTCGCCCTCATGCTGCCCGGCGGTGTCCTGGCGCAGTCGCCCCAGCCGTCGGTGTCCTTGCCGGTGACGGCCTCGCCCTCGTCGGACGGGACGATGGACACCACCCCCGTCATCACCTGTCCGGTTCCTGTCGCCGCCGAGGCCGGACTGGGCGCCAGCCCTGTCCCCGGTGCCAGCCCTGCGGCGTCGGGGACGCCAGCAGCAGCCACCCCACTGGCGACCTGGGATGGCGCATGGGCACCGATGCCCGCGGCACCGATCGTTGCGCGCTCCGGGGCGGCGACCGATGTCGCCATCCCCGAGGCCAGGATCTACGTGTGGGGCGGTCGTGCCAGCGACGGGACCCTGCTGAATGACGGAGCCGTGTTCCTCGTCAAGGAGCAGCGGTGGGAGACCCTGCCCGCCACGGACCTCGTGCCCCGCGAGTCGTTCGGGTCCGCCTCGGATGGGCGGGGCATCACGATCTGGGGCGGCGTCGATGCGAGCGGCATGCCACTCGCGGATGGTGCCCGTCTCGTGCTCGCGAATGATGAGCAGACGATGACCTGGCAGACCCTGCCGGCCGCGCCTCTCACCCCTGGCCCCGCCTCGCTGAGCGGTGACATCAACACCACGTATGTGGTCACACCCGGGGCGACCGCCGACGACCCGCCGCGCTTCGCGGTGCTGGACACGGACAACCGCACCGACTCCCTGGCCTGGGACGATCCCTCCTCGCCGAACCTGCGACTCCACGGCAAGATGCCAGCACCCCGAGTTCCTGCTGGCGTGGCCTACGAGATCGCCGGGAGCGCCGAGACCGCGGTGCTCATCAGCTACCAGGCTGACGGGTCCGCGGTAGCGAGCTGGTTCACGAACCCCTGGCCGGGTAAGTGGAGCAAGCCGGTCGCCATCCCTCTGCCGGCCACGGCCGGCTGTCCGGCCGTGAGCACGACCCGCGACGCGTGGGTCCGCGCCACGCCGGACGGCACCGTGGGAGCGTGGTTGGCCAGGGTGGCCACGGGCGGGTTCCGGACGCTCACCGTCCCTCCGGCTGGCACATCCACGGGCGGCATGCTCGTGTGGTCGCCGAGCCGGCTCATCGTGGCCGATGCCCTGATCGCGTATGACATCCCTTCGAAGCGGTGGACGTCGATGCCGGCCCTGCCGGACGGTCCGAGGACCGGCGTCTCCGCGGCGTGGAGCGACGGCAAGCTGTACCTCTGGGGTGGGCGGGCGGTCGATGGCCAGGCGTCCGAGACGGGCTGGGTGTTCACCCCCGCGCCGACGGCCGGCGTCTACCCGCTCGCGGGTGCGCCGCCAGGCGACTGCGGCGGCCAGGGCGACCCATCATCGGCCGTCTTCCGGGCCAAGGAGAGCGATCCGGACAAGGTCTGGATGAAGCTCGACGGCCGCCGCATCACGGCCATCTGGCCCGAGGGCTACACCGTCCGCTTCGCGGACAAGGGGGCGCAGGTCATCGCGCCCAGTGGCAAGGTCGTGGCGCGCGAGGGCCAGCGGCTCTCGGCGACGAAGCTCGACGGATGCCTGAGCGGGGACCGTATCCTCCTGCGCTGACAGCGCGAGCCGGCGTCCGGATGGGGTGAGACGCTGGCTCCACCGGCTGGGGTGTCTGCATCCTCGCAGTCCATGCGGGCGATCGCCGTAATCCGTGCGCGGGATGAGGTCGCGAAACTCATGCATCCCGGACGATCGCTACGGCTTGGCGTGACGGGCCACGTGCCACCACATGCCGGTCGGGTCCGGCGGTGTAGGTGCCGATGCATCCCGGTCGCTAGGCTGCGGGGAAAACGGCTGGAGGGCGGTCCCGTGGACAAAAAGCGCTGCGGCTGAGGTCCGCCGCGCGGCGATCGTCCGGGCGGTCCGTGGTGGCGCGTCGCAGCGTGCGGTCGCGCGCGAGATGGGGGTCGCGCTCTCGACCGTCCAGCTGTGGGTCGGACGGGCGGCCGGCCGCAGGCTCGAGGAGGTCGACTGGAGCGACGGCTCGCGGGCGCCGCACCGGACCCGCCGGATCCCGGTCCAGCTCGAGGACGCCATCGTCACGCTTCGGGGTCGGTTGCGCGAGAGCGTCCTGGGGGAGCATGGGGCGGTCGCGATCCACGCGGCACTCGGTGCCGGTGACGGACAGGCGCCATCGGTCCGGACCATCGGCCGCGTGCTTGAGAGACGCGGGTTGCTCGATGGCCGGCGGCGGATCCGCCGGCCAGCCCCACCACCCGGCTGGTACCTCCCCCCGGTGGCACAGCGCCATGCAGAGCTGGACAGCTTCGATTTCGTCGAGTCGCTCAAGATCGCGGACGGCCCACTCGTGGATGTGTTCACCGGCGTGTCGCTGCATGGTGGGCTCACCGCCGCGTGGCGCGCGCGGTGCCGTGGACGGGTCCGCTCGTGGTCGAGGCGCTGCTGGAGCACTGGTCCCGGGTCGGACTGCCTGGCTACGCCCAGTTCGACAACGACCGCGCTTCCATGGCAGCTACGCGTACCGGGACCACCCCGGGCCGGTCATCCGCCGCTGCCTCACCCTCGGTGTGGTGCCGGTGTTCGCGCCGGTCAGCGAGCACGGCATCCAGGCCGCCATCGAGAGCTCAATGGACGCTGGCAGACCCAGGTGTGGAACCGCTACCGCGTGACCTCGGTGACCGAGCTGGCCGGGCGGTCGACGGCCTATGTGGCGAGCACCGGCGCCGGAGGGCGGGCCGGATCGAGGCGGCCCCGGCACGACGACCGCTCCCCGATACCCTGCCGCTTCCGGCGCTGGGGATGCCACCACCGGGACGGTCGTCTACCTGCGCCGCACCAGCGAGCTCGGCAGCGTCTCGATCTCGGCCGGACGTACCCCGTCGATCCGCACTGGCTGCATCGACTGGTGCGTGCCGAGCTCGACTACACCGGCGGGCGCATCCGCTTCTTCGCGCTCCGCCGGCGGGAACCCACCGACCAGCCGCTCCTGGCCGAGATCGAGTATGTCCCGCGCCCCGAGCGGCACTACCGCAGCTGACCGGGATCAGCTGGCACATCCTGCTCGCCACGACAGGTGGCACCCGACCGGGATGTACTGACACCTGGCCGTGACGTCAAGAGGCCGCCACGCGGCCCTTGACTGTCGGGTCCGACACGGGTCGACCAGTCGTTGCGCCGGGGACATCCGCGGCTACGGAACTACGCTCGTGGGGCCTGGAGATGGTGCTGGCGCTGACATCACGACCTCCGCGACAGCAACGTCCGTGACGGTCAAGCCTTTCCCCTCGAAGCAGGCATAGCGGGCGACGATGAGGAGGGACTTCGGGCCGACCTCGAACTCGGCGGCGCCAACGGGGTCGTAGCCCACCCGCCACGTCGTCCCGATGGGCAGTTCGACGGTCGTGTCCACTCGGGCCGCGAGCCGGTCGCATTGATGATCGACCCGATCCCCCGCCACGGTCCGGAGGGCGGCCGCCACGGATGTCCGATCACCCTGTAAAGTCGGCGATATACCGGACGGACGTAGAGGGTGCCGGCTTCGTGGTATCGCCCAGCTCCTGCCGTGCCTGCTCGACGATGGCGCCGTAGTCGAAGTGGCGAAGGCCCGGCTCATCGAGCGGTCCGTCGGCCGTCGAAGCCGGGAAGAGGCCCATCGGTTCGGCCCTGCCATCCCACGTCCCAGGTTCCCGGAGCATCCGACGGGCGTAGCGGGTACCCAGCGCGTCGTAGCCCTCCAGGAACTGGAGCCACGTGCCATCAGCGAACGTGCGTACGAGCGTGAAGCCGATCGCCCGCCGACAGGGACTCGAAGCCGTCGACCATGCGCTGCGTCCGTTGCGAGAGTGGGTACCACGGCGATTCGAACGGCGGCACCAAGCGGGTCCGCCACAGCCAGCGCCCAGCATGCGGGCCATCGGCGACATACCGGGCCGATCGCTTCGAGGCCCAGGTCGCGAAGTTGATCGGCGGCGTGAGCCTGTCCGATGACGACATCACTCAGGTGCTCGCCACCATGCGGCGGGTCTCGGCGGCTCCCCAGGTCGCACCTGACCTCCGGAGAGCCTGGGTCGGCGACGACGGGACCTCCAAGACGCGCTCACGGTCGGCACGATCAGCCTCGCGGCGTTCAACCGGGCATGGCGGGCGCTGGAACGACCGGCGCCACCACTGACCGCTCCTCCGGGCGCCTTCGCGCCAACCGCGCCAGGCACGCGCTCGCGGAGTTCGGCGCGCTATGGCGCGACGAGGCCGTGTGGATCGGCTCCGAGAGGAGGCGCTGCGCGAGATGGTGGCGCGCGTGGGCATCGACGGGCCAGACGTCGTGGCGGTGCACCCACAGCCGAACGGGAACGCGTGGCTCTTGGGCTACGCGGCCGTCAACGGACATATGGGAATGGTCGTGGCGAGAGGAGTAGGGCCCGCGGAACCCAGCTCATCGACCGGGACCCGGGGTTCGGGCGAGGTCAGCTGACCCTGCTCGTCCCAAGCAAGAGATTCGGGCACGGCCCTTCGGCCTCGTGAATGCAGGTCCGGAGGCCCGAGTCGTCCAAACTCAACGCCGGCGCCGGGCGTTCCCGGCGAGACTCTCGATCGCTGGCGGCGCACGGGCGCCGGCGCTGGCGAGGGAGGGACGGGGACCACTGGCGGCCGACCGGCCGAACGTGATGACCTGCACCCGAACGAGGCCCCGAGCGGTTCGAGGGCGTCCCAGGCCCCGGACCACGGCAGCATGCGCCCGCCAGTAGGCCCGACACGAGAGCCAGACGCATCGGCCGGCGATCCACGCCTGGATGCGGGGACCCTGGGGCCAGACCGGCTCACGGCGAGCCGGTCGATCCCTCGACATCAGCGTCCGATACCTGCGGCAGCGGCGCGCCGGTCCGGGCCGCGTCGAGCACCAGCTGGATCGCGTCGACGACAACCCGGGCATGCTCGGGCCTGGACAACAGACCCTCGTGATAGGCACCCCGGACGGTGACGTGCCGGCTGTTGCGCGAGAGCCCCGGCAGCGTCGCCTGCAGCTCGGTGAGCTCTCTCGCCTTGCGCGGCTGGTCGGTGACGCTCAGGACCACGAGCGGCATCTCCCCGAGCGACCCGGCGGCGTCAACGAGCGGCCGGGTCACGCCGTCCCAGACCATGGCGGCCTGACCCGCGGCTGACAGCGCGCGGGGCGTGCTCGCGAAGGCCATAAGCTCAGCGCGTGCCCGTTCGGGCAGGCCGTCGGCCAGCAGCTTGTACTCGCCGTCGAACAACCGAAAGATGCCGAACCGGGCCACGACGCCGGCGACCCGGTCGCTCCAGCCGAGCACCCTGCTCGCGATCCCGAACCGCTGCCACTGATCGGGATGCGACGCGTCGACGAGCACCATGCCGACGACGTCGTCGGGGAACCGCGCGGCGAACGCGCGGATGCACAGGCCTCCGTAGGAATGGCCCGCGAGCACGTACGGGCCGGGCAGGCTCGCCCTCTGGAGGGCCCTCGCGAGTCGCTCGGCGTTCGCTCCCGCGTCGTGCGGTCCGGGCCCTCGGTCGCTCCAGCCGAGCCCTGGCCGGTCGTAGGCGACGACGCGGGCGACCCTGGCCACCTCCGGCTGGACCCATGCCCAGTTCGCGCTGAAGGACACCATCCCGGAATCGAGCACGACCGTCGGCGTCAGTTCGGAACCACCTGCGATCAGGAGGTGGATGCGGTGGCCGTCCACCTCCACCATCCGGCCGGGCGGCGGATAGCGCCGGAGATCGCGACGCTCCAGCGCCACCTCCCCGATGAGCGCGATCGCGAGCACGCCGACGATCGTGATGATGACGATGGGCAACGGATCCATCGCGACATCATGGGACCTGCCGCAAGCCTCCCGCGCTGGACCAGCAGCGTACACGCCGATGGCGCCGTAGAAGGCGTCAAACGGGTCCGCTCCACGTAGTTAGTGACAGGGCGCGACCCGTCTCCCGTCATTCTCGCGGCCGACATGGACGGGCCCCGAGGAACCTGAGCGATCCGTTAGGCCTTGATGCCATCTCGACCGTGCCGGTTCGTTTGGAGCCCATCTGGGCAAAGGGGATGATGCGCTGGCCCGCTGGGCGCCGCCAGGTGACCCTGCGATCGTCGCCGACAGTTTCGTGTCCGGAAGCGACGGTCCTCCGGATTCCCGCAACGACACGCGCGCTGGGACAGGATTCGGACGATCTCGCGCGGTCGGCGACACCGAACTCGGTGAGGCCCCGTCAAAGGCCTGATAGCGTCGGGCCATCAGCCAGTCGGCCGCAGGTTCGACTCTCACCCGCTGCGCTCCGACCCACCCGTGACTCTCCTCGCTCCGCCTCCAGTAGCTTGGCGGCAGCACTCGAGCCAAGATGGCTGTCCGTCGATCGCCGTCTTCGCGGGCGGCGGAATGGCGTGTAGCCCGTGGCCGATCAAGGGCGCCGCGATGAGCTGGTTGTGGTCGTGGCGAGAGGGCTAGCCCCTTCTTGACTCACCTTTCTCGACCGCGCTCCCTGATGGTCAATCGTATGCCACCAGAGCGGCCGCGGTCCGCGGTCGAGCGATGCGCATGAGACACGGGTACCTGCGCGGCGAAGGATCGCCGCAGGCGACCAAGCGCCAGATGGATGTACTCGCGGCCGACGTTGTTTCGGGAGGATCCGTCCAGGACACGGCGGAGATCGTTGGCATCAGGCCGAGCACCGTGAAGCGTCACCTGGCGGACCTGCGGGCGCGGTCGGGCCTTACGACCGAACAGCTGATCTACTCGGGACGGGCCGCGGGCTGGCTCCATCTCCCGGGCCTGGAGCCCAACTAGATCTCGGCGAGTGTTGTCTATTCCGGGGTCCGACGCGCATACTCACCAGCCGGATGAGAGGGATCCGGACCTTCGCCCAACGAGGATCGCGATTCGTATGAGCGACGCGTCACCCGCCATTCGCATCTCGGGGCTTGTCAAGGGATACGGCCACGTCCGAGCCCTGGATGGCCTCGATCTCGAGGTGCCTCGGGGCGTCGTCTACGGGTTTCTCGGCCCGAACGGGGCGGGCAAGACCACGACGATGCGTGTCCTGACAGGACTCATCCGTCCAGACGCGGGAAGAGTCGAGCTTCTCGGCCAGCCGGTTCGGTGGCTCGATAGCCGGCCCCTCTTCGGTGTCGGCGCCATGATCGAGGGGCCGGCGTTCTACCCATACCTGTCGGGTCGTAACAACCTGCGAGCCCTCATTGGTGTTGGACCGCGACCCAGGCCGGGCCGCGTCGACGAGGTCCTGGAGCTGGTGATCTGAAGCATCGCGCCAATGATCGCTATGAGACCTACTCACTGGGCATGAAGCAGCGGCTGGGCATTGCCGCCGCGCTCCTCAATGACCCGGATCTGCTGCTGCTCGACGAGCCGGCCAATGGCCTGGACCCGGCAGGCATCGTCGAGTTCCGCACGCTGCTGCTGGGCCTTGCGGCATCCGGCAAGACCGTGTTCGTCTCATCCCACATCCTGCCCGAGATCCAGCAGATGGCCGGTGAGGTCGCGATCATCGCCCAAGGTCGGCTCGTCCGCGCCGGGTCGCTCGAGCATCTTCTCGTCGATAGCGGCGAGGTGCGGATCCGGGTGGCTGCCGAGGACGTGCCGCGCGCTATGCAGGTGCTCGAGAGCATCGTGTCTGACGTTCACGTCAGCCCGCTTGGGCCGGGCTGGATCTCGACACTCGCTGCGCCCGGGCGGGCTGCAGAGCTCAATCGAGAGCTGGTCAGCGCGGGCATCGACGTATCAGGGCTGGAAGCGGGCAGCGATCTCGAGAGCTTGTTCCTGAATTTGACCGAAGCCGCCTGATGCATCTCATTCGATCGGCCGCCTTCAAGCTCGTGCACCGCCCCGCGACGATTCGGACATTCCTCGTGCTGCTCGGCTTCCTCGCCGTGATCTACGTGGTACTCGGCGTCACAGCAGCGGCGAGCGTCGGAACCGATGCGCAAGCCAGCATCGAGGAGGTGCTGGTCTTCCCGTCAGCCCACGCTCGGCTGACGTCGATCCTGCTGATCTTCGTCGGCGTCGCCGGCGCAGCCTACGCGGGCCTGGTGGCGGGCACCGAGTGGACCTGGAACACGTTCCGCGTTGCGCTGGCCCGCGGCGAGTCGCGGGCACGCTACGTTGCGGGCTTCTTCGCCGGACTCGGTCTCCTGACGCTGGTGGCCTATGCGGCGCTGTTCCTCGTTGGTATCGGCCTGGTCATCGTGGCCGGCTTGCTGGCTGGTGTGAGCTCCGGTGACCCGTTCGATCTGGCGAACCCCGCACGGCCGGTGGGGCTCATCGCGGCCGGCGTCTGGGCGGTGCTCACAGTGGTCGCGATCGGATTCAGCGCCGCGTTCGTCGCGCGCAGCCAGGTGGCCGGCATCGCCGCCGTTGTAGTTCTCTACCTCGTGGGGCAATTCGCGCAAGTTATCGTCCCGCCCGACCTGCTGCGCCTGTTGCCGATCGCCGCCGGACAGGATCTGGTCACTTCTGTGACCAACGTGGGCATTTCCGCGGAGGTCCTGGGTCCGTTGCTGGTGACGTCGACCTATCTCATTGGGGCGATCGTGCTGGCATGCCTGACTGCGCGTCGGGTGGAGGTCCACTGAGCAGCGTTCGCACGTCGGGCCATGATGTGATCGTCCTGGGCGCTGAATGAACGGCTGCCTGCCGTCAAAGCCAAGGACGCCGATCGGCGATCGCTGAGGTCCCGTATGTGGCAGCGAGCTAGCAACAGCGCTATCGGAGCACATCCCAGCAGAGGGGCCGCCAAGTGGCGGCTACGGACCCCGGCCGCTCGCGTGGGCTGCTCTGTGAGAGTAGTGTCCCGGGACGGCACCTAACGACGCCGCGGGGAGCCTCCGCTGGAGTCTGGCCCTGCAGCCCTAGCACCGCAGGCGAATAGACCGCGGCAAGAACCAAGCTCACGCTTGAGCGTGATGCAGTCCTCGCCGAACTCCGCGTCATGAGTGTCCACCCTGCCCTGGTTGCCTCCGGATAACGTCCCGCGACGGCCGCTGCTGGCCTGCGGGGGCGGCACCACCACCCAGCGCGGATACGGCGCGGCGTGGCGTCTGCGGCGAGCGAGACATCTCCTGCGCCACCCGCTGTGCCAGTGGGTCGTGACGCTCCAATCGTTCACCTGCCGGCTGCGGGCCACCGACGTCGACCACATCGTTCCCAAGGTCCGCGGCGGTACCGACGACGCGTCCAACCTCCAGAGCCTCTGCGCTCCGCACCATCGCCTCAAGACCGCGACGCAGGACCACAGGTGGGATTCCACTACCGATGCCGGGGCCGTGGGCGCGGGACATCGAAAGGCTAGGCGCCCTGGAGCATGCGCAGCTCGGCCCCCTCCTTGGCACCGCGGGGCAGCCCGGACTCCATGTAGGCGTGGAGCGGCTCGTAGACGAGCACCTTGAACAGCCACTCCCGACGCCTCCAGGCCGCCCGATCCCGGACGATGAACCGGGTGGTGGTGTCGTCGATGGGCTGGAGCACGAACGCGTAGCTGCCGACCGGCAGGCTCTTGCTCCGTACGACGATGGAGCGGCCGGGCTCGACGGCCACGACCGGCCAGCCCATCGGCTTGCCGCCGATGTCGTGATTTGTCCGCATCAGGTCGCCCACCTCGAGGTGCTGCCACTCCGCATGGACCTCGCGGACGTCGGGGATGCCGGACCGGAGCAGCCGCTCGACCCAGTTGTGGGTGTAGAAGCCAGCACGGCCCTGGCCCATCTGGACGACCCAAGGCCAGACGGCGGACGTCGGCGCCGCGATGGTCACGGCGCGGGCCGTGACGGTGTGCGCAGCCGGGTCCAGGTCATCGCCAGGCAACGGGATGCGTCGTTCATCGGGTGTCGAGCCCCAGTCGACGATCCGGGGTCGGACGACCACGCCATAGAGCACGTCCAAAACGATCAGGACACCGAGCAGGACGAGGATCGGGGCGGGCATGTCGGGGGCTCCTCGATGGTGACACGGCTGGCAGATGGCTGGCGGTCGACCGCAGGTGCCAATCTCAAGTCAGCCTGCGCCGCCGTCGCCCCGGCCGACAGTGCCGGGTGGACCCCCATCTGGGGTACCCACGCATCGAGCTGGACACCCGCCATGACGCCGTGACCGGTGCCGCGCGCGCGGCCGGGTTTCCCGGTCGCCCAGCTACGCTGCGCGGGCCGGCGCGACAAGTCGGGCTGTGACACGGGTCGGGGTGGCGCGTCATCGGGATATGGCTCATCAGGGGAGCGCGACTGTGCGGACGTTGATGGTGTTGATCGTGTGCGTCATGGCGCAACTACTCCCGGCCGCCAGCGTCTCCGCGAAGGTGCCGGTCGAGCCCCTGGCACGATGGGACCTCGTCATCGGCGAGGCGGGCCAGGCGTGGTATCCGCCCTATTCCTCGGCCCTGCCGGACGGGTGGCAGCGCAGCGACGCACCGCCCGGCAGCCCGGGAGCGCCCGCCGACGGGACTTGGACGGTGGGCGACATCCGGTTCGTGGACGGGCGATACCTCGACCTCCACGTGACCGTCACCCCGCCTACCCCTGCGATGGCCCTCGAGGCCGGACCCGCGACCCTGTTCACGAGCATCGGCATCTGGGGCGGCTTCGGCGGTGATGTGGGCTACCAGCGCCTGGTCTCGGTCGGGCACACGGCACTGCCGACCTGCGGTGATCCCTGCCGGTTCCAGGCCGACGTCCGGCTGGACCTCCATCGTCTGCCGAACGTCATCCGGCGCGATGGCGCGAACGGCGGCAAGGTCGGAGTCGGCCTCACCCTGGTGCGCACCTTCGCAGGCGGCACGTGGCTCCAGACGATCGATGGGTACGACCGCTCCGAGGACGCCATCTCCACGGGCACCGTTGGGCATCCCGAACCATGGGCAGGCAGGGCGTTACCCGTCGGCCTGTATGCGGCCGCGACCGCGGCGCCCGTCGCGGACGGGCCGTTCGACGAGCCGTTGGATTACCTCGCCATCGTAGAGGCCGACCGGACATCGACGGGTGACGCGAGCGTGCCGGTCGCGTCGACCCCGGTCCGGGTCATCGCGACCTTCACCGGCTGCAAGGAGCCCGTGACCGCGTCACTCGACACCGCGGAAGGCGACATCGTGTCGCTCGCGCCGGAGCGATCACGGGATTACCTCGACTCGACGGTCGAGCTGCCGGTCGGCACCTCCTGGCGAGCCAGCTGGGCACGAGAGCCGAGCACACCCATCCCGGTTGGCGATAGCCCGCTCCTGGTCGCCGCCAGCCTCCGCTGCTCCGACCGGGATGGCCGGACCGTCGATGGGCTGACCGTCGCCGAGGTCCAGCCCCGGTAAGGGTCGGGCACGGCGGGGACTCCGCCGAGGTGGGCTCGCTTGGGTTCACCCGCCCTATGGGCGCCACAGGGCGGGAGTGCGCGGTGACATCCACCGCGGCCGCCCATACGAGGCGGTCGAAGCGGCCCCCTGACTCGTCGCCCGGGGAGCCTGAACCATGCGTTTGACCGAAAGCGAAGGCCCGGTA
Organism: uncultured Chloroflexia bacterium; assembly: GCA_963843335.1. Taxonomy (GTDB): domain Bacteria; phylum Chloroflexota; class Limnocylindria; order Limnocylindrales; family CSP1-4; genus JAFMJV01. Next base: position 327,778 of record CAWJKF010000004.1, read on the forward strand.
GACCGGAGGCCGAACGGCGATCTCTGCCTGTGCTACGCGACTCGATCCGGTTCCAGGAGCACGTGCATGTGGGCCTCCCCGGATGGACCCGGCAACCGTCACCGACCGACGCCAGGAGCCTCTGGGCTGGACCCGCCAGCAGTGGCGCGTCGACGAGGTCGCTGCCGCGGAGGGCGTGGCTGCCGAGGGCGAGGAGGTCGACGAGGTCGATACGGTCGCAGTTAGCGTGGGATAGCCGCTGACATCGAACGGCGAACCGGCGCTCGGACCCGTGCACATGAGCTGGTTTTGGTCGGGGCGAGAGGGCTAGAGGCAACACTTACCAAGTCACCGTGTCCAAGAGCGGGTGTCCGCACGCCTCGTCACGGTACCAAGGCATCGCCGCTGGGCACGAGCTATGGCCACGGAGGCTCGTGCCCGGAGTTACTGTTTGCCGTCACCCCGCAGGACCCCTTGCGTCAGGCCTTCGCTGAGCCGGTGATGCCGCTGGTCAAGAGACCGTCTGGTCTGCACCAAGATGAACGAGCACCTCGGCGACGCCGAGGTCGAGACGCCGGATCGCCGACTCGACACTTCTGGCGATCTCGTGGGCCTCGACGATCGTCAGCTCCGGCGCGACGTGGACATGGAGATCGACGCGGACGTAGCCCGATTCGCCCCTCGAGCGCACGGCATGGCAGTCACGCACGCCGGGAACCGCCAGGGCCGCCCTTCGGATCGCGTCGGTGTCCACTGCAGACGCATCGGTCAGGACATCGGCCGCTCCGCGCGCGACGACCCAGCCGCGCCAGGCCACGACGCCGGCCACGCCCAGGGCCACGATCGGGTCGAGCCGTGGGAAGCCGGCAGCAGCAACGGCGACCGCGACCAGCACGCCGACCGAGAGGAGCGCATCGGCCACGGCGTGGGTCGCCTCGGAACGGAGCACCCGGCTCTGTGTCTGGCGGGCCCTCCTGCGCAGATACAGCGCCAGGCCGCCAGCCGAGGCGGCGGAGATGGCCATGATCACCAGCCCGATCCCGGTCTCCTCGCCTGGCTTCGGATCCGCCAGGCGGGGCAGGGCGCTCGACACGATGACACCCACCGCGACCAGCAGGAGCATCCCCATGAGCAGCGAGGCGAGCGCCTCGTACCGTTCGTAGCCGTACGGGTGGCGGGTGTCGACCGGGCGGGTCGCCAGCCACACACCACCGACCGCCACCAGATGGACGGCGGTGTCGACCCCGATATGGAGCGCGTTGGCGGCGATGGCGACGCTGGCGGTCAGCACGGCGGCGGCGACCTGGGCAGTGAGGAGCACGAGGTGCAGCCCGATGGTGACGCCGACGGCGATCAGCAGGCGATGGCGGCGGCCGGCCGCCGCCCCGCTCTCCCGCATCATCATTCGGGAAGCGAGTCGAGGTCGGGACCCGTGCGCGCGTGGGTCTCGGGATGTCGGACCGCCCGTGGGTGGTGGCCCGCATCATCGACGATGGTGCGACCGCCCTGGGACACGAAGGAGACACCGTATGCCTCGGACAATCGTGCCGGCACGAGGACCTCCCCGGGTGGCCCGGCTGCCACGACCCGGCCCGTCAGCAACAACACCCAATCGGCGGCTGCGGCATCGGCCAGTTCGTGCGTGGTCAGGATGACGGTGACGCCGCGTCGTCGTTCCTCTTCGATCGCGGTCCGGATCCGCTCGGTCGACGGCAGGTCGAGCCCGGTGATGGGCTCGTCCAGCAGCAGCAGGTCGGCGGCCTGGGCAAGCCCCTGCGCCACGAAGACACGCTGCCGCTGTCCGCCGGACAGCTCATCGAGGTGGCGCGACGCAAGCTCCGTGATGGCCAGACGGTCCATGGCGGCCGCGCACAGTGCCCGGTCCTGGGCGCTGAACCGCCGGAATGGCCCGAGACTGCCGTAGCGGCCCATGCCGACCACCTCCCGGACGGTGACCGGCATCGTCTCGTTGACCGCGGTCGACTGGAGGACATAGGCGATCGCCGCCAGACGGCGCGGGCCAGCCAGCACCGCGAGCCGTCCCGAGCTTGGATCGAGGAGGCCGGCGATCGCGTTGAGGATCGTCGATTTCCCGGAGCCATTCGGCCCGATGAGGGCGGTCAGAGCCCCCGCCGGGATATCGAAGTCCGAGGCCGTCAGGGCGACGCGCTCCCCGTACGCGAGGACGAGGTCGCGGGCGATGACGGCCGACTCGCGCACCTCAGGCACCACCGTCGGATGCCTCGGTTCGGCGCCGGGAGCGTGCCGCGCGATCGGTCACGTCACGCAACAGGAGGACCGCGAAGAAGACGGCGACCGCGACTGCGGCGACGGTCGCCCCAGCAGCGGTGCCGAGATGCCAGCTCAGGAGGAGCCCGATCACGACCGAAGCGCAGCCGAGGCCCACCGCGGTGAGCATCATCGTCGGGACACTCCGGGCCAGCAGGGCAGCGGTCGCCGGCGGCGCCGATCAGCAGGCCGAAGACGAGCAGCGTGCCGACCGCCCGGAACGAGGTGACGATCGCCAAGGTCAGCAGCGTGAGCATCGCGATGTGGGCCAGTCGCGGGTGCAGGCAGAGCACCTGCGCCTTCGCCTCGTTGAACGACAGGACGAGGAACGGCCGATAGAGGAGGGCGATCCCGAGGAGGGTGATCGCGGCGGCGGCGGCCTGCACGAGCAGGTCCGACGATCGAACGCCCAGGATGTCACCGAACAGGAAGGTGGTCAGGCTGGTCGTGAACGACGGCAGCCGCGAGACGATGATCGACCCCCAGGGCCAGCATCCCGACGAACAGCAGGCCGATGCCGGTGTCCTCGCGCAGACGGGCCTTGCGGTGGACCAACTCGATACCGCCCACCATGACGAGCGCCCCCACCACGGCGCCGAGGGTCAGGTCGAGACCGAGCACGAACGCCAGCGCGATGCCCGGCAGGACGCCGTGGGCGAGTGCATCACCCATGAAGGCCATGCCGCGGATGACGACCCAGGTCCCGACGAGGGAGCTGGTGATGGCTGCGAGCAGACCGCCCAGGAACGCCTGCTGCATGAAGTGGGCCGAGAATGGGTCCGTCAACCAGTCGAACATGGTGGTCAGGTCAGGGCGTCGGCTATCCGCGCAGCGTCCATGCGGAGCATGCCGACGTATGTGTCGGCGCCCGACCCAGGTGCGCTGAGCGATCCGGTATGGAGGTCGACGACGCGCACTTCGGCGCCGACCTCGTCGGCGAGCGCATCGGCCAGGTTGGTCGGCAGGGTCGTCTCGCCGAAGATCGCCGGTACGCCTTTCGCCCGGATCACGGCTGCCAGCTGGGCGAGCAGCCTGGGGTCGGGCTGGGCCTGGGTCGAGCCACCCGGGATGAGGACCCCGATGACCTCGAGGTCGTAGCGGTCGGCGAAGTATCCGAAGGCTGCGTGGCTCGTGATCAGGATCCGGCGCGAGCTCGGGATGGTGGCGAGGGTGGAACGAAGCTCGGCATCGAGGGCCTTCAGCTCATCGGCATAGGTGGTGGCCCGCGACGCCCAGCCGCCTGCGGCAGCGTCGCCCAGGCGCTCGCCGATGAGAGTCCACGGCCCGCGCCGCGCGGATCGGGTCCAGCCACCAGTGCGGGTCGGGCACGCTGGCATCGTCGCCCAGCGGTCGCGGATCGAGCGCGGGACCCAGGATCGAGGATCGGCGTCCCCTCCTCCGTTGCCGCCTCGAGCGCATCCGCTAACCCGACCTCGAGGCCCAGACCACTGGTCACGATGAGGTCGGCTCCGCGCAGGCTGGCCGCCTGACGGGCAGATGGCTCGAAGTCATGCGGATCCGCTCCGATGGGCATGAGGACCTCGATGCGAGCCTGGTCGCCCGCGACGTGCGCGACGAGGTCGCCGACGATGGTCGTGGTCGCGACGACCAATGGACGCCCGTCGTTCGCTGGCCCGCCGCTGCAGCCGGTCACACCGAGGACCGTCGCCAGGAGCGCCACCGTGACGCCCCAGGTGGTCTTCCTCATGTCCCGGTCGCTCCTCGGGTTCGTGATGATGGTCACCAGTCCCTGTCGCTGCTACGCGTTCCGCCCCGCCGGGCTACGAGGTCGCCTTCGCCCAGCGGCCGAAGTACCACGGGCCGTGGGCGCCGCTTTCGCGGAGCACGCGCGTCGCCTCATCGACGTCATCGACGTTGCGGGCGTGGACCGCGACCACGACATGACCTGCCCGGCCGTAGGAGTCGTAGATCTCCTGGATGTTCCGCGCGTCGTCCAGGACGGTGGCCATGATCGGCGCGAGGAATGTCGGCACATCCGACTGTCGTAACCAGGCGACAGCGAGTGCTCCGATCTCCTCTCGCCCCCGGAAGACATGGATGTCCGCCCCCGTGAAGCCCGCGACGTGTAGGGCGCGGATCGTCGCATCGGCATGATCGGCGTCATCGATGACCGCGACGACGTCATCGGTCGGGTGCACCACCGGTGTGTGGATCACTGCCCTGGTCATGTCTCCCTCTCCGGCCATGGGTGCACCCCGAGCGAACCGGGACCGAAGGTGATCGGCAGGTTCGGCTGCCGATCACCGGTCACGCGACCATGACCCTCTTCGGAGCCCGGGCTACGCTCGCCACCGCTGACCCCGATATCTCCGGTCCCGGCGTCGCTACGCGCCTTCTCTCGCCGCTTCGTACTCGCCTCGGAGTTCCGTCAGCTCAGCCTCGACGCGACGCATCTCGTCACGCAGGTCGGCGAGCCGCGCCTCCAGCACATCGGCGGCGGACCCCCGGTCGGGCCTCTGAGGGCGCCGAGAGCGCCGGAGGATCGGCCACTCCGAAGGCTCGTACCACTCGACAGGCTCATACCTGACCCGGCCGTATGGCGGGCCGCACCAGGGGCTGCATCCATGCCATCCATGCCCGCAACTCATGTCAACCTCCTTCGCCTCATTCGAGGCGCTCCGTTCCATCCAGGAAGGCGGCGATCAGCCGAGCCCGCTCGTGCATCACGGCGATCCACTCGGCGAGCGCCCGGCGACCAGCCTGGGTCAGGCGGTAGGTGCGCCGAGGCGGTCCGTCATCCGTCACCCACGCCGACTCCACGAGTCCCTCTGCCTCGAACTCGCGCAACGTCCGATATGCCATCCCCACGTCCACCCCGTCGGGCGCCAGGCAGAGGTCGTTCAAGCGCCCGATCAACGCTCCGCCGTGGGCCTCCCCCTCTGCGACGAGGCGAAGCAGGAAGGGTTCGAGCCACCGGCCGCGCCGGCCGCCGGGGCGGACCCAGCCACGGTAGCCACCGTGGTGGTGGTGGGGATCGTCGTGATGGTGGTTGCGGGTATCGGCATCCATATGCCAAAAGCATGCCCATGCCAGGAGCGAGCGTCTAGTGCCGAACGGCACATCCGGGCGAATGCCTCAATGAGCCCTCCGCACGCCATCCAGGAACTTCGGACCGCACCCGGGGGCCATTCGGCCCACCCAGGGGATGCTGACCGCTATATATGCTTTTGGCATATAACTGCTGATGACCACTAGAACCGCGCGGGTCATCGCGTCCGGAAGGAGATCCACCGGTGCCCACTTCCGACACGGCCCTCGAAGGGACAGGCAGCCATGCACCAACGATCGTGATCGTCGGGGGCGTCGCGGGCGGCGCGTCCGCGGCGATGCGTGCCCGTCGCATGAACGAAACGGCGCGGATCATCATCCTCGAGCGGGACTCGTACGTCTCCTTCGCCAACTGCGGCCTTCCCTATTACCTTGGCGGTGAGATCAAGGACCGCGAGAAGCTCCTCGTCGCGAAGCCCTCGCTGATCGCTCGGCGCTTCCGCGTGGAGGTCCGGACGCGCCACGAGGTGATGTCGATCGACCGGACGACCAAGGTGGTGAACGTTCGGGACCAGGAGACCGGTCGCACGTACGCAGAGCGATACGACAAGCTCATCCTGGCGCCAGGCGCGGCCCCGTTCGTGCCGCAGATCCCGGGTGTGCAGGCGCCTGGCGTCTTCACGCTGCGGAACCTCGAGGATGCCGACCGGATCGCGGCGGCGATGCCGGATGCACGCGGCGCCGTCGTGGTGGGTGGCGGGTATGTGGGCCTCGAGGTCGCAGAGCAGTTCCGTCGCCAGGGCCTGGACGTGGCTCTCGTCGAGCTGCTGCCGCAGGTCATGCCATTCCTCGATCGCGAGATGGCGGAGCCGCTCCATCGCCAGCTCGAGTACCACGGTGTGCGGCTGGAACTCGGTCGTGGGATCGCGTCGATCGAGGAGAAGGACGGTGCCGTGGTGGCTGTCGTACTCGCTGATCGCACCCGGCTGCCGGCGGACCTCGTCCTGCTGGGCGTCGGTGTGCGCCCCAATGTGGGACTGGCCACGGATGCCGGCCTGCCGCTGGGTGCCAGCGGCGGGATCGCGGTCGATGACCAGATGCGGACCTCGGACCCGGATATCTATGCCGTGGGCGACGCCGCCGAGTCGGTGTTCGGGGTCACGGGCGTGCGGATGCGCATCCCGCTGGCGGGTCCCGCCAATCGGGCCGGCCGCCTGGCCGGAGAGCACGCAGCGACCGGCGCCTCGCGGCCGGCCTCCGCGTCGTGGGGCACATCCATCGTGCGGGCTTTCGGCACCACGGCAGGCATCACGGGCCTCTCGCTGCACGCCGCGGAGCAGGCTGGGCTCGATGCCCGTGCGGTACACGTCGTCTCGTTCCACCACGCGGGCTACTATCCGGGCGCGGAGACAATGGTCCTGAAGCTCGTCTACGAAGACAGCACCGGCCGGGTCCTCGGTGCCCAGGTGGTCGGTGGTGCCGGAGTCGACAAACGCCTGGACGTGATCGCCACCCTCATGCACTTCCGGGGTACCGTCCACGACCTCGCGCAGCTCGACCTCGCGTACGCACCGCCATTCGGGTCGGCGAAGGACCCGCTGCACATGGCCGCATTCGCGGCGGAGAACGACCTCGACGGCTTGGCACCAGTCGTCCAGCCCGACGTCGACCTGGCCGCCTATCAGGTCGTGGACGTCCGCGAGCCGCACGAGGTCGCCGCACGACCGCTTGCGGATGCACCGCACGCAAGGCTCATCCCCCTCGATGAGCTCCGTGACCGTCTCGGTGAGCTGGATCCGGGCCTCCCCACCGTAGTCGCGTGCCGTTCCGGTCTTCGGTCGTACATCGGCGTGAGGATCCTCGCACAGTGCGGGTTCTTGCAGGTGTTCAACCTGTCCGGTGCGGCGGCGATGCGAGACCTGGCCCTGATGCGGCGGTCGCCGACAGCCATCGGCTCGCCGGCCAGCGGGTTGCCGGCACCCGACGCGGTGATGATCGACTAGGCGACGGCACGACAGAGCTGGAGGACACGATCATGAGGATCGCCATCGCCACCGACGACGGGAGGACGGTCGGGCAGCACTTCGGGCGGGCCAGGATGTATGCCGTCGTCACGGTCCAGGATGGGGGCGTCACGTCCCTGCAGATCCGGGACAAGCCCGCGCCGCACTGGCTTGGGTCTCGCCTGTCGGATGACGCGCCGGGCAGTGCGGACCACGGGACCGATCCGGCAACGGCGGCGAAGCACGCCGGGATGTTCGAGCCGATCGGCGACTGCGACTACTTGATCGCCGGCGGGATGGGACGGGGTGCCTACGACCACGCGATGGCTGCTGGCATCCACCCCATCGTCACCTCGCTCGAAGACATCGACCAGGCGGCGAGAGACTGTGCGGCAGGGCGACTCGTCGACGGCGGTGCACACGCACAGCGCGAACGGGGTGGCCCATGACGCGCGACGGGAGCCAATGTGGTCGGCTCGCGATGCCACGGCGTGTGATCAAGGTCCTCGGGCTCTTCCTACTTGCGGCTGCGTTCGCCCCGCTTCCCGGACTCGCGCAGGACGACGTCGGTGGCGAGCCTGTCGCGCGCGGCGTCCTCTTCTTCTCACCCTCCTGCGGCCACTGCGAGCTGGTCATCACGGAGCACATCCCCGGTATCTTCGACACGTTCGGAGGGCGGGCCACGCTCCTGCTCGATGAGACGCTGCCGTCGACCGACGACGCCTTCTACCTGATGACCAACGGCACCCTGGAGATCCTGTTCGTCGATGTCACGACTGAGATCGGGGCGACGATGTTCGCGGAGGATGGGAGACGTCTTGGGATCGCGCGACCCGGCGTCCCGCGACTCGACATCGGCGGCGACCATCTCACAGGTTCCGCGGAGATCCCGGAGCGACTGCCCGGGATCATCGAGGCAGGCCTGGCCAGCGGAGGCATCGCCTGGCCCGCGGTCCCCATGCTTGACGCGGCGCTGGCACGGATCCCCGGATCGTGGGGCGGAGTCCTACCTGGGACCAGCATGCGGCCCTCGGCGACTCCGGATGGCGCTTCCCCGGCCACCACCATCCCCGGGACGAACCGCTCGGTATGGGATCGCATCGGCATCGATCCGCTGGGCAACGGACTGGCGATCATCGCCCTCGCGGGCATGCTCGTGAGCCTCGTCCTCGTGCCGATCCTGGTTCACCGTGGATCGCTGGCGCGCGTGCCGAGCTGGCCCGTCCCAGTCCTCGCCAGCGTCGGCATCGTCGTCTCGGCCTACCTCGGCATCGTGGAGGCCAGTGGTGGGGAGGCAGTGTGCGGGCCGGTCGGAGACTGCAACTCGGTCCAGCAGAGCGAGTTCGCGGCGCTTTTCGGGGTGCCCATCGGAGTGATCGGCCTGGCGGCCTACACGGTGCTGCTCGTGGCCTGGCTGGTGTCGCATCTGACGGTCGGGCGACTCGCGGTCACCGCCACCGTTCTGACCGCCGCGATCGCCGCAGGTGGGACGCTCTTCTCGGGCTACCTGACATTCCTTGAGCCGTTCGTCATCGGGGCCACCTGCATGTGGTGCGTGACCTCGGCGATCAGCATCGTGGGTCTGTTCTGGCTGACCGCCAGCCGGGGATGGAACGCGCTTGGTCATCTCCACGAGATCGGGCCCTCACATGCGTGACGCCACGGCGACCGACCGTCGTCCGCTCGACCCGGCGACACCATCCGGTCCCGGCCGTCGCTGCCGAGGTGGCATCGGTGAGCCCCCACCGCGCGCCTGCCTCCGTCCATCCGGGTATCGGGGCATTCGACCCGCCGGAGCTGCCGCTCAAGACCGCCATCCGGACCGTCTGGATCGCGCTCGACGACCTTCGCTGGATATGGGCGCCGGCCTACCGCAGCCCCACGACGCCGAGTTGCCCAGCTGCGAAGCACACGGCGACACCGTCGCGCACACAACCCAGCTCCGCCGGTGCCGGGCACGGCCATACCGGCGACGCAGGCGTGCCCGGGACGGGCCATCGCCCGTGGGCGCAGATCCGGTCGTGCCGGCGTCCGGATGCGGCGGCCACGCGTGATGCGCCCCGCTTTGGAATGCATCCCCTGCCTGCTCCGCCAGACCCTCGAGGCGGTCCGTCTCGCATCACCTGATCCGGTCCTCCACGAACAGGTCATTCGGGAGGTGCTGTCCTGGCTCCAGGACGCCGACCTGCGGCGGTCGCCGCCCGCCATCGCCCAGCGCGTGCATCGGCGAGTGCGGGAGGTCACCGGTGTCCAGGATCCATACACAGTCGCGAAGGATCGGCAGAACGCCATGGCGACATCGCTCCTGTCCGGGCTCGAGGCCGAGGTCGCCGCCGCGCCCGACCCGTTCGATATCGCGGTCAGGCTGGCGATCGCGGGCAACGTCATCGACCTGGGGGTCAACGGGGACCTCACGGACGCTGACGTGCGCCGATCAGCTGGTTCCTGTTCAAGGTCAAGTGCTCGGTGGTGGCGGCACTGGTCGGTCGCCCAGTGGGGTCGCACGTCGTGACGCGATCGCAGCGTGCAGATCGTCAGCTTGGATCCCAGTCGGGATATCTCAACGCGTCATGACCGGGAGGGTCAGATCATGAGTGGATCCGTCGTCATCCGCGGCCGATTGGTACTCGCCGACCGCGTCGTGGCCGGTCGTGTCGTCGTGACGCAGCAGACCATCGAGCGCGTCGAGCTCGACGACACCGAGAGCGGCCCCTACGTCTGCCCAGGGCTCGTGGACGTTCACATCCACGGGTACGGCGGATTCGACTCGATGGACGGGTCGTCCGCGCTCGATGGGATGGCGCGCGCGCTGCTCCGACGCGGTGTCACCTCGTTCGTCCCCACCGCCGTGACGGCGCCACTGCCGACGCTCCGCCGGTTCGCCGACGACGTGCGGAGCTGGCAGCGAACGGCGCCTGCCGATGGAGCGCAGCCGCTGGGGTTCAACCTCGAGGGTCCCTTCGTCAACCCGGCCCGCAAGGGAGCCCAGAACCCGAAGCACATCCGTGCGCCACTGGACGTCTCGAGAGCCGAACTGGAGCCACTGCTCGTAGGCTGGCGCCTGGTGACGATAGCCCCCGAGGTCCCCGGCGCCGTGGACCTGATTCGCTGGCTGACAGGAAACGGGGTGGCGATCTTCCTCGGCCACTCGAACGCCTCGGTCGAGGAGGCCGGCCTCGCCTACGCGGCGGGCGCGTCGAGCACGACGCACCTGTTCAACGGGATGAGCGGCGTGGACCATCGCGCCCCGGGCCTGGCTGCGGCGGCCCTGCTCGAAGATTCGGTCTGGGTGGAGTTCGTGGCCGACGGCCAGCACGTCCATCCCGCCCTGTGGCCGCTGATCGCCCGGATGAAGCCTCCGGGGCGCCTCGTGCTGGTGACCGACGCGGTCTCCCTGGCGGGCACCGGTGACGGACGCGGGGTCCTCGGGGGTCTCGAGGTCGAGGTCCGGGGCGACCGCTGCACCCTGGTCACCGGTGGCGTGCTGGCGGGCTCGGTCGTCAGCCTGGACACGGCCGTGCGCAACCTGGCGAGATCGGGTCTGGGGCTTCCCCTGGCGGTGGCCGCAGCCACCGTCAATCCCCTCGCGCTGATCGGCGTGACCGACCGGGGCCGTCTCGCCCCCGGCCAGCGGGCGGACCTCGTCGAGCTCGACGATGACCTCCGGGTCCGGCGGGTGATGCTCGGTGGCGAGTGGTGCAACGGAGCCGCGCAGTGAGGTCCGTGGAGAGCAGCCGCTCGAAGCACGGCTTGTGGTCATGGTCGGGGCGGGAGGACGAGCGCCGACACACCGTCCCCATCTCCGGTGATCTCGGTCACGAACGTGCCGACGTACGTCCATCGCGAGTCGGGGTCGCGTAGACAGCTCAGGTCAGTCGCAGCTCGCGCATCCGGCGACCGATCGCCTCGACCGTCTCATCGAGGTCAGGGAGCTGCTCCGGCTCGATCCATTCGACCAAGGTGGGCGTCCACAGACTCTCGATCTCAGCAAGGTGGGTCCGCCATAGTTCAGCGCGCCATCGCTTATGCCGCGTGGTCGCGAGCTTGGCCTCCACCGCCCTCGCGAGATCGCGGTGGTCAAGTGACCAGCCTGACTCCGCGAGATAGAGCCACAGGTCGTACAGGTCGCGGGGCTGTGCTCGCTGGACGAGCGCCCGGAGCTTCTCCGCCACCAGCTCGACCTCGGCCAGGGCGGGCAGCTCGAATGGCGTGAGCCCAAGGTCCGACACATCGAACACCGCGTTTCGCACCGCGAAGACCAGGTCCTCGCGGGTGCTGATCTCGAGCTTCGCGGAGCCACCGTCAGTGAGTGACTCGAAGGCCAGATGGATCAGGTCGCCACCCTGGGTGCGCTCGGGCTCGCCGTCCACCCGGACACGGAACACCCGGCCCGCCTCGCGGACCTCACGGGCGACTCGGTCCAGGTCGACCCGCTTGAGGTGGCCGCTCGTGAGGTCGATGTCGGCCGACGTGCGCGGCGATCCGAGCTCACCTGCCATGAGGATGCCGCCCTTGAGCGCGACCTCGTGGATGAACGAGTCCGGGTTCCCGGCAAGCCGCTCCAGCACCGTCAGGAGGATGAGACACGCTTCCTGGTTCTGGAGGCGAGCCATCCCATCATGGTCGCCGAGGTCCCGGGCCGCCAGGTAGTCGAGGGAGATGTCGTCGACTGTGCGGCGTCTAGCCACGCACCCGCCACCTGGTCGAGAAGACACGCCACTGCCTGCCGGGTATGAGGCTCACGACGGACGAGGGACGGAGGTCGGCGAGGATCCCCGGGGGCTCGGTCCCGGCATCCTCGAGCAGGTAGCCAAGCCGCTGCGCCGCTGCCTGGCTCGTCTGGAGCGCAGCCAGGGCGAGGCTTGCAGACCTCGGCCGCGTCGAGGGACCGCAGGACCTCCGGCAGGAGGGAGGAGTGCGTCATGCGCCGTGGGTCGTCGATGGCATCCAGGACGGCCTGGACACGCGACGCGACATCGACACGGAAGCCGTCGAGCATGGTCCGGTAGTGGTCCGAATGGTGGAACTGCCCCTCCGACATACGCGAGCACCTCACGAGGGTGTTGCCGACGCGGAACCGCGTCGGGGCTGGTCGGGGCACCATGACCGTGATGGTCGGGATGGGCTGGTCGATCAGACCGTGGATGGCGAGCGCGGCGTCGGTGGTGACGTAATGCTCGATGTGCGCGAAGGCGCCGCTCGCGATCGCCGCAGCAGGTGCCTCGCGGGCCGGGTCGACGACCACGTACAGCCCGCGCCGCACACGTCGGAGCAGGCCCGTGTCGACCATGCGTGACAGGCACTTGGCTTGTGTGATCCCCGGTGCGAGACCGACCGCCTCACGGGCTTCCTGCCACGCCTCGGTAGACACGTCGATGACTGGCAGGCGACGACGGACCAGCCATCGATGAAGGTCAGCGCACGACACGGTCGTTCCCAAGTGTGGTTGAAGCGCCGTAACTATACATCCGTGGGTAGTATCACTGTCCGGAACACATCAAGACGGGCTCGCCAGGGAGCTTCCACCTGACAACGTGGGCCCATCCTGCCCACGGCGCAGTTCGAGCGGGGTCGAGGTCCTCGGGCGTCCAAGCCGGCGACGATTCACCCGAAACCCGAAGCCGACGCGCACGGTCGGTCGGCTGCATTCGGATCGCAGCCGCTCCTGGTCGAAGTCGTTGCGGCGCAATAGGAATGGGTGGTCGGGGCGAGAGGATTTGAACCTCCGACCTCAGCGTCCCGAACGCTGCGCTCTACCAAGCTGAGCCACGCCCCGACCGAGTCCGCGTGCGGATGAGCGCACCGCGGGGAACGGAGTATAGCCGGACCCGCCGCGCAGGACGCTCCACAGTCCAGGAAGCCCAGCGCGGGCCGATGCGGTGGCTAGCGACGTTGACTCGCCGTTCACGATCCGGAACCGACGGCCGTGTCATCGCTGCTCGACGGCGGTGGCGGCACCGCCCGTAGCGCGCCAGTCATGCGTGGAGCGGGTGAGCAGGACAATGACATGAGCCCGCGGACGCGAAACGATGCCTTCGGCGGCTCTCTGACCCGCCTCGCGACTCAAACGGCCATGGAACGGGCCGATCCGAACCCGAACCGGGCTTTCGGTGGCCGGCTCACCCGCTGGGCACATATCGGCGACCCGGAACATCGGCGACCCGGAACGACGGCGACCCGGAACGAGCGCCCTCCTGGTCGCGTCGCGGCCTCGGGGACCACCCGCCAAGGGGAGACGGATCAGCGCTTCGGCGGAGAGGCGCAGCTCCTCCAGGTCCAGCTCGCGCTCGATCTTGCGCAGGACCTGGTCCGCGATCATGCCCCGCTCGCGCATCTCGATGACAGCCCGCCGTTCAGCGCCCAGGATGCCGCCCAGGATCGCCCGGTGCTCCAGCCGCTCCTGCTCCGACTCGGACAACGCCTCGCCATCGCCGCCGATGTGCTCCGCCCGATGTTCGAACGTCTCTCGCAGCCGGTCGATGAGCGGCAGGTGCTGCGGCCAGACACCCCGCGCGTGCTCCAGCTCCGTGAGCGCCGCCTCGATGGCGGTGCGGCGCGCGGTGTCCTCAGCGCGCTGCATCTCGTTGCCAGGCACGATGCCCAGCGCCTTGATGAGTGGCGCCAGGGTCAGGCCCTGACCCACGAGGGTCGCGATGATGACGCAGAACGCGACGAACTGGAGCAGCTCCCGTTGCGGGAAGGCCACTGGGAGTGCGAGTGCTGCGGCGAGCGACACCGCGCCGCGCATCCCGGCCCAGGACACGACCACCACGTTCCGGATAGGCGGGAACGGCTCGCTCCGGGCGATGCTCGGGATCAGCCGTGGCAGGTAGGCACCCGGGAAGACCCAGACGATGCGCGCCACGATGACGGTCAGGCTGATGGCGAGCCCGATCCCCGCCAGCTCCAGGCCCGTGAGCGGGACCCCCACCAGGGCCGGGTCGTGCAGCTGGTCCCAGAGGAACGGCAGCTCGAGGCCGATGATGAGGAATGCGAAGCCGTTGAGGATGTAGGTCACGAACTCCCACACCGACGATCCCAGCACACGGGCGTCGGAGGACAGGATGCGTGAGCTCTTGTAGCCCAGCAGCAGGCCGGCCGTGACCGCCGCGATGACCCCCGATCCGTGGAAGTACTCGGCGGGCAGGTACGCGAGGTATGGGATGACGAGGGAGAGGGACACCTCGACCGGCGGGTCGAACAGGCGCGCCCAGATCCAGCCGCAGACCATGGCCACCGTGACCCCCACGATGATCCCCACGCCCAGGACCCAGAAGAAGTCGCCCACGGCCTGTGCCAGCACGAACGTCCCGGTGACCGCTGCCACGGACACCGCGTAAGCGGTGAGCGCCGTCGCATCGTTGACCAGGCTCTCGCCTTCGAGGATGGCGGTCAGCCGCTGCGGGACCGCGAGCGGTCGCAGCACGGCGACCGCGGAGATGGCATCCGGTGGCGCCACGATCGCTCCCAGGGCGAATGCCGCCGCGAGCGGGATGCCCGGGATGATGCGGTCCGCGACGAATGCCACGACCACGGTGGTGAACAGCACCAGCCCCACGGACAGCAGCAGGATGGGCCGTCGATAGCGCTTGAGGTCCTGGGCTGGCGTCCCCCACGCGGCGCCGAAGAGCAGCGGCGGCAGGAAGACGGTGAGCACCAGCTCCGGGGTGATCTCGACGTGGGAGAACGCGGGCACCCGGGTGAGCGCAAGGCCGGCGACCACGAGCAGCACAGGCCATGGGACGTGGATCCGACGCGACACGGAGACCACCGCGCCCACCACGACGACCAGCACGAGGATGAGCTCGAATCCCTCCACTCGCCCGATGGTATGCGACGGCAGCAGGGTCGCGCGACCCTCCTGGCCGGCGGCCCCGGTGTGGCATCGGGCAAGCGTCGGTACACTCGGCCGTCAGGGTCGTGATCCGGCGCCTGCTGACCGACAACGAGGATCCACATGACACAGCAACAGGACGGGCGCGAACGATGGGCGCTGGTGCTCGGCGCCAGCAGCGGCTTCGGTGGCGCGGTGAGCAAGGGTTGGGCCGGCGCCGGCTACAACATCATCGGCGTTCACCTCGACATGCGGGGCACCATCGAGTCCGCCAACGCGGTCCGCGAGGCCATCGCCGCGACCGGCGTCAAGGTGGTGTTCCACAACGTGAATGCCGCGGATGACGAGAAGCGCGCGTCGGTCGTGCATGCCATCGGTGCCCTGTTCGAGGAACGTCGGGCGGCGGGCGCGGACCCGTATATCGCGGCATTCCTCCACTCGCTCGCGTTCGGCGCCACCCTCCCCTACATCACCGAGGTGGAGGGAGCCAAGGAGCTGTCACGCAAGCAGATGGAGATGACCGCGGACGTCATGGCCCATTCGCTCGTCTACTGGGTGCGCGACCTGTTCCATGCCGGGATGTTCGGCCACGGCAGCCGGCTCTACGCGATGACGAGTGAGGGAGCCACCCTCGCGGTGCCCACATATGGCGCCGTCTCGGCCGCCAAGGCCGCCCTCGAGGCCCACATCCGGCAGCTCGCCCTGGAGCTCATGCCCCACGGCATCACCGTCAACGGCATCCGGGCTGGCGTGACCGACACGCCCGCCCTCCACCGCATCCCCAACTGGGATCGCCTCCTGACGGAGGCACTCCACCGCAACCCCAGCGGTCGGACCACGCGCCCCGAGGATGTCGCGGACGCGCTCGTGGCCCTCGCATCACCGCTCACGCACTGGATGACGGGCAACATCCTGGGCGTCGACGGTGGCGAGCTGATGGGTCGCAAGGACCCCAACGGCTAGTCGTCGGTGCTGTTCGATCCATCGACATAGGAGCGGATGAGCCGGACCACCTCGTCCGCTTCATCGGTCACCTGGAGCAACGCGAGATCGGCCGCGCCGACCGTGCCATCGGGGATGAGCGTCTCCCGGACCCAGTCGAGCAGCCCCGACCAGTACCGCGATCCGACGAGGATCACGGGGAAGTGGCGCACCTTGCCGGTCTGGATGAGGGTCAGCGCCTCGAACAGCTCATCCATGGTGCCGAAGCCGCCGGGCATGATGACGAACGCATCGGCGTACTTCACGAACATGACCTTGCGCGCGAAGAAGTAGCGGAAGTCGATGCCCAGGTCCACGTACTGGTTCTGCCCCTGCTCGTGGGGCAGCTCGATGTTGCAGCCGACCGACAGGCCACCGCCCTCGCGGCAGCCTCGGTTGGCCGCCTCCATGGTGCCCGGACCGCCGCCGGTGATGACCGCGTAGCCCGCCTCGGCAAGCTTCCGGCCGATGCTCCGGGCGAGCTCGTACTGGGGGGTGCCGGCATGGGTCCGGGCCGACCCGAACACGGTGACCGCCGGGCCCACGGCAGCCATCGCGTCGAAGCCCTCCACGAACTCCGCGAGGATGCGCAGCGCCCGCCATGTATCGGTGCGCTGGAAGGCGACGGATGAAGCACGCTCCAGGAACTGCTCGTCCTCAGTGGAGGCATCCCGCGCGATACGCGACGCGGCCTCGGTGCTGACGCGGAGGCGACCCGCGCGACGGGCATGGACAGGCTTGGACGACTCAGGCATCCCCGAAGCATGACAGAGGCGCGGGGCGACATCGACCGGTCCGGCGGTGGCCGTTCCCCCTGCCCTGCCTGCAAATGCGCCCAGCGCATGAGCAGGCCACTGAACACGGTCCACCGGCTCCGATCGACCCCTTCGGTGGTCGTGCCACTCGCCAGGTGCATGGATCGGCCAACGAAGGGCCGGTCCCGGGCTCTTGTGCGGGCTTCGTTGTCCCCCTCATGCGCTCAGCGCATACGAGGATCTCGGGCTCGCCTCGCGCCTGGCAGCGCCGTGCGCCTCGCGAGCACATACGAGGACCTGGGCGGCCGCGCGCCGCGCGCCGCCGCGCGCCGGGCACAGCCTTCAGCCGGCGGCATCCGCGAAGGTCGTGAGCTCCTCCGCCTCCAGGACCGCCGTGCTCAGGTCGAGGCGACGCAGCTCGGGCGCGAAGAGCGCCACGAAGCCGGTCACCACGAGCGTCAGGACGCCACCCACGAGCACGGCAGGCACGGGGCCGAGCAGCCGCGCCATGAGCCCGCTCTCGAAGGCGCCCAGCTCGTTGGAGGCACCGATGAACAGGAAGTTGACGGATGCGATCCGACCCCGAAGCGCCTCCGGTGAGTAGATGCGGACCGTCACGGTGCGCACCACCATGCTCACCGCGTCGAAGCCGCCGAGCGCGAACAACGCCATCAGCGACACCACGAAGCTGGTGGACAGGCCGAACACCAGCACCGCGACGCCGAACCCGGCGACGCTGCCCATGAGCAGCGGCCCGGCGTGCCGGTTCGGTGGCCATCGGGTCGTTCCGAGCAGGATGATGAGCGCGCCGAGCGCGGGTGCTGTGCGCATGATGCCCAGCCCGAACGGACCGACATCGAGGATGTCCACCGCGAACACGGGGAGCAGTGCCTCCACGCCTCCGAAGAGCACCGCGAACAGGTCCAGGGTCATCGCGCCCCACAGCTGCTGGCGCTTGAACACGAACCGGAGCCCATCCCGGACACTCTCGATCATCGACTCACCAGCCTCGGGCTCCGGCACGGGCTTGCGGGCCACCCGCAGGATCGGCGAGGGGCGACAGCGCGAGCACCGCTGCCATCAGCAGGTAGGTCGTCGGGATACCTACCAGCGCCACCGCGAGGCCCCCCAATGCGGGCCCAACGAGGCCGCCAGCGGTCCACATCGTGCTCACCCACGAGGCACCCTCGGCGGCCTGGCCAAGGGGGATGACCTGCGCTTCGAACGCCGTCAGCGCAGGTCGCTCGAAGCCGCTCGCCACACCCGTCAGGAAGACGATGGCGAGGATCGCGAACAGCGTCGTGCCACCCGCCTCAAGGGAGACCACCGCCAGCGCCAGCACGGCGAGGGCGAGCCCGCTGGCGGTGATGACGATGATGGTGCGTCGGTCACGGCGGTCCGCCACATGACCACCAAAGAGCCCCAGCGCCAGCGCCGGCAACCCCGCCACGAGACCCAGCATGCCGAGGGCGAGCGGATCCCTGGTCAGCTGGTAGATCTGGTAGCCGAGCACCGTGAGCAGCGCGCTGCTGCCGATGGCGTTGGCGCCGCGCGCGACGAGGATCCAGCGCAGCTCCGCATCGCGCAGGACACTGTCGGGCGCCGGAGCGAAGCGCATCAGCCGCCTGGTCGTTGGTGCGCGCCGGTCGACGATCCAGGGTCGTCACTCACGCGCCCTGCCGCTCCTCCCAGGTGGTGCCCTCGACACCATCGCGCAGCTCGATGCCGGCCGTGACCAGGACGTCGCGGATGACGTCAGCGCCCGCGAAGTCGCGCGCGGCTCGGGCGCGGCCCCGGAGCTCGATGAGCAGCTCGATGAGCGGCGCGATGCGCTCCGTGGCACCGGCCGAGTCCGCGGCGGTGGCGCGCTCGCCGAGGCGCACGATGAGGGACTGGAACGCGAGCCGGGCCCGGTCGAGGTCATCCGTGCCGGCCGTGTCGCGGGACCACTCCAGCAGCAACAGATCCATGGCCAGCGTCGTGCGCACGGCCTCGGCCACCTTGCCCGCCGCCAGCTGCGCATCGAAACGCGTCTCGAGCTCGCGGACGTCGTGGTCGAGCGGCCGCAGCGGCTCGCGCACGGCATCGGGTGTCGCCTGGCTGCCCGGCGACGTATCGGGTGCTCGCACCCCGCTGCCGGACCCGATGCCTCGCATCCGATGTGCCGCCGCCGGCAGGTCCGTGAGCTGCTGGACGCTGCCGCTCGGGAAGACCTGGCTGTGGCCGGCGGCACGAACGGTCACGCCACCAAGACCCAGCACGGAGGCGGTGCCCGCATCGAGGTCCAGGACGAGCGCCGTATGCGAATCGACGCCCAGCACGAAGTGGTCGGAGGGCAGCGACGCCTCCAGCGTCGACAGCCGACGCTCACCGAGGTAGCAGAACCGGGTGTCGTGCGAGCCGCCCTCCGCATTGTCGTAGTGGGGGATGACCGCGACCGGCAGGCCGATGGGCGCGAGCAGGTCCAGCCCTACGAGCCAGGTGGGCGCTTCGCCCACCTTGTAGATCTCATATACCGGCACGGTGTGGCTGCCGAGGGTCAGCGCCGCCGCGCTGGCGAAGACGACGATGCCGCCGGTCACGAGCTTGTCGGCGACGATGCTCGGCACCTCCGTCCCGCGCCACTCCCGGAGGGCATAGCTGGGGCTGCCCGGTCCCGCGAACAGGTAGCGCGCCTCCCGGGCACGAGCCACGGCCGTGGCCCGCTGGAGCGGGTCGACATCGGCGCTCCGGAAGGGCGCCAGGGTCATCGGATACCCGACGTTGTCCCGGAAGTAGTCCAGCGCCCGGGCCGTGATCTCGTCCGCGTTCTCCTGGAAGCCGTACGGCGTGTCCAGGAGGACAGCCGGCACGGGTGGGCGACCGAGCCTGCCGAGCAGCATCCGATGCACCCGGGCCATCGTGGGGGCGGTCTCCCCCGATCCCATGATGGCCAGGACACGTGGCATTGCGGCGTCCGTCCTCTGGCTGGTCATCCGCCGATGGTCGCGGCGAAGTCCAGCATCGATCGCGCGCAGCGCTCCGGGTACTGCGCATGGAGGTCGTGGTCAGCGGGCCGGAACCACTCCACGCTGGCCTGGGGGATGGCGGCGGTCGCCGCCTCGACCGACCGGCGCCGGAACTCCGCCCGGTCGGCGTCCTCGCCCGGGGTCTCTGCGCTCTGGAACAGCACCGGCACCCGGAGATGGGGATACAGCCGGGACGGGCGATGCTCCCAGAGGTGCCGCAGGATGATCATGTGGCGCTCCCGGGTCAGCCAGGGCGCGACGGTGCCGTCCGCGAGCACCTGGAAGTTGGCCATGGTGCCGAAGATGCCCGTCTCGGGCCAGTCGGGATGTGCTCTCCGGATCCAGGTCTCGAGCTCCGTCACCGGCGTGCCTCGCAGGTCCGGCGGCGCGAGGACAGCGGCGGCCTGCTCCCAGTCGGGGAGTGCCTGTGACAGCTCGATGGTGCCGCCATCCACGCCGATGAGGCCACAGACACGGCCCGGATGGCGCGCCGCGAGCTCCATGGCCAGGTTGCCGCCCCAGGACTGGCCCGCGATGATGGGTGGCTCGATGTCCATCTCGTCGATGACCGCGATGAGATCCGTGGTCAGCGTCCCGAAGTCATAGCCCTCATCCGGCTTGTCCGAGCGGCCATGTCCCCGCAGGTCGATGGGGATGACCGGGTGCCCGTGCTGCGCCAGCACCTCCGCCACGCCATCCCACATCCGGGAGTTGGAGGCGAGCCCGTGGACCAGCAGGAAGGGCACGTTGGGACCATCCAGACCACGGGGATACGCGCTCAGGGCGACGGTCCTCGAGACCGGCACGTGGAGTCGGGTGACATCTGCCATCAGCCCGCTCCCGTCGCGGCGTCGTGTGCGAATCCCACGGCTCTCTTCCCCATCCTGTCCCGACCCAGCCGTGCCCTGCCGGTCGTCGACCATCCTATCCGGTCGAGCCTCGGGACCCCACGGAGGCGCGGACCAAAGGACGACCATCATATCGCTCTGAGAGGACTATGATGGTCGACGTGAAGAGCGTCAGCGCCCTCGACCTGCGCAAGCATGTCGGCCAGCTCCTGGATGAAGCCGCCGCCGGTGAGCGGATCGTCATCGAGCGTGGCGGGCAGCCGCTGTGTGCGCTCGTGCCGCTGCGTGACCTGGAGGCCACGGATCCCGCCGCGAAGCTCCAGCGCGAGCTGCGCGCGATCGCGGAGTTGCGGCGTCTCGCTCGCCAGTACCCGTTCCCGGAAGGCTTCGACGCCGCCCAGACCATCCGTGACGGACGCCACCAGCGGGACGACCAGATCATGCGAGCCGTTGATGAGGCACGTGAGCGGCGAGAGTTCAGATGACGTTCTTCGAGGGTCCGCGGGCCATCGTCGTGGACGCGAGCGTGGCAGTGGACTTCGTGGCCGCAGTCGGCGACTGGTCACAGCGATGGCAGGGCTGGCGTGTGGCTGGCGCGCAGCTCCTCGCCCCACCACAATTCCGGCTCGAGGTGGCGAATGCGTGTCTCAAGGGCAGCCGGCGAGAGGCTGCAGCACTGGTCGCCCTGAGATTGCAGCTGCTCTTCGAGTCCGGGGTCGACCTCGTGGACCGCGGCCTGCATGCATTGCTCGAGACCGTCGAGCTGGCGGAACGACACGGCCTGACGGTCTACGATGCTGCCTATCTCCAGCTCGCGCTCGACTGCGAGGCGGAGATGGCCACGTTGGACCACGCGCTCGGACGAGCCGCGGAGGCGGAGGGCCTCGTCGTCCATCGTTGACGCATTCGCCCTACCCCAGCAGCGACCTCGCCGCGGCCACGATCTTGTCCACGCTCGGCTCCACGAACGCCTCCAGCGGTCGGGAGAACGGGATGGGCACGTCGAGCGTGGCGACCCGGACGATGGGCGCCCGGAGCGCGTCGAACGCATGCTCCACGACGAGGGCGCTGAGCTCGGCGCCGACACCACAGCTGCGGTGGCACTCGTCGACCACGACCAGGCGACCGGTCCGACCCACCGAGCCCAGGATCGTGTCGAGGTCAAGGGGCACGAGGGTGCGCGGGTCGACCACCTCCGCCGAGATGCCGTCCGCGGCCAGGATCTCGGCCGCTTCCAGCGCCCGCCGGACCATGAGCGAGGTGCCGACGATGGTCACGTCCGTGCCGGCACGCTTGACCTCGGCGACACCGAACGGGATCGCCTCGGGCGCGTCGGGCACCGCGTCCACGTAGTCGAACAGCTTGACGTGGTCCGCCCACAGCACCGGGTTGTCGTCGTCGACCGCGGTACGCGAGCAGGCCGCGCACGTCGCGCGCCGATGACGGGGTCATGATCTTGATGCCCGGCGTGTTCCAGAGCATCGCCTGGGGGCTGTGGGAGTGCTGCGCGGCGCCGCCGCCACGGATGCCGTGGTTGACGTGGATGACCATGGGCACCCGGGTCTGGCCGCCGGTCATGTAGTGGATGTTGGCGGCCTCGTTCACGACCTGGCTGAAGGGCTGGAAGATGAAGCTCGCAGTGGCCACGTCGACGATCGGCCGGAGGCCCGAGATGGCAGCCCCGATGCCGGTCCCGACATAGCCGATCTCCGCGATGGGCGGGTCCCAGACCCGCGTCGGGAACGACTCCCGGATGGCCACCGTGAGGCGGCGCCAGGCCGTGAGGCCGAAGAAGTACTGACCCATGAGGCGCACCGTCGGGTCCGCGTCGAGCGCCTCCCGGAGACCCAGAGCCATCCCCTCGGCGTAAGCAAGGTTCGACCAGGCGGGCTCAGGCGAAGACATGATCGAGCGCCTCCGCTGGGTCGGGTAAGGGGCTCTCGAGCGCGAATGTGACGGCCGCCGCCATCTCGTCGCGTGCCTCGGTGTCGATGGCTAGCGCCGTCGCGCGGTCGAGCGCGTCGGCCGCGAGCAGCTCCCGGAGGAAGCGCAGCAGGCCATCCTGGAACGACCACCAGCGCTCGTGCTCGGCGGGGATGCGTCCGGCATCCCAGGCCATCGCGACGTCCGTCTCACCCGTGACCAGCTGTGGCCAGAGCGGGCGATTGCCGGGCCAGCGGACGGTCCGTGCCTCGATGAAGCTGGGACCGCCGCCCGACCGGGCGCGCCCCAGGGCCTCGGTCATCGCGAGGTGCACCGCCCCGGTGTCCGTGCCGTCGACGGCCACCGCGGGCACCCCGAACGGGTCGACGAGATCGGTCAGGCGCACCGCTGCCAACGTTGACGACGGGTATTCGTTGGCCTTCTGGCCCAGCGCCTCGAGGGAGTTGTTCTCGCACAGGAAGATGACCGGCGCCCGGCGCATGGCCGCGATGTTCACCGACTCGTGCCAGGCGCCCTCCTCGAGCGCCCCGTCGCCGAACAGCGCGACGCTCACCCGGTCGAGCCCCAGCTCCTGGAACGCGAACGCGGAGCCGACCGCGATGGGCAGTGGGCCGCCGACGCTCGACGACGTGGTGGGGAAGCCGTGCGCCGCGGACGCGAGGTGCAGGGTGCCGCCCTTCCCCCGGTTGATGCCCGTGGCCTTGCCCAGGATCTCCGCGGCCATGCCCGCTGGCGACACACCCCGCGCGATGAGATGGCCGTGGTTGCGATGCGTCGTGTACGAGACGTCCCCGTCACCCAGCAGCGCGAGTGCCGGCACTCCGGTCGCCTCCTGACCGACGTAGACATGGAAGTGGCCGATGTCGTGGTCCCGGGCCAGGACGATGAGGGCTTCCTCGAACCGGCGGATGCGCAGCATCGCCCGCAGCTGCGCGACCAGCGTCTCAACGGGCAGCGGCGGCAGCATCCGGTCAGGCCTCCACGTGATGCGGGCTCGCCGCGAGCGTCCGATGGACCGCAGCCACGATGGTGCTCGCGTCCGGCACGAAGGCCCGCTCCAGGACCGGGCTGAAGGGCGGCGGCACGAACGGCGCGCCAACGCGCGCGACGGGTGCCAGCAGGTCGGTCCAGGCCGCCTCTCCGACGCGCGCCGCGATCTCCGCGCCGAAGCCGCCCTGCGTGACCGCCTCGTGCGCGACCACGAGTCGCCGGGTCCGCGCCACGGACCCCAGGATCGTGTCCAGGTCGAGCGGCTGGAGGCTGCGCAGGTCGATGACCTCGGCAGCCACACCGTCGCCGGTCAGGGTCTCGGCCGCGGCCAGTGCCGTGGTCACCATCTGCGACCAGGCGACGATGGTGACGTCAGTGCCCGGCCGGACGATCGCGGCATGCCCGATGGGCACGAGCGCCGCGTCGTCGCCGTCCGGCACCTCGCCCCGGGTCCAGTAGAGGCCCCGGTGCTCCAGGAACAGCACCGGATCGTCGGACCGGATCGCGGCCTGGAGCAGGCCCTGGGCGTCGGCGGGCGTGGACGGCGCCACGACCGTGAGGCCCGGCACATGCGTGAACCACGCCTCCAGGCTCTGGCTGTGATGGGCCGCCATCGAGCCGCGCGCACCACCCTGGGTGCGGACCACCAACGGCACGGACAGCAGACCGTCCGTCATGTAGCGCAGCTTGGCGGCATGGTTGACGAGCTGGTCCATGGCCAGCGTGATGAAGTCGATGTACATGACCTCCACCACCGGCCGCAGCCCGGCCAGTGCCGCGCCCACGGTCATGCCCACGACGGTCGCCTCGCTGATGGGCGTGTCCCGGACCCGGCCGCCGTATGTGTCAGACAATCCTTTGCTGGCTCCGAACGGTCCACCGTAGCTCACGTCCTCGCCGAGCAGGACGACCGACGGGTCGCGGCGGAGCTCGATGTCCAGCGCGGCGCGGATGCCGTCGATGAAGCGGCGCGTGGTCATCCGGCGGTCACCTGGGTCAGCAGCCGGTCGAGCGACGGCGACGGGGCGGCCAGCACGGCCTCGGTCGCGGCATCGACCGCGGCGCGCGCGCGAGCCTCCAGCACGCGCCGAGTCCGCCGCAAGCCCGGACGTCGCTGACGAATCGGGCGATGGGGTCGCGCGCCTTCCAGTCGGCCAGCTCCGACAGCTCCCGGTACTTGCCCGGATCGCCCTCGTAGTGGCCACGCAGGCGATACGTGAGGGCCTCGATGAACGTGGGCCCCTGCCCTGCCCGTGCACGCGCCACGCCCTCGCGCGCGGCGTCGAGCACGGCGGACGCGTCGTTGCCATCGACGGTCACGTTCGGGATGCCGTACGTGGCCGCGTGGCTCGCGAGCCGAGCCACGTTCGTGTGGGCCGAGAGCGGCGAGAACTCGGCATAGCCGTTGTTCTCGCACAGGAACAGCATCGGCAGGCTCCACAGCGAGGCGATGTTGAGGGACTCGTGGAACGACCCGGTCTGACCGGCGCCATCGCCGAACGCGGCCACCGCGACCGACCCATCACCCGTGACCGTGGCCGCGAACGCGGCACCAAGGGCGAGCGGGATGTTCCCCGCGACCACGCCGGTGGCCGTCACGAAGCCCACCTCGGGCGCGCTGATGTGCATCGAGCCGCCCTTGCCGCCGCCGTATCCGGTGGCACGTCCCGCGATCTCCGCCAGCAGCCGGGTCGGATCGGCACCCCGTGCCAGGGCGTGAGCATGCGCCCGGTGGCCGCCGAACAGCCGGTCACGAGGTTCGAGCGCCCACGCCAGGCCGACCGCGACGCCCTCCTGGCCGATGCCCAGGTGGAGCAGCCCGGCGATCTGGCCGCGGGCGTACATCTCCGATGCCCGCTCCTCGAAGGCGCGGATGAGCCACATCCGCTCCAGCAACGCGGCCCGGACATCGGGCAACGCGACGGCGTCAGCCACGGGCCGCGCGCAGCGCCCGGGTCGCCGCCGGATCCAGCGTCGGCGGGTCACCCGGGAGCACCACGACGCCATAGACCTCCCGGGCGTAGTCGATGCTCGTCATCTCGTCGATGACATCCTCCAGCACCTTGGCTGGGTCACGCCGGAACGGGTCGCCCACGCCGCCGCCGCCGCCGGACACCTTGCCCAGCACCTCGCCGGTCCGCACCTGCACCATCCGGTGCGTGCGCGCGGGTGTCTCGACGTCGCCCCGCCGGATGTACATCCGCGACAGCGGCCCGTCCTGGCCACCCAGCGCGCCGGGTGGCTGGGTCAGGTCACCATCGGACGAGCCGGTCGCGGCACCCACGTCGCCACCCAGGTTCTCGACCTCCCAGAGCATGCCGCAGGCACCCCGCCACTCACCCGCTCCCGACAGGTCCGGCAGGAAGTGCCACTTCAGGGTGCGCCACGGGAAGCGGATCTTCGATCTCCTCCACCGACCCCCGGTTGATGGAGCCGAGGCCGGACATGCCCAGGGCACCCTCGTAGCCATCGAAGCCGTGGACCGCACCCGCGCCCCCGTCCGCATCGGTCGTCGTCTGGACGTATCGCTCGCCGGTCCGTGGGTCGGTTCCTGCGATGTAGTGGCCACGCCGGCGGCCCCAGCCCGCGATGGCCTTGTCTGGCATCGCCTTGGAGAGCGCGTTGACGGTCGCCTCCAGCACCTGGGTGCCAACGTTCACGGGCGAGCCGCCGACCGTGGCCGGGTACGTGGCGTTGACCACCGTCCCCTCGGGCGCGATGACCGTGACGGCGCGCATCGAGCCCTCGTTGTGGAACTCGGCGAGCGCGGAGTCGAAGTAGAGGAACGACCCGGCGACCGCCCGGCTGTACGTCGAGGAGTAGGTGCAGTTGACGAAGCCCTTGCGCAGCCCGTCGCTGCGCGAGAAGTCGAGGATGAGCTCGTCGCCCCTGATGGTGGCGTCGCAGCGGACGGTGACCTGCTCGTCGAGCACGGTGCCGTCGTCGTCCGTGGACGACTCGCCCGACCAGGTGCCGTCGGGCACTGCGGAGAGCTGGCCGCGGACCGAGGTCTCCATGCGGTCCATCATCTCGTCGACACACGTCGAGGACCTCGTCCTTGCCGTACTTGTCGAGCAACGCGATGATCCGGTCGTTGGCGACCTGCAGCGCGGCCATGAGGGCGTAGTTGTCGATCTTGACGCCCTCCGGCCAGCGGACGTTGTTCCAGATGAGCTCCAGCACATCGGTCCGCTCGACACCCGCGTCGACGACCTTGATGGGCGGGATCATGATCCCCTCGGCGTGGATGTCGTAGCCGTTGGGGAAGTAGCCACCCGGGAACGCGCCACCGGTATCCATCTGGTGGCCACGGGTGAGCACGATGAACAGCAGCTCGCCCTGGTAGAAGACCGGCCGGAAGAAGCCCCAGTCGGGCAGGTGGTTGCAGTACCCCTTGTACGGGTCGTTGCACAGGATCACGTCACCCGGCTTCAGCAGGTGGCCCATCTTCTCCATGATGTAGCGGACCGTGAAGCCCTGGGACAGGAACATGGATGTGGGCCCTTCGGGCACCGCGATGGTGTTGCCGTGGACGTCCCAGATGCCGGCCGCCATGTCATGCAGCTGCGCGATGAGATAGCTCTGCGCCGTCCGGTCGATGACGTGGCGCATCTCCCGGCCGATGGACTGGAAGCCGTGCCAGACCGTCGAGAGCGTGATGGGGTCGATGTCGCGCCCGGTCGCGGCGGCGCCACCGGCCGTGTGGTCGGTCCGGGTCATGCGACGCCTCCGACGAGCGCAACGGGCCCTATGCCGGCCGGCTGCCCGGCGCTCGCGCGGTCGCGCGTCAGGACGTAGTTCCGGACGTCATCCACCCGGCACCCATACCGGGGCGGGATGAGCACGCTCGTCGTCGTCTCTTCCACGATGGCCGGTCCGTGGAACTCGTTGCCGGCACGAAGGAGTGCGCCATCGTAGATGGGCGTGTCCACGGGCTCACCCTCGAACCACGCCCGGCGCCTGCGCTTGATGGCGCCGCTCGCGTCCGGCCCGCCCGACCTCGATGCGGCGCATCTCGAATGGCGCCCGAGGCGTCGTGGCCCGCAAGCGGAAGGTGAGCAGCTCGACCGCCTGCCAGGGCATGTCGAAGGTATACAGCTGCCGGTGTCGTCGATGGAAGCCATCGAGCGCCTCCGTGATGGCGGCGGCATCCAGCGACGCCCGATGCCATGGGCACCTCGACCTCGTGGAACTGGCCCTGGTAGCGGACATCGACGGTCCGCGCGAAGGTGATATCGGCGACGCCGACACCGATGGCGCCGAACCCCTCGACCGCTTCGGTCTCCATCGCCGCGTACAGGCCCCGGACCCGCTCGAGATCGAGCTCCGCCGCACGCACGATGTACGACCGGGCGTAGTTCCGGCCGACATCCATCGCGAACATGCCGAACGCCGAGTAGGTCGCCGCGATGGGCGGGATGACCACCTGGGGCATGTGCAGCAGGTCGGCGATGGACGCCGCGTGGACCGGTCCGGCACCGCCGCCCGCGACGAGCGCGAAGTCGCGCACGTCATGGCCGTGACGCGTCGCGACCTCCGTGATCTGGTCGGCCATGTAGGAGTTGACGGTCGTGAAGATCGCGGCTGCCGTCCGCTCGACGGTCATGCCCAGGGGGTCCGCGACGGTCCGGATGGCCGTCGCCGCGGCGTCCGCATCGAGCGCGATCTCGCCACCCAGGAAGAAGTCGGCGGGCACATAGCCCAGTACCAGGTCCGCGTCCGTCACGGTCGGTTCCGTGCCGCCCTTGCCGTAGCAGGCAGGCCCGGGATCGCCGCCGGCGGACCGTGGCCCGACGCGCAGCAGGCCCAGCTGGTCGATCCAGGCGATCGAGCCGCCGCCAGCGCCGCCCGACTGGATGTCCACCATCTTGATGGCCACGCGCTCGTCCTGGACCCATGCCTCGGTCGTCGTCGGGATCTCCCCGTCGCGCACCATGCAGATGTCGAACGAGGTGCCGCCCATGTCCACGGACAGGATGTCCCTGGTCGCCGATCGGCGTCGCCGATGTGGAGCGCGCCAGATGGTGCGGCCGCCGGGCCCGGAGCCGATGAGGTAGACGACGCGCGGGATGCAGTAGTCCACGGTCGCGACGAGCCCGTCGGAGAGCATCATCAGCAGGTTGCCCGTGAAGCCCTCTTCCGCCAGGCGGGCGACGAGCGTCCGCAGGTAGCGCTCGACGATGGGGCCCGTGTACGCCGAGACGACCGCAGTGGAGAACCGCTCGTACTCGCGCCAGACGGGCAGGATCTCGTGGGAGGCCGTGACGTACGCGTCGGGCAGGATCTCGCGCGTGATCGGCGCTCGCTCGCTGCTCGTTGGCGGGGTCGGCATAGGAGTGGAGGAAGCCGATGACGACCGCCTCCACGCCCTTCTCGCGCAGTCGCTCCGCGGCGGCCCGGGTCTCACGCCTCGTCCAGCTCGGTGACGATCTCGCCGGCGTACAGCGATCGCTCGCGCGGCCTCCAGCCGCAGATGTCGGGGCACGAGCGGCTCATAGGGCGGCACGAAGACGTCGTACATCGAGGTGCGCACGTTCTTGAAGCCCCGCCGGATCTCGATGATGTCCCGGAAGCCACGCGTGGTGATCATGCCGGTCTTCGCGCCGTTGCGGTTGATGAGCGTGTTCGTGGCCAGGGTCGTGCCATGGATGATGAGCTCGACCTGGCCCAGGAAGCTGGCCAGGTCCGGGTGCCCGTATCCGGCGGCGGCCTTGGTCACCGCATCCAGGAACCCCTGCGACGGGTCGCGTGGGCGTGGTGTACGCCTTGAACTGGCGCAGGCTGCCGGCGTCGATGTCCATGACCAGGCAGTCGGTGAAGGTGCCCCCGACGTCGATGGTGATGCGATACATGCGGCCCCCGGTCAGCTGGCGGCGCCGACCGGCGCGCTCGCCACGCGCGGCAAGACGTCCCGGGCGATGGTCTCGATCTGTTCCAGCCAGTCCGGGAAGCGCATCCGGAAGTCGAAGATGAGCAGGTCGGCTCCCAGCTCCTGGTAGCGCTGTATCCCGGCCACGATGTCGTCGGGCGTGCCCGCGAGGATGGAGCCGTCGAGCTCCTCGATGCTCGTGAACTCGCCCGACGGCGGCTTGAGCCAGAACCTCTGGGCGTTGGCGTTCTTGATGAGACCCGGCGCGTTGAGCCCGGCCAGGGCGGCCTCGCGCGTGGCACCGACGCTCGTCACCGGGACCGCCCCAGTCAGGATCATCGGCTTGCCCTGCTCGGCGGTCATCTCCCGGATCTTGCCCACCCGTGCCTCGAACGTCGGGAAGGTGATGCGCCCCGGCAGCCACCCTTCGCAGAACTCGACCGCCAGGCGCGCCGAGGCCGGCGTCGCGCCGCCCCACCAGACCGGCACCGGATGCACCGGCTGCGGCTTGAGGTCGACATCGTCGAAGTCGTACAGCTCGCTGTGGTGCTCGACGCTCTCGCCGGACCAGAGCCGGCGGGCGATGCGGACCTGCTCCTTCATCATCGCCGGCCGGTCGACATCCGACTGGCCGATGACATCGAACTCGTGCTGGAAGTTGCCCGCGCCCACACCCAGGTCGAACCGACGCCGGCTGAGCCAGGACATCGAGCTGACCATGTAGGCCATCAGGATGGGGTGGCGGAACGGGATGATGGTCGCCGCGCCAAGGCCGATGGACTCCGTCGCGCCTGCGAGGTACGAGAGCGTGATGAACGGCTCGATGAACGTCCTATCCGTGCCCTCCATGCCGTGGGGATGGAAGACCAGGTGGTCACGCACCCAGATGGAGTCGAAGCCCAGGCGCTCCGCGAGGCGGACGCCGTCGACGAGCAGGTCCTGGTCGGCCTCCACGCCGAAATGCGGCAGCAGCAGCCCGAAACGCATCGCCATGGGTAACGCTCCTCCTCGTGTCCGGTGTGTCAGCGCGTGGGCCGGGCCTGCCGGCCCCATCCCTGCTCGCCGGTGACCTGTCCGTCCTCGTAGACCACGGCTCCGCGCACGAGGGTGCGATCGATGGCACCCGTGATGGTCCGTCCCGCGTACGGGGTCCAGCCGATCTTCGAGAGCACGACGTCGTCGGTGATGGTCCATTCGCGATCGAGGTCGACGATGGCCACGTCCGCGTCCATGCCCACCGCAACGCGGCCCTTGGTCGCGAGGCCGAAGATGCGCGCCGGATCGCGTCGCCGTGGCACTCACGACCCGCTCCAGGCTGATGTGGCCACGGCGCGCCGCATCCAGCAGCAGGGGCACGTAGAACTGGGCCGAGGGTGTGCCCGTGTGGGCCTTCCAGCCGTCGGTCCAGCCGGGCTCCTTCTCCTCGCGGGTATGCGGCCCATGGTCCGTGCGAGACGACGTCGATGGTGCCGTCTCGGAGCGCCGCCCAGAGCGGCTCGGTGTTGGCCTCCGGGACCCAGTAGGAGAGCGCATAGGAGCCGAGTCGCTCGATGTTCGCCCAGTCATTGCCCAGCAGCACGGCCCAGGGGTTGATCTCCGCCGACACGTCCTGACCCCGATCCTTGGCACGTCGGATCTGCTCCACGACACCCGTCGTCTGGGTATGCAGCAGGTGGAGCGGGGTCCCCGTGGCCAGCTGGAGCCGCAGCAGCAGCGCCGCCGCGCTGTCCCAGATGATGCCGTCGTATGCAGCGTACGCCCTGGCGTAGGCCCGGAAGTCGTGCTCGCCGCGATCCCAGTACTGGCGCTCGATGTGATCCATGAGCGCCTGGTCGTGGGGATGGACCATGAGCCGGACGCCCGTGGGCGCGACCGTCTCGAAGATCTCCAGCAGCTTGCCGTGGTCATGGACGCCGATGCCCGGCATGTGCGGGATACGACCGCCCGGTATCCACGACCATGAACACCTTGAATGCCGCGATGCCCATGCTCGCCATCTCGGCCAGATTGGCCGGGATGGTGCCCGCAGGGTTGATGTTCCAGTCGATGATCGCCTTCGCCTGGTACAGCTCGATCATGGCCGCCAGCCGCTCCGCGGAGTTGGGTGGCGGGTCCACATTGGGCATCGCGAACGAGGTCGTCACACCGCCCGCGGCGCACGCGGAGGTGGCGCTGACGATGTCCTCCTTGTGGGTGAACCCGGGCTCGCGGTGATGGGAGTGGACGTCGATGATCCCCGGCAGGAGATGCTTGCCTGTGGCATCGATGATGCGCTGGGCATCGAAGGTGGTCCCTGGCGCGACGACAGCCGCGATGCGCCCGTCACGGATGGCCACGTCCGCCGCGACCTGGCCCTCGGCTGCGACGATCGTGCCGCCACGGATGATGAGGTCGAACGCGGTCACTGGGCTACTCCCGGTCGGGCTGCTGGCATGGTCGGTCGGTCGAGATACGTGATGCCCGTCGCGGTGGTGTCCTCGTGCACGACCACCTCACCACCGATGAGATAGCGCCGGAACCAGTCGACGATGAGTGGGTTGACCACGTCGCGGTACTGGGCGTATGCCGCGTAATGGGTGGTGCCGGTCTGGACGACCAGCCGCCGGGGACCGGTCGCGAGGTCGTAGAGGGCGCGCGCGTGATCCTCCGGCGTGACCGCGTCGTGCTCGACGGCGATGAGCATCAGCGCGCGGGGTGCGATGGCGGCCACGGCGTCCAGCGGCCGGTAGGCCATGATCGCGTCCGCGGAGAGGAGCGCCACCTGGTCCGGCACGCGTCCGTCCACATCGCTCTTGACCGTCGTGGTCCGACGTTCCGGCGTGGGCACCATGATCCCATCGCGCGGCGCCACCAGCTCCAGATCGCCGGTCGCGACGTACCGCTCCCTGGCCGACCGGACGCGGTCGAGGAACTCCAGCCACTCGTGCTCGCGGCGCATCCGATGGAGCCAGTCGCGGCCGTCCGCCACGGGGACCTGGGCCACCGTCGCCAGGACCCGATCGTCGAGGCCCGCGGCCATGACCGCGTTGCCGCCACCGGTCCCGCCGGAGCCGAAGACGCCCAGCCGCCGCGGGTCGACCTCGGGCCGGGTCTGGAGATAGGTGAGCGCCGCCCGGATATCGGCGACCTGGGCCATCGGATCGAGGAAGGTCGCGTCCCCCTCCGAGTCACCGAAGCCTCGATAGTCGAGGGTGAGGACCGCGAAGCCTGCCTGGGTCAGCGCCTCGTGATACGGCAGGTAGAGCTTCGCGTCGCGGAGACCCATCCAGCCGGGGCCCTGGACGATCCCGGGTCTCGGTTCGTCCGCCAGGTCGGGCTGCAGCAACGTGCCCGCGAGGCGGGCACCCGCGTTGTGGAACGAGACCTGTTCGACGCGCATCCGGCCGAGTGTACCCCATGCTTCGTGTTTTGTATCCGAAATCTTGGTAATTGGCTGCGTGCCTATCCGCGTGATCCGGCGCGGCAACCCTCGTCGCGGCTGGCACGCGGCCGGCCTCAGCGCGTCCCGACGGCGTCCTGCACACCCGCGGAGGAGACGATGCCGAGCTGCTCATGGATGACCGAAAGGTCCTCACGTCGCAGCTCCACCACGACCCGATGACCCGGCTGCAGCTCCACCGATGGGTGCGCCCGGGCGGCCACCGTGCAGCCGGGCAGGGCCACGCGCACGTCGAGCACGTCGCCCATGTAGATCATCTGGTCGATGCTGCCGACGAGCGTGCCCGGGGGCGGTGTCACGTCGTCCGCGACGGGGTGCAACCAGACGTTCTCGGGCCGCACCGTGAGGGTCGCCTCCTCGCCCTCGGTCATGCCCTCCGGCACGAGCGCCTCCACGACGCCGCCACCCACCCGCAGCCGGGTAGCGCCGTTCGCGCCCCGATCCATCGCGACGCAGGCGAGGAAGTTGGTAGAGCCGACGAACGCGGCCACGAAACGCGTGGCGGGCCGGCTGTAGATGGTCCGGGCATCCCCTTCCTGGACGATATGGCCGCCCTCCATGACCGCGATCCGGTCGGACATGGAGAGCGCCTCGACCTGGTCGTGGGTGACGTAGAGGGTCGTGATGCCCACACGTCGCTGGAGGTCGCGGATCTCGGAGCGCATCCGGTCACGCAGCCGGGCATCGAGGTTGGACAACGGCTCATCGAGCAGCAGCACCTTTGGCCGCCGCACGAGCGCCCGGGCCAGGGCCAGTCGCTGCTGCTGTCCGCCGGAGAGCTGGGTCGCCGATCGGCCCGCGTAGTCGGCCAACCCGACGATGCCCAGGACCTCGTCCACCCGCTGCCGCAGCTCCTCCTTGCCGACCTTGGTGCTGCTCACCCGCAGCGGGAACGCGGCATTCTCGAACACGGTCATGTGGGGCCAGATGGCATAGCTCTGGAACACCATCCCGATGTCGCGCTTCTCGGGCGGCAGGGCACGCTGGCCGTCGGCGACGACGACGCCACCCAGCGAGATCGACCCCTGGTCGGGTCGCTCGAGACCCGCGACACAGCGCAGGGTCGTGGTCTTGCCGCAGCCGGAGGGTCCCAGCAGCGAGTAGAAATGGCCCTCGGTGACCTCGAAGTCGATGCCATCGACCGCACGGTGCCAGCCGGAGGCGACCGGATAGTCCTTGACCAGGCCGTGCACCTGGAGGGCCGGTCGTGCGCCCGGCGTCACCGATGTCTGCACCATCACCTCGCTTGTGTGCGATCCACAGGATCATGCTTGACAGTAGCGTACCCAGCGCATACCTTCGCCGACAAGCGGCAACATGATTGCAGTGATCGCAATCGATAGCCATGATGATCCGGTGCAGCCGGATCGGTCCATGGGCTGCCGCATAGAGGTCGTCCTGAGGAGGAGATCGATGGTTCACCGGAAGGCGCGGATCGCCGCGGGTCTCATCGGGAGCATCGCCGTTCTGGTCGGCACGGCCGGCATCGGCGCGGCGCAATCGCCGGCAGCGTCCGCGCCAGCGGCGTCCGGTGGCAGCCCGGTCTGCGACGCGGTGCCGGTCGGCATCGTCACCCGCTGCGAGAACTTCTACACGGACTACTGGCCGACCATCAACACGGCCCTCGACGGCCTCTACCAGGAGGCGCTCGCGACCAACGGTGGCCAGGTCGTCATCTGGGACTGGTACGAGCTGAGCCCGGATGTCATCAACGCCTTCACGACCCGGTTCCCGGGGCTGAAGATCAAGACCCAGGGCTTCCAGGACGGTCTGGCCGCGGCCATCATCACGGCCCAGCAGACCGGCACCGAGAACTCCGACTACCTCTCGGGCTCCCTCACGAGCGCCACGCAGCTGTATGACGCGGGCCTGTTCGACAAGATCGACTGGACGAGCTTCGGCATCCCCGCCGAGTACTTCACGGTCGGCCCGTCGGAGCTGCTGCCCGACAGCCTCAACAGCTGGCTCATCAACAGCAACTCCAGCAAGGAAGCCACGGTCCCCGATACCTACGAGGCATACCTCGATGCCGCGTGGAAGGACAAGCTGGCCATGGCCAGCTGGAACGGCCAGTTCTTCACGGGCTACGGCATGGTCAACGGCACCGACAAGATGCAGCAGCTCATCAAGGACCTCAAGGCCAGCAACCTGACGCTGACCGACGACCCCGGCTCGCTGTTGTCGACCGGCGACAAGCCAGTGGTCTTCGCGGGTCAGCTGTTCAACCCCAACCCGGACCTGGCGCTGACGCCCATGAAGGACGCCGGCGTCTGGATCCAGTTCGGCGGCGTCAACGCGGAAGCCAAGAACAAGCCCGGCGCGACGCTGTACTCGATCTGGAACGCCTACGACCCCGACTGGATCACCGCGCGCCTGACGACCGAGGCGCTGAATACCTCGGCGGTGCCCTTCCCCGGCCTGCCCAGCTCGATGCTCGACAAGGCCACGGGGCTCATCAAGCAGAACGCGGATGCGATGTACGCGGGCGCTGCGACCGGCCAGTGGGAGACCACCGCGAACCGCGACCAGTGGAACTCGCTCATCAACGACGCCAACAACGTCATGTACCAGTAGGTCATCCGAAGCTCGAGCTCCGGGCGCCGACCGTCGTGGCCGGCGCCCTTCCCTATCCGGAGGTCCGTTCGTGCGTCGTCTGAGCGGCATGACCATCGTGACCACGCTGGCCATCCTGGCCATCGGGTACCTGCTGGTCGTGCCGCTCGTGACGCAGCTGCTGGCCTCCCTCCGAGGTCCCTACCTGCCCATCGGGGTGCCCAGCGCGACCTGGACCCTCGACAACTACGCGACCTTGTTCAGCGGCACCGGCGACCTGGGCGCCGTGCTCCTGACGACCGCCGTGTACGTGGGGGGGGCGGCCGTCATCTCCACAGTCATCGCGTGGACGCTGGCGTGGCTCGTGGTGCGCACCGACGTGCCCGGCCGAACGCTCATCTCGGTGCTCATCCTGCTGCCGTACATCATCCCGCCCATCGTGCGCGGGCAGTCGTGGCTGTTGATGCTGGCACCCCAGAGCGGCCTGCTCAACCAGCTGCTCCGGGCGCTGCCGTTCATCGGCGGTGACACCGGGCCCATCGATCCGTTCGCGTTCCCGACCATCATCATCGTCCAGGGCATCGTGTCAGTGACGTTCCCGTTCCTGCTGCTGGTGCCCATCATGCAGAACATGGACGGCTCGCTCGAAGAGGCAAGCCGGACGTCGGGTGCATCCGCGTGGCAGACGCTCCGCCGGGTGACCCTGCCGGTGCTCTTCCCCGGGACCCTCGCGATCGTGCTGCTGTCCACCATCCTGCTGCTCGGTAGCCTCGAGATCCCGCTCCTGTTCGGCCAGCAGAACGGCCGCAACATCTTCGCGCTCCGGATGTGGAACCTGCTTCGGAGCACCGGCAGCGAGCTGCCCAAGTACGGGCTCGCGGCGGCATACGGGGTCTGCTTCCTGATCGCGACCCTGCTCATCTTCCGGGGCTACATGTGGGTCACGCGCGATGCGCGACGGCAGGCATCCGTGACCGGCAAGGGCTTCCGGCCGACGCGTCTGAGCCTCCGTCGCTGGAAGTGGCCGGTGGTCATCCTGCTGGTCCTGTGGCTGCTGCCCACGTCGGTGCTGCCGGCGGTCGCCCTCCTGTGGTCGGCCGTGACGCCCTTCGCGATGCCCATCAGTCTCGAGAACCTGCAGCAGTCCGCGACCCTGGACTCGTTCGTGGCGGTCATCCACGATCCCGAGTTCTACGCCTCCTTCGGCCGCACCGTCGTCATCGCCGGGAGCGCCGCGACCATCGCGGTGCTGCTCGCGGTCATCGCGGCGTGGGTCGTGGCGCGGGGTCGGACCGGATGGGGGACGCGCATCCTGGACATGCTCGCGTCGTCGTCCGTGGCCATCCCGACGGTCATCGTGGGCTTCTCGACATTCCTGTTCTACCTGGTGCTCAACAAGACCGTGCCGCTCATCGGCACCATCTGGGTGCTCATCCTGGCGTACGCGTATCGGATCTCGGTG
Source organism: uncultured Chloroflexia bacterium (assembly GCA_963843335.1). Taxonomy (GTDB): domain Bacteria; phylum Chloroflexota; class Limnocylindria; order Limnocylindrales; family CSP1-4; genus JAFMJV01. The sequence goes on from CAWJKF010000004.1 coordinate 364,741, forward strand.
TCCTATCGGGTGAACCACGCCGCGGTGCTCCAGATCGACCCCTCGCTGGAGGAGTCGGCCGCGACCTCCGGGGCGAGCCGCCTGTCGACCTTCCGACGGGTGGTCATCCCGCTGCTGCTGCCCGCGATGGCGGCCGTGTGGATCCAGCTGTTCATCCTCGGCGCCCACGAGTTCACGTTGCCGGCGTTCCTGGCCACGCCCGACACCCGGCCCCTCGCGTGGTACCTCTTCTCGCGCATCAACCCCGGTGCCGCCCAGCTGTACGACCCCTCCCAGGGCGCCGCGATGGCCGTGCTGTTCACGCTGTTCATGTTCGGCTTCGCGTTCCTCGTCCGTTGGCTCGTGGGCAGGCGCGCCATCGCCCGCACATCGGTGGGGGCCACGAGCGGCGGGCGCACCGGCTTGCCGGGTGGTGCCGGGGGCGGGATGACGACCCCCGCAGAGGTCGCCACGAGCCTCAGCCAGGGATGAGCAGGATGCCGACCGCCGGGACCCGGGTGGGCTAGGCTTGCCTCGACGCATCCGATCGCAGGACCAGCCCAGGGAGGATGACCCCGTGTCGCGACCGGTCCCTGACACCGATGCAGGCCTGCCGCACGGCGGCACACAAACGGTTGTCCGATCGATGCGGCCTGGCGCGGAGATCCGTCTCCGGGATGTGGCGCGCGAGGCGGGCGTCCACATCGCGACCGCGTCCCGGGCGCTCAATCCCCGGACCCGCGACCGCGTCCATCCCCGGACCGCGGCCAAGGTCGACGCCGCCGCCGCACGACTGGGCTACGAGGTCAACGTCGCGGCACGCACCCTCCGGACCCAGCGCTCGGAGATGATCGGGGTGCTCATCCCGGACATCTCGCGACCGCTCTACCCGCCCATGATGCGGGGCATCGTGGACATGCTCGAGGAGCACGGCTACAGCGCCCTCCTCTCCGCGACGGACGAGGACGAGGTGCGCGAGCGCCGGCTCGTGTCGTCGCTCCGGGCACGCGGCGTGGACGGCTTCATCCTGGCCACGGCCCATGTCCGTCATCCGTTGCTGGAGGACGCGGCCACGCTGGGCGTGCCCACGGTCACCCTCAATCGGACCGCGACGGACGCACCCGTGTCCTCCGTGGCACCCGACAACGAGGCGGGCATGGCGGACATCGCCGCGCACCTCGTCGCGCTCGGCCACGAGCACATCGCCCACATCGCCGGTCCGTCCGACACGAGCACGGGCCGGGCACGTACCGCGGGCCTCATGCGGGCGCTGGAGCGGCTGGGGCTGACCATCCCCGCCGAGCTCTCGGTGGAGACCGAGACGTACGCCATCAGCGAGGGCGTCCGGGCTGCCCGGCGCCTGCTCATGGCTGGGGAGCCGTTCACGGCCATCGTCACCGGCAACGACCTGCTGGCGCTCGGCGCCCTGGACGTCCTGCGAGAGAGTCGCATCCGGTGTCCCGAGCAGGTCTCGGTCACGGGCTTCAACGACCTGCCCATGATGGATCGCGTGACGCCCGCGCTGACCACCGTCCGGGTGCCCCAGTACGAGATGGGCCGTGAGGCGGCGCGGCTGCTTGTGGAGCAGCTCGAGGGCGCACCGGAGGTCCGGCACCTGGTGTTGCCGGTGGAGCTCGTGGTCCGTGACTCCACGACCCAGCCGCCGACCGGTGGCGACCGACGCCCCAGCCGCTCGGCCCGCTGACGGTCGACGAGGCACCCTGGAGCGTGGACACCGAACCGATGCCCGCCAACCCCCGGTCGCTGGCCCAACGTCGAACGGACACGCTGCGTCGGCTGGAGGCTGACGTCGACTGCTGGGTCGCCACCGCGGACCCGGCGAGCGGCTCGCCCAGTCTCGTGCCCCTCTCCTTCCTGTGGGAGGGCGCGAGCCTGCTGCTCGCGACACCCGCCACGAGCCCGACGGGCCGCAACCTGCGGACGACCGGCAGCGTTCGGGTGGCCATCGGTCCGACTCGCGACGTGGTGCTCATCGAAGGCACCGTGGAGGATCTGGCCGTCGAGGACATCCCGACGGCACTCGGTGACGCCTTCGCGGCGCGTGCCGGGTTCGATCCACGTGCGGAGGCCGGGATCTATCGCTACTTCCGGGTCCGGCCTCGCGACATCCGCGCCTGGCGCGAGGCGAACGAGCTGGCCGGGCGCCAGCTCATGCGCGACGGTCGCTGGCTCACACCCTGAACCCTGGCGCCGGGCGCCGGTGTGTCTGCAATCAGTTGCGCAACCTTGCCGTTGGTCCCGCCCGTGGACCGTCGCGCCCGCACGAACCTATTGCGCAATGGATTGCATCCGGTGTACTGTGGCGTCGTGCCGATGCAACCTCGCGGCACCCACAGGAGGGTGAACCATGTCGCAGCTGGTGGCGACCGACCTGGCCAGATGGATCGAGGACAACCGTGCATCGCTGCAGCCGCCGGTCGGCAACAAGCTGCTGTATGGGGCCGGTGAGTTCCAGGTCATGATCGTGGCCGGCCCCAACGCCCGGACCGACTACCACTGCGAGCCGGGCGAGGAGCTGTTCTACCAGCTGACCGGTGACATCACGCTCAAGGTCATCGAGGATGGGGTGCCCCGGGACATCCCCATCAAGGAAGGCGAGATCTTCCTGCTGCCGGGCAACACCATCCACTCCCCTCGACGCCCGGCGGGCACGATGGGCATGGTGGTCGAGCGCCAGCGGCGACCGGATGAGGAAGAGTCGATCACCTGGTACTGCGACAGCTGCGGCAACCAGCTGTACCAGTTCGTGGGCGTCATCACGGACCTGGGCACGCAGCTCAAGCCGGTCATGGAGCACTTCTTCGGGGATATCGGCCTGCGCACCTGCTCCGCGCTGCGGCACGGTCGCGCCGGCACCCAACCGCGCCTGAGCGTGGCCGGGCGGACTCGCGCCATCACGACGTGTCCATGACCCCCGGGCTGGTCGACGTCCATACCCACATCCTGCCGCCGGAGCTGCCGGACCTCCGCCAGCGGTTCGGCTACGGCGGTTGGCCGAGCATCGTGCCCGATGGACCGCGCCGTGCCCGCATCGTCATCGATGACCGCCTCTTCCGGGTCATCGACGATGACTGCTGGGACCCGGTTCGTCGGCTCGAGGACTGCGACCGCGATGGCGTGGAGCTGCAGGTGCTGTCCACGGTGCCCGTGATGTTCTCGTACTGGGCCCCGGCGGCAGATACCGCCCAGCTGGCCCGGATCCTCAACGACCACCTCGCGTCGGTCGTCGGCCGCTGGCCGGGCCGGTTCGCGGCGCTCGGCAGCGTGCCGCTGCAGGACCCTGACCTCGCCATCGTGGAGCTCGAGCGGAGCGTGCGAGAGCTGGGCCTCGCCGGCATCCAGATCGGGACCAACGCGGGCGGCATGGAGCTCGACGATCCCCGTCTGCTGCCGGTGCTGGAGGCCGCCCAGGACCTGGGTGCGGCGATCTTCATCCACCCCTGGGACATGCTCGCGCCCGAGCGCATGGGCCGGCACTGGCTGCCGTGGCTGGTGGGCATGCCGACGGAGCTCGCGCTCGCGTTCTGCGCCCTCACCCTGGGCGGCGTGTTGCGCAGGCTGCCCACCCTGCGGGTCCTGCTGGCGCACGGCGGCGGATCGTTCCCGGGCATCCTCGGCCGCATCGATGCCGGACATCGCGCCCGGCCCGATCTCGCCGCGACCCAGGACCCGCTCCCGCCGAGCCACTACCTGGACCGGATCCATGTCGATTCGCTCGTGCACGATCCGGCCACGCTGCGGTTCCTCGTCGAGCTCCTTGGCGCCGACCGTATCTCGCTCGGCACGGACTACCCCTTTCCACTGGGCGAGGATCGACCCGGCTCCACCATCCGCGCGCTCGGCGGTCTCGACGCAGCTGTCAGCGGCCGGATGCTCCGGGACAACGCGCTCGACTTCCTGGGTCGGAGCGCACCGGTGACCGCGTGACGCCCGGGACGACGCTGGCCGACCGGCGCACGAAGGCGTGGGCCGTGGCGGCGGACGCAGCCGACCCGATGACCCCGATCCGCGCTCGTTTCCGGCTGCCCGACGGTCCGGACGATGCGACGGCTACCTACCTCGCGGGCCACTCCCTGGGTGCCCAGCCACGTGCGGCGGTCGACGCGGTCATGCGACAGCTGGAGGCCTGGGGACGCCTGGGCGTCGAGGGGCACTTCCGACCGGGGTCGGAGTGGGTCGGCGCGGATGGCGTGGCACGAGAGATGACCGCCCGGCTCGTGGGCGCGCGACCGGTCGAGGTGGCCACGATGAACACGCTCACGGTCAACCTCCACCTGTTGATGGCGTCCTTCTTCCGGCCGTCCGGGTCACGGACCGCGATCCTCATCGATGCCCCGACGTTCCCGTCGGACCGATACGCGGTCGAGTCGCAGCTGCGGCTCCACGGCCTGGATCCGGCGCGGGAGCTCATCGTGGTCGGACCGCGGGCAGGCGAGTCGCTCGTGCGTGTCGAGGACCTCGAGGCGGCCATCTCGGATGCCGGCGAGCGGCTGGCGATGGCACTCCTTGCCGGTGTGAACTATGCGACGGGGCAGGTCCAGGACATCCCGCGGCTCACCGCCGCGGCACGTGCCGTGGGTGCGGTCGCGGCCTGGGACCTGGCGCATGCCGCCGGCAACATCCCGCTGTCGCTCCACGACTGGGACGTCGACGTGGCGGCGTGGTGCACCTACAAGTACCTCAACAGCGGACCGGGCTCGGTCGGCCAGGTCTTCGTCCATGAGCGGCACGGAGCCGATCGTGCCGTGTTGCGGTTGTCGGGCTGGTGGGGCAACGAGCCCTCGACGCGCTTCCGGATGGCCGATGCCTTCGAGCCGGGCATCGGCGCCGATGGCTGGCGGATCTCGAACCCACCCATCCTCTCGCTGGCACCCGTCGCCGCCTCGCTGGCCATCTTCGACGAGGTCGGCATGGCGGCCCTCCGGGCGCGTTCCGAGCGCCTGACCGCCTATCTCGCGGACCTTCTGGCGGAGCTGGCACCGGACGCCACGATCATCACGCCCGCCGACCCGGCAGCCCGCGGAGCGATGCTCTCCGTCCGTCACGCCGATGCACGCACGGTCCTGGAACGGATGGAGGCCGCCGGCATCATGGCCGACTTCCGGGAGCCGGACATCATCCGGATCGCTCCCGTGCCGCTGTACAACGGCTATCTCGACTGCTGGCGCGCGGCGAGCGAGCTGGGACGGGCCATCGCTTGAACGACCCGGTCACGATCCGCCATCACATCAGCGGCCACGATGTCGATCCGGTCGCGGGCGGTTGGCTCGAGGACATCGAGCCGGCCACCGGTGCCGTCCACGCCCGGATCGCCGCAGGTGACGCAGCGGATGTGGATCACGCCGTCATCGCCGCGAAGGCCGCCTTCCCCGGCTGGTCGGCGACACCCGCGGCAGAGCGGTCGCGCATCCTCGTGCGTATCGCGGACGCGCTGGAGCAGGACCTCGAGCGGTTCGTCCAAGCGGAGAGCACCGATGCCGGCAAGCCGGTCGCCCTCGCCCGACGGCTGGACATCCCGCGTGCCGTCGCCAACCTGCGGTTCTTCGCGACGGCCATCCTCCACACGGAGTCGTCCGCCTATGCCACGGACGAACGTGCCCTCAACTACGTGCTCCGGCAGCCACGGGGCGTGGCGGGCCTCATCTCGCCCTGGAACCTGCCGCTCTACCTGTTCACGTGGAAGATCGCGCCCGCCATCGCGACCGGCAACACCGTGGTCGCCAAGCCCTCGGAGCTGACGCCGCTCACGGCATCGATGCTCGCCCGGCTCACCGTGGAGCAGGGGCTGCCACCGGGGGTCCTCAACGTGGTCCACGGGCTGGGTGCGTCGGCGGGTGCCGCCATCGTGGGCCATCCCGACATCCCGGCCATCTCCTTCACGGGCGGCACGGTCACCGGTCGCGAGATCGCCCGCAGCGCGGCACCCATGTTCAAGCGGCTGTCGCTGGAGCTGGGCGGCAAGAACGCGACCATCGTGTTCGGCGACATCGACCTCGATGCCATGCTGCCCGGCATCGTCCAGGCCTCGTTCGAGAACCAGGGACAGATCTGCCTCTGCGGATCTCGCATCCTGGTCGAGGAGCGGCTGTATGACCAGTTCGTGGCGGCCTTCACGGATGCGGTGCGTCGGCTGCGCATCGGCGATCCGCGCGATCCGGCCACCCAGCAGGGGGCACTCATCTCGGCTGCGCATCGCGAGAAGGTGGAGCGCTATGTCGATCTGGCTCGGGAGCTTGGCGGCGAGATCGTGACCGGTGGCGGGCGGCCCACCGGCCTCGCGCCACGCGTCCGCGATGGCTTCTTCCTGGAGCCCACGGTCATCACCCGTCTGGCCATCGATTGTCGGGTCAACACGGAGGAGATCTTCGGCCCGGTCGTGACCATCACGCCCTTCCGGACCGAGGACGAGCTGGTCGCGGCCGCCAACAGCACCAGCTACGGCCTCTCGGCGTCGATCTGGACCAACGACCTGCAGCGCGCCCATCGGGTCGCCGCCCGGGTCGACGTGGGCACGGTCTGGATCGACACCTGGTTGCTGCGCGACCTGCGCGTACCGTTCGGCGGTTCCCGTGCATCCGGTGTCGGCCGCGAGGGCGGCGACGAGGCACTCCGCTTCTTCACGGAGTCGAAGACGGTCGTGGTGGCCCTGGGATGAGCGAGGAGACGGTCATCTCGTCACGAGCCGCGGAGCCGGTCGGAGCGTATCCCCACGCTCGACGTGTCGGTGACCTGGTGTTCCTGTCGGGGGTCGGCTCGCGTGTCCGTGGGCAGGCAGCGGTGCCGGGCCTCGACTTCGAGACCCAGTGTCGCCAGGTCTTCGCCAACGTCCGGGCCATCCTCGAGGACAGCGGCTCGAGCTGGGAGCGGATGGTGGACGTGACCGTCTTCCTCACCCGGATGGAGCGTGACTTCCCGATCTTCGACCGGCTGTGGCTGGATGCCCTCCCGGATCCCGCGACGCGCCCGGCCCGCACGACCATCGAGGTGTGCAGCCTGCCGACGCCCATCGACATCGAGCTCAAGGTCATCGCACTCGTGACCAGGCACTCGTGACCAGGGAGGCAGCCGCATGACCAAGGCCATCGACCGCACGCAAGAGCTCGACGACCTCGCGGCCGCACTCGAGGGGGCGGAGCGGACCCGTCGACCCATCGACCAGATCTCCGCCGGTCGACCGTGGTTGGGGCCGGTCGAGGCATACGGCATCCAGGAGCGACTGGTGGCGGCGCGCATCGCGCAGGGCGAGACGCTCGTCGGCTGGAAGGTGGGCCTGACATCCCTCGCCATGCAGCAGCAGCTGGGTGTCGATCAGCCCGACTATGGCGCCGATCCTGTCGGGCTGGGTCGTGCCCGACGGGTCGGAGCTGCCCATCGATGCCTTCATCGCGGCCCGGGTGGAGGCGGAGATCTGCTTCCGCCTCGAGCGGCCGCTGCGGGGTCCCGGGCGTCACCGTAGCGGATGTCCTCGCCGCCACCGGGTCCGTCTCCCCCGCGTTGGAGATCATCGACTCACGCATCCGCGACTGGAAGCTGACGCTCGTCGACACCATCGCGGACATGGCCAGCTCCGCGCGCATCGTGGTCAGTGACGCGCGTGTCCCGATCGAGTCGCTGGACCTGCCTGCCGTGGCGGTGGAGATGACGCGTGACGGCGAGGTCGTGGCGCAGGGTGTCGGTGCTGCCTGCCTGGGTGACCCGGCGGCGGCCGTGGCGTGGGCCGCGAACACGCTCGGGCTGCTGGGCGTGACCCTGGAGGCGGGCCAGATCGTCATGCCCGGCGCGCTCCATGCCGCGGCGCCGGTCGTGGCGGGGTCCACCTTCGAGGCACGTTTCGGCGGGCATGGGCGACGTGCGCGTCCGGTTCTCGCCGGGGAGGAGCGCGTGAGCCGCGTCCCGGTGGCCGTGGTGGGCTCGGGCAACATCGGCACCGACCTCGTGGTCAAGCTCCGCCGGTCCGGGATCCTGGAGCCCGTCGCGCTCGTGGGCATCGACCCGACATCCGACGGGCTGCGACACGCCCGTGCCTGGGGCCTCGAGACATCCGCGGACGGCGTCGAGTGGCTGCTCGCGAACACCGCCCGACTGGGGGTGCGCATCGTCTACGAGGCGACGAGCGCCGCCATCCACGCCGCGAACGCACCGCGGTTCCGGGGCCAGGGCCTCGTGGCCATCGACCTGACGCCCGCGGCGGTGGGACCCGCGGTCGTGCCCCCGGTCAATCTCGAGGCCCACCTCGACGCCGCCAACGTCAACATGATCACCTGTGGTGGACAGGCGACGATCCCGATGGTCGCGGCGGTGACGGCGGTGACGCCCGTCATCTACGCCGAGATCGTCTCGACGGTCGCATCCCGGTCCGCCGGCCCGGGTACGCGCGCCAACATCGACGAGTTCACCGAGACGACCGCCCATGGCCTCGTGACCATCGGGGGCGCCGCCTTCGGCAAGGCGATCATCGTGCTCAATCCCGCCGACCCGCCCATCCTCATGCGCAACACCGTCTACTGCGCGCTGCCCGACGGCGCCGACCACGCCGCCATCGAGGCGTCCATCGCGGCCATGGCCGCCAACGTCGCCGTGTACGTGCCCGGCTACCGGGTCAAGGGCACCTCGTTCGATGCCGGCCCGTTCAGGACACCCGGTGGCGTCGCCCAGGAGCGGGTCTCCATCTTCCTGGAGGTCACCGGACGCGGTGACTACCTGCCGCCGTATGCCGGCAACCTGGACATCATGACCGCGTCCGCGGTGCGGGTGGGCGAGACCATCGCGGCCCGCCGCCTCGCGACCCCCACGGTCGCAGGAAGTCCGGCATGAGCGCCGTCGAGGCCGGTCCGGGCATCCCGGGTACACGCTTCCGGCTCACCGACTCCACGCTCCGGGACGGCTCGCACGCGCTCGCCCATCGCTTCACGCCCGAGCAGGTCGCTGCCATCGCGGGCTGCCCTCGACGAGGCGGGCGTGCCGGTCATCGAGGTCAGCCATGGCGACGGGCTGGGTGGCTCGTCCTTCAACTACGGCTTCTCCGCCACCGACCAGCACGCGCTCATCGCGGCGGCGGCGGGTGCGGTGCACCGAGCGAAGATCGCAGTCCTGCTGCTGCCCGGCATCGGCCTGGCGCGCGACCTGGAGGAGGTGCGCGACCTGGGGGCGTCGGTGGCACGCATCGCGACCCACTGCACGGAGGCGGACATCTCGATCCAGCATCTGCGCACGGCGCGGGACCTGGGCATGGAGACGGTCGGCTTCCTGATGATGGCCCACATGGCGACACCCGCCGAGCTCCTGCGGCAGGCGCGGATCATGGAGGACGCGGGCGCGCAGTGCGTCTACGTCGTCGACTCCGCGGGTGCCATGACACCGGCCGATGTCCGGGCACGCGTCGCCGAGCTGAAGTCGGGCCTCGCACCGGCGACCCAGGTGGGCGTCCACGCCCACGAGAACCTGTCGCTGTCGGTCGCCAACTCGATGGCTGCCATCGACGCGGGCGTGGACCAGGTGGATGGCTGCACCCGGGGTCTGGGGGCCGGTGCGGGCAACTGCCCAACGGAGGTGCTCGTGGCCGTCTCGGAGCGCCTGGGCTACGCCACGGGCGTCGATACGCTGCGCATCATGGACGTGGCAGAGGATGTGGTGAAGCCGGTCATGCTCCGGCCGCAGGTCGTCGACCGGTCGGCACTGACGCTCGGCTACGCCGGGGTGTACTCCTCGTTCCTGCTCCATGCCGAACGCGCCGCGGAGCGATTCGGCGTCGACGCCCGCGAGATCCTGCTCGAGCTCGGCCGCCGCAAGGCGGTCGGTGGCCAGGAGGACATGATCGTGGACGTCGCGATGGAGCTGGCGGCACGGGCATGAGCGTGGATGCGGCCGCCGACCTCGTCGACCGGTCGGCCGATCGGTTGTTCGCCGCGGCCAGGGACCGGCAGCTCGTGGACCTCCTGAGCACATCGGTGCCGACGCTGGACGTGACCCAGGGGTATGCCATCCAGGATGCGCTGCTCGCGCGGCACGTCGCGGCGGGCGCGGTCATCAGTGGCGCCAAGCTGGGCCTCACGAGCGTCGCGAAGCAGGTCGAGATGCAGGTCCATGAGCCCATCGGCGGCTGGCTCACGGACCGGATGGCGCTCACTGCGGGCGAGGCACTCCTGGTCTCGAGCCTGGTCCAGCCGCGCTGCGAGCCGGAGATCGCGTTCCTGCTGGGGTCGGACCTCGCGGGCCCCACTGTCACGCCCACGGATGTCATGGCCGCGACCGCGTCCCTGATGGTCGCCATCGAGGTCCTCGATTCGCGATATCGGGACTACCGCTTCACGCTGCCGGATGTCATCGCGGACGATGCCTCCGCCGCCCGGTACCTGGTCGGGGCGCCCGTCCCGCCGGGGAGCGTGGATCGCGTCGACTGTGGCGTCACCTTCGACATCAACGGCACGCTCATGGGCAGCGCCACGGGTGCCGCGGTCATGGGCGACCCGGCCGCAGCGGTCGCCTGGTGGGTCCGCCACCTGGCGGTGTCCGGGCGCGGTCTGCGGGCCGGGATGGTGGTCCTCTCGGGCGCGCTCATGGGGGCCCACAAGGTCGCCGCGGGCGATGTGGTCACAGCGCGCATCGACGGCCTGGGCACGCTCGAGCTCCTCTGCCCATGATCGGCGTCGGCATCATCGGTTTCGGGTTCGTGGGCGCAGAGCTGTATCGGCGGCTCGCGGCGGGTGGCCATGGGTTGACGCCGGCGTTCGTCCACGTCCGCGATCCGCGCGCCGCGCGTGCGGCAGGCGTGCCGGAGTCCCAGCTGCTCGCGGATCTCGGAGCCGTGGGTTCACGCGAGGTCGATGTCATCATCGAGGCCGCCCATCCGGACATCACCCGGCTGCATGGCGAGCGCCTGCTGGGCAGCGCGGACTACCTGCCACTGTCGCTCACCGCGCTCGTCGATGACGACCTGCGGGGACGTCTCGCGGCGATCGGCGCAGCTGCGGGCAATCGGTTGTTGTTGCCGCATGGCGCGCTCGTCGGCGCCGCTAGCCTGGCGGAGTGGCGAGCCCAATGGCGGTCCGTGACGTTCCGGATGGAGAAGCCGCCGGGCAGCATCGAGCTGGCCACGGCAGGCATCTCAGCCGCGGACATCACGACCCGGACGGTGCTCCACACGGGCACGGTGCGCTCGATAGCCACGCGCTTCCCGCGCAACGTGAATGCCATGGTCGCCGGAGCCCTCGCCACGATCGGGCTCGACCGTGCGCGAGGCGTGCTCGTGGCCGACCCGGCCCTCTCGGAGCTTCGCCTCGTGGTCGAGGCACGCGGTCGCGATGGCTCGCGGGTCCATATCAGCCGGCGCCAGCCCGCGTCCGGGGTCTCGGGCAGCGAGATGGCGGAGTCGTCGTGGGCATCCCTGCTCGCGGCGACCGGCACCCAGCCGGCCTGGTCGGTGGTCTAGACCGATGGCCTGGCTCTTCCCATGGTTGCTGTTCTTCCACGTCATGGGCACCATCGTCACGTTCGGGCCGACCTATGCCTTCGGCACGTATGCGGGCCTGGCAGCCAGTGAACGCGGGCCCGCGTTGGCATTCAACAACCGGGCGCGCTCGGCGGTCGTGCGACGATTCGTGACGCCCGGGACCCTCGTGGTGCTGTTGACCGGCGCGCTCATGATCTGGGCACGGTCCATCCCATGGCTCGATCCCGCCTTCCGCTGGCTCCAGCTCGCGATCGTCGTCTACCTGGGCATGATCGCGTGGAACCTGGCGGTCTCCGTGCCACGCCAGAAGCAGATCGCGGCGCTGGGCGCGCAGGCGGCTGCCCAGGCTGCCGAGCGAGCGGCCGCCGGTGGCCCGCCGGCCGCCGGTGGCCCGCCGGGTGTCGGTGGCCCGCCGGGTGTCGGTGGTCCGCCGGCTGGCGGCCCGCCGCCCGAGATGGCGGCGCTCATCAGCAAGGTCCGTCGCGACGGCAAGATCATGGGCGTGCTCATCGTGTTCATCGTGTTCCTGATGGTCGTCAAGCCCCAGCTGGGCCCCTGATGACCGACATCCACTCCACCTGACCCATCACCACTGGAGGCGAATCATGGCCGGCTCCCCATACGTGCCTGAGGCAAAGAAGTATCGACCACAGGATTTCCGGCGCGTCCCGGGTGAGCCCGCGGACCCCGACCCGTCCACCTGGGGGATGCAGCCGGACGGCACCTTCCTGCCGCCCGCGCTGACCCCGTCCGTGCCCCGTGACGTCTTCGTGGACTGGGACGGGCAGCTGCCCGAGTTCGACCAGAACACGTACACGGTCAACACGACCCAGGAGGGTTTCTGGCCGTACGTCACCAACACCAGCCATAGCTGGCAGGCCATCTACGAGATGGGCGGCGTCCGCTACATGCTCCACTACGGTGGCGGCAACCGGTGGAATGTCTACGACATCACCGACCCGCGCGACCTGCGGCTCGTCGACGAGGAGACGCTGCCGTGGACCGGCCCCGGCTTCGGCGCCGTCACCATCGCATTCAACGAGCGGCTGGGCAAGACCATCGCCATCCAGGCGAGCGAGACACCGCGCTACTTCCTCAAGGGCCGGGTCGCCAACAAGCACATCGACCCGACCGTGGAAGCCGCAGCTCCTGGAATGGGATGGTCTGCGCGGCTTCCGGGTGTTCGAGGTCAATGGTCCCACGCCGCGTGACTGGACGCTGCTGACGGAGGTCTCCACGGACCCCAACCACTCGCCGGGCGAGATCCAGGAGGGCAATGGCGTCCTGGACCTCCCGGTCTACTACGGCGGCGACTACCTGTTCGTTGCCTCTGCTCCAGATAACTCCTTCACCAACCAGCCATACAAGACGACGCTCTGGACAGCCGGTCACATCGCCTACGACGTGTCTGACCCATCGAACCCCAGGCGGCTCTCGTCCTGGTGGGTCGAGGGTTCACGCAAGGGCGAGGAGGGCGCCTCGCCCTACCTCGCGGACAATCCGCGCTGGGACAACAAGACGTCCTGGTTCGGGTCGCGCATGGGCCTCTTCCTGCCCCGGTCCGTGGAGAGCGGCTGGAAGTACGGCTATGCCGCGCAGGGTGGCCAGGGCTTCTTCGTGCTCGACATCTCGGACCCCGCGAACATGCGCCAGGTGGGCTGGTGCCCGCTGCCCGAGAGCGTCGCCGGCACCGAGGGCGACAACGTCGATACCACCCAGGTGGAGTCGACCGGGTTCGTCTACGTCTCGGGCTACCCCATGAACACCGACTGCTACGAGCCGGCCAAGGAGATCTACCAGATCGACGTCTCCGACCCGACCGCACCCGACGCCTCACGCGCATCCTGCCCCGGCCGATGCCGCCGGCCGAGGCACCCTTCACGGACTACGCCCAGCGACGCGGCTCGTTCGGGCCCAAGCGGTCGGGGTACTTCATCAACACCGGCACGCCGCACGGCGGCATCATCCCGTACGCGTTCTACGCGGGCGGGCTCCAGATCTTCGATGTCCGCGATCCAGCGGACCCCAAGGTTGGGGCGCAGTTCGTGCCCCCGATGGGTCTCAAGGATCGACGACGACATGGCGGCGCCGGTCCACGGCATCTTCGTCGAGTGGGACCGGAACATCATCTGGCTGTTCGCGAACCACGGCATCTACGCCGTCTCGACGCCCCTCCTGGGCGAGCCGGTCACGGGTCTCACGGGCCTGCGATAGACCGTCGCGACCGCAGTCCTCATTCCCACCTGGCGGTCGACCCGACGGCGGAGCCGCGTCGTCCAGCTACCGGATTCCCATCCGGTGGTCGATCCGACGGCGGAGCCGCACAGGACGCGCTCGAACGGCTCGTCACAGGGGATCCCGAGGTCGATCTTGCCCAACCGCCGGGAAGGATGACGCAGGGCGGCGCGGAGGCAGGTGCTCGGGAGTCGTACTGACCACCCGGTGGGGAATCGTCCGGGCTATCGGGCCCGGCTTGGCTATCAGGCCTGGCGATCGGGACCAGCTACCGGCCTCGGCCGGCGAGGCGTCCTTCCCGCAGGTAGCGGCGGAGGAGCGCCGTGATCTTCCGGTAGTGATTGGCGAGGTGCTCGGCGGCGAGGTCAGCGTCACCGGCCTTGACCGCGTCCCAGAAGGCCTGGTGATGCTCCGGGGAATGTGGCACCCGCATCCAGCGCAGCGAGCGGGCGACCTCCTGCCGGAGCCGGCCGATGAGGCCCACCAGGCGAGGCCGCGCCGTCACCGCGTACAGCCGGCCATAGAACTGCTCCCGGGCGGCCAGGCGCGATTCGTCATCCGGGGCATCCATGAGCGCCTGGAAGTCCGCCTCGAGCTGCTCCAGGTCCGTGTCCGTCAGCAGCGGCACCGCGAGCCGGACGGCATGTGTCTCGAGCACCGTGCGCAGGTCGTAGATCTCCTCCACCTCATCCGCGTCGAGGCTCGTGACCGTGAACCCTCGATGTGGCTCCGAGCTGACCAGGCCTTCGTATTCCAGGCCTCTGAGGGCCTCGCGGACGGGGATGCGGCTGGTATCGAACGCGGCCGCCAGCTCCTCTTGCCGGAGCCGCGTGCCGGGCGGCAGGATGCCGTCGAGGATGGCGCCGCGAAGGGTCTCCAGCACCAGCTCCTGTGCCGTCTGATGGCGCGGCCGCATCTCCCCGATGAGCGCGGCGAGCTGCGCCGCGTCGTAGCCGGAACCATCGGGCACCTGGAGCATCCACAACCTCCGCCGAGGCGCCATCCCAGGCGGCCGTGGCTCCGGCCGCGCGGGGGCAAGTCCGCCGGAGTGTAAACCGATCCGGGTCGCCTTGGACGCCAGGATGGGCGGGCTGGATACACACTGGGCATCTCCGGCGGCCGACGCGTACGATGGTCGCCCATGGTCCGCAGCCAGGACGCCGACGACCATGGCCGCCCAACGATTCGAGGAGATCACGACCGACATGACCACCATCGGCTACGCCGCGATGCTCGAGCAGTTCCACCCCAGCGACCTGCTGGACTGGTGCGCCCAGGCCGAGGGCGCCGGCTTCGACGCCGGCTTCATGGTCAGCGAGCACTTCCACCCCTGGACCCCGCAGCAGGGCCAGTCGGCGTTCGCGTGGGCGTTCATGGGTGCCCTGGGCACCGCCACCAGCCTCAGGTTCGGGACCGCGGTGACCTGCCCCGGCTTCCGCTACCACCCCGCCGTGATCGCCCACGCAGCGGCCACGCTGGGGGCCATGTTCCCGGGGCGCTTCTGGCTGGGGCTGGGCGCCGGCGAGGCACTCAACGAGCACGTCATCGGTGGCGAGTGGCCGGAGATCGGCATCCGCTCCGCCATGATGTTCGAGGCCATCGAGATCATCAACAAGCTGTTCAGCGGCAACGTCGTCAAGCACAAGGGCGACCACTTCACGCTCGAGAGTGCCAAGCTCTACACCCGTCCTGACGACGCGCACCGCGTCCCGGTGTATGTCGCCACGGCCGGTCCGATCAATGCCCGGAAGACCGGCAGGTTCGCGGACGGCATCGATCACCGTGGGAGCCGCGGACGAGAAGATCGGGATGCTGTGGGCCAAGTGTGACGAGGGCTGCCGCGAGGCCGGCAAGCCCGAGGGCACACCCAAGCTGCTCCAGATCCACGTCTCGTGGGCACCCACCGACGAGGAGGCCGTCGACCAGGCCGTCAAGGAGTGGCCGAACGGCGGCATGGCCTTCCCCAAGCAGGACATCAAGAACCCCGAGGACTTCGCGGCGATGGCGAAGCTGGTACGTCCCGAGCACTTCACGAACCGGGTGCTCATGACCTCCGACCTCGCGGCGCATACGGCCCACATCCAGCACTACGTGGACATGGGCTTCGACGAGATCCACCTCCACAACGTCGGTCGCAACCAGGCCCAGTTCATCGAGGTCTTCGGCAAGGAGGTCCTGCCGGCGCTCAAGCTGGGCTGACCGCGCGGGAACCGCCTGACCGCGCGGGAACCGCCTGACCGCGCGGGAACCGCCTGGCCGCGCGGGAAGCACCTGGCCGCGCGGGAAACGTCCGCGAGGACGGGGCGGGCCGGCCGCGGCGCGCTCTCGGCCGACCCGGCCGGCGGGTGAATGGACGGCGGCCGGCGTCAGCCAGCGAGCCCGCCGGCCGTATGACCCGGTGGACGGGCATCTCACCCGGCCCGCGGGCCCGGGACGGGTGAACCTGGCCGCCGGATCCGGATGGGTCCCGCCGCCAGCCCACCCACCCGGTGAGCGGGTTGCGCGGACGCGGATGGTGCCCATGCGACCATGTCCCTCGGCGACCTGCAGGTTCGCACCGTGGGCCTGGATGCCGACCGGACCTGGCTCGTCGTCTGTCGCTCCGGGATGCGCGCAGCCATCGGCAGAGTGATCGCCCGTCGTCGTCGGCGGTCACGCACGGGCCTGAGCCGTTCGGCAGGTCGCGAACACGCCGTATGACCCTGTCGACGGCATCTGGTCCACCATAGCCTGCCGATGACCGATCCGGTGGGGTGCGTCCGTGCCCCGCGACCGGTCCTGCACAGGGTGGATCGTGGGCAACACCTCGGATCGGATGCACGGCGGGACCGGCGCACTGCTCATCGCCGCGATGGCGCTGGCAACGGCCGGCTGTGCGGGCGGCGCCGTGCGCACGCGGGAGCCCATCCCAACCCCGAGCGCCTCGGTCACCGTCAGCCTCCCTGCGCCATCAGCCACGCCCATCGCCGCGTCCGCGACGGCGGAGCCGCAGCCACCGGCGGCCACGAGCGTCCCGCCGGGCTCGCTGGCCCCAGGGTCCATGCAGCCCGGGCCGACACCCATCATCGACGCGGGGCAAGCGGCGCCACCCCTCGACGGCCTGGTGACGGCCACCGGACCCTTCGTCCTCGCCTCGTTGCAGGGCCAGCCGACCCTGGTCTTCTTCGGCTACACGCACTGCCCGGACGTCTGCCCGGCCACCATCGGCGAGCTCGTGGAGCTGACGACCCGGCGACCCGACATCCATGTCGTATTCGTGACCGTCGATCCGGAGCGTGATACGCCGGCGTTCATGGGTGAGTGGACGGAGTTCCTGCCGAAGCAGTTCGTGGGCGTCACCGGCTCACCCACGGCCATCAAGGCTGCAGCAGATGCGTATGGCGTCCGCTACGCCCGTGTCGACAGCGCCTCGGCCGCGGGCTACTCGATGTCACACACCGCGTTCCAATACCTCATCGACGCCGAGGGCCGGCTCCGACTCCACTTCCCGTTCGGGACCGGCTGGGAGTCGATGCTCCAGACCCTCGACACCATCGCACCACCCAACCAGGAGGCTGCCCCGTGAACCGATCGCCCATCGGACCCATCCGGGTCATCACCATCGCGAGCCTCGTCGTGGCCCTGTCCGCGGGGACCGCTGCGGTCACGATCGGCCAGTCGCCAGCCGCACCAGCGGCGTCGCTCGCCCCGCAGTCCATGGCGCCTGCCACCTTGGCGGTCGAGAGTGCGTGGGCTCGCGTGTCACCCATGGTCGACCGGGCCGGGGCGGCATACGCGGTCATCCGCAACAGCGGCACGACCGATGACGCGCTCATCGCCGTGACCACACCCGCTGCGACGGTCGTGGAGCTCCACGAGACCGTGCCCACGGCGAGCGGCGAGATGATGATGCAGCCGGTCGTCTCCATCCCCGTTCCTGTCGGCGGTACGGCCGAGCTCAAGCCGGGTGGCTATCACATGATGCTCATCGACCTCACCGCCCCGCTCGTCGAAGGTTCGACAATCGAGCTGACCCTGACCTTCCAGGGCGGCACCGTCCTGACAGTACCCGCCGAGGTGCGCTCGAGCGCTCCGATGGATTCGGCGATGCCGCTGGGCTCGGCGATGCCGATGGGCTCATCGATGCCGATGGGCTCCGCCGCTCCGTGACGGTCCTCCGGGCGGCGCTGACGATGGCGGTGGCCCTGGCGATCGACCAGGGCACCAGCGTTCGCGGCTTCGCCGGGACAGTCGTTTGCCTCGTCGTCGCCCACCGTGGCGGCGGGGCTGCAGCCCATGGTCGCGTCGACCCAGCTGTGGGTGGGTGACAACGATCTGCTCCTGGACCTGCTGGGTGCCGACGGCGTCCGGCTCGATGACGCGACGCTGACCGCCACCGCCCGGCTCACCGGTCCCGACGGAGTCGTTGGTGATGCGCTCGCCCTGGAGCCCATCCAGCTCGCCTCGCGGGGTCGGACGTTGTATCGGACACCCGTCACCCTCGAGGCCGTCGGCGACTGGTCGTTCACCGTCGACGCCCGGACGGGTGACGGCCGGAGCCTGAGCGGCGAGGGCACGTTCCCGGTCCTCCCGGACGCTGGCACGCCCGCGCTCGGCCAGGCCGTCGTTCCCGTCGACACACCGACGCTCGAGAGCTCCGGCTACGACCTGGCCACCATCTCCACCGACCCGGATCCGCTGCCGACGCTCTACCTGACATCGGTCCGGGACGCGCTCCGGCTCAAGCACGCGTTCGTGCTCGTGATCGACACCGTTGGCCTGGGTGTCAACAGTGCCTGTGGCTCGGGTGTTGGCGAGGCGCGCACCATCCCCCTCGCGTTCCCGGGGCTGTGGGTGATCCACGCCGAGCCATGGGTGAACCCCAGCGGGGAGGGTGTGCTGGTGCAGGACCCCACGCACAGCCCTCGCCGCATCGCACCCTGGGCGGCCGCCTGGGGCGTGACCGAGCCGCCGTGGTTGTTCGTGGTCGACGCCGATGGCCGGCTGGTGGCCAAGCTGCAGGGGATCTTCGGCACCGACGAGCTCCTGTCGGCGCTGCGGAAGGTCGCCGACTACGTGCCCGGGGCACACTGAGCCCACGTCGGTCGGCTCCCGGCCCGTATCCTTGGCGACGGTGCGCGGCCGAGTCGGCCAACGATGTAGGGGGCAGCCGATGAGGATCAGCGCGGTCCGGGCGACGACGGTCGATGTGCCGCTGCCGCGACCCATCGTCATGGGCGAGATCCGGTTCGAGTCCCGGGAATACCTCATCGTCGAGGTGGACACCGACAGTGGGCTCACGGGTATCGGCTTTGGCATGACCCGCAACAGCCCCGCCGCGGCGGTGGTCCATCGCAGCCTGACCCCGAACCTCCTGGGCCAGGATCCGCTGCTCACCGAGGCGACCTGGGAGCGGCTCTACTACCGGAACCTGCCCATGGGCCAGCGGGGCATCTTCATGCGCGCCCTCAGCGCGGTCGACATCGCGCTCTGGGATATCAAGGGGCAGGCCGCGGGTCTGCCGCTGTGGCAGCTGCTGGGTGGCGCCCGTGAGCGGGTGCCGGTGCTCGTCGCGGGTGGCTATCCCGCGTCGGACCGGACCATCGCGGACCTGGAGTCGGAGCTGGCCGACTACGCGGCTCGAGGTATCCGCACCGTGAAGATCGCCGCCGGCGAGCTGGCCGATGACACCGTTCGGCTGAAGGCCTCGCGGCGGGCCCTCGGCGATTCGGTGGGTCTCGCCTATGACGCCCACTGGGCCTGGCGCGACCTGCTCTCGGTCGTGCCGGTCGTGCGTCGATGGCGTGACCTGGGCATGGCGTTCATCGAGGATCCGTATCCATCGGAGCAGGTGGAGCTATCCATCGGGCTTCGCGAGCAGACCGGTGAGCGTCTTGCCCTCGGCGAGGACGGCATCGGCCGCTGGGCGTTCCACCAGATCCTGGAGCGGCAACGACCGGACGTGCTACGGGTCGACGCGACGCTCATGGGCGGCATCTCCGAGGCGATCAAGGTGTGCGCGCTGGCGGCGACGCTCTCGGTGCCGGTGCTGCCCCACGTGTTCCCCCAGATCCACATCCACCTCGCGGCGGCCTACCCGGGCATCCTCGCGGTGGAGATGACCGATCGGGCATACGAGACCGAGTCGCTCCATCGCGTCTTCCGTGACTGGGTGACGCTGGAAGGCGGGGACATGCTGGCGCCGACCGAGCCCGGGCTCGGAGCGCACCTCGATGCGGATGCCGTGGAGCGCTACACGGTCAGGGCCGCGTCGTTCCACTGAGCTTCGTTATCGGCCGACCCCTCAGGTGGCCGGATCGGCGTCCCATCCGTCGAGGAGCATCACCAGCGCCGAGTGATCGAGCTCGCCGTGGCCTTGTGCCACGAGGTCCTCGAATGCTGCAGCGACCGGCGCGAAGCCCGGCAGCGTGAGGCCCGCCTGTGCCGCGGCGGCCATGACGATGCGGGCGTCCTTGGCATGCAGTCGTGCCCGTCCCCCGGGTGCGAAGTCGCGCTCCAGCATCCGGCGGCTGAATCGATCGAGGATGACGCTTCCGGCAAGACCGCCCTTCAGCGCTTCGAGGACCCGACCCGGGTCGACACCCGACGCACCCGCCAGGACATAGGCTTCGGCGAGTGCCTCGATGGTCGATCCGACCACGAGCTGGTTGCAGGCCTTGGCGACCTGCCCCGCGCCCGACCCGCCGATGTGCGTGATCATCCGGCCCAACGCCTCGAACACCGGTCGTGCCCGCTCCAGGGCCGCCTCGTCGCCGCCGACCATGATCGAGAGCGTGCCGTCCCGCGCGCCGATGTCGCCACCGGAGACCGGGGCGTCCAGGAAGTCGGCGCCTCGAGCCGCGAGCTGCGCGGCCATCGCTGGCATCGCGCCCGGCTCGTGGGTGCCCATGGCCGCCACCACGAGGCCCGGATGGGCGCCCGCAAGGATGCCGTCGGCTGCCTCGTCACCATCGATGAGCGCCTGCATATCAGCGGTGTCGGGGACGTTGACGACCAGCACGTCGGACGCCGCGGCGACCTCGGCGGGACTGGACAGGACCACGGCGCCAGCCGCCGCGAGCTCCGCGACCGGCCCGCGTGAGCGATCGCTGATGGCCAGCGGGAAACCGCCCCGCACGACGTTGCGGGCCATGGCGGATCCCATGATGCCCAGCCCCAGGACGCCAACACGGATGACCATAGGGGCAGGGTGGCACACGGCGGCAGGGTTCGCTGGGTCGGATCGGCCGCGAGGGCATCCGGCTCATCGACCGAGGCCACGGTATGTGGCCGCATCCCGACGTGCGGTCGCCGCGCCGCAGGTGGGCCGACGTGGCACACTCTGTCGTGGAAACGATGCCAGCCGGGTGGGCTGACGGACGGTGGCGTCGATCGCGAGGGCTTGGCGTGGCATCACTCATCACGGGCTTCTTCCACGGCGGGATCGCCGTGAGCGACATGGAGCGCTCCCTCGTCTTCTATCGCGACACCCTCGGGCTCGAGATCCAGTTCGATGTGACCATCGACGCGGTGGACTACGTGCGCTCGCTCATGGGCATCGAGATGCGCGACTGCCGGGTCGTCTACCTGCGTGTCCCGGGCAGTGAGGGCGTGTTCGTGGAGCTGCTCGAGTACCACGGCACGGATGCGCGGCCGACGCCCGACCCACGATCGTGGGATCCGGGCACCGGGCACCTCTGCTTCCACGTGTCGGATGCGGAGGCGCTGCTGCGACGTGCCCTTGACGCCGGCTATCGCACCCGGTCCGCCTCCGCGCAACGCATCCCCGTCGGCCCCAACACGGGTGCCATGGCCGCCTACCTCATCGATCCCGACGGGTACCACATCGAGCTGTATCAGCGTCCCTGATCCAGGACCCACACCTCTCCGCGAAAGGACTCCCCATGACCGCACTCACCGGGCTGCCCCTGCTCCCCGTCCAGTCCATCGGCTCGTCGGGCGTGCCGTCGTGGGTCTGGCTCGTCCGCGATGCCGTCGCGGAGGGCAAGCTGGGTCCGTCGGACATCGACGAGTCGCTCAAGGACGCCGCGGAGCTGGCGCTCCTGGACATGACCGAGGCTGGCTACGACGTGGTCTCGGATGGCGAGATGCTCCGGGCCGATTTCACCCGCAACTTCCATGGCCGCATCGACGGCCTGGAGCCCATCGACTACGAGCGGCGGCTGGGCTACCCGGGGCCCGACCAGCTCGACGCCTTCTCTGCGGTGCGTGCGGTGAGCGTGCCGGATGGCTATGGGCTCGCGGCGGAGGTGGCGCATCTCCTGGACCGCACGAAGCTGCCGTTCGTGACTGCGCTCCAGGGCCCGGTCACCCAGGCGTTCCGCATCGACCCCGCCCCCGCGTACCCCGACAAGGGCAAGCTCGCCTGGGCGCTCGTGCCGTTCATCAATGCGGAGCTCAAGGCAGCCGTGGCCGCGGGCGCGACGCTCATCCAGCTCGATGAGCCGGCGTTCTGGATCATGCCCGGTGGGCTGCCGGAGATGGTCGACATCACGAACGCCTGCTTCGAGGGTGTCGAGGCCATGACCTCGCTCCACCTCTGCTTCGGCAACTTCCGGGGTCGGCCGGCGACCTCGTACCGCTCGTACGCTGCGTTCGGGCCCTACTTCGCGGGACTCGCGCTCGACGCCCTGAGCCTGGAGTACGCGAATCGCTCGATGTGGGAGACCGAGCTGTGGGCCGAGCATGGCGGTGACAAGGTGCTCGTCGCCGGTGTCATCGACGTCAAGGCGCGTGACCTGGAGACGCCGGAGATCGTGGCGGACCGCATCCGGAAGCTGCTCCGGTCCGTGGCACCGGACAAGCTGTGGCTCTCCGCGGACTGCGGCTACAGCCAGACGGCGCGCGGCCTGGCGGTCGCGAAGATGCGCTCGCTGGTCGCTGGCGCCCACATCGTGCGCAAGGAGCTCGGCGCGGCCTGATGGCCGCGAGTGGCGACGCTCCCGTCATCGTCGCCACGACCGATCGACTGGTCCTTCGACGGTTCCGCCCGGATGACCTGCCGGCGCTCACAGCGCTCAACGCCGACCCGGAGGTGATGCGCTACATCACCGGCCGCGCCACACCCCCGATGGAGGTCCGGGACCGGTTCCTCCCCGAGTACCTCGCCGACTACGAGCGATACGGGGGCCTCGGTCGCTGGGTGGCGGAGGAGCGGACGACGGCTGCGTTCCTCGGCTGGTTCTCCCTTCGGCCGGTCGAGGGGACGGGCGACACGCTGGAGCTTGGCTACCGGCTGCTACGCGATGCCTGGGGCCGCGGGTTCGCGACCGAGGGCGGACGGGCGATGCTGGGGATGGCGTTCACGATCTTCGGCGCCCAACGCGTGGTCGCTCAGACGATGACCGTCAATACTCGGTCGCGGGCGGTCATGGAGCGGTTGGGGATGCGTCTCCTGCGATCGTTCACGGCTGACTGGGGCGAGGAGATCCCGGGCGCCGAGCTGGGTGACGTGGAGTACGTCATCGAACGACCCCGGTCGGGATGATCGCTGGCTGAGCCCCATGACGCGTCGGCGGCACCGTCGCGCTGTCGCGCACGATGAGCCGATGGGGCAGCAGGAGCTGCTCCGGCGAGGTCCGGCCACCGTCCAACCGGTCCAGCATCATCCGTGCCGCGATACGATCGAGCTCGTCCGCAGGGAAATCGACGATCCGCATCGGGTGGCCCATCGGGGGCGGTCCAGGGTCATCATGACCCTCGGATTCCTCACGTTGGAGCACCTCCGCTAGCCCTTGACCGCGCCCGCCGAGACGCCGGACAGGATCCACGGGCAGGATCGTGCCGGACGACCCACGACGGCGCCTGGAGCGAACGCCGAAATCATGACCGGTATCATTACCGGACCGGGTGAGTGTAGCGCGCCATGGTCGAGGTCAAGGCCCTTGTGTGGGTCCTCGGCAGCTCGACGGGACCCCCGGGCGGCGTCGGGCGAGTCGCCCACATGCATCGCGGGCCGGTCGAAGCGGATCGAGGATCGTCGGCCCAGCGGGTCCGGCTCGGAGCTCCCCGTTCGGCGAGTCCCGAGTCTGGCGAGCGCTGGTACCCGGAGCCCAGCGAGCCCGGTGACGGGCCCTCGACGGCGTGCGCCCGCAGCCGCTCCTCGTCGAAGACGAGTCCGATACCGGGTGTCTCCCCGAGCAGGTATCTCGCCGTCCTCGATCGTGTGGCCTGTCGTGAACACCGCGTCGCGCCCGACGTCGAGCACCTCCATCATGAGGTGGTTGGGCATGGCGGCGGCGACGTGGGCGGCGTACCTGCCTGGACAGTTCACCAGCGCGAATGGCATGCCGAAGGTGTCGGCCGTCTCCGCGATCCGGAGGGCGCCGGTGATGCCGACGTTCCCGACGGCCATCTGCAGGATATCTGCGGAGCCATCCAGCACCAGCGGCGCGAACTGCTGCGGAGCCGTCAGGTTCTCGCCAGTGGCCACGGACGTGCGTACCGCGTGGGAGACCCGGGCGAGGCCGCGGTGATCGCCGCGGCGGACCGGCTCCTCTGCCCAGACCAGGTCGAACTCGCGCTCGAAGGCGGAGATGTGACGGATGGCCTGCTTGGGCGACCAGAACTCGTTGGCGTCGATCATGAGGCTCGGCCCGGAGCCACCTGGGCCCGGGCCCAGCGCGTCGCGCATCACGGCCAGGCGCTCCAGGTCTCGGTCGAGGTCGCGGCCCACCTTGAGCTTCCCGGCATGGACCCGTGCTCCGCCGACATCCGTCGGTAGTAGGTCCCAAGCTCGGTGTCGGACAGGGCCATGTCCAATCCGCTCGCGTACGCTGCCACCCGGCCGGAGCTTGCGCCCAGCTCGCGCCAGAGCGGGACGCCGTTGGCCTTCGCGCGCAGGTCCCAGAGCGTGCAGTCGAGCGCGGCGATGGCGACGGCGAGTGGCCCGTGCGGCCCGGCCTTGAACGCGATCCGCTGCATCCGCTCGTAGAGCGCCCGGACCGCCCTCGGATCGCGACCGACCAGCTCCGCTGCCAGCAGATGGATGGAGGATGCCGCCGACCCGCCGGCGATGGCGACCCCCACCAGCGGCTCATCGGTGTCCAGGAACACGGCCACATCGGCCATCCGCCGGAAGCCATGCGACTGGACATCGCCGATGGGATGCCGGAGCGGATACTCATACATGACGGTACGAACACCAGTGATCCGCATCGGTCGTTGCCCTCATCCGTGGTGCGACGTGCCGTCCCTGCAGGGATATCGACCGTCTGTGTCCTGCACGACCGGCGATGCCTGTCCCCGGTGATCCGGGCTGGCGGCCAGCCGATCATAGCGGCGGGCCAGGCCATCGCGCGGGATGCCAGGGCCATCGCCGATGCCTGGCCTAGCCTGCCCGCCGCGTCGCGGCGATCTCCTCGCGCTGCCCGTCGGTCGTGACGTGGATCCGGTTCGAGGCGACATCGACGTCCAGGACGCATCTTGCCGCCGACGTGGACCACGAGAGACGGAGCGCGGATGGATGGGGCGTCTCGACCTGTAGCCGTCCGCTGAACGCTGGGTGCGTCCGACGGAGACGGATCAACGCGAGGGTGCGTCTGACCACGGAGCGCTCGAGCGCCTGGTCCACCTCCGTTCGCGTGTAGTCGTGGCGGTTGATCGCCCGGCCCTCCCCGGTCCGCTCGACGGCCGCATGATCGTTGCGCGCCCGCGAGCAGTCCGACGTAGTAGACCTGCGGGATGCCGCGGGCGAACAGCTGGATCGCACGCGCCGCGAGGTATCGGTCATCATCCTCACCGAGCGCCGAGTAGTAGGTGCAGTTGAGCTGGTGGACATCGACGCCGTTCGCCCTGCGAATCGGACAGCATGCGGTTGACGTTGCCGCCCCGGGCAAGGACGACCTCGGCGAGGTGGTGCATCTCGGCGGGCTCGAGGATGCCCACCAGGTCCGGGTTGACCGGGATGCCGTCGTGGCAGTCGAAGGTGGTGAACTGGCGCTCGGGCGAGCGCGCGAGGTGATGGGCCAGGCGGGTCGCGTCGCCTGTCTCGAACGCCAGCAGGGTGAGCCCCGGCAGGACGAAGTCATACGTCCAGTAGCCGCGCGCCGCGAGCGTCTCGTGCGTGGCGTAGACGTCATGGACCTCCGGCAGCACCTCCAGGCCCGCGTCACCGGCGGCCGAGATGAGCCAGTCGATGGCGTCCCAGATCTCCGGCTCGACCATGAAGCAGCTCGTGCCGGCCTTCTTGACCACGTAGCCGACCGCGTCGAGCCGGACGATCCGCACACCCTGGGAGGCGAAGAACGTGAACCAGCCTGCGATGAGGCGCCTGGTCGTCTCCGGCCGGAGGTCGAGGTCGACCTGCTCGGACCAATCGGCGGACCCGAAGGTGGTCCAGACCGGCTCATGCTCGCCGGTGTCGGCGATGGTGATCGTGGAGAAGGGCGCCGTCGGGCTTGCGCAGGAAGATGCGTGCGACGTCCGCCGCTCGGGGGCCGGCCATCCGGCCAGACCTTGTCGAGCGTGATGAACAGGTCCGCGAACCGGGACGCCGGCCCGTGCTGCTGGAAGTCGCGGAACTCCACGCTCTGACGACAGATGTGGTTGACCATGAGGTCGAGGAGCACGTCGTGGTCGCGAGCCAGCGCCGCGATGTCCGCCCACGTCCCGAACCGGGCGTCGATCTCGCGGTAGGTCAGCGGTGCGAAGCCGCGGTCGCCCGACGACGGGAACGGCGGCAGCACATGGACCCCACCGAAGGCTCCGTGGAGCGGGCCATCCAGCAGATCCGCGGATGCGCGGCGAGGTCGCCACCGAGCGAGTCCGGATATGTCAGCAGCTGCGGTCCGTGGCGCACGCTATCCCTCGAGGTCGGCGGTGGGTGCGACCAGGTGGTCCCGCGAGTACCGGCCGGTGGACGGTCGCCACGTCAGCCCTTCAGCGAGCCCTGGAGCAGGGCCGAGATGAACTGGCGCTGGAAGATGAGGAAGACGATGAGCGTCGGGGTCAGGATGACGAGCGACCCGGCCATCAGCAGCGGGATGTCGTTGTTGTACTGCCCCAGGAACGTCCCCAGCGCGCCGGCCATCGTGCGTTCCGTCGGGGTTCTCCACGAGCACGAGTGCGAGCAGGAACTGGTTCCACGTCCAGACCGTGAGCAGGATCGCCAGCGAAGCGATGGCCGGCTTCGCGAGCGGCATGTGGATGCGCCAGAAGAGATCGCGCAAGGACGCTCCATCGACGCGCGCCGCTTCGGACAGGTCGGGTGGCATGCCCAGGAAGTGGGCTCGCATCCAGAAGACACCGAACGGCATGTAGAGGCCGATGAGCGGCAGGATGATGGCCAGCTTCGTGTCGTAGAAGCCGAGCGACCGCACCAGGTAGTAGAGCGGGATGATGATGCCGGCGAGCGGCAGCGTGAGTCCCAGCAGGAAGAGGATGAAGAGCGCGCGTGACCCGGGGATCCGGAGATGGCCGATGGCGAATCCGGCCATGGTCGCGAAGACGACCGAGATCGGCACCACGCCGAGCACGATGAGGACGCTCGAGGTCAGGAGCGCAGCCATGTGCGCGTGCTGGAAGGCCTGCAGGAAGTTGCCCCACTGTGGATCGTCCGGCCAGTGACAGCCCCGAAGGCACGGTCCGCGGACGGATGCAGCGCGGTCGTGAACATGCTGAGGAAGGGCACGATGGTGACGACCATGAGCACGATGAGCAGGAGCCGGCCGGTCCAGACCTCGGTGCGACCGACGATCATGCCTTCTCCTCGCGCGTGAGCCGCTGGATGGGCAGGACCGCGATGAGCACCAGGCCGATCAGCAGGACCGCGAGCGCCGAAGCCACCCCGACCTTGCGGCCGTAGAACGCGATGCGATAGATCTCGAGACCCGGGACGGCCGTCGACGCTGCCCGGCCCGCCGCCGGTCGAGATGTAGATGATGTCGAAGGCCGCGAGGGACGCGATCACGGTGACCGTGAGGCAGACGCCGATCTCATAGCGCAGGCTCGGCACCGTGATGCTGCGGAACTCCTGCCACGCGGTCGCGCCGTCGATGCGCGCCGACTCGTAGAGCGACTGGTCGATCTTGGACATGCCGGTCAGCAGGAGGATCGTGCACAGCCCGAGCAGCACCCATGCGCCGATGACACCCACCGCCGGCAACGCCAGCGCGAAGTCCGCCAGCCACGCCCGCGTGACGCCGCCCAGCCCGATGGCGTCAAGGATCTGGTTGACGAGCCCGCTCTTCGACAGCATCCAGCTCCACACGATGCCGGCCGCGACGAGCGGGATGACCTGGGGCAGGAAGAGCACCGTTCGCGAGGTCGTGCCGAGCGCTCCCATCGCGACCCGTCGGATGAGCGATGCGACGAGCAGTCCGAGCGACGACCGGGATGACGCTGAAGAAGATGATCAGCTTGAACGCGTTGGCGATCGAACCGACGAGGTCCGGGTCCGTCAGGACCCTGACGTAGTTGTCGACGCCGACGAACTGGGACGGTCCGATACCGTTCCAGCGGAGCGTCGAGTACTGAACGGTCATCGCCAGCGGCAGCAGCACGAACGCGCCGTACGCGAGCAGCGCCGGCAGGACGAACAGCCATCCGGCCCAGCTCGCCCGTGCGGACCCCGCGCCATCGCGAGGCCCGCACGGGCACGTGAGGCGGACTCCGCCGGCTGGGCAGGGCCCGTCGTCGCCTCGTCAGCCTTCATCGGCCGGCAGGCAGGATCACTGGCTCGAGCGACTCCTCGTAGGTCGCTTGCACGGTCTGGAGCAGCCCTTCAGGCGTCTGCTGACCGCCGACCATCTTCTGGAGCTCCGTCGTCCATCCGCTGGGGCCCGTGAAGATCGTCCCGGTCGCGTTGGCGATGAAGTCCATCACGCCGTTGTCCGCGGCTGCCTGCTGTGAGGCCGCGAGCGTCTCGGTCGTGACGGAGCCCGCCGGGACCTCCGGCAGGGGCAGGTCGGACGGGCCGACCGGGCTGGAGCCCGCGACGGTCACGATGACCTGGCGAGCGGCCGGATCGGTCGCCACCCAGTTGAGGAAGAACGCGGCGCAGTCCGCGTGCTTCGGCGTTGGCGGCGATGCCGAACGTCGTGGGCACGCCCATCGAGCCGTGCACCCCACCCTCCTCGGCCGATGGGAAGAGGAAGAACCCGATCTTGCCGGGCGCGTCCGTGTCGTAGCCGCCGTTCTGCCAGTCGCCGTTGAAGGTGAAGACGCCCTCGCCCTTGCCGAAGCGCGAGTTCGAGTCGGCATACTCGATCGCGTTGACATCCTCGGGGAAGTAGCCGGCCTTGATCCACTGCTCAAGGTGCTTGGCGGCCTCCAGGTTCGTGGGCGTGTCGATGGTCGCCCCTTCCTTCTGGTAGATCCACTCGTTGATGGGGGTGGTCGGCCCGAGTGCGGCCATGAGGTTCTGGAGCGGGAAGGCGAGACCGCCGCCGCTGTTGAGGGTGTTCCACTGCATGATGGGCGTGAGGCCGGCCTCCTTGGCCTTCGCCAGCAGGCCCTCGAATTCCGCGAGGGTCGTCGGGCGGCTCGGTCATCCCGATCTGCGCGGCCTGCTCCTTGTTGTAGAAGACGCCAGTCGTCGCCTTGTTCAGGCCGCCAGCGTACAGGTCGCCTTCGCCACGCGGTCTGCCGCCATCTGCGACGCGCTGCGGCGAGAGGAGCGACGCGGGCCACTGGTCCCAGCCGTAGGCTGCGACGTAGGGCTCCAGGTCGAGGAGCAGCCCGTCACGGACGAGGTCGACCATCGTCGGCAGGCGGATGAGGTCGGGTGGGTTGTCGCCGGACAGCAGCCGCGGCGTCTGCGTCATGAGGTTGTTGAACTGGTCCTCGCGGATGTTCCACGTGACGTTCGGGAACTGCTTGGTGAACTCGTCGGCGAGGGCCTGCTGATACGGGAAGCCGGTCTCGAAGTAGGCGAGCAGCTCGACCGGATCGGTGCCGCAGTTCGGGCTGACCATTGCGCCGCCGGAAGCGGCTGGCGCGGGGCTCTGGGCCGAGACGGGGGCGACCATGACTCCGGCCAATAGCGCTGAGGTCGCGAACGCCGTCCGCCAGGAACGCGCTCGCTGAGCTCGAGAATGGAACACGACGTTCTCCTCCTGATTTGATTCTGAGTGGGGCACAGGACAGTGACTGCGGGGCTCAGCCCTCCTTCACAGGCGCCGTGGTCCCCCGGACCACGACCTCGGGCGGCAGGACGATGGACGGCGGCGACCGGCGAGCGGGCGCCGATCTCCCGGAGCAGCAGCTCCGCGCCGAGCCGACCTGACTCGAACAGCTGCTGACGTACGGTCGTGAGGCCGAGGTACTCCGCGATCTCGATGTCGTCATAGCCCACGACCGAGAGGTCATCCGGCACGCGCAGCCCGGCCTCGTGGGCGGCGCTGATGACACCCAGCGCCTGGGTGTCGCTCGCGGCGAAGATGGCCGACGGGTCGTCGATCGAGGGACGAGGAGCCGACGCCGCCAGCTCGCGTGCCTCGTAGCGGCTGTGGGCGCCGAGCGCGACGAGCTGCGGCTCGACGACCGAGGCCGGCCGCTGCCAGGGCGCGCTCGTACCCGATGTAGCGGTGCCGACTGGAGGTGAACCCGAACGGGTTGTCGAACTCGTCGCCAACGAACGCGATGCGTCGGTGACCAAGCTCCAGGAGGTGGCGCGCGGCGGCCTCGCCGCCGCCGATGTCGTCCCCCACGACATGGGGCAACCCTTCGACCGCAGGGGCATGGGCATCGATGACGACGACCGGGATCGCCGCCGATGCGAGGCGCTCCGTGTCCACGGCGCGCAGTGGCAGCGAGATGACCAGCAGGCCGTCCGTCCGCTGCGCTACGGCGAGGGCACCCAGGTACTGGTCACGCTTGTCGATGGACTCCACGTTGTAGATGACGAGGTCGAACTCGCTGTCGCTGAGGACGGCGTCGACGCCGCGAAGGCGTTCCGCGGCCTGCGGTCGGGTCAGGAACGTGGTGACGACGCTGATGGTCAGGGTCCGACCGAAGCTCAGCCGTCGAGCGCTCGCGCTGGGCGTGTACTCGAGCTCCGCCATCGCGGTCAGCACCCGATCACGGGTCTCCGGCGCCACGCTGACGTTGCCGTTGAGCACCCGGGACGCTGTCGCCTTGCTCACGCCAGCGCGCGCAGCGACATCGTTGAGCGTGTGGCCCGCCATGCCATCCTCGCCATGGAACCGGTTTCATGGAACCGGTTCCATCACGCTAGCACGCGTGTCAAACGTGCTGTGTCCGGACGTCTCAGGCGGCTGACGGTGGGCCGATCGAGCGCAAGGCGCGTCGACGGATCGCCGGGCGACGAGCAGCGTCAGCTGTAGGCGTCCCGGAGCGGCGCCACGATCTCGCGCGCGACGATGTCCACGACCTCGGGACCCTGGCGCCCATCGAGGTAGAGGATGAGGTGCCCGACCCCGGCAGCGGCGAATGCCTCGGCCCGCCCGCGGGCCTCGGCGACGTCGTCGCGATCGACCCGCATCTGGGCCGAGATCTCGATCTCCGTCATGGCCCGGCCCACGGCGTCAGCGTGCCCGCGCAGGACGTCGAGCTTGTGCGCGAACTCGTCGCCCGCGTAGATGCCGTTGTAGTTCCAGCCGTCGGCCAGCTCCGCGACCATGCGCAGGCCGACCTGCTCGCCCTGGACGCCCAGCCAGATGGGCATCCGCTCCCCCTGGACGGGCAGCGGGTCGTTGCGCGCATGGGTCAGGCGGAACGGCGGAGCGTCGATGGAGACACCACCGCGTGCCGACGAATCGGAACCGTCATCGGGCCAGACGCCAGCCGCCGGCTTGAGCAGCTCCCGGATGACCCGGATCGCGGCCCGCAGATCACGCAGCCGCTGGCCGATGGGATCGAGCTCGATGCCGTACGCGGTCGTCTCCGGGACGTGCCAGCCAGCGCCCAGCCCCAGCACGAAGTTGCCGCCGCTGATGTGGTCGATGGTCGCCGCTGACTTGGCCACGAGCGTCGGGTGGCGATACGGGTTCGCGAGCACGAGGTGGCCGACCTGGTGGCCGGGCACGAGCGGTGCCAGCGCTGCGAGCGTGGTCATGCCCTCGAAGCACGAGCCATCTCCGTCGACGGGGTAGAAATGGTCGAACAGCCACGCCGAGTCGAACGCGCCGAGCTCGCCCGCGTGCTGCCAGATGGTTCGCAGCTGGTCCCAGGTGACGCGCGTGGGAGATGTCTTGAAGCCGATGCGCAAGGTGCCTGCCATGACGCCGGATGCTACATGTCGCCGAAGCGCCCCGGGCACGATGCCGGGGCGCCTCCAGGCACGTGCCGTGCCCACGTATGCGTCCAGCGCATGAGCAAGCCAACGAAGCCCCGCTTCGGGTCCGGATTCGGGACCTTCGGTGGCACGAGTCCATGCGTGACCGCGGTGACTGGCAAGGCCAACGAAGCGCTCATCGGGCTGTCCGCCGTCTCGTCGATTGGCCTGCTCACCCGCGGGGCGGGTTGCGCCGCGCGTGGCCGACGACGATCCCGCCTAGGCGCACGCCGCAGTGCATGCCGCGGAACACAGAAGCGCCCCGGGCAGGATGCCCGGGGCGTTCCAGGAGCTCGCTTGGCGCTGCCTACTTGGCAGCGGCCTCCACGTTCGTCTTGTCGTAGACCGTGAAGGGGCCCATCAGGACACGCAGCGCGTTGGTGTCCGGGCGGGTCGGGTCAGCGGTGATGGTGAAGTCGGTCTGCCCGCTGATGGGTCGGCCGACGCTGAAGCTCTCACCCGCGACGCCCTGGATGGCGCCAGTCGCCAGCAGGTACGAGGCGTAGTAGGTGAGGTAGCCCAGGTCGACGAAGCTCCAGAGGGTGAACTCGGGGGCGCAGCCGCTGAGGGTGTAGTCCTTCATCTCGGACGGCAGGCCGAGGCCGGAGACCTTGACCTTGTCGCACGAACCGGCATCGGTGACTGCCTTGGCGGCCGCCACGATACCCACGGACGTCGGGCTCATGATGAGCTTGAGGTCCGGGTACTTCTCCATGAGCGCATTGGCCTGGTTGTAGCTGTCCTCTGCCTTGTCGTTGCCGTAGACGGTCTCCACGACGGTGATGTTGGAGTAGGACGGATCCTTGAGCGCCTCGGCATAAGCCGCGTTCCAGGCGTTCTGGTTCGACGAGTCGGGGCCCGCCGAGAGGATGGCCACCTGGCCGCCATCGGGGCCGACGATGTCGCGGGTCATCTTGGCCATGACATCACCGATGGAGGTGAAGTCGACCTGGGCCACGAAGAAGCTCTCGCCCTTGCCCGACGGGATGGGCGAGTCCCACGTGACGACCTTGGTGCCAGCGGCCTGGGCTGCCTCGGCGGCGGCCGAGGTCTGCTCACCGGCATTGTTGGACATCATGACCACCTTGTAGCCCTGGGTGGGCGCATTGGTCACGAAGTCGATCTGGTTGGCCGGCGGGTCACCTGCCGCGGGGGCGTTGAAGTCGAACGCCGTCGGGTTCTGCAGCGCGGTCGCTGCCTCCTTGGCGCCCTGGTTCGCCTGGTCGAAGGGCAGGATGCCCAGGAACTTCGGCAGCAGCAGCATCTTGACTGCCTGGCCGGGGGTCGCGACTGCCGGTGAGCCCGCCGGTGCCGCCATGCTTGCGGCCGGGCTCTGTGCCATGGCCGCACCGCCCACCGCGGTCGCCAGGATCACGGCCGACAGGCCCGCTGTCATGGTTCGGGACACTCGCATGCGCCAACTCCTCCTCTACTTCGCCGATACGGAGCGTGATCGCTCGATCGATGGTCGCCGAAGGCTGAGCATGATACCCAACCGCATCCGTTCCGGAACCATGAATCTCAACCCGCGGTCGCGGCCTTGGGGATGTCGGCCGCGGCAGGCGGTGGCGCTCCAGGTCCGGCGCGTGCCGCGGTCCGGCGGCGACGGCGGTCCTGGAGGCCATTGACGATGTTGGGCAGCAGCACCGAGAGGATGAGCAGCAGGCCCACGATGCCTGTCTGGGTGTTGCCGTTGACGCCCGCAAGGCTCATGCCGTTGCGGAGGTTGAGCACCAGGAAGGTGGAGAGCACGACGCCGAGCATCGACCCCGAGCCGCCGAAGATGCTCACGCCGCCGAGCAGCACGACCGTGATGATGTCCAGCTCGAAGCCCTGGGCGGTGCTGGCCCGGGCGGACCCGAGGCGCGCGGTGTAGAGGATGCCCGCGAGCGCCGCGACCGTGCCGCTCATGACGAAGATGAGGATCCGGTGTCGCGCGACCCGGACACCCGAGAAGCGGGCGACCTCCTTGCTGTTGCCGATGACGTACGTGAGCCGCCCGAACCCGGTGAAATGGAGCAGCACCGCCGCACCAACCGCCAAGATCGCGTAGAGCATGATGCTGAAGGTCAGCGGCCCCACGATCGATGATTGGCCCATGGTGTCGAACCACGCGGGGAAGTCGCCGATCGAGCGGTCCTCGATGAGCATCGTGGCGAGGCCGCGGAACCCGATGAGCGTCGCGAGCGTGACCGCCAGGGACGGCAGTCCGACCACCGCGATCCAGAAGCCGTTGAACAGGCCGCAGAGGACACCCACGCCAAGCGCGGCCACGACGCCGATCTCCATCGGCACGCCCTTTTCGAACAGCCCGGCCGCCACCGCCGCGGTGAGGCCCATGACCGACGCCACCGAGAGGTCGATCTCGCCCGAGATGATGACGAACGCCATGGCCAGCACCACGATGGACCGCTCGATGCCCAGCTGCAGCAGGTTGACCTGGTTCTGCATCGAGGCGTAGCCGGGCGTCGCGATGGCGCTCCAGCCGACCACCACCACGAACAGCACGAACAGCATCGCGTCCCAGCCGCGGATGCGGCCCAGATACCGCTCACGCATCGACGGCCTCCAGGTCTCGCGCAGCGCGCGCTCGTGCATCGTCCTGACGACGCACCCGGACCCACGCGTCCTGGAGCCGGCGGAGGATGATGGCGTCCGCCGCGACCGCGAACAGGATGAGCGCCCCGAGCACCGCGTCGAGCGCGAACTGGCTGATGCCCAGCCAGCGCAACAGGCTGGTCTGGAGCGTCTGGATGAGCAGAGCGCCGAACAGCGCGCCGAACATCGAACCCGCACCGCCGAAGATGTTGACGCCGCCGACCACGGCCGCCGCGACCACCTGCAGCTCCAGGCCCGTGCCGCTGATGACCGTGATGTTGCCGAACTTGCCCAGCCACATGAAGCCGCCCAGCCCGGCCATCATGCCGCTGCCGACGAACGCCAGGAAGACGTCGCGCTGGATGGGCAGGCCCGCGACCCGCGCCGCATCCGGGTTCGAGCCGATGGCGAACAGCCGCCGGCCATAGGGTAGGTAGCGCAGGACGAGCTGCCCGACGATGGTCGCCACGATCGCGATGCCGAACAGCACCCGGACGTCGACGCCCATGATGTTGACGAGGCTGGTCGAGGGGATGGAGACGAGCCAGCCGGGCAGCATCGACGTCGTCACGGTCTGGGAGCCCGACAGCTCCACGAGGCCCACGCGGAAGAGCGCCAGCGTGCCCAGCGTGGTGATGATGGCGGGCACCCGCCCATACGCGACGATGGCGCCGTTGATGGCTCCCAGGCTCGCACCGAGCGCCATGCAGCCGAGGATGACGATGATGGGGTTGACGTCGCCGGCACCCGACAGTGCGGTGCCCATGACGTACGCCACAAGGCCGACGATGGCGCCCACCGAGAGGTCGACGTTGCGGGTCAGAAGGACCAGCACCTGACCGACCGCCACGGTCGCGATGATCGCCGCGCCGGTGGTGATGGTGATGAACGTCCGTGGCGACAGGTAGTTGGGGATCTGGACCGCGAAGAAGGTGATCATGAGCACCAGGACCAGGATCAGGGTGAGCTCCCGGACCTGGTCGGGTCGGACGCGGCGGAGGACGGCGTCCATCACGCGGGTGGCTCCGCGAAGGTCGGGTCGTCCAGGTGCCCCGGAGACTCGCCGGGCGTCGCGCGGTCCTGTCCCATGGCAGCTGCGAGCAGCCGCTCCTGGGTGGCCTCCGCACGGGGCACGATGGCCTGCTGGCGGCCCTCGCGCATGACCAGGATGCGGTCGCTCATGGTCATCACCTCCGGCAAGTCGGAGCTGATGAGGATGATGGCCATCCCCTCCTGGACCAGCTCATCCACGAGCTGGTGGACCTCCACCTTGGCGCCCACGTCGATGCCCCGGGTCGGCTCGTCGAGGATGAGCACCCGCGGCCGCGTCTCGAGCCACTTGCTGAGCACCACCTTCTGCTGGTTGCCGCCCGAGAGCGACGATGCCAGTGTGTCCACTGATGGCGCCCGGATGCGCAGTCGGTCCCGGTAGCTCTCCGCGGTCGCGCGCTCCTGTGGGCGTCGGAGCAGCCCCGCCCCGGTCAGGAAGCGCGGCAGGGATGGCAGCGAGATGTTGGCGGAGATCGAGAGCGGGAAGATGAGACCCATCTGGCGCCGATCCTCGGTCGCGTACGCGATCCGCAGTCGGACCGCATCCCTGGGGCTGCGGATCGTGATGGGCTCACCGTCGAGCATGATGGTGCCCGTGTCGGCCGGCGCGATACCGAACAGTGCCAGGCCGACATCGGTGCGTCGCGCCCCCACGAGGCCCGCGAACCCGAGCACCTCCCCCGCGTGCAGGTCGAAGCTGATGTCCTGGAACGCACCCGCCCGGCCAAGGCCCTGGACCGAGAGCACGACCTCGCCGGGATGGGATGCAGGTCGCTTGAACAGCTCCTGGACCTCTCGCCCGACCATGTCCCGGATGGCGCTCGACGGCGTCACCTCGGACACCGGACGCGTCGAGATCCAGCGCCCGTCACGGAGTACCGTGACCCGGTCGGCGATCTGGAACACCTCCTCCATCCGGTGGGAGATGAACAGGATCGCCACCCCCTGGCGACGCAGGGCGGCGATGATGCGGAACAGCTGGTTGACCTCGTGCGCCGACAGCGAGGCGGTCGGCTCGTCCATGATGAGCACCCGGACATTGAGCGAGATGGCCTTGGCGATCTCCACCGTCTGCTGCTGGGCGAGCGTGAGACCCCGGGCCGGGTCGCTCACGTTGAGGCTCGCATCGAGACGCGTGAGCACCTCCTGTGCCTCGCGCCGCATCCGGCGTCGGTCGACCGTCCGACCGCGGTCGCGATGGCCGATGAAGATGTTCTCGGCGACCGACAGGTCCGGGAAGATCGATCGGCTCCTGGTAGATGGCGGCGACCCCCAGCCGCTGGGCGTCCTGCGAAGAGGCCACTCGCACCGGCTGGCCGTCGATGAGGATATCGCCGGTATCCGGCTGCTGGACGCCGGTCATGATCTTGATGAGCGTCGACTTGCCCGCCCCGTTCTCGCCCAGCAGCGCATGGATCTCGCCGCCGTGGAGTTCGATGGAGACATCCGCGAGCGCCTGGGTCGATCCGAACGCCCGCGACACATGGCGCATCTCGAGCACAGGCGTGGTCGGGGCGGGCTCCCCGGGGGCTGGCGCGGCGGCTGGCGGCGCCTGGACCGTCATGCGGCCGCGGCTCCGCCAGCGATGATCCGGTCAGCCACCAGCCAGGCCATGGCCAGCACGGTGGCATGGATGTTGGCGCGCACGCTGTCGGGCATGATCGAGCAGTCGACGACGCGCAGGCCGCGGACCCCGCGGACACGGCCGTGGACATCGACGACGCCCATCGGGTCGTCGGCGCGCCCCATCCGGGCGCTGCTGGAGATGTGCTGCCCGGTCATCACGGTCCGGTCGACGTAGGCGCCCAGCGCGGCGTCGCTGGCCGCCTCCTCGAGCGTTGGCGCCGTCAGGCCGACCAGCAGCTCCCGTAGCGGGCTGACCCTGCCCAGCGCGATGGACCGGTGGATGGCATCCGCGAGCCGGGCGCGGTCGCGGGGCTCGGACAGGAGGGCGAGGTCGATGGCCGGCTTGACATCGGGATCCGCCGACCGCAGCCAGAGCCGCCCCGCCGATAGCTGGAGGTTGTTGACGGCCTCGATCCGGAAGTCGTACGTGCCCGGATCGGAGCCCGCGACCACGGAATTGGGGTACAGCATCATGTCGCCGCGCAGGTCGGAGCCGGTCGCGGTGTAGCGCGCGGAGAGCTGCAGCCAGGGCACCTGGTCGGTGAGCCCGAGACCGTCGCGCAGCCGCCACTGGGTCCACGCCTTGGGGTGATCCCGGACGCCGACACCCATCCCGGAGACATCCGATACGACCGGGATGCCCAGCCTCCGGAGGTCATCGGCCGGCCCGATGCCGGCACGCAGCATCAGGTGTGGGCTGCCCACGGCACCGGCCGCGAGGATGACCTCGCCTGCCTCGTACGTGGTCGTGCCGGTCGTCGAACGCGTCACGACCCCGGTCGCGCGCGCATCCGTGATGACCAGGCTGCGGACCTCGGTGTCCGCCACGATGCGCAGGTTGGGTCGCGCCCGAACGGCCGGGGTCAGGAACGCGGCCGCGGGGCTGACGCGCATCCCCTGTCGCTGGTTGAGCGGCAGGGCGCCGACGCCCATGGACTCGGGCGCATTGTGGTCGACGCTCAGGCCGTAGCCCAGCTCCTGGCACGCTTCATGGAAGGCGGCCTGGGTCACGATCCATTCGGGCTCCGGCCAATGGAAGATGGGCATCGGGCCGTTCCGGCCATGGTCGGCATCGACCCCGACGGGGTCAGCCTCGATGGCCCGATACGCAGGCCCGATGTGCTCCCAGGCCCATTCGGGCCCGACGAGCTCGGCCCATGAGCTGAAGTCCTCGGGTGTGCCCCGGAGGAAGATGGTGCCGTTGATGGCGCCCGAGCCGCCCATCACACGGCCACGCGGCACCGCGATCGTCGGCCCTGTCGCGGAGCCCGTGGCTTCGTACGCCCAGTCGAGGGCCGCGAGCTGGTCAGCGAACTGGGCGCCGCCATGTGCCAGGCGTACGAGGTCGGGAGCGTGCTCCAGCTGGGGAAAGTCGGGGCCAGCTTCGAGCAGCACGACCTGACGCTGCGGATCCTCCGATAGTCGGGCCGCGAGCACACACCCCGCAGAGCCACCACCGACGATCAGCGTGTCAGCACGAGCCGCCATCCAGTGCTCCCCCAGGACCCGCCATGCCGACTCCTCCTCCGGGCCAGCAGACCGGTCCGCATCCTAGCATCGGCCGGGTCGCATCGGAGGTCGTGTCGGTGGTCAGGTCGGTGGCGCGACAGGTCCGCGCTGGGCTCCCGGCCCGGTCAGGCAGGGGCGGACAGCCGGTGCCGGATCCCCGGCCCGGTCGGGACTGCGCCCGTATGCGTCCAGCGCATGAGCAAGCCACCGGAGCGCGGCTCCGGGTCGATCTCGGGTCCTTCGATGGCCATCTCATGCGCGGCCCGACTGAGGCGGCCAACAAGCCCGGGAAACGGCGTGTTCGAGTGCTCTCCTTGGCCTACTCGCCCGCCCAGTGGGTAGCCGGGGCGCGGCCCCGGCGCGCCGCGCACGGCTCGCGGCTCGCGGTGCGCGGCCCCGGTAGCCCGCGAACGAGGAAGCGGCGGGCTCGTTGCCCGCCGCTCCCCGATGATCGACCGTCCGAAGGTCAGTACTGGAACAGCAGCTCCCGGTACTTGGGCAGCGGCCAGAGGTCGTCCGCCACGAGCATCTCGAGCTCGTCGGCCACCTCGCGGAGGGCGTTCTGGGCGGGGATGACGGAGTCCACGAACACGCGAGCCTCCTCGTGGACCGAGTCGGCCTCATGGGCGGTGTGCTGCGCATGCTCGAGCGCGTCGATCGCCTCCACCAGGCCATCCGCCAGGGACGCGATCTTCGCGGCGGTGGCCACGATGCCCTTGGATGAGCCCGCAGCCGCGAGCTGACCCAGGTACTGCGCGGTCGCAGGCAGGATCATGGTTCGGGCGATGTCGAGGGCACAGTTCGCCTCGATGTTGCAGACCTTGACGTAGCGCTCCCAGTTGATCTCCACCCGGGACGCGAGCTCGCGCTCGGAGAGGACCCCGAACCGCGAGAAGAGCGACTTTGCCTTGTCCGTGGTCAGCGACGGCAGCGCGTCAACGGTCGTGCGGTTGTTCG
Source organism: uncultured Chloroflexia bacterium (assembly GCA_963843335.1). GTDB lineage: Bacteria > Chloroflexota > Limnocylindria > Limnocylindrales > CSP1-4 > JAFMJV01. Next base: position 404,400 of record CAWJKF010000004.1, read on the forward strand.
GCAGGCCGCGCTTGGCCGCCTCCGCATGCCACTCCGGTGAGTAGCCGTTGCCCTCGAACAGCACCTGCTTGTTGGCCTGGACGATGCCCGACAGGATGCCCGTGAGGCCCTGGAAGTCACCCGGGGTGAGCTGCTCCAGGTCATCGGCGAGCTGCGACAGGGAGTCCGCGACCGCGGTGTTGAGCACGGTCTGCGGCCAGTAGATGGGGGCCGAGGAGCCGACCGCCCGGAACTCGAACTTGTTGCCCGTGAACGCGAACGGCGACGTCCGGTTACGGTCCGTGGCGTCCTTGGCCAGCTCCGGCAACGAGGTCACGCCGAGGGTGACCGAGCCACCCTGCTTGGAGCCCGACGCGGCGCCCTTGCCCACCTGCTCCACGACATCCTCGAGCTGCGAGCCGAGGAAGATGGACATGATCGCTGGCGGCGCCTCGTTGGCACCCAGCCGATGATCCTGGCCCGCATCCGCGATGCTCGCCCGGAGCAGGTCCGCGTGGACGTTGACCCCCCGGATGACCGCCATCAGGAACGCCAGGAACTGGGCGTTGGCATGGGGGTCGTTGCCGGGGTCGAGGAGGTTCTCACCCTCGTCCGTGCCCATCGACCAGTTGTTGTGCTTGCCCGACCCGTTGATGCCCGCGAAGGGCTTCTCGTGGATGAGGAACATGAGCCCGTGCTGCGGCGCGAGCCGGCGCATCATGCTCATGACCACCATGTTGTGATCCGAGCCGACCGAGGTGGGCTCGTACACCGGGGCCATCTCGAACTGGCCGGGTGCGACCTCGTTGTGGCGGGTCTTGGCGGGGATGCCCAGCCGCCACAGCTCACGGTCGAGGTCCATCATGAACGCGAGGATCCGCTCCCGGATCGAGCCGAAGTACTGGTCCTCCAGCTCCTGGCCCTTGGGCGACGGGGCACCGAAGAGGGTGCGGCCGGTGAGCACGAGGTCGGGCCGCTGCTCGGCGAGCCGCCGGTCGACGAGGAAGTACTCCTGCTCGGGCCCGATGTTCGTGAACACCCGGGTCGCGGTCGTGTTGCTGAACCAGCGCAGCACGCGGATCGCCTGCTTGCCGAGTGCCTCCTGCGATCGGAGCAGCGGGATCTTGTGGTCGAGCGCCTCACCGGTGTACGAGACGAACGCGGTCGGGATGGTGAGCGTGACGCCGTTCGCCTCGACCTGGAGGAAGATCGGGCTGGTGACATCCCACGCGGTATAGCCGCGAGCCTCGAACGTCGCCCGGATGCCACCCGACGGGAAGGAGCTCGCGTCCGGCTCACCCTGGAGCAGGTTCTTGCCCGAGAACTCCGCGATGGTCTTGCCTTCGCCGGTCGGGTTGAGGAACGAGTCGTGCTTCTCCGCGGTCGAGCCCGTCATGGGCACGAACCAGTGGGTGTAGTGGGTGGCGCCGTGCGCCATCGCCCACTCCTTCACGCCGTGCGCCACCGCATCGACGATGGCCGGGTCGAAGGGCTCGTGGCCCTCGATGGTCCGCCGCAGCTTCTTGTAGATCGGCTTGGCGAGGTACTCCCGCTGCGCGTCCTCTCCGAAGACGTACTGGCCGTAGATGGCCTGGCCAGCGTGCTCCAGGTAGTCCTGGGTACTGGCCACCTTGTGGTTGGCGATCGCGGCGATGGCGGTGTGACGAGCGGACATGTGACTCCTGTCCTGTAGCGTCATGCTGGGTGACTCGGTTCACGACCCTGATGCGGGACTCGTGGCGCCAAGACCTTGGTCTGGCCACTCCTCCGGTGTCCGGCGATGGCTCGCCGGGCGGGGCACGGAGGGCGTAGTCGCGCCAGTGGCAGAGTCTACCCAGCACACGGTTGCGGTTCGGTTTCAGGAGCGAGTCTTCGCGGGGCCAGATCCGGCATGATCCGGGACGCCAGTGGACAAGAGCCGGCCGGCCGGATGCCCGGGAGGCCCGGGATCCCCGGAAGGCGCCGGATCGATCGATACGACGGAGGAGCGCCCATCCAACGAGCCTCCTCCGCCGATCTGACTCCAGCCCGAGTCGATCTGTCGCACGAACGGCTGAAGGCGCCCCTGCGAGGTACATTCCGGACCCGCCGACCGGGGTTCCTCCGTCGGATCGACTCCCAGGTCGATCCGAGCCCACGACGCCGTGGCAGACCAGGGCCTCGGCGCTGTCAGAGCACCACCGGGACCGCCGGAACTCTCCAGGACCCACCAGCACACTCGGCCGGGCGCTCAGTCGGGCCAGTACACCGTCGTGTGCAGCGAGCCGCGGGTCGATCTCCAGGACGCACCGATCGGGCAGCTCCTGCCATCCTTCGCTCTGGCCCTGCATCCCGGCAGACGCGACCACGACCCGGTCCGGCGCGACCCGGTACCAGAGCCGGTAGTCACGTTCGGTCTCGCCGTCCGGCTGTGCCCGGATGGTCGGCGCGTGCCACCAGGCGACCGCATACAGCGCGTCCGGGGTCACCAGCAGGCTGTTGAGGGAGGTCATCGTGGCGCGCTCGGTGATGAGCGCCGCTGCCCTGCCGAGGGCCTCCGCCACCGGCCCATCACGCAGCCCGGCCCGCACGAGCGAGCAGTAGCGCTCGCTGTCCGTATCGCCCATCGGCGATGGGCCGCCGCGTTCCTCGATGAGCGCGTCCAGGGTCGTGTTCGGCCATGCGTACCCGTTGTGGGCGAAGGCGATGCCGTCGGCCAGGAACGGGTGCGTGTTGGCGGGTGTCAGCGGCATCCCCGGCGACGCCTGGCGGATGTGCAGCAGGGCGACGTCCGAGGCGGTCCCGGCCACGGACGCATGGAACGTCTCGCTGTCCGCGGCCCGGACCGGGTCCTTGCGGATGGCGATCGCGCCGTCAGGGCCCCGATGGCCGATGCCCCAGCCGTGGTCGTGCTCCTCGGAAAGGGCCACGAACGGCTCCAGCTCGGCGACGAGCAGCTCGGCGAGGGGTGCCGGGGTCGCGGCCACGACCCCCAGGAGACGACACATCAGCGGACGATACGGGGATCGGCGCCGCTCGGCACGCTCACGTGGGCGTCGCCACGGGGCCCGTGGCTGCGGCGGAGCGCGCCTCCAGGTCGTCCATGAGGCGGCTCATCTCGCGCGCCATGTCCACGTATCGGTCGCCGAGCATCGCGACCCGGAGGGTGTCGCCATCGAGCCGGATCCACGCCCGCCGTCGCGGCAGATAGAAGGTCATGACCAGGCCACTGATGAGGCACAGGAACGCGATCCAGATGACCGGCGCACCCGGGTCGTTCTTGATGACCATGCCGGTCCACGCCCCCACCCGGTCCCAGGTGATGGTGTAGCCCGCGGTCACGTTCGGGTCGGCAGTGCCACCAACGGGGATCACGGCCCGGAACAGGCCAGGTGCGACACCCGTGGTGTCGGCCTGGCCGACCCCCTGGAGCAGCAGCGCGGAGGTGCCATCGCCGGTCTTCGTCAGCACCGCGAGCACGCCCACGTCCGAGCCGGGGATGGTCGTGAACCCCGAGGGAAAGCCGGCGAGCGTGTCGTCGAGCAGCATCGGGCCGGTCCAGACCAGCTGCCCGGACGGATCATGGATGGTCAGGTCGACGCTTGGGCCGAAGGTGTTCTGGTGGAACACGAAGCCCTGGACCTCGAGCGGGTCGTTGACCCGGATGTCCTTGCGGGCGATCTCCTGGCCGTTCTGGAAGACGGACAGGTCGGTGACGAAGTCGGCGAACTGACCGTTGTCGAGACGGGGCGCCTGGAAGCTGTTGACCTTCACCAGCAGGTTGTCGGGCGTGCCGACCGGTCGCACCGGGGCCGTCTGCCCCTCGCCCACGAAGACGACCGTCTCGAACCCCAGCGACACGGTGACCGCGCCACCTACCAGGAACAGGATCAGGCCCAGGTGGGTGAGCAGGGTCGTCAGCTTCAGGTACTGGTTGCGGTCCCCCTGCAGCCAGAGGGTGCTGCCGTCATCGGTGGCCACCCGCCGGACCTTGAAGCGTCGCCGGCGGAGCACCGCGACCACATCCTCGGCACGCAGGGAGGTGTGCTCGAGCATCGCCCGCTCCGGCAGGCGCGGGTCGAAGAACGGCAGCGGCTGGTCGATGATGCCCGGCTGGACCGAGCGCCAGAGTCGCGGCGTCCGGTCCAGGGTGCAGCAGATGATGGCCACGACCAGGACCACGAGCAGCGCCACGAACCAGAACGAGGAGAAGATCCGGAAGAACCCCAGGGCATCGAACAGGTCGACCATGGCGGGCCCGATCCGGATGCCCAGCAGCTGGTTCGCGTCCCAGCGCTGGTGCATGTCCGCGAGCTGCTTGGCATACCCCACCGGGTCGTGGAGCACGGACGAGGGGAACTGGCGGACGAGCGTCCCGATGAGACCCGAGACGACGATGCCGATGATGAGCAGGACCGCGAAACGAACGCTCGTGAGCGTCGACCACGCCATCCGGCCGACCCGCCCGAACACGTCGAGTGGGTGATCGGGTCGGGCGCGACTGACCGCGGTGGTGGCGATGAGGGATACCCCGGTGGGACGGGACGCTGGTCAGACCGCGAGCGTGGCGCGGCTCGTCAGGAGCGCGGCATCGAAGTCCGCGAGCAGGTCGTCGACATCCTCGAGACCGACCGAGACACGCACCATGCCCTGGCCGATGCCGGCCGCAGCGAGCTGCGCGTCATCGAGCTGGCGATGCGTGCTCGACGGCGGATGGACGACGAGCGTCTGGATGCTCCCCAGCGACGCGGTCCGGGGCGGGATGGTGAGCGCATCGATGAACGCGGACGCGATCGCACGGTCGCCCAGGTCGATGGCCATCAGCCCACCACCGTTGCGCAGCTCCCGGCGCGCCACGGCCACCTGGGGGTGCGAGTCGAGCCCGGGATAGGTGACCGAACGGACCTCTGGTCGCGCCTCGAGGGCGTTGGCGAGCATGAGCGCGCTCGCCGCGTGCCGGTCCATCCGCACGTGGAGCGTCTCCATCCCGCGCAGCACGAGGAATGCCGCGAACGGGGCGATCATGCCCCCGGTCTCGATCTCTGTCTCGCGCACCTGGGCCATCAGCTCGGCGTGACCAGCGACGGCCCCCGCGAGCACGTCCGAATGACCGCCGACCCACTTGGTCGTGGACTCGACCACGAGGTCGGCCCCCAGCTCGAACGGCCGGCAGAGATAGGGTGAGGCGAAGGTGTTGTCGACGATGACGACGGCGCCCTGCCGATGGGCGCGCTCCGCGAGGTCCGCCAGGTCCGCGACCACGATCGTGGGGTTGGCGATGGTCTCGAGGTACAGCACCCGCGTGGAGGTCCGCAGCGCATCCTCGACCGCGTCGGGGTCGGTGGCGTCCACGTACACCACCTCCACCCCGAACCGGGCGAGGACATTGGACATCAGCGTCCGGGTGCTGCCGTACACGGCCTGGGTGGAGACGATCCGGTCGCCGGCGCGAAGCTGCGACGTGAGCGCGGCATGGATCGCGGCCATGCCCGAGGCGAACGCGAACCCCGTCGGCGCGCCGTGGAGCTCCGCGAACGCATCCGCCACCGCGGTCGCCGTGGGATTGCCGGACCGCGCATACGCATAGCCCGGTCGACGGTCGGCGAGGATGTCGCCCAGCTCGGCGGCATCGTCGGCCTCGAACGTCACCGACTGGTAGATGGGCACCGAGTTGCCACCCTGGTGGACGACGGGAGGGCGGCTCGCGACACGGATCGCCCGGGTGCCGAACCCGCGCTGCCGCTCATCACTCCGGGACATCGCCGAACTCTACACCGGGCTACCGCCAAGGCCGCTGCGTGGCCGGTGGTTTGGTGCGTGGCGATGGGTGGGGTACCTGGCCGTCGACGGTTTCGGTATGCGCCCCGCGGGTGAGCGAGCCACGGAAGCGTCGGGATCGGCCGTTGGACCTGCCATCGTTGGCCGGGTCATGCGCCCCACGGGTGAACGGGCCACGGAAGGGTCCGGACCGAGGCTGCGTGACGTGCTCGTTGGCCGCCTCACCCGCCACGGGCATAGGTCACCGGAGCCGGCGCGGACGGTCGCTCAGCGGCGAGTCGTCGGAGGACCGGCGACCGTGCTCGCGGGTGGGCTCGCGTCCCTGGCCGCGTCCTGGGGATCGCCTTCGACCTTGACGGTGACCCGCCTGCGCGGGACCGGGGGCTGGGTCGTGCCAGGCGGTCGCACGGGCACCGCTGCCGGTTGGGTGCCGGTCTCCCAGGGTGCGTGCGACGGCGCGGGCGCGGCAGGCTCGGCGGACTGGGGCGCGGCAGGCTCGGCCGGGCGCGGCAGGCTCAGGTGACGCCTCGCGCTCCGGTGGCTCGGTGCGCTCCGCGGAGGTGATCGTCACCGGCTGGCGGACCGGCGATGCACGACCCTGCATATCCATGCGTGTCGCGACCCGCTCGGTGCGCGTCGTGTAGCCCACGATGCGGTCCTTGCCGCTGCGCTTCGCCTCATAGAGCGCGGCATCGACCGCGGCCATGAGCTCCTCCACCGTGGCACCGTCCTCGGGATAAGCGACGAGGCCGATGGAGACGGAGGTGCTGACCGTGCGCTCGTTGACCCGGATGGACAGCGCGGCGACGTCACGCCGCAGCTTCTCGGCGACCACGAAGCCGCCCGACGCATCCGTGTCCGGCAGCAGGATCGACGAACTCGTCACCGCCATAGCGTGCCGGCGTATCGGTCGCCCGGACCGTGCGCTGGATGACCTCCGTGATGGCCTGGAGCAACCGGTCGCCGTAGTGGTGGCCAAAGGTGTCGTTGACCGGCTTCAGGCCGTCAAGGTCGAGCATCAGCAGCGCGAAGCCACGGCCCGCCCGCTGTGCGAGACGCAGCTCCCGCTCCATGGCCGTGAAGAAATGGGTCCGGTTGTAGAGGCTCGTGAGCGGGTCGAACCGGGCCAGCCGCAGGGCGGCCTCCCGGGCGCGACGCTGCTCCCGACCGGCCACGGTGCCCACGTACGCGAGCAGCAGCAGGCTCGCGATGACGAAGCCGATGAGCACGAGCTCGAACCCGTCCACGCTGTCCTGCGGTGCCACCACGAGCCCCATGGCCCCGAAGCACAGGCCCGCGATGAGCGCGAGCACGAGTGGCGCGGATCCGTCCTGGGACAGGGACGCGGCCCCTACCACCAGGAAGAGACCCACGACGTAGGGGCTGGCGAGTCCTCCCGACAGGCCCGTGAGGACCGTCAGGAAGCCGATCGCGGCGCCCGCCTCGAGCCAGTTGCGGACGCCGTCGGGGACCCTGGCGGGCACCAGGTCCTGGAGGAAGACGACGGCAAGGGTCCCGGCCGCGACGAGCATGAAGATGCCGATGAGGTCCCAGTCCTGGGGGCCGAAGGCGGCGAGCGTCGCGACCGCGACGAGGAACAGCAGCGAGACGATGCGTACGGCGCGCACGCGAACGGACCGTCGGGGGGCGAGCGGGTCGTCGAAGGACGCCGGCGGGTTACCGGTCGCGGCGTCACCGGTGGTCGCTTCGGGCGGGCGGTCCCCGAGGACCGACGCCTCGGCAGCGCGACGGCCGGCATACCACGCCGCGGCGAGGCCCACACACATGGCGCCGATGGATAGCACGCCCACGCCCACGAGGAGCGCGAGCTGGGTGTCGGTCACATTCGATCGCTCTTGGCACGCCGTGGTCTGGGTGGCACGACGAGGGAGGGGCATCCTCCGCTGGGAGACCGATGGTACCCGCGCCGGGGGGCCGACGGTCACCCCTGATCGCGGCGCAGTCCTGATAGTGTGGCCACCGTGCAACGGACCAAGCGCTCGAGTGGTGACACGGACCGCGAACCCATCAGCAACCTCGATCGATCGATCATCGGCCACCTCCAACGCGATGGCCGGCGGCCATTCACGCAGATCGCCGCGGACCTCGGCGTGTCGGAGTCGACCGTCCGCCAGCGGACCGAGCGGCTCATCGAACGGGGCGTGCTCCAGGTGGTCGGCGTCACCGATCCGCTCCGCCTGGGCTACGACCAGATGGCCATGGTCGGCGTCCGCTGCGAGAGCGAGCGCCTGCTGGGCGTGGCCGACGAGATCGCGGCACTGCCGGAGGTGACGTACGTGGTCGTGACCGCGGGTGCCTACGACCTGCTCGTGGAGACAGTCTGTCGTGACAACGGGGAGCTGCTGTTCTTCCTCGCCGACAAGCTCCGGCGGATCCCGGGCGTGGTGAGCACCGAGACCTTCGTCTACCTCAAGATCGCCAAGCAGACCTTCCACTGGAGCACCCGCTCGCCGTGAGCTCCCGATCCGGGCTTCGCGACCCGCGCAACCAGCCCGTGATCATCGGATCGGCCGTCCTGGGCGTCGGCCTGTTCCTCGTCTGCTGGCTGCTGCTGCACTGGTCGCCGCTGCTCGCCTGGCTCGTCGCGTGGACGCCCGTGGCGTTCGTCGCGTACGGCCTGGACAAGCGTGCCGCGACCCGGGGCGACTGGCGCATCCCGGAGCTCGTGCTCCACGGGCTGGCGCTCATCGGTGGCGTCATCGGTGCGTGGGCAGGGCGATTCGTGTTCCGCCACAAGACCCGCAAGCCGGTCTTCCTGGTCGTGCTCGTCGTGGCCAGCGTGCTCTGGGCCGCCATCGCGATCTGGGCCATCACCGGGCACTAGCCGGACCCTTGCGCGCGGCCGTCATGCGGTCGTAATGCCGGAAGCGAAAACTCGAACCGTGATGGTGGCGCGTCCGCCATGGACGGCCATCTAACCTCGGATCCATCGCGGGCCAGCGGGCCGATGCTGCCGTCCATGGGGACGAGCCAGCGACCCACGGCGTTCCCGGCACGGTCCGCTGGAAGGGATCCGGTCCATGTCTGATTGCACGACTCCATCGACCGGGTGCGGCTGCGCTCGTGCTCGGCCTGACGCTCGCTGTCCCCGGCGTCGCGATGGCACAGGACGCATCGCCCTCGCCGCCCCCTCCCCTGCCAACGGTGCCGCCGGAGACCGAGCAGCTGTCGGGCAACTGGCCGGTACCCCAGGGCGACCTGTCGGCGACCCGCAACGCGGTCGATTCGAGCATCTCCAAGGACACCGTCGGCGACCTCAAGCTCGCCTGGACGTTCGACATCACGGCGCCCGGCCTCTTCGGAGGCATCACCTCCCAGCCCATCGTCGTGGGCGACACCGTCTACATCCAGGACATGCGCAGCAACGTGTTCGCGCTCGACCGCGACACCGGCGCCCAGAAGTGGGAGGCCCCGTTCGATGTCGGCAGCATCGGCCCCAACGGCGTGGCGGTCGCGTACGACATGGTCTATGCCGGTCTGAGCGACACCGGCGAGGTCGTGGCACTCAAGGCCAGCGACGGCAGCGTCGTGTGGCGCCAGAAGATCGGCAGCCCGCCCGGCGAGGGCATCGACATGTCGCCCATCGTCTATGACGGCACCGTCTACATCAGCACCACCCCCGGCACGGGGTTGGGTTCGTTCTATGCCGGTGGCGACCGAGGTGTCCTCTACGCGCTCGATGCCCGCACCGGCGAGACCAAGTGGTGGTTCGACACCACCGATGGTGGGTTCAACGCGGTCGCCGTGGCCGGCGGCGGTGGGCTCTGGTACCCGCCCTCCATCGACAACGACGGCAACATCTACTTCGGTGTCGGCAACCCTGCCCCATGGCCCCTGACTCCGGACTGCCCGAACGGCGCCTGCCGGCCGGGCAACAACCTGTACACGTCCTCGATGGTGTCCATCGACCCCAGGACGGGCGCGGTCCGCTGGTACTACCAGGACCGCGCGCACGACCTGCTCGACCTCGACTTCCAGGCAACACCCATCCTGACGACCGCGAGCATCGACGGCACCGACACTCCGCTGGCCATCGGCTCGGGCAAGACCGGCAACGTCGTGGCGGTCCGCCAGGACACCGGCGAGGTGGTCTGGAAGACCCCCGTCGGTAAGCACCAGAACGACGAGGCCAAGGACCTGCCCGACGACGGCTCGACTGTCGAGGTCTTCCCTGGCACCTTGGCGGCGTCGAGACCCCCCTGGCATACGCCGACGGCACGATCTACGCCGCATATCTCGACTATCCCCAGTATCAGACGGCGACCGGACAGGACGCCTCCAGCGAGTGTCGGGTTCGACGCCGGGCACCGGCGGCCTCGTTGCCATCGACGTGACGAACGGCAAGGTCCTCTGGGACATCAAGCTGCCGACGCTGCCCGGTCGCGGCAGCGACCGTCGCCAACGATCTCGTCTTCGCGGGTGGCATCGACGGCACCTTCGCGGCCTATGACCGCGCGACCGGCGACCAGGTCTGGAGCTACGACGGCGACCTGGGCTTCAACGCCCCGCCCGCCATCGCCGGCGACTACGTGTTCGTGGGTGGCGGCTATCCCAAGGTCGCCCACACCGACCCGGATGCGAGCCCGGCACCGACGGCGGATCCGTCCGCGTCCAAGGCGCCCGCGCCAGTGGCGAAGCTGTTCGCGTTCCGCATCGGCGGCCCGAAGCCCCAGGCAAGCGCGGCACCGACGACCGAGCCCTCGGCGGCACCGACCCAGCTCCGGCGAGCCCGTCACCCAGTGCCGCGCCCGCGAGCGAGGCCCCTGCCACGACGGCACCCGCCACCACCGCTCCCGGGACGGAGGCGCCTGCGACCGAAGCCCCGACCACGGCCCCCGCGACGGAGGCCCCTGGGACCGAAGCCCCGACCACGGCCCCCGCGACGGAAGCCCCTGGGACTCCCGCCGCAAGCGCGGAGGCCAGCGTCGCGCTGTCCGCGGTCGATCTCGCCTTCCAGCCCAAGGACTTCACCATCCCCGCCAACACGGATGTCACCATCGATGTCAGCAACGACGGGGCTGTCGTGCACGACTTCTTCCAGCCGGACACGAAGGCCGACACCGGCCAGATCCAGCCGGGGCAGTCGGGCACGGCCGTGGTGAACCTGCCGCCGGGCACCTACCAGTACTGGTGCAGCATCCCGGGGCACCGCGACGCCGGGATGTCGGGGACCATCACGGTGCAGTGACCCGTGCCCCCGACCCGGGCCGCGGATCCAGGCGGCTGGGTCAGCCGGCAGGGCTGGCCGCGGGGCTCGCGGCAGGGGTGCCGGTGTCGTGGCGGAAGAACGCCTGGAACTCCATGGTCACGTCGTTGGCCAGCGAGACCACCTTCATCGACGAGGGCTGGGTCATCCCGAACTCGTCCCACGTGAACGTGAGCGAGCCGCTCGACGCCGATGATGTCGCCCCCCTGGACGGCGGCCATCGGGACCTGGACGCTCTTGGTGACGCCGTGGAGGGTGAGGTCGCCCGTCGCGGTGACGTTGATGGACGTGCCCTCGGCGGGGATGGTGCCCAGGTCGATGGGCGCGGTGAGGACGAACGTGGCGGTCGGGAACTGGTCGGTCTGGATGCCCTGCCGGCCCAGCTGGCCGTCACGCATCGACTCATCGCTGGCGAGCGTCTTCAGGTCGACCGTCAGGTCGGCGGCCGTGACCTGGTTGCCCGCGAGCGTGATGGAGCCATCGATGCCCGGCGTCCGGCCGACGGCCGTCGTGCCACCCACCCCGACGAGCTCCTCCTGCGCACGGTAGCCGGCCCACGAGCCGCTGAAGTCGCTCGCCGCGTAATCGTATGAGCCGATGCTGTGGTCGATGGTCCACGTGCCGTCGAGGCCGGCAGCGGCCACCGCGGACGCCGCGGGTGCCGGTGACTGGGCGGCGGCGGGGCCAGCCATCGAGCCGAGGAGCAGGCCGAGCGCGAGCGTGACGGCGATGGGGCGTGGAGGAGTCCGGAGGGTCATGGCGTCAGCCATCCTTTCTGAAGAAGGCCTGGAACTCCATGGTCACGTCGTCGGCGAGCGACACGACCCGCTGGGAGGACGGCTGTTGCATCCCGAAGTCCTCCCACCGGAATGCGAGCGAGCCGGAGACACCGATGACATCGCCGGTGAGCTTGGCCTTGAGCGGGATCTGGACCCCCTTGGTCACACCGTGGAGGGTGAGGTCGCCGATGGCGGTCACCGACACCTCCTGGCCGTCCACGGGCACGGAGCCCAGGTCGATGGGTCGCGTGAGCACGAACGAGGCGGTCGGGAACTGGTCCGTCTGGACGCCCTGCCGCGCGAGCTGGCCGTCGCGCATCGACTGGTCGCTCACGAGCGTCGTCAGCTGCACCGTGAGGTCGGCCTTCGTGAGCTGGGTGCCCGCCAGCGTGATCGACCCGCTGATGTCCGGCGTCCGCCCGACGGCGACCGTGCCGCCGACGCCGACCAGCTGCTCCTGGACGCGATACCCGGCCCACGAGCCGCTGAAGTCGCCGGCGGCATAGTCGAAGGAGCCGATGGTCGGATCGATGGTCCAGATGCCGTCGACGGCGACGGCACTCGCGGAACCCACCGGCACGGTCCCGGACGTGGCCGCAGGCGCCGCCGCGGTCGCGACGGGACTCGCAGCGCCCGGGATGACGGGAGCGCCAGTGCCGACTGGCGGCGGACCGCTGCCCCGGAAGAAGATGTACCAGATGCCGGCAGCGCCGGCGAGCACGGCCACCATGAGCAGGCCCAGGAGGATGGTCCGGATCCACGGCAGCCCATCGTCCTGGGGGGGCCGTGGGATCGGCGAGGGCTGCGGTTGCGTCACGGTGTCCTCCGGCTGAGGGCGGTCCGCCGGACGCCCGGGTGGCTCATGCGACCACCGTAACCGGTCCGGGCGTCTGATGGTCGCTGAGGTCGGTGCCTCGTCCCAGCGGAGATGCTCGGCGCGCTGGATGAGATCGGGCTGAGAACGGTGGCGCGGCGAACCTCGGCCGCCGTCAGGCCGCGCCGGGACCCGGCACGTGTCCCGCCATCGATCCAGCCGCCATCGACCGGGATCGACGCCCCGGTGATGAACGCGCTCGCGTCCGAAGCGAGGAAGACGGACAACGCACCGACGTCCGCAGGCTCACCCGCGCGTCCGACCGGCAGGATCGCACCCCAGCGCTGGGCGTAGTCGGGATCGTCCGCAAGGTTGCGGGCGTTGACGATGGGTCCCACGACGAGCGCATTGGCCGTGATGCCATGCGGCCCCAGCTCCAGGGCCAGGTTGCGGGCGAGCGACTCGACCGCGGCCCGGGTCATGGCGTACGCGGACAGGCCGCCGATGGCACGCACGCCGGTGACGGAGGTCGTGAGCAGCAATCGACCGCCGCTGCCCTGCTGGACCATCCGGCGCGCGGCCGCCTGGGCGGTCAGGAACGTGCCCCGGATGTTGGTGGCGATGACGCCGTCGAGCGACGCGGACGTGACGTCGAGCAACGGGCCCCAGGCGGTGACACCGGCATGGCAGGACATGACGTCCACGCGACCCCACCGGTCGACCGCGGCGGCGACCAGGGATGCGGCGCCCTCGGGGGTCGCGATGTCCGCCGCGGCCGCGGCCGCCTGACCGCCACCCACCGTGATGCGCGCCACCGTGTCCCGGGCACCCGGCTCGTCCCGGTGGTAGCCGACGAGCACCGCCGCACCCGCCGCGGCGAGGGCGATGGCGATGCCCTGCCCGACACCCGTGCTGGCGCCCGTGACGATCGCGACACGACCCTCGAGCGGCCGCCCCTGCTCCCCGGACGGATGCGGACCCGACATCAGCGGCGGCTGATGAGCTCCGCCACCCAGGCTTCCAGGCGGTCGAGATGCTCTGCGTAGTGCTCCGAGCCGGCCTTGTGGATCCACCACGCCGCCTCATCGGTGGGCTCCGTCAGTCCGGTCCAGGCGGTCAGCATCCGTGACCGACCCGACGTGGCGAGGATCCAGGCAACATCCCAGGGTTGGTCCGCCATCGCAGCCAGGAAGGAGGCGTTGAGCGCCTCGATATCCACGTCGTGACCCTCGTATGTGCCGGCCTGCTGCCGCTCCAGCTGCGTCGCGGCCTCCGCAAGCCAGGTGCCCAGGTGCGCCGCGAGGTCGCGTACCGCCCAGTCGGGGTCGGTGAAGTAGCCCGGCACCATGCACTCGCTGGATGTCAGCGACCGGATGAGGTGCTCGATCCGATACCAGCCTTCCCGCTCGGCAGCCATCTCGGCGGCGTACGGGTGTGCGGCCAGCGTTGGAGCCGCCTCGTCAGGATCCAAGCCCATCATCGTGTCCTTCTCGTGCCTGTCCGGCAGCATCCGGTCATCGCGTTCGGATGGCCTGAAGGGTATAGCTATGGGGCAGCCGCCAGGACATCGAGCGCCGCGTACAGGTCCGACTGGACGAAGTCCACGTCCACGCCGGCGACCTGGGCCAGGTGCCGCGCCTGGGCCAGTGCAGGCTCGGAGAAGTCGAGCCCGGTCATCCGTGCTCCAAGGCGGGCGAGGGAGACGGTGTCGGTCCCGATGTGGCACTGGAGATGGACCCCGCGGAGCCCCGCGATGTCGCCCAGCCGGGGCAGGTCGAAGCGCACGACCTGGCTGATGTGACGGGGATCCGCGGCGAGATCGGCCAGTCCATATCCCCCCGCGGTGGCGTGCGCCGGAGCGCGATCATCCCACCAGGCGCGATTGGTTTCGACGTGCTCGTCCATCAGCCAACGATGCCACAGGCGGGCACCGCCGAGGCCGGCCATGGGACGACCGGCCCACCCTCGGCCCCCCAGATGGGGCGACACGGCCCCCGTCGCGGGGGCCAAAGGTCACTGCCGCACTACACGTTCCGCACCGCACCATGCACGACATCAACAGCGACGCGGCGAGAACGGAAGCGTCCAGCCCACAACGCCGAGGGAGGCCGAATGCAGAGCAGGACCGAACGATCTCAGGGGTCGCGTCGGACACCAGATACGGAGGGCAGCGACTGACGCAGCCGGGTATCGGCGGGAGTCCATCCATCCGGCATGCGGCCAACGCAGCCCACCCATCCACCGGGACCGACATGGTCCCGGACCATGCTCCCAGCGCAAGGTCGCGGGAGACCAGCGACAGGAAGGCAGACATCATCATGGGAAGCCGACTCAAGATCCTCGGTTCCATCATCGCCATCATCGGCGTCATCGCGGTCCTCGGCGGCGGGTACGGCTGGACGCAGGTGCAGGCGGGCGGCAATGCCCTCCAGGGGTTCAGCAAGGCCCAGAACGTCACCCTCAGCTACAACGCTGACGGCCAGCTCGTCGACCGCGGCTCCACCGAGGAAGCCGCCGCGATCCTGGCGCTCCTGAGGGACACCTGGGGCTGGCCTGTCAACCAGGGTGACCTCAACTCGAAGGATCCGCTCGTCAACACGGGCACCGAGTACATGTACCAGATGGCCACCATCGCCCACCACACGCTGACTGGCACGAGCTCGGTCACCCTGACCGCGCCGGTGGCCTACGACGGCAACGGTGACAAGGTCGTCGATCCGACCGCACCGACGTACACCCCGGACACCCTGCCCCAGGGCGACGCATACGTGGCCAGCCTGGGCCAGGACGCCAACTTCGCTCCCGGCACGTACACAGTCCCGACCGCCGGGCGCTACTACACGCAGTTCAACCGCCTCCATCCCCTCGACGGGCCGGCACGCGACCTGGCGTGGAGCGGCCTGGTCCACGGCCTCTTCGCCGAGCTGGGTGTCGGCGCCACCAGCTTCTCGGCCCTCCAGATGGGTCAGGCCATGGCCCTCATCGCGGTCGCCTTCGGCTTCGCCTTCGTCATCACCGGCCTCGGCCTGGCGTGGGTCGGCATGGCCAAGAAGGAAGAGGAGCTCGCATACGCCAAGCAGCCGGTCCCGGCGACCGTCAGCTGACCTGACCACCAACACACGGAGGCCCCTGCTTCGGCAGGGGCCTCCGTTCGTCTATCCCACGCGTCGCGCCAGGGCACATCGGCCCCGCGCGACGCTGTCAATTCCGGGCACGGTCGTTCGTCGTTGGGTCGACGTCGGTATCGACGACCAGCAGGAGAGCGACCATGGGCAACCCCATCGTGCATTTCGAGAATCCGGTCCGCTGACCCGAACGCGACGCGCGCCTTCTACGCGGAGCTGTTCGGCTGGAGCTACCCGCCAGGCGGCGTGCCGGACTATTCCTACGTCGACAGCGGTGTCCCGACGGGCACCATCCCGGGCGGCATCAGCCCGCTCCAGGGCGGCACGCCGATGGTCACGGTGTTCGCGGGTGTCGCGGATGTGTCGGCCGCGCTGGCCAAGGCGGTGTCACTGGGTGGCACGATCGTGCAGCCTGCCACGAGCGTGCCCGGTGTCACGTTCGGGCTGTTCGCCGATCCGCAGGGCCAGGTGGTCGGCGTGGCCTCGGACGACACGCACGGCTGAGTGCTGCGCGGCTCGTCCCTGAGCCGCTGCCACCATCACGCAGGGACGACATCCGGTCCGGGTGTCGTCCCGCTGCATCCGCGGGGCTCAGCCCCGTTCGCGCACCCCCTGGAATGCCGGCAGGACGTCCCGCGCCAGCGCCTCCAGCACGTCGATGTTCGCCAATCCGGGCACGTCGGAGACGACGATGTGGTCGACGCCGGCGTCGATGAGCCGGCCATACGTGTCGATGATCTCCTGGGGACCGCCCACGACCGCGTGCGTCCGGTACTCCGCCAGGGTGTCGTCCCGGCGATAGTGCCGGGTCAGCTCCTCGGGGTCGTCACCCGCCCGGATGAGGGTCGTCTCGACGTTGGTGGAATGGATGAGCGCCGCCGGGTCGCGCCCGACGGTCTCGCAGTGCTGCCGGAGCACGTCGAACTTGTGCTGGTACCAGCCCATGTCGTCGAGATGACCGCCGAAGTCCGTCGCGTCGGCGTACTGCGCGGCAATGCGCAGGGTCACCTTCTCGCCGCTGCCGCCGATCCAGATGGGCGGATGCGGCACCTGGACCCCCTTCGGCTCATTGATGGCGCCGCTGATCCGGTAGTGACTGCCCTCGAATGACGCATACGGCTCGGTCCACATCGCCCGGATGACCTGGAGCGCCTCTTCCAGCATCTGGAGGCGCACGCCCACGGGCGGGAACGGATAGCCATACGCGTCGTACTCGTGCTCATACCAGCCTGCGCCGATACCGAAGTCGAGCCGGCCGTGACTCAGGACATCGACGGTGGACGCCATCTTGGCCAGGAGCGCCGGGTTCCGATAGCTGTTGCAGGTGACCATCTGGCCGATGCGGATGCGGCTGGTGTCCCGCGCCAGGGCGGCCGTCGACGTCCACGCCTCGAACGTGGTCTCCAGGACCGGCGTGTGGTAGGTATGGAAATGGTCGAACAGCCAGACCGTGTCGAAGCCCAGCCGCTCTGCCGCCCGAGCGACGCGGCTCATCGTCTCGAACTGCTCGACGGGATCCTCGATGCCTACCAGATCCCCGATCCACCCCTGGGTCAGGAACAGGCCGAATGTGACGGGGCGCATGCAGGAACCTCCTCGCCAGGCCCGAGGGGGCCTGATGGCGTACGCCTAGTATCTGACGTCGGTACCGCGTCGGAGGCTCTGGCGTGCAGCACGCCGCACCGCGTCCGGAACCTGGCTGTTGGCACCCACGGCGAGCGTGCACGCCCGGCCCGGGTCTGGCGCGATCGCGGATAGGCAGCGCACCGGCGGTCTGAGATACTCCCGCGAAGCCGGATCCCGGCCGGCATCCGCAAGAAGGTCGGATCATGCGCGACGATCGCATCCTCCCCGCGACCCGGATCGTCGGCGCCCTCATCCCGCCGTTCCTCATCGTGGCGTTCGTCATGCTGTACGTCTTCCCGAACGACACGGACCGACTGTTCGCCTGGACCATCAAGCCGTCGATGACACCGATGATGATGGGCGCGGGATACATCGCCGGGGCGTACTTCTTCGTGCGCCTCGTCCTCGGACGCCGCTGGAGCTGGTTCGCGCTCGGCTTCCCCGCGATCACGGCCTTCGTCTGGTTCATGGGCCTCGCCACGTTCCTCCACTTCGACAAGTTCGACCAAGCGCATGTGTCGTTCTACGCATGGCTCATCCTCTACGTGGTCACGCCGATCCTCGTTCCCCTCCTCTGGCTCGTGAACCGGCGGACCGACCCGGGAACCCTGGCGCCTGGTGACGTCCGGGTCCCACCACCCGTGCGGGCCGCCGCACT
>CAWJKF010000005.1:0-63462 GCA_963843335.1 uncultured Chloroflexia bacterium
CCCGGTGCCATGATTGGCCCGGGTACGACCCGAGGGTCGTGAAGGAGGCGATGGGCTACGAGGTTCGAGACGGTGACAGTGGACGGTGGATCGACCGCGCTCGGCAACGCGGGCGCGTTCACCCTCGTCGTCGATCGGCCGGCGGCGGCTGGCGGACGGGGTCTAGGCTTCAACGGCGGCCAGCTGCTCAACCTGGCCGTCGCGGCGTGCATGTCGAACGACCTGTTCCGCGAGGCGACCAGAGAAGGGCTGACCATCCGCCGGGTACGCGTGACTGTCGCCAGCGTATATGAGGGCGATCCGGCGGTGTCGAGTCCCATCGAGCACGACGTCGAGCTCGAGGGTGACGCTCCGGAGGCGGTGCTGCGTGGTCTGCTTGCGGACGTCGATCGGATCGCCGAGTCCAACTCGCTGCGACGCGGGACCGAGGTCAGGCTCGGCCGTGTCACCATCACCGGGCGCGCACCTGCGGACCGCTGTTGAAGGCTGGGCTGCCGCACAGCCGCCTCTCCCATGGCGCACCCCTGACTGCCGCGGCGGTAGGTGATACACCAATCTTGGCCATGGTCTTCTCCGAGCACCAGACGTCGGACCCCGACATGGATCTGAGTTTGTCCTTCACGGTAACGATGACCGACCATCTGGGCGCCCAGCGGGCAGCCATGGATACGCTGGAGAAGCTCAGGGCTAACGCCAGCCGCATAATCGACCTGCTGGCTGCTCATGCCAAGCCACCGGGATGAGCCCCGGGGCAACCCGGGCCAATTGAGCCACTACCCGTCTCCCTCGCTGCTGTGACATAGTCCCGGGTGATGGAGACGAATGAAAACCCGCGGCTGGACGGGCTGATCGCCTCGAACCCGGGCTGGAAGGGCGAGATGGTGGCTCGGCTTCGTGCGGCGGTACAGTGCAGCCGATCCGGACATCGTCGAGACCTGGAAGTGGGTCTCGGCGAAGCTCCCGGGAACCCCCTGCTTCGAACACGACCGCATCGTGTGCCACGTCAATGTCCTCAAGGAGCGGGTCCGCCTCACGATGAGCGACGGCGCGGCACTGCCCGATCCGCACCACCTCTTCAACGCGTACCCTGACAGCGGCCGGCGGCGCGGCATCGACTGGTATGACGGCGACGCGTTCGACACGGCGGCGGTCGAGGCCATCGTTCGGGCCGGCGTGGCGAAGCGCCAGGCGTAGCTGGCGTCGCCTCGGGGAACGAGGGCCCGGCGTCAATCGAGCAGGCCGGGAGCCCGGCCCCACCGACCTCCGCCCCATGAGGAGCGAGGGGGTTCGCGTGATGGTGGCGCTGTCGGCGGCGGCGCTGTTCGTCGCGCTGTACCTCGGGCTGGGCCACTCCGACGCGGATCGGCCTGCGTCAGAGGCGACATGGGTCAGGACCTCGCTGTCAGCCGGACGATCAATCCGGTTGGTGGTGCGGGGACGAGGAAGCCAGCCATCGCGCCAGGTCGGTCGGCAGAATGATACCGGGCTGGCTGATACGTCAAAGTAAGCCCATGACCCAGACGACCGGACGCTGCGGAGGGGCGAGGCGGGCGATCAGTGGCCCCCCGGCTCCGCGCCGGGGGCCACTCCGTATCGCTGGGTGTTACAGGCGGCGATCAAGCTTCACGATCTGGATGACATTGCCGCAACCATCGTAGGCCTTGGCGATCGTCGAGCCTGTCGCCTTCGTGGGCCCCATCGTGAAGTCCGCCCCCAACGACTTCATGAGCTCGTACTCGCGGTCCACGTCGTCCACGTAGAACATGGCTGCGGGTTGCTCCTGCTGGAACATCGCCTGCTGGTACGTCCTCGCCGCGGGGTCCTGGGCGAGGGCCAGCTGCAACTGGACGCCGTCCGGCTCCTCGGGCGAGACGACTGTGAGCCACCGATACGGCCCATTCTTGATGTCATCCTTCTTCTCGAAGCCGAGGATGTCGGTGTAGAAGCGGAGAGCCTTGTCCTGGTCGTCCACCAGGATGCTCGTCAGCCTGATTTTCGCGGTGGTCCTGGTGCGTGTCGACTGAGTCATGGTCGACCTCCTTCCGCCGGTCTCGTTCCGGCAACTGCAAAGCGTGAACCCATCGCGTTGCAGGCGCGCCGATCCATTCGTTCGTGGCGTGACAGAGGGCTCGCAGCTGTGGCGGTGCCTCCTTCGGGCGCACGAATGAGCAGCCCTTCACAGGGCTCGCATCGCGCTGGTCAAGCAGGCGATCGCCGCGGGTAACGCCGTTCACCATCCGATCATTCATCGCGGTGCCGCTCTGGACCCAAGCTCGGGGACCTGGCCATGACCGAGCCGGCTGGGCCGAGCTCCACAATGGCTCGAGCAAATTGCGCGGGTTCCGCATGCGGGCACTACATATCCATACCACCACCTATCGCCGATTACACGTCATGATCGCGCGGCATCGGACCGCCGCCGCGGACCCTTGTGCTCGTTCCGAGGCATTCCGGAGGACCAGCGAGCCCGGAACGAGCTGGGCCCCGACCCATCCCACCACCGCTCGACGCCGAGCGGCTCATGAGTCCAGAGCATTGTCTTATGGTGGTCCCGTATGAGGCGCCGGAACCGTGACCGCTTCCCGCCTCGATCGATCTCACCGGTAGATCGAGCGCGGGGCCCCATGCTCACGAGGGACCGTGAGGGTGGGGCCAAGATGGCTGCGATCGCGAACCCGCCCATCGGCTCGCCGTTCGAGGACCGGCGACGCCACCGCGACGACTCATCCTGACGGACGTCCGGACCTGACGGCGACGAGATCGAGGTCTCGGGCAGCTCGGCCGAGGATGCCTGGCGGGCGATGGCTGGGCAGCTAGCGGCTCGAGGCGATGGGCGCTTGATTCGGTAGGGATTGTCGTGCTCGGCTACTTATCGTCGGGCGCGACTAGGCGTGGCCAGCCGCCACGAGTCGCTGGCGGATACGCGTGTTGATCGGCGGGGAAGGCGCCCGTAGGGAAGTGTGGTGACCGGTGATATCCACGCCGGTTCTGGGCGCGACGAGGACGGACCGAGTCGGCAGGGACTGAGAGCCCACTGGGATACCGGGGCGAGGCGGTGAACCCTGGCGCATCCGTCGAGGTGACATCCTTGCGCCAGCGAGCGCACCGCGGCTCGATTGGGGCTCGCTCCGAGTAAGCCCTGGGAGCCCCAGTACTCGCATCAGCGGAGGTGTCCGATGAGCGATCTGGTGGTATTCATGAGCGTCACGCTCGATGGCGTGATGCAGTCGCCCGGGCGACCGGACGAGGACCGACGGGGCGGCTTCGAGCACGGCGGCTGGGCCGTCCCCTATGCCGACGAGACCTCGGCGCGCGCCGTCCAGGCCGGCATGGGTGAGACGCGCGGCCTGGTGCTCGGTCGGCGAACGTACGAGGACATCCTGCCTCACTGGAATAGGACCGGCGGCCCCTTCAAGGAGATGCTCAACGGGTCACCCAAATACATCGCGTCGACGACCCTTCGCGAGCCGCTGGCATGGCCCAACTCGACCCTCCTCACGGGGGACATCGTGGCGGCGATCGCGGACCTCAAGCGGCAGGCTGGCGGGGACCTCGTCATCCTCGGCAGTGGCGAGCTGATCCGGTCGCTGATGGGCCACCACCTCGTCGATCGCTACCTGCTCCAGGTCCATCCCGTCGTCCTTGGGGAAGGCCAGCGGCTGTTCCCGCCGGGCGTGCCGGCGGCCGCCATGAAGCTCAGTGACTCGAGCACCACGCCCACGGGCGTGGCGATCCTGACCTATCTGGTCGAGGGGCGGGATCATTGACGTGGTGTTGAAAGCAGGATGCACCACCGCGTTCTTCCACCGGGGTCACCGAGGTCCCCGGGGATCGCGTCGGCGGGCGAGCAGGTTCGGCGGCCCGCGGCGCCATGTCTGTCGCAAGACACTTGGAGGGCGGGAGATGAACTGCTGAGGGCGGGTATCACGACGTCGATCGGTGGCTACATCGCCGGACCTGATGACGGCCCGGAGCGCGGACTGGGCGAGGGCGGAGAACGTCTCCATTACTGGGTCTTCCTGGCCCTGGCAATATGGGCGTGCCACCGCGGCCGCGGCCGCCCAGATCCAGCTCGGACATTCCTCGATCACCTTGACCTCGAACACCTACGCGCAACTGCTGGAGCAGCGGCAGCGGGAGGTGGCGCGGGTGATGGACGCGGTGCTTGGAGGATGGCGGCGGCGGCGCCCGCGGGCATGGTCCCCCGGCCCTGGGGTAATGTCCGCAGAGCGGTCGCAGCAGTGGTCGCTGCGCAAGGCGAGTGGTCCTGACCGACCGAGGAGCATCCCATGCTCGATAGCCAACCGATCGCATGGCGCGCCATCGTATACGGCACGCGGGTCCTCGCCTCGGACGGCACCCCCGTCGGCTCGGTCCGCGAGGTCCTTGGCTCGGACGCTGAGGACGTGTTCCACGGGGTGCGTCTATCGCAGCCCCACGGCCGCCATGACGTCATGGTCGCGGCCGGGGCGATCACATCCATCACCAAGACCGCCATCGGCACCGGCCTGACGACCGCCGAGGTTGCGGCGCTGCCGGCGTTCGACGAGGTGGCGACCTATCACCTCGCCTCGGTCGGCTGGCTTCGCAAGCACCTTGGCTGGGTGCGCGACTCTACCTCGGACGAGGAGCCGGGCTGAAACCTGCCGGGTCTGACTGATCCCCGCCTGGCCGCCGTTGCCGGCATCGACGGTCGGGCCGTCGAGCGGCTGGTTATGGCGTCGGCCATCCGTGGATCCGATCGCCAGGGTGGTGGTCGATGTTTGGACCACGTGCTCGAGCAGCCTCAGGCGGTAGGCGGCCACGGGTGATGGACGGGTGCTGGGCGGGTAGGCGAGCGGGTTTGGGATCCCGTTCGCCATGTCCGTGTCCGGACCGCCCCATATGAGGCGAGAATGACGCTCGTGATGACGAGCGGGACGCAGACCACCAGGTCGCTCGGGTCGGTCGGTGATCGGCGACCGACCGGCTGGGTGTCGCCGTCCGTGACCGTTACCAGCGGCGCTGTGGCGCTGTCGGTCGAACACCTGTCGAAGCGGTTCGGCGACCGCGTCGCCTTCGAGGATGTCTCCTTCGAGGTGGGGCGTGGCGAGGTGTTCGGGTTCCTCGGCCCCAACGGCGCAGGGAAGACCACCATCGTGCGGACGCTCGCCACCCTGATCGCGCCGACCTCGGGCTCGGCGGCGGTCGTCGGCATCCCCCTGTCGCCCGATAACGCCGCGGCCATCCGTCATCGGATCGACGATCATGCCCGAGTCGCCTGGCCTGTACCTGCGCCTGAGCGTGCGCGAGAACCTGGAGTGCTTCGCCGACCTGTACGAGGTGCCCGACCCGAGCGGGCGCATCGACCGTGCCCTGCTCGCGGTGAACCTGGCCGACCGCGGCCTGGATGCCTGCGGCACCCTGTCCAAGGGGCTGCGCCAGCGGGTCGCCCTGGCAAGGGCGCTGCTCAGCGACCCGGAGGTGCTGTTCCTCGACGAGCCGACCTCCGGGCTCGACCCTGTGGCGGCCCGCGAGGTCCACGAGCTCATCGATGGGCTCCGGAAGGGAGGCACCACGATCTTCCTCACGACACATCGCCTCGAGGAGGCCGAGCGGCTGTGCGACCGCGTAGCGATCCTGGATACCACAATGCGCACGATCGGCCGACCCAGCGAGCTGCGCGACCGCCTGTTCGCCAGGACGCTGACGGTGACGACCGTCGCGCCCATCCCCGCACCGGGCCACGTGTTCGGTGGCCTGCCGGCCGTCGACAGCTGGCGCCTCGATGGCGGCGACTATGTCCTTTCGGTCTCCGACCCGGTGCTCGCGGCGCCCTCCGTCACCCGGGCGCTGGTGGCGGCCGCTGCCGACGTCCTGTCCATCAGCGAGTCGCACCACTCGCTGGAGGATGTCTACCTCGAGCTGATCGACCAGGACGAGGAGGCCACCCAGTGAGCCTCAGCATACGGCGGGTCCGTGCCATCGTCCGCAAGGAGCTCCGTGAGTACCGGCGCAACCGCTCCCTCGTCTGGTCGATGGCCATCTACCCGTTGATCTTCTGCATCCAGCCGCTCGTCGTCGTGTTCACCCTGCCCGCGTCGGCATCCGGCCAACTCACGCACGAGCATCTCCTGCTCTACCTGCTCGGGATCCCGGCACTCGTGCCAGTCTTCATCGCCGCATACGCGGTCGTCGGCGAGCGTCAACAGGGGACCCTCGAGCCGGTCCTCGCCACGCCGATCCCCCGTGAGGAGTTCCTGCTGGGCAAGGCGCTGGCGGCCCTGCTGCCATCGCTCGTCGTCGCCTACGCGGTCTTCGCCCTGTTTCTCGCATGTATCGAGCTGCTCGCGCGACCGGGCATCGCGTCTGCCGTTATCCAGGTACCCGATCTCCTTGCCCAGGTGCTGTTCACGCCGCTCCTCGCGGTGTGGTCGATCTGGGTCGGCATCGCGATCTCCGCCCGATCGAGCGACATCAGGGTCGCGCAGCAGCTCAGCGTGCTGGCGAGTCTGCCTTCGGTCCTCCTGGTGGTGCTCATCGCGCTCCACGTCATCCCGCTGACGCCCGGCCTCGCCGTCGGCCTCACGATGCTGCTGCTGGTGCTCGACGGGCTCGGCTGGCGGATGGTGTCCCGACTGTTCGACCGGGAGCGGCTGATCACCGGGACGAGGTGACCGCACGCGCTCCGCACGAGTCCGTCACGACCTCCACGTCGAGCCATCCCGGCCGCACTCGCACGATCTCCACCATGCCGCCGCCACGTTCCTGCTGGCGCAGGGATGACGCTCGAGGACGTCAAGCAGTTGCTCGGTCACAGCTCCCCCACGCCGACCTCGAGTACGTACGGGCATGTGCTGAGCAGCGCCAGCGGCAGGTGGAGGGCAGGCACTGGACGCGGTGCTGGGTTGGTGGCGGGCCTTCATGAACCTTGCCGGGGCCATCCACCAGGAGTCGCCCGTCGTCGCTATGTCAGCCTCGTTGCCCGCCCCATCGGCGAGCGTCCACCACCAAGCGGCCGACGTATCGCGCACGAGGCGACCACCCGACGCGAGCGCCGCGGCCACGCGCTGCTCGGCCTGCTCTCGCGGGACCCAGACGCAGACGTGGATCGCGCCACCGCCGTCGGCGCGTGGCTTCTCCATCGTCTCGAACCACAGCGAGGGCCCGTGCGCCCGGCGAGGCCACCCGCGAGCATGAAGACCCATATCGCGTCGGCGGCAAGGTCAGCTGGACGTAGAGCGACACAAGGCTCTCGACGCCCGTCGGGAAGACGCTGCTCGTGAAGGTGCCGTCCGCGTTCGTCGTCCCCTGGATCAACAGGACCGCCAGCACGAACGACACGAGCAGCA
This sequence comes from uncultured Chloroflexia bacterium, assembly GCA_963843335.1. Classification (GTDB taxonomy): domain Bacteria; phylum Chloroflexota; class Limnocylindria; order Limnocylindrales; family CSP1-4; genus JAFMJV01. Next base: position 7,332 of record CAWJKF010000005.1, read on the forward strand.
TGACGAACGGGACCCAGAGCAACGGCGTCCGGATGATGGTGCCAGGAACATTCCGAAGATCGGCAGCAAGCGTCCGCAGCAGGCCGGTATCCGAGTCGGTCATGCGACCACCTGACTCTCTTGGATGGTCAGGGCTCTAGTGCTGGTCCACACGGACCTGAACCCACTCAACGTCGGGTATCGTCCGGCCATCCGGCAGACTGCTGAGGCGGCGCCGACGGCTGAGCCGGAGGCGGTGGCGCTGCGGCCTGACCAGGATACGTCGACTGAGGACCCCACGACGGCGTCGACGACGGTTGTGTCCAGCCTGCTTGCGGAGCGGTTGGCGCGCCCCAGGCAGTGGGCGCCGGTGGCTGTCCCCATCCCGGTGGCGGTCCCGATGGCTGCGGTGGCACGGGGCCAAGTTGCCCACTGTATGCCCAGCCAGTCGGCGGTTGCGTTGGTTGCGACAGGATGGGCCCCGGCGGCTGTCCCGTGTAGGTCCAGCCAGGGGCTGGCTGCCAGCCGGGCTGTCCCCACCCGGGTGGGGGTCCGGCGGCCCATCCCTGACCATTGGCGTACATGCGCCACGTCCTCGGGTCGAAGTAGGAACTGCCGACCGGTGGTGGACCCCACCGGTTCGGGCCCGGCTGGCTGTCGAGTGCCGTGAAGACGAGCAGTACGAACCCACCGATGTACGGGATGAGGCCGATGAGCCACCACCAGCCCGACCGCCCGGTGTCATGGAGCCGGCGCACGAATACCGCGAGCGAGGGGATGATGAGGATCAGGCCGGCGAGGGCGATGATGCCGGCGGCGACCGAGGCCCCTCTCGACCCGGAGTCAGCCCCGCGCACGGACCCCGCGACGAGAGTGCCGATGACCACGAGGGCCAGGAACCATCCGACGATCCACGCGAGGACCCACCACCAGTACTCGGAGCGACTGGCGCGTCCGTCGAAGCGGAACGCGTTGCGAAGCACGGACTGGATGGCCTCGAGCGGAGACATCGTCCCTCCCAGTACCTGGTGCTGCGCACCGGCACTGACTACGCCCCCCGCCATCGGCTGATTGCCGACCAACGGACCGTAGCCGTCGTGGGCACGAGGGTCAAGTTCCCGGCGACGGGACGCTCACTCCATGCGCCGCCTCCTTGGACTGCTCACGCATCGACGATCTCGAGCCTCCGATCCGCCTCCCGCATCCGGGACCCAGTCGTACAGGATCGCGACCAGCGCATCGACCGCCATGAACGACTCTGCGAACGCGAGCGCCTTGAGTGTCGCCCGGGCGTTCGTCCCCGTCCGCCTGCCCGACACCCACTTCCACTTCGGCACGAGCAGGACACCGACGCGGGTCGCGTCATGCACATGGAACTTGAGGATGTCCTTGTAGACCTCGTCGTCGGCGCGATAGCCCATGATCTCCACCGCGATGCCGTCTGACGGCCTCCAGAAGTCGTACTCGAAGCGCTCACCGGTCCGTGGATGGTGGATCAGGACATGGTGCTGGAAGCCCTGGCCCAGGAGCATCGGCGCCAACGCGAGTTCGAGATCGATACTGGCCGGGTAAGGTGTGGTCGACCTCGCCTCGGAGGCGCGTAGTACCGCCAGCCCTTGCGCCGCATCAACGAACTGGCGCAGCCACACCTCGTCGTCGGGGCTGAATCGCCCGAACACGGAACGTGGATACATCCCTTCCGTGCTTCCCGGCCCGTCGGTGCCCACGCCGCTGAGCATATGTCTCGACGGGGTGCGTGGCAGGCACGATCCGGACCGTCAACGCTGCACCGAGGCCCGTATCCCCACGAGCGGCGCCCGCCATGACCACTGGTCGACCGTACGTCCCATCCCCACCTCCAACCGCGTGTCCCCAGTAGCGTCCCCGCTCGGTAGGCCACGTTGGGTGTCCAAGGATGCAGCGCACCACGACGAGCAGGAGGTCGCCTTCGGCCGTGTCGTGCCGATGCATACGGCAGCCGCACCCTCTGCCGTACCTCAGCGATGATCCCAGGCTCGTTGGCAGGCCAGCGTATATGCAGACGGCGCCATCCGGCGGAATACGACGACCGCCTCCTCGAGGTCGCTCCGGCCTTGGCCCGTTAGCCCCGGATATCGCCACGCGTACATACCGTAGTAGGCGTCAGAGAGGCTCATCTCGTCCATGCCGAGCGGCCTCGAGGTCGGCATGACTGGCCACTCGAATAGCGCTGCCCTGTGAACGACGTCGTCGTCGTCGGTCATCTCCCGACCGACCGCCTCCGGGTGGTCATAGCACCAACTGCGACGTGTCTCGTCGATGGGCACGGCCCCGTTCCCGAGCCCGATCTGGGCGCAACCGGACAAGACCAGAGCGACCAGGAGCAGGCACACAGTCCACCGCATCTCCAAGCCTGCGGCCTTGCACCAGGGTGCTTCCGGAGCCAGTGGCCTCTGCCTCGACGAGGCAACCATCTGTCCAGCCCCTCCTATGGTTGCCAGTACATGTCCACGCTGCTGCGGCCCTTGAACTCACCGAAGGCGTCGACCTTGAAGGAGGACTTCTTCCCGGCATCGACATGATCGACCGTTGAGCCGGACGCCCCAAGGATCTTCCCGGACCTGTTCTTGTAGACCGCGATGACCGACACGTCATCCATGCGGTCGGCGAAGTTGCTCACGATCATGCCCGTGGTCACCGGATAGTCGATGGCGTTCTTCTTGGTCTTGACCCTCTCGAACGAAAACGAGCCTGGTTCGAAGTCGAGTTCGGTCCAGTCGTCATCCGCGTTCGACGGGGTGACCACCATGCTCTTCGTGCCACGAAGATCGTCGAACGTCCCGTAGATGGCCGAGGTCTGACCCGGCACCAGCGTGATGCTGCTCTCCTCCGTGTCCACCAGGTCGCCGTTCTTGTCCAGGAAGTCGACGGTGACGTTCATCCGGTCGACGGCCCATCCGGTGGGGTTGGGGTTGCGTAGCACGACGGCCCAGGTTCCGTACTCCTCGGCGGTGAAGCCCTTGTCCACCACCTCCACCGGGAGGGGCGCATCCGAGGTCGGCAAGGAAGATGCTTCGGGCGACGCTGCCGGACTTGGGGACGGCGACACATCGCCAGCGTCGCAGGGCACGAGGGCCAGGACGTTTACCAGGCCGCTTCTCACGCCTTCCGTGAACGTCACGGCATTCAGACCCTCCGGGGCCAAGACCCGAAGGCATAGGACCTGAGGGACGGCAGGCGCTTGCGAGGCCTCGGGCGACTGAGCCAGCGTCCCCGCCGGCAACAGCAGTGCCACCGCCAAGAACGAGATACCGAAGAGCTTCACCAGATCCTCCTATCCGCACTCACGTATTCCAGGACGAAGCCTTGGCTCACGCCGGCGGCGGCCCCCACCCAGGCGGTGGTCCCTGCTGCGGCGGCGGCTGTGGCGGTAGCTGCTGTCCCCAGCCCGGCGGAGGCACCTGGGGTGGTTGCTGGCCCCACCCAAGTGGAGGGCCGACCGGTCTGGGTGGTGCCGGTGGCATACCGTTGGCGGCCCGGAAGTCATAGCCGCACCGGGAGCAGATGACGACGCCCTTCTTCACCTGGTGTCCACAGACCGGGCACAGTCGGCGCTGCGGCCGTGTCGCGAGCCAGATCACACCGAGGATGAGGAACCCGACGAACCAGACCAGCGCCAGGAACGTGAGGCCGAGCCCTCGGCCGAGCGTAGCGCCCGCTTCACAGTAGACGTTCGGGTCGTTGGAGCAGGCGTCGTTGGTACTGGACAGCCCGGTGGCCGCCCACAGCGCCATAAGCCCCGTCCAGATGATCAGGGCCCAACTGGCCTTCCGAGGCACTCGGGATCTCCTTCTCCCCCCGGCAGTCCCCCGCAGAAGCATAGCGATGCGCATCCAACAGAACGAGAGGCGATCTGCGGTGCGGACGGGGTCCCCCGGCCGTCATAACCTGCTGACGTGAACACCGGGGACTTCCGCGCCTTCTCCCCGGCGGCATCGGCGAACAGCTATCACCCGACTCTGTACTTCGGCCAGCGGCCATCGCCCAGTTCGCGAAGGCACCGCGCCATCTCCATCACGACGCCGTCCTCAGTGGGGCCGATGGCGGTCCACTCCGTGGTGCCGGTGCCGGTGCCGGTGCCGGTGCCGGGCAGGGCCGGGCCCCTGGCGTACTGCTCCCACGCATCGACCCGTCGTGGAACCAGGGCAACCCGACCCGCCAGCCAGGCGGAAGATCATGATGGACGTCGACTGTCACCTCGCAGTGTCTCTCCGACGTCACTTTCCGCGCAGGAAGTCGACCTGCGCCTGGGTGGCTTCGTCCAGGGCAGCGGCGGCCCCGTAGACCACGTCCTCGATGGGTTCGATGCGCGCTTCCAGCATGGCGAAGGCGCCGAAGGCCGCGACCGGGTCGGATACGGCCCGAACCGACGGTATCCCTTTCCGGAGGTCGCTCAGTGTCGAGGCCGACCATCGGCCCGAGTTCGTGCGCGAGGTCCCCAAGACAGGATCCTGGATTCTTCTATCGCCTCATCGATGTCCGGCAGAGAAGTGTTGGCGACTATCTCTTCAAGGGCGTCTTGGAGGTCGTCGAGACGGAGGTCAAGGTGGTCGGCCAGTTGCTCGCAGATAGGCTCCGTTGGCGGTCGCAGATCGCCCCGCAGGACATCGACCACCATCGGGACGTCGTTCATGTGAAGCGCCCGCCCGATCCCAAACTTGGAGGCGACCCAACTGGTGTCATCGCTTGATGACCACATCGACACCCGGTACAGGTCCACGAGAAGCCTGCAGACGACCTCATGGAAGACCCGGATCGCCGTTTCGATGATGGGCTCACGCATCCTGCCTCGTGGTACGCCTCGTTGCGATACCCGTGCAGGTGGACCAAGACACTTCCGAGTTCTCGGTCCAGAACGCGGCGGCGCTCGGCCAGAAAGGTGACCTTCTCTTCGAAGTACCGCGACAGCTTCCACTTCTCGTTCTTGGTCAGCGGCGTTCGGTGAAGGACCTGCTTGGTGTCGCGTCCGACAGGCATCCCGACCTCGAGCATCTGGGCCCGGATGCGCTCCAGGAGGCCCTCGGACTGCATGAACTCCGCGACACGGCCGTCGAGGATCAGTTCCGCAGCGTTGTCGAGGAGGACGAGCCCAAGGCGGAGCTGTTCGAGTTTGCTGCTCTCCATGTACCGCCGGGCCTCGTCCATCTGGTACAGGATGAACACGAGTCGCTGCATGGTTGGTCCGCCCATCAGAGAGTCGCCCGCGCTGTCATCACACTGTCGGGCGTTCCGTGAGTAGGTTCGCGGCGGTCGGGTCCATCACCTGACTGGATCCTCAGTCCGACGCGGGTAGGGCGGGATAACGCGCAGCGGCGCTGCCAAGACCTGGAAGTCGGCTCGCGTGAGCGTATGTGACACCAACACGGCGGCGAGGCTATCTCAGTCTTCCTCGAAGTAGGCCTCATCCACCGTCTTGACCACGTACTCCCCTTCGGTGCGCACGCCGACGCCACGGTCGAACATCAGGCGGGCGAGCTTGGCGCCGTCGATGAGGATGACGTTCTGGTGGATTCCGGCCGCATAGGCTATGGCGCCTGCCGAGAAGGTCGACGTGGTGAAGAACACGCCCTTGTCGGCGTTCTTGCCCACCAGCGACCCGACGAACGCCTGTACCTGCTCGCGCGACACGGTGTTGGCTTCGGCGTTGCGCTTGGCCTGTACGTAGATGGACTCGAGCTTCAACTCGTCCTGGTGGATCACGCCATCGACGCCTTCGTCTCCCGACTTGCCCAGATGCTTCATGGCGTCGTCGCCAGCGGCCCCGTAGCCCATCTGGCGCAGCAGACCAAGCACCGCTCGCTCGAAGAACTCCGGCTTCGCGTTGCGCAGTCTGTCGAGGACCTGGCTCTCGATGTCCGTCCGCAGCAGCCGATAGGAGGCTTCGAGCTGCTCCTCCGGCGTGACCACAGGCGAGGCCAGGTCTGCAGGTGTCACTGCCGACTGCACGGTCGTGCCCGCATCCGGGGCCTTGGTCTTCCCGGTGAACTCGAGGAAGGCCGGGTAGCGCGACAGGTAGACCAGGTCGATCTTCGCAGGCGGGTCCTTCAGGACAGCGCGACCAGCCGCCGTGGTTAGGAAGTGAGCGCGTTCGGGACGCTCGAGCAGTCCGGCGTGAACAAGATAGGTAACCGCCCAGTCAGCGCGGCTTCGGATGAGGGGCTTCGCGCCTGATGGCACCATCAGGGCCACGTCGTCGGGACTGAGGTGGAACTCCTCGATCATGGCCGCCACGGCGGTCTTGATCGACACCGCTCCTTGGAGATCCGCAAGCCTCAGCAGCGGAAGCATGAGCGTCTGATAGTCGGGGACCGGCACGGGGAGCAGCCTAGCAGGACCCCGACGGCAGTTGCGCCACACAGAGCAACTCATCATAGGTGTGCCTGCTCCCGGTTGCGGGTATCGCGGATGTGTGCGGAGGACGGTCCGACACCACCCCCCATGGCAGCGGTGTACCGGGCGCGTTTTTCTCCCGATCCCTTGAGCTGCGGGTTATACCAGGACGGGCGCGCCCGCCAGTACCCCTCGCCCCGGAAGGGGGGTCGGGTCCCACAACTGGCACGACCGGCGCCTCCGGATCCGGTGGCTTGACCCGATCCTAGCCTGAGCCGTCTTCCGTCTCCTGAACGCACTTCTCGATGCCGCTCGGGATGTCAACTGACCCCGACGGGACGTCACTAGCGTCACTAGCGTCACTCCGAGCGTGATCCACGATGTCACCGGTGTCGCTGGCGCCACCGGGAGCATCACTGCCGTCACTCCGAGCGTGATCCAGCGTCGCCACTCTGAGCGTGCCTGTGGGTGTCGCTGGTGTCGCTGGTGTCGCTCGTTTGCACGCACTTGACGGTGATGAGCCGGCCGTGCTTCCCGCTGCGGTCGTGCTCCACGAGGATGCCGATGGCGCGCAAGTTTGGCGCCAGCCGAGCGAGCCGGTTGCTCAGGACATGCGCCGCACCAGGCCAGTCCTCGCGCTTCGTGACTGCCTCGCCGACGCGCTTGCCAAGCGCGTCGAGCAGGGCGGTCGCGCTGCCCTGCCACTCGTGGCCGGGGGCCAGGAAGTCGCGCAGTGCCACCGCGACAGGATCCGCGTCGATGGCGAGCTCATGTGCCTGACCACGGTTCGCGTAGTAGGCCTTGAGGAAGTCGCCATCCTCCCAGCCGAGCGCCGGTTCGGCCGCCGTCACCCAGCGGGCGAAGTCAGCCATCCGGGGCCAGGAGCGGAGCTGCACCCGGCCTTCGCGGTCCAGCGCACACGCCACCACGTCCAGCAGGGCGCCGAGGATCCCGGGCCGCTCCGAGTCGAACGATGCCCAGAAGTCTGCCTCCAGCCGTCGCTTGTCGGCCTCGATGGGCGCGAGGTGGACCAGCAGCGCCCGGTCGAGCAGGTCGCTCCGCTCTATGACGTCGCCGATGCCGTTGATCATGATCGGACGCGCAGCGTTGAAGCTGAACTCGTCCGAGTCGGTGTACAGCTGCCGTGTCGCGAAGCCGCTCCCGGTGGCGAGCCGGGCCAGCGCATCGCTCAGCCGCTCGGGTATGCCCGAGAGGTTGTCGAGTGCGATGACCAGGTTGTGCATCGCGTGGATGGCGAGGTCGTGATCGTCGCGCGGCGCGGACCGGTCCAACGTCTCACGGGGATCGATGAGCTTGCGCAGCACGCGCATCGCGGTGCTCTTCGCAGCACCTTGCTCGCCGTGCAGGGCCAGCACGGGGTACGGGCCCGACGGGCGGTACATGCCCACGAGGAAGCCCACGACGAGCTTCCATTGGTCGTCGTCGCTGACGTTGAGGAAGTCGCGCAGCGTCTCGACCGAACCGCCGGGCCTCGGGGTTGGCAGGGCCATCATCCCGCGTGGTCGAAGGAACTTCACGGGTGGATCGGGGACGACCCGCCAGCCGCGCCGGTCAACCTCGATGGCGCTCCACTCGGGGTTGCCCGCGTCGATGACGATGCCGCCGTCGGTTGGCGCCAGCCGGACGTAGACGCGCTGCAATCCGCCATCGAACTGTGCCTGACCTTCGAGGGTGGCAAGGAAGTCGGCCACGTCCGCGGCCCTGGGTGCCTTGGCTTCCTGCTGGTAGAAGAGCCATGAGACGTAGCGGCGGAAGCCCGTCGAGCGGATCGGCCACGTCTCGCGGTGACCGCCGACCTCGAAGGTGGCGTAGGCGCGGTGCTCGGCATCGTGGAAGAGGTCGACGTCGGCCTGGGCCACCGTCTCGTGCAGACGTTCCCCCTGCGTCTGCTTCTTGCCGTGGGCCTTGTCGCTGCGGGCGCCGCTGTCATGCTCCATGCGAGCCTGGACCGGCACGGTGGCAGTGGCCTCCGAGGGAGGGCGGCTTGGCTCGTGGTGCCTTCCCTGCTGCCGATCCAGTTCCTCGGCCGATGAGGCATCGCGCCCATAGGGCGTAGCGCCGTTCATCGGTCGATGTCCCCTGGGTCGACTTCGGGCCTGGGCTCCGGAAGCTGCGGCATGCCCAGTGCGATATCCATGTCTCGGCGCAGTTCGGCTATGTCGCTCTCCAACTCCTCGAGGCGCGAGAGCCTCCGGATCGGGTAGCCGAACATCCTGGCGACTTGGCGAGACACGCCCCAGCTGGATCGCCATCGCGGTCGGGGTTCGTTGATGTTCACGGTTCGGTGTCCCCGTGCTAGCGTGTCGAGGTCGGCGGCGGTGCGCCGGCCCGGACCCCGCCCTGCTACGTGGCGGGGTCCTCTGTTCGTGTGTCACGGCGCCGTTGGGCGGCCCAGCCGGGCGACGTACTCCTCGAGGTCACGGACGCGCACGCGTCGCGACCCATCGATCTGGACGCTCGGCAGATCACCTCGGCGTATCAGCTCATAGACCTTGGAGCGGCCGAGCTGCAAGACATGTGCCGTCATCTCCACGGTCAGGGCCAGAACGGGCGGGCCGACGACTCGGTCCCGAGTCTCTGTCACTTGTAGCCTCCTGTGGATGCGAGTGGACTGCCCTGTATGATCGGGACATGGGCAGCGGTTCGCCGCAGGACGCACAAAAAGCAACGAAGGCGGTGCCCTGGGCGGCGACGCTGGTGCCCGGCCCAGGAGCCGACGACCTACTCGAGACCTTCGAGCGGTGCTCGCCGTGGGTGGATGAGGCGAGGAGCCGCGCGGAGTTGTATGGCCTGGCGACGCGACGAGGCTGGACGGTCAAAGGGCGCCCGTTCTCCGTGGGGGATGCCGGGATCGTTGCAGAGGCCATGGCGCGGGTAGCCCGCGGAACGTCAGGTTTGTCCGATGACCAGTTCGGGGGCATCGCCTTCGGGATGGTCCGCAACGTGGGCCGCGGACGCGACGCGACCGAGTCGAATCCACTCGCGGATCACTTCTTCGGCTTCATCCCGGAGACTCTCCGGCGTTACAGGCGAGATCACGGCCTAGATGCCCTGGCACGCTTCTCGGAGTCCCTCCAGCGCCAGCTCGACGTCGATGCGCTCGTTCGCGGTGGCCGGTCCCCGGCGGCCGCTAGGCAGTGGCTGCGGCAGCACCCAGGGCTCCATGCGAGCGACGCGCCGCCGCCTCGTCGTACCGGTATTCGTACCGCTAACGCACCGGTCCGGAAGGGTCCGCGCTAGTCCGCTCCGTGCTCGGACACCTCGACCCGCGCACGCTTGCGTGCAAATGGGGTTCAGGAGGTCGGACGTTCGAATCGTCTCGCCCCGACCAGAAACTACGCACGAATGGGGCCCCTTCGGTCTTCCGGAGGGGCCTCTGTCATGGGTCCGTACCCCCTCGCGTACCCCTTCGCTACGCGAGCAGCCGGTCCACCGTGTCGGCCGCACGCCGCTCCGTGGCGGGCGCGAGGTGCGCGTACAGGTCTGCCGTCGTGCTCAGGTTCGCGTGACCGAGCAGCTTGGACACGTTCGCGAGCTGCCCCTGCGCGCCGAGCTGGAGCGTCGCGTAGGCGTGCCGGAGGGCGTGGAACGACTGTGGCGGCCGCATCACGGACGAGCGTGAGCTTCCCGGCTAGAGACGTCTCATCTGATCCTCCAGGGTGCTTCGGGGCGGCGGGCGCCGAACCACGGCGCGGAGCCTGGGGGTCACCCGTGAAGGGCAGATGACCGTACCGTGACGATCGTGTGACGACGGATCGCAAGGATCTGCGCCGTCGACAGCGGGTCGAGCGCAACGACGGGACGCACGCGGCACGTGCTCGACGAGCGCCAGACGCAGGGGGCCCGCGCGATGGACGCCGTTCTGGGCGGGTCGGCAGCCCACCGTCGGGAAGTCTGACCTGACCACCACGCCGGCGAACCCGCTCCCGTGGTGACCGCGCCGTCGCTGGCGATGGCACCGGGACCCGATGTGGCAGGTCGAGGTGTCCACGTCCCTGCCCTGGCACAGCCGGTCCGGTTTGCGATGGAGTCGACAGGAAGCGGGCCGACGTCGATACCTCGGCATGATTGCCTGAGGGCTATCATTCCGTTGCCCTGCACAGGGCGACGGAGTCCCCGTGCTGCAGTCGTGCGGAGGAGGAGCGCGCCATGCCAGACCGCGGCAGCACCGATGGCTCGACCAACGGTACGCCGACCGCCAGTCGATCCATCGCTCCGCGGCTGCGCATCGGGATGGTGGCGCCACCGCTGCTGCCGGTCCCGCCGGTCGGGTACGCCGGTACCGAGCGGGTCGTCGCGGCGCTTGCCGACGGTCTCGCCGCGCGCGGCCACCACGTGACCCTGTTCGCTTCGGGTGACTCGACCGCGGGCAGCCGATGTCGTCCCGGTCGTCCCCAGGGCCATCTGGCTCGACGGATACCGCAGCGAGGTGGCGCCCTTCGTGACGATGTCGGCTGCGGCCGCGTGGGCACACGCGCACGAGTTCGACGTGCTGGAATGTGCGGACCCCTGGTGTAGGCCGAGTGAGTCTCCGAGCTCGGTGTCACGGACCTGGCAACTTGCCTGCCGGGACGGGACGGGCGCGGAAGATCCGGGTATCCGGCGCCACGAACAGGTACCAGGCTGCGAGCAGGCCGCTGGCGATGACGACCGCGATGTACACCGTGAGGCTCAGGCTCCAACCGGAGTAGACGCTCCGGAACCGCGTCAGGAAGGGCACGATGAGGATCAGGTCATACGCCAGGAAGCCAGCGAGCTGGCCACCGGCGTTGGTCCAGCGCGGTCGGATCGAGGCGTATGCGAAGTAGGCGGCGGCTCCCAGGAAGATCGCGCCGCAGACCACCGATAGCTCCGGTGTCAGGGTCCAGGGCAGCATGTTGGGTGTCTGAGCCATGAGCGCCACGCCGGTCAGCACCAACGCCACGACGAACACGAAGAAGGCCGCTCGCACGATGATCGGCGTGCGACGCGGGTCTCGCAACGGTTGGCGCCACGACCACCACAGCATCCAGATGCCCATGCCGACGCCGCCGAGCGTGACGATGGCGAAGGTGGACGGACCTCCCCCGCGCGCCGGGTCGAGTGTCAGGGCGTACAACGACAGGGGCAGGAAGATGACCACGTAGTCGAGGGCGATGCCGACCAGCGACCCCGGCTCCCCCCATAGGATCGCCCACGCGGTGGCAGCGGAAGCCGCGGCGAAGATGGACGCCAGGAAGATCATCATCATCTCGCCCGTCTCGGGCAGCGGCCACAGCTCGACCGCAACGGGGGATCGCGTGAAGAAGAGGACCGCGAATATCGCCTGGATCGCGGCGACGATGAGCAGGAACGGTCCTACTGGCGCTCCGATCCGCAGCCGAGTCATCCGTCGCACCTCAGGGAGAGGAGGACCGGGCGGTCCGCAGCCATCGTGACACACCGCACCCACCGCACGAGGCGGCTCACCGCGTACGCCCTCGCACAGGGGATGACCTCGCGACGCCATGTCTGGTATCGCTGCACTGGGGCAGGCCGATCGGAGCAGACTGGGTGCGGTCAGCAAGAGCGGCACGTCGACCGGCGGGCTAGGTTGGCGACCGTCGGCGATGACGTCGAGCACGAGCGTCACCACGGTGTCCCGAGCAGCAGTGCCGAGACCTGGCGGGCCCAGCGGTAGTCGGACGCCGGGGCCATGCTCATCGTGCACGTCGACGGACCGGGAACAGGCCGCGGTCCACGAACCAGGGGATGACGACGGCACCACTGACCAGTCCGAAGCCGTAGCACACAGACCCGAACAGGAGCAACTCGGGGAGGCTTATAGGCAGGCCCCCGTCGGCCGGGCGCAGGGCACGTGCGACCCGGCGCGACGCGACAAGCGGTGGGAGCGTCCGTGCACGCACCCGGTTTACCGATGGGACGGGTCAGCGTCAAGCTTGGGACCGAACGGATGCACGAGAACCGATACGGACATCCTGCGTCTTGCCGACCACCAAGGTGACTTCCGCCCACCTCTCGAGCGGCTGCTCGTCGGCGATGTCTCGCGAGCAGGCACAACGATACCCATTTGTCCAAGTTTCGCTGCACCGCGGACGAATATGGAGTGAAACCGCGCATTCGCTTCCCTATACCTTCAGAACGTGCCGTTGTCGGGCACCACTCGGGGTGAGGCATGGACGTAGAGCTCGTGAGACGCGCGCAGGCGGGTGACCATGGTGCGTTCACCCGTCTGACCGAGACCTGCGATGAGCGCTTCCACGGCATCGCCTACGGCATCCTGCGGGATATGGAGCTGGCGGAGGACGCCGTCCAGCACGCACTGCTCGCGATCTGGACGGACCTGCCGACCCTGCGTGAGCCGGCCGCGTTCGAGGCCTGGTCCTATCGCCTGCTCATCCGCGCCTGCTATGCGGCATCGCGTCGGGAGCGGCGGTGGATGCCGAACCTCATCCGGAGCGGTACGAGGTACCCGCAGGCGACGGTGGTCTGCGCGCCGTCATCGACCGCGACCAGCTCGGCCGCGGCTTCCGCAGGCTATCGGTCGAGCAACGCACCATCGTGGTTCTCCGTCACTATCTCGATCTGCCCATCGAACGGGTCGCCGACGTGATGGGTATCCCGCTGGGCACGGCTCGTTCACGCCTGCATCGCGCGCTCCAGGCACTGCGCGCGGCCCTGGAGGCCGACGCCCGGACACCGCAGACGCGTCATGGCCATGCACCCCAGGAGGCCGTCCGATGACCGCCGAACACGACCTCGAGCGCGCGCTCTCGAGTTGGCTCCAGGACGTGCCGCCGCACTCCGACCGTGCCCGCAGGGCGGTGCTCGGCCAGATCAGCGTGACCCATCAGCGGTCGCGGAGCGGCGGACTCGGGTGGTCCATCCGTTCCCGGTGTCAGCCACCCGGTCATCGACAGCGCGGCGCGGTGGCACAACGCCCGCTGCTGCTGGCCACTGCGCTCGGTGGCCTGGTCCTCGTCGCGTTCCTCGGAGTGGGCAGCATCCTCCTCTCGACCGGGCATTCGCCGTCGTTCGGAGGTGTCGGGGGTCCGCCCGCCACCACTGCAGCGCCACCGGCTGCGACGACGCAGCCAAGCGCCTCGATGCCCTCGGCCGGTGATTTGGCCGCCCTCACGCACTCCGTGACCGTGGATGGATTCTCCTTCTCGTTTCGCGTGCCGCCCCCCAGGTTGACGATCGGCTGGGACACCTTCGGCAGTCTGCTGGTCAGCAAGAGCATCGCGGGTCCCCAGGGTGCGGAAGCCATCGTCTTCTGGGCAGGGTTCCCCGACGGCACGGATGCGGACCCCTGCATCAACGCGCCCTTCGAGGGGTGGACCGCCGAGGATGTCGCGGCCTTCGTGTCGGCGGCCCCCGGGACCGAGCTCGTCGCGGGCCCGACCGATGTCACCGTGGGCGGCTATCCCGCAAAACATGTCGTGGTCGTCGTGCGTGCGGACGAAGGTTGCGACCCGGGGTTCTTCTACAACTGGAAGGCCCAGACCGGCGGGACGATGTGGGGCAGCATCGAGCCGGGCGACACCATCAGGGTCTGGATCGTGAACGTGGACGGGAGGCTCCTGTTCGTCGCGGGCGAGACGCACCAGGACCTGACCCCAGGGGTCCCGCTGTCGGAGGTGGCTCAGGCGAGGCTCGAGCAGGAGATCCAGCAGATCGTCGACTCGATCATGTTCGAGTAGGCCGAGCAACTGGAGGCCACGATATCACGCTCGTCGGCCCTCGCCCACCGTGGGCGCAGGGAGACGGTGAAGGAAGGGAGGGACCTGTGAGGACGATCAGGTCGATCTCGGCCATGGCCATCGCCATCGGAGCGTTGGCCGCTTCGACGGTCGGGGTCAGGGGGCAGGGGGATCAGGCACCGCGGCCGCCCACCGAGTTCAGCGGCCACATCGAGTGTGGCCCAGAGGTCAGTCACGGCACGGACCGTCGGGAGAGCTTCGAGACCGGCGATGGACAGGTCGTCCGCGTGACCAGTCGCGGCTGGGCATGGCAGCCCTACCAGACGACCATGAGCGACCCACGCCTCCAGGGCACGTACCAGCTCGCCTACGACTCCGACCAGGTCACCCGGGCGGGGACGAGTGGCGCGGCGGTGGGCTCGGGTACCTGGCGCATCGTGAACGATGACGGCGCCTGGCAGGGGTCGTTCCCGATTGATCGAGTTCCCAGACCACACCACGACGGTCACGACCCAGCTCGTCGGATCGGGCACCTACGAAGGCCTCACGGCCATCTGGGAGTCGCAGCACGATGCGAGCGCCTGTTCCTGGGAGGTGCGGGGCGTCATCGTCGAGGGCGAGTTGCCGGCGGCACCCGAGCCGGCCGCCGCCAAGTAGGACCCTCGTGGCCGAGGGTCGACGGAACCTGTCGCCACGATTCTCATCACACACGAAGGCGGGGCCGCCGCAGAGGAAGGCTGCACTACCCAGGGCCGAGCGTCTCGGGGAACGGGGTCTGCTCGCGCGGGAGTTCGGCCGGGTGGGAGGTGACCGACGGCGGCGCGCCTCCCGCTGATCCCAAAGGGGCATCGATGGAGGAACGGTGTGTTCGCCATCTGGCGAGACATGTCCAGCCATCCTCAGGCGACGAAACACCGGAGGGCGCCAGCAACCCCGCCCTCAAGGCTTGCTCGCTGTGGTCCCCCCGGCGATGCAGGCCGCCGGTCGCCATCATCCGCACCGCGGCCCCGCCCTCCACCCCCGAGCCCGGGACCCGGCCGAGACCGGGACGGTGCGGAGGGGCGGGGCGGACCGCTACCCGGTCGGTTCCCTGTGGTCCATCTGGCCCGCCTGTACCAGCCGGTTCCGGATGCTCCGCGCCGGATGCGTGAGCAGGTCCAGGCCGGGTGGCAGACGGCCGCATGTCGCGCACGCCGGCGTCGGTCGTCCCTGCCCGTCCAGCGCAGGGGCATGGTCGCGGACCTGGGCGGTCATGATGCGTTCGGCCTCGAGCGGGCAAGGGATGGTATAACGGGCATCGGCCATGAAGCCGAGGGTTGACCCGCGCCAGCGATCACGGCGCCACGAAGTCGGTGTACGCCCCAGACCCGGACGGACTCGGCTTGGAGATCGCCTGGATCGTGCCCGCCGGTCGACTCGACGACGCCACGCTGGAGGCTCGGACCGCATCCGTCGCCTGGACCTGGGTCGGGAGCAGGAGCGGTTCGGCGCGGACACCCGGGGTGGCATCGGCGTCTCCCGGTGAGTCGATGCCGGCCGGCATGAGCCGAGCATCGACCGGCACAGCACGAATGGTGCGGTCGGGGGACGGAGAGTACCGTTATGTGTGGGCGCCGGACTCCGGTGGCCATCGGATCGGCGCGGTGCACCGGCGCTCGAGGCTCAAGCAGCGGCGCTGGGCATCTCCGCAGCCACGGAGGTATGTCTCGTGCGAAGGTCGATGAGCACCATGCTTTCCCTGTGCATCGCCGGCGCGGCGTTGATGCCGGTGGTCGCCAGCGCCCACGCGGGTGTCGGCGGCTTGGACGTCATCCACGCGTGCGTCCATCACACCGACATCCAGATCGCACCCATCACCCCGTCTGCGAAGTGCCCGACCGGGTGGCGCTCGGTCCATTGGAACAAGACAGGTCCGGTCGGACCCGCGGGTGCGGTCGGGCCGGCAGGCCCTGTGGGTGCCGCCGGCGCACCTGGCGCCAAGGGCGACACGGGTCCGGCAGGACCAGTCGGCCCGGTGGGCGCTGCTGGCGCACCAGGCGCCAAGGGCGACATCGGCCCCGTCGGCCCATCAGGCCCGGTCGGTCCAGCAGGCCCAGCAGGCCCGACAGGCCCGGCAGGCCCTGTGGGTGCCGCCGGCGCACCTGGCGCCAAGGGCGACACGGGTCCGGTAGGACCGGTCGGCACGGTCGGCCCGGTCGGCCCGGTCGGCCCAGCAGGCCCGGCTGGCGCTGACGGTGTACCAGGGCCGAAGGGCGATACGGGTCCCGCGGGGTCCGTTGGTGCGACCGGTCCCGCCGGACCGAAGGGCGACACAGGGTCCGCGGGCGCGACCGGTCCCGCCGGACCGAAGGGCGACACAGGGTCCGCGGGCGCGACCGGTCCCGCCGGACCCAAGGGCGACGCAGGTCCGATCGGGCCCACGGGTGAGGTCGGCCCCGCAGGGAAGGTCGGCGCGATCGGGCCGGTAGGCCCGAAGGGCGAGATCGGCCCGGCAGGGCCCCAGGGACCCGTCGGACCCACGGGACCCATCGGTGCCGCAGGCCCTCCAGGTCCGCAGGGCGAACCGGGGACTGCTGCCACGACATCGGTCACGGGTTGGGAGCGCATCGTTGGCCCCATGAGCACGGACAACGAGCTGCCGAAGTCGATGACCGCGAGCTGTCCGACCGGGACGAAGGCGATCGGTGGGGGCTTCGAGCTTGCCAACGTCAGCGACAGAGGCGCCGTGCTCGTGGAGAGCAGCGAGCCGTCGGCGGACGGGTCGAGCTGGCATGTCACCGCCGGTGTCGGCACCACGAACGGTGACGCGAGCTTCTCCATCCGCGCCATCGCGGCGTGCGTCAGCGCGAAGTAGCAGCTCCGGTCGGCCGGCCCTGCGCCAGGGCGTGGCTTGCGGCAGGGAGCCGCTGGCTTCGACTACGCACGTTCGTGTCTGGGAGCGGCATGTCGAAGCGGCTACGGCTCTGGCAACAGCGCGTCGATGGCGCTGAGGATCCCGGCTGCAAGGTCCGGAGCGTCGGAGTCGCCGAAGCTTGAGCGGCCGATCACATCCCCGTGGCGCCACCACACTTCCCATACCTTGGCACCGACATCGAAGCGCGCAGACTCGTCGCCGATCGAGGGGAACGCCGTCGTCCCGGTACCGGTGAACGCGCGGAGTTCCGTCAGCCGGCGGAAGAAGATCGTTGCGCCATCGACGCACTGCAGCTGGACCAGGACGTCCCCGGCCGGCTGGTCAGGTGTCGACTTGACGGTGAGCAATGTCCCATCCGGCTGCGGGATGAAGGAGTAGAAGGTGGCGCCCGTCGGGAGGACGGCGGTCTCGTAGGGCGCCTCCCAAACCGAGGCGGGGCAGCTGCCCGGCTCTGCCGCGGCCGCTGGGTTGCCGAGCGCGACCAGGATCGATGCCGCGTTCGCGAGGGTGATCATCATCTGCCGGTGCACTGTCGTCGCTCGCCTCCGCTCAGGTAGGTGGTCGGCGACCATATCGCACGGAGTGAGACTCGATATGCCCGATCAGCGGTCTCGGGCGTCCGCTGCGCATCGCTGGGACGAGTCCAGGTCAATCTCGAAGTCGACTCTCCGGGAATGCGTCCTCAAGCGGCGTGCCCAGGCGGTGGTCATGCCTGCTACCGGGCTCGACCGCCCTCGATCCGCCGTGACGCGCATCGTCGCTGCGCGTGGTTGCCGGCGTCAGTGCGTGAGCAAGCCCGTCACGACCACGGCCACGACGAAGCCGAGGACGGCGTACGCCACGATGAGGAGTGCGGCTGTACCGATGGACGACCAGTGATCTGATAATGTCGGCCATATCAGTCGGTCGAAGCGCGACGGTTCCTCGATCGGTTCACTACCGACGGGGCCCGACCGCTCGAACACGACATCGAGCAACGTCTCGCCGTCCCATGCCAGGCTTCCGGGAAGCCAGCCCCCGGGGACCGCAAGTGCCGCATCCCTGGCGAATTGACCGTACGTGCGACCGGCGTATCGACCGCGATATTTCTTGGATGTCGTCTTGAGCATGCGCCTGCCGCCTGTGCCGCATGGTTCGGACCGACATCGTTGCCCAGCGCTCGAAGCCTCGCCACGACATCGGCAGGTCGGCGTTGACCGCTGGCAACCGCTCATCGCGCCTGCATATCGCACCGGTCGCGCTTGGACGGCTCTTCTGGATACCCAAACCCAGACGCAGCGAAGAGGGCGGCACCCCCGGGGTGCCGCCCTCGTTCATCGGGTCTGATGACGACCTAGATGGACTTGCCGATATTGCTCATGATCGTGTTGATCTGTCCGCCGAGGAAGATCACCGCGCCGATGACCACGATGGCGATGAGCGCGAGGATGAGCGCGTACTCGGCGAGCCCCTGGCCCTCCTCGTCGCGGTCCAGGACATTCAACGCCCGAATGATCAGATCTGCCATCTCGAGATACCTCCGGATGATTGCGAGCGACACGATATGTGCCGTCGCCGCGACGGTAGGCGGCTTCCCGAGACCGGACCAGCGGTTGGGAGTTGGCGGGGGTGCATCGCCGCACCTCCGAGGTCTCCGCTCATCGTCCAGGAGGGAGCGGCAGCGGCGACAGCCGCCAGGCGTCAGCCGGGCCAGACGGCGTGGAGCACGGTCCCTGCGAGGAGCGCGATGCCGAGACAGGCTGCCGCCACGGTGGCGACGAGCGTCGTCCAGCACACCGCCGCGTACAGTCGACGCAGGACCGATGGGCGCTCAGCGTGCGGTTCCGGGATGGACCGACTAGTCATGGTCACGACCCCTCAGCTTGCTTGCCACGTGCTCGACCCTGGTGACGCTCGGCTCGGCCGCCGACACCGTCACGGCCATATCGTCATGGGGAGCGGCGTGCATCGGCCCGTGCCGTGCGAGCTTCGCGTCGCTCCCTGGCACCGGCAGGTCAGGCGCGAGGTGACCGCTGTGGTCTACGTCGCCAGGCCGTCCGCCATGTCGGCGACCGTCGCGTGCCCGGGGTCGGTCACGGCGGGCTCCCTGCGCAGGCTCATGATCACGAGCACGGTGCGCCAGGTCGCCGCCACCACGCCCAGCACCGGGACCACGATGAACATGCCCAGCACGCCGGCGACCGCGGATGCCGCAGGGATGGCCACGAGCACGATCGCCGGGTGGATATGGACCGTCCGGCCGTAGACGACCGGCGCCACGATGTTGCCGGTCACGAGGTTGAACACGATGGTCCAGATGCCCATCACCAGGACATCGGCCGGGGAGCCGAAGGCGACCGTCAGCAGGAATGCGATGCCGGTCGAGACGAAGCCCCCGATGTAGGGGATGAAGCAGAGGAAGAACGACAGCACGAAGACCGGGAGCGCGAGCGGGATGCCCAGTACCACCATGATGAGCAGCTGGCTCGCGGCGCCCACGAGGGAGATGGCGGCGGTCCCGAACATGTAGCCGCCGAGCACATCGGCCGCCCGGGTGCCGGCGTCGTCGACCTCGGTCACGGCGCCTGACGGGACACGCTTGATGAGGCGATCCCAGAGTGCGCCACCGTCCCGCAGCAGGTAGAAGGTCAGCAGGGTCCCCAGGAGCAGGATCACGCCGATCGACGCGGCGCTCTGGCCAAGGGAGATGATGAGCTCGAGCGTCTGGCGGGCGCCCCGGATGACGCCTTCGGTCGGCAGACCCAGGAGGCCGCTCGCACTCTCGTTCGCCGAGCCCATGCCCGCGGTCGTGCCGTCCGCGAGCGCCCCAGCCTGATCGACCAGCGACAGCATCGCGAGCACGAGCACGGCTCCGACGACGAAGAATCCACCGCCCACGGTGATCGCAGCGGCACGCCCACGGCTACGGCCTCGCGCCGCGAACCACCGGACCACGGGTTCCAGCGTCGCGGCCATGACCGCCGCCAGGATGACGGGCACGACGACCAGCGGCACCAGGGCGCAGACCTCGATCCCCAGGGCCACGAGAGCGAACGCCACCAGCAGGCGCCAGCTCCACTGGGCGACGCGGTCCAGCCAGGCTGGCACCAGGCCCGGGAGCGGCGGTGGCGGATCGGGCTCCACGATGGCGACCGTCGCGGATGCGACGGCGAGCAGCACCGCGGTCAGGGGGACGGCGGCGAACAGGCCCACGATGCCGGCCAGCTCGAAGCCGGCAGGCAGGACGATGAGCACCAGCGCCGGATCGAGTACCTCACCGTTCGGCCATACAGCGCCGGCCGCACGGCATAGCCGAGGATGAGGTTCCGGACCCCGATGAGCACGAGCAGAAGCACCGCCGGCGCCGGGCCCAGCGCCGCGAGCGTGATGAGCAGGATGATGCCCGTGACGACGATGCCGCCGAAGTAGGGCACGAACCCGGCGAGGAAGGCCAGGATGGCGAGCGGCAACGCCAGTGGCACGCCCAGGATGAGCATGAACACGTAGTCGGTCAGCGCCACCAGGGCTGACAGGATCGTGGTGCCCCGAAGGTAGCCACCCACGCGGGCCAGGGCATCGTCACCGGCCGTCGTGATCCGGTCGCGCTTCTGGTCACCGAGCGACTGGAACGCCCAGAGCCATGCCTTGTCGCCATCGCGCAGGAAGAAGAAGACGAGGAACGTGGCAAGGATGCCGACCGTGACGGCCTGGGCCGCGGATGCGACCAGGCTGCCGGCGACGTTGCCGGCCGATGAACGCAGGAAGTCGATGGCCTCGTGCACGGCGGTGCCGACCCAGGCCGGGATGCCCGCCTCCGCCAGCCGTGCGTCCAGCGCCGCCAACCCAGCCGTGATCCTGGTCACGAGGTCGACGGCATAGGGCAGGAACGCGAGCGCCAGCAACAGCAGGACGCCCCCGATGATGAGGATCGCCGACGCCCACACGATGCCGGCGGCGCTCGTCCGGGAGCGGCCCCGCGCTCGGAGTCGCAGGACGAAGGGCGCGAAGACGGCGGAGATGACCACCGCGACGGCGATCGACGCGGTCACGACCCACAGGGCCGCGCAGGTGTACGCGATCACGAGCACGAGCCCACAGATGGCCAGGACTCGCCAACCGAGCGCCGCGACATTGATGAGCCAGTCCGGGACGAGCGGGGGCGCGCTGTTCGGCGTGGATGTCATCCCACTCGGAGCTGAGGTCATCAAGCGATCGAGCGCCGAAGCCGGCGCTCTGGGTGGCAGGGCTTCCCAAACGTGGTCCGCATCGGCCGCAGCGTACACGTCCACCATCGGTCCATCGCGCCGATGCGCCGACCCGGTGCCCGCATGGACCCCGATGGCCTCGAAGACGTCCCCAGGTGCTGCGGTGCGGTCGGATCAGGTCACATGCCGCGATATGGGGTACTTTGGTACTTGCCAAACCGCTCGGTGGCCGGACCCCAGTCTGACGACCGCCGATGTGCCCAACGCGCGGCAAGAACAAGTTGCCCACGTGCGGCGCGGCGAATACGAGGCCTGCCGTGACCATCTGTGCCCTGATGCTCGCGTTCGTGCTTGCCGTGCCCAGCACCTCATCGGTGCCGGGGACGGGAACCGTTGGAGAAGCTGCGCTCGCGCAGTCGTCCGGCTGCACGACGTGGACCAGTCGGACCAAACCGCCGGAGACGATCCGGGTCTTCCGCCTCCACCGCCGCGGGTCCAGCGTGCCTGCGCGCATCGACGTGGTGCCGTTCCGGACGTACGTCCAGCGGGTGATGGCCTCGGGAGCCTGGCCGGCGTCCCTGCCCAGGGAAAGCCTGAAGGTCGGTGCCATCGCCATCAAGCAGTACGCCTGGTGGTACGTCCTCAACCATCAGCGCGGCTACAGCCTCCACGGTCAGTGCTACGACATCCGGGACGGCGACCAGTACTACCGGGGCGGGGTGCGCATCCATTCCCGCATCAAGGCCGCCGTGGACGCCACCTGGAGCGTGAGCCTGCGCAAGTCGGGCAGGTTCTTCCGGACCGGCTGGTCCGGTGGCGGGCGAGGCTGTGGCAGCGCGTATGACGGCTGGCACCTGCCGGAGAATGGCACGACCGCCTGCGCCCACAAGGGCTGGAGCTGGGAGCGCATCCTCCGCCGCTACCTCGACCCACAGCTCCGGCTGGTCGTCCCGTCCGGCTCCTGACCGGGAGGCCGAGGACCGGGCGCGTCGCCAGCCTGTCACGCGCAGGCTCCTCACCTGCCCTCGATCGGATGCGGTGTGCGCAGCGAGCCGCGCACGCCGGGACGCGATGGGGCACAATGCGGGACCTGACAGGGCCCGGCATCGCTCGTGGAGCGGTCGGGCAGAGAGAGAACCATCCGTTACGAGCCCTCCTGGACCAGCCGGGAGGGCTCACTTCCTGTCCGGCTGGCTCTCGCCACATCCTTCCGGCACTCGATGCGGCCGCCCGGCTCAGCGATGCGGCCCGGCTCCCCAGGCCGACCTTGTGCGACCATTGACCGGGTCCGGCCGGCGCCGGTCACCGGCGGATAGCGCCGGGATCACCACCGTTCGAGAGGTTGAGCACCCATGGCCCAGATCCGAACCGCGACCGCCCACTGGGAAGGCACCCTTGCCGACGGCAGCGGCACCGTCAGCGCAGCGACAGGTGTCTTCGGTCCCCTCGCGACCTCGTGGCGCGCCCGTGCCGAGGCCTCCGACACCGGTCTCACCAGCCCCGAGGAGCTGCTCGCGGCGGCCTGGGCGTCGTGCTTCTCCATGGCATCCAGCAACGAGCTGGCCAAGGCCGGCTTTCCGGTCACGCGCAACGACGTGAGCGTGGCCATCACCGCCGACAAGCTGGACGCCGGCTTCACGGTCATCTCCGCCGTCCTGACACTGCGGGCGAGCGTCCCGGGCGTGGACGAGGCGACGTTCGAGACCGCCGTCGGCAAGGCCAAGGACGGGTGCCCCATCTCACGCGCCCTCAAGGGCAACGTCACGGTCACGCTGGACGCCGCCCTCGTCGGTTGACCCGCGGGCTCGGGGGCGAGGGCTCAGTTGGCTAGGGCTCGCCGGGCGCCGGGCGCGCGGTGAGCCTCGCATCGATCGCTCGGCGGGTCGTCGGGATGGCCCGCGAGTAGACTCGCCCCCAACGACGCGCGAGCGGCATCGAACCCCGTGTCGACCTCGCCCCGCCCGGAGGAGCTGATCATGGCCGTGTCCACCGTCACCGAATACCAGCAGCTCATCGGCGGTGCATGGGTGGCATCATCCAGCGGCCAGTCGGTGGAGGTTCGCAGCCCCGCGACCGGACGCGTCGTCGGCCGGGTCGCGAGGGGCACCGCAGAGGACGTGGACCGCGCGGTCAAGGCCGCCCGCGAGGCGTTCGTGGATGCCCGCTGGCGTGGCCTCTGGATCCCGGATCGGGTGGCCATCCTCAACAGGCTGGCGGACCTCATCGACGCGAACATGGACGAGCTCGTCGCGCTCGAGGTCGCCCAGACGGGCACGGCCATCAAGTTCCGGCGCGACAACGACATGCCCTTCGCGCCTGACAACCTGCGCTTCTTCGCGACCGCCATCCGGCACCTCGACGGGAAGTCGGCTGGGGAGTACAGCACCAACCACACGAGCATGGTCCGGCGGGAGCCCATCGGCGTCTGCGGCCAGATCGCACCCTGGAACTACCCCTTCATGATGGCCATCTGGAAGATCGGCCCGGCGCTCGCGGCAGGGAACTCCGTGGTCCTCAAGCCCGCGAGCGCGACGCCGCTCACGACCCTGCGCCTCGGCCAGCTGGCGCTCGATGCGGGCCTCCCGCCGGGCGTCCTGAACGTCGTCACCGGTCCGGGTGAGGTGGTCGGCACTGCCATCGCCGCGCATCCGGACATCGACCTCGTGTCGCTGACGGGTGACTCGGCCACCGGGCGCAAGATCGCCGAGCAGGCCGCGGGCAACCTCAAGCGGGTCCACCTGGAGCTCGGCGGCAAGGCGCCCTTCATCGTGTACGCCGACGCGGACCTGGACGCGGCGGCGCGCGGCGCGGTCGCCGGTGGCTACATCAACGCCGGCCAGGACTGCACGGCCGCGACCCGCATCTACGTCCAGGCGCCGGTGTACGAGCGGTTCCTGGGCATCCTCAAGGGCTACGTCGACGGCATCCGCGTGGGCGACCCGGAGGATCCCGCCACGGACATGGGCTCGCTCATCAACGACGCCCAGGTGCTCCGGGTGGAGGGCTTCGTCGAGCGTGCGCGGGCAGCCGGCGCCCGGGTCATCAGCGGCGGGGCTCGCGCACAGCGTGCCGGGCCTGGAGCGCGGCGCCTTCTACCAGGCCACGGTGCTCGCGGACGTGGCCCAGGACGCCGAGTGCGTCCAGCAGGAGATCTTCGGCCCGGTGCTCACGGTGCTGCCGTTCGAGACCGAGGACGAGGCCCTCGCCAAGGCCAACGACACGAAGTACGGCCTGGCGAGCTCGGTCTGGACCACCGACGTGTTCAAGTCGATGCGCGCCGCGAAGGCGCTCAATTTCGGCGCGGTCTGGGTCAACGACCACCTGCCCATCGCGAGCGAGATGCCCCACGGGGGCTTCAAGCAGTCGGGCTACGGCAAGGACATGTCCGGCTACTCCTTCGACGAGTACACCCAGGTCAAGCACGTGATGATCGAGCTCACGGGCGAGGCCGAGAAGGGCTGGCACTACCAGATCTTCGGGGACGCTCCCGCGGTATAGCACCGCGGACGTCCGGAGGCCCTCGCTCGATCACGGGATCCTCGGGGACGCTCCCGAGGGCTGACACGACGGCGCGTGCGCCTCGCCGCGTATCATCGAGGGCGACACCTCGTCGTCGGTCGCCACATCCAGCAGGAGGACGCCGCCACCCGTGCCGCCGATCGAACAGCTCCAGCGCGTGCCCCAGCTCATGCTCCAGCGTCTCGAGCGCCAGGGCGTGTTCACGACGGGCCTGCTGCTGGAGGTCTCCGAGACCCGGACGCGGCGCCAGACGCTCGCGGACCAGATCTACGCGACCACGAATGACGTCAACGACTGGCGCGACGAGGCGCTCCTGCTCAACCTCGCGAGCTTCGGGGTCGACGAGCAGCGGCTGTTCACCCAGGCCGACATCGTGGGGTTGCGCCAGCTGCTGGCCTGCGACCGCGAGACCTTCGGCGCGCGTCTGGACCGGGCGGCCCGGACGCTGGGCATGGATGCGCCCGCGGAGATCACCGTCGACGGCTGGTACCTGCAGGCACACACGCTCGAGGACGAGTAGGGCGCCCCGCGCGCCCCGACATCGGCGATGGACGCCGCGGCAGGACCATCGAACCTGGAGGTCGCGCAACCGCGCAGCCGGGTGATCATCGATGGTCTGACCATGGCCGCGACGGTGCTCATCATCATCGCCGTCGCGCTCGTGCCGCTGCTGACGAGCGTCGTGATGCACCCGGTGCTGGACGCGGCCGATTCCGCCGCCTGGTTGGGCACCGGTGCGGCGACCGCGCATGGACTGTCGGACCGGACCGTCAGCGAGCTCCTCTTCGGTCCGGCCACCTTCGCGTTCAGCGGGCCGTCCGGGGTCACGTTCTATGACGCCGCGGAAGTCGCCCACCTGCGGGACGCCCGGACGCTGCTGTGGCTGCTCTTCGGGTCCGCGACCCTGGCGCTGCTCGCCCTTGGGGTGGCCCTGGTCCGGAGCAGCCGTCCCGCGGGCATCGTGCGCGCCATCGGCCTTGGCGGAGCGGCGACCGCGATGGGTGTCGTGATCATCGGCATCATCGGCCTCGTCGCCTTCGAGCCCCTGTTCGAGCTGTTCCACCGGGTCTTCTTTCCGGGCGGCAACTGGGCGTTCGACCCGCGGACCGAGCGCCTGGTCCAGCTCTATCCGTATGCGTTCTGGCAGCTCATCGCGGCCGCCCTGGGTGTGGTGGCGGCGATCCTGGGCGTCACGGTGTGGCTCGTGTCGCGGCTCGTCGTCGGCCCGGACCCGGACCTGGGGGCGTCATCGATCTCCGGTCGCCCGTTCGGCATCCCCCTCCGCATCAGTGCCGGCTGGCTGCTCAGCTACCTGCTCATCGCCGCCTCGCTCGTGCTCTGGTTCGGGTTGCCGGGTGCCATCGACACCGCGCCGGCGGCCCGGTTCCTGGCCGTGCTCGCGGTCCCGGCGCTGCTGCTGCCGGCCGTGGTCGCCCATGAGCTGGCGCACGCAATGACGGCACGCCACCGCGGCGTCGCGGTGAGCCAGGTCGACCTGCGGCTCATCGGGGTGGCCTCACCCGGCGACCACGTCGACCGCGACCCCGGGACAGAGGCGCTCGTCGCCCTTGCGGGCCCGGCCGTCAGCGCGGTCGTCGGGTTCGTGACGCTGGGGATCGCGATCGTGGCCGAACGGACCGACACGGAGACCGCCGCCCTCGTGGCCTGGGTCTGCACCTGCCTCGCCACCGGGAACCTCCTGCTCGCGGCTGTCAGCTGCTATCCGGGCGCGCCGATGGATGGCGGTCAGGTGGTCCACGCGGTGGCGCGGCGCCTGTCCCGCGACCCTGCCACGGCCACGCGCCGGACCGCGGCGGTCGCCATCGCGGCCGGCTGGACCGTCATGGGCGCCGGGCTGCTCGTGGCCATCACGGTGGACGCCACCGCGGGTCTGTGGCTGACCCTCATGGGCTGGTTCCTGGGGCGCGCATCACGACTGGCACGATCGCAGGACCGCCTCATGCGCCTGACCGAGGGCCTCGACGTCGGCGACGCACTCCAGCGGGACATGCCGGTGGTCTCGCCGTACCTCACGCTCGACACCCTGGTCGACCAGGACCAGCTCTCCGGCGGGCCAGGGGTCTACCCGGTGCGCCAGGGCGAGACCCTGCTGGGCATCATCGATGTCCAGGACATCCGTTCCGTGCCGGCCAAGCAGCGCACCCAGCTCCGGGTGCAGGATCGGCTCCGGCCACTCTCGAGCGTCCGGTCCGTGCGGGAGGACCAGGAGCTCTGGGATGCGGTAGCCATCCTGGAGCAGGGCCGCCTCCGCGCCCTCCTCGTCGTCGATCCGCACGACCCGGCGATCCTGCTGGGCCTGGTCACGCGCGCGTCCGTGATGCGACTCCTCCGCGCTCGAGGTGCCCGTCCGCGCACGGATACCGGCCCGTGAGTGGAGCGGATGGTGGCCTACTGGGCCTCGAGGAAGCCCTTGAGCGGATGCTCGCGGGTGTCGGGCCGCTGTCGGAGGTCGAGCTGCCCCTGGACCGACTCGACGGGATGGTCCTGAGTCGCGACGTCGCGGCCCGGTACACCTTGCCGCCCTGGGATGACTCGGCGATGGACGGCTACGCGGTTCGCAGCGTGGACGTGGCCGGTGCCACCGTCGAGGCGCCCATCACGCTGCGGGTCATCGGGGAGGTGGCCGCCGGGCACCTGGCGGACGCTCCGGTCGAGGCGGGGACTGCGATGCGCATCCTGACGGGCGCCATGCTGCCCGCCGGCGCGGACGCGGTCGTGCGGGTGGAGGACACGGACGCCGCGGCCGGGGTCGCGGCACTGCCTGCGCGGGTGGCGATCCGGGTCGCCGTCGGTCCCGGCACCGCCATCCGTCCCGCGGGGAGCGACGTGCGGCAGGGTGATCGGATGCTAGCAGCGGGCGATGTCATGGCCCCGAATCGCGTGGGAGCCCTGGTGGCCGCGGGGTGCGGCAGTGCGTGGGTGGTCCGACGACCGCGGGTCGCGGTGCTGTCGACCGGCGATGAGCTGATCCCGGCCGGCGAGCTGCTCGACGGCGCGCATATCCCCGACAGCAGCTCACCGGCACTGTGTGCACAGGTCCGGGAAGCGGGTGCTGACGCGATCGCACTGGGCATCGCGCGCGACGACCGGGCCGCCATCGTGGACCGGCTTCGGTACGGCCTGGAGGTCGCGGACATCGTCGTGGCAAGCGGCGGCGTCTCCGTGGGTGCCCATGATGAGGTCCGGCTCGCCTTCGACGACATCGGGCGCATCGACCTCTGGCGGGTCGCCATCCAGCCGGGCAAGCCGCTCGCCTTCGGTCGTGCGCCGGATCCTGGGGGCGCGGAGCGACTCCTGTTCGGGCTGCCGGGCAACCCCGTGAGCAGCTATGTCACCTTCGAGCTGTTCGTGCGCCCGATGATCCGCCGGATGGCCGGTCACGCGCACCTCGCGGGTCGTACCATCGTCCGGGCTCGGCTTGCGGACGTGGCGCGGTCGGACCCAGGTCGGCGGGCCTTCCTGCGGGTCCGCCTGACCGCCGATGCGCAGGGACGGACGATCGCGAGCCTGGCCGGCGGCCAGGGATCGCACATGCTCTCGGGACTCGCTGCCGCCGATGGCCTCGCCATCGTCCCCGAAGGCATCGGCGAGCTGGAGGCAGGCGCAGAGGTGGATGTGATCAGACTCGACATGACCAGCGATTCCGCCGCGCCGATGCTGCCATGACCGGCGAACCCCGGCCTCCGTTCGAGCCGACCGCTCGCAAGGACAAGCGTCGACTGACCCATGTGGACCGCCGCGGACGGCCACGCATGGTCGATGTGAGCGCCAAGCCGGCCACGCCTCGACGGGCCATCGCCGAGGCTCGCATCCGGTTGGCCCAGGAGACCCTCAGCCTGGTCATCGACGGATCGGGGCCCAAGGGCGATGTCATGTCCGTCGCCGAGCTGGCCGGGGTCATGGGCGCCAAGCGGACGTCCGAGCTCATCCCGTTGTGTCATCCCATCGCGCTCACGGATATCGGCGTGGAGATCACGCCCGACCGTATCGAGAGCCTGCTGCGCATCCGGGCCACCGCTGCCACCGTGGGACCGACCGGGGTCGAGATGGAGGCTCTGACCGCGGCGACGATCGCGGCGCTGACCGTCTACGACATGGTCAAGGGCGTCGACCGCTACGCCGAGATCGTGTCCGTGCGCCTGCTCGAGAAGAGTGGCGGCAAGTCCGGGGAGTGGCGTCGACCACCCGACGATGCCCCCGAGGGTCCCCGACCACGCGTCCCCAAGGGAAGCCGCGGCCCACGCCGGTCCGGCTGATAGCGAGCGATGACCTCGTCCACGACCGACCCCAGGTCGGCTGAGCCAGCGATCCGTGCCCTGGTGCTGACCATCAGCGATGGGGTGGCCGCAGGCACCCGGGAGGACGCCAGTGGCGTCGTGCTCGCCCAGCGGCTCGCCAAGCTGGGCTACAGCGTTCGACGTGGCGGCGTGCCGGACGAACCGGAGGTCATCCGGGCAGCCGTGGCATCTGCCATCCAGTCCGGCTCCCGGCTCGTGGTCACGACCGGCGGCACCGGCCTTGGGCCGCGGGACCGGACGCCGGAGGCACTTACCGACTTCCTGGACACCCTCATCCCCGGCTTTGGCGAGGTGATGCGCGCGGCCGGGCGTCGTTCCACACCGCTCGCGGACCTGTCGCGCTCGTTCGCCGGTGCGCGCGGTTCGGCGCTCGTGGTCGCGGTGCCCGGCAGCCCGCGCGGCGCCCTGGAGTCGCTCGCCGCGGTCGAGCCGCTGCTCGCCCATGCGCTCGACACGCTGGCAGGTCGGACCCAGTCCCACCCCGAGCCCAATGACGCCGGAGCCGCGCGTCCCTCCTGATGGATGAGCTGATGGGGCACGTGCCGCTCTATCCGCTCGCACCGGCGCTCTTCCTCATCGCGGCGGTGGTGTTCGCGTTGCAGATGGCCCGCCACCTGCGGGTCTTCTCGCGTGCCCGGCCCGCGTCGGTGACCGACCAGGGCGAGGCCCGCGTCGGGTCGCTCGTGCGCTATGCCATCGTCCAGGTCCGGATGTTCCGGGATCCTCGGCCGGCTGGATGCACGCCGCGATCTTCTGGGGCTTCATCGTGCTCACCATCGGAAGCGCTGACCGGGTGGCGTTCGGGCTCGTGCGGTCGGGCCTGCGCTGGCCCGTGGATGGTTGGGCCTGGCGGGCGACCCTCGCGGTCCAGAGCGCGCTGCTCATCGCGGTGCTGGTGGGCATCGGCTGGGCGCTCGTGCGGCGCATCGTGGTGCGGCCTCGCCGACTCACCCTGTCACGTGATGGGCTGACGATCCTCCTGCTCATCGGTGGCGTGGTGGTGTCGGAGTGGTTCGCAGAGGCCTTCCGCATCGCGCGCTATGGCGATGTCGACGCGGCGTGGGCCTTCGCGCCTGATGTGGTGGCTGGCGGCCTCGGTGCGGTGCTCGGTCCCGACGCGCTCCATGTGGGCTACGTGGTCTGCTTCTGGGCGAACATCCTGCTCGTCTGCGCCTTCCTGGCCTACCTGCCGCGCTCCAAGCACCTCCATATCGCGACGGCCTTCTTCAACGCGACGTTCCGCAAGCTCGAGCCACGCGGCGCGCTCCCGCCGATGGACCTCGAGGCGGAGGCGACCCGGTTCGGGGTGAAGACCATCGAGGATCTCTCGTGGAAGGACCTGCTCGACGGCTTCACATGCACCGAGTGCGGCCGCTGCCAGGACGCCTGCCCGGCGTGGGCGACCGGCAAGCCACTCGACCCCAAGACGCTGATCATGGGCATCCGGGATATGGCCGTCGAGGCGGAGCAGGGCGTGCCGCTCCTCCCGTTCATCCGGGGTACCGGGTCCGCGGGACTCGACCGGCACGCGCTCGATGCACCCATCGTGGGCACGGCGATCACCTACGATGCGGTCTGGGATTGCGTCACGTGTGGCGCCTGCGTGGAGGCGTGCCCGGTCGTCATCGAGCACGTGGACAAGATCGTCGGCCTGCGCCGGAACCTGGTCCTGGAGGAGAGCCGCTTCCCGGCCGAGCTCAACGGGGCGTTCACGGCCATGGAGCGTCACGGTGACCCATGGGGGGTGCCGGCATCGGCGCGCATGGACTGGACGAAGGGGTTGCCGTTCGAGGTGCCCCTGGCGGCCGAGGTCGCTGCCGCGGGACCCGAGGCGGTCGCCGACCTCGAGTGTCTGTACTGGGTGGGCTGCGCGGCCGCCTTCGACGAGCGCAATCGCCGGGTCGCCCGCGCCTTCGTGACCTGCCTGGATGCCGCGGGTGTGCGCTATGCGGTGCTCGGCCAGGAGGAGTCGTGCACGGGCGACCCGGCCCGGCGGATGGGCAACGACTACGTCTACCAGATGCTCGCGACCGGCAACATCGCGACCCTCGACCGCTACCGCCCGACGACCATCGTCACCGCCTGTCCGCACTGCTTCAACGCCCTGGGTGTCGAATACCGGCAGCTCGGCGGGGCGTACCAGGTGGTCCACCACTCGACGTTCCTGGCTCGGCTGGTGGAGGAGGGGAGGCTGCCGACGGGTACCCCGCAGCCGGGGGAACCGGAGCGGCGCATCACCTACCACGATGCGTGCTACCTGGCCCGCTACAACGGTGTCGTCATGGACCCCCGGGCGGTGCTGGGGGCGGTGCCGGGTGTCCGCCTGACCGAGATGGAGCGCTCGGGGCGCGACAGCTTCTGCTGCGGGGCCGGCGGCGGGCGGATGTGGATGGAGGAGTCACGCGGTACGCGCATCAACGCCGAGCGGACCCGTCAGGCCATCGACACGGGCGCTTCCACGGTCGCCACGGCGTGCCCGTTCTGCCTCGTGATGCTCCGTGATGGCGTCAACGAGGCCGCTGCAGGACTGCAGGTCCAGGACGTCGCGGAGATCCTGGCGGCATCGCTCGCGCACGTCGGCCCTGGCGCCCCTGGCGCCCCTGGCGGCCCAGGCGCCCCTGGCGGCCGGAGCCTGCATGTCCTCCAGTAGCCTGGCCCGTCGGCAGGGCCCGGCCCCGCGCGAGCTGCGGCCGGACGGCCGTGCCCGGCCCCGCGCGAGCTGCGGCCCCCCGCGAGCTGCGGTCCCCGCCGGCAGCGCCCGACAGCCGGGAGCGCACGGATCTTCACGATCACCGAAGGCCACCGGGCTCGATGGGCGGGTTCGCAGGCGTCCGGCTCCTTCATGGCGCTTCGACGGCGCCAGGGATAGCCATATGCGGCTATCAACCCGCCTCATGAAGACGGCGAGGCGCCTGCTGCGCCAGGTGGGCGCGGCATTCAGGCCCGAGACGTTCGCTGATCGCGCAAAGCCGCACTGGCGAGCCTCGGGCGAACCCCAGCCGAGCCGCCGAGTCGCCCGCAGTGGTCGACCGACGGGTCCAGCCTGCGATCGCTGGCAGGCGACGATGCGCACAACCCGTCATGGTCCCCCGATGGAACGGGACTTAGCTTCCACCGCATGGTCGATCCTTCGGAGTCCTTCAACGATCGACCGTGCACGGTCCGCACGTGGGTCGCCGCCGCCGATGGCGGCCATGCGCGCAGTCTCGACGAGTTGGGTGATTGGTGTGAAAGCACGCCGCTCTGGTCCCCGGATGGCACGCGTCTTGCGAGCATCCTCATCGTCCAGGCACCTGACGATCCGGGGCCTGGCTTTCACGCGGGCATCGTCACTTTGGACGGCAGCAGCGCGCTGACGCTGCTTCCGGTCGGGCGACCTGGATCCTGGCAGCCATATGCGGTGCCGCTACCCCCAGCTCCTTCGTTCGCGCTGGACGCAGGGGCGTCCTGACGACTGCGGGGCGCAGATGTCGATGGCCTGGTGCGATCCCCGGGTCATCGCACATCCGGACGATTCGGGAACCCGAACCGAGCGACACCTCTCATAGTTGGCAGCGAGGCCACCCAGGTCGCGCACCAACTGGAGGCCCGATGTCCCGGGTCCTCGTCGAACGAGCGATGGCAGGCGATCACGAGGCGTTCTCAGAGCTGACGCGCCTCTCGATCGCAAAGCTCTATGCCATCGCGCGACTCATCCTCCGGGACGATGAACGGGCGGAGGATGCGACGCAGGAGGCACTCGTCGCCGCCTGGCGCTGGTCCTCGACGCTCCGAGATCCCGATCGATTCGATGCCTGGTTGCGCCGGCTGCTGGTGCATGCCTGCTATCGCGAAGCCGCGCAATCGAAGCGACGGATGCACATGGGATCCAGCGTCCAGCCCATCGCCGTGGTGACCCCGGATCCGGGCATCGCCACCGCCGATCGGGACGAGCTGGGCCGGGGCTTCGAACGGTTGTCGCCCGAGCAACGGGCGCTGGTCGTGCTCCACTACTACCTGGGACTGCCGCTCCAGGAGACCGCCGATGTCGTCGGGCTCCCGATCGGCACCGTGAAGTCCCGCCTCTTCCGTGCCATCCAGCAGATGCGGGCGGCCCTCGACGCCGACGCGCGTCTGCCAGTCCTGGAGGGCAAGCCGACATGAACGGTCCCTCCGACTTCGACCGACGACTCACGGCCTGGCTGGACGACCAGGCGCCCATGCGCGAGCCCGATGGCCTGACCTATGCGGTGCTGGCCCGGACCCGACGCACGCGCCGGATGCCTCGCTGGGCCAGCCCTGAAAGGTGGCTCCCCGTGACTGTCATCACGCGCCCCGCGTTGGAGCCCCAACTGCGCATCGCCTGGCTCCTGCTCCTCGCCGCGCTGGCTCTTGCCCTCATCGCTGGCGGCGCCATCGTGGGATCGCGCCTCATCGTCCCGGCTCGCCCCGTCGACGGCCTCAATGGGGCGTATCCGATCCCCATTGGAGGGGCGGCGGTCCTTGCCTTCGACCGTTACACGGATGACGCCAACGGACAGCCCGGGCGCGATATCTTCACGATCCGCGCCGATGGCTCGGACATGCGCCGGCTGACCGATACACCGGCCGTCGAGTCCAACGTCGCCTGGTCACCCGATGGCACGATGATCGCCTACTGGGACCAGACGTTCGGATCCATCGTGGTCATGGACGCCGGCGGCGGCAACACGAAGGTCCTTGCGACTCCGGGGCCCGCCTATTCCGACTGCCACGACGGGCTGGCGTGGTCGCCGGATGCCTCCACCATCATCTACTCCAAGATCGCGTCCTGCGGCAGTCGGTCGGACCTCTGGATCGTTGCCAGCGATGGCAGCTCGCCACCAGCCAAGCTCATCGCGCCGGACATCTCCAGCTCGGCAGGCGTCTGGTCCAGCGACGGCCGCCAGGTCGCCTTCGTGGGCCGCGATGAGGCGATCGCGGACCAGTCAACGTCAAGCGGTACTGGGATCTATGTCGTCGATGTCGGCCCGAACGCGCCGGCGGGCGGTCTGCAGCCGCGCCGGATCTCCACCACCGGCCCGGATGCACCCGCATACTGGCTGCGGCCGCAGTGGTCACCTGACGGCACCGAGGTGGCTGCGGTCGCCGGTGCGGAGGACACATGCGCGACCCCCAACAGCGGCTCCATGGACATCTACGCGGTTCGAGCAGATGGTGGCGGCCAGCGCCTGCTGGCCAGCGAACCGGTGGATGAGTTCAGTCCCACGTGGTCACCCGACGGGAAGCAGGTCGCCTTCCAGCGACAGGTCGACGAATCGGAGTGGTGGGATGGGCGACCCTGCACGTATCGGACCTGGGTCGCGGATGCTGACGGTCCGAACCAGCGACGCCTTGAACCGCTCGAGGGCGACATCGTCGCGCCAGTGTGGTCGCCGGATGGCACACGCCTCGTGAGTTATCTGGCCGGTACCGTGCCCGGTGGCCAAGGCCATGGCGCTGTGGTCACCATCGACGACAGTAGCCCGCTGGTCGACCTGCCGGACCTCGGGGCGGCGTCCTGGCAGCCCGTGGCCGCACCGCTACCACCCGCGCCATCCATGCCGGTGTCCTCGTCGGTGCCCTGACGCCCTCGGAACCTCCGTCTTCCCGGACCCCGGCACGCAGCCGGGGTCGTCGCATCAACATCGGGCTGCCTTCTCGATAGCATGTGTCGGGTGACGAACCATCCGACATCGCTCGTGGCGCGGGACGAGGCCGGGTGACCTCGAGCCCGACGGGCATCCTGGCGCCCGTCCGGCGACTCGTCGCCGCGCGCCCAGCCACATTCCGGGCGCTCCTGCACGCCTTCGTCATCGTCTGCGTGCTCATCGACGTCTATCTCATCCTGCTCATCCTCGGTGGCGGTGGGTTCGTCCACGACTCGTACGCGTACTGGTCGGTCAGCCTCGCCGATCCGTACACCGCGAACGTCGGCCAGCGGGACGCGTTCCTCTACTCGCCCGCCGCTGCGCAGCTGTTCGCTGTCCTGGGGTTGTTGCCCTGGCCGGTGTTCCTGCTCGGCTGGACCGCCCTCCAGGTGGCCATCGTGGTCTGGCTCGCGGGTCGCGACTGGTGGTGGGTGCTGCCGCTGCCCCCGGTGCTGTTCGAGTGCATCGTGGGCAATGTCCACCTGTTGTACGCGGCCGCCATCCGGCTCGGCTTCCGATATCCCTGGATGTGGGCCCTGATGCTGCTCACGAAGGTGACGCCTGGCGTCGGGCTGCTGTGGTTCGCGGTGCGACGGGAGTGGCGGGCGCTGGGCATCGCGCTGGGTGCCACGGCGGTCATCGTGGCCATCTCATATGTGCTCGGCACCGGACCTCTGGCGACCGTGGATCGACGCGCTGCTCAGCCCAGTCGGGTGGGGACGTGCCGGAGCTTGCCGCGGTTCGCGTGCCGCTCGTGGTCCGGGTCGCCATCGCCGCGGTCATCGTCGCGTGGGGTGCCTGGACCGACCGGCCTTGGGTGCTGCCCATCGCCGTGCTGTTGGCGCAGCCCGTCATCTGGGTCGCGAGCCTGGCCATCCTTGTCGGCATCCTGCCGCTCCGGGGCGCGAAGGGTCGTGCCATCGCTGCCGAGGCCCACGGCGCAGGTCGCGCCTGGTACAAGGCTTGAGCGTCGGACCTACGGGCCCACGTCCAGGCGGCCGCTGCACGACCGCTGCCGGGTACCCATGCCACGGGTGAGTTCGACAGGCGCGCGGGCCGGATCGCAGTTTCTACCCACAAGACGCCGCGAACCGGCTGATTCCGGGGCGCGTGGGCAGGTCTGACCCAGCCCACGCATCGATCGTGCCACCCCGCGCGTCACTCGGGCTGACTCATCCACCACGTGGGTACGGCAGCTCGCACTGCCGATGGGCTGCCGTCCTGCCTGCGACGAGCCGCTCGCTGCCGACGCGGCTCGCGAGACAGCCACGCTCACGACTGTTGACGCGCGCCGGGCTTGCTGTCACCATCCGCCCGGTGAACCACGTCCCTGTCTTGATGCCGTGCGCGATGTGTCCATGTATGGGCATGCCCGGGCGGCCCCGACGTGCGGAGGATGGGGTCCGGATCCACAGGTAGCGCGCGACAGCGGACGCAACCGGATCACGGACGAGGTCCCGGGGCCGCGGACTCCTTGAAGGAGCCGCGGCCGTTCTGTTTCCTCCGACCGACACGACGGGTGACCGCCGACAGCTGCCAGGCCTACCCCGAGCCACCCGAGCCGACGACCAGCCACTCCAGGAACGACCAGCCACTCCACAACGACCAGCCAGACCCACCAGCGACCAGGAGGATCCATCCGATGGCGACACTCGACGACGAGACCAAGGCAGCCTTCCGACCCGAGACGCTGGCGCTCCATGCCGGCCAGAAGGTCGACTCCGCCACCAACGCCCGCGCCGTGCCCGATCTACGCGACCACGAGCTACGTGTTCGACGATGCGGCCCACGCGCAGCGACTGTTCGGGCTCCAGGAGTTCGGCAACATCTACACCCGGATCATGAACCCGACGACCGACGTGTTCGAGCAGCGCATCGCGGCGCTCGAGGGCGGCGTCGCGGCGCTCGGCGTGGCCTCCGGCCAGGCAGCCGAGACGCTGTCGATGCTCAACATCGCGCGGGCCGGCGACAACCTCGTCAGCAGCTCCAGCCTCTACGGCGGCACGTACAACCTGTTCCAGCACACACTGCCCAAGATCGGCATCACGACCACGTTCGTGGACGGCTCCGATCCGGCGGCGTTCGGGGCGGCCATCGATGACCGGACCAAGGCCGTCTTCCTGGAGCTCATCGGCAATCCCCGGCTGGACGTGCACGACCTCCAGGCGATCGCCGACGTGGCCCATGCCAAGGGCGTGCCGGTCATCGTCGACAACACCTTCGCGCCGCTGCTGGCGCAGCCGCTGAAGAACGGCGCGGACATCGTCATCCACTCCGCCACCAAGTGGATCGGCGGCCACGGCACGGCCATCGGCGGTGTCGTCGTGGACGGCGGCACGTTCGACTGGGCGGCCTCGGCGCGCTTCAAGCAGGACTTCGTCGATCCCGACCCGTCCTACCACGGCATCAGCTACACGGCCGCGTTCGGCCCGCTGGCGTTCATCCTCAAGCTGCGGGTCCAGGGCCTGCGCGACATCGGTGCAGCACTCAGCCCGTTCAACGCCTTCCTCTTCCTGCAGGGCCTCGAGACCCTGCCGCTGCGCATCACCCGTCACAGCGAGAACGCGCTCGCGGTCGCGCGGTGGCTGCAGACCCGACCCGATGTCACCTGGGTCAGCTATCCGGGCCTGGAGTCGCATCCGTCCCACGCCCTCGCGCTCAAGTACCTCAAGGGCGGCTTCGGCGGCGTCGTCACGTTCGGCGTCAAGGGTGGCGTCGAGGCAGGCCGCAAGCTCATCGACAACGTCCAGGTGTTCAGCCTCCTCGCCAACGTCGGCGACGCCAAGTCGCTCATCATCCATCCGGCCTCCACGACCCACTCCCAGCTGGAGCCCGAGGAGCAGGTGCTCACGGGCGTCACGGACGACCTGGTCCGCCTGTCGGTTGGGCTGGAGCACGTCGATGACCTCATCGCCGACCTCGCCCGCGGTCTCGACGCCGCGAGTGCGACGAACCAGTACGCGCAGCAGCTCAGCACTGCAGTCGCCGGATGACCCAGGACGGGGGCCCGTGTCCGTCGCGGCGCTCATGAGCCCAACGGACGGGCGCGGGGTGGCAACGCCCCGCGTCCGCACCGACCGGCCTCGGGAGCGTCGTCTCGATCGAGCTCGGCTCGTTCGAGCTCGGCTCGGGCGAGCGTGCTGCCAGAGCTGGTCATGGCGTATCGCCATGACGGGCTTGCTCCCGTGTGACGGGCCGCAGGTCGTCGTGGTGCATGCGCTGACCGGTTCCGCGGACGCGGCAGGGGACTGGTGGGCGCCGCTCATCGGACCCGGCCTCGCCCTGGATACCGACCGCTATGGCGTCGTTTGCGCCAACCTCCTCGGAGGGCGGTACGGCACGACCGGACCGACCAGCATCGACCCGGCAACCGGCGCAGCCCTGGGGCGGCAGGTTCCCCGCGGTCTCCACGCGCGATCAGGCGGCAGCCATGTGGCGGCTGTTCGAGGCCCTCGGGTTCGAGCGCGTCGCGTTGGTGACGGGCGGCTCCCTCGGCGGCATGGTGGCCCTGGAGGTCGCGCTGCTTCGACCCCGACCGGGTCGAGCGGGTGCTGCCCATGGCCGCGCCGGCCGCGACGGGCCCTATGGCCATGGCCTGGAACAGGATCCAGGCCATGCTCATCGACCGCCTTGGTGATGAAGGGCTGGCGCTCGCGCGCCAGCTGGCCATGACCACCTACCGCAGCGAGGCTGACTTCGACCGCCGCTTCGGTCGGGAGCGTCAGGACGACGGCCGCTTCTCGGTCGACAGCTATCTCGAGTACCAGGGCCTGAAGCTCGTCGAGCGCTTCGACGGGGACACGTACCGGATCCTCGCGGGGGCCATGGACCGGCATGACATCGGCGACGGGCGGGGCGGCATCGAGGCGGCCCTGTCCCGCCTCGCTCCCGCCGGCACCCAGTTGACCGCGCTGGGCATCGAGGACGACATCCTGTACGGACCACGCCAGGTGCGGGTGCTGGCCGATGCCGCGGCAGCCGTGGGCGTGCGTTCCCGATACGTGGAGCTCACCTCCACCAAGGGCCACGACGCGTTCCTCGTCGAGTGGGACCAGCTGTCCGCGATCATCCGCGACGTCCTCGCGACCTGATCGGCCCCTGCCTGCGCCCGGGGGCTCGAGGTCCGCTCACAGGTCGTCGATGGCGGGTTGGCCAGACGTCCAGGCGAGTTCGGTATCCTGCAGGAAGTGGTCGGGCCATGACGCGTTCGCCAGGTCCTCATCGATGCCGTAGAACGCGAGGGTTTCCCTGCACAACTCATCCACGAGGGGAACCGTACGCTCGTCCAGCACGGAGTCGATGCGTTCCAGGAAGTCGAGCGGTCGGCGTGGTGCACGCGCTACCTCCCGGCGCAGCCACTTGTGATAGGGGTAGAGGCGTTCGTTCGCCGCGAGCACCAGCCGGCACGCGAACAGGACGACCTTGTGGAGCGCGACGACCTCCAGGTATCGGTCTTGCAGGCGGGCCGACTCGCCGAAGTACCAGCGCCACGCGAGCAGCTGGGCCGTGAAACGCGTCATCCGATCCGGCGTCTCCTCGACGGGATACCGCGCTGTGGCCGCGACCAGCCGAGGCAGCCCGTCGATGCGGCTGAACAGTATCCGCGCGTCCCGGAACGCGTAGCGCGCCGGATCGCTGCCGTGCGCCGCGACGCTCGCCAGGAAGTCCACGTCCAGGTACTTGCAGT
The DNA here is from genome assembly GCA_963843335.1 of uncultured Chloroflexia bacterium. Lineage (GTDB taxonomy): Bacteria > Chloroflexota > Limnocylindria > Limnocylindrales > CSP1-4 > JAFMJV01. The sequence continues at coordinate 46,654 of CAWJKF010000005.1, forward strand.
CGACGTATCCGCCCTCGTACGTGCACAGCGTGCGGTCCGCGTGCACGAGTCGACCTTCCTGCGCTCGCTGTCGATAGTCGATGGCGTCCACGACGATCAGCACGTCGATGTCCGAGTCGGGCCGCGCGTACCCGTGTGCGAGCGACCCGCCCAGGATGACGGCCTGGGTGGTGGCGTCCGCCTCGAAGGCCCGCACGACGTTGGCGATCGACTCGGCGTGGTGGGCGGCAAGCTCGAGCCCATCGATCACCTTGCAGGCCTCCGAAACGGGTATGGGATGGTCGGCTCAACGGTATCGCAGCATCGTCATGTGACAGGCGGCCCGCGGCCTTGTTCGCTACAGTCGCGACGGTCGGTCCAATCGCCCCAGGAGGATATCCCGTGCACATCGCGGTGCTCGTCAAGCCGGTGCCCATCGTGGGCGTCGAGCGGCTGGGGGGCGACTCCCGGACGATGCGTGAGCAGCTCGAGCTCAACGGCAATGATGAGTACATGCTGGAGCGCGCGATCCGGCTGACCGAGGCGGGCGGCGGCGAGGTATCGCTCCTCGCGATGGCCCCCGCAGCTGGCGTCGATGCCCTGCGCAAGGGCCTGGCCATCGGCGCGACACGGGCGTATCACGTGGTCGACGACGCGCTGGCGGGCTCGGACATCCGGGCGACCGTGAGCGTCCTGGGCGCCGCCATCGCGCGCGTGGGGGCGGACCTCGTCTTCGTCGGTGCCGGGTCATCGGACGGCTCGGGATCGGTGGTCAGCGCCGCCCTGGCGGCGCGCCTCCGTCTGCCGTATCTCGGCGATGCCGCGGACATCACCCTGGAGGAGGCTGGAGGGCGGCCGGCCGTTCGCGTCCGTCGACCCATGGGTGGCGGCCATGAGGTCGTTCAGGTGGGCCTGCCCGCGCTCGTCATGGGCACCCAGCTGCTGGGGGAGCCCAGGTACCCGTCACTGCGGGGCATCATGGCAGCCCGAAGTCGGCAGATCATCACCTGGAGCCTTGCGGACCTGGGTGTCGACCCTGCGACCGTGGGCTGGGGCGCGGCGACCACCCGGGTGACGAGCGCGGTCGTGCCACCGGAGCGAGGTACCGCCAGGGTGGTGACCGGGCCGCCGGACCAGGCGGCTGCCGCCGTCATCGACTTCCTCGCCGGCCGGGGGCTCGTCTGATGGCCACGATCTGGACCGTCGCGCGGGCGACCAGCGGCCAGCCGACCCGTCTCAGCCTGGAGCTCGCCACGCTCGCCCGCACGCTCGCGGACGCGAGCGGCCGGGATGCCGTGGGCTTCCTCATCGGTCCGGATGCGGCCGACGCGGGCTCGGCGCTGGCCGGGTACCTGCCGCGCGTCCTCATCGCGGCTCCGCTGGCGGGTCGTCCGTGGGCGGCCACGGCCGCCCAGCTTGCCATCGGCGAGGTCGACCTGGACCACGACGTGCTGCTCGTCGCCGCCGAGCCGGAGGGCCTGGCCCTGGCTGGGCTGCTCGTCGGGCTCACCGATGCGCCAGTGCTGGTGAATGCGACGAGCGTCCGCTGGGAGCACGACGAGATCGTCGTGGGCATGAGCACCTTCGGAGGTCGGCTGCAGACAGAGAGCCGGTTCGTCGGCGGGCGGGGCGGCATCGTCGTGGTGCGACCCGGTGTCGTCGCGGCCGCCCCGGCGCGCGATCCCGGCGCGACCGAGGTGGTCATCCCTCGTCCGAACGCAGCGGCCGAGATGCCCGCGGACGTCATGCTCGTGGAGCATGTGCCCGCCGGTCCGGCGACCACCATCCCCATCGAGGAGGCCCGGGTCGTGGTCGGTGGTGGCCGGGGCGTCGCTGGCCCCGATGGGTTCCGGCTGCTGGACGACCTCGCGGCTGCGCTCGGCGGCGCCGTGGGGGCCACCCGGGCGGCTGTGGACGCGGGGTGGATCGGCTACGACCAGCAGATCGGCCAGACGGGCAAGACCGTCAAACCGGACCTCTACCTCGCGTGCGGCATCAGCGGCGCCATCCAGCACAAGGTCGGTGTCCAGACGGCGGGCACCATCGTGGCCATCGACCGTGACCCGGACGCGCCCATCCGGGAGTTCGCCGACCTCCTGGTCGTCGGCGACCTGTTCGCGGTGGTACCCGCGCTCCTCGAGGCGCTTCGCGCCCGCGATTGACGGTCAGGCGCGCCGCAGGAGCACCGCCTGACCCTGGCCGCCGCCACCGCAGATGGCGGCGATGCCGAGGTCCGCACCCGTCCGTTGCAGCTCCCGGGCGAGCGTCAGCAGCAGCCGCGCCCCGCTGGCACCCAGGGGATGGCCCACAGCGATGGCCCCGCCGTGGACGTTGACCCGGTCGTGGTCCAGGTCGAGGTCCGCCATGGACGCCAGGACGACCGCGGCGAACGCCTCGTTGATCTCCCACCGGTCGATGTCCCGGGGCGACAGGCCCTGCCCATCGAGCAGCATCCGCGCCGCGCGGGACGGCTTGGTATGCAGCGAGTGATCCGGCCCCGCGATGATGGTGTGGTCGACGATGACGGCCAGCGGCGTCACCCCCGCGGCCACTGCGCGCTCGCGGGTGGTCACGATCCCGGCAACGCCCGCATCCGAGATCTGCGACGCGTTGCCGGCGGTGATGCTCCCGGCGGGATCGAACGCCGGTCTGAGCCGCCCGAGCGCGTCGACGGTCGCATCCGGGCGGATCCCTCGTCCATCGTCACCGGCGTTGTCCCGACGGCCACCGGGACCACCTCGTCCGCGAACGTGCCGCTCGCCCAGGCCGTGGCCGCTCGCTGGTGGGAGGCGGCCGAGAACGTGTCCTGGTCCGCGCGCGTGATGCCCAGCGCCCGTGTCGTCAGCTCTGCCTGCGGTCCCATCCCGAGGTCCTCGAAGGCGCACCAGAGGCCGTCACGGACCATCGTGTCCACGAGTGCCGCGTCGCCGAGGCGGAGCCCCTCGCGAGCGAGGATGGCGTGGGGCGCCCGGCTCATCGACTCGAAGCCGCCCACGAGCACGACGTCAGCAGCACCCGATCGAACGAGCAGGCTGCCCAGGACGGTCGCGCTCATGCCCGACAGGCAGACGTCATTGACCGTGACGCCGGGAGTCGTGGGCGCGACGCCACCCCGGAGCGCCGCCTGGCGTGCCGGATCCTGGCCCAGCCCCGCCTGGAGGACGCAGCCCATGGCCACCTGGTCAGGAGCGAGTCCGCCGGCCCGCTCCAGTGTCGCGCGCACCGCGACCGCGCCCAGCTCCACGGCGGGGACATCGCGCAGGGCTCCTCCGAGTCGCCCGATGGGGGTCCTGGCGCCTGCGGCGAGGACGATGTCAATTGGGGAAGGGGGAGACGCCGCACGATCCATGGCGGGAGTATCGCGGCATGTCTGGTGGGCTGTCGTGTAGTCTGTCGGTCAGGACCACCACGGGTGGTGGTCACGCATCCGACGGAGGCACCCCGGACCGTGCGCTGCCCCAACTGCGGCGAACGTGACACCCGGGTCGTGGACTCCCGCGACCTTGATGACGCTGCCATCCGCCGACGACGCGAGTGTGCCAGCTGCAGCTCGCGGTTCACGACCTATGAGCGCATCGAGTCGGCGCGCCTCACGGTCGTCAAGCGGAGCGGCCTGCGCGAGGACTTCGACCGGGCCAAGGTCGCGGCAGGCATCCAGAAGGCGCTCACCCGCCGTCCGGTCGCGCCGGGCGCTGCGGATGATGCGGCGGACGCCATCGAGGCGCATCTCCGCTCCCTTGGCGTGAGCGAGGTCTCATCGACGACCATCGGCGAGCTGTCGATGGAGCGCCTTCGGGCGCTCGACCAGATCGGATATATCCGGTTCGCGAGCGTCTACCAGTCGTTCGACGACCTGGAGCAGCTCAAGCGCGAGGTGGACACGCTGTTCGCGGAGCGGTCGCCGGAGGTGCCGGGGCAGGTCTCCCTGGAGCTCGTCGCGCCATCGCCCAAGCGGCTGTCCATGACCACCCGGCCGCTGACGTCCGCGGGCCGCCGACCGCGTCGCCGATGAGCGTCCTCTCGGACCGCGACATCCGGGCCGCGGTCAGTGCCGGTCGGGTGCGCATCGATCCCTGGGACGAGGCGTGCCTGCAGCCATCATCGGTCGACCTCCATCTCGACCGCGAGTTCCGGGTCTTCCGCAACAACCGCTATGCGTTCATCGATGTCCGCGAGCCGCAGCCCGACCTGACCGAGCTGGTGTCCATCACGGATGCGGAGCCATTCATCCTCCACCCGGGCGAGTTCGTGCTCGGCCAGACCCTCGAATGGGTCGAGCTGCCGGACGACCTCGTCAGCCGCCTGGAGGGCAAGAGCTCGCTCGGCCGCCTGGGCCTGCTCATCCATTCGACCGCCGGCTATGTGGATCCTGGCTGGAAGGGCACCCTGACCCTGGAGCTGTCGAACGTCGCGAACCTGCCCATCGCGCTCTACTTCGGCATGAAGATCGGCCAGATCAGCTTCTTCGCGATGTCCAGCCCCGTCGAGCGGCCATACGGCAGCAAGGAGCTGGGCTCCAAGTACCAGGGCCAGTCGACACCGACCGCCTCCGCCTCCTACCGCGACTTCGAGACCGGTCGTCGTCGTGAGAAGGGTGGACCCAACGGGCCCACCTAGTCCTGGCCGTATGTATGGCAGCGGTGGTATGGTGATATGCCTGACGCGGAGGACCGGATGCCAGTGAAGACCACCGTCAATCTCGACGAGGAGCTCCTTCGCCGTGCGCGCCGATCCGCCGCGGACCGGGGCATCACGTTCCGGGAGGTACTTGAGGAGGCACTGCGAGCGTCGGTGATGGCTCCCGCTCGACAGGCCCCGTTCACCTTCCGCTGGACTCCGGTGACTGGCACCGGTCCGCCCCTGGTGGACGTGGATGACCGCGATGCCCTCTATGACTTGCTGGAGGGACGGTCCTGATCGCGGTCGATACCAACATCCTCGTACATGCGCATCGGACGGAGTCGCGTGTCCACGCCCAGGCGGTGTCGGCCCTCGGAGACCTCGCGCAGGGGGCCAGCCTGTGGGGCGTGCCGGTGTTCGTGATCGGCGAGTTCCTGCGGGTCGTCACCCATCCGCGGGCATTCCAGCCACCCAGCACCATGTCGGAGGCGATGAATGCGATCCAGCACGTGCTGGAGAGCCCGAGCGCGAGGGTCCGTCGCGCCGGGGGCACGATACTGGGACCTGCTTCGGGAGTCGCTCCTCGACGGCGGCGCGTCGGGCAACCTGGTGTTCGATGCCCAGATCGTCGCGGTCTGCCGGGAGCACGGCGTCGACTCGATCCTGACCCAGGACCGGGACTTCCGTCGCTTCTCGGGTATGACCGTCGCGCGTCTCGGGTAGCGAGGCACCGAGTTGAGCATCACCGCGAACGTCGACTGGCGAACCGACCTCGGCGGGGGCGTGCGCGTCGCGCTCGTCCAGGCAGGCACGTTCCGGTCCGATGCGGGGACCATCTTCGGACCCGTACCGCGCTCCATGTGGGAGCGGCTGGTCGTCGACGAGATCACCCCGGATGGCTCACTGACCCAGGCGCTCAACTGCCTGCTCATCGAGACGCCCGCCGGACGGGTGCTGGTCGAGACGGGCATCGGTGAGCGGATGGACGAGCACCACCGGGAGCAGCGGGGTGTCCACGGGGACCCCATCCTGCCGGCGCTGCGGGCTGCGGGCTTCGATCCGGGCACGGTCGACGCCATCGCGCTCAGCCACCTGCACTTCGACCATGCCGGCGGCCTCCTGACCGCAGATGGCGCTCGTGCCTTCCCCCGCGCCCGGGTCGTGGCACAGGCGAGCGAATGGGAGTCCGCGCTGGGCGCGAACCCGCGGCTCCAGGCTTCGTACGACCAGGCCGAGCTGCGCCTTGTCGAACCGTGGGCCCGGGGCACCTCGGCCAACGGCGAGGCGGAGGTGATGCCGGGCGTCTCGGTCGTGCGCACGAGCGGCCACTCCGGTGGGCACCAGGCGATCATCGTTCGTGGCCCCGCCGGGACCGTCGGCTTCATCGGCGACCTGTTCATGCGGCCGTGGGGTGCCAATCCCCGTTGGGTCAGCGCCTTCGATGACTATCCGCTCACGAGCGTCGAGGTGAAGGCGGACCTCTTCCGCCAGGCGGCCTATGAGGGTTGGACGGTGGTCCTGTCCCACGAGCCACGACGACCGGTGGGCCGGTTGGCGCCCGACCGCGACCGCTTCCGGTTCGAGTCGATCCTCTAGGCAGACTGCGGCGACCCGGTGATGAGCGCCCGATCAGGTGGTCAGTCAGCTCGGCGTCGAAGGGTTTCGCGACCCGGAGTCCATCGTAGTCGTTGGTGGCGTCCAGGTCCTCGGACAGGACCACGGCACATCCGGCAGATCGACCGTCAACGCCTGTCTCGACCTTGCGCGGCAGCCACGCAACCGCGTGATCGAGGTCGAGCTCACGCGACTTCATGATCGGGCGATCCCGACAGCGCGGCCCTGGTGACTGACGCCGACTACGGCGTCCTGATCGGGGCGAGCGAACGGATCCGCTCGCCCCCCAGATCACTGGGCCTGGAACTCGGCCAGGTGGCGCTCGGAGCCAGCCAGCAGGTTGGCGTACACCCGCAAGACGTTCTGGGCGGTGACGCCTTCAGCCGCCTTGGCCAGCTCGGCGATGTCGTCTCGTTCGACGATCACCCCCACGTCGTAGGCCGCGGCCAGGCCTACGCGGCCCTGGGCCAGCAGGCCGTCATAGAGCCCTCGGAACTCAGGGGTGGCGAAAGCCCCGACACCAAGACCGACGGTCGGATCCGTCACGCCGTACTTGACCATCAGGTTCCGGACTGCCTCCAGGTGGCGTGCCTCGGACTCCGCGATGCGGGGCAGCACCGATCCGCCGACGATCGATCCAAGCGTGACGTACAGGTCGTGGGCGAGCTTCTCCTCCTCGGCCATGTAGGCCAACACGTCGCGCTGCTCGGCGGTCAACGTGCCCATCCCGGCGGACATGCCCCACCCACCGCGGTTGCCGCGGTGGGTGGTTCCGGTCGTCCCCCGGTTCGGTTGACCCCGGCCCTGGCGTACCGCCGGCGCGTGTCCGAAGTTGGGGCACGTCGCGCCGGCGCAGGTGCCCGCACCCGTTCCGTTGGAGCCGGGCCCTTGGCCGGCGCTGTTGGGGCCGGCTGCTGCCGCGATCGAGGTGACCGAGGCCAAGGCGACGGATGCGGCTGCCAGCGCTGCGACGATGCTTCTGTGACGAGGCTTGATCGACATCTCTTGAACTCCATGGGCGCGATACCGGTGCGCCATGCCGTGCTCCTTCGTCGGAGGTCACGTTCAGGATGCTGACGGGGCATGGAGCGCTCGTGGAGGCCCGATGGAGAGTCGGGGAGGAACGGTGCCTGCAGCGGCGCGCCAGCGGGCGTCCCAGCGCCTGCGCCACGAGTGCCGCGAGGTCCCAGTGGTTCCCACCGGCACGGCCCGGCGGCGTGGGGCCGAGGCTGTCGACCGCCACGGCGTCGATGGCGATCGCGGATGGCTCGCTCCGCGAGATCCACGCCATCGCGGACCACCTCCACGCCTGGGCGCAGGCCCACGACGAGACTGGCTGACGCGTCCCTCGTGCTCGATCCAGACCCGGTCTGAGCCTGGTCGGGGCGAGAGGTGCCGGACCGCCCTGTACCGTGAGCGGCCCCACCAGGTGGTCAGTCAGGGGACGGGGCGACGGCGCGGCTGCTCGGCGACGGACCGGCGGGCGGCGAACCGGAGGTCGCCGGCGCGGGGCTCGAGGCCGGGATGATGGTCGTCAGCAGCGCTTCGGCCGCATCCGCGGACAGTGGGCCGTAGTGGACCGCGCGGATGACGCCCTCGGCATCGATGAAGTAGCTGGTCGGCAGTCCGTAGCCCAGCCAGGCGTGGAAGACATCGGACGTCCCGTCGAAGGCGATGGTGTAGTCGAGTCCGTAGGTGTCCGCATACCGCTTGACCTCGGCGGGCGATGCCTCCTGCACGCTGACAGCGACCAGCGCCAGCCCATCGTCCCGGTGGGCCGCGTAGACATCGCGCAGCACGGGGGTCTCGAGCTGGCATGGCGGGCACCAGCTGGCCCAGAAGTTGACCCAGACGGGCCGGCCGCGCAGGTCCTCGAGACGCACCGGGTTGCCATCGAGGTCGTTGAGCGTCACCGATCGACCATCGTGGATGCCGACGAGCTCCGGGGCGACCTGGCCGATGGCAAGGCCCTCGGTCCGTTCGCCGATGACGAAGAACGATGCGCCCGGCTGGGGTCCGGGAGTGCTGACCGGGCCGCTCATGGGCGATGTGAGGATAGTCAGCAGCAGCACCGTGCCGACCAGTGCGCCGAACAGGGCGACGATGTGGGTGAGCGTGAAGGGTCCGATGAGCCGACGTGACCACCTGCCAGGTGTCGTCGGCGGCGGGGCCGGGTTCGGCGCAGCCGCGGGCGGTGGGTTGGACTCGCCGGTCACGCGTTCGCTAGACCTGCGGCGAGAACTGGATGAAGACGGCGGAGAACCACGACAGCCAGTCGAACAGGATGGCCAGGCCCATGATGACCACGAGCCCGCCACCGATGACCTCGATGGTGTGCCCGTGGCGGATGAGCGGTCGGGTGATGGCGGGCGTCTTCTCAGCGGCCACGGCGAGGACCAGGAATGGGATGCCCAGCCCCAGCGAGTACGCGATGAGCAGCGCTGCTGCCTGCATGGGTGAGCCGAAGGCAGCCATCGTGAGGATCGCGCCCAGCGTGGGCCCGATGCAGGGTGTCCAGCCGACCGCGAACACCGCGCCCAGCACGAGCCCGCCGGCGATGCCCCGACGCGGTCCGCTTGGTCGGAACGAGACCAGCCGGTCGAGCGGGCGCCAGCTGCCCGCGAGTCGCTGCAGCCGCAACACGCCCATGAGGTTGAGGCCCAGGATGATGAGCATCGCGTCTCCCGTCGGCGGCGAATCGCGGTTGGCCGACGGCGACGTCGTCACCGCCGGCGACCACGCGTCGCGCCGCGTCGGGCGTCGGGCGCGACGGCCATGATCCGCGATCCGTCCCACGGCATGTTCGGGAGGTCCCACTCGTGCCACGCCGAGCGTGCGGCCGTCGGCCGACCAGGCGGGATCCCACGCGTAGTCGGCGTGCGAGACGCGTCGCGGCCACTCGTCGCCGTCGAGGGCGACGACGGCGATGTCGCAGCGCGTCGTCGCGCTCGAGCACGAACGCGACGCGGTCGGCCGCGGGCGCGACGGTCGGCGCCGCGGCGCGGCCGTCGCGGGAGAGCACGCGCGCCGCACCGCCGGTCGGCGGCGAACGACGAGGAGGCGACCGTCGGCGGCGGCGTAGACCAGCGTGTCGTCGTCGACCCAGCAGTACCCGCCGCCGCCGTACGCCCCGAGCGGGGTCACCGGGAACTCGGCGGTGAGGGTGACCGGCGGGGCGGTCCGTCGGCGGGCGCCGACCACGAGGTCGACCCGGCCGCCGAACGCGTCGAGCCAGGCCAGCCGGGTGCCCGCCGGGCGACCAGCGCGCCTCGCCCAGGGTGCGCGAGCGGCGCCACTGCCGCGGCCGAGATGCCGTCACGGCCCGAGGCTAACGAGCGGGCGACGGCCGCCGCCGGGAGCCCCTCGCCATCCGCAGTTACGAGGGGCTGACCAGCACTTTCGACCGAATCGGGCCCCGTCTGCGAGACTCTTCCGCTTATGCCGTCGCAGCCCGAGAGTCTCCGCATCGCCTGGTTGGTCTACCGGGGCAACCCGCACTGCGGCGGCCAGGGGGTCTACACCCGCTACCTCGCCCGGGAGCTGACCGAGCTCGGCCACCAGGTCACGGTGTTCTCCGGGCCAGCCGTACCCCGAGCTGGACCGACCCGAGCAGCTCCAGCGGGTGCCGAGCCTCGACCTCTACCGGCCGGAGAACCCGTTCCGGGTGCCGTGGCCGTGGGAGTTCAAGACCACGATCGACCTGCAGGAGTTCGCGATCATGTGCTCGGCGGGCTTCCCCGAGCCGTACACGTTCAGCCTCCGCGCCCGCCGGCTGCTCGACGCCCGCCGCGCCGACTTCGACCTCATCCACGACAACCAGTGCCTCGGCTCGGGGCTGCTCGGGATGATGGACGACGGCTGGCCGGTGCTGGCGACCCTGCACCACCCGATCACCGTCGACCGCGACCTCGACCTCGAGCACGCCACCAGCGCGTGGCGTCGGTTCACGCTGCGCCGCTGGTACGGGTTCCTCGGGATGCAGATGAAGGTGGCGCGCGCGATCCCGCGGGTCGTCACGGTGTCGGAGTCGAGCAAGCGCGACATCGTGCAAGCAGATGGACGTGCGAGCCGACCGGCTGCACATCGTGCCCGTCGGCGTCGACCCCGCAGATCTTCCACCCGATGCCCGAGATCGCGCGCGTGCCGGGTCGCCTCATGACCACCACGAGCTCCGACGTGCCGATGAAGGGCCTGGTGCCCGCTGCTCGAAGCGCTGGCCAAGGTGCGCACCGAGCGCGACGACGCCGAGCTCGTGATCATCGGCAAGCCCAAGGGCAAGAGCAAGATCCCCGGCGCTCATCGACCGCCTCGGCCTCACCGGCGCGGTGCGCTTCGTGTCGGGCGTCACCACCGAACGCATCGTCGAGCTCTACGCCGAGGCCGAGGTCGCCGTCGTGCCGTCGCTCTACGAGGGCTTCTCGCTGCCCGCGGTCGAGGCCATGGCGTGCGGCGTGCCGCTCGTCGCGACGACCGGCGGCGCGCTGCCCGAGGTCGTCGGCACCGACGGCGAGACCGGGCTGCTGGTGCCGCCCGGCGATCCCGACGCGCTCGCGCACACGCTGCTGCGGGCGCTCGGCGACGCCGACCTGCGCGCCCGCATCGGTGCCGCCGGCCGCGCCCGCGTGCTCGACAAGTTCACCTGGCGCGCCGACCGCGGTCGGCACGGTCGAGAACTACCGCGCGCTGCTCGAGCGCCCGCGAGCGGAGCCGCCTGATGCTGACCGTCGACTTCGACCGCCTCGACCTCCGCGAGGGTCAGCGGCTGCTCGACATGGGTTGCGGCGGCGGGCGGCACGCGTTCGCGGCGATGCGGCGGGGCGCGACCGTCGTCGCGCTCGACTACGACGCCGGCGAGCTCAAGGAGGTGCGCGCCACGCGCGGCGCGATGATCGAGGCCGGCGAGATCCCGGCCGACGCGCCCGGGCGGCGAGGTCAACGGCGACGCGCTGCGCCTGCCGTTCCCCGACGCGAGCGTTCGACCGCATCATCGCGTCGGAGGTGCTCGAGCACCTCTGGGACGACACGCAGCGCGATCGCCGAGCTCGTGCGCGTGCTGCGTCCCGGCGGCCGCCTGGCGGTCACGGTGCCCACCCGCTGCCCGAGCGGGTGAGCTGGGCGATCAACCACCACTACCACGACACGCCCGGCGGGCACGTGCGCATCTACCGCCAGCACGAGCTCGAAGCAGAAGCTCGAGGCAGGCCGGGCTGTGGCTGCGCGGCTCGCACCACGCGCACGCGCTGCACTCGCCGTACTGGTGGCTGAAGTGCACGTTCGGCCTCGACAACACCGGCGCGTGGCCGGTGCGCCGCTACCACGACTTCCTCGTGTACCAGATCGCGCGCCAGCCCAAGTGGGTCGCCACGCTCGACCGCACGCTCAACCCCGTGCTGGGCAAGAGCCTCGTCGTCTACACGCAGAAGGTCGGCTGATGCTGCGTCGGCGCGACGCACCTGCTCCCCGACGTCGACGGCATCGTCACCGCGGCCGAGCTGCTCGAGACCGTCGACGCGATCGCGTCGATCCAGCTCGCCGACGGCAACATCCCGTGGACCCCGGGCGGCCACACCGACCCGTGGAACCTGGTCGAGGCGGCCATGGCCCTCGACCTCGGCGGCCGCCACGACGAGTCCGCGCGCCGCGTACGACTGGCTGGCCGGCAAGCAGCGCGCCGACGGCGGCTGGCACGCCTACTACCTCGGCGACGACGTCGAGGACCCGACCCTCGACACCAACGTCACCTGCTACGTCGCCACCGGCGTGTGGCACCACCACCTCGTCACCGGCGACACCGCCTACCTGCGCGCGGCTGTGGCCGACGGTCGAGGCCGCCATCGACTTCGCGCTCGACTTCCAGCGCGAGACCGGCGAGATCGCGTGGCGCGGCGACGACCCCGACGACGGCGCGCTGCTCACCGGGTCGTCGAGCATCCACCACAGCCTGAAGTGCGCGCTCGCCATCGCCGAGCGGCTCGGGCACGAGCGTCCCGACTGGGAGCTGTCGCTCGGCTCGCTCGCCATCGCCATCGCGCACCGTCCCGACGTGTTCCTCGACAAGGACCGCTGGGCGATGGACTGGTACTACCCGATCCTCGGCGGCGTGCTGCGCGGCTACTCCGGCCGACGCGCGCGTCGCGTCGACGCTGGGCCGACGTTCGTGGTCGACGGGCGCGGCGTCCGCTGCGTGTCGGACCGCCCGTGGGTCACCGCGGCGGAGACGTGCGAGCTGGTGATGGCGCTCGACGCGATCGGCAGCCACGACCACGCCCGCCAGCTGTTCGGCTGGGTGCAGTTCCTCCGCGCGCCGAGGCGGCGGCTACTGGACCGGCGCCAACTTCGACGACGAGGCGTTCCACCGCGACGGCGAGCTCTACCCCGTCGAGCAGCCGACGTGGAACTCGGCCGCGGTCGTGCTCGCCGCGAACGCGCTCGCCGGCACCGGGCCCACCGCCGGGCTGTTCCGCGGCGAGCGCCTCCCCGAGGGCCTCAACGCCGACGAGCTGCTCGCCGCCGGCGTCGAGATCGACGAGGAACGCGCCCGCGCAGCAGCGCCCCTGCACCGCTCCTCGACCCGGCGTCGCAGTCGGCGCGACTATTCCGCCGACTCGACGCCAGAGTCGGGTGTCAGGGGCGCGCAGGACGCGGAGGCTGCCGGTCGTCGAGACCGGGGTGAAGCCGTCGGCGACGGCGCGCTGCCACACCTGGTACGGCGCCTGACCGCCCTCGGCCGGGTCCTCGAACACGTCGTGGAACACGAGCAGGCCGCCGGGGGCGAGGTGGCGCGACCAGCCCTCGTAGTCGGCGAGCGCGACGTCGAACGCGTGGCCGCCGTCGACGAACACCAGCCCGAGCGGCGTCGCCCAGTGCGCGGCGACGGTCGGCGACTGCCCGATGACCGCGATGACGACGTCCTCGAGCCCGCGTCCTCGATGGTGCGCCGGAAGAACGGCAGCGTGTCCATGCGCCCGGTGCGGGGGTCGACGAGCCGCTCGTCGTGGTGCTCCCACCCGGCCTGGTTCTCCTCCGAGCCGCGGTGGTGGTCGACGGTGTAGAGCACGCTGCCCCCTCCCGGGCCGCCGCGCCGAGGTAGATCGCCGACTTGCCGCAGTACGTGCCGATCTCGAGCAGCGGCCCGTGGCCGCGGCCTCGCGACCGGCGTCGTGGAGCGCCAGGCCTTCGTCGTCGGGCATGAAGCCGACCGCGGCGCGCGGCCGGCGTCGAGGAGCGATTCTTCCATCCCTGCAAGGTACGCTCCCCGCCATGGAACCGGAGACCCAGGCCCCCGATCGCAACCTGGCGCTGGAGCTCGTGCGCGTCACCGAGGCCGCGGCACTGGCCGCCGGCCGCTGGCTCGGCAAGGGCGACAAGAACGCGCGCCGACGGTGCCGCGGTCGACGCCATGCGCATCATCCTCAACTCCGTGTCGATGGAGGGCGTCGTCGTCATCGGCGAGGGCGAGAAGGACGAAGCGCCGATGCTCTTCAACGGCGAGGAGATCGGCGCCGGCGGGCCGGCGTGCGACATCGCCGTCGACCCGATCGACGGCACCACGCTCACGTCACTCGGTCGCAACAACGCGATCTCGGTGATCGCGATCTCCGAGCGGGGCACGATGTTCGACCCCGGCCCGTGCGTCTACATGGACAAGATCGCGGTGGGTCCCGCGGCGGCCGACGTCATCGACATCGACGCGCCGGTGAAGGCCAACCTCGAAGCGGTGGCCAAGGCGATGGGCGAGGACGTCGACGACATCACCGCGGTCGTCCTCGACCGCCCCCGCCACGAGGACATCATCCGCCAGTGCCGCGAGGCGGGCGCCCGCATCAAGCTCATCCAGGACGGCGACGTCGCCGCCGCCATCACGGTCGCGACGCCCGGGCAGCGGCACCGACATCCTCTTCGGCATCGGGGGCACGCCCGAAGGTGTCATCGCCGCCGCCGCGCTCAAGTGCATGGGCGGCGAGATGTTCGGTCGCCTGCTACCCGCGCGACGACGAAGAGCGGCAAGCCGCGCTCGACGCCGGCTACGACCTCGACCGGGTGCTCACCAGCCGACGATCTCGTGTCGGGCGAGGACGTGTTCTTCAGCGCCACCGGCATCAGCGACGGCGACCTGCTCAAGGGCGTGCGCTACTGGGGCAACGGTGCGAGCACCCAGTCGATGGTGATGCGCTCGAAGTCGGGCACCATCCGCACCATCGACGCCACCCACAAGTGGCAGAAGCTGATGAGGTACTCGGCGCTGAAGTTCGACTGACCGTTCACCCTCGCCCGCTCCGCGCGACTCCGTCCCGAGGAGCTCCCATGCCCGACACCGTGTTCCTGCCCGACCGCATCGAGGTGACCCGGCCGATCCCGGCGCCGCCGTCGGCCATCTTCGACATCGTGCGCAGCCCGGCGGGCCACGTCGCCATCGACGCGTCCGGGATGCTGCAGAGACTACACCGGCGAACCGGCGGAGAAGGTCGGCGACACGTTCGTGATCCACATGGACCGCGAGTCGCTGAACGACTTCCCGCTCGGCAAGTACGACGTGACGGTGCACATCATCACGTTCGAGCGCGACCGGGAGATCGCGTGGAACCTCGGTCCCGACATCCCGGTCGCGCACTTCTACGGCTACCGGCTCGAGCCCGGCGACGACGGCGATCACCAACGTCACGTCGTACTACGACTGGTCGAGGTGCGGCGACGACATCAAGGAGCGCTTCCCGGTCGTGCCGGAGTCGGCGCTGCGTGCGACGCTCGGGATCCTCGAGCGAACGGTCCGCCAAGCACAGTGACCGAGCGGTGCGTTCGCACCGGCGTCCACCGCGTGTCCTGACCGACTGGTCGTCGCAGTACCCTCCGCTCATGCTCAGCCCGCACGGGGAGCTCACGATCGTCGTCGTTCCTCGCGAGAAGTACAGCCGGGCGGCTGCCATGTTCACGGCGCTCGTGGGTGCCGACACGCCTCCGTTCCGTCTCGTCTGGGTTGACGAGGCGCGGCACCTCGCGTCCATCGACGCCGCATGGAACAGCACGTGTCCCGACCCGGGGTCGACCACCTCGTGCTCCCGCACCGAGCCGGGGCCAACGAGTGCCGGATGCGCGGGTTCGAGTCGAGCCGAACGCCCTTCGTGCTGTTCCTCGACAACGACGCGTTCCTCGGGCCGGGCGCGGCCGCGGCGATGACCGAGTGCATGCGGGCGACGAATGCGTCGTTCGTGTCACCCCTGATTCTCGACACCCACGGCGCAGTGCACCACGCGGGCGGCACGACCTCGATCGTCGCCGGCGGCAACGGCCCGTGCCTGGTCGAGGATCTCCCGCACCAGGGCACCCCGCGGGAGGAGGTTCGCCACGACCTCGTGCGCGCACCGACCACCGCGACTCGAGATGCACGGCGTCCTCGTGCGCTCCGACTCGCTGACCGCCGCCGGAGGGTTCGACACGGAACTGCTGTCGTCGCTCGACTGCGCAGACCTCGGCTTGCGGCTCCAGGGCGTGGACGGCTCCGGATGGTTCGAACCCGGTGCCACGCTCACGTACGACGCCTCACGACCGCGGCCCTCGGACCTGCCCCTCTACCTGGGGCGCTGGAGCCGAGCCACGGTCGAACACGACATCGTGCGCTTCGCGGCGACGTGGGACCTCGACCTCCGGGACCCACGGCTCGACGACCACCGGGGCTTCCTCGAGGAGCGCTGCATGCGAGCGATCCCCTACGCACGCGGCGGGGTCCGCCGGGCGTTCGGACCGGCGGCGGTGGCGCGGCTCGAGCAGGCGCTCGATGCCGTCTTCGACAGGTTCTCGGACGCCCGCGGGCGGGTGACGCGCTGTCGACCTGGATCCACGAGCACCGGAGACACGGGCTGCGGCCCGGAGGCTCAGCTCGCGGGCGGCGCAGTGGTCGTGGTGGTCGACGCCGTCGTCGTGGTCGATGACGTGGTCGTCGACGGTGGGGCGGTCGTGGGCGCGGGTGTCGTGGGTGGCTGCAGCGTCGTCGGCACCGGCACCTGGTCGCGCAGGTACGGCCATGCCCACGAGCCCGTCGTGGCGTAGTCGTACACCGACCAGCCCGAGTGCGTCGGTGGTGGCGAGCGGCGCGGGTCATGTCGAGGTAGTCGTCGGGAGTGCTCGTCCGCGGCGAGCCCGCCGATGAGGTGCACCGGGACCTTCGGATCACCGACGCGCTTGCGCAGCCGGTCGACGCTGTCGACCGTGTAGCGGTACGCGCTGCGCAACCCGGACGCCGTGTCGCGATACGTGTAGTAGCTCATCGGCATCCACGCGTCGACGTACTTGTCGACGCCCTTGTACGGGAAGTCCGGCCACAGCGTCGTGTTCAGGACCTCGAGCTGGACCGCCGGGTACACGATCGCCGCGACCGGCATCGAGGGGCCCGCGTGCTTGGCACCCGCTTGGTGAACGCGACCGTGCGCCGGTTGCGGAGCACGATGTCGGGGACCTCGCCCGACTCGAGGTCGAGACCGATGCCGTCGACCTTCTCGCCTCCGGCTCGCAGCGCGATGATCTGCTTCATCGTCGCGGAGGTCGTCGTCGGGAAACCACCGCACGCGGCAGGAACCACGGCACCACCGCGATGTCGTGGTC
>CAWJKF010000006.1:0-276883 GCA_963843335.1 uncultured Chloroflexia bacterium
TCTCGTGCTCGTGGGCAATGTCGGCAGTGACCTCCGCTTCGACTACACCGCCATCGGCGACACCATGAACGTGGCCGCCCGGCTCCAGGCGGCGGCGCCACCCGGCGGCATCGTCATCTCCGACCGGACCCAGCGCTTCGTCGCACCTCTGTTCGAGCTGGAACCCGTGGGCCCGCTGGAGCTCAAGGGCAAGAGCGCGGCCGTGATGGCGTATCGGGTCGTGGCGGCGCTCGCGGAGCGCGGCCGGACCCGGGGGCTGGTCGGCCTGGCGGGCCTGGAGAGCCCGATGATCGGCCGCGACGAGGAGCTCCAGCGGCTCATCCGCCTCTGTGACACGGTGCGCGCCGGCCGGGGCAGGGTCGCGATGCTCATCGGCGAGCCCGGCATCGGCAAGAGCCGGCTCGTGGCGGAGCTTCGGGCGTCCGTGGACCGCATCGATGAGCCCGAGCGACCGGTCTGGGTGACCGCCCAGGCCCTGTCATATGGCCGCACGATGGCCCTCCACCTGGTGCAGGACCTCGTCCGACGGCTGCTCGGCGTCGGCCCCGGCAACAGCCCCGACGAGGTCGAGATGGCGCTCGCGACCCGGCTGCCCGGGCTCATGCCGGACGAGGCGGAGGTGCAGCTCACCTACCTTCGCTACCTCCTCCAGCTGCCGCTGCCAGCCGACGACGCCGAACGACTGGCGCGGCTCGAGCCGACGCTGCTGCCGGACCGGACCCTGGGCGCCGCGCTCCGGCTCATCCGGGCCATCGCACGCCAGGGCCCGCTCATCATCGTGCTGGAGGACCTCCACTGGGCGGATGCGTCGTCCGCGGAGTTCGTCAAGGGTCTCCTGGCGGTCGTCGACGAGGTGCCCATCCTGCTCGTCTGCAGCACGCGCGAGGAGCTCGCGGCACCCGGCTGGGACGTCCTCCGGGTCGCGCGCGAGCGGTTCGGCAGGGCGCTGACGGAGATCGCGCTGACACCGCTGGATGCCGGCGATACCCGTTCCCTGGTCGCGAACCTGCTGGAGATCGAATCGCTGCCGGCACGGGTGCGGGACCTGATCCTGACCAAGGCGGAGGGCAACCCGTTCTTCGTGGAAGAGGTCATCCGGATGCTCATCGAGCGCGATGCCATCGAGCGCCGGGAGACGCGCTGGGTCGCCACGGGCGCGGTCGACTCGGTGGAGATCCCGGACACGGTCCACGGCCTGGTGCTCGCCCGCATCGACCGCCTGCCCCGCGGACGCCCGATCGATCCTGCGGGTCGCGTCCGTCATCGACCGCCAGTTCTCCGTGCCGGTCCTGGAGGCGGTGCTCCGAGCGGGCGGCTCGGAGATCGAGACCGGCCCGGCGCTCGGGCGCCTGGAGGCCGCCGACCTGCTCGTCCTCGCCTCGCTGGACCCGGAGCTGGAATACCGGTTCGGGCATGCGCTCATCCAGGACGCTGCCTATGCCTCGATCCTCCGCCAGGAGCGGCGGGAGTGGCACCGCCTGGTGGCCCGGGAGCTCCAGCAGCGCTATCCGGACCGAGCCCGGGAGCTTGCGGCCCGGTTGGGTCGCCATCTGGAGCTCGCCGGGGAGACGGAGGAGGCGATCGCGGCGTACGTGTCCGCGGCGGACGACGCGCTCGAGCGAGGTGGCGCCGCAGAGGCTCGCGAGCTCTACGGGCGAGCCGCCACGCTCCTGGGGCCGATGCCCGGCCCCGACGAACCACCGGAGCCCATCGATGTGGCGACGCGGCGGGTGCGGATCGACCTCGGGCGGGTCGCCGCCGGCTTCGCGTTCATGCCACCCGACGAGGCGCTCGCGATGGTCGCGGAGGGCCGCGCGGGGGCGGAGCGTATCGGGGACATCCGGATGCAGGCCGGTGCCGCGTTCTGGGAGGCGTGGCTGCTGCGGTCGAGTGGCGCGACCGCGGACACGAACCCGGCGCTCAGCGATGCCCTGGAGCGGGCGCGGACGCTGGGGGCGCAGGTCGGTGACGACGCATACCGTGGCCGCCCGCTGCTGCTCATGGGCGAGATCGAGCTCGGGTCGGGACGCATCCGGCGGGCCCTCGAGCTCCTCGCCGAGGCGGAGCCGCTGCTCCAGGCTCGGCGGGATGTCATCGGCGAGTCGATGCTCGCGAACGTCCGTTCCGGGGCATACGCGGTGCTGGGCGAGTTCGAGCGTGCTGCCGAGCAGAACGCCCACGCCATCGCCGTGGCGGAGCAGGGCGACCCGCTCTCGCAGATCGACGCGCGCCTGGGCAAGGCCATCGTCGACCGCGAGCGCGGCGACTACGCCACGAGCATCCGGTCGGCGGGCGAATGCATGGAGCAGGCGGAGGAGATCGGGTCCCTCAGCTGCGCCGCGTTCGCGAGCCTGGCCCTGGGTGAGGCGCAGCTGGGCCTGGCGCGCGCCGGCGACGCGCGCGACACCCTGGAGCGTGGCCTGGAGCTGTCGGTCCAGAGCCACCTCGCGACCCAGCGGCTGGCCGCCACCGGGATGCTCAGCGAGATCCATGGGCTGTCCGGGGAGCTCGACGCGGCACGATCGGGATGGCAGGGGGCGCTCGATGGCTTCCACCATCTGGGTGACGTGCTGTCCGCCGCCCAGGTCCGCACGGGACGCGCGGAGGCGCTCATCCGGGGCCCGCATCCCGACCTGGAGACCGCGCTCGTTGACCTCGATGAGGCGGTCCGGGTGCTGGAGGCGCTCGAGGCACGTCCACGGCTCGCCCGGGCGCTCCGCGCGCGTGGTCGGGTGCTCCACCAGCTGGGCCGCGACGACGAGGCGGATGCCTCGCTCGCCCGCGCGTCCGGGATCGCGGCGGAGATCGGTCTCCGGGACGGGCCCTGGCCCGTGAGCGTCACGGACCTGGGCAGGCGGGGTCGATCGACGCGACCGGGACGGTATAGTCCGCGCGGTAAACGTTGGTGCGCGTGTGGCCTGCGTCGGCCTGCGGTGGTGCCAGTGCATCGGGAGCCGCCATTGCCTCCAACGATCCTCATCGTCGACGACGAGCAGCACATCCGGCTCCTGATCGAGCAGGCGCTCGAGGATCTGGAGGATGTCGGTGTGGAGCTGCTGACTGCGGCCGACGGCGAGGAGGCGCTCGCAGTGGTGGAGCAACGTCGCCCTGACCTGGTGTTCCTGGACATCATGATGCCCAAGCGGAACGGGTTCGAGGTCTGTCGGGCGATCGAGCAGTGAGCTGGGACTGGGGGTCGCCGTGGTGATGCTGACCGCCAAGGGTCAGGTGTACGACCGCGAGCAGGGGCTCGCAGCGGCGCGGACCAGTACATCACCAAGCCGTTCGACCCCGACGAGCTGGTCCAGACCGCGCGCACCCTGCTGGGGCTCTGAGTGATGCGACGCGGCCCGGCCTGGACGCTCCTTGGCATCGCAGTCGCCGCTGCCTGATGGCGGGCTGCAGCGGCGGGGCCGCGCCGACGGCAAGCCCCGAACCGGTCCGCAAGGTCGGCGTGATGATCGACTCCGGCAGTGACCACGACAAGTCCTTCAATGAGTTCACCCTCAAGGGTGCCAGGGACGCAGCGGCCGAGACCGGGATGGAGTTCAGCTATGTGACCCCGCAGTCGGCCTCGGACTACGCCAACACGCTCGAGAGCATGATCGCCTCGAAATCCCCGAGCTGGTGATCAACGGTGGGGTTCCGGATGGGCGACGCGACCGCCCGGTCGCGCGCAGCCATCCGGGCATCCGCTTCGCTATCGTCGACAACGCGTACAGCCCTGGCTCGGGGTGCGCGGAGACGGTCGCTGACTGCTATTCCGCGGAGGGGGGCCTGTCGACGGTCACGAGCCTCATGTTCGCCGAGGACCAGGTGGCATACCTGGCCGGCACCCTCGCGGGCTGCATGACCCAGACCGGGACGGTGGCCACGGTCGGGGGTGTGGAGATCCCGCCCGTCGTGCGCTTCGTCACGGGCTTCGAGAGCGGCGCCCGCGCGCAGCGGCCGGATGTCGTCACGCTGCACCAGTACATCCCCGACTTCAACGACCCGGCCACGGGCAAGACCGTCGCCCAGGGCTTCATCAACACGGGGGCCGACGTCATCTTCGGGGCCGGTGGGAACACCGGCAATGGTGCCCTGCTGGCCGCCAAGGAGGCCAAGGTGATGGCCATCGGCGTCGACGTCGACCAGTACCTCACCTACCCACAGGTGGACGCGGCCCTGCTCACCTCTGCCGCCAAGAACGTGGATGTGGCGGCCGCGGCGGCCGTGCGGGATTTCGCCGCTGGCACGCTCGAGGGCGGTGTGCGCGTCTACACCCTCGCCAACGGGGCCATCGGTCTCGCTCCCTACCACGACTGGGACGCCAGGATCCCGGCAGCCTGCAAGGACGCCGTCACGGCCGCGGAGGCTGCGGTCAAGGCTGATCCGGCGATCACCGGCGCGAAGATGAGCGGGGGCGGGCTGGGCCTGGTCCAGACCGCGAGTGGGCGGTAGGGGACGGGCCACCGTCGACGTCCGACAGCATGCGCCCGCTGTGGTGGGTCGCAGCGCTCGCCATCGCCGCTGACGGATCGTTCCTCGCGCTGGAGCTGGTCGCCTATCTGAATACGCGGGAGGATCGACTCGCGCTGCTCGCGGGCGTCACGGTCGCTGTGCTCGTTGCGCATCTGCTGGCGTTCGCCGTGGCTCGTCGCGAGGGCCGCCCGGATCGCGGCGCCTGGGCGATCGCGATGGCCCAGCTGGCGGGAGCCCTGACCGCGACACTGCTCGTGGCGGACCTCTGGATACTGGAGTTGTTCCTCCTGGGCATCGTGCCGCTCCAGGTGGCGGTGGTGGACCGGCCACGGCGCATCCCGCTGGCCATCATCCTCGCCTCCTGGGCGTGGCGAGCATGGTGGCCCTGGACCTGGTCGATCCGGCGGGACGTCTGACGGTGTTCGCCGACCGACCGGACCTGATGGTGGTGCCCGGGGCCATCCTGGTCGCTCATATCGCGGGGCTGTGCGTGCTGCTCTGGCAGCTGCGGCTGCGTGCGTCGGCGCCGTTCCAGCTCCGGCTCGACCTCGCGACGTTGCTGCCCCTGGTGCTGACGGCGATCTCGGTGGCGTCGATCCTGGTGGTGACCGGCGTCCTCATCTCGCAGATTGGGCGTCCCAGATCGACCAGGTCCAGCGCAACTTCCAGACGCTCGCGGACATCCATGCCGAGCGGGTCGGCAACGCGCTCGATCAGCAGGTGGAGGGTCTGCTCACGTTCGGCCGACGCGGGACGGTCCTCCTCGACGGGCTGGCCGACAGCCAACGCCAGCTATCCCGCCGCGGCGGCCGATCGCCGGGTCGTGCTCGCGGACCGCGAGCACACCTGGGAGACATCGCCCGACTCCAGCGACTTCGTGCTCCAGTACCGCAACAACCCGGTGGCGCTCGAGCTGAGTCGCTTCCGGGGTGAGGACCTGCTGCACAACGACGTGATCCTCACCGACGCGGCGGGCGGTCTGGTCGCCGCCCAGGGCGAGAAGCCGGCGCACTTCTCGTTCGCCGACGCGCCCTGGTGGCAGGCCGCCTGGAACGACTCCGTTGGCGGGGTCTACCTCGGCGACCTGACCATGGACCCCGAACGAGGCACCGCCTCGGTCTTCATCGCGGTCTCGGTGCTCAACCCACAGACGAACGAGATGGTGGGGGTGCTCGCATCGACCTACGACCTGAGCGGGGTCCAGCGCGATATCGGCCTCGCCAACGACCAGCTCGATGCCGCCGTGCTGCTGCTCTCTCCCGATGGACGCATCATCGCGGGCACCGAGGGCCAGGATGTCGGACGTCCGGTGGACCAGGCGCAGCTGGCCGGCGGTGCCGGCGGCACGGCGCCAGGCCCGGATAGCCGGGACGTGCCGGTGGTGGAAGCGCGATCGCCCATCACAGCCACCGCGGTGGTGAACCGGGATGCACTCCAGGCGCTGGGCCTCCAGATCTCGGTCAGCGATTCCGAGGCGAACGCGCTCGCGGAGGTGACCCGCTCGACGGAGGTCGCCACGCTGGTCGGATTGCTGGCCATCGCCCTCGGGGTCATCGCGGCGACGGCCGCGGCACGGCCCATCACGCGGCCCATCGAGGCGCTCACCTCGACCGCCGCCGCCATCGCGGCGGGCGACCTCGAGCAGCGCGCCAGCCCCGCAGGTCCGGCCGAGCTGTCCACGCTCGCCGAGGCATTCAACACCCTGACCGGACGGCTGCGGGCCCTCATCAACGGCCTCCAGGACCAGGTCGCGCAGCGAACCGGCCAGCTCGAGGCACGCGTCGAGCAGCTCGCGACCCTGAATCGGATCGACCCAGACCGTGTCCTCGATGCGTGATCTGCAGACGGCCCCGCCGGTCGTGACCCAGGAGCTGGTCGAGCTGTTCGACGCGCAGTACAGCGGAATCGCCCTGTCGAGCAGCGACGGCGCGGCGCTGGACGTGGTCGCGGAGTACGCGCGGCCGGGCACGCTGCGCAGCGGCGAGAGCCTCATCCTGCCGGTGGCCGGGAACCCGGCCTCCGCACAGGTCATCACGAGCGGTCGGTCGCTCGTCGTGAGTCGTGCCCAGACCGACCCGTTGACCGAGCCGCTCCACGCCATCCTACGCTCACAGGGGACCGAATGTCTGATGATCGTCCGGCTCCTGTCGCGGGGCGCGGTCATCGGGACGCTCGTCGTCGCCAGCGACCAGTCGGGCCGCGAATTCACGCCCAACGAAGTGGCACTCGCCGAGACCGTGGCCGGCCAGATGGCGAGCGCGGTCGAGAACTCGCGCCTGTTCGAGGAGATGCAGCAGGCGAAGGAGGCTGCCGTCGCCGCCAACGACGCCAAGAGCGCCTTCCTGACCAACGTCAGCCACGAGCTGCGCACCCCCCTGACATCGGTCGTCGGCTTCGCCAAGATCATCCGGAAGCGCCTGGATGAACGGGTGTTCCCGCTGGTCCCCGGGGACGATCCGCGCGCGCAGCGTGCGGTCGATCAGGTGCGGTCCAACGTGGAGATCATCGTCGCCGAGGGCGAGCGACTGACGACGCTCATCAACAACGTGCTGGACCTGGCCAAGATCGAGGCTGGCAAGTTCGAGTGGCTCATGGAGCCGCTGTCGGTCGACAGCATCGTGGACCGCGGCGTCGCAGCCACGGCGGGACTGTTCGAGGAGAAGGGCCTTGACCTGACCCACGAGGTCGCGGACGACCTGCCCCTCGTCGTGGGGGACCGCGACAGCCTCATCCAGGTGGTCATCAACCTGTTGTCCAACGCGGTGAAGTTCACGGACACGGGCGGCGTCACGTGCCGTGCCCGACTCCTGGGTGACGAGGTGGTCATCAGCGTCAGTGACACCGGTGTGGGCATCGCGGAAGCCGACCAGCCGCGGGTGTTCGAGCAGTTCGCCCAGGTCGGCGACACGCTGACCGGCAAGCCGCTCGGGACCGGCCTGGGGTTGCCGATATGCAAGCAGATCGTGGAGCGCCACGGTGGTCGCCTCTGGCTCGACAGCTCCGTCGGAGCCGGCAGCACCTTCTCGTTCACGCTGCCCGTGCCCGTACCGACGGCAACGACCACCGGCGACGCCAGCGATGGCGCTGCCGCCACAGCGACATCGACCGCTCAGGTGGGGCAGGCCGGATGACCGGCCCCAGTCGGCGACTCCGCCGCGACCGGTGCTTCGCGCGTGATGCGCGCGTCCGCCGAACCAGGCAGCCTCGCTCCGATCCGCCACTTCGTCGAGGCAGCGGCCATCGAGCTCGGTGCCGATCCGGCAGTCGTCCCGGATGTCATCCAGGCCGTGGACGAGTCGGTCACGAACACCATCGAGCATGGGTATGGGGGCGGCCCGGGCATCGTGGAGGTCGAGGTGCGCGTGCAGCCCGGGACGCTCGTCGTCCAGCTCCGGGATCACGCCCCGCCGTTCGACCCGACCAGCGTGCCGACACCTGACCTGGATCTTCCCCTGGGGTCGCGGCCCCTGGGCGGCATGGGCGTCCACCTGGCACGTGAGCTGACGGACGAGATGCGATACGGATGCCCAGCGGGATGGAGCAACGAACTGACATTGATCAAGCGCATGCCAGCACACGTCACGCCCGAAAGGTAGGGATCGATGCCACTGACAGTCGAGCAGGCACAGGGCCGGGTGCCGGTCACGGTCCTGGGGATCCACGGCGACCTGGACTATTCCAACTACCTCGAGGTCATCGACCGGGTGCAGCGGGAGTTCGACGCGGGGGCCCGGCACCTGCTCATCGACCTCTCGGGCGTGCCCTTCATCGGCAGCTCCGGGTTGGTGGCCCTCCACAGCGCGGCGCTCATCATGAGCGGTCAGGCTGCGCCCGACCCAGAGGCTGGTTGGCAGACATTCCACAGCCTGGGCTCCGGCGCGTCGGAAGCCCAGGCGAACGTCAAGCTGCTGGGTGTCCAGCCCCGGGTGGAGCAGATGCTCACGCGGACGGCGCTGCTGAAGTTCTTCGAGACATTCACCGATCGCTCCCTGGCGATCGACTCGTTCTGACTGTCCGAGGGATGGACCCCGGGTCATCGAGACGCGCGGAAGGGCACGTGCCGCTCCGCCGCCTGCTGGACCGGGCGACGGTCGAGGCGCTGCTCGGCGCGACCACGGCGGCGGCGCCGGGCGGGGATCCTTGCCCTCGTCGAGATGGATGGGACGGTCTTCGTCGGGGACGCCGGGGGCGCGACCGGCGCGCTGGAGCCTCTGTTCGCGGAGGCGACCGAACACACGGTCCAGGTCGCCGATGGGCTGCGCGTCCATCGGCTGCAGGCCAACGGCGAGACCATCGGGGGGCTGCTCGTCGGAGGGCCCGTCGATGCGGCGATCGTCGACGTGCTGCGGCGATGTCTGACCGCGCTGCTCGGACAGGCGATCGACCTCCGGGTGCTCGGCCAGGAGACCCTCGACCGGTACCGCGAGATCAATGTCCTCTATCGCGTGGGCGAGTCCATCGGTGCCTCGCTCGATGCCGCGGAGAATCCCCAGACTGCTGTTGTCCGAGGCGAGCCGGGCGATCCGGTCCGACGTGGCAGCGGTGCTCATCGGACCACAGCGTGCGGTCGAAGCGGTGCTGGGCGCACCGGCGGATGTCGAGGCCCTGGTCGCTGACGCCCGCACGCACGTGGACGAGGTGCTGGTGCATGGCCAGCCGGTGATCGCCACGCTCCCGGCCGCGGCGTCGAGGGTCGTCGGTGAGGTGCTCGTGGCCCCCATCCGGGGCCGTGGCGATCGCGTCGGCGCCGTGGTCCTGGGCCGAAGGATGGGGGGTGCGACGTTCACCGCGAGCGACGAGAAGCTGCTCCTCGCGGTCGCCGGCGAGGCGGGCGTGGCATATGACCGTGCGCGCCTCCATGAGCAGGAGGTGGCGGGCCAGCGGCGCGACGAAGAACTGGCCGTGGGGCGCCGGATCCAGCTGAGCCTGCTGCCGGCATCCATGCCCACGGTGCCTGGCTGGGACTTCGCTGCCATCTACCAGGCAGCGCGCGAGGTGGGCGGCGACTTCTACGACTTCCTCGAGTCGCGCGAGGCGCCCGGGATGCTGGACCTGGTCATCGGTGATGTCACCGGGAAGGGGGTGCCCGCAGCGCTGATGATGGCCTTCACGCGCGCGGTCCTGCGTGCCTCGGCGGGCGTCGCATCGTCGCCGTCCGATGTGCTGCGGCGCGCGAACCACCACCTCATCCACGACGGCCGGGCGGGTCTGTTCGTGACCGCCCTGTACGGGCGCCTCGACCTCGCGAGCGGCGACATGGTCCTCGCCAGCGGCGGCCATGACCCGCCGCTGTGGGTCCATGGCCACGGACGTCGGACCCGGCTGGTGCAGTCCCGCAGCTCGATCCTGGGCGCGTTCCGCAGAGGTCGATATCGACGACCGCCGCATCCATCTCGACGGCGGGCGATGTGCTCGTGCTCGTACACCGATGGTGTGACAGAGGCACGCGACCCTCGCCGACGGCTGTTCGGGGAGCGACGACTCCGCTCGACCGCCGCTGGCCTTGGGTCCGGGAGTGCGACGAAGCATCGCTGAGGGATTGATGGACGCCGTTCGCCGGTTCGCCGGTGCCACGCTGCCGTCGGACGATCTCACGCTGGTCGTGGTCAAACGTCAGGGCTGAGGCCCAGCGTCGGGCGCGACTTGACAAGGCCTGACTGACCGATAGCCTCTGCGCACGTCGAGTGCCAACCGAGCGGCACACTACGCTAGGAGGGAGGTCGAGATGGGTCCGGACCGGGGTGCTCTCGCGACCAGGGTCAACAACGGGCGTCGCACTCGTGCGACACGCGTGGCAGCCGCCACGATGACGGGCAGCCTGGCCCTCGGCCTGGCCCTGGTCCCCGTCGCCCACGCCCAGAGCGCGCCGCCACCGGATGCGGCCGCGTCCTCGGCGCCCGACGGGACGCAGGTCGGCCCAGGCACCGGCGGTCCGACGGTGCCGGCCGTGAGCGCGTCCGCGTTCCCGACCGTGACCGGCACGGGCGGGCTGTTCGATGCTCCCACGCAGGTGCTCACGGACCATTTCGACGACGAGACGCTCTGGTTCACCGGTGATCGTGACGCCGACCGCTTCGCCTACGAGGACGGCGCCTACGTCGTCGAGGTCAAGAACGATGAGGCTGGCAGCTGGGTCTGGCGGGTCCTCGATGACAGCCACCCCGTGCTTCGTGCCAAGGGGTCCGTCCAGCTCTCGGACGGTGATGGCGCGGGCGGCTACATGTGTGGTGCCGGCGACACCGAGCCGCGCAGCTTCATCTTCGGCGATGTCACGAGCAGCGACGAATGGGTGATGGGCACGATCACCGGGTCGATCGCGTCGGTCCGTGCCCGCGGTCCGCTACCGAGCGGGTCGGATGCGGTGGGCGACCCGGTCGTGGTGACCCTCGAGTGCGCGATGACCGATGCTAGCGATCGTGCCGCGATGTGGGTCGATGGCGAGCTCGTGGCGCAGGTCCAGCTGTCGGACGACATCGGACCGTTCGACAAGGTCGCGGCCTACGTCGGCGATACGACCGGGCCCTTCTCGGCGTCGTTCGATGACCTGTCCGTGTCGGTCGGTGATGTGCGGGCGCCGCGCGCCGGCGATCCGCGCCCGGCTCGCAGCCCGACGCGACACCTGCCCCGACCGCCGGCCCTGGGCAGTCCTCGGCGCCGAGTGCGGCGCCGAGTGGCGGAGCCGTGCTGACGCCGGAGCAGGCGGCGCTCGTGGCGCGCGTCCCAAGCGTGTTCCGTGACACCTGCGGACCGACCGGCGAGCTCGTCGACGTCGAAGGCCAGGTCGCCGGGCATCTCCTGCCAGCCAGCTGGCAGTGCGGAGATCGCGTGGTACTACCAGTTCGACTCGGTCGCCTCCATGGATGCGGCTTTCGATGCCTTCCTGCCCGCGACCGCCACCGGCACGGACTGCAAGCAGGGCCCGTCGAGCGTCACCTACAAGATCGATAGCCAGCCAGCCGGCCGACTGGCGTGCTACGAGAACACGGGCACGAACGGTGGCGTCCAGGCCCACTGGACGGACACACAGCTGAAGATCCTGGCCTTCGGTCAGGAGAGCTCCGGCTCGTACCCGGAGCTCCGGGAGTGGTGGCTGACGGCCGGCCCCGACCGCTGAGGTGCTAGGGAGCGCCGCCGCTCCTAGCGCTGGGACTCGGACAGCCCTCGGTCCAGGGGGCCCGCCAGGCCGAAGCCCTCGAGGTCGTCCGCCGTGAGCGTGATGGCCTCCAGCTGGCCATCGGTGATGCGATGGTGCCAGATCGACCACTGGCCGTCTGCGGCGCCCTGGATGGCGGTCGCCTCCTGCAGACCCTGCGCATCGATGCGCCGGCCGACGACCCGGAGCGCCCGCTCGATGGGCCCGGCGACGTGGTCCGTGCCGCGGCGCAGGACGGCCCTGACCTGGGCCTCCAGCAGCGTGGGATCGGAGTAGGCGCGCTCGATGGGCACGAGCGTGGCCGGATGCTCACCCGACGCTTCGCGGGCCACGACCGCGCGCACCAGGAGGCCGGCGGGGATGTCGCGGACGATGATGGTGCGGGCACCGCGTTCGTCGAGCACGGCACCCAGGGAGCGCAGGAGGTCCTCGTAGCCACCGGACCGATCCATCGAGATGAGCATGTGCGGACCATGCCATCCACCGGCCCGGGATGGCATGGCCCGAAGGTCATACGCGGCGGCCTCTCGGCCAGCCGGGCACCGTCAGACGCGCGGGCTCTGCTCGGGCTCCCAGGCGTGCCGGCTCGCGCCCGCGAGCGCCGGCTCGATGGCCGGGTGCGCCGTCGTCGGGATCTTCCAGGTGGCGGTGTCCTCGCGGATCTTGCCGTCGCGCATCCGCACGATCCGGTCGCAGGCCGCGCCCACGTCGCTGTCGTGGGTCACCAGCACGAACGTCTGGCCGCGCTCGCGGTTGTACCGACGGAGGATGGCGAGCACCTCCTCGGCGCGCTCCGAATCGAGGTTGCCGGTCGGCTCGTCCGCGAGGATGAGGCTGGGGCCGGTGACCAGCGCCCGTGCGATGGCCACCCGCTGCTGCTCACCACCGGAGAGCTCGGAGGGGCGGTGACCGCCCCGATCGTCGAGGCCGACGAGCGCCATGGCCTCGCGCGACGCCTGCCGGGCACGTTTCCCGTCGATGCCCGCGTAGTCGCCGGCGAGCATCACGTTCTCGAGGGCGGTGAGCGTCGGGATGAGGTTGAACTCCTGGAACACGAAGCCCATCTCGCGGGCACGGATGCGGGTCCGCTCCGATTCCTTGAGGGCGACCATGTCGCGCCCGCCGAACGACAGCTCCGGCTTCGGCTGATCGTCCGTGTCGGGCCCATGGAGCAGGCCCAGGATGTGCATCAGGGTGCTCTTGCCGGAGCCAGACGGGCCCATGATCGCCACCATCTCACCGGACTCGATGGTGACATCGACGCCCCGGAGTGCCTGGACTCGGTTGTCCTTGGCCAGGCGATAGGTCTTGCGGAGATTGCGTCCTTCGAGGAGCGGCATCGTTGGTCCTCCTGCTCGCATCGTCGTCATTCGTAGCGCAGGGCCGTGACCGGGTCGAGCCGGGCGGCGTGGAGTGCGGGCACGAACCCGGCCAGTGCGCCGAGGACCGTGCCGAACACGACCGCGATGAGTGCGGTCTGGGGTGTCAGGTCGAACAGGATCGTGCCGGACGACCTGCCGGCCTCGTTCGCGAGGATCACGACGACCGCCCCCAGGATCAGCCCCGTCACCCCACCGATGAAGCCGATGAGCGCGGATTCGACGACCAGCTCACGCACGATGCGCGACCGGGCGCCGCCGATGGCGCGCTTGACCCCGATCTCGCGCGTCCGCTCTGCGATGGACATGGCCATGGTGTTGATGACCGACAGGCCACCGATGATGAGGGCCATGAGCGCGATGCCCACGAGGATGGAGTTGAGCAGCGAGGTGGCCGATCCGATCTGCTGGTCGAAGTCCTTGCCGGTCATCGTGGCCACGTCCGGCACCTGCGCCTCGATCCTGGTTGCCAGCGCCTCGACGTCCGTGCCCTCGGTGGGGTAGACGACCATCGTGGTCGCCAGGTCCGTGGTGTCGATGCTCGATCGGAGCATCGGTGGCAGCGTCTTCACCAGCAGCCGCTGGGCCGCCGCCATCGGGACCACCGCCGCCTGGTCTGGTGCGGTGAGCGTGGGTTCGCGGACCCCGACGACGGTGAACGGCTCGTCCTTGAGCAGCAGTGTGTCGCCGACATGCTTGGAGTACTTGCGCGCGATATCGGAGCCCAGGACGGCGACGTTCGTGCCCTCGTCCGCTGCCGTGAGCTCGCGACCCTCTGCGGAGTGGATGACGAAGGTCTCATGCCCCTCGTCCGCGCCTGCCACCGTGCCTTCGATCATCGGCGGGACACCCATGGTGACGCCGCTCGCCTGATCGTCCATGAGCATCATCACCGCGGGCGCGACCGCAGCCACGCCATCGACCGCACGCACCAGGTCGGCCGTCTTGAGCGACATCGGGGCGCTGGCGAAGCCGCCCAGGGAGCCCGACTTGTCGCTCAGGGTGACCTTGTCCGCGTAGTAGCTGCTGCCGCCCGAGACGAGGGCGCCGATCTTGTTGGCCATGGAGCCGAACACCACGAGCGCCCAGATGCCGATGGTGATGCCGATGACCGTGAGGGTCGTCCGGACCTTGCGTCGACCCAGGTTCCGCAGGCTATGCATCCGACCCTCCTGGGCAAGCTGGGCAGGGGCACACGCGAACCCGGTCGCGGGCCGATCCGGCGCCCGCCACTCTCTCCTTGGGGGCGCTCCGGGATGCCAGCCGGCACCTTGGGATCGTGGCGCGATATGGTGGTCTCGTCCCGTGCCGAACGGCCTCCGCCAACGGTGCCGACGGTCACATCGCTGCGTCCGAGACAGCAGCCCGATAGGCTGTGGCTTCACGATCCGGGCGGGAAAGGGGCAGGGCATGTACAGATCGAACCGACGGTCCAGGGTCGCCGCAGTCCCGCTCGTCCTCTCCTGGGTCCTGCTCCCAGGCATCGGCGCGGGAGCCGTCTCCGCGCAGGAGCCGGCGGTGGTCGGCAGCCCCACGGTGGTGGGCATCCCGGCGGCCACGCAGGACCCCGACGCGGTCGTGGACTTCACGGCCATCGAGGCGACCGCCATCGCGCTCGTCCTCGACCCGAGCGGCACGTCGGCCACCATCTCGGTGAGCACGACCATCGACGCCGCCTGCGCGGTGGTCTTCGGCGAGGACGAGTCGTTCGGTCGGCTCGCCACGGACAAGGACATGGGCGGCTCCGCACACCGCGACCACCATGTCGTCCTGGGCGGCCTGCGACCGGGGACGACATACGTCTACCGGTTCCAGGGCAGCGCGGTCGACGGCCGCCTCTACCGCAGCGCGCTGTTCACGTTCACCACGCGGACGCCATCCGCATCGGAGCCCGTCGACCTCGCGGTCGGTGCCCGCATCGACGCCGTGAGCTCGGAGTACTCGCCCGCGTTCGCCGCGGCCAACGCCGTCGACGGTGACCCATCGACCGAGTGGTCATCGGCGGGCGATGGTGATGCCGCCTTCATCACGCTCGACCTGGGGCGGCTCGTCGACGTCACCGGCGTCGCCTTCCAGACCCGCCAGATGAGCGACGGCAGCGCCGTCACGCGAACGTTCACGGTCACCGCGGACGGGCGCACCTTCGGGCCATTCCCCGCGGACGCGGTGGCGCCGCTGGCCGTCAGCGCCCAGGTCCTCCGGTTCGACGTCGCGACCTCGACCGGCGGCAACACGGGCGCGACCGAGATCGAGGTCTTCGGCACCGATCGACCCGCTGCCCTGACGGCTACCGCTCGAGCAGACCCGTCAGGAGATGGACGAGGTCGTCAAGGAGGACCGTGACCTCATCGGGAGCCGGAGCGCCCTGGGCGGTCGTCCCGGTCGGTCGCGAGGGACCAAGGTCAGTCCCGGTCCCGTCCTGCACACTGGACCCGCTCGGGGGCGGTGCTGATCCGGCGGCATCCGTCACGCTCGGTAGCGCGCAGCCCACGTTCGCCCTGACCCCCGGATCGGCGGGTGAGCAGCTCCGCCACGGTCACGAACCGATAGCCGGCGCAGGCGTAGTGGCGGATAAGCCCGGGCAGGATGGCGGGCGTGACCGCCGGGCCGCAGTGCATGAGCACGATCTCCATGCCGACGGCATCGTGTCGCTGTTCGACGATGCGACCCGGGATCCCGGCGATCGCTCCGCGCTCAGCCGGAGCATGGTCCCGGATGGCGCGCGATATGCGCGCGCGTCGGCGCTCGATGACCATGGTCAGCGCCTGGACAGCAGCCGGGTCCTGGAGGTCGCGGCCGAGCTCGCGACCTGACGGTCATCCGCGGTCGAGGCTACGGACCGTGCTCGGGCTGGTAGGGGACATCGGCCAGCACCGTCTCGGGACGACCAACGAGGGCTCGCTTCAATCGCGAGGCCGTCTGGTTGTAGAGGGCTCGATCCCAGATGTGGCGAGGCACGTATTCGGGGAGCACCACGATGGTGATCTCGTCGGCCGCCGCCGGCGCCATCACATCGAGATATGCCAGGAATGGCGTGACGAAGGACCGGTAGGGCGTCTCGACGATGATCAACAGCACCCCGGGCAGATGCACCAGCCATTCCTGGCGGAGGATCTCGGCCCGCTCGGTGTCGGCGCTGATGTGCACGGCCCGCACATCGTCCGAAAGGGTCCGCCCGAATTGCACCGCCTGGACCACCGCCCGGGTGAGCCCGGACACGGGGATGATGACTCGGTTGCGTTTCGCGGGCGGTCCGAAGACCTGGCCCGGCCGGACCGCCAGTTCCCGCCCGACCACCTGGTACTCCCGATGGATGAGGCGCATCCCGACCACGAGCACCGGGATGAGCGCCAGCACGACCAGGGACGATGGCGCCTTCGCGGCGACCACGACCACCGCGACGATGGCGGTCGCGACGCAGCCCACCCCGTTGATGGAGATGCGGTACCGCCAGCCCGGCGCGCGGGTCCGACGCCAATGCCGGACCATGCCCGCCTGGCTGATGGTGAAGTCGATGAAGACACCGACGGCGTACAGCGGGATGAGGAGATGCGTCTCGGCGTCGAAGGCGATCACCAGCAGGATGGCGACGAAGCCCAGCACGACGATGCCCGTGGTGAATGACAGCCGGTCGCCGCGGAAGGCGAAGATGCGCGGGAAGAAGCCGTCCTCGGCCAGGATCGCCGCCAGGCGTGGGAACGCCGCGAAGGACGTGTTGGCGGCCAGGATGAGCAGCAGCGCCGCGAACGCCTGGAACAGGTAGAACGGGATCGACGATGCGCCGAAGACCTGGGTCGCGATCTGTGCGGTCACCGTCTGGTCCTCGTTGGGCACGATGCCGAACGCCCGCGCCAGGAAGGTGAAGCCGACGAACAGGACCGCGAGGAGGATGGCCATGACGGTCAGCGTGCTGGCCGCATTCCTCGACTCCGGCGGCTTGAATGCCGGGACGCCGGTGGCGATGGCCTCGGTGCCCGTCAGCGCCACGGCACCGGACGCGAAGGCCCGCAGGAGCAACGCGAACAGGGCGACCCCGGTCAGCTCACCCGACGCGGACGCGATCTCGGGCGGTGCCGTCACGTCGCCCAGCACCAGCACCCGGTAGGAACCGACGACGATGAGCAGCAGGGCGGTACCGACGAACAGGTAGGTCGGCAGCGCGAAGATGTTGCCCGACTCCCGCACGCCGCGGAGGTTGCCCAGCGTGACCAGCGCGATGGCGGCCACCGCGATCTCCACGCGCAGGTCCTCGAGGCCCGGGATGGCCGAGATGATCTGGGCGGATGCGGCCGATATGGACACCGCGACCGTGAGCGTGTAGTCGATGAGCAGTGCCGATGCGGCCACGAGCGAGGCCATCCGACCGAAGTTCGCCTTGGACACCGAGTACGAGCCGCCGCCCGTCGGATAGGCGATGCAGACCTGCCGGTAGCTGATGGCAACGACCGCCAGGAGCAGGGCGATGCCGATGCCGATGGGCAGGCTCAGCGCCAGCAGGGCGCTGCCACCGACGAGCAGGGCGCGCAGGATCTCCTCGGTCGCGTACGCGGACGAGCTGATGGCGTCCGAGCTGAAGATCGCCAGCGCCTTGGTCTTGGTCAGCCGTTCGCCGATCTCCTCCTCGGACGCGAGCGGGCGGCCCAGCAGGGTGTGGCGGACCCGGGCGATCCAGCGGGCGCGGCCATCGCGCTCTGCGTGTGCCTTGTGCCGGGCCACCAGCGTGTCCGGGGCCGTGTAGCGGAAGTATTCCGTCTGCGGGCGCTCGATCCGGATGCGTCGGTCGCCGACCTTCCGGCCCCGGATGGGCTCGCGTCCCCCGATCAGGGCAGCGTCTCATGCAGGGCCCGGCGCTCGGCGGACGTTGCGGCGTTCGCCGCCAGTGCCCATCGCATGCGAAGCAGCCTAGCAGGGGCGACATGCCCGGCGGCGACGCTCCGCGCGCCCGCGGACCGGGCGACATGGCCGGGAAGGCTCAGCGACATGGGCCGGGAAGGCTCAACCGTCCGCGTCGCCCTCCATGACCCGGACCCGTCCTGTCCGGCCCTCCGCCCGGACCGACCAGCGCTTGCCAAGCGCTGGCACGCCCTCGAAGCGCATCGCGCCCAGGGCATCCGGCAGGTGCGGATCGACCGTGACCCGACCGTCGCGCACGTCGAGCCCCAACATCGCGCGCAGGACCAGGAGGGGCGCGCCGCTGGCCCAGGCCTGGGGGCTGCACGCGGTGGGG
Source organism: uncultured Chloroflexia bacterium (assembly GCA_963843335.1). Taxonomy (GTDB): domain Bacteria; phylum Chloroflexota; class Limnocylindria; order Limnocylindrales; family CSP1-4; genus JAFMJV01. The sequence goes on from CAWJKF010000006.1 coordinate 18,224, forward strand.
TAGGGGACCGGGAAGGGGCCGTCCGATCGGGGATAGCCGGACATCGCCTCCGGCAGCCGATAGGCGGACTGGCCGGCCGCCTCGAGCAGGCCCATGCCGACGCGCGCCGCCTCCTCGCGGAAGCCGTACCGAGCGAGGCCGAGCGCGATGATCGCGTTGTCGTGGGGCCACACGGTGCCACGGTGGTAGCCGATGGGATTGAAGCCGGCGTCCTCCGTGGACAGCGTCCGGATGCCCCAGCCGGAATAGAGCGCGTCGGACATGAGCTGGTCGACGACCGCCCGGGCGCGCTCCGGGGGCACGATGCCCGACCACAGCAGATGTCCGATGTTGGACGTCAGGGAGTCGATCGGCCGCTTGTCGCCGTCGAGGCCGATGGCGTAGTAGCCGCCCCTCCGATCGATCCAGAAGTCGCGATCGAAGCGTGACCGCAGATCCGCGGCCTCCGCGCGCAGTCGTGTGGCGAGCGCCGCATCCGCGAGCGGGCCATCGGCCAGGTCGGCGAGCCGCAGCTTCGCGTCGTAGACGTATCCCTGGATCTCGCAGGTCGCGATGGGCAGGCAGGGCATCGACCCGTCCGCGAACAGGACACCGTCGAGGGAGTCGCGCCAGCACTGGTTGCCCAGTCCCTGGGTCGACCTGGTCTGGTACTCCACGTAGCCATCGCCGTCCCGGTCGCCGTAGCGGTCGATCCATTCGAGTGCCCGCAGCGCATGGTCGCGCATGGCGTGGACGAACGCGTCATCCCCGGTCCAGCGCCAGTACTCCGACAGCAGGATGAGCCACAGGATCGTCGAGTCCGCCGAGCCGTAGTAGGGACTGTGCGGCTTGAGGCCCAGCACGGTCAGCTCCCCCGACCGCAGCTCATGGGGCATCTTGCCCGGCTCCTCGTCCCGGAAGTCGTCGACGGCGGTCCCCTGCAGGGTGGCCAGCGCGATGAGGGCGCCGCGCGCCACCCGGGGCCCGAACGGCACGGTCTGGAACGCCGTGATGAGGGTGTCCCGCCCGAACAGGGTCAGGAACCACGGCAGGCCGGCGCCCGGGAGCATGATCGTCTCGTCGCCCGCCCGAGCCTCGAGCCGGAGCGCCAGCAGGTCCCGGAGCGTCTGCTCGACGGTGCCGGCCAGGAGGGGCGAGTCGAACTCGTGGGGTGGACGGTCCGCCAGCCACTGGCTGGTCGGGTCCTCGCGCCCATGGTCGAACTCCTCCGCGAAATCCGCGTGGGCGGGCTGGAGCTCGTTTGGCCCGAGACGCAACGGGACCTCCAGGGAGCACGTCCAGCGGCCGCGCGGTGGCAGGTCCAGGAGCCAGACCAGGTCGTCCCCCTCGAGCCGCGTCGGCGGCGCGGAGATGCGCACCACCGTCTCGGCCTCGAAGCTGCCGTTCCGGTACCCGAAGCTGAGGCGCGAGCCGTCGGCCGCATGCGCCCGGACGATGGCCGCCGAGCGGTCGCGGACCTCGCTCTTGACCTCGAACAGGTCGGCGAAGTCGTTGCCCACGCCCAGGCGGACCTCGATGCGCAGCGCCTCGTCGAGGTAGCTCTCGAGCTCGATGCGCTCGTGGAGCCCGCCGCCCACGAACCTGCTCCGCCGGATGCCGATGCTGTTGGCGGCGAGCGACGGCAGCTTCGGGTTGGTCAGGAAGAAGAGCGCGGAGTAGTGATCGACCGTCCGTGATCGCAGGGCCAGGAGCCGCGCGCCGTTGACGCTGAGCACCCAGCGATCGAGGAAGCGCGTGTCGGCATGCAGCAGGCCGCCGATGGATCCTGGGGCACGTCGCCCACGGGGTCGGAGTACATGAAGGTGCGCCCCTCGAGGATGGCGATCGAGTCCGGGCCGAGCTCCGGCGGCAGGTTGCGGCGGGCGGGATCGGGGAGCCGGGTGTCCCGGGCGGTGCCGGGCATGGGGTCTGCCGGCGTGGGCCGCGCTGGCGGGGTCGGGGTGGCGCTCGTCATGGACGAAGGTCCTCCGTCATGTCGTGTCGTGTGGCGAGCAACGAGTATGACCCTTGGGGGATGCCCGGAAGATAGCCCATGGGCTATAGTCTTCCATGGTAGGTCTATCGGGAGGAACGGACGCGATGCTCCAGGTCACGGCACAGGCAACGAGTCAGCTCCAGCGGATCCGCGATGCGAAGGGGGTCGACCCGGGCTGGATCGTGCGCATCGAGCGCGGTCCCGGAGGACTCTCGCTCTCGTTCGTGTCGGCGCCGGGACCGGGCGACCAGCAGGTCGATTCGGACGAGCTGGCCCTCTATGTCGCGGCGGAAGCGCTCCCGGCACTCGCTGACCGCACCCTCGACAGCCAATCGGCCCACGGTGGCCGGCCCACCCTGGTGCTCTGTTCCTCCGTCGAGCCACAGCCAGCCGCGGCGCCATGACGGACCGCGTCCTGGCGCACGACTGGATCATCGGTGTCGGCCAGGGCGGTGACCAGACGCACGCCGTCGCGATCTGTCGGGAGTGCGGCGAGAGTCGTCAGGTCGCCGTCGGCGAGGTACGTCTGCCGCTCGGTGGGGCGTGCGACAAGACCCGCACGGAGCCTCAGGCGCCGGAGATCCCGCAGCACAGCGTCTGAGCGGCACGGTCTGGCTCGACGCCGCCCTGTGGCGTCGACGCGGCCGGGGGTCTCCCGATGGCTAGACCACGGCTGCTACCCTCGACCCTGGAGCCGACCGGTCGCGGCGCGACTGCTGCGCGAGGAGGAGGGAGCGAGGTGAGCGATCCCCAGGCGAAGCCGGCGGGTGCGTGTGACTTCACTGGCCCGGCATCAGGTCCAGGGTCAGCCAGCTGCGACCTGCCCGCCCGGGAGCGCACGGTGACGGACGAGCGTGGTCAGACGGCCCAGGTCCTGCTGTGCGACGAGCACTACGACTACGTCTCGGACGGGCACCACGCGCACTACTGGTACATCGAGCATGCGGCACATGGCACCCGGACGCTCATCCGGATGGCGCGCCCGAACCACTGACCCGTCGCGCGGGCCCCGGACGGCCGCCCGAGCGCGGCCGCGAGCCCGGACGCCGGGCTAGCCGGTGACGCGCTGGAACGGTAGCTTGGCGTTGGCACCGGGACCGCTGGTGCCCGCGAGCGTCAGCGTGTCACCCGTGACAGACCACGAACCGGGGGTCGTGACGAGCTGCATCACGAACGAGAACGGCTGGGAATAGTTGTAGGCGTCGTTGCCCGTGCATGCACCCTTGAACTTCTTCGCCCACGTGACGTCGAGCGTGGTGGCGTCCGCCGTGAACGTGCCCGGCCACGACAGGGGCTGCTTCTTCTTGGGCGGCTTGCAGCCGAAGTCCGTGACCACGGTGCCGTCGGCCGCAAAGGTCAGGGTCACCGTAAGCCCGGGTGGCAGCTCCAGGCCGCCCGCGATGCCCTGGAATGCCCAGCTGCCAACGAGGCCCGCGGCTTCCGGTGCGATGGCCACCGCCGCAGTGGTCGGCGACGGGCTGGCCTCGACGGTCGTGCCCAGCGACACGGTCTTGGCCAGCGTGATGAGCTCCTGCTTGCTCAACAGCCTCGTCCCAGCAGCGCCATTGCTGAGCTCCGCCACCCGGGCGGGATCGCCCTTGGCCAGGATCCAATCGAGCCGCCACGGCGCCTTCTTGCCGGTGCCGTTCTGCTGGGCGAACGCGCCCTTGCCCAGCTCCTTGACCTTCTCGCAGCAATCGGGCTGGACGTTCTTGGCTCGCCACTGGATGGCGAGTGTCGCGGCCGTGCCATCGCCCAGGTCGTAGCCGCAATACAGGTCGGTGCGGTCGCCGTCTGACGACGGCGCTTCGTAGCGCTGGGTGCCGACGACGCTGACCCCGAGGTGCGACGCGCACTCAGGGTCGACCGTCAACGGCGGGGCGGGCTGTGCGGCGCTCGCCTTGGCCAACTGCTCCAGCAGGGGGAGATCGTCCGTCTTGCCATCGGCCGACCGCGCGCTGAAGAGCAGCGTCTCGACCAGCAAGGGGCCGACGCGACCGACCATCACCTGGCCTTGGCCTCCGTCCCATACGATGGATGCCGCTGGCTGCGGGAGGCTCTCGACCGTCTTGGCACCAAAGGCACGGGCCTTCTGGATGCTGCCCGATCCGAATGAGCTCAGTTCAAGCTGGCTGTCGATGCGAACCGACGATCCATCGGACAACGTCCAGGTGCAGGACGGCGAGTCCGGGAAGTTGCCGTTTCCGACGGAACCCGTGTCGGCACGAACGACCTCTGCCCCGGTCACAGAGGTGATGGACGCGCTGGATAGCAACGCATCACACGCGGCGATCGAGGAATCCACGGGAGCGGTGGATGGGTTCGCGGCTGGGCTTTCGGCAGGTGAGGCCGGAGCCGTGGACGCCGGCGCTTCACTTGGGGCCGGTGACTGGGCCGTGACACCCCCGCCCAGGACCGCGAGCGCCAACACCGAGGCGAGGCTCGCGGTCAGGAATGGGTACCGGGTTCGATCATGCGCAGCGCTCATCGCGAATCCTCCCTTGAGTCCAGGTGTCGGTGCGAGTGGGCCCGGGTGGGCGGCCTACTGCCGCCCACCGCGCACCCGGCGAGTCCTCAGCCGTGGGCGACGCTCGCCGAGTAGCCGGCGTTCGGCGCCCGGTCCGACTCGCTCGATCTGAGTGGAGCCGAAGGCCCCAGCGATGACGAACAGCTTGATCTTGCCAGGGTTGCCCAGGCACTTGCGGGCGACCTTGAAGGTGTACTGGTTCTTCGCCGCCGAGCGGCTCCGCGTCACCGGGCAGTTGGGCACGATGCTCTCGCCGTTGCACAGCTTCGCGACGGCCTTCGACGCGCAGATGTACATCGGGATGCCGTTGATGTGGATCTGGATGTTGACCAGGTTGCCGGTCGTCCCCCAGCTCGAGAACGGTGCAGCCTTCTGCATCGCGACCACGATGGTCACGGTGCTCTTGTGGGTGATGGTGACCTTGCGGATGTCCGTACGCTGACCATGCGGCGCGTCACCCTTCGGGTCCGAGAAGGAGTAGGGGGAGGCGACCGCTGCCGCGGATGCCGCCTGAGAGCCGATCAGCCCGATCAGGAGTCCCACTGTGAGGAACGCGCGCCGCATCTCACACCTCCGAGGTCGATGGGACGCCGACGCCTGGGCACGTCGAGGCGACGCCATGGCGCGGGATCATTGTCGTTCGAGCGGCCGCTGTCAATCCCCAGCGTCGGACCACGGCGAGACCAGCATCTTCGGGTGCAGCCTCAGTCGAGCGCCGCGTCCGGGACCCTCGCCAACTCCGGCTGCCCCTGCTCGAGCGCGGGGGCCCTACCCGGGAGTCGGGTCAACGACCGTCCCGTGACTGTCCAGGCCTACCGAACCTTGAGACGGACCTTGGCGCGAAGCCCGCTCCACAGGCCCTCGGCGATGACGCTGCCGGCGCCCAGATGCGCCCTCGCCGGGATGGTCACACGGGTCGAGAAGGCCCCGCCGAGGGATGTGTGGACGGTGGCCAGCGAGCGCGACTGCCCATGGGAGTCCTTGTAGGTGAGGGACACTGACTCGTGCGGACCGAAGTGGTTGCCCTTGACCGTGATCCTGGACGAGCGCGCAGCCGAGGACACCGACGTCGACACCGCCGGCGCCGGCGCGGTCGTCGAGAGGTGCCTGACCTGCGACTCGGAGAGCGGTCTGTCATACAGCCGGATACGCGCCACCGCGCCCGCACTCGTCTCGGAGCCGTCGTCCCGGAAGAAGGTCAGGTGGTCATCCGCCGAGATGACACCCAGCTTGTTGACCGCGTCATCGAAGCTGAACTGGCGGACGCCATTCACGTAGCCCTTCAGCCGTCCCGACAAGGATCGCGTCAGGACGACCTGTACCCACTGGTTGGGCGCGATCGTCGCGGCCTCCCCCGTGGGCTGGTCATAGTCGTACATGTCCAGGACCCCGTCCTCGACATACAGACCCGTGTCCGCATTCTGGTTCGAGAAGTCCACGATGCGCCGGTAGGAGCTGACCTCATCGAAGCGCATCAGCACCACGATGCTGTACTGGCGCGATGGGATGACCACCGAGGCTGCCGCGAGGTCCAGGCCCTGCCCGCTGTCGAACAGGTAGGTCAGGACCGAGTGTCCCTTCACCTTCTGCTTCGTGTAGTTGAGCAACGGGGCCGGGACCGGGTCGAGGTGCCGCCCTCCCTTGACGGACGATACGAGGCTGTTCTGGAACCGGTAGTCGGCCTTGAGCCTGGGACCTGCGGCCACGCCGGGCGATGCCCACCCGGTGAGGGCGATCATGACCATGACCATGGCCGCGACGACTGTCCGGTGTCGGAGGTTGCGGTGATGCATCTTCTGATCGCTCCTGTGGGCGCAGCTGCGTGTCGATCGGTCGCCCATCGTGGCGGTGTCGAGGCGCCCAGTCAACCGCCGACCCGATCCCGATCCCCCGTGTACCTCGACCGGCGGCAACACGGGCGCGACCGAGGTCGAGGTCCTTCGGCGCCGATCGCGGCGCTCCCTGAGGCGTGTTCCAGCGGCAAGCGCCGGCCGCCCACGCCGCATGGCGGCGCTCAGATGCCGACGTTCTGGGGCAGACTGAAGACGAAGATGAGGGCCAGTCCGAACAGACCCACAGCGAAGGCGACCATGACGACCCGGACCCGGTAGCCCCGGAACTTCGTGCCCACGCCCGCGAAGAACAGCACCGACGCGAAGATGACGGCGAGGAGCACGAAGTCATCGCCGGTCTGGTTCGCGGTACGGGCCTCGGCGGTGGATGCTTCCGCCTGGCTGGACAGGTCATCGGAGCGCGTCTGCTCGGCGAGCTGGTACGCGGGGAGGGCGAACGGGGTCCCGGGCGGGATCGTCCCGGCTGGTGCCGACGCAAGCCAGGCGTCGAACGCAGGCACGAACTCCGGACGGAAGCGCTCCTGGTAGAACGTGGCCAGCCGGTCATCGGCGGCATTCTTGGCGGCTATCCAGGACTGGAACACCTGGACGTCGATGACGGTCTGGGCGAACGACCGGCTCGAGGCCCGCACGGACTCCTGGCGGGCCGCACCTGCCCGGGCGTACGCGTCGGCCTGGACGCCACTCCAGCGCGTCGACTGGTACGCGCACCAGGCCGCAGCGATGGTGGCGAGTGCCAGCAGGAGCGCGGCGAGCAGCTCGATCCAGTCGGACTTGTCGAAGCGACCGGCGACGGCGTCGGCCTGGGCCTCGGCCCGCTCCATGAAGCTCGGGTCGTGCCGTTGGGGCTGCGAGGTCGTGGGCTCGGTCACAGCGTGCTGACTCCTCGTTCGCGGGGGCTCGGGAACCCGCCGGCGTGACGGGCTGGCGGTTGACCGCGACCGACGATACCGGTGAGACTGGACGGGGTGGCCCAACGAGATCCAAGGCCATGGCCCCGATGATGACAGCACACGATGCCGGTCGGCGGGTCACCGCCACGAAAGGGTGGGGAGCACGTCCAGGGCGACCCCCGGCTAACGCTGCATGCGCACCTGGCCGCGCCTGGGAGTCGGGTCAACGACCCTCCCGTGACTGTCCAGGCCTACCGAACCTTGAGACGGACCTTGGCGCGAAGCCCGCTCCACAGGCCCTCGGCGATGACGCTGCCGGCGCCCAGATGCGCCCTCGCCGGGATGGTCACACGGGTCGAGAAGGCCCCGCCGAGGGATGTGTGGACGGTGGCCAGCGAGCGCGACTGCCCATGGGAGTCCTTGTAGGTGGGCGGTGCTCCGCCGCTCAGGTCTGGGGCACCCCTCGATACCGGAAGCCGACCGCCGCGACGACACCGAGGCCCGCGGCGATGGCGCTGAGGACGATCAGCGGCAGCGCATTTACGGTACCCAGCGGGGGGTTGCCGAGGTGGGTCGTCGGGGAGAGGTCGAGCACCCACTGGGGCAGCTTGAGACCCGGACCGAGGAAGGCGATGAAGGCGACGAGGGCCACGGCCGCCCAGGCCACGGGCAGCGCCCTCGGCCACAGGCCGAAGAGCGCAAGGCCCAGACTGCCAACGAGGAGTTCGGCCGGCAGGTATGTCGCCCCCGCCGAGAGGATGCGACCGAGGTCCACCGCGGTGCCCGTCGACCACGCCGTGCCCGCGGCCAGGAGGATCGAGGAGACGACGACGATGACGAGGAGGCCAGCGACGATCACGAGCGCATGGGCGACGAGCCATCGGATCCGGGACAACGTGCCGGACAGGCGGATCTCGAGTCGGCCGGCGGTCTCCTCGCCGCGCAGGCTGCCGACGGCCTGGACGGCATAGGCCGTTGCGATGATGGCGATGTACAGCTGGGTCAGGGCGACCATCGCGTCCACGGGGCGACCACTCGATACGCCGAGGGCCTCGGCCATGGCCGGGTTGCCGAGGACCGCGTCGATGAACTGCTGGGCGAGCGCGCCCATCAGACCCGCGAGGATCACAGTGCCGGCGAGCCAGCCGAGGAACGCCGGGCGGTGGATAGAGGTCGCCAGCCCAAGGGGGCTGCGCAGCCACATCGTCGCCCGCGCAGGTCCCGTGCCCCCGCGGACGAGGGAGCTGCCGAGGTCGCGGCGTCCGGCGATGAGGACGGCGAGCGTGGCGAGCAGCCCGCCCACAGCGAGGGGGATGAGGAGGGTCCACCAGCGCATGTCCCCGAAGGGCGCGGCCTTCTCGGCCCAGCCGAGCGGCGAGATCCAGGTGACCCACGTCCTCGTCACGTCTCCGACGCCCCGCAGCATGTAGGCCGCGGCGAGGACGAGCAGGCCCCACATGTAGACGCCCCGGGAATGCAGCGTGACCTGGGCGAGCAGCGCCGCAAGCCCGGCGAAGACGAAGGCGAGGGCGCCGAGGGAGGCGGCGTAGAGGACCGCTCCGGTCGCGGGTACCCCCAAGACGACGAGCCCGAGGGCGAACGCGATGGCGGTGACCAAGATGGCGGCGGAGGCGAGGATGAGCCCCGCTAGCACCGGGACGTGGCGCCCGACGCGGCCCGCAAGGACCGTCTCGAGCCGCCCGGCCTCCTCTTCGCCCCGGGTGGTCTGTGCGACGAGGCTGATGCCGAGCAGAGGGAGGAGGAAGGCTGCGAGGAAGCCGAACTCGTCCTGGATGATGCCGCCGAGCGAGTCGATGCCCTCGACCCTGCCGTTGATCGCGACGAGGGCGTCGCCCGCGGTGACGGCCACCGCGTAGGTGTGGATCTGCTCGGGGGTGGTGTAGAGGCCGGCGACCGCGCCCGCCGTGGCGACCATCATGGCGATGAGCACGAGCATCCAGATGAGCGTGCCGCGGCGGTGCGTCCGCCACAGGATGCCGAGCATGGCCCCCAGGCCGGTCGCGCTCATCGTCGCGCCTCCACCGGCTCCCCGAGCTCGGTGGCGTCGAGGGGCTCGGCCTGCCCGCCGTAGGCGTGCAGGAAGAGTGCGTCGAGGCTCGGCGGGGTCACGGTGAGGGTGTGGATCCGTGCGGTATGCAGCAGGCCGACGATGTCGTCCAGGTGTTCGGCGTCGATGGTGAACTGGCTGTCGATGTGGCCATCGCGCCGCTCGGAGACGTGGTCCGCGACACCCGGGGCATCGGCGAGGCCGGCGGGCGCGTCGACGGTGACCGCGTGGACGTGGGTGCGGGTATGCCGTCGCAGCTCGGCGAGGGTCCCGGTCGTCACGGTCCGGCCCCGGCGGATGATGGTCACCCGGTCGGCAAGGGCCTCGACCTCGCCCAGGATGTGACTCGACAACAGGACCGTGCAGCCCTCCTTGCGCCGCTCCCGAACCACCTCCTGGAAGGCCTGCTCCATGAGCGGGTCCAGCCCGGAAGTGGGCTCGTCGAGCACGAGCAGATCGACCTCGGCGGCGAGGGCGGCGATGAGGGCGACCTTCTGGCGGTTGCCCTTGGAGTAGTCGCGGATCCGTTTGGTCGGGTCGAGGTCGAACCGCTCGATGAGGGCGGCCCGGCGAGCCTCGTCCAGTCCGCCGTGGGTCGCGCCAAGGACGTCGAGGCACTGCCCACCGGTGAGCCCCGGCCAGAGTGCGACGTCGCCGGCGACATAGGCGAGCCGTCCGTGGAGCGTCGCGGCCTGACGCCACGGGTCACCGCCGAAGAGCTCGACGTGACCGCCACTGGCGCGGACTAGGCCGAGGACGACGCGGATCGTCGTCGACTTGCCCGCTCCGTTGGGGCCGAGGAAGCCGTGGACCTCTCCGGGGGCCACTTCAAGGTCGAGCCCGTCGAGGGCGCGGACCGGTCCGAAGGTCTTGGTCAGCCCCTGGGCGCGGATGACGGATCGGGCTGCGTTCATGAGGTGCTACTCCGTTCGCGGGGCACGGAACGCGCCCTCGGCATAGATGGTGCTGGCCTCCCCGGCCCACCGGTCCATCCCCTCGGGGGTCAGCGGGTCGACACCGATGGCCATGGCGATCGGGTCCCTCAGGAGGATGAGTGCCAGGTCATTGGCCAGGAAGAACGCGGCCCGGGTGTCGGGGTCCTCGCTCGGCCGAGCGACGCCCATCTCGACCATCACGTCGAGGAGACGCCGGGTCGCGGCATACCACCGTCCGAACAGCGCGGCTCCCGCCGGGTCGTTCGTCAGGAGCAGCCGGCGCAGGTAGGCCGGCAGCGGCGAGCCGGGCGGGAAACCCCGGGCGAATGCCTCGGCGAGCGACCCCCTCGACGCCCCGCCGACGAGCAGCTCGACGAGCTCTTCGGTCGGCATAGCCTCGAAGATCGCGTCGAACGCCCGCGCGGCGAACGCGTCGACCTCGGCACGCAGGCCGTCCTTGCTCCCGAAGTGGTGGACGACGAGCGCCGGGGAGACGCCGGCCCGGGTGGCGATCTGGCGCAGCGTCACCGCGTCCGGGCCACGGTCGGCGAAGAGCTGCAACGCGGCATTCCGGATGGTCGCGCGGGCGGTGAGGTCGCCGCGGTCGTGTACTGAACCCATGTTCAGTATACTAAACGCCTGGTCAGGACGCCGTCAAGAACGTCCAGCGGCGCCCCTGACCGCTCCCTTCCCGAGGCCCACCGAGCCCAGCCCACCTGCCGGGCCAGCCCACCTGCCGGGCCAGCCCACCTGCCGGGCCGGCCCCCACGCGATGCCTCCCACCTGCCGGGCCAGCCCCCTGCCGGGCCAGCCCGCCGGATCAGCCCATGTACTGCTGATCGACGGCCTGGTGGACCGCAGGCGGCCACGCGGAGCGCAGGAAGGCCAGGTCGAGCGTGTCCGTCCCAGCTGGCGTCGCTCGGATCAGCCCTACCCATGCTCAGATGCTCGTTGCCGGTCCCGAGCTTCGAGCTTGGGCATCAGCCGGGCCGGCCGACCCTCGGATCAGGAACTCGATCAGCACTACACGGGCTACCCAGGGCTGTGGGCGCGACTCCGAGGACTGGCGAGCCGCGGCTGTACCGAGCGGTGATGCGCCGGCGCGACTCACGGGGACTGGCGAGCCGCGGCTGTACCGAGCGGTGATGCACCGGCGCGACTCACGGGGACTGGCGAGCTGCGGCTGTACCGAGCGGTGATGCACCTGCGCGACTCACGGGGCAGGGCGGCACGGTGGAGCCTCCCGACGGCGATCGGCGTTCCCGTCTCCAGGACGTGCCGACCGGCACCCATACGCGGGTCGTTCGGCCGTATGACCCTGGTGTGCCCCCGGCTACCGTCGACGGCGAGCCCGAGTGGGGCTGATGGGACTGATCCCGGGGTTGCCGGTGGCCGATGGCCGCCGGGAGCCCGCGAACGCGGTGCTGGGACGGCGCGCGATCGCGTCCGGGGCGGTCATCCATGAGGGATCGACCGTCTCCTGTCCGGCGGAGCCCGCCCCACTCGAGCCCCACCGTTCGTTGCGATCGGGCGCGGGCAGCCGGCCAGACCTGATCCGGTAGGCCATCGTCTCGGCGTTCGGGACCTCGATGACCCAGGTCCCCCTGGACCATCGGGCGAGTGCCACGGCGGACTGCGGCCTCGATCATCCCAATGCAGACCCAGCCGTCCCCGGCCGGGACCCGGCGTCACCCAGGGGTGTCGGGTCCCGCGCCTCGGTCATCGCCGGCAACGCCGGCCCAATGGCGGTGGACCCTGCGCCCCAGGCCGGCCGATGCCTGGGAGGACTGGCATCCCGTGCCGTTCTGCGATGCCACCGTCACACGCTCGGCCCGCCTTGACGTGACCATGCAGCGTGGAGGCTGCGACCCTGTCGTCATCCGAGGGCGTCTCGCATCAACCCCTCCGGATGGGCTTCTCCAGGGCCCCGAGCGGCCGCCGTGATCCGTCGCTCGGGGCCTGTCCATGGGCCGGCCCGTCGCAGATCCCGTTGGGCCCACCGTCGAGCCACGCCGGAGGATGACGACGTGACCGACATCGAGCAGGGTCGCTTCAAGCCGAGCAGCACCAACCGCGATGAGCTACCCACCGCATTCGGCGGGACCAACCCGGTCGAACCGGACGAGCCGGGGCAGTCGCTCGGCCAGGTGCCCGATCCGGCAGACGCGAGCGTGGACGAGGCGGGGGACCGCCCTGCGGCAAGCGGCAGCCAGCGCGAGGACGACGACGAGACAGACGAGGGACAGGTCCTGCTCGGCGGGTGAACCCGGGGCGGGCGCCTGACGGGACGCCGTCGGGCCCTGTGCGCAGATGGGCCGTCGGTGCGGGTCGACCGTTCCCCAGCGCAAGGAGACCGGCATGGGCATCATCGCGGCAGACCTCTTCATCACCCTCGACGGGGTCTACCAGGCACCCGGCGGGCGCGACGAGGACAGCAGCGGCGGCTTCGTCTTCGGCGGCTGGCAGGCACCGCTCGAAGATGCGGCGATCGGCGCGTCGATCATGGCCAGTATCCAGCGCACGGACGCGCTGCTGCTCGGCCGCCGCACGTACGACATCTTCTCCAGCTTCTGGCCGTTCCAGCCGCTCACGGACCCGGTCGCGGCGAAGTTCGCGGCGATCCCCAAGTACGTCGTCTCGCGCACGCTCACCGATCCGAGCTGGGCGGGCACCACGGTGCTCCGGGACGCCGCAGCCGTGGGGTCATTGCGCGGCGAGTTCGGCGAGGTCCACACCTGGGGTAGCGGCGAGCTGCTGCGGGCACTCCTCGCCGAGGGTCTGCTCGACCGCCTCAACCTGTGGATGTATCCCATCGCCCTGGGCACCGGCAAGCGTCTTTTCGACGCGGGCATCGTGCCCACGACCTTCCGCCCGGCCACGGCTGTGCAGGCCTTCGATTCCGGGGCGATGGCCCTGGTGCTGGAACCCGCGGGCGACGTCAAGACGGCCGATATGCCAGCCGCCGGGGCGTCCTGAGTCGCCAAGCACCCGTTTGTGGACACATTGTCGTGGTAATGTGTCCACATGGCTGATGTCGGGATCCGGGAACTGAAACAGCGACTCTCCGAGTACCTGGACAGGGCGGAACGCGGCGAGGTCCTGCGGGTCACTGACCGCGGGCGACCGAAGGCGATGCTCGGTCCCGTGCCAGGTCGTGCGCGCCTCGAGGATGGCATCCGCGCCGGCTGGATCACGCCGGGAACGGGCTCGCCGCTCGGCCCGGCGCGCCGGGTGAAGGCTTCCAGGCGGGTACTCGACGTTCTGGCCGAGGACCGCGGCGAGTGAGCACGTATGTCGATTCGAGCGCCCTGCTGAAGCGCTACGTGGAGGAGGCGGACTCGGTCGTCGCTGAGGCGTTGCTGCGAGCGGACGCTGAGCTGCTCACGGCCCGACACACGATCGTCGAGGTCCGCCGCAACCTCGCTCGCCTCCTGTCGGGGCGCTCCCTCGTGGCTGCGCGAGCCGCGTTCGCCGATGATCTGCGGTCGTTCTCCATCGTCGAGCTCGACGCGGCCACCTGCGAGTCGGCTTCCGCGATCGCGGAAGCCACTGGCGTGCGGACGCTCGACGCGCTCCACCTGGCCGCCGCGCAGCGGGTCAGTGCGCCCGGAGTCGGCTTCCTGACGTTCGACCTGCGCCAGGCGCAAGCGGCCCGCGCGCTCGGCCTGGGCGTCGTGACCACCTGAGGCAGGCGATTCGCCTCTGCGGGTCCGGCATCGCGGAGAGCCTCGACGTGTCCCGTGCGCTCGCCGCGGTCGAAAGCTCTCCTTGGCGTCCCTCGCCTATAGTGGTCGCGCTCGTGCAGGCAGATGCCTGTGCTTCTCGCACACGGCATCGATGGAGATCATGACATGGCAGACAACAACCTGGTCCTCGGCATCTTCGCGGACGAGGCAGCCGCGGACGCGGCGGTCGCGTCCCTGACGGCATGGGGCAAGTCGAGCCCGGAGAACAAGCTCGGCGCGGTCGGCGTCCTCGTCGTGGACGAGGCTGGCCAGATCAAGGAGCACAAGCTCGGCGCCCGGAGCGGCGGCAAGGGTGCCGGCGTCGGCCTGGTCCTCGCGGTCATCTTCCCGCCGACGCTGCTCGCCGGCGTCGTCGGTGGTGGCCTCATCGGCCACTTCCATCACAAGGGCCTGGGCCTCACGACCGAGGACCGGGCGCGCATCGTCGCGGAGCTCAGCGGTGGCAAGGCCGCTGTGGGTGTCCTCGCCGGACCCGGCCAGGACGCGGCCATCTCCGCCAAGCTCACGGAGCTCGGTGGCGCCACGGAGGTCCATGCGGTGAGCGATGAGGCACTCGAGGCGGTCGCCGCGGCAGCGCCCGAGGCTGCCGCTGCCGAGAAGCCGGCCCCGGAGGCCCCGGCGACCGCTTCCTGAGCCACCGCGCGGACGGTCGTCTCGATACCCGGCGCGTCCGGGTCGAGACGACCTACTCCAACCAGTCGAACTGGTCGAACTGGTCGACCCGGTCGACCCGGTCGTCCTCCTCCTCGTCGTCGATCAGCGGATCGTTGACCAGCTCCCGATAGAACGTGTCCTCAGCTGCCCGGTCGAGCAGCTGCCCGGCACGCAGCGAATCCACGAGATCCGGGTCAGGGACCTCCATATCCATGGTCCACTCGGTCATCGTCGAGCCCTCCCCCAGATGGATCGGCAGGACGGCGGGCGGGTGTCGCCCGTCAGAGCGACATCATGCGCGCATGTCCGGCGTTGGGACAGGGCATTCTCGTGCCCCGGGAGCCATCGCAGGCCCCCGTAGTGCTCGTCGTGCCGCACGGCGAGCTGGAGGCCACCACGCGGGCCGTCTACCTGCAGGGTAACCGGCTCAAAGGTGTTCGAGGCTAGCTCGGTCTCACGCCCCCACCTCGTCGGCGGCGTGGCGCCGGCGTCGAGGGTCGGCCCCGACGCCCGGGCGGGACGGGTCAGCCGATGACGCCGGTGCAGCCTGTGACCCAGAAGGTCTTGTACTTGGTGTCTGCGTTGGCCGCGCCTTGGGCGTGGACCGTGAGCCTGACGTGGACGCGCGCAAATCGACGGAATCGATGTACGGGGCGAGCGCCTCGTTGAGGTCGTAGACGACGGTCGCGTCGAGGCCGGTGTCGGTGCCCGCCCCGGATGCGGGGTCCTCGCCGATGCCCACCGGCTGCTGGTCGACGACCACCGTGTCGACCGCGACGGTGGGTGCGATCACCGTGAACGTCGCGGTAGCGGTCAGGTCTCCCTCGTCGAAGCCGTAGAAGTCGACGCCGAACGTACAGTCGGGATGCGATTCGTTGTCGGGCAGCGTGTCGATCGGCAGCTTGTCCACCTTGATGGTCCCGTTGTTGCCGGCCGGGTCGGCCGCACCGACCGGGGCGGCCGATCCAGCGAGCGCCAGCGTCGCGAGCGCCGCCAACGCGAACGTCAACCTCAAGCGTCGTTCCATGGTTGCTGCCTCCTCGGGCCTGTCCTCCGACCCGGCCGGATGACCGGGTCACTTCGGTTGAGGCCCGGGCCCTGGCGTCCGTTGCATCACCGGCGGCGTACCTTCGGCCCGATGGCCCGCGTACCTTCGACGTCCAGGATCAAGGAAGCGGCGCCGGCGGCGTCCTCATGCCGGCGGCCCATCGTCCGGTGCCGGCACGAGGGCGCGCCGGCATCCCTGATGCAGTCGATCCTCTGGGTCACTCCCGAGGCGGCGACGCGTACTCACGAGGCGGGGACGGGAAGAGGGGCTGAAGGGACGCCTGTCCACGGCCGATGGCCTGACGACCCGAGCGCGCGAAGAGCGCCATGGCGGCCACGAATGTCCCCACGCCGACCGCCAGCGTGGCCGCGGTACCGGCGTTCAGCTCGATGGCGACGAGCACCCCGATGACGGCGGCCAGGACTGCGCACACGACCCCGATGACGGCGGGCGTGGCGGCGAGGACATGGACCAGCGTGGGCTTACGATCGGGTACGCCCATGGTGATGCCGACGCCGCGGACGTCATCGTGCGTGCCCATCACGAAGTAGGGCGCGAGGTCCGGCGCGAGCTCGAGGTACGCGTGCCGGATCCGGTTCATGCCCACGATGCAGATCGCGTCGTGGTAGTTCGAGTCGCCCAGCCGCACCACGGTGGCGATGCCGATGAAGAGCACGACCGGCAGGATGACCAGGGCGGACAGCGTGAAGCCGTCACCGAAATCGGTCGCCTGCGCGATCAAGGCCAGGGCCACGAGCGCGCCCGAGAGGGTGGTGAGGAACATGCCCGCCCGGCTGAAGGACTCGTTCCACGCGAGCGACCGCGACGCGAGCAGGCTCCAGTGCTCCGTGGACAGGATCTGCAGGCGTATCGATGCCGGTATCTCGCCAGCGTCCGAGTCCTGTGACCGCCCGGCAGCCCCAGCCGGAACCGCCTCCGGGCCCATGCCCGGTCGCTCATAGGACATCGCCTCATACCTCCCGCCCGTCTTGGTGGACGTCGGCCATCCTACGTCGGCCTCGACACGAGGTCGCGATCGCACAGGCCCGCGATGTCACGCCAAGCGGCCCGCGCCAGCTCCGTGAGCGCCCCCTGATTCCCGCCATCGCTCGCTCGGCCAGGTCCCGTCGCATCGGGTCCTCGGCTGTGGCCCGACCGGAGCGTGGAATGTGGTACCGGGAGAGGGATTGCTACCGTCGGCCTGATGGCCGACGCCCGCTATTCCATCCCGCCACCGCTCGATGCCGAGCGGATCATGACCGCGCAGCTCCGCGACCATGCGGCCGCGCTGGACGGGCAGGGACGACCGACGCCGGCCTGCTCATTGTGCGGCCGGCTGCCGCCCGGCCTCGACCTGCTGACCCACCAAGCGCGGAGCATCCGGAACCGGCTCGTCCAGGCGGGCCTGATGACCGAGGGCGAGCCTGGCGACTCGAGCCATAGTCACTGATCGGGCATGTTCCGCCGCGGTGATGCCGGCGGACAAGACTAGGCCCCGGCGTCATACCTTGCGGCAGAGGACCTCCGGGGCTCTTGCTCAGAGTTTAGCGTTTGCGATGGCGATGGTGCAATAGCATCGCGGTGATGGTCTGGAGTGGGATTGATGGTCTCGATGAGACTCTTGGCGTTGACAGGCTAGCGCCGTACCTCCGGGAAGCCGAAGGTCATCGTCCGCTCGCGCTTCGGCTGTACCTATGGAACAGCGCCCTCGGAGCCGCAACATGGGAGCTACTGGCGCCACTTGAGATCGCCGTCCGCAATGCGATCGCGGCAAAGCTGGATGAACTGTGTCGCAGCACCCGGCCACGCGCAGCCTGGTACAACCACCCAGCCTGGTGGTCGCCAACTCAGCGGCGCGCACTCGTCGATGCCAAAGAGCGGGCGGACCGAGACCCGCCGATTACGGATGGCAAGGTGGTGGCGCAACTACCGTTCGGCTTCTGGGTCCACGTGCTGAACATCGACGAGCAGCTCTTATGGCGGCCAGGCCTGAGCAAGGCCTTCCCAAACAGTCGGGGGCTCCAGAAGCCGGTGGCCGGCCGGCTATCTCACCTGAACGACATCCGCAATGACATTGCCCACCACCACCGGCTATGGAAGAGGGGTGGTCTGGACCGTCTCGAGGACAAAGTGCTTGAGACGGCCGACTGGGTTAACCACGGCTTTGCGGACTGGCTCGCCTCGACCTCAAGGGTTCGCCAGGTGATGGCCATGCGTCCTGTGCCACAGCCCAGCGTGCGTTTCCGCTGACTCCCGAGCTCGGGATATCCCCGACTCTTGCTCAGCGCCGCGGCCCGCCTCGCCCCTCCGCGTCGTCCCGGTCTCGGCCGGGTCCCCGGGCTCGGGGGTGGAGGGCGGCGCTGGGGGGGTGATGGTGAAGGCTCTTACTCGAGGCTTGGAGTGGGGCCATTCGGCACTGGTGCCGCCTCGCGCCCTCGTGTTCCGCTGCAAACGGCCGTGGACAAGGCCGGACGTCGGGAGGTCGCAGCGGCGTGGTTCTGGCACGCGCTCCCTCCCAGGCGTTCCCGTACACAGAACGCCCGCCGGGGGGAATGCCGACGGGCGCCTGTTCTGGGAGGGGGTTCGCTCGTAGCCCTTGCCGTCCCTGTCAGGGACCTAGTCCGGGTTCTCGCTGCCCTCAGGGGATTCGCCAGTGGATGCGGCCCCGCTGCCCTCAGGGGATTCGCCAGTGGATGCGGCCCCGCTGCCCTCAGGGGATTCGCTCCCCTCTGTGGGTTCGTTGCCACTTGCCACGGGCGCCGCGGTCGGTCGCGGGCTGGGTGTAGCCGAAGGCCCACCGCAGGCAGCCGCCACGATGGCTGCCATGAGCAGTAGAACAGACATGCCCATTCTTCGCGGGTGAGGCATCGCTTTCAGGCGCTCCGGACGGCTGTATCGGCAGGATGCGCGCGCCCGGTCGGGGTGTCAACGTGTGCCACCCAGGAACGGCCCGGGAGCGTCCGGGGGTACCAGCACACGGGTGCCGTAGCAATCGGGCGGCGTCGGCCGAGTCCCGGCCTCTCGAGAATCGCGACGCAACCCTCAGGGCCGCGGTCGGTCGCTGACACCGGGGATATGGACGAAGCCGACGCCCTGCATCCAGCGAGACCCGAGCCACCGCGCCCATTCCTGCGGGCCGCCTCGCCCCTCCGCGCCGTCCCGGTCGAGGCCGGGTCCCCGGGCGCGGGGGTGGCGGGGAGCCCACATCATCCTGTGACCGCTGGCGCCCGCCGTCGCACGAGTCGTCGGACTCCGACCGCGGCCAGGGCGACGACCCAGATGCCCGCGAGCAGCACGACGAGGACGGTCAGCAGGCCGAGGTCCGGATCCCAGCGCATCAACGTGGCGAGCGTGGAGTCGGCCGTACTGGGCGCGTAGCCTAGGGCGAGCCACGCGACCCCGGCCGCGACGACCGACGTGAGCACGATGAGCACGACCCGCAGGCCACGACGGCCCCGGGCGCGCAGCGCCCATAGACCCAGCGCCACCATGATGAGCAGCCCCAGCGTGGTAAGGAGGTAGATGAGCTTCGCGTGGCTCCGGACCGGGTCGGCATCGGGACCGGGGTCGGACGGCGGGGTCCCCAGGATGGCCGCCCACAGCTGGGTCGGTAGCGCGTCCCACGCCGCATGCCCGTACTCGTCGCCGGTGTTGGCGACGTACGCGATGCCGAGCCCGCGGTCGGGGATGAACCCGACGTAGCTGTCGGTGACATTGCTGCTGCCATCGTGCTCGGCGATGGCGGGCAGCTGCGCCACGGTCTCACCGTCCGTCATCAGGACGCCCGCTGGATGGACGTACCAACCCATCGCATACCCGGTCACGTCGTCCACGGTCGACAAGGGGGACCGGGCCGCGAGCAGCTCCTCAGCGGTGATGGGCATCGCCGACCCGACCGGCGTGGTCGCATCGCCGACCATTGCCGACATCTCCTGCGCCAGGTCGTGGACGCTGGCGCGGATGAAGCTGGACGGGACCGCGGAGGCCGGGTAGGGCATCGCCGTCGGCTGGGACAGCACGTCGAGCCAGTCGTACCAGCCCTCCGACATCGCCGCTCGCTCCGCGGCATCGGGCACGTCGGCCGAGGCTGATGTCATGCCTAGCGGGTCGAACACGAGGGCCTGCATCGCGTCCGCGAACGGCTGGCCCGTGGCACGCTCCACCACGGCGCCGAGGAGGTCGTAGTTCGCGTTCGAATAGACGAACCCGGAGCCCGGCACGGACGCGAGCCCGTCCCGGGCTATCCGTTCCGCGTTCCGCTCCAGCGCATCCGGCCCGCCCCCGTCATCCACCCAGTTCGCCGATCCGGTGGACCGGGAGAGCCCGCTCTCGTGGCCGAGCACCTGGCGGAGCGTCACCGGGGCCAGGGGCCCCAGGTCCAGGTCGGGCAGGGCCTGCGCGAGCGTCTCGTCCAGGTTCAGCTGGCCATCTGCGATCAGTCGCTCCACAGCCAGACCGGTGAGCGCCTTGCTCACGGACGCGAGCACGAACGGGGTGGTCGGGGTGGCCTTGGTGCCGTCGCCGCGCGCGGTTCCGAACCCCTGCTCGTACGCCACGCCCCCGTCGCGGACCACGGCGATGGCGAGGCCCGGGATCCGGAGCTGCGTCATCGCGGACCGGATGGTCGCGCCGAGCGTCTCCTGCCACTCGGATGAGCCTGCCTGGACAGTGCTCGGCGAACCATCCTGGGCGACCACCGGCGCAGCGACAGCGACCGCGCCGAGCACCAACCCGACCGTCAACGCACCCCCGGCCAGGGTCGTCGTGACACGCGGCCACATCCAGCGCACCATCCCGTGTCTCTCCCGCACCATCGACCTCCCCGCGTTGTCGCCGGCGCATGGTGCGCGCCGGCGACGCAGGGCGTCAAGAAGGTCTAACCCGCCCCGACTCAGTTCGCTGCGGCTTGGCGAAACGGTCAAGGCGGTCGCGCTCTGCAAGGGCTCACCCGTGCTCGCTCGGAGACCCGCCATCCCCTTACTGCTGAGACCGTCCACAACGTGGACTCGTTTCTTGAATGCATCGTCTACTACGACCGGACGCCCTTGGCACCCACAGACGCCTGGCGGCGAGGCCACGGCCGGCCCGCTCGATCCGGGACGAGGGCACTCGTCAGGATACGAGCCACCCGAGGAGGGCGTAGCCACGTCGGGCCAACCCGTCCCCGTCACGAGCACCATCCCACCCGGGGACGGCGGGGTCCAGTTACGCACAGCCACGTCGACAGCCACGTCGCACGCACCGGGGGCAGGGGAAATGGTGCCCAGTGCACAGGCCCCGTACCCTGCGTGCTGCTTCTGGAGCCGGTTCTCGCCACCACGGCGACTCAGCCACCGAACGCAGGCTCCGCGCGAGCATCCCAGCTGCCCGACGAGCTGGTTGACATGACTCATATATTCACAAGATGGCTCGTATCGATGATGACAAAGGGAGGGCATATCAGAGCCGGCTCCGGGCGGATCAGGCCGAAGCCACGCGGGCGCGCATCCTGGACGCCACCGTCCGGGTGATGGCCGGCGGCGTCGCGAGTGTGTCCATCCCGGCTGTCGCGCGCCAGGCCGGGGTATCGGTCCCGACGATCTACCGTCACTTCGGCACCAAGTCCGATCTGCTCGCGGCGGTCTACCCCCATCTCGCGGGCCGGGCCGGCCTCGACGATCTGGCGCCCCCCTCCTCTGTGGAGGAGTTCCGGGAGATGGTGCGCACGATCTTCGAGCGGATCGGGTCATTCGGGGACCTCGCCCGGGCAGCCATCGCCAGCCCAGCGGCCGAGGAGGCGAGGCAGGTCACCATGCCCCGCCGGTTCGCCATGAGCCGCCGGTTGGCCGCGACCGTCGTGCCCGATGCCAGGATCGCAGACCGCGACCGGATCGCACGCCTGATGGTGGTCCTCACGACCTCGTCGGCGATGCGGGTCTGGCGAGACCATCTCGGCTCGACGGTCGACGAGGCGGCCGACGACATCGAGTGGGTGTTACGGGCTGCCATCGCCTTGGCCACCGCAGAGGACGCCTGATGACCGGATCCGCCGCGGTGCGTCGACTCGGGGTTTGCCGGTTGGCCGATGCGTCCGAGGTCGGCGGCAAGGCAGCGAGCCTCGGGGAGCTGCTCGCAGCGGGATTCCACGTGCCGGACGGGGTGGTCCTGACGGCGGGAGTAGGCGACACGGCGGAGGGCGACCGGCGATCGTTGCTGCGCGCCGCCACCGACGGGCTGGGGACCGGCCCGTTCGCGGTCCGATCGAGCGGCATCGCCGAGGACGGCGCCGAGCATTCCTACGCTGGCATCTTCGAGTCAGTGCTGGACGTGTCGCTGGCCGACGTTCCATGGGCGGTGGATCGTGTCCTCGCGAGCGCGCACACGACCCGTGCGGTCGGGTACGAGCACGGCACCGACGGCCGTCTGGCGGTGATCATCCAGCGGATGGTCAGGTCGGCCGCGGCCGGTGTGGCCCTGACCGCGGACCCGATCGATGGCGATCGGCACTGCTGCGTCGTCAGCGCCGTGCGCGGCACCGGGGAGCCGCTGGTCTCAGGCGCGGCCCTCGGAGATGAATGGGTCGTCCGGAACGGGGCCGCCACTCCGCGCCGCCAGCCCGAGCGTGCCCTCGATCGGCGATCGGTGGTCCGCGTGGCGATCGAGGCGCAGCGGATCGCTGCCGCCCGAGGGGTGCCGCAGGACATCGAGTGGGCGATCGACGGGGCCGGCACGCTCTGGATCCTTCAGGCGAGACCGATGACGGCGCTGCCGCCCGACGTGGCGTGGGCGCCGCCGGCGCGTGGCGCATACAGCCGCAGCCTTCGGCTGGGCGAATGGATCTCCGAGCCGGTGACGCCGCTGTTCGAGTCCTGGTTGCTGACGGCGATGGAGGTCCGCCTGCACGCCGACCTCCAGCGATGGGTCGGGCAGCGTGCGCCGCTGCCGCATCACGTCGTGGTCAATGGCTGGTACTTCTACTCCATCAACTGGTTGTCCGGCCCGGCCCTCCTGCGCAGCCTGCCGGGCATCCTGTACAACCTCGTCCGGAACCCGCGTCGGGTCGCGGGCCTGGTCCCGCCCACGGTCCGGTTCAGCGTGCCGGTGTTCGAGCGAGAGTGGCGCGAGGATCTGCTGCCGCGGTACCGCGCGGCGGTCGCGCGAGCCGAGGCGCGCGTCGAGACGGCACCGGTGACCGAGCTTGCCGCGCTCATCGACGAGCTCGCGGACCTCGCAGGCGCGTACTTCGCCTCGATCGCGGCGCTCACGGGTGCTGCGTACAAGATGGAGATGAACCTGGCGAGCTACTACCGGCGCCATCTGGCCGGGACCCTCGGTGGCAGCCACCTACCGCTCCTGGCCGGGTTCGAGCCGCCCGGCGAGCCGCCCCGGCATGCCGTGGCTTCGCTGGACTGGTGGCGGACACCCCCGCCGCGGAGTACCACGGCGATGCGACCAGCGGAGGACCACGACCGCTTGGTCGAGGCCAGGCGAGTGGCCGAGGCGGCGGCGTCCGAGGCGCTGGCATCCTCACCTCGGCGGCTTCGAGTCTTCAGGCGGCTGCTGGCCGACGCACAACACCTCGTCCCGCTGCGCGAGGAGCAGGTGCGGGAGCTGACCCTGCCATGGCCGGTCATGCGATCCGCGGTGGTTCGCATCGGCGAGGCGCTCGCCGCCCGGGGATCGAATCGCGGAGCCGGGCCACGTCTTCTTCCTGACTCGTACCGAGGTGCTCGCCGCCATGCTCGAGGACCAGCTGCCGGAGTCCGTCGACGTCCGTGGGCGACGCTCCAGTCTTGACCAGCAGGCCCGGCTGGTGCCACCGCTGCTCGTCGGGCACGTGAACCCGGTCCTGCGGCGGCTCTGGAACGGCTTCCCGCGGATGGTCGGCGCCGTTGCATCGGAGTACGCGCTTGTCTCGGGCGCACCCGCCTCTCCCGGTCGCGCCACCGGGCCGGTCCGCGTGATTCGTGGCCCTCACGAGTTCGACGAGCTTCAGCTGGGCGAGGTCCTCGTGGCGCCGCTTACGGCGCCGGCGTGGACGCCGCTGTTCATCCGGGCGGCCGCGGTCGTCACCGATGTCGGGAGCGCCGCCTCGCACGCCTCGATCATCGCGCGTGAGTACGGGATCCCGGCTGTCGTCGGCTGCGGCGACGCGACGGCACGCCTTCGGACGGGGATGCGTGTCACCGTCGATGGCGCCACGGGCAACGTCGAGCCTGAGTCGGTGGACTCGCCGGCGATCGAGCGACCGCGTGACGGTTGACTGGTCGTGGACGGAAGCGCGGATGCGGGGACCCCTGGGTGCTGTCCGCCAGCCACGCTGCCAGCCACGGCGGTGACACCCCGTGCGACAGGGTGGCCCAGGTGGACGAGCGCCCCGACGGGACCTCCGCAGAGTGCCCCAGAGGGACCCCATGGACGGCTGCCCAGCACACTTCTATTCCTCGTGTCCTGGGTTCGAATCCCAGCGGGCTCACCAGTATGAGCTCGCATGTGGCATCAGATACCTATGTATCTGCTGACGATGCGGTCTTCTCAGCTCCATTCTGCCTGCCCTGACAGCCAACTGCCTGCCACGGCAGAAGTACCTGGTGTACTCCGAGGACAATGTGATGAGCGGTGGACGGGCACGGTGGCGGACCTAACCGTCCCTGTCGTCGATCCTGCGGCGGCGGAAGCCTCGGCCCTACTCCTGCCAGATGTCGTGGCGCTCGCCGAGCGTGCGGAGGAGGTCGTTGTCGGCGAGCTCCGCGGGGGTGAGCGCGGCGAGTTCGGCGAGGTATCGGTCGAACCCACCGGGCACGAACACGGTCACCATGCGTCCGCCGCCCGCACAGCTCAACCCATGCCGGAGGTTCGCCGGCACGGTGATGGTGGTCCCGGGGGTCACAGTCGCCGTCTCGTCCTCGAAGGCGAAGGAGAGCTCGCCGTCCAGGACGTAGAAGACCTCGACCATCGACCGATGCCGGTGGGCCGGAAGATGGAAGCCCGGCTTCAGGATGTCCTCGACCACCGAGACCCGCCCACCCGTGAGGTCCGCCGGTGTCTTGATCGTGATGTGGTCCTGCGACCAGTCGTACTCGAGTCCCTGACCCGGCGCGGCGATGTGCGGCTTCATGACGCCTCCCTTGAGCGAGGTTCTGACGTTGAGCCAGGGCCGATGCGGACCTTGAGCTGACCTGGCCTCGCCCGGGTCAGGCCATCCGCTCGACCCAGGCCGCTCGCCACGCAGGTGCCTCGACCGGCGGCCCGAAATACCATGTCTCGCGATGCACCCTGCCGCTCCGGAGCGCCAGCTGCACCGCCACGAACCACGTCGAGCCATCGGGGTAGGTCGAGGTTCCGTCGCCCCACCAGAAGTCGCCGCTGCCGACGACTCGGTGGATCGTGTTGACCGGCGTCACCACCCAGCTGTCCGCGGCTCCGACGACGCGGAACCCCGCGCTGGTCGGCAGGCCGCCCGGCCAGTTGTCCATGATCGCCCGATCGTTCGCGTGGCCGCGCACCCGCTCTCCCGACTGCGGCCACTCCACTGTCCAGTCGGGGTCGCGCAGCGTACCGACGGTGTCGTAGTCGTGCGCGGTGTGGGCGGCGAAGTAGCGCCGGACGATCTCCTCGTTGGACGGCTGGGCCATCCGTTCTCCCCCCTCGGTTCGACAGGAGGCCACCCTGACCGACGCGGTCCACGGCGTCAAGCCCCGCCGCGATGTCGATGTCGGCGGACGCACGCAGGCATCAATCTGCGGGGTGCCCGATGAGCCGAGTCGTAATCCGCAGCAGGCCGGTGCTGGCTGCTAGTGCGATCAGGGGACCGAGGTCGTGCTTGGCTGACGACGCGAGCAGCGTCCGCAGGGCGGCCGTGTCGAGGTAGACGAGCTCGTGGCGCTCCTTCCGCGGCGGTCGCGCCAAGGCGGCGGCGTTGCGCGAGCACTAGGCCATCCCGGAGGGCGTCGCCGAGGGCGCGCCGAAGGATGACCCGCGCCAGGCTGGCGGTCGTCGGCGACTTGCCGGCGGCGACCATGGCGGCCGTCATCCGCTCGACGTCGGCGGGCGTGCAGCCGCCGAGCTTGATGGCACCGAGGGCGGGCATCGCGTGCGTGGTGAGGCTCCGTTTGCGTTGCTCTCAGGTTGACGGTCGGATGTCGCCCTTGGAGCTGGCTAGCCAGGCGGTCAGGAAGTCGGCCACCGTCTCCTTGGCGACGAACGTGGCGTCCGGGTCGAGCCCGCAGCTTGTTCAGCTTCCGGACGACCTCGGCTCGGCTGCGCCCGCGCACGAACCGCTTGACCCTCGAGCCCGG
This sequence comes from uncultured Chloroflexia bacterium, assembly GCA_963843335.1. Lineage (GTDB taxonomy): Bacteria > Chloroflexota > Limnocylindria > Limnocylindrales > CSP1-4 > JAFMJV01. The sequence continues at coordinate 44,200 of CAWJKF010000006.1, forward strand.
TGACCGGGGAGGGTGAGGATGATCGCGCCTCGGTAGCCTGGGCCGTCGTCGACCTCGTAGACGGCGCCCTCGCCATTAAGGCGCCTGGGATGCGATGCTGCCACCCGGCACTCCTCTGATTCAGGAGCGTCTTCGGCGCCTCGCCCCTGCCCGGGCGGGGCGCCTGCTCTGTCCGGGACTGTACGACTACTGCTGCCACTTTGCTGCCAGGATCGTCAGTCGCCTGCCTCAGGTCCGCCGTTGTGAGCTCATCTGAGCGTGAGATGTGGTACCGGGAGAGGGATTCGAACCCTCACGAGGTTGCCCTCGCCTGATTTTGAGTCAGGTGCGTCTGCCATTCCGCCACCCCGGCACGAGGTCGGCCGATTCTCGCACGCCGGCGCCGGGCGCGGCCGCTCGACCCTGAGGTGCTGGAGACGTCCCGTGCCGATGCTAGACTCGTGCCTGGCCCACGGCGCTCGATCGACCGCGTCGCGGCACGTCCGGTGGGCCGCCTTCCAACGGATCGCCCTGGAGACCTGACACCCCGTGGACGACCCCTCGCGCGCCGACCCGGGCGTGCCGGCAGATGACCCGGCGGCGGCCTCGGTGGTGGCGCCCCACGTCATGGCACCCGACGGCGTGGCGCCGACCGTGCCCGAGCGGGCGAACGCGGACCGGATCGCCGCGGAGCGTGCCCGGGACCGGGCACTCGTGGAGACCGCGCTGGGCGGCGAGCTGGACGCCTTCAACCGGCTCGTCGAGCTCCACCAGGACTACCTGTTCGGCGTCGCCGTGCGTGTCGTGGGTGATCGGGAGGCGGCCGCGGACGCGGTCCAGGAGGCGTTCCTGAGCGCCTATCGCAACCTCTCCCGGTTCCGCGGTGACTCGTTCCGGAGCTGGCTGACCCGCATCGCGCTCAATGCCGCGACCGATGTGCTGCGATCCCGCAAGCGTCGCCCCGCGGACCCGTACCCGGAGTGGGAGGACGACTCCTGGCAGCCGCCGACCGATGAGTCGGAAGGCCCCGAGCACACGGCCATCGCCCGCAGTCGCAGCCGCGTCCTCGCCGCGGCCCTCGCCCAGATCACGGAGGACCAGCGGGCCGCGATCGTGCTGTACGACGTCGAGGGCTATGACTATCACGAGATCGCGCAGATGACCGGCGTCTCGCTGGGCACCGTCAAGTCGCGCATCCATCGTGGCCGCCTCGCCCTGCGCGACCTGCTCGCGGGACAGATGGAGCATCTCCGTGGCTGAGCGGGAACCGGCGGTCGCGGCTGGGCGTCTGGACAGCGTGACCCCCGGACTCCCACCGCTCGACGACCATGCCCAGCACGACCGCTGGCTCATCGTGCGTGCGGCCACCCACGACGATGACCTCAGCGCCGCCGAGACGGCGACCGCCCAGGCCCTGCTCGCTGGCTGCGAGGCATGCGCGGCACTTGCCGCGGACATCACGACCATCGCGCATGCGACGGCGGTCTCGCGTGGTGCCCGCGCGACCGCGCGACTTCCGGCTGACCCCCGCCCAGGCCGAGCGTGCCGGCGGCGGCTTCCTCGACCGGCTCGGTCGCTGGCTCTCGACGCCCCGTGGGACCGTCGTGCGGCCGCTCGCGGCCGCGAGCCTCGCCATCGGCATCGTGCTGGTCGCGGTCGGTCCCTCCATCAAGGGCCCGCTGCAGCCGCCCGTGCCGACCCCCAACGCGGACATGGCGGCACCGGCCGCGACGGCCAGCGCCGACCCGATGCTGACGACCCAGATGATGGTCGCCGCCTCGCCCGACAGCGGCGCCGGGGTACAGAGCGACACCCAGCCGGCACCCGACGGCTCGCCCGAGGCGGCCACCTATCTGGCGAGCGCCGGACCGGATAGCCGGCTCATGCCGCCCATGGCCAAGGCGACCCCGGACCCGCGGTTCGCGGATGTCCAGGGCGTCGCGGGCACGTCGCCTGCTCCAGGGACCGGCGGCCAGGAAGCCGTCGCAGCGAGCACCACCTCGACCACGGACGACGCGACCTGGGCGCTGACGCTCGTGGGCATCGTGCTCGCGGGCACGGGCCTGCTGGTGCTGCTCCTCACGTGGCTCGCACGCCGGATGAGCCGGGATCCGCTGCTGCCCCGCTGAGCGGCATCGGCTCGCCGGAACCTGACAGGGTCGGGTCCGCCGGGCGGTACACTCGGGCCGTGCCCCGGCTCATGCTCATCGACGCGCACAGCCTCATCTATCGCGCGTACTTCGCCCTCATCGACACGCCCCTGTCGACCAGCAAGGGTCAGCTGGTCAACGCGGCGTTCGGCTTCTGGAGCATCGTGCTGCGGGGCTTCCAGGACGCCCAGCCGGACCACGTCATCTGCTGCTTCGATGTCGGCCGACCCAAGCGGGCGGACATGTACGGCGCCTACAAGGGCACCCGACGCCCCCAGCCGGATGACCTGCGGGAGCAGTTCCCCATCGTGCGCGAGACGCTCGCCGCGTTCCAGATCCCCATCTTCGACCTGGACGGCTACGAGGCGGACGACCTCATCGGCACGCTCAGCCTCCAGGCGCAGGAGCAGGGCATCGACACGGTCATCGTCTCGGGCGACCTGGACATGCTCCAGCTGGTCTCGGAGCACACGACCCTGATGTTCACGCGCATGGGCGCGGGCGGCACGATCATGTACGACCCCGCCCGCATCCATGAGCGATACGGGCTCCCGCCGCGCCAGATGATCGACTTCAAGGCGCTCAAGGGCGATACGACGGACAACATCCCGGGCCTGCCGGGCGTGGGCGACAAGACCGCCGCCAAGCTGCTGGAGGACTACGGCTCGCTCGATGGCGTCTTCGAGCACGTCGACGAGGTCAAGCCGGACAAGCTGCGCGAGAAGCTCGTCGCCAACAAGGACGACGTGCTGCTGTGGCGCGACCTCGTGACCATCGTACCGGGACGCGCCGGTCCAGCTGGACATGGCGGCCGCGAAGCTCGGCCAGTACGACCGCGCGGAGGTCATCCGGCTGTTCCGGGAGTACGAGTTCCGGACCCTCGTCGAGCGGCTCCCCGCGGTCGATGGCGAGGCCCCGGTCGCGCCGGGCGACCTGCTCCGGGAGGCGGACCGACTCGGCCCCGTGCCCGCCGCACAGGTCGCCGGCCGCGCACCGCGTGGCGGCTCCTTGCTGGGGGAGGGCAGCGGGCTCCAGCTGAGCCTCGACTTCGACGCCGTCGGCGGGGGCGCCACGCAGGAGCCGGTCGCGCGCGTCAGCAGGGATGGGCCGGCGGCGACCGCGAGCCCCATCGTGACCACGGACCCCGTGGAGCAGCTGCGAGCCGTCCTCGCGGAACCGGGCATCGTCAGCACCTGGGCGCCGACCGACGACCTCGTCGCCTGGCTGGCGGCGCAGGCGGAGCTGACGATCGGCGCCGCGTTCGACGATGTGCGACCTCGTCGGGGCACGCTCCTGGGCTTGGCCGTTCGGGGCGGCGATGGCCGGGTGGTCGTGGCCGGGACGGACGGCGCGAGCGCGTTGGCGGATGCGGTCATGGGTGCCGGCAAGCCGCTCGCGGGCCACGACGTCAAGCCGCTGCTCGTGTGGGAGCTGTCCCGCCGTGACCCGCATGCCCGGACGAGCCTGAGCCAGAGCGGCGGCTCGCTGCCGCGGGTCGCGTTCGACACCCAGATCGCGGCGTACATCCTCAACGCCGCGTTGCGCTCCCAGTCGCTCGCGGACATCAGCGCCGAGCGCCTCGACGTGGAGCTGCCACGGGCGGGTGAGCTGCGGGGCCCGGAGCAGGCGGCCGTGACCGCGCTCGCGGCGGCGGCCGCCCGGGAATCGCTCGTTCGGACGCTGGCCAACGAGCCCGGTCTCCAGCGCGTCCTCGACGAGCTGGAGCTGCCGCTCATCCCGGTGCTCGCGGACATGGAGGCGACGGGCGTCGCCATCGATGTCCCTGGCCTGGGCGAGCTGGGTCGGACCTTCACCGCGGAGATCGACCAGCTGCAGCAGACGGTGTTCGAATCGGTCGGTCACGAGTTCAACCTGGGCAGCCCCAAGCAGCTCGAGCAGGTCCTGTTCTACGAGCTCGACCTGCCCCGCGGCAAGCGCACCAAGACCGGCTACTCCACGGACGCGTCGGTGCTGGAGGACCTGCGCGCCGCGCATCCGATGATTCCCGCGCTGCTCGACTGGCGGCTGTACACGAAGCTCAAGTCGACCTATATCGATGCCCTGCCGCTGCTGCTGGACCCGACCACGGAGCGGCTGCACACGACGTTCCAGCAGGCCGTCGCGGCGACCGGCCGGCTCTCGTCGGTGGACCCGAACCTCCAGAACATCCCCATCCGGACCGAGCTGGGCCGCAAGATCCGGCACGCGTTCGTGTCGGGCGACCCGGACTGCGTGCTGCTCGCCGCCGACTACAGCCAGATCGAGCTGCGCATCCTGGCCCACGTCTCGGGCGACGTGCATCTCCAGGAGGCGTTCGAGCGGCGCGCCGACATCCATCGCGAGACGGCGGCGCGGGTGCTCAAGAAGGACCCGGCCGATGTGACCGGCGACGAGCGCTCGATGGCCAAGATGGTCAACTTCGGCCTGGCGTATGGCATGAGCGACTTCGGGCTGGCCAGCCGCGCGGGCATCCCGCGGGCGGAGGCGCAGGACTTCATCGCGAGCTACTTCGCCGCCTACAGCGGCATCAGCTACTACATGCTCCACATCCGCGAGACGGCCAAGCAGCGCGGCTACGTGGAGACGCTCCTGGGTCGGCGGCGCTGGATCCCGGAGCTCGAGGCGCGCAACGCGTCGCTCCGCGGTGCCGGGGAGCGGATGGCCATCAACATGCCCATCCAGGGCACGGCGGCGGACATCATGAAGATCGCCATGATCCGGCTCCACGAGCGCCTCCGCCGTGTCGGGTCGCCCGCCCGGATGCTGCTCTCGGTCCACGATGAGGTCGTGCTCGAGGTGCCCCGGACGCTGGTGCCGGAGATCGCGCCGGTCGTGCGCGAGACGATGGAGTCGGCCCTCAAGCTGGACGTGCCGCTGGACGTCGACGTCAAGGTCGGCGACGACTGGGAATCGATGACGGTGCTGCCTCGCCCCTGAGCGCGGCAGCCCAACGCTCGTGTCATATCGTCCCGGTCGGACTACACGCCGCAACCTTCGAAGGCGACCGTCGGTCCGCACGCTCGAGCGCGCGTCAGGATCGTGCCATCGGCCACCGTAGATGACTGGATGACAGGATTCGATCGCGAGGCGCTGACGTGCAGTCCGTCCAGGAGTAGATGGCCGGATCCCGGAAGGGCCGTCTGCGCTCACGTATCGTCGACCACCACCTGGCACCGGCCGCGTGGCACACTCCGCAGCGGTCGTCGTGCGTGGATGTCGCGCGACCCAGAGCAGGGGAGGGTCCGTGACGATGCAGGCAGGTGTGGCCGGGATGCGCCGACTGGCGCTCATCGCAGTCACCACGATCACGGTGGTGGCGTGTGCCGGGCCCCGGCCGACGCCGACGGCGCCCCCGTCATCGCCCGCACCGAGCGCGCCCGCACCGAGCGCGCCCGCGCCGAGCGCGCCCCCGGTGGCCGCACCGTCCGCGCCCGCACCGAGCGCGACATCGCCCGGGCCGAGCGTGGCCGCACCGAGCGCGCTCCCGACGGCCGGCCCCAGTGCGGCGTCGAGCGCCGGCGCGCCGGCGCTGCTCGTCACGGCCCACGATCTCTCGTTCACGCCTCGTGAGATCACGGCCGATGGTGGCGCGGCGGTCAGGCTGACGCTGCACAACGCGGGACGCATCGTCCACAACCTGACCATCGATGAGCTGGGTGTCCAGATCGTGGCGTCCCCTGGCCAGACGGAGTCGGTGGACCTCGCCGACGTGCCACCCGGGTCGTACACCTTCTACTGCTCCGTATCCGGCCACCGCCAGGCTGGCATGTTCGGGACGCTCACGGTCAAGTAGCGGGGCAGGAACGGGGAACGGGCCGGACCTCGCGGCCCGACCCGTTCCGGAGTGCAGGTGGGCCGCCGCTTCCGCGGCGGCCTGACGCTCAGCTCGCGGGCTTGTAGCTCGCGACACCGCCGCCATCGGCGCAGAGGGCGCAGGTCGTCACGTAGACCGTGCCGTCCGTGCCCACGGAAACGCCGCCGGGTGCCGGCAGGGCGTCCGTGATGAGCTCCGGCGTGCCGCCGCCCGCCGGGACCTTCCACAGCCCGCCCATCGGCAGGCCCTGCGCAGCGAGCAGGCCGTCATGTGCCAGCTCGACCACGTAGAGGCTGCCGTCCGGTGCGAACGCGACGCCCATGATGTTCGTGAACCCACCGGCGTAGGCCACCGGATCCTGCCCGGGCACGACCTTCCAGACACTGGCCAGGCCCTTGGGGAAGGGGAAGCCGGTCAGCTGGCCGACATAGAAGGCACCGTCCGGACCGACCGCCACCGAGGTGGGCACCGGGTCCATCGGGATCATCTGCGGCGACGCGCCGGGCGCCGCGGAAGCCGTGGGGTCAGGGGGCGCGGCCTGGAAGACCACCGGGAACACGGCCGCGACGCTGATCTTGCCGCTGCTATCGACGGTCAGCAGGTCGTTGGCGCCAGCATCGGCCACGACGGCTCCGCCGTCCGACGTCAGGGCGACGCCGTTCACGTTGGAGTCAGGCAGGGTGTTGCCCGGCTGCTGCGCGTCGGGGTTGTTGGCGGTCTCGAACGCCGCGAGGTCCGCGACGCTCACAGACTTGCCGTCGGCACCGAGCTTGTACAGCTGGCCAACCCCTTCGCCACCCTTGATCTTGGCGCGGGTATCGGCGGCACCTGCGGCGGGACCACCGACGGTGTACCAGACGGTGCCATCGGACGCGACCGCCACCGAGGACGTCCCGAAGACCTCCTTCGAGTCGTCGATCGCCGACAGAACGCCGTCGACGATGCGGGTCGCCGTGCCGCCCTGGATCTTGCTCACCCCGCTCGTCGGTCCGAAGCAGAGGTTGCCGAGCTCGGGATGCACGATGCAGTCGCTGGTGCCGCCGCTGCCGGCCTCCGCGACATAGATCGTGCCGTCCGCGGCGACCGCGATGCCGCGCGGCGAATGGAGCCCCGACCCGGCCACCGTCCAGCCCTCGGGGAGTGTCAATGGCGGGGGAGCTGCGCCACCGGATGCGGCCGGCGATTGCGCCGCGGCTGGTGCCGCGACCACGATGAGCGATGCGACCGCCAGCGACAGCGTCCTGGTCCTACTCGATCGATGATCCCTCCACCTCCTGGGTCGGGCCACGTCGTCCTCGTGGCAAGTCGCCAATCCTATCGCCACTGGCTGTCAGGACAAGCCCCAAAATCGATCGCTGGATCGGCGCCAGGGGCCCGCCACGCTGACGCTGCACAGGCACGAGCATGATCGCAAGGATCCGGCCCCCTCGTGGCTTGTACTCAGTGAAGGAGGCACCCACCGAGTGCAGATCGCTACCGCCGCCGGACGTGCCGGCCCGCTCGACTTCGAACAGGTCTTCGGGGATCTCTACCCCGCCCTGGTCCGTCGGCTCGCTCTCGTCGTGGGAGACGCAGAGGAAGCGAAGGACCTGGCGCAGACGACGTATCTGCGCGCCTACCAGCACCTGGACCAGTTCGACGGACGGGACCCACGCGCGTGGCTGTACACGATCGGCCTCCGACTCGCATTCCGGGAACGTCAGCGACGAGCTCGATGGCGACGCATGTTCCGGGCGGCCCCGGAGCAGGAGCCATGGCAGCCGGCCCATGACCCGGAGCTGTGGGATGCGCTGCGGGACCTGCGTCGGGAGGAGCGTGCGGCGCTGCTCCTGAACGCGGTCGACGGCTACACGCTCGCGGAGATCGCCGGGATGCTCGGCGTGCCCGCGGGGACCGTCGGCAGCTGGGTGTCACGAGCACGAGCACGGCTGCGCGAGCAGCTCGAAAGGGGATAGGCCATGGACGACCAGACGACCAGCGCCGTCGACGACCAGGCGCTGGCGCGCCGTCTCCAGGTATTCGAAGCGTCCGTCCCGGTGACGGGCGGGCCGCCCCGGGTCCAGCGGACCCGGCTGCCACGCGTTCGCACGGCGCTCGTCGGGGTGGCCGCAGTGGCCGTGCTGGCGGGTGGCGCTGGTGCCGCCAGTGGCGTCTTCGAGGCGCGGTCCCGACCGGGCGCCTTCAACGCCGGCGAGCCACTCCACTGCAAGGGCGTGGCTGCGATGGCGCCGCGTGCCGCGGGCGCCTGGCTGGCCGATCACGGCTATCACGTGACGTGGCAGGTGGAGGACAAGACGCCGGGCGTGCCCAAGGGTCAGCAGACGTCGTACCAGACCAAGGACGCACCATCGCGTGGCTCGATCGCGGGCGCGGTCTTCACGTCCCGGGACGACCTCATCGTGGTCGTCGAGACCGGTCCGGATGCTATCCAGGCGGACGACTGCCCCTGATCGGTCGGTGACCCGGCCCGTCGCGTCGACGCCCCAGGTTCAGGAGTTGTCGTGTCACCGGTCCGCGGGCCCCCGTCACCCGCTGGCCGGGCGAGTAGAACGGCGAGTGTCGGGTCCGGCGCTCCGACGGCGGTCTGGTTGGTCGGATGGCCCGCGTGGCGGGTCATTCAGCCGGTGAGAGGCGCTCGAACCGCCTTGTGGAGCTCCGGATGGGTGTCCGCCGGTCCACTCACCCGCCAGGCGGGCAGGCGGCCCCAGACCGGGCACTGGCGGCACGTGAGGTCGGCGCCACCGTGGGCGCTCCAGGGCGTCTCGGGATGCCATCCAGGCGACCACCCTCGTGATGCACCGGCGTGACTCGTGAGGATGGCCGCGGGGTCGGCGAGGATGGCCGGCGAGGGCGACCCCCATGGGCCGGTGGCAACCGCCGTGGGCCGGTGGCAACCGCCGTGGGCCGTTGGCGCCCACCGTTGATGACACAGGCTGACCGGCGTGGCCGGTAGACTCGGCGCCATGCCCGAGCTCCCCGAAGTCGAGACCATCGCCCGCGAGCTGCGACCCCTCGTGCTGGGCGCGACCATCACCGGGTTCGAGACGGACTGGCCGAGGGCCATCAAGCATCCCGATCCGGAGGCATTCGCGGCGGGCGTGGTCGGACGCACCATCACCGAGGTCAGCCGGCGCGCCAAGTGGCTGGTGTTGGAGCTGTCGGGCGGCATGGTGCTCGCGCTCCAGGTCAAGATGACCGGCCAGGTGTTCGTGCTGCCGACCGGCACACCCCGCGATCGCCACGTGCACCTGGCCTTCCGGCTCGCGGACGACCGCGAGCTGCTCGTCCGGGACGTGCGCAAGTTCGCGCGGGTCGCGCTCTACCGCAGGGACGAGGCCGGCCGGGCGCTGGGGGTCGACGAGGAGACCGATGTCTTCGACCAGCTGGGACCCGAGCCACTCGATCCGTCGTTCACGTTGCCGGTCTTCCGCAAGCTCATCCGGGGTCGCCGCGCCCGGCTCAAGCCGCTGCTCGTCGACCAGGCGTTCCTCGCGGGGGTCGGCAACATCTATGCCGACGAGTCGCTGTGGCTCGCCAAGCTCCACCCGCTCCGGAGCGCCGCCGGCCTGAGCACGGCGGATGAGCGCAACCTCTACACCCATCTGCGGGCGGTCCTCACGGAGGGCATCGAGCGGCGTGGCTCGTCCATCGACGACTACACCGCGCCCGAGGGCGATGGCGAGATGCAGGACCACCTCAACGTCTACCAGCGCACCGGTCAGCCGTGTCTCCGTTGCGGTCGACCCATCAAGCGGTTCGTGCTGGGCATCCGCGCGACCCACTTCTGCTCCTGGTGCCAGCGTTTGCCGAAGGACGAGCAGACCCCCGGCAACCTGGCCCTGCTCAAGACCGCTCGATCGAGCACGGGTCGACGGGGCACCCGATGGAGCGAGTTGCCGACCGGTACGGGCGCGGTCGGCGCCCGCAGCGGCGGCGCCCGTGGCAGCGGTGCCCGCAGCGGCGGCGCCCGCGGCAGCGATGCCGGTGCCCGGGCCGGCGCTCGGTCCACGCCGAAGCGGTAGGTCCGGCCACGGGACGATGTGTCACAATGTGACGCATGACACAGGTGAGCGCGCGCGAACTGCGACATCGGCTGAGCGAGTACCTGGCGCGGGTCGATGCTGGCGAGCGGTTCGAGGTGACGTTGCGCGGTCGACCGGTCGGTCAGCTTGGCCCGGTCGATGCGTCCGAGGGCATCATCGCGCGCCTTATCCGTGAGGGCAAGATCACGCCGGCCAAGGTCTCGAACACGACCCCGCTCCCCGAGCCCTATCCCGCGATCCCTGGGCGACTGACCGCCGCCGAGGAGTTGCTCGCGGAACGCCGGAGCGATCCCCGCTGAAAGCCTTGTACCTGGACTCCTCGGCATTGGTGAAGTTCGTCATCCGTGAGGCGGAGAGTGACGCGATCGGCGCGGCAGCCTCCGGGCGCGAGATGTATTCGAGTCGCGTCGCGATGGTGGAGGTGGCCAAGGCCGTCGCACGACACGACCCCGAGGCAGATCCAACGGCGGTCCTCGGGCGCGTCTCGTGGGTCGAACTTGATGGGGACATCGCGCGCGACGCGGCCGCAACCGGCGGCCCGCGGCTGCGGGCGCTCGATGCCATTCATGTCGCATCCGCGCTCCGGGTCGCGTCGGAGATCGAGGCGTTCGTGACGTATGACTCGCGCCAGGCGGCGGCCGCGGCGGCCGCGGGACTCGCGGTCCTCTCGCCGGGGATCGAGGATCGTTCGTGAGCATCCTGCGCCTGGACGCGGTGCGCCGGGAGATCGGCGACTTCGTCATCCTCGATTCGGTCAGCGGTTCCATCGCGCGTGGTGAGCGCGTGGGCCTGGTCGGTCCCAATGGGGCCGGCAAGACGACACTGCTCCGGATCGTCAGCGGTCGCGATGATCCCGACCGCGGCACGACACACACCGCGGGTGGCGTCCGCGTGGGCATGCTCGGCCAGGAGTCGAACCGGGACGAGGCGTTCGCCGGCTCCGCGACCGTGCTGCGGGCCGTCCGTTCCGGTGCCGCCGAGGTGGAGCGCCTGGAAGCGCAGCTCGCCGGCCTGGAGTCCGCCGGCGCGGGTGCCGTCGAGACGCGCGAGTACGCTCGCCTGCGGGAGCGATTCGACCATCTGGGTGGCTACCACATCGACCAGCGCGTCGAGGAGACGCTGTCCGGGCTAGGCGTCCCGAAGGAGGACTGGGAGCGTTCGCCCGTGACGCTCTCGGGTGGCGAGCAGACGCGGGTGGCGCTGGCCCGGCTGCTCGTCGATGACCCGGACCTGCTGCTGCTCGACGAGCCCACCAACCATCTCGACCTCGCCGCGCTGGAGTGGCTGGAGTCGTATCTCGCCCGACGCGAGGGTGCGCTGCTCGTGGCCTCCCACGACCGGGCATTCCTGGATGCCGTCGTGACCCGCATCTGGGAGCTGCGGGACCGGAAGCTGACGCCGTTCAAGGGTGGCTACTCCGCGTACCTCCAGCAGCGCCAGGCGGCGGATGCCCGCCAGCGCAAGGACGCGGACACGATGACCGAGCAGATCGCGCGGGAGCGGGAGCTCATCCAGCGCTACCGGAGCCATCGCAAGTATCCCAAGATGCACGAGCACGAGAAGCGGCTCGAGGCCCTCCTCGCGGCGAAGACGGATGCGCCACGCGCGCAGGCCAGGCTGGCGCTGCCGACCCAGGCGTTGCTCGGCGGTGGCCCGGCGCGCTCCGGAGACGTGGCGCTGACCCTGGAACGGATGCTCATCGGCTTCCCGCGGAGCGCGGCCGCTCCCCAGGGAGTGCCCATCCTCCGGGTGGCGCGGATGGAGGCGACCCGCGGCGAGCGCATCGGCGTGGTCGGCCCGAACGGTGCCGGCAAGACGACGCTCCTGCGGACGATCGCGGGTGTCCTCTCGCCGCTCGACGGGTTCGTGCGTCTCGGCAGCAACGTCCAGCCGGGCTACCTCGCGCAGATCCGCGAGGCGCCCATCGCGGGCACCACGGTCATGGATGCGATCCTCGCCGCAGGTCGCGTGGAGAACGGACCCGCCCGCTCGTATCTCGCCCGGTTCCTCTTCCGGGGCGAGGACGTGTTCAAGCCGGTGGCCGAGCTGTCCGGCGGCGAGCGGTCGCGCCTGGAGCTGGCGCTCCTGGGCATCACGCCCGCGAACCTGCTGCTCCTCGACGAGCCCACGAACCACCTCGACATCCCGGCCCGCGAGGCGCTCGAGTCGTTCCTCCGTGACTCGCCCACGACGATGCTCATCGTGTCCCACGATCGGCGGCTGCTGGAGTCGGTCTGCGACCGGCTGTGGGTCGTGGAGCCGGGCGGGGCGGGCGAGCCGGGTGCCGTCGCCGTGTTCGATGGCCCCTACAGCGCATGGCGGGCCGCGGTCGGCGAGGGCTGGACCGTGGCCGATGCCCTGGCGCGTGCTCCCATCGACCAGCGGGTCGGAGGCGTGGTGGCGCCGGCGCCCGCGACCAAGCCAGGGAAGCCCGCGGGCCCGCCGCCGGCGACGAATGGCCGGCGCCTGGCACCCCGCCAGCCGGCGCTGTCGAAGGATGCCTACAAGCGCCAGATGCAGCGCGTCGAGGAGGACCTCACGCGGCTCGGCGTGCGCAAGAACCAGCTCGAGCTCGCCCTCGGCGACCCAAAGGTCCAGACCAACTTCGTGGAGCTGCGCCGGATCACGAGCGAGCTGGCCGATGTCGATGGTGGGCTGGCCCAGGCCGAGGAGGCGTGGCTCGCCCTGTCGGAACGCGCGCCCCGATGAGCCGTGACACGCCGGCCGGACCCTTCCTCATCGGCTTGACGGGACCCATCGGCTGTGGCAAGTCGACGGTGGCGCGGATGCTCGGTCACCTGGGCGCGACGGTCATCGATGCCGATGCGCTCGCCCGCGCTGCGACCGCTCCGGGCGAGGGGACGCTCACCCCCATCCGGTCCCGATTCGGCGACGCGGTCTTCGGCCCGGACGGGGCGCTCGACCGCGCCGCGCTCGGCCGGGTCGTGTTCGCCGACCCCGCCGCGCTGGCGGACCTGGAGGCCATCGTGCACCCCCGGGTCCGGGAGCTCGTGGAGGCAGCCCTGAATGACGCCGCGCTGTCCGGTGCGCCGATGGCCGTGGTCGAAGCCATCAAGCTCGTCGAGGGTGGCCTGGCCGACCGCTGCGACGAGGTCTGGCTGGTCGACTGCCCTCCGTCGGTCCAGCGCGAGCGGATGGCCGGCCGGGGCATGCCCGCCGACGACATCGAGCGGCGCATGGCCGCCCAGGCGGGTCTCCGGGAGCGACTCGCCGGCCGCGTCACCCGCGTGGTCGAGACGGAGGGATCGCTCGAGGCGACCCGGGAGCGGGTCGAGGATGCCCTGGCCCAGGCCCTGGCGCCGGCGGTCGACATCCTGCCCTTTGGCAGCGTGGAGCGATGAGGGCCGCCGCGGGCATCACGGACGCAGGGGAGGGGAGCAGCGCATGACCTCGGACCGGTTCGCGGCGTCCCGCGGTCAGCACGAGCAGGCGAAGTCGTCCCTCGCGGGCGGGGTGGCGACCGCCTTCCGGGCGGGCCAGCGGCCGGTGCCCATCTCCTTCGAGCGCGGCTCGGGTTCGCATCTCTGGGATATCGATGGCAACGAGTACGTCGACTACGCGCTCGCGTTCGGGCCGATGCTCCTCGGCCACTCCCCGGAGCCGGTCATCGCGGCGGTGGAACGGCAGCTGCGGACCGGGCTGGGCTACGGCGCGTCACATCGGCTCGAGGCGGAGCTGGCGGAGGCCGTCGTGCGCACAGTGCCGTCCGCCGAGCTGTGCGCCTTCGGGAGCACCGGCAGCGAGGCGGTCCACGTGGCACTCCGGGTGGCACGCGCCGCGACCGGCCGGAATCGGGTCATCAAGTTCCAGGGCCACTACCACGGCTGGCTGGACACGATCCATGTCGGCGTCGGTGGCCGGACCGCCGGACCGGGCACCGCGGGCCAGGATCCGGGCGCGGCAGCCTCCGTCACGGTCTGCCGCTGGAATGACCTGGCGGCGCTGGAGGCTGTCCTCGACGACGATGTCGCGGCCATCGTCATGGAGCCCATCAACGTCAACGCCGGAGTGTTCAGCGCAGCACCGGGATACCTCGCGGCGGTCCGCCGGCTGACCCGCGAGCGGGGCATCGTGCTCATCTTCGACGAGGTCATCACGGGCTTCCGGGTGGCGCTCGGTGGCGCCCAGGAGCGGTTGGGCATCACCCCGGACCTCACGGTCCTGGGCAAGGCGCTCGGCGGCGGCTTCCCCATCAGCGCCGTCTGTGGCTCGGCCGCGGTCATGGCGGAGGTCGCCACGGGCCACGTGGCGCACGTGGGCACGTTCAACCTCAATCCCATCGCCGCCGCGGCGGCGGTCGCGGCCGTGGGCTACCTGGAGGCGAATGCCGCCACCGTCTATCCGCGGCTGGAGGAGCACGGGCGTGCCCTGGCCCGGCTGTGGCACGAGGGAGCGGCGACCGCTGGCCTGTCCATCGCGGTCAACCAGGTCGGCGCCGCGTTGCACGCGTTCGTGAGCGACGGACCCGTCCCCGACTACGAGGCCGGCCTCGCCACGGACGGCGAGACCTACCGCCGGTTCGTGGCTGCCCTCCTGGAGGCCGGTGTCCACGCCATCGGCCGTGGCCTGCTGTACGTATCGACCGCCCACGATGCTGCGGACCTGGCGTTCACGCGCCGGGCCGTCGAGCGTGCGGCGGCCGAGGCCCAGGCGACCCGCGGCGGCTGAGCAGCCGCCGACCCAGTAGCCCCATCCATCCCAGCAGAGGCGGCCCGCATGCGTATCACGGACGTTCGCGTCACCCCGGTCTACGTGCCGATGCATCACCCTCTGCGCTGGTCGTTCGGCGTCGAGCCTGGGCTCACCCGGGTCATCGTGGAGCTCATCACCGACGAGGGGCTCATCGGCCTGGGTGAGTCCAATGGTGGGCACTGGCTGGCCGCGGTCATCGAGCAGGCCCGACCGCTGTTCATCGGCATGGATCCCATGGACGTGTCGAAGCTGGCCAAGCGGATGTCGGTCTACCGGGTCACGAGCGAGCAGCTTGCCTACGCGGCACAGATGAAGCTCGCGGGCGCGGCGCTCGAGATGGCCTGCTGGGACCTCGTGGGCAAGATCCTGGGCAAGCGCTGCGGCGACCTGTGGGGCGGCATCGAGCGGGAGCGGGTGGAGTTCGCGGCGTACGTCTTCTACCGCTACGAGTCGATGGGCCACGAGGGCCGGTTCAGCGATCCCCAGTTCGTGGCGGACCACACGCTCGAGCTCATCGAGACCCACGGCTTCCGGGACGTGAAGCTCAAGAACGGGGTGCTCGATCCGGAGCGCGAGGTCGAGACCGTCCGGCGGATGCGGCAGACGGCCGGCAGCCGGATGCGCAACCTGCGCATCGACCCCAACGCGGTCTGGTCGGTGGAGACGAGCATCCGCATCCTGCGCCGGTTCGACGAGTACGACATCGAGTTCTGCGAGGACCCGACCTGGGGCATCGAAGGGATGGGCCTGGTCCGCCGGGACACCCACATCCCGCTGGCCACGAACATGGCCTGCATCAGCTTCGAGCAGATCCCACTCGTGGTCCGGACGCGTGCCCTGGACATCATCCTCGGCGACATGCACTTCTGGGGCGGGCCGACGCCGCTGCTCCAGCTGGCCAAGGTATGCGAGACGTTCAACCTGGGCATGAGCCTCCACAGCGATCGGGAGCTGGGTATCTCGACCGCGGCCATCGTCCATCTCGCCAGCGCCCAGCCGATGGTCAGCCATGCCATCGACTCCCACCTGCCATCCCAGTCGGGCGACATCATCACGCAGCCGTGGGTGTTCCAGGGCGGCTGCCTCCAGGTGCCCGACGGGCCCGGACTGGGCGTCGAGCTCGACCGGGACCAGCTCGCCCGGTATCACCAGCTGTACCTGGAGCAGGGTGACCGGGACGAGTTCCAGGACGAGGTCCGGTCCGGTTGGCGACCGCGTCTGCCGCTGTGGTGAGGCGCCACGGCCCGGCGGCGCGGCCTACCTGACGACTCCTGACGCAGGGCCGCTGTAGAGTCGGGAGATGCCCGAGTTCCGGCTTGACGCACCCTTCCAGCCCACCGGCGACCAGCCAGAGGCCATCCGGCGTCTCTCGGAGGGCCTCGCGAAGGGTTACAAGGAACAGACCCTATTGGGGGTCACGGGAACCGGAAAGACCTGGAGCATTTCGAACGTCATCCAGAACGCTGGCAAGCCGACGCTCGTGCTGGCGCACAACAAGACGCTTGCGGCGCAGCTGTATAGCGAGTTCCGGGATTTCTTCCCGGACAACGCGGTCGAGTACTTCGTCTCCTACTTCGACTACTACCAGCCCGAGGCATACCTGCCCCGGAGTGACACGTACATCGAGAAGGACTCGTCCCGCAACGACGAGATCGACAAGCTCCGCCATGCCGCGACCCGGGCGCTGTTCGAGCGCAAGGACGTCATCATCGTCGCCAGCGTCAGCTGCATCTACGGCCTGGGTGCGCCCGTCGACTACGGCGCGACCGTCGTCCGGATGCGCACCGGCGGCCGCTACCGCCGGGACGGCATCCTGCGCCAGCTCGTCGACCTCCAGTACCAGCGCAACGATCAGGCCCTGTCGCGCGCGAAGTTCCGGGTTCGCGGCGACACCCTGGAGCTCCAGCCCGCGTACGACGACTTCATCGTCCGTGTCCAGTTCTTCGGCGACGAGGTGGAGCGCATCACGGAGCTCGACCCGGTCACGGGCGAGCTGCTCGCCGAGCGCTCGGAGCTGAGCGTCTATCCCGCCTCGCACTACGTGACGCCCCAGGAGAAGCTCAAGGAAGCCATCGTCGATATCGAGGCAGAGGCCATCCAGCGGGTCGCGGAGCTGGAGGCGAAGGGGATGATCCTCGAGGCCGAGCGGCTTCGACAGCGAACGACCTTCGACGTCGAGATGATGCGCGAGCTGGGCTTCTGCTCGGGCATCGAGAACTACTCCCGCCACCTCTCGCGCCGTGAGCCCGGGTCGCGGCCGTGGACGCTGCTCGACTACTTCCCCTCCGACTGGCTGCTGGTCGTCGACGAGAGCCACATGACCATCCCCCAGGTCGTGGGCATGTACAAGAACGACCGGACGCGCAAGGAGATCCTCGTCGACTTCGGCTTCCGGCTGCCGTCCGCGCTCGACAACCGGCCGCTGACGTTCGAGGAGTTCGAGGCGCACCTGGACCAGGTCATCTACATGAGCGCGACGCCCAGCGCGTACGAGCTTCAGCGGTCGAAGCAGGTGGTCCAGCAGCTCATCCGGCCGACGGGCATCGTCGACCCGGTCATCGAGGTCCGGCCCACGGAGGGCCAGGTGGACGACCTCATCGACCGCATCCGCGAGCGTGTCGGGCGAGGCGAGCGGGTCCTCGTCACGACGCTGACCAAGAAGATGGCGGAGGACCTCGCCGACTACCTCCACGAGATGGGCGTCAAGGTCAGCTACCTCCACAGCGAGGTGGACACGCTCGAGCGGGTCCAGATCCTGCGCGACCTGCGGCTGGGCGTCTATGACGTGCTCGTGGGCATCAACCTGCTGCGCGAGGGCATCGACCTGCCCGAGGTCACCCTGGTCGCCATCCTCGACGCCGACAAGGAGGGCTTCCTGCGCAGCGCCTGGTCGCTCATCCAGGTCATCGGTCGGGCCGCCCGGAACACGGCCGGGTCAGTGGTCATGTACGCGGACCGCATCACCGAATCGATGCAGGTCGCCATCGACGAGACGAACCGGCGGCGGACGATCCAGACGGCCTACAACGTCGAGCACGGCATCGAGCCGCAGACCATCATCAAGGAGATCCGGGACATCAACGACCGGCTCCGCGCGGTGGCCGAGACACCGGGTCTGTACGGCGCGAGCAGCAAGGACCTCGCCGAGCTCAGCAAGACCCAGATCGAGAAGATGGTCGCGCAGCTCGAGGCCGAGATGCGCTCCGCGGCGAAGCAGCTGGAGTTCGAGCGTGCCGCGGCGATCCGGGACGAGATCCAGACCATCCGGCTGCGGGTGCTCGACGAGGACGCATCGACGACGGTGCTCAAGGCGGCCGAGCGTGCCGGGCGTGGCGCGAGCAGGACCACCGATGCCACGGCGAAGCCATCCGAACGCGCCGCTGCGCGCACCCAGGGTGAGCGCAGCGGTCGGCGCGCGTCCGAAGCCGCGTTGCTGGAGGTCACTGACGTCGAGGTGCTGCCCGCAGGCGAGGAGCCGGGTGCCCCGCTCCACGATCACGGCGGCACGGGCGCCCCCGACCCGGATACCGCCGCGGACTGGCTCCCGGGCCTGCGCGACGAGCACGAGGACGACGACGCGGGATGGATGGCGCGCTGGCTCGACCGCAACACCTGGGACCGCTCGGTGACCCCGAACGTGGTGAAGCGCACGGGCACCCGGCCAACCCGTCGGCGCCGCTGATCGTCCCCCGCCGCCGAGCGCCGGCCCCTTGCCGCTGAGCGCCAGCCCCTTGCCGCTGAGCGTGCCCCCGCCGCGCGCCGGCGCGAACCTCGGCGTGATGCGTCCAGCGGCTGATCAGGCCGATCGAGCCCACCGGCGCCACCGCCGATCGGCCGGTGCATCCGGCCGCCGACTCGGAATGCCGCTGGCCAGCCCTGCCATGCGCGTGGCGACTCGGAGGGCCGTCGAGCACCCCGTGCGTCCGCCCCGACGGCCTGATCATGCGCCTGGCGGGAGGCGACGCGGGCGCCGGCGACCCCGCGCCGGGCGACCCACAGCCGGAACGGCCCCGGCCAACGACCGCTGACAGGGCCGCTCGACGAGCAGGAGTAGCATCCCCGCGGCCGCCTGGGGCGAGGATGCGGGTCCCGCCCGCGGTCACGCACGCAAGAGGGGACTCGATGCGCAGGATCCTGATCCTCGGCATGCTCCTGGTGGTGCTCTCCGCCTGTGGCGGCAGCAGCGGGAGTGGGGGCGGCGGGGCCGCCAACGGGCCTGCCGGTGACCCGGTGGGTGCCGTCAACGCATTCGTGAACACCGTCAAGGCCAAGGCCTTCGACAAGCTCGCGCCGCTCGTGTGCGCGGCACAGCGGGAGTCGATCGTCGGCGGCATCACCGGCACCTCCTCGAGCATGCCGGCGGGGCTCATGGACGCCATCACGTTCGACTTCCAGAACCTCGATGCCAAGCAGACGAGCATCAACGGCGATTCGGCCGTGGTCCACGTCACCGGCAAGCTCGTGACCACCGTGGACGCGGCCAAGGCGAAGGACGCGGTGAAGCAGCTCCTGGGCGGCCAGGCGACGGACGACCAGATCAACCAGATGATCGCGGCCCTCGGTCAGTCCCGGGACATCTCCGAGGACGTCGATGTGGTCAAGGAGAACGGCGGCTGGGTCGTCTGCTCCCAGATCACGGGCAGCTGATCCGACTCCCAGTTCCGCGGTGAGGGACGGCTGACGGCCACGACTGGCTGATCAGCCGTCCGAATCCTGATCCGCGAGCCGCCTCGGCCGCGCTGGCACCCGCGTCGATGCTCGTCTGGCGCTCGCGCCAGCGGTCCATCGGCCGATAGCGGAACCACGCCCAGAGGCCGACCGAGATGCCACCGAAGAGCAGCAGCAGGGCGAGTGCCTTGACCAGCGGCACCGTGGTGGTATCGACCAGGTAGCCGGAGCTCGGGTTCACGATGACGTGCAGGAAGCCGACCGTGCCCAGGAACAGCAGGAGCGCCCAGATCCGGGTGTCCCACTCCTTGACCTTGCCTCCTGGCAGGCCCGACAGCGGCAGCATCCCGAACAGCAGGCCTTCGATGCCGCCGATGACGAGGGCGCTCAGGGCGACGTCGATGGGGCGCCACGCGCCGGTCGCGCCGCCGCTGCCTTCCAGGGCCCGCACGACGCCGAGGAGCACGAACGCCGCCATGCCCACGGCAGCGACGACGCTGCTGGCGAAGGCGTGCTCACGGCCGGTTGCACGCTCCGGCACCACGATCACGAACAGCAGTCCGGCGAGCACGCCATAGAGGTAGCCCGGCTGGAAGTCGGTGATGCGGGTGACGAGCACGCAGACGAGCGCCACGATCAGCGTTGCCGGCAGCACCCGGAACGTGCCCCGTTCGCCGTTGAGCCGCTCGCGTGCCCACCGGAACGTCGCCGTCGCGGCGAGGGTGCCGATGGCGAGCGCCGCGAGGATGCCGACGAGCAGCAGCAGCGAGTCGACCGAGACGCCGAAGGTGGGGTCGAGGAAGCCATACATGACGCCGGCCACGAGGAAGAACGTGGCGACGCCCAGGCGCGTGGCCCAGAAACGATCCAGCAGGGCCCGGAAGCCGGTGGCCGACGCGGTCGTCACTGGGGCATCCGCGGCGTCCGCTGTGTCTTCGGTCGGGGCCGACGGAGTCTCGTCCGACGCGGCTGTCGGTGCGTCGGTCAGGCGCCGGCGACGACGCCACCGGAGCCAGCCCCGGATCTCGTCGTAGTTCTCTTCCAGGGTGCTGTTGAACAGCGCCGATGGGAACGGGATGAGCAGCACGATGCCGGCCGCGGCGACCGCGCTCGTGGCGATGACGACCGGGTCGAGGCTGATGTCGCCAGGTCCGGGGGCCTGGACCGGGCCCACCGTCGGCGCCGTGCTCGGCCGCGGCGTTGGCGATGGCGCCGGTGCCGGCACCCCCAGACGCTCCACCGCGAGCCGAGCCACGGCCGGCAAAGCCGCATCGATCGCCGGGGTCGAATCGGCGACATCCAGCCGACCCGTCACGCCGGCGGCATAGAACTCCAGCGAGGATGCGCCGACACCCTGCAGCGCGTAGGCCTCATCACCCAGGTCCGGGACCCGGGTCATGGTGGCGGATGTCGCGGCGGCGGCATCCGTGACCGACTGACGCCAGTCGTCGAGGGTCGGGATCCCTGTCGATCGGCCGCTCTCGTCGACCGACACGACGAGGCGCGCCGCGCCGTCAGCCTGGGCGAACGCGCAGGTGACGGTGGGCGTCGACCGTCTGCAGTCGCCCGACCATCCGCCGCCCGCGGCGTTGGACACGTCCGTGGCGGTCAGGAGCTCGTCGACCGAGGGCTCGACCGGGACGGGGGTCACGGCCGCTGCCGATGGTGCGGGCGGCGGGGTCCTGACGGGCGCCGCGGACGCGCGCGCGGCGGCGACGACGATGTCGACCCGAGTCACCTGCGCGCGCCTGGGTGCCGGGTCCCGGCTGCTGGCTGGTGACCGTCCCCGGCGGCTGGTCGGAGGTCTCGTCGGTGCGCACGGTGAGGCGCAGCCCGACCTGGAGTGCCAGTGCCCGCGCATCGTCGAGGGTCAGACCCGTGAAGGTCGGCACCGCGATCGTGGCAGCGGTCGGCAGCGGCGCGATGCTGACCACCGGTGCGGGTGATCGCGCGCCCGGTGCGACACCCAGGCGCGAGAGGGCGGTGCGGGCGAGCGCAGTCATGTTGGAACCGGGCGAGGCACCCGGGACGGCTGCCTGGAGGCTGCCGGTCATGCCCCCCGAGAAGAACTCGAGGTGATACACGGGGTCTGCGTCGACGAGGTATGCCTCGTCGCCGACGTCGGGCACCGGCTCGGTCGGATGCCCCGCGCTGCGCGCAGCCTCGAGGATGGCCGAGCGCCAGCCCTCGAGCGTCTGGCTGGAGGTGCCCGATCCCGGTATGGGGATGCGCATCACCAGCCGGACCTGCCCGCCGCCCTCGTCGGGCGTCTGGCCGAAGTTGCAGGTGACCGAGTCCCCGAACGCGGTGCAGGCGCCGGTCCAGAGGCCCTCGAAGGTCTGGCTCAGGTCGTCGTCGGTGAGCAGCTGGGTGAGCGGCACGGCCGATTGCGCCGACGCGACACCAGCGCCACCCAGGAGCGCCGCGAGGAGGAGGGCGACGATGGTCGCCCACAAGGCACGCATGGCGGGACTGTATCGGCCGAGGGGACCCTCGCGATGGGTCATCCGTCTCGTTCGCGGCGCGACATCGGGCCAACGGCCGGTGTGGTTCGTGCGCGGCCGGGGACTCAGGCGCGTCTGGTAGTCGCGAGATGGCACATCGAAGGGCGCCGGCTCGTTCGTGTTCGGGTTCGTGCGCGGCTCGCGCGACTGGTGGTCGCAGCCGTGGCGCCGGATGGCTGCGGCATCGGCGAGTGCCAGTCGCCCGGACGGTCCCCGGATCGTCCAGGTGCGCCACCACGAGGCATCGTTGTCGGCCAGCTGTGCCCCATCGGTCGATCTCGCGAGTACCAGTCGCACGGCGAGTACCAGTCACACGGCGGCCGGCGGCGGTCCGGCGCCCATGACCTGGCTCCATGCCCGCTGCCCGGGTGAGTGGACCGGCGGCGCTGCCGTGGGTCGGCCGCGGAGGCGGTCCGGTGGCCGTTCGACCCGGACGGCGGGTGAGGTGGCCAACGAACGGCCGTGGGACGACCTGCAGGGGTGCCATCAGGGTCCGAACGCTGCGCCGCCGTCCCATTCACCCGATGCGCGGGTAAGGGGGTGGCAGCCCCGGCGCGGGCAAGGGGGTAGCGACCCCGGCACGCGGCCCAACAACCACCAGACATGCGGCCACAAACCGCACACTTGTTCTAGTCCCCGCGGATCGGTAGACTCGACCCGTGCCACAGGAACTCCTCGTCGTTCGCGGTGCCCGCGAGCACAACCTCAAGGACATCACGGTCGAGATGCCCCGCGACCGGTTGACCGTCATCACCGGGCTGTCGGGCAGCGGCAAGTCCAGCCTCGCCTTCGACACCATCTACGCGGAAGGCCAGCGGCGCTACGTCGAGAGCCTCTCGGCGTACGCCCGCCAGTTCCTGGGCCAGATGGAGAAGCCGGACGTCGACCAGATCGACGGCCTCTCGCCGGCCATCTCCATCGACCAGAAGGGCGCCAGCCGCAACCCCCGATCGACGGTCGGCACGGTGACCGAGGTCTACGACCACCTCCGGCTGCTGTTCGCGCGCGTCGGCCATCCGCATTGTCCGAACGGCCACGAGATCGCGCGCATGACGGTGTCCCAGATCGTGGACCGCATCCTGGCGATGCCCGACGGCAGCCGACTGCTCGTGCTCGGGCCCGTCATCCGGGACCGCAAGACGGAGGGCGACCGCGTCTTCGAGGGTGCCCGCCGGCAGGGCTTCGTGCGGGTGCGGGTCGACGGCGAGCAGTTCGACCTGGACGCGGCGCCCACGCTGGACAAGTACAAGCGCCACACCATCGAGATCGTCGTCGACCGGCTCGTCGTGCGCCACCTGGACGAGGACGGCACGCCCTTCAGCGCCGGAGCACCCCAACCCGGACGCGGCGCGCCTGGCCGACTCGGTGGAGACGGCGATCCGGCTGGGCGAGGGCGTCGTGGTCGTCGCCCCCGCCGACCCGGGCGCGTTCGAGGAGCAGCAGTTCAGCGAGCGCTACAGCTGCCCCATCGACGGCACGACCATCGACGAGCTGGAGCCCCGCAGCTTCTCGTTCAACTCGCCCCACGGCGCCTGCCCGGAGTGCACCGGCCTCGGGGTGCGCATGGAGTTCGACCCGGCGCGCCTCATCCCGGACCGGAGCCGGAGCGTCGCGGACGGTGCCATGGCGCCCTGGCGCACCGTGCCGACGGAGCTGTCGTGGCGCCTCAAGACCACGGAGGCCGTGTTCAAGGCGCACGGCTGGGAGATCAGGACGCCCATCAAGGACCTGCCGCCGGAAGCGCTGGAGTACCTGCTCTACGCCCGCAAGGGGGAGGAGAAGGTGGTCGTCAAGTACCGCCACGCCCGGGGCACGAACTCGTACGTGGCCAACTTCGAGGGCGTCGTCACCAACCTCGAGCGGCGCTATCGCGAGACCGACTCGGAGTACATCAAGACCGAGCTCGAGAAGTACATGGTCGAGCGGCCCTGCCCCGTGTGCAAGGGCAAGCGGCTCAAGCCCGAGGTCCTCGGCGTCACCATCGATGGCCAGAACATCGCGGACATCAGCGCGGTGGCCGTGACCGACGCGCTCGCCTGGGCCGAGACCATCCTGGAGCGGCTGAGCGAGCGCGAGCAGACCATCGCGCGCGCCGTGCTCAAGGAGATCCGCGCCCGGCTGGGCTTCCTGGTCGACGTCGGCCTCGACTACCTGACCATCGACCGGACCAGCTCCACGCTCTCGGGCGGCGAGGCGCAGCGCATCCGGCTGGCGACCCAGATCGGCTCCAGCCTCGTGGGCGTCCTGTACATCCTCGACGAGCCGACCATCGGCCTCCACCAGAAGGACAACGCCAAGCTCATCGCGACGCTCGTGCGGCTGCGCGACCTGGGCAACACGCTCATCGTCGTGGAGCACGACGAGGAGACCATCCGGACGGCCGACTGGGTCATCGATATCGGGCCGGCCGCCGGCGAGCACGGTGGCGAGGTCATCGCCAGCGGCACCCTGGAGCAGCTGCTGGCGACGCCCGACTCGGTCACGGGCGCGTTCCTGCGCGGCGAGCGGTCGGTGCCCATCCCGGACAAGCGGCGATCGGGCAACGGCAAGTCGCTCCGGCTCAAGGGCGTCCGGGCGCACAACCTCAAGGACATCGACGTCCGCTTCCCGCTGGGCACGTTCACGGCGGTGACCGGCGTGTCCGGATCGGGCAAGTCGACGCTCGTCACGGACGTCCTGTACCGGGCCCTGGCCCAGACCGTGAACGGCGCACGCGACGAGCCGGGCGAGCACGACTCGCTGGATGGCACGGACGCCATCGACAAGATCATCGAGATCGACCAGAGCCCCATCGGCCGGACGCCGCGCTCCAACCCGGCCACGTACACCGGCCTGTTCGGGCCCATCCGGGAGCTGTTCGCGGGCGTGCCGGAGGCGCGTGTCCGGGGCTACGGCCCGGGCCGCTTCAGCTTCAACGTCAAGGGCGGCCGCTGCGAGAACTGCAAGGGCGACGGCATCCTCAAGATCGAGATGCAGTTCCTGCCGGACGTCTACGTGCCCTGCGAGGTCTGCGGCGGTCGGCGCTACAACCGCGAGGCGCTGGAGATCCACTACCGCGGCTACTCCATCGCGGACATCCTGGAGATGACCGTGGAGGAGGCGCTCGCGGTGTTCCAGCCGGTGCCCTCCGTGCGCGCCAAGCTCCAGACGCTGGTCGACGTCGGCCTGGGCTACGTCCGGCTGGGCCAGCCCGCCACGACCCTCTCGGGCGGCGAGGCGCAGCGGGTGAAGCTGGCCACGGAGCTGTCGCGGCGTGCCACGGGGCGGACCGTCTACCTGCTGGACGAGCCGACGACCGGGCTCCACTTCGCGGACGTCGAGAAGCTGCTCCAGGTGCTCCATCGGCTCGTGGACACGGGCAACACGGTCATCGTCATCGAGCACAACCTCGACGTCATCAAGACCGCCGACCACATCATCGACATGGGGCCCGAGGGCGGCGCCCGGGGTGGTCGCGTCATCGCCAAGGGCACGCCCGAGGAGGTGGCCGCGACCGAGGGGTCGGCGACTGGCGAGTACCTCGCGCGCGTCCTGCGCGGCGAGCCGATCGTGCCGATGAGCGATGTCACCTTCGCGCAGGCCGCAGGGCGCCGGGACGCTGCGCCTCCTGCCAAGCCGGCCTCCCGCGCCCGTGGCACCCGGTCGGCAGCGAATACGACCAGGCGCGTCACGGCGGCGGGGTCCCGGGGCGCCACGGACAGCTGACGGGCGCGCCGTCGCGACCCGCCGCAGCCCGCCCAACACCGGCCGCAAGCCTCGATCCCGTACGCCGAGCGCGAGTGCCCGGCCGCTCCGAGTGCCCGGCCGCTGAGCAGCCGGCCGTCGGGCGTGACAGCCCGCGTAGTGCTGATCCCACGTCATGCGGGGTGCCACAGCCGTGCCCGGCCGGTCCGAGGCCGCCTTCGGCGTGCCCGGGTCTTGGGTGGACCCCTCGTGTCGCGCCGCGACCGACCGATCAGCACTTGTCGGACTGATCCACGCGACGGACGGAGTGGTTGGCACGAGCAGCCTGTGGGCTGCTCTCGTTCAGCCCTTCACGGGCTGATCGGACGGCTCCTCGATGGCCCGTCCACGCGACAGGCCGCCGCGCTCATCGATGGCCCGGCCACGCGACAGGCCGCCTCAGGCGGGCCCGTCTAGACTTCCCGGGTGCTGGAATTCATCGATCGCATCGTCATCCCGTTCCTGAACTCGCTCTACGGGGCGGTCGGCTACGTGGGCGTGATGGTGGCGATGGCCATCGAGTCGGCCATGGTGCCGCTGCCAAGCGAGCTCATCCTGCCCTACGCCGGCTTCCTGGTGTCCGACCCCAGCCAGCTCGAGCCCATCACGCATGGACCCTGGAGCTACTGGGTCGTGGTCGTCGTGGCCACCATCGGCAACACCGTCGGTTCGCTCATCGCGTACGCCATCGGCGCCTGGGGTGGCCGGCCGTTCCTGGAACGATACGGACGCTACATCCTCATCCGACCGCACGAGATCGAGGCGGCCGACCGGTTCTTCGTGAAGTGGGGCAAGCCGACCGTGTTCGTGGGTCGACTGCTGCCGGTGGTGCGCACGTTCATCAGCTTCCCCGCGGGTGTCACGCGGATGCCCCTGGGCTCGTTCATCCTCTATTCCACGGCCGGCGCGTTCCTGTGGAGCATGGCCCTGGTCTGGGTCGGCGAGCAGCTCGGCGCGAACTGGGTGGACATCCGGCACAAGCTCCAGCCGTTCGACACGCTGATGCTCGTCATCTGCATCGCGGCCGCGGTCGGCCTGCTGTGGTGGCGCCTCGGCACACCCGGTCTCCGACGGCATACGGAGCCGGCGAGCATGGACGAGCCGCCCAGCGCATGATCAGCACCATCAGCTCGACCACACCAGGAGCGATCCACGGATGAGCACGCCCGAGCCCGTCACCTCCATGGACCTGCGCCCCTGCTGGGTGCGCATCTCCCGCCGCATCGACGCCTCGACGGCACGTGTCCATCGCTTCTGGAGCGACCCCGAGGCGATGGCCTCCTGGTTCCCGCGCCAGGTCGAGGGGTCGCTGACGGTGGGCACCCGCTCCATCCTGACCTGGCACGACCGCCGGGTGCCCATCGACGTGCTCGCCTCCATCCCGCCGAGCCTCTTCCGCTTCCGCTGGTCGTGGCCCCCGGACGACAGCATCCAGACCGAGGTGACCGTGCAGCTCGAGGACCAGGGCTACGGCACGTGGCTCACCATGTCCGATGGGCCGTTCGACATCACCGCCCCGGGTGGCCTCGACGCCTACGCCGAGGCCCTCCTTGGCTGGGGCGAGGCGATCACGAACCTGCGGGCACAGGTCGACTTCTCGGTCGACCTCCGGCGCGAGCGCCGCTAGCGACACGCCCGCCCGTGCCTCCCCAGGCGGCGCTACGGTGGCCGCAGCTCGGCGGGTGAGAACGCCTCGCGCATGAATATCGAGGGCGCATCCGGGTCGTAGACGAGCACGAGCTCCCGCCTGGCGCGCGTCCACGCGACGTATGCGAGGCGGCGCTCCTCGTCCAGCGCCCGCGCGGGATCGGGCGCCTCGGTGATGGACCGGTCACTGGGGAAGACGCCCTCATCCATGCCGACAACCGCCACATGGTCGAACTCGAGGCCCTTGGTGCCGTGCGCCGTCGCCAGCACCAGGGCGCCGGACTGGTCGCGGAGGCTCGCGACGGCCTCCCGTGCCCGGGCGATCGCGGCGCGCAGACCATCAAGCGTCGCCCAGGCTGCCGCCCAGCCGAGCAGCATCTGGCGCAGCCCCGGCGCATCGACGGGGTCCGGGATCGCGGCCATCCGGAGCAGGAGCGGATCGGCTGGGGAGGTCCGGTGCTCGACGAGGTCCAGGAACGCATCGATGGACGGCTCCTGGAGCGTCAGGCGGTCCTGCTCCACCCGGAAGGGGATGCCTCGTTCGATGGCCACGGCCACGTACGGTGCCAGCTGGCCATTGGTGCGGGCGAGGATCGCGTAGCCTCCCTCATCGCGTCCGAACCACGCGGCGAGGAGGCGTCGGGCACGCGCCACATCGTCGCCCGGGTCGGGTGCCAGCACGAGTGTGCCGGTCGCGGACGGCGCGGCGTCGATGCGCTTCACGAACCGCTCCGTGACGTGCTCCACGAGGCGAGCCGCCCGGCGCACGACCTCCGCTGGGCAGCGGTAGTTGGTCGTGAGGTCCACCCGTCGCAGGCCCGGCAGACGCGCCGCGAGGTCCAGGATGCGACGCACATCCGCCAACCGCCACGCGTAGATGGTCTGGTCGTCGTCGCCCACGAGGAAGATGTCGCGCCGCTCGCCGGCGAGCAGCAACGCCAGCTCCAGCTGTGTCCGGTCCAGGTCCTGTGATTCGTCCACGAGCAGCACGCCCGTGCGCGCGCGCCAGGCCGCGAGCGCCGCGGGATCCTCCCGGAGGACGCGCAGCGCGCCGGCGACCAGGTCGTCCATGTCGATCATCTCGTCCGCGGCCAGGGCGGACCGGTATGCAGCGTACGCCGCATGGATATGCAGCTGATCGGGCCGCGGACCTCGTTCCGGGTCGAGCGTCAGACGTGTGAAGGCGTCGTCGAGGATGCGCATCGCGGCCGTGGGCAGCGGCCCGCCGGCGAGCCGCTCGATGACCGTGGCCCGATCGGCCAGGCGGGTCACGTCCACGCCTGCCTCGCGCAGGATGCGCCTGCCGAGGGCATGGAACGTGCGGACCTGGACGCTGCCGGGTGCCACGCCCTGTGGTCCCAGCGCGACGTCCAGCCGCTCCCGGAGCTCCTCCGCGGCGCGCCGGTTGAAGGTCACGGCACACACCGTGCGCGGGTCCGCGCCGATGGCGATGCGCCAGCAGATGCGTGCCACCAGGGTCGTGGTCTTGCCGCTCCCGGCGGGCGCCACGCACAGCACCGGACCCGGCGGCGCCGTGGCCGCGACGCGCTGGTCAGGCGCCAACCGCTCCAGCCGGCCTCGAACCGCCTCAGGCAGGGCCCATGTGTCGTGCATCGCCAGAGGATGGCGAGCGGCTCGTACCAGAGCACGTATGCGCCGCGTATCTTGACGCTTATGCGCCAGGCGTCAGATGGTCCCCACGTGGAAGCGGATGTGGTGATGCGCGACGTCGAGGGTCCGGTCGTCCCAGACCTCCGCGACCTGGGTCACGCCGTCGAGGTGGACGAGGGTGTCGACCTGGTAGCCACCCGTGGACCGCGGTCCGGTGGTCCAGGTCGTGCCGTCATCGGTGCTCAGCATCGCCCAGTTGTCGCCCACATCACCCCACGTACCCTGGTGCAGTCCCATGAGCACCTCGTCGCCCGATGCATGCAGGTCCGCTGGCCCCGACTCGGCGCCGCCGGCCGGGTCGAATACGGTCCGGGCGTCGCCGAAGCTGTCACCAGCGTCGATGCTGTCGCGGATCACCGTCACGCCCTGGTCGGCGTAGGTGAGGTAGACGCGGTCGCCGGATGCCGCGATGCGCGGCGAGGCCATGCCGCCGGGGACGGTGGCCACGACAAGGGCCGGATGCGGCGTCACCGTCGCCTGGTCGTCGTCGGCCACGTCGAAGCGTCGCACGAGCACGTCGTCGCCGTGCTGCCAGGTGATCCAGCCCGCCCGCTCGGTGCCCGTCACCGAGAATGTCCGGTACTGGGGCACGATCCCCAGTCCATACACCGTGGTCGGCAGCGGCTCGGTCAGGGGCACGAGCTCCGCGCGGAGGTACCAGTCACCCTTGCGCTGCACGATCCACTCGACGATGGCACGCCGCGTGCCCACGCAGGCCACGCCCGCGCCGTAGGTGTATTCCGCCGCCTTGGCGAGCGTGCGCTGAGACCTGAGGCGGCCATCCAGGCTGCGCAGGTCCAGCTTGATCGCCGAACCATCCCAGCGCTCGAGCACGATGAGCCCATTGCAGATCGCGATCCCGGCCGAGAGGGCACGCCCCATGGCGATCCGGGGACCGAAGGTGATGCCACCGTCCTGGCTGACGCGAAGGTCGAGCGTCATGTCGGGCTCTTGCCAGGCGGCCACGACGGCGCTGCGATCGCTCGCGAAGGCCGCGACGGTGATCTGGTCGCGGGCGGTGCGCAGCACCTGTGCCGGTGGGAACGCCGCGCTCGCGGCCGACAGCAACGTCAGGCTCACCACGACGGTGATGGAGAGGGTGGTCAAGGCTCCGCGACGCGGATGCCGGATCGATGGTGCTCGCACGGGACGTGCCCTCCGGGGCGCCCCAAGGCAGCGTGCGGGAAGGGCACGGTCGCGATACGGACGCGCTCCGGGAGCCTGTGCTGCCCCACCCCGCGCCCGCAAGTGCCGTTCGGCCCGTCCACGCCGCGAGCGTCACCCCACGCTTGCGCCGCGTCATATCGCTCGTGATACCCAGGCCTTGGGTGAGTCGGACGCGTGGTGCCCGAGGTCCAGCCGATCTCATGCCCTCGGTGGGTGCACCTGGCACCGCAGCGCCATCTGGGTCGCTCGGATGGGCCCCGTGGGTAGGACCGGCATGCATCGCCGCCTGACGGTCGAACTCACCCACCGGGTGGGTGCCGATGCCGATGCCGAT
Organism: uncultured Chloroflexia bacterium; assembly: GCA_963843335.1. GTDB lineage: Bacteria > Chloroflexota > Limnocylindria > Limnocylindrales > CSP1-4 > JAFMJV01. Next base: position 74,613 of record CAWJKF010000006.1, read on the forward strand.
ACCGCAGCCCAGGCTGCTTCGCCTCGGCGCCCGGCATCCTGACGGGTCCTTGCGCCGGCGCCCCTACCATCAGGGCGATGACTCCCCAGATCGCGAGCGCGCTCGAACGGCTGCCCGACAGCCCCGGCGTCTACCTCATGAAGGACGCCCAGGACCGGGTGCTGTACGTGGGCAAGGCGCAGAGCCTCCGGAACCGCGTTCGCCAGTACTGGCAGGCGAGCCGATCCGCGACGACACCGCCGTTGCGCATCGAGTCGGCCATCGACCGGGTCCACGACCTGGAGTGGACGATGACCGACACCGTCAGCGAGGCGCTGCTGCTGGAGGCGAACCTCGTCAAGCGCCACCAGCCACGCTTCAACGTCCGGCTCAAGGACGACAAGAGCTACCCGTTCATCAAGGTCACCCTGGGCGACGACTTCCCGCGCATCGAGCGGACGCGAAAGCTGCCCGCGGACGGCAGCCGCTACTTCGGGCCCTATGCGTCGGCGAGCAGCGTGGACGAGGCCATGAACCTCATCCGCCGCCTGTTCCCGTTCCGGACCTGCACCATCGACATCCGGGACGGTGAGCGCGCCCTGTCGCGGCCCTGCCTGCTGTATCACATCAAGCGCTGCCAGGGACCCTGCATCGAGGCCATCGACAAGCAGGCATACCGCGAGGACATCGACCAGGTGATGCTGTTCCTTGAGGGTCGCCAGGAGCAGGTCGCCAAGGCCATCCAGCGGGACATGGTCGCCGCGTCCGACGCGATGCAGTACGAGCGCGCCGCCGCGCTCCGGGACAAGGTCAGGGCCATCGAGCGGACGATGGAGTCGCAGAAGATGGCGGGGTTCGCGCGGCGCGAGCTGGACGTCCTCGGCTTCGCCCGATCGGGCAACGGCGCGGCGGTCCAGCTGTTCGCCATCCGGGATGGCAAGACCATCAGCCGCGACGTCTTCCAGCTGGAGAACCTGGGCGACGGTCCGGACGAGGAGGCGTTGTCCGCCTTCCTGCGCCAGTACTACGCGACCGCCGGCTCGGTGCCGCCCCGGGTGCTGGTGCCGCGCGCACTGCCCGATGCCGAGGAGCTGGAGGCGTTCCTGCGGGAGCGGCGCGGCAGCATCGTGACGCTCAACGTGCCCCAGCGCGGCGAGGGCAGGGCGCTCATGACGCTCGCCGCCCGCAACGCCGCGGAGACCCTCGCGCGCGAGCAGGCCAAGTGGCTGGCTGACCAGGGCCGGACCCTCGGGGCACTCGAGGAGCTGGCCACGGCGCTCGGGTTGCCGGCCGCCCCGATGCGCATCGAGTGCTACGACATCAGCACCATCCAGGGCACCAACACCGTGGGCAGCATGGTGGTATTCGAGGAGGGCCGACCCCGGAGCGGCGACTATCGTCGGTTCCGCATCCGGACCGTGGAGGGCACGGACGACTTCGCCAGCCACCGCGAGGTCTTCCGGCGACGCTTCAAGCGGGCGCTCGCGAGCGAGGAGGGGAGCGCCGAGGAGCTCCGCTGGCGGCTGCCCGACCTGGTCATCATCGACGGCGGCAAGGGCCAGGTGAGCGCCGCCCGGGGCGTCCTCGACGACCTCGGCCTGCACGACGTGCCGCTCGCGGGCATCGCCAAGGAGCGCGAGGAGCTGTTCCTGCCCGGGCGCAGCGACCCCATCGTGCTGCCCGCGACATCCCAGGCGCTCTACCTCGTCCAGCGGCTGCGAGACGAGGCACACCGGTTCGCCATCACGTATCACCGACAGCTGCGTGCGAAGGCGCAGACGAAGTCGGCGCTCGATGACCTCCCCGGCGTCGGCCCGGCACGCAAGCGGGCGTTGCTGCGGGTCTTCGGGTCGACGCGGGCGCTCAAGCAGGCTACGGTGGACGAGATCGCGGCGGTGCCGGGCATCGGCGAAGCGCTCGCGGCGCGGATACGCGAACATCTCGAACCATGAGACGTATCGCGGCGGTCGGAGCCCTGGCGGGCGTCGTGGCAGCTGTCCTCCTGGCCGCGTCCGTCGCAGCGGTCGCGGCGAGCCCCCCGGCTCCATCGGGCTCCCCGGGCGCGAGCCCCTGGTCGGCCCAGTCGGTGCTCATCATCCAGTTGCATGGCACGGATGGGGCAGCACTGACGCCGGAGCAGCTGGCCGCGGCCCAGGCTGTGATGGAGGCGCGACTCGCGGCCCTCGGCACGCTCGCGACCGTCACCCCGATCCCCGATGACCGCCTTCGGCTCGACCTCGCGGATGCCACGATGGTCGACGCCATCAGCCACGTCGCCACCGCGGGTGGCGAGCTGCAGTTCCTGCCGGTCCCCGACGAGTTCGGGGGTGCCGTCGTCGACGGCCAGCCGCTGCCCAGCGGGATGCCCGCGGTGCCCCTGTTCGGTGGCGAGGGCGTGGCATCAGCGACCGTGGGTACCGGCCAGTCGGGGCAGCCGTCCGTGGACGTGGTCCTCCAGCCGGACGCCGCCGCGGCGTTCGATGCCTACGCTGCCGCGCATTTCGGCGGGCGGTTCGCGATCGTCCTCGACGGCATCATCGTGGGCGCCCCGACCATCAACGCGACCCGGTTCGACGGTCGTGCCCAGATCAGTGGCGCCTTCGATGTGCCCGCCGTGCAGCAGCTCGTGGCTATCCTCAGCGGCGGCGTGCTGCCTGTCACCGCTGAGGTCCTGAGCGTCTGCCCTGCGGCCGATGCGTGCCCCGACCTGAGCCCGCCGACGAGCCCCACCCCGAGTGATGCCCCAGGCGGCTGACCCGGACACCGGGTGCTTAGGCCAATGGACGCCACCGCGGCCGACCTCGGCGTGATGCGTCCAGCGACTGATCAGGCCAGTGACGCCGTCGGGATCGGCCGAACCGGGGCTGTCGAAGGCCTTCAGTCGCCATCCTGCCCACGTGGCGGGTGAAAGGGACAATGGCGGGCCGTCGACCGGGCGTTCGGGGCATCTCGGCGGCCTGATCATCCACCCAGCGACTCACGGCGCTCTCTCGGCGGCCTGATCATGCGCCCAGCGACTCGGACGGCTTGCGGCGGCCCGGTCATGCGCGCCGCGGGTGAGCCGGCCAACGACGCGCCCGCACGCCGGCGGCTGAGCGCGGCGCGCCACCGATCCGTCACCCGGCCGCGCCCGCGGTCCGCTTCTGATACCGTTCCGCCCGATGCGCTGGGCCCTTCCCCTCCTGATCGTCGTCGTCTTCGTCGCGGCCATCGTCGCGAGCCTGTTGCCCAACCCCAAGGCCACTGCCGAGGGGTGTCCAGGGTTCTGCCCCAACCTCGGGCTGGACCTCGTGGGTGGCCTCCGCGGCGAGTACCAGGTCATCGCCACGGACAACCAGGCGGTCACACCGGACATCCTCAACCAGACCCGCGACATCATCGAGGCGCGCGTCAACGCGACCGGCGTCGCGGAGCCCAACGTCCAGACCCAGGGTGGCGACCGGATCACGGTGGAGCTGCCCGGTGCCGCTGATGCCGCCGAGATCCGCAGCCTGGTGGGCACGACCGGCCGGCTCGACTTCGTGGGCGTCCCCAACCAGTACGCGAACTCCATCACCACAGGCCAGCCGCTGCCGGTGGGCATGGACCCGACGCCCATCTTCAGCGGCGACCAGGTCAGCGCCGCGCGACCGGGGACCACGCAGACCGGCCTCCTCGCGGTGGACCTGGAGCTGAAGGAGCACGCGGCCAAGCTGTTCGACGACTACGCCAAGGCGCACTACGGCGAGCGGTTCGCGATCGTCCTCGACGGCAAGGTCATCGAGGCGCCGACCATCAACGCGACCAGCTTCAACGGTCGCGCCCAGATCAGCGGTGGCTTCACGACCCAGACCATGAACGACCTGGTCATCAAGCTGAAGTTCGGTTCCCTGCCGCTCGAGATCAAGGAGGTCGGCTTCAGCAGCCTGAGCGCCACGCTCGGCCTCGGCTTCCTGGCCCAGACCGTGCTGGCGGGCCTCATCGGCATCGGCTTCGTGTTCGCGTTCATGCTCATCAACTACCGGCTGCCGGGCGTCATCGCCTGCGTCGCGCTGCTGTTCTACGTGCTCATCAACTTCGCCATCTTCCGGACCATCCCGGTCACGCTGACCCTGGCCGGCATCGCGGGCTTCGTGCTCTCGATCGGCATGGCGGTGGACGCGAACATCCTCATCTTCGAACGGAGCAAGGAAGAGCTGCGCGCCGGCAAGCCCCTGAACGCGGCGGTCGAGGCCGGCTTCAACCGGGCCTGGAGCTCCATCTTCGACTCCAACGTGTCGACGCTCATGACCGCGTTCATCCTCTGGTACTTCGGCAGCTCCACGGTCAAGGGCTTCGCGCTCGTGCTCATGATCGGCGTGCTCACCTCGATGTTCACGGCAGTGACCCTGAGCCGGATGATGCTCCGCTGGGTGGTCAAGCAGAAGTGGGCCAAGAAGGCCTCGTACTACGGCATCCACGAGGACCAGTTCGTGGTCGCGGCGCCACCGCGACGCACCACCCGGGGCGAGGTCTCGGCCCGTGTTTGACGTCGTCGGCAAGCGCAAGTGGTTCTATGCGTTCAGCCTCGCCGTCACCATCCCAGGCCTGCTGTTCATCCTCATGACGCTCATCCCAGGTGCCCGCCTGGGGCTCCAGTTCTCCATCGCGTATCGGGGCGGCACGGAGTGGACCATCCACTTCGCCAACGGCGCCCCGGATCCGCTGGAGGTGGCCAAGGTCCTGGAGCAGGCCGGCCTGCCCGATTCCGAGGTCGTCACGACGACGAGCAACGGGACCGAGAACACGCTCATCCGGACAGCCGCGCTGTCGCTCAGCGCCGGCGGCGGCGTCTCCAACGGCGCGACCGCCTCGCCCTCGGCCAGCGGCGCTCCAGCATCCTCCGTGGCGCCGACGCCCGCTCCGACCGCAGCCCCAGCGTCACCGGCAGCTTCGGGTGTCGCAGGGGTGATCCCGGGTCAGTCGCCGGGGGCGGCCGCTGGCGGGGCGTTCGTCGTGGAGGGCAAGCTGGGAGAGGTCCGGCCGGCGCTTGAGGCGGCCTTCGGCCCCATCGACCAGCAGCTGGAGCTGACCTCGGTCGGCCCGGTCGTCAGCGCGGAGCTCATCCAGCAGACCTTCCTGCTCATCCTCATGGGTGCCCTGGGCATCATGCTCTGGATCACCTACCGCTTCCGTGATTTCCGAATGGGCGCCGTGGCGCTCGTGTCGCTGCTCCACGACGTGATCGTGGTCGTGGGCGTGTTCGCCATCCTGGGGACGTTCATCGGGCTCCAGATCGATGCCCTGTTCGTGACCGCGATGCTGACGGTCATCGGCTTCAGCGTCCACGACACGATCGTGGTCTTCGATCGGGTGCGCGAGAACCGTGTTCGCCACTCCGGCGAGCCCTACGACGCGATCGTCAATCACAGCATCCTGCAGACGGCCGGCCGCTCCATCAACACGTCGCTGACGGTGGTGTTCACGCTCCTGGCCCTGTTCCTGTTCGGTGGTGCCGCGGTCCACTCGTTCGTGCTGGCCCTGCTCATCGGCATCATCTCGGGCACCTACTCCTCGATATTCAACGCATCCCCATTGCTCGTCGACTGGCACCTTTGGGATGAGCGTCGGCGCCGGGCGCAGCTCGCCAGCCAGGCAAAGCCGCAGGCCCGTCTCGCCTGAGACGGCGTATGACGGCGGTGTACGTGCGCGATAAGGCGCCGTCGCTACCATCCTCGTCGATGCCATCCCTGGAGCCGCTCTTCCACTGGTCGATCCCGACGCCGTATCCCCTGACCCCGGAGGTCATCGCGGATGCCCGCGCACGTGGGCTCTCGGCCCGACTGCTGCGAGTGCTCTCGCGTCGCGGACCCGTGGATGCGGCCGCGCTGGCCGCCCGGTTCGATGCTCCCGAGTCGGCACTCCACGACCCATGGCTGCTGCCGGATGCGGAGCGGGCGGTGGCTCGCGTGCGGGCGGCGGTGGACGGACGGGAACGCGTCCTCGTCCTGGGTGACTTCGACGCCGACGGTCTCACGGGGCTCGCCATCCTCGTCCTCGCACTGCGAGCGCTCGGCCTGGACGTGGAGCCGTACGTGCCTGCCCGGACGGAGGAGGGCCATGGGCTCTCCCGGGATGCGGTGGCCCGGGCGGTCGCTGGTGGGCGGTCGCTCATCCTCACCGCGGACACGGGGTCGACGAGCCACGACGAGATCGCGGAGGCCGTCGCCGCCGGCGTCTCCGTCATCGTCACGGACCATCACCAGCTGCCCGGTGGCCCGCCGGCCGTGGCCTCGGCCGTCATCAATCCCCACCGGTCCGACAGCCGCTACCCGGACGATCGCCTGTCGGGTGCGGGTGTCGCATTCAAGGTGGCCCAGCTGCTGCTGTCGGACGTGTCCGGCGGGCCAGCTGCCGCGCTTCGGCTGGCCGATCTCGCGGCCATCGGCTCCATCGCAGACGTGGTGCCGCTGGAGGGCGAGAACCGGGCCATCGCGCGTATCGGGCTGCGGCTGCTGGGGGAGGGGACGCGGCCGGGGCTGGCCGCATTGCTCACCTCCGCCGGCGTCACACCGGACCGGGTGAGCCCGGAGACGATCTCCTTCGCCTTGGCACCCCGCATCAATGCCCTCGGCCGGGTGGGGCATGCCCTGGACGCCGCGTTGCTGCTCCTCGAGGAGGACCCCGACCGGATCGCGGAGCTGGTAGCTCGGATGGAGGCAGCGAACCTCGAACGGCGTGGCCTGATGACCGCGGCGCTGACGGAGGCACGTGCCGCCCTCGGGCCGGATGACAGCGCTCCGGTGACCATCGTGGCGGGGCCCTGGGCCCCGGGTGTCGTGGGTCTCGTCGCGGGCCGGCTCGCGGATGAGCTGGGACGACCGGCCATCGTCTTCTCGACCACCGTCGATCCATGGCGCGGCTCGGCGCGGAGCGCGGGAGGCTTCGACCTCGGCGCGGCGTTCACCGCGAACGCACCGTTGTTCGTGCGGTTCGGGGGCCATGCGGCGGCCGCCGGCTGCCATCTCGATCCAGCCCGCTACGAGGAGTTCCGGGCCGCGATGGTCGCCGCCGTCGGCCAAGCCCCCAGTGTGCGCGATCCACGACGGACGCTCGTGCTCGACCTCGTCACCAGCGCAGGATCCGTGGATCACGTACTCTTCGCGGAGTTGATGCCCCTCGATGGTGTCGGGGATGAACCTCCATTGCTGGGCATCGCCGGGTTGTCCGTGGTGCGCGTTCGCGCTGCCAACGGCGGGCACACCCAGATGACGCTGCGCAAAGGGGTGGACGTGCTCGACGGCATCTGCTTCGGCCGCTCCGATCTGGCGGATTCGATGGGCGAAGGAGACGTCGTGGATGTCGTGGCACGACTGTCGAGCCGCCGCTACGGCGGCCTGGACACGCTCCAGCTGGACATCCGGGACGTGGCGCCTGCAGGTCACCTTGTGGCGCTCCATCGGACGGTCGCGCGCACCCCTGACGACGTGTCCAGCGCGATCGGGCCCGTCAACGCCGTGGGCGCCGCCGCACCGTGAGCGGTCCAGGGCAGGACCCGCGCAGCTCGGGCGGATGGCAACCGGACGGCACGCGACCGCGATCCTCGTGGGACTCGGCATCGGGTGGCTGGCCCGCGCCGCCGGAGCCCCAGGCCGGTGGTCCATGGCCCGATCCCGGTACCGGCCAGTGGCAGGCCACGGGCAGCAGCGCATGGGGCGGAGCGCCAGGTGGCCCGGTCCAGCCCCAGGGTGGGCCGCCGCCCGAGCCGCCCGATCGCCGTCGAAGCTCGCCGCCGCTCCTCGCGCCGCTCATCGCGCTGCTCGGCCTCATCCTGGTGGCCGGCGGCAGCGTCTTCGCCGCCGCGAAGCTGGACCTCGTCGGCAGCGGCAGCGCGGCCGCGACGGCCACGCCCGACCCGACCGATGACCTCGGCCAGACCGCCGATCCGTTCGCCACGGACACCCCCGAGCCGGCCCCGACGCCGACACCCCAGGCCACCGCGTTCGTCACCCCACCACCCAGCGAGCAGGCGACCGTGCCGGGCACGCTGCTGTACGTGCGTGACGGCAACATCTGGGCGGTCGAAGGGACGCATTCCACGCAACTCACGAACCAGGGCACGGACGCTGCACCGAGCTGGAGCAAGGACGGCAAGACCATCTACTTCGTCCAGACGGAGCTGGTGCGTGGACGCCCGACCCCGTGGGGCAAGGGCACCAGCCGACCCAACAGTCAGAGCCACTACGCCACGGACATCATGTCCATGGATGCGGACGGCGGTCATCGGAAGCGGCTCTTCCAGTCGATGTTCAAGACCGGCCAGGGCTGGTGGTCGACGGTCGCCATCCAGCCGGACATCAGCCCCGACGGGAAGACGATCGTGCTCGTGAGCGACCTGGGTGAGGTGCCGACATCGGACACCTCGCTGGAGTCCGTGCTGCTCGCGACCATGTCGTCGTCGGGCAGGAACCTCAAGACCATGGGTATCGATTCGGCCGGGACGATCTATGGCGCCCTGGGGCACAACGACCCGACCTGGAGCCCGGACGGCAAGTCCATCGCGTTCACGTACGACAACAAGGGCGGTGGCAAGGGCGGTGGCGCCCCCCAGATCGGCGTCATCAAGGCCCCCTTCAAGAAGAAGGCCCCCGATCTGTCCCGCAAGGGATATGCCAACCCGGCGTGGTCGCCCGATGGCCGCTACATCGCGGCGGAGCGGGTGACGGAGGACTCCCGTGACATCGTCGTCCTCGACCCGGACACGTGGGAGGAGGTCGCGCGCCTGACCAACGACGGCACGAGCTTCGCGCCGGAGTGGTCGCCGAATGGCGACCAGATCGCGTACCTCCACGTCAACGGGCTCGATATCGACGTGCGGGTGATGACACTCGACCTCAAGGGCAACCTGACGCTCGTGGCCGACCAGGCGGTGACCGTCGATGGGAAGGTCGATCCGCAGTCGCCACCCGCCTGGTTCATCCCCGCGGACCAGCGGACCCCGCTGCCGACCCGCGCACCCGAGGCCGGGGCGAGCGACGCGAGCGCCACCGACACGCCGCCGGCCGACGCCACCGACGGAGCGACCGCCGCACCGTGACGACCGACGATCCCGCCGAGCCGACCAGGTATCTCGATCGGCTCGCGGGGCGGATGGCACGCGTCCGCACCACGCTCTGCCTGGGCATCGACCCGGACGTTGAGACGCTGCCGGCGGGCTTCCCGCGGAGCGTCGATGGGGTCGCCCGGTTCAGCGACCTGGTACTCGAGGCCGCGGGCCCCTTCGCGGCCGCGGTCAAGGTCAACGTCGCGTTCTTCGAGCGCTGGGGCAGCGAGGGGGTACGGGCACTCGAGCGGCTCCGTGGCCGCGTCCCCGGGGACCTGCCGTTCATCGCGGACGCGAAGCGCGGCGACATCGGTTCCACCGCGACGCAGTACGCCATCGCGCTCTACGACGTGCTCGGCGCGGACGCCGTGACCGCCAGCCCATACCTTGGCTCGGAGGCCATCGCGCCGCTGCTTGGCCGCGCCGACCGGCTCGTCTACCTGCTGTGCCGGACATCGAATCCCGGCGCGCTCGAACTCCAGGGTCTCGAGGTCCCGGCTGACCCTGCGAGCGGCGCACCGGCGGAGCCGCTGGCTCTCCGTGTCGCCCGTCTCGCCACTGGCTGGGCACGGTATCCGGGGACGGTCGGGCTGGTCATCGGGGCCACCGCCCCGGAGGAGATGGCCGTCATCCGGGCCATCGCGCCCGGCCTGCCCTTCCTGGTGCCCGGGGTGGGGACCCAGGGTGGAGATGCCGATGCCACCCTCCGCCATGGACCGGCCGCGACCGGTGCCGCGGCCGCCGCGCCCGGCGGCTCCCTGCTCGTCAACGTGTCACGAGGCATCTCGTCGATCGCCACGGACACCAGCGACCCGGGAGCAGCGATCGAGGCCGCGGCAAGGTCTTGGGCTGCCCGACTCGGGGTGCTAGGATGACCCGGCCGTCGTGGGGCGGCTAGAACCGCAGCGGAGAACGCAATGGGACTCCCCAACATCGGCCCGGTCGAGCTCATCATCGTCCTGGTCATCGCGCTGCTCGTCCTTGGGCCTGGCAAGCTGCCCGAGGTCGGAATCCGCGTTCGGCAAGACGATCCGCGAGTTCAAGAAGGCCTCGTCCGATATCACCGATAGCACGTCGCTGACAGCGGCCCCGGCCACGCCCGCGGCACCCCCCGCGGCACCCGCCACGACGCCCGTCGCGGCACCGGCGCCGGCACCCAACACGCTGACCCAGGCCACGGCCCCCAACACCCTCGCAGATGTCGCCGAGCCGGCGCTCAAGGGCGCGCCCGCGGACCCGGTCGCCGATCGCGCCTGACGGCCAGGGCTGCTCACCGTCCTCGGCGGGTCGATCCGTGAGCCCACGCCCCGGGGCGCCCATCGCCGATCGTCATGGATGACGCCCTGGAGCCGGTGACCGGCACCGTGGAGCGGATGCCGCGGGACGTGACGCCGGTCGCGGGGCCCGGGGCCACCCCACCGGTCCCTACCTCGCCCTCGGCGGGCGCCCCCGAAGAGGGGGTGATGAGCCTCGTCGATCACCTTGCCGAGCTGCGTCACCGCCTGTTCATCTGCATCGTGGCGGTCGTCATCGGTGCGGCCATCGGCTGGTACCTCGCCCCGACCATCATCACGCTGCTCGCTCAGCCGGCCCCCAACCCGACCGACGGTGGCGCCAAGCTCCAGTTCCTGACCGTGAGCGGCGCGTTCCTCAACTACAGCAAGATCTCCATCGTGGTCGGCATCCTGTTCGGTCTGCCGGTGATCCTGTACGAGCTATGGCAGTTCGTATCGCCCGGCCTCACTCCCCAGGAGCGCCGCCTGGCGCTGCCGTGGGTGCCGCTGTCGATCATCTTCTTCGTGATGGGCGTGGCCGTGTCGTGGGCCACCCTCCCGTTCGCGCTCCAGTTCCTCACCGGCTTCACGGTCAGCGGGGTCACCGAGACGCGCCTGACGGGCGAGGCCTACTTCGGGTTCGTGACCACGATGTTCATCATCTTCGGCGCGGTCATGGAATTCCCGATCGTGCTCGTGCTGCTTCACAAGCTGGGCATCCTGAGCGTGGAGAAGCTCCGTTCCAGCCGGCGGATGGTGATCCTCGGCATCGTCATCTTCTCGGTCGTCGTCACGCCCGGCGGCGACCCGTTCAGCCCGGTGGTGATGTCGGGGGTCATGTACGGCCTGTTCGAGTTCACCATCTGGATGCTCGGCCGGTCCGAGAAGGCCCGGGGCGCCCCGGTCGACGGTGTCTGACCGGGGTCCCTCATTGGGACCGGGACCCATCGTCCTGCCCGCCGCGGGCCAGCACGTGGCGATCATCACGGGCCTGTCCGGCGCCGGCAAGACAGCGGCGAGCAAGCTGTTCGAGGACCTCGGTTACACCGTCGTCGACAACGTGCCCTCGGAGCTGCTCGCGGACCTCGCGGAGCTCGTGGCCAATGACCCGGAGCGCTATCGACGGGTCGCGCTCGTCCTGGATGTCCGGTCGGGCAACGCGCCGCTGGCGCTGGGAGCGGCCATGGGCGCCCTCAACGGTCGTGACATCCGGCCCCAGATCTTCTTCCTCGAGGCATCCGACGAGGCCCTTGTCCGGCGATTCAGCGAGACCCGTCACCGGCATCCGCTGGAGACCGACCACCGGGGCATCGAGACCGCCATCGACCGGGAGCGGCAGATGCTCGACGAGGTCCGGAGCATGGCCCAGGTCATCATCGACACCTCCGACCTGTCGCAGCGCCAGCTCCGGGAACGCATCACGAACGCGCTCGAGACCTCCCACGAGCCCGACCAGATCTCGCTCCAGATCATCTCCTTCGGCTTCAAGCACGGCGTGCCCCTGGAGGCGGACCTGGTGTTCGACGTCCGGTTCATGGAGAACCCGTTCTACGTGCCCGAGCTGCGATCGCTCACGGGTCTCGATGAACCGGTCCAGCAGTTCGTGCTCACACAGCCCGTGACCGAACGCTTCCTCGAGTTCCTGCGCGACTTCTACTCGTTCACCATCCCCGCCTACCAGGCGGAGGGCAAGGCGCGCCTGACCACGGCCATCGGCTGCACGGGCGGCATCCATCGGTCGGTGGCCATCGCAGAGCGGGTCGCGAACGACCTGCGGGCCCTCTCGCTGGGTCCCGTCCGTGTCTGGCACCGGGAGCTGGAGCGACGGTGAGCCGCCCGCGCGAGTCCCGGTTCGTGCGGCTCCGCCGCTGGCTGCGGCCAGGCACCGGCGTGAGTGGCTGGCTCATCGTGGTCTTCCTGGGTGAGCTGCTGCTGGCGCTCGCCGGTGCCCTCGTCATCCGCCAGCTGTTCCGCGAGGTGCCGCCCAGCAGCCCCGCCGGACAGCTGTACAACCTCGCCGGCCTCCAGTTCCTGCCTGACTGGCTGCGGCCGTTGATCGTGCTCGCGGTGGGTGTCGGCATCTTCGTGTACGGCATGCGCCGGCTGCTGGGGGTGCTCCTGGAGCCGTTCCCTGCCCACACCCAGCCACTCGTCGAGCTCGTCTATCAGAAACGGTCCCTCGCCCGCGGCCGGCGCATCGTGGCCATCGGCGGCGGCACGGGCCAGTCGACGCTCCTGCGAGGGCTCAAGCAGGCGACCAGCAACCTGACCGCCATCGTCACGGTGGCGGACGACGGTGGCTCATCGGGCAAGCTGCGCGAGGAGCTGGGCATCGCACCCGTGGGGGATATCCGCAACTGCATCACGGCCCTCGCGGACGCCGAGCCCACCATGACGCGCCTGCTCCAGTACCGCTTCCCGACCGACAGCCCCGACACCGCGGGGATCGGGGGGCATGCGTTCGGCAACCTGCTCATCGCCGCGCTCTCGGACATCGCGGGCGACTTCGAGGAAGGCGTCCGGCTGTCCAACCGGGTGCTCGCGGTGCGGGGCCAGGTGGTCCCGGTCGCGCCCGAGCCGCTCACGCTCCATGCCGAGCTGGCCCATGGCCAGGTGCTCGAGGGTCAGTCGCTCATCATGCGTGCCCGCGGCATCCGACGGGTGTGGATCAGCCCCGCCAAGGTCGAGGCGAGCGCGGACGCCGTGGAGGCCATCCGGTCCGCTGAGCTCATCGTCCTGGGGCCTGGCAGCCTCTACACCAGCCTCTTGCCGAGCCTCCTCGTGCCCGGCATCCGGTCAGCGCTCGAGGCCACGAGCGGGCTGCGGGTGTTCGTGTGCAACGTCGCGACGCAGCCTGGCGAGACGGAGGGATACACCCTCTCCGAGCACCTCGCGGCGCTCCACGCCCACGAGGTCGGCTCGCTGGTGGACGTCGTCCTCGCCAACGACAACCCGCGCGCCCGCCAGCCAGCCGACTACCCCGCCGCGCCGGTGCGCCTGGACATGCTGCCGGGGCAGGGGAGCCCGCTGCTGGTGACCGCCGACGTGGTGGACATCGAGAACGCCCACCGGCACGACCCGCAGAAGCTGGCGGTGGCCCTGCTCCGGATCCTCGACGAGCGCCTCGCACAGCAGGTGCCCGTGGCCGTGCGCACCGCCTGAGGGCGGTGGTGACGCCGCCGCTCCGGCCACCCACCAACGACCGACGCGACCGACCCGACCGGGACCTCGTGGCCGCGCTCCGGTCCGAGCTGGCGGCCATCGAGCCCACCCGCGCCTGCTGCCGGTCCGCGACCCGGGCCGGCCTGGGTGATGCCGCTGACGGGCATGCCCGCTCCCCCGTCGTGGCACGCCTGGCGGTCCGGTTGGAGGAGGCGGACCCGACCCGCTTCTCGTGGGTGACGGCGCCCGACCATTGCCGGATGTCCTGGCTCCGCGGCCGGTTCCTCGCGCGTGGCTCGCTGAGCCTCGCGGAGGGGCACATCCACCTCGAGCTCGTGGTCGATCCGACCGAGGCCCCCGAGCTCGCGGCACGTGTGGGGGCGATCGGGGCGCCGGCAGGGTGGCGCGTCCGTCGCGGCCGTGGGGTCGTGACCTGGAAGAGCATCGACGGGGTCCTGACGCTGCTGCGCCGGATGGGCGCCTCGTCGAGCGTCCTCGAGCTGGAGTCCCGCCTCGTGACCCGCCAGCTGCACGGTCATCTCAACCGGGTGCTCAACGCGGAGGGCGCCAACCTGTCGAGGGCCGTGCGCGCGTCACATCGCCAGTCCATGGCCATCGCGGAGCTGGCCCAGGACGACGCGCTCGCGGACCTGTCCCCCCTCGACCAGCGGGTGGCACGGGCGCGCATCGAGGCCCCTGAGGCGACCCTTGCGGAGCTCGCCAGGGAGCTCGGCATGACCCGATCTTCGGGTCCAGCGCGCCCTCGGGCGCATCGAACGTTCGGCGCGTGCCGGCCACCCCGTCGAGGACCCGGCGCGCAGGACCTCGCGCCCGGCAGGGATGGGGCATCCGGCCGGATAATGGCGCCATGCGCCCAATCATCATCGCCGGCAACTGGAAGATGAATGGCCTGCCGAACGAGGCAGGCTCCCTGGCCGCGGCCATCGCCGCAGCGACCGATAGCCCCGGTGTCGTCCGGGTCCTCTGCCCACCCTATGTCTCGTTGGCAGCCGTTCGTGACGCGCTCGCGGGTACCGGCGTGGGTGTCGGGGCCCAGGACGCCCACGCCGAGGTCGGCGGTGCCTACACGGGCGGCATCTCCGCCCAGATGCTCACGGGGCTCGCGACCTGGTGCATCGTCGGCCACTCGGAGCGGCGGCGGGACCAGGGCGAGACCGATGAGCTCATCGGGCGGAAGCTCGTGCGCTGCGCGGAAGCGGGTCTGCGACCCATCCTGTGCGTCGGCGAGCAGCTCGCCGAGCGGGAGGCCGGGCGTGCCGAATCCACGGTCCGGGCACAGCTGGAGGGGGCGCTCGCGGTCGTGCTCCGCAACGGCGCCATCCCGGACGACCTGGTCATCGCGTACGAGCCCGTGTGGGCGATCGGCACCGGGCTGACGGCACGCGGCGCGGACGCCGCGGCGATGGCGGATGCCATCCGTGCCACCGCGGCGGCGCTCGGCGCAGCCGATGGCGGGGCTTCGATCCCGGTGCTCTACGGCGGCAGCGTCACGAGTGGATCGGCCGGCGAGTTCCTCGCGGAGCCCGCGATCGACGGGGCGCTCGTCGGGGGCGCGAGCCTGAAGGTGGATGAGATGGCCGGCATCGTCGCCCGGGCCGCCGTCACGGCGGCGGCGCGCCAGGCTGCGGGCGCGGGGGTGTGACCGGCACGGAGTCCGGTCGCCGGCCTCGGCCGGCGGTGCTGCTCATCATCGATGGCTTCGGCGTCGGGCCGGACCCGGCGGTGGACGCCATCGCCAATGCCCGGATGCCCGCCTGGCGTGGGCTGCTTGCTCGCTGGCCGCATGCGCTGCTCGACGCCTCCGGCCCTGCCGTCGGGTTGCCGGAAGGCCAGATGGGTAACAGCGAGGTCGGGCATCTGAACATCGGCGCCGGCCGGCCCGTCCTCCAGGACCTGCCACGAATCGACGCCGCG
Source organism: uncultured Chloroflexia bacterium (assembly GCA_963843335.1). Taxonomy (GTDB): domain Bacteria; phylum Chloroflexota; class Limnocylindria; order Limnocylindrales; family CSP1-4; genus JAFMJV01. The sequence continues at coordinate 90,024 of CAWJKF010000006.1, forward strand.
ATCGCCGATGGCTCGTTCGCCGAGAACGCCGCGCTGGTCGCGGCCGCCCGGCAGGCGGCCGCGAGCGGCCACCGACTGCACCTCGTCAGCCTCATCGGCCCTGGCGGCGTGCACGCCAACGATCGTCATCTCGTCGCGGTGGCGGCGCTCGCCCGTCGGGCCGGGGTCCGCGACATCGTCGTCCATGCCCTGCTCGATGGCCGCGATACGCCGCCGCGCTCCGCGGGCCCGTTCCTGGCCGATCTCGAGGCGCGACTCGCCCTCGCACATCCCGACGCGCGCATCGTGACCATGGCGGGCCGCTACTACGGCATGGACCGAGACCACCGCTGGGAGCGGGTGGAGGTCTTCTACCGGGCGATGGTCGAGGGCGCTGGCGCCTTCGCCACCGATACCGTCGCGGGTCTCGCGGCTGCGTACGCCCGGGACGAGAACGACGAGTTCGTGACGCCCACGGTGGTCGGTGAGCCGGCACCCGTCCGCGACGGCGACGTCATCATCCACTGCAACTTCCGGGCAGACCGGGCGCGGGAGCTCATCCACACGTTCGTCGACGGGGATGACTTCGCAGGTTTCGATCGCGGCCTCCGGCCGCGGATCTGCATGTCGTCACGCTCAGCGAGTACGAGGAGGGGCTGCCGGTCGCGGTCGCGTTCCCTCCGGTCGTCGTGACCAGCCTCGCGGAGCTGGTGTCGGCACAGGGCTGGCGCCAGGCGCACATCGCCGAGACCGAGAAGTACGCCCACGTGACGTACTTCCTCAACGGTGGCGTGGAGCAGGCATGGCCGGGCGAGGATCGGACGCTCATCCCCAGCCCGCGTGTCGCGACCTACGACCTGGAGCCGGCGATGAGCGCCGTCGCCATCACCGACGCCCTCGTGGAGGCCATCGGCTCCGGCACCTATGACCTCATCGCGGCCAACTTCGCCAACCCGGACATGGTCGGCCACACCGGTGTCTGGGACGCGACCGTGGCCGCGTGCGAGGTCCTGGATGGCTGCATCGCCCGCGTCGCAGACGCGGTCCTGACGGTGGACCAGGCGTCGGTCGCCAGCGGCGGCCCCGGCGCGGTGCTGGCCATCACGGCGGACCACGGCAACGCGGACGTGATGCGCGACGCAGCGGGTGCCACGGTGACGGCACACTCCCTGAGCCGTGTGCCATTGCTGCTCGCTGGCTCGCCCGCCGAGGGCCTGCGGCTCCATGACGGCGTCCTCGCCGACGTGACCCCGACCCTGCTCGGCTTCCTCGGACTGCCGGTGGCCGCCGGCATGACCGGTGCCTCGGTGGTCGACGGTGCGTAGCGGCCGCCGGCGACTATCGGGGAGCGGGGGCGCCCGTCACGCCGTGCTATCCTGTCGGCCGTTCGTCCGCGCCCAGATGGAGTCCCTGCGACCGTGAATCCGCTCCTGGCCATCGCCGAGATCCTTGTCTGCATCGGTCTCATCGCGACCGTCCTGCTCCAGGCCCGAGGCGCAGGGCTGGGCGCGACCTTCGGCGGGGAGTCGTCCGCCTATCACAGCCGGCGCGGTGTCGAGAAGACGCTGTTCCAGTTCACCATCGTCATGGCCGTGCTGTTCGTGACCGTGTGCATGGTGTCCTTCCTGACGACCCCGGCGGTCAACTAGGCCTCTCGCGGCGGTCCCTCGGTCGGACCGGCGGGCCGGTCTCGCCGCCCGGCCGGAGCGGCCGGGTGTGCTACCATCGGCCCTCGCTCAGGGGTCGTTGACCCCAACGCTCGTCGCGCCGAGGTGGCGGAATAGGCAGACGCGCCAGGTTCAGGACCTGGTGGCCGCAAGGTCGTGTGGGTTCAAGTCCCTCCCTCGGTACCATCCCTCATAGGTGAGCGACAACGAGCGAAGCCCCTGCCCAGGTGGCGGAATTGGTATACGCGTACGTTTGAGGGGCGTATGAGGCAACTCATCCGGGTTCAAGTCCCGGCCTGGGCACCACGCATCTGACGCGCACCATCACGGCGGCCGATACGGCCGCCGTCGCTGTGCCCGGACCGTCACGCGGCCGGGCGTACCATGGCCCCAAGGGGCGGTTAGCTCAGTCTGGTCAGAGCGCCTCGCTTACACCGAGGATGTCGGGGGTTCGAGTCCCTCACCGCCCACCAACTTCTGAGCGTGAACATGGCCCCGGAGACCCCCGCCGCGGAGGTTTCCGGGGCCTGTTGCTAGCGGCAAGCCGCGCATCATCGAAGACGATATCGTCGAGTTCGTCATGAACAGCGAGGGCACCTTTGGCTACGAGTCGGCGGGCTCGGGCTACCTGACGGTGCCGACCGGGACGGTCATCAAGCTGCTCATCACCCACTGACTCGAGAGCTCGGTGTGACGGCCGCCCTCGAACTCGCCTGGCGCGAGCTCCGTGCCGCCCCGCCACCCGGCTGGGTCGTCGGCCAGCCGTGGTTCCACGACGAGCTCGACTGCTGGGAGCAGCACGCCGACGACGCGACGGAGGCCCCGCGGGATGGGGAACGGAGCCGGGAGTGGACGGCCATCAGCCCCATAGAGGTCGGTGTTGTGCTCGAGATGGCCAAGTGCCTGCGGGAGCTGGGCGAGGGACGCTGGCCGCGATAGGCCGATGTGCTCGCGGGCGCCGCCGCACACCCAGGTGGCGGGAGGCGTACAGGCCGACGACCCGGGCGCCACAGCCACGCCCGGGTCACCGTGTGGATGCGCCTAGGCGCCCGGAGCCCGATAGGTCGGCGTGAGCTTCATGGCCGCGTCGACCTCCTCGGGGGTCAGGAGCACGACGGTCCGAGGGCTCGCGCCCCCAGCAGCCGCGACGGCCATGGCGCCAGCGGCCGCCGCGGTGTTGCTCGGCAGGTCCACGATGACGTAGAAGTCGTCGCCGCCGAACCCGAAGTAGAAGGACTCCACCTTCCCGCCGAGCGACGTGATGAGCTTCTTGACCGCGGTCACCCGACCGCTGCCGCCCTCGGCGTGGACCCCCCGGGCGCCCTCGACCGTGTAGCTCCCGGTGATGAGGTACTTGGGCATCGCGTCCTCCTGCCGCGGGGCATCCGGGTGGGGATGCGCTCGGGACCGCGGTGGCGCCAGCCTAGACACCCCGGGTGGGCTGTCAAGCCGGCGCGCGTCGGCCTGGTTTCGCGACGAGCTCGACTACGGGGAGCAGCACGCCTATGACGCCTCGGACACACCGATCGGCGGGCAGCGGAGCCGGGAGTGGACCGCGGTGAGCCCGACGGAGGTGGGCGTGGTCCTGGAGATGGCCCGGTGCCTGGGGGAGTTGGGCGAGGGCCGCTGGCCGAGATAGGGACGCGCCGGACCCTGTCAGGGCTGGTCAGGTAGCGCCTTCGTGGCAGGTCATCTGCATGGTGACCGTCGAGGGCAGAGGCTGGCGGGCCCTGTTGTCGGATGCGGCGGCGCCGCTGTGACCGCCGCCCTTGTCGCTGCGTCGCTGCGACGCACCAGGCGGGCGGCCCCATGCATCAGGGGCTGCGAACGCGCCCGGAACGCCGAGGCCCGACCTGTCACCATCTGCCGATTGCCCGGCACCCGCCGGGATAGCCTGACAGGAGTCGCCCCATGCGCGTACGTTCCGCCATCGCCCTATCGGTGTCACCGCCTCGCTGATGCTCCCGGTCGCCGCCTCCGCGGCCGGCCCGGACCAGGTCAACGGCACGTTCGCTACCGGTGGCATCTCGTTCGAGATCTCGGCGCGGAACGTGGGCAGCGGCTCCGAGGCACGCGGGACCCGAACCATCGTGTACGTGGACGGCAGCACCTCCGTCTTCGACATCGACTGCCTCAAGGTGACCACCGATGCCGACGGCAGTACGCGCGCCGTCATCAGCGGCCGCTACGTCTCGGGCACGCCGGGCCAGGCCGCGGCGTACGTCGGCTACCCCGGCTACGCCGCGTATCTCGACCGGGGCGAGGGGGCGAACGCGCTGCCCGATCTCTGGTCGTCGACCACATACGGCACGACGCGTCCGTGCACGACCGCCACGCCCGTGCCGGGTGTCGCGATCGAGACCGGCAACATCCAGGTCAAGGACCGCTAGAGACCGCGCCAACTACGCAGGCGGCCCGGTACCGAGTGGTGCCGGGCCTCCTGCCATGCCGTGCGCATAAGCCCGCGATAGGCCGCCCTCGCCACACTCACACCCGCGGCGCCGCCCTCCACCTCCGAAGCTCCGGGGACCCGGCGGGACCGGGACGGCGCGGAGGGGCGAGGCGGCCGAGTCCCTGACACGAGGCTTCATGGATAAGGCGCGGATCTCGAGCCCCGGTCCTGATGCCGGTCCCGGGGCTCGAGCGCCGACTCGGCTAGCCGTCTAGAGCCCGGCGCACTGGCCCGATTCCTTGCCCGTGACGGTATTCGGCTCCGAGGTGACACCGTCCGCGATATTGGTCGGCGTCGGGGAATTACCCGAGCAGGCGAGTCGGCCGTGGATCGCGTTGGCGAGGATCTCCATCGCATCCGGGTCGTCGAGCTTGTTGTCCGTGAGCGTGGCGCCACCGCTGATGTGGTTGCGGGCGAATCCCAGCCAGCAGGCCCGGTAGCCGGAGACGGTCACTCCACCGTTGACATGACTGTCCTCGATCGTGCTGTACGTCGGTAGCCCCGAGAAGTCGCAGGGCAGGTTGTCACCCCCGCCGATCGAGGTGACCCCACCGTTGACCGTGACGCCGTGCACGATCAGGTCGAGGGCCCCTGTCGCGTCGATGCCACCGTTGACGGTGGTCGCGGTGTTGACCACGCAACCGCTCCCGGGGCCATCTCCCAGGATGAGGACGCCCTTGGCGCCGACGCGCACCCCACCGGACACGCTCATCGTCCGGTTGCAGTCGGGGTGGTCCATCGCATTGTCGAGCGCGCCACTGGCGACCAGGAAGCCACTCGGGGCGACGTCCAAGCCGGAGAGGACGCGGACGGTCGCTCCAGATGCGACCTCACAGAAGCCGGTGACCTTGATGGATGCGTACGTGCCGGATGGGATCAGCTCCGGCGCGAAGGTGCTGAAGTCGCCGCCGCTACAGGTGAGGCTGGGTGGGGCACCCGCGGCCTGGCCCTTGGCGCTCGCTGCCCCTGGGAGGGCGAGCATGGCACCCAGGCCGGCCGCGATGAACAAGCCGTATCGACGGGCTGGGGACATGGGCGAACCTCCGTTCGGTCGGGTCGGTCTCGCCATTGGCCCAGCGCGACGGTCGGCGACCGTTCGTAGCTATCGCGCTGCTCGGTACCCTCCAGGTGCCGTCGCCCCCTGCCGGTCCGGGTACCGTGCGCGTGCTCCATGAGAGCCGCATTTGAACCACGTCCGTGGCGGTGCCGCTGGGCAACGGTCCGGGTGGCACGGCCGTATCGCCAGGCCCGATCAGCTTCAGTCCGCCTTGGCCCAGCGATCCCGCGCCTCCTGGTCGCTGCAAGCGGAGGCGATGGGCATCTCGCTGACGTCTCGCCCGGGACTGGCCGCCCCCCGAGCCCGGGGGCCCGGGCGTGCCCGGGACGGTGCGGAGGGGCGAGGCGGGCCCGCGTCGGGGAACGCGTCAGGGGCGGCCGCCCGACAGGAACAGCAGGATGCCGATGATCAGCACCACGAGGGCGAACACCGAGGTCCACGGGCCGGGCACGGAGGATGTGCCCTGGGCACGTCGCTGCCCATGGGCACGCGAACGGAGCTGCCAGGACATCGGCACGATGATGACACCGGCCATGGGCTTGGCCACGTCGTGGATGGCCCTGGCGTTGACCTGACACACCGGCCCGTTAGGCTCAAGCCCTGGGCGAGGAGCTGTCATCGCCACCCAGGGCCTCGATATGCTGCCAGATGAGCTAGCCAGCGGCCAGCCCTGATATCCACGACGGGCACAGCCATCGCCCATCGCGGGGCACAGACCGGCTGGGAAGCCCGCGCACAGCGCCGGGGTCCGAGCGGTTCCGACTTTGCCGGAGAAACCATGAAACGACCGACCGGGCGTCTGCCTCATGACAGGGTGATGGGGCTCCGGTCCTGACCCATCGATACAGACGAGACCCGGTCCTCCCAGAAAGGACCGGGTCTCGCTTCGTGATGAGGGGTTGCGCACGCGATGGTATCGGGGCCGGCACCGTCCATGGTCACACGAGCCGGCTGGCGCTGTGAGTCCGCGTCCTGATTCCCCAGCCCGTCAGGGACGGCCCGCGCGCCGCGGTCGTCCTCGTGACCGTGTGATGACAACCGGCAACGGTCGTAGGGCATCCTGGAGGCCCAGGCAGCCGTCGCGGCGCAGACTGATCCCACCGGTGGGCTGGACACGGCCCACCGGGTCCTGAGCCGGTTCTGGGCGGCGCATCGTTGACACCGGGCGGAGACTGACGCTCCCACGGGCATGACACCGTGGTCCGCGTCCGGGTCGGTGGGCTCGTCCTCTTGTGCGCCTCACCGGCCCGGATGCCGTCACAGGCGACGGACCCGCCGTAGCGAGCGACGGGTCCGAGGGCACCTCGCGTGAGCGAGCGCAAGGCACGGCGCAAGCAGGTTAGGGGCCGCCCCACGAGAGGGAGCTGATGGGACGGCCCCGGCCCGTGTCGGATGCACTTACTGCACGGGTCGTCCGGTCGGGACAGGTGTCATCGTGCGTCCGGCCTCGTTGCCGAGGCGTCATCGCCATCGGGCGGCGGATTGCAAGGGCGTGTCACTCGGAGACCATGGCCGACCTCGCGCATGCTGGCACACGGGAATCGGCATCAGCCCCGAGTAAGAGCCCGTCGCCATCATCCACACCGCGGCGCCGCCCTCCACCCCCGAGTCCGGGGACCCGGCATCGGCCGGGACGACCGCCACGGGTCGGGTATCGCGTGTGCATGCTGCGTCGACCGCGGCGAGGGCCCGCGGCCCAGACCTCGCCGCGACCGCGCCGGGTCGCTGGCGGGCCAACCCCTGCGGCGACAGATGGCACGAGGTATCCGTTGAAGGGTCCGTCCTTCTCCATGTTCGTGGGTCCGATCCTGGCCGTGAGCCTCATAGCGGCCGGTGGGTCGGCCTCGGCCGCCCTGGCCCAGGACGCGAGTCCCGTGCCTACGACAGGGAGCCCGATCGTGGGCGCCTGGCTGCTCGATCTGGGCAACGACCCGACGACGACGGCTCCCACGACCGCGATCTTCCATGGCGACGGCACCTACATCCAGACCGACGGCACGGAGACCGGGATCGGCTCGTGGGTGGCGACCGGTCCCAGTACCGGCGACCTGACGATGACCGAGTACCGGGTCGAGCCGACCGGGGAGGTCAGCAGCGCGACGGTCCGCGGCTCGATCGAGGTCGGTCCCGACGGCACCATGACCGGCACCTTCAGCCTCGAGTACGGCGGGGTGGCCGGAACGCCGTCCGGCCAGTTCGGGCCCGGTACGGTCACCGCGACCCGCGTCGCGATCGAACCCATGGCCTCGGACCTGATCCCGATGGGCCCCCCTCCGAGCGCCGCCCCCGCGAGCGCTACCCCGTAGTCCGGATCGCGACCGACGGCCCCGGTGACCCGTTGGGATGCCGGGGCCTTTCTCATGCGCGGGACCCGGCCGAGACCGGGACGGTGCGGAGGGGCGAGGCGGGCCGCACTCACTGGTGCCTTGGATTGGTGTGGGCACAGATCCCGGACAGCCCGACCCAGGACGCGGTGCCTGGTCGTATCCCTCGTGTCAGGAGGCGGATGACGGCATCAGGGCGGCAAGCTCGGGCATCAGATCCGGCCTCTCGAACGGGTCGGCTTCCACGATCCTGCCATCGGCGAGACGGTAGTAGGTCAGGCCGCTGCCATCGATCCTCTTCCCGTTGACGAGGGTGATCTCGGTCGTGACGCGAGCGACCACCGCATCCCCTTCGGCCACCAGGTCGACGATGTCGAGGCGCATGCTGGGCGGCGGCGCGAGGTCTGGCCGCTCGGCCAGGGCCAGGTCGACCGGCTCCTCGCCCGCACCGGCAGTCACCGGCCGAGCACCGTCCGGATCCCCGGCCCACGCTACGAGCGGGCGGGCGTGAACGAGCTGTGGCACATCGACCTCAAGGGCCCGTTCTACCTGGTGGGTGCGACCGGGCGTGCCCGGACCTGCCACTTCGTCGCCCTCGTCGACGACCACAGCCGCTTCCTGCTCGGTATCCGGGCGGTGCCGACCAAGGAGGCGGTCTGGGTCCTCGCGCTGCTCGAGGAGGCGATCGAGCTGTGTGGCGTGCCGCACGAGCTGATGACCGACAACGGGACACCCTTCGTGGCCATCGTGCGCACGATGCTCAGCCGGTTCCAGCGCAGCCTGGCCGAACTCCGCATCCGCCACATCCGGACCCAGATCGACACGCCCTGGACCAACGGCAAGGTGGAGGCCTTCTGGGCGACCCTGCAGTCCGAGGTGCTCGACCGGCAGCACCTGGCCGACCTCGCTGCGACAGAGGCCGCGGTCACCGCCTATGCCGGCTACCACGACTACCACCGGCTCCATGGCGAGCTCGACTGGCAGACACCCGCCGAACGCTTCGATGGCACCCCGTTCACCGACCGTGGCTTCGCGAGCGTGCCCGTCCTCGCCCCGATCGCATCCCTGCTGGATGCCATCCTGGCCGCCTGAGGTGTCTCATCTTCACCGGGGAACGTCAGTTAGGGCCCCGTGTGGCCGATACGACCACGGCCACCAGACCGGTGACCGCGAGGATGAAACCGATGAGCCGCAGGTCCGTCGTCCGTTCACGTGCCGCCGGGCCCATGAAGCGCCGGCCACCCGGAGTTCGCCCGGACGGCCTTCAGGGCATCCACCATGTGTCCAGGCAGGACGTAAGCCCGCGATAAGCCGCCCTCGCCACACTCCCGGCCATGGACGACGACACCCTCCACCCCCGGGTCCCGGGGGACCCGGCATCGACCGGGGCGGCGCGGAGGGCGAGGCGGGCCGCGTCTGGCCTCGATCTGCCCTTGCGGGGTGAACTTGATAGCTAGAATGTCGGATCGTCGCTGCTGTGGATATACGTGTGCTCGGTGACCAGCAACATCATCGGTTCCATCCTGGATCGATCATCCTCACAGGTCGTGGGCGTGAGGCATTCCTGGATCGCCGTCAGCGTCAGGTTGTCCGCTTCGAGCGCCCATCTGTAGACCACCTCGATGCCATCCTTGTTGCGCGTGATGAGGCGATCGTCCTCGAGACGGAAGGTCCCGCCATCGCCTTCGGGCACACCATGCAGCAGCCACAGCTGCTCGTCGAACACAAATCCCAGCCACCATCTGTCGTTCTCGAAACCGAGTCGGATCGCGAGTTCGTCGGCGTTGTAGCCGGATGCGGACTCGAGGTCTGCCTCGAGCAAGGCGCGGTCACCGTCGTCCATGAGGTAGTCCCACGTTCCGTTGAGGGCGCCGACGGCCGGGATGGTCGCGGACGGCATCGCGGTGGTCGGGACGGTGGTGGCCGGAACGGTGGCGGACGGCGTCGCGGTGGCCGGAACGGACGCTCCTGGGCCTGCTGTCTGCCCGGTCGACGAGAAGGCCCCGAGGGTGAGGACCGCGACTGCGAGGGCCTTCGTGACGCCCGAGCGATAGGAACGCATGCGACCCCTCCGAGGCGAATAGACGCTGATGGTATCGGGGGGCTGCTGGGGGAATCAAGCAGTCTTTGACGCGCCCCCCACCCCCGAGCCCGCGGCGGTCCCGGCCGGCGGCCTGGCCTATCCCTTCGACGTGGAGCGTTCCTGGCTCATCAGCCCGTCTGGGCCTCGAGGCACGGTCGGTGCGCACCCTGGGCATCGTCCTGATGGCCGTCGTCTTCGCGGCGTCGGTCCCGGCGGCCCTCGCCACGATCGGCCTGCTCGTCCCGCCGGGCTGGTGGGCGGGTCTCGTCATCGCCTCGGCGGTCACCTCGATGCTGCTCCTCACCCTGTTCTTCGCGCCGGCCCTTCTGCTCGGATACGCCATCGACATGGCCCTGCTCTGGCTCGTGCTCCTCTCCCTGTGGAGTCCCGGGTAGCCCTGGTCGGACGCGATAGCGCCCACCCCGAGCCCGTACCAACGGACTCGGCCATGACCGGGTCGACGCGGGGGCGAGGCGGGCGGCTGCCGGGCCGAGCCGCAATCAGATGACCGCGGCCAGCATCTCGCCCCAGTGGGCGAGGGCGAACATGTGGCCCTCGCCGGGATAGGAGACCAATGTCGCCCGAGGCAGAGCGGAGACGAGGTAGTCCGCGTGCCTGGAAGGACCCCATCGTCGACCTCCCCGATCCCTCGGCGGCGCCACCCTCGACCCCCGAGCCCGGGACCCGGCACCGACGGGAACGGCGCCAAGGGGCGAGGCGCGCCACCCCGTCCAGGGGCGTGCTGGACGGGGCAGTCGGTGGGAGGCGGTCGTCAGCTCCGTCTGGGATGACGGTGTGGCCTAGCCGGCGTGAGCTGGACTTCCGACCCTGACGCCGTCCGCGGCCGTGTCCGACGCGAACGTCGCTGGCGCTTCCCCGGCTGACGTCGACGACGCGTCCCGCCCGTCCGCCTGGGTCTGGCTGAGCGGGGCCGGTCCTCCGTTGCTGAGCCGGCCGGGTGCCGACTCGTCCGCGACCCGTACGGGGTCGATGCCGAAGTACGCGAGCATGAACCACGGCACGATGGTCGCGAGCAGGGTGAAGATGATGATCGGCAGATCGCTGCTCATGTCCGGCACAGTCCATCCCTCGTTTCGCTCTGTCCAGGTCCCGCTCACGGATGCACCCCATGCATCGAGCTGCGGGGCCCCAACGGGATCATCCATGCCGGATGCTGCCTGATCCCCTGTGAAGGGAGCGTTAAGGCGACGACCTCACCGGGACGGCGCGGAGGGGCGAGGCGGGCCGCGGTACGTGTCCGGTGGGGTAAGGCTCGTGGGGAGGGAGCCCTGCTCCCAGTTCGCGGGCTCGACCTCCGCCACGGCTCGGAGAAGGTGCACCGGACCGGACCAGACAGGCACTAAGTAGTCCTGCGGAGGGGCGAGGCGGGCCGATCCGATAGACCATGTGGGCCCTCGCGCCCCGATCCTACGGGTTGTCGAGCAGGCAGTCTCGGAACGCCCAGCCGAGGATCGAGGAGAGGGCCGCGACACAGCCGCGACGGCTACTCGGTGATCGTCGTGATGTCCAGCTCGCCCAGCAGCTTGGCGATCAGGTCGTTGCCCGCCTGCGATGGATGCGCGCCGTCCACGGTCCACACGGTGGATGGCTCCTCGCCCGTGGGTCCATTGAACGCGTGATAGACATCGACGCAGGCGAACCCCGCGTGGGTCGCACGGTCGCAGAGCATCGCGTTCCAGTCGTCGTAGAGCCGCGTCAACCACTGCTCGGCCTCGTCCTGGATGGCCTGCGGCACGCTGTCCGCGTGAACCTCCGGGTTGCCCTTGTTGCCGTCGTGGACGTTAAGCACGGCGAGCAGCGTCGGCGCACCGGCACGCAGTTCCTTGATGGTCGAGAAGATGACGTCGTAGTCAGACGCGTAGCTGTCGCGCCCCGCCTGCCGGCACTCCGGCGTGGTGGCCAGGGCCCATGCCATGTAGCTCGCGGCGGTGGCACCCATGTCGCCCAGGCAACCGATCCCCGTCGAGGAGTCGGGCATGACGTTGTTGAAGCCCACCGATACGATGACCACATCGGCGTTCGCGACCTGGTCACGCAGGCTCTCGTCCTCGTTCACCTGGGTCCTGATCTGGTGCATGCCCGCTGAGTCATCTCGTGACCGGTTGATGACCTCGACCGGACGCCCGGTGCGCGCCTCGAGGTCTGCCGCGTACTCATCGGCGAACCCCGTGGTGCACTCTCCACAGAACGCCGTGAACGGCATGGAGTCGCCGATGACGACCATGCGCAGGAGGGCCTGCGCAGAGGAGGGTGCAGCAGGCGATGGGGATGCCGCTGCCACGGTCGATGGGGACACCGCGAGCGCCAAAGTGCCTGCGAGCAGTAGGATCATGGGTCGCAGCACGCGACGGACCGGTCGAGAGGACATCTGGATGCCTCCGCTGTGGGACCTGGCCCAGGGACACGGCCGGTCGGCAAGGAGTGTGCATGCCGGGTCCTTCTGCCGCAAGGCCCGCCGTCGCTGGCACCGCCCTCGCGACATCGAACCTGTCGCACCCCGCGGCGACGGTGTCACCTGACGGAGACACGCTGGGGGTGGGGATGGGACGGAGCATCGACAGGGCCTACGAGTCCAGCAAGCGGGCCCAGCCGGTGGTGCTCGTGGCGGACGTCCGGGCAGGACTGGCCAACGGCTCGATGATGCGGGGCACGACACCGAGGACCGCGACCGGGATGGGCATGACGCCCGTCCAGGGTGACATCCTGCCACCCGCACGGGTCACGTCGGTCGTACACGCGCTCGGTCGTGGTCAGACCGCCATCGCGTCGGAGGTCATCGAGCGCCCGACCGTGGACCAAACGGGTTGGCGGGCGCCGGTGGTAGGGATACGGGCCGCCACCTCATAGACTGCCCATAGGCGTCCGCGTACTTGCTCGTGTCACACCACGTCGTATGCCGCGCTGAACAAGGAGCACGGTCGATGTCTGCCATCGTGGTCAACCGCATCAAACTACGCGTCCCGGTCGCGGACCTCGTCCCGGTCCTGGAACGCGAGTTCCCGCCGGCGCTCCGCTCGCTGCCCGGCTTCGAGCGGTTCAGTGTCTTCCAGTCCGCGCCCGACGAGGCGGTCGTCGTGATCCACTGGGCTACGGTGGAGGATGCCGCGAACGGCGGGGCAGTGATCGGTCCTGGGCTGTTCAACATGCACATCGCGCCGGTCGCGGTGAGCCAGGACCGGCTTGTGGGACCGGTGGTCGTGGACGTGACGTGACCTGACCCGGGGACCCGGCTCTCTACCGGGACGGTGCGGAGGGGCGAGGCGGGCTTGAACTGCTCACAGATCGCTCACGGACTGCTCACTATTGGCCGGCACAGGGCGGCACCGCAGCCGATCCAGGTAGGCCCCACTGAGCACGATACAGGTACCGGACGACACCGGACGACACTTGTCGAGACGGCAGGCGCCTCGCTTACACCGAGGATGTCGGGGGTTCGAGTCCCTCACCGCCCACCAATGTCTTGAGTCGCGGCATGTGCGACACATGAGTCGGGACACAGGTGACACCGCCCGCGTGGCCCCGCGCAAGGTGCCCGGCGCACTCCTGGCGATCAGCTACGGCAGGTCGGTGAAGATCATGCGTGAGGTCGGGGTCGACGGCGTCGACGTACCACGCCACGTCGTCCTTGAGGTAGATGTAGGTGAATCGTCCCTTGGGTGAGTACTTGCCATCGCTGAGCAGCGTGACGTCCTTGCCGGCGATGGTCGTCTCGGCGCGCCTCGCCTTCGGGTAGAGGGCGGCGAGCAGCGGCTCGTTGAGCGTGGCCGTCACCGCAGCATCGAGGCCCGGCACCCTGTACGCCGTGATGCTCCACGGCTCCCCCTTGGCCGAGAAGCTCGCGAATGCCACGCTCAGGTCGTCGATGGTCTTGCCGTGCTGCACGAGCACGTCGTTCATCGAGGCGACGAACGGCGGGTCGAAGCTCGCGAACGCGGCCTTGCCCGTCGACACGACCACGCTGGCCGGCGCCCCGCCGAGGGTCGCGGGGAACAGCGACTCGAGACTGACCGCGGACCCTGGGCTGGTGGACGAGGGCGGGATCGACGGGTGCACCGGATCCGGCCGGGCTCGCGTCGGGGGATGGGAGGCCGCCGGAGGGTGGCGGTGCCCCGCAGGAGTAGCCGTTGTCCGCGGTGGGCTCGGCAAGGGCGTCCGCGCCGCACGGCAGCTGCTGGAACGCATCGACGACGAGCGTCTCCGGGCCCTCGACCTCCCACATGACGTCGTTCGCCGGATACAGGTACAGCCGCTGGGTGTCGGGCGTGTCCGGACCGTCCGTCAGCCAGATGACGTTCCGCCCGAGGACCTGACCATGTGTCGCCACCGGGTCGGACATGGACGTGCCCACGAGCGCCGCTACCTGGTCCGCGATAGCCGCCATGTCCGCGTCCGGCAGCCGCATCGCCTCGAGCAGCATGCCGTCCGTGCCGACCACGACGATCGTGCCCTGGACCTCGATATCGGTCGATGCGAGGCCCTGGCTCGCCATGATCGTCCCGAACTGGCTGACGAGATGAGCGCCGGCGGCATCGCTCGGGCCGCCGCTCAGGAACTCCGACAGGAGGGACGGTTCGGGGACCACCGCGACGCCCTGGATCTGCTTCGGGAAGAGCGCTGCCAGGCCTGCATCGAGCGTCGCCTGCGGGGCGCTGGACGGCTGCTGGGTCGGCACGTCCGACGGCGCAGAGGCCAAGGGCAGGGAGGCCAGACGTGGCGTGGCGAGCTGGAGGAGCTTCTTGAGCGACGTGCCCTTGGCGGGGTTCAGGGTCCCCCAGGTGACGGTCAGCAGATGATCCCCGTCCTCCACCGCGCCGATGATGCCGGTAGAGCTGATGATCGCCTGGTGACCCGCGATGGTCCGCGCTGGCCGATCGAGGTACGACTTGTAGAAGGAGCTGTCGAACGTACCCGGCTCGTATGTGGCGATGAGGTTGCGACCGCTGCCGTCCGTGGCATCCCAGGTGCACTGGCGGAGACGCCCATCCGCGGTATCACCACCGACACCCGCGTGCACCTGCATCTTGAGCGCGGACTTGATCTCCTTGGGCGTCAGGGCCTGGCACAGTGGACTTGGGGCAGGGCTGGCGTCCTGGGCATGGACGGCCGAGCCGACCGCAAGGCTGAGCAACACGGCACCCACGCTCGCGGCGCGTGCTGCGGTCAGACGCTGGGATCCCACGGGACACCTCCGGTCCGCCGATCCCACGCGCAATCGCGAGCCATCGGCCAGCTGCCGACGACCGTCTGGTCGCGAGCCGGCACAGCCTACTCCGTCCGTTCCGCGACTCAAGGGGTCATGGGGAGCTCCCTGCGACCGATCCCTGAGCAGGCAGGAGGCCCGGGTCCCTGCCCATGGGACCCGGGCCTCGACATGTCCGGGAGGCGATCACCCCCGTCTCATCACATGGCTGCACCATCCTGTACCGCACCGGACCTCACCGCACCCACCCGATGGTCCTGGGTCGTTGGTGCCGGTGCGGCCCGTCACCGATGGACGGACGAAGGCCCGCCCGACGCCCCAGCGCCAGAGCGGACCTTCGTTTCGAGCACCCCGCCGGGTAGGGAGGGCCGGCAGGCTTCGACGAGTCAGGAATGCCTCGATGGTAGGTGTCTGCGCATGACAGGCGGTACCGCCACGGGGAGCGCCGCCTTACGGCGCCATCACAGCGGCGGGCCGGCTACACGTGCATCGTGGAGAGGAAGGCCTCGAGGAGTCGCTGTGCACCACCGTAGCTCGCCACGGCCGGAGCGTCCTCTCCCCACCAGACGGCGACGATCTCCATGCCGTCACCGACAGGGAAGAAGGCCTGGACGTCGTCCTTGAACGGCACGATGAGGCCCGGATGCTGGTCCCGCCGCTCCACGGTGACCGGCACTGCGCGGTCCATGATGCCGGTGCAGGGCTCGTTGCCCTGCTGCGTGCAGTAGGCCTCGAATCCACGCCTCGGTCGACATGCCGGGCTTCGACCGGTGCTTTCCAGGCACTGACGCGGATCCCCTCACCGGCGCTGATCCGGAAGGCGTCCGCGCCGTTGCTCAGCCAGTCGGCGGCCTCGGCCATCGTCCAGTCATGTGTCGCCGGAATGATGGTCCAATCGGCCGGGTGGGCGAAGCCGAAGCCGTAGCGTTCGGATTCGTACGGCACCCACGCGGCGGTATCGAGGGCCGCCGCGGATGCACTGGGTGCCGGCCCGCCCGGGAGCAGGTGTATGGTCGACAGGAAGCCCTTGAGCAGTGGTGTGGCGCCGCCGTAGGGTGCCGTCCTGGGGTCCGAGTCGGGTTCCCAGACGGCGGCGACGTACATCCGGTCGTCGACGAGGACGAACGCCTGGGTGTCGTCGGCGAACCGCACCAGCGAGCCGGGATGGCCGTCCACGGTCACCGGGGTGGTCAGATCCTCGAGCCCGGTGCATGGCTTCGTATTCAAGGGACAGTAGGTCCCGAGCCACGACTCGACCGTCGTGCCCGGCTCGACGGGCACCGACCATGCTGTCGCGAGGACGGTGTCGGCGGGTGCCTTGAAGCCTTCCGAGGCCAGGGTCAGGAAGTCGTTCGCTTGCGCGAGGGTCCACGTGCTGAGGGCAGGACGTTCGGTCCAGTCGGCAGGGTGGCCGATTCTGAAGCCGTATCGATCGGAGGTGTAGGTCGGCCATTCCGAGCTATCGATGGCGGGGCCGCCGGGCAGGAGATGCATCGTCGACAGATAGCCCTCCAGCAAGCGCGTGGCGCCGCCGTACGGTGCGGTCCTCGGGTCGGAGTCCGGCTCCCAGACCGCGACGACGTACATCCGGTCATCGACGAGGATGAACGCCTGGGTGTCGTCGGCGAACCGCACCAGCGAGCCGGGGTGGCCGTCCATGGTCACCGGGATGGTCCGCTCCTGAAGGCCCGAGCACGGCTTGGTATTCACGGGGCAGTACGCCGCAAGCCACGACCCCACCGTCGTGCCCGGCTCGACGGGCACCGACCACGCGGTCGCCAGGACGTCGTCGCCAGGTGCGATGAAGCCCTCTGAAGCTTGTGTCAGCCAATCGGTGTCCTTGGCGAGCGACCAGGTACCGACGGCGGGACGCTCGGTCCAGTCGGCAGGGTGGCCGATGCTGAAGCCGTATCGGTCCGAGACGTAGGTCGTCCACGCCGAGGTGTCGATCGGACCCGGCGGGGAAGAGCGAGCCGGCAGCCGAAGCAGGTTGAGGCCGATCGGGCCGACGACGGCGATCACCATCGCCAGGACGGCCACGCGTGTGATGGAAAGCATCGAAGTCCTCCACGGCAGCCATGACCGGCGCCGCTGCTGTCGGGTGATGCGGGTGGAGACCAGGATCGCCCGGCGCGTGTCCGCGGGGAGCCTGGTGGGCCCCTCGTCCAGCCACGCGGCAAGGACCAGGTCGGGATCGCGCGGCGTCGTCATGCCAGTCGTGCCTCCATGGATTCGACCTGGCTATCGGCGACGATCGCCGCGCGCATGGATCGGATGGCGTGATGCAGGCGGGACTTCACGGTGCCGACCGGAACGCCGACGACGTCGGCGATGTCGGCCAGCGGGAGCCCCACGTGGTGGTGCAGGACGAAGACCGCCCGATGCTCCGGCGTCAGGCGGCGGAATGCTCGATCGAGGGCGTCCCGGTCATCGACCGAGACGGTCGGGTCGGCGCCGCTCGGTCCGTCGACCGGGAGCACCGAGACGAGCGAGGTCCATCGCCGATGGCGCCGGCAGCTCGCCGTAACAGGCATTCACGACGAGTCGGTAGAGCCAGGGCGAGAAGCGATCGGGATCGCGGAGCCGCGGGAGCTCCCGCCAGGCGAGGAGGAATGCCTGCTGGACGGCGTCCTGGGCTCGCTCGACATCGCGCAGGATCCGATACGCGATGGCGTAGCACAGGTCACCGTCCAGGTCGACCAGCTCCGCGAAGGCGACATCGTCGCCAGCCCGGGCCTGTTCGACCAACCTCGTCCGCATGGGCAGTTCTCCGGCGGCGCCCGTCAGAGCGCTTCACCAAGTACTGATGGTGGCGGTGGCCTCTCGGTTCAATGTAGGGGATGGACGAGCGCGGATGTGCGGGACGGCGGATGCTGCCGGCACCGATGCGATCGCCGGACGGGTAGTCAAGAATACGTATACACGTCGCCGCCACGAGCGCGCATCCTTCGCCGCCCTGCACGGCACCAGACCGCACCAGACCGCACTATATCAGCCGCGACAGGGGAGCAGGTCATCGGCAGCTACCGTTCCCGTCCCGGGCATCCCCGGTCCCAGAGTCGAGGGTCGAGGGTGGCGGAACGACGATGGACCGGGACCGACGAGCACGCTTGGGGGCGGCGCATCGGGTCCCGGCCCATCCTCCTCGGGTCGATCGGCAGCCCGCGGCCGCGCGACTGACGGCGGCGCCGTGGCACGACCTTCGTACCGATCCGCCAGGGCGGGCGGATCGCTAGCGTGCGCCCTCTTGGAGGAGTGGCCCGACCGGACCGCTCCTCCAAACCATGCCTGCACCCTGACGATGGTCGGGGGATCCTCGACAGGACCGCCGACACTGGTGGGGTGTGGTGTCCTTCCCACCGGTCCCGGGGACAGGTCGAGCGCGCCGGCACTGCGGCTGACGCTCCCTCCCCGGGACGTATCCTCGTCAGCGATGGAGATCGCAGCGCCGAGTGAACACGTGACACCCGCGGGCCCACCGACCGGGCAACGACACCCGGCGCCGGTTGGCGTGACCATCCGTCCCGAGCAGTCCAGCGATGCCCCGGCGATCGGTGCGGTGCACCTGGCGGCATTCCCTCCCGACGAGGGTCCGTCCGTTGCGCGACTGGTGGAGGCCCTTCGCCTCCTCCCGGGCTACGACCCGGAGCTGTCGCTCGTGGCGGAGCTCGACGGGCGCATCGTGGGTCACGTGATGGTTGGTGCCGTCACCCTGCGCGACGATTCCGGTGACTCCGGCGATCGGCCCATCGCGAACCTCTCACCGCTGGGTGTCGTCCCGGACGCACAGCGCCGCGGTATCGGATCGGCGCTCGTCGAGGCCGTGGTCGCGCGGGCCGCTGCTCGTGGTGAGCCGCTCGTCGTGCTCGAGGGTGATCCGGCGTTCTACGGTCGCCTCGGCTTCGTCCACTCGGTGCCCCACGGCATCCGGATCACCCTGCCGTCCTGGGCACGTCCGGAATGCGCCCAGGTGCGCCTGCTGCGCGAGGTCGCACCCCCGCTGCGCGGGCTCGTCGTCTACCCGCCGCCGTTCGAGATGGTCAGCGAACCGACCTGACGCCCGCGGGTGTCGAGTAGACTTCCGGGTGCAGTGCCCCAGTGAACGGGGCACGATCGAGCCAGGGGGTGCAGGTGGATCTCACGCTGATCATCCTGATCATCGTCATCGTCGTGATCATCGGTGGCTTCATCCTGCTGTTCAATGGACTGCAGCAGAAGCGGCTGCGCGTCGACGAGGGTTGGTCGCAGATCGAGGTCCAGCTGAAGCGTCGCTGGGACCTCATCCCGAACCTCGTGAACGCGGTCCAGGGCTACATGGGCTTCGAGCAGAAGGTGCTCACCGACGTCACCAACGCCCGGGCGGCTGCGGTGGCCGCGGGTGCCCAGGGTCCGGCACAGGCGGCGACGGCCGAGAACGCGCTGACTGGCACGCTCCGATCGCTGTTCGCGGTCGTCGAGAACTATCCCGACCTCAAGGCCAACGAGAACGTCCTCCAGCTGCAGGAGCAGCTGACGACCACGGAGAACCAGATCAGCTTCGCCCGTCAGCACTACAACGCGACGGTGCTGGACTACAACACCGCCCTGGTGACCATCCCCAGCAACCTCATCGCGGGTCCGCTGGGCTTCACCAAGCGTGAGTTCTTCGAGGCCGAGCCGGCGGCGCAGCAGGTGCCGTCCGTCAACCTGGGCTACACGCCCCAGGCCGGCTCGCCAGGCGTGCCGCCGCTCGCTCGCCGCCCGCCGCGCCGCCGTCGCTCCGCCGCCGCCACCCGCGGCGCCGCCCGTCGTGCCACCGCCCGCACCGCCCGGAGCGCCGCCCCAGGCCTGAGGTCGGTCCGGCTGCACGTGACGGTCGCGCGACAGTCGTTCTACCAGCAGATCGCGCAGAACAAGCGGCGGTCATGGTTGCTGATGTTCATCCTCGGCGCCATCCTCGTGGTGCTGGGTGCGGTCATCGGCTATGCCCTGACCGGGTCGTCGACGGGCGCCGCCGTGGCCGTCGTCGGCGCCATCATCCTGTCGGTCCTCCTGAGCGCCGGGGCCTTCTTCGGTGGCGACAGCCTCGTGCTCGCCGCGTCGCAGGCGAAGCAGGTCGGACCGGAGGATGCGCCCCAGCTCATCAACGTCGTCCAGGAGCTGTCGCTCGCCGCGGGCGTGCCGATGCCCAAGGTGTACCTCATCAACGACAGCGCGCCGAACGCCTTTGCCACGGGCCGCGACCCGGCAGCACGCGAGCGTGGCGGTCACGACCGGACTCCTGGAGAAGCTCGACCGGGAGGAGCTCCAGGGCGTCATCGGCCACGAGATGTCGCACGTCCGCAACTACGACATCCGGTTCGCGCTGCTGGTCGGCGTGCTCGTGGGCAGCATCGCGTTGCTCGCGGACATGTTCGTGCGCTTCTCGTTCTGGAGCAACGTCGGTGGCCGACGTTCGCGCAACAGCGACTCCGGCGGTGGCGGCGCCAGGCCATCCTGATGGTCGTCGCGCTCGTCCTGGCGGTGCTCGCGCCGTTCTTCGCGCGCATGGTCCAGATGGCCGTCAGCCGCCAGCGCGAGTACCTCGCGGATGCCTCGAGCGTGGAGCTGACCCGCAATCCCGTCGGCCTGGAGCGCGCGCTGGCGGCCATCTCGGCCGATACCGAGCCGCTCGAGGTCGCCAACCGGGCGACCCAGCACCTGTACATCGTCAACCCCATCAAGAAGCTCGACGACCGTCTCGAGCGGCCTGTTCTCGACCCATCCGCCCATCCGCGACCGCATCGACCGGCTGCGGGCACTGAGTGGCGAGCCGCCGCTCGACTCCGCATCGGCGCAGGGCCTGGCCGGGCTGGACTGAGTTCCGCCAGATGTGGTTGAATAGCCGCCGCCGCACCTGCGGGCCGAGATAGCTCAGTCGGTAGAGCACGCGACTGAAAATCGCGGTGTCGCCAGTTCGAATCTGGCTCTCGGCACCAAACCCTTCTCGGGGCAGGAACGGCTGGATCTTACAGGCGGAAGTGGCTCAGTTGGTAGAGCATCACCTTGCCAAGGTGAGGGTCGCGGGTTCGAGTCCCGTCTTCCGCTCCATTCCTTCATCGCATCACCTTGCGACCGGCACGGATGCCGGTCTCGAGTACTCGCGGGCCCAGGATGCGGGCGCCTGACCGCTGGCCCTTCGTCTAGTGGTAGGACGCCGGACTTTGGATCCGTGAACCGAGGTTCGAATCCTCGAGGGCCAGCCAGCTTCTGCGTCGACTGCGTAGACTGACACCCTCACTGGCGACGTACCCAAGTGGTTAAGGGGGAGGTCTGCAAAACCTCTATTCTCGGGTTCGAATCCCGACGTCGCCTCCACTACCCCTGAGGCTCATCCGGCCCCTGCTGCGAGCGCGGCGGGGGCCGCCCTGTGCCCCGCGAGCGGTCGTGCGGCCGCCCCGGATCGAGGGTCAGGATTCGCCGCGGTCCCGCGCCGCCCGACGGCTCATCAGGTCGAAGACGTTGGAGGGCGTGACCTCCGGCGTCTCGTCGGCGTCCCTCCGCCTCGTCCGCGAGCCGGTTGATGTGCTCCGCGATCTGGCGCGCGATCTCGGGCGGCACGACCACGAACGCTGACTGGCCCTGCTTGGGCCAGACCTCGATCTCGACACCGTTCGAGTCGGTGACGGTGAGGGTCACCAGGGCATGCGGCATGTCGAATCGCACCGTGCTCATCGTTGCTGGTCAGCGCGGGTCGGGGTGGTGTCAGGGCGCATGCCGCCACGATAGCGCCGAGGCCGAGTGACGTCCCCCGAGGCCACCAGGATACCCTCGGGGTATCCTCGCTGCCCACCCAGCCGAAGTGGCGGAACGGCAGACGCGACGGTCTTAAACACCGTGGAGGCGAAAGCCTCGTGAGGGTTCGAATCCCTCCTTCGGCACCAGTTCCACGCTCAGAATGGCCACCTGGAGGCCACAACATGCCACCGATTGCCCGAAGTGGGTGCAACGCGGGTGCAATACGCGTACAGTAGAAACAGCTCAGGATGGCTTGTCCTCAACGAGCTGCCGTTCACCGTCGTCTGGGACGGCGGTCCGGGGAATTGCCTCGACGAAGCTCCTGTTCGACAGGCGCCAGGAGCACGGCCAGTATCCCGCCACCAGCATGTTCGGCCACGGCATCCTGACCTTCCACATCCCCTTCCTCGTCCGCACCCATCCTGGTTACAACTTGCTCGTCCGAGGACCAGCCAACATGCCGAGGGATGGCGTGTCGCCCCTCGAGGGCATCGTCGAGACCGACTGGGCGGTCGCGACCTTCACGATGAGCTGGCAGCTGACCCTGTCCGGGCACCCAGGTCACCTTCGGGGTCGGCGATGCGGTCTGCATGCTGGTGCCCCAACGACGGGGAGAGCTCGCCCGCTTCCGGCCGGTCATCCGTCCCATCTCCGACGATCCGGGCCTCGAGTCGGAGCAGGCGGCGTGGCACCGCAGCCGGTCGCAGGTCCGGGCGAGAGCTCAACCGTCGACCGCGTACGCCCGGCGACCGGCGCCTTGGGTGGCAGCGGCACTACGTGTATCGGCTGGTGCAGTTGCTTCCGGGATGCCGCGCCGTTCGGTGACAGACCCGTGCTCGATCTTCAGCCACTCGGACCTCCTTGATGTCGACCTGGTCACGCCCGCCAGGTTCGGTGGCAGCGTGCGCAGGTGGGACTACCTGTACTGCTGCCTGCCCGGACCAGGGGTGGAGCGGGCCAAGGCGTGGGACATGGCCAAGGCGTGCATCGCCAGGTTGTCGGCGGCGGGATACGAGGGGCTGCTGGTCGGACGGCTGGTCATCCGGAACCTGCCTTCGGATGCTCGCGTCACCCTCCGCGGGAAGCTGCGCTGGGATCAGTTCCTCGGCTGCCTCGCGGCGTCCGGCTGTCTCCTAGTGACCTCCGTGGACGATGCCTCGCCTCGGGTGCTCACCGAGGCGCTCGCACTGGACCGCCCTGTCGTGGTCAATCGAGACATCCTGGAGGATGGAAGTACGTCAATGCTGATACGGGCCGCTTCTTCACCGGCGCCCACGATGTCGTCGACGCGGTGGCCGATGTGCTTTCCGCCCCAACATCGTCCCGTGACTGGTTCTGCGGATTCGTATGGGCTCGTGCGAGCCGGACGGCGATTGAGAGACTTCGTGAATGGTCTCGGCGGCGATCTCCGAGGTCCGCACGTGACACTCGAATCAGTACCCCATTTCGACGATTTGGGTGGTGCGCGGGGCTTCCGTCGTGCCGGCAACTGACGTTCCTCTCGTTGACATCCAGGGCCGGTGAGGCTGTTCGAGTCGATTTGCATCTCCACCCCGCCTCCGGCCACCCCCACGACTCCTCCCGCTCCGCCTCCAGCAGCTTGGCAGCGGCACCAGCTGCTCCGATGAGCACCTTGCTGCGTGCCAGGGAGTTGTCCAGCCCGAGGGCATCGAGCACCGCGATCTCCAGCACCCGCCCGCCGACGACGAGATGGCATGTTCAGCCGAGCGCGTAGGCGATCTGCTCCTCGATGCTCATGCCTCTGCCGTCGGCGACGGCTCGGGCATGGTCGGCCGCGGCGAGCATCGGGCGAGCCTCCTCGACGGGGTCGCCGGCTTGCGCGACCGCGTCCGCCAGCTCCCCTCCGATCTCGTCGTGGTAGCGCACGGCCGCGGCCGCCAGCCGCACTGCGCGCTGTGGTCGACCCCGCAGGATCTTGACGGCCGCCAGGAGCTTGAGACCGAGGGGCAACCGGCCGAGCGTGCCGAGCTCATCCCAGAGCCGCAGCGTGTCGCGGCCGGCCTCCTCGCTCGGTCGGCATCGCCGATCACCCGATAGAGCATCGCGGTCGCCTCGAGATAATCCGCGACATCGTGCGACCTGCCGAGCCGGCGGTTCATCTCAGGCCCTTCTTCGCGGCATCGATGGCGGCGCCGATATCGCCGCCCTTGCCGGTCACCACGGGTGCCAGCGCGAGCCACGCGGCCATGAGCTCGGCCGAGGCCTCGTCCCCCGCGTCCCGGAACAGCTGCTCACCCTCGGCCGCCCGTGCGATAGCGGTGGGAAGACGGTCCCTCGCGAGGGCTGCCCAGGCGCTGTCCTGGAGCATCCCAGCGACCAGCCGGCCGTCGCCGATCTCGCGCACGACGGCCAAGGACTCCTCGTACAGCATGAATGACCGGTCCGCGTCGCCCTGCCAGTACAGCAGCCCTGCGAAGGCCCGGAGCGCCTTGGCGCGATCGAGGCTGGGCGTCAGCGCGCCAGGCAGCCCCAGGCATGTCTCGAGCCAGCGGACGCCCTCCCGGAGCTCTGCCCAGTAGTGCCAGATAGTCCGAGAGCGCGGCGGCGATGCGGAGACAGGTCGAGGCGTCCTCCACATGGATCGCCCAGCGCAGTGCGGCGCGGAGGTTGTCCTGTTCCCGCCGGAGGCGATGCTGCCAGGACCGGAGTGCCGATGACCGAAGCTCGGGCTCCGCGTCCTCCGCCAACTGCACCATCTCCATCGCATGTCGCCGTTGGATGTCGGCCGCGTCCGGTCATTCAGCAAACCGAGCGAGGGCGTACTCGCGATCACCTGCAGCATGTCGAAGCGTGCCTCCGTGCCGTGGCTGCCCAGCGGCCGGATGAGGCTCGCGTCAGCCAGGGAGCCCAGGCCATCGAACGTGTCGATGGCCAGTGCCGAACCCGGGTTGCAGACCGCCTCCGCCGTCTGGATCGTCCATCCGCCCGCGAACACCGAGAGTCGCTCGAAGAGGGTCCGCTCGGCCGGGTCGAGCAGCTGGTGACTCCAGCCGATCGCGGCATCCAGCGTCCGCTGTCGCAGCGGGACGTCAGTGGGCCCGCCGACCAGGACCGGCAGGTGCCGCTCCAGGCGGTCGAGGATCGCCGCCGGCGCGAGCAGCCTGGTCCGCGCGGCAGCCAGCTCGATGGCGAGCGGCAGGCCATCGAGTCGCCGGCAGATCCCGACGATGGGGCGTGCGTTCTCGGCGTCCAGGCTGAACGACCGATCGGCTGCACGGGCCCGCTCGACGAACAGCGTGATCGCCTCATAGCGCAAGAGCTCGGCGAACGGCGGAAGATCGGACGTATCTGGCGTCCGCAGGGGCGGGACCTCGTAGGTCTGCTCGGCGGCCAGATGGAGCACGGCCCGGCTGGTGACCATGACGTGGAGGCGCGGGGCATAGTGAGCAGATCGGCCACGAGGGATACCGCGCTGAGGACCTGCTCGAAGTTGTCGAGGATCAGGAGCATCTCACGCTCGCGAAGGTGCTCCCTGATGCCAGCCACAAGATCCCGGTCCGGTCGCTCCCGGATACCGAGGGCGCCCGCGACCGCCGCGGCCACCGTCTCCGGGTCGTGCGTGTCCTGGAGCGCCACGAAGACGATGCCGTCGGCGAACCGGCGGTCAGTCGCTCCGCGGCCGCGAGGGCGACCGCGTCTTGCCGGTGCCACCCGGTCCCGTGAGGGTCAGGAGCGACCCGCCATCAACGAGGTCGGCGACATCGGTCACCTCGACCTCACGACCGATGAGCGGTGTCGCCGGCACGGGAATGGGATCGTGTTGGGAGTGCATCGAGCGGATGGGCGGGAATGCCCCAGGCAAGCCCGCGATCACCAGCTGCCAGATCGGCACGGGCGAGGGCAGGTCCTTCAGACCGTGCTCGCCGAGGCTCCTGACATCCAGTCCCGCGGGCAGGTCGGCTTCTCACGAGCGTCCGGGTCGCATCGGACAGCAGCACCTGGCCCCCGTGACCGGACGCCGCGATCCGGGAGGCTCGATGGACGTCGATGCCGACATAGTCGTCACCACCCAGCCGACCCTCCCCCGTGTGCAGGCCCATCCGGACACGCACCGACACGTCGTGCGGCCAGGGATGTGCGGCGAGTCGGCGCTGCGCATCGGCGGCTGCCCGGACGGCTGCCAGCGCCGATGGGAAGACCGCGAACATGCCGTCGCCCTCGGTGCCGACCTCCGTACCACCATGTTCGGCGACCGCCGACCGGATGAGCGCAGTATGGGCTTCGAGGACGGGCACGTATGCCTCGCCGAGTGCCGCCACCAGCCGGGTGGAGCCTTCGATGTCCGTGAATAGGAACGTGACCGTGCCCGTGGGTAGGTCAGGGTGAACCGGCTTGGATGTCACGGAATCGGAACCTCCCGGACGACGATGGTCGCGGGTCGAGTCTGGCACCATGGGGCAATACCGCGCCGGATGAGGTGGACTCGCCCGCACCAGCGCGCGAGAGCGGTCACCGACCGGCGTCTGCGCTGCGCCCTCCCAACCCTCCTCCCGCTCCGCCGCCAGCAGCTTCGCGGCCGCACCCGCGGCACGGATGAGCGCCCTGCTGATGGGGAACTCGACGACCGGCCAGCCGGGTTGGGTCCAGCCTCCGATCCGTCCCCGCTACCCGGTCTGGTCGATCGCGCTGACCCGGATATCGTTTGTCGCCCTGAGCCCGTTACGGGGGGAAGCCCCGAGCGCAGACCCCGGCCTATCGTCTCGAAGCCGCCGCCGCGCCGCTCGCCGGCTCCCTGGAGGACGGGCCGGGACCGGGTACGCGAAGGCCGACGGTGACGAGGCCGATCCCGACGGCCACGAGGCGACCTAGCGAGGACCACGGTGCGGCTCGTCCATGTGCATCGCGGCGGGCTCCATCACCGACGTGAGCTGGAGCAGGACGTAGCCGAAGCCCAGGGGCCTCGCGATAGAGACGGGTACCTTGATGTCGCCCCCGAAGGGCGACGACGACCGCAGGGTAGGCCCATCGCGCTGTCCTCGATTGGGACCTGCCCGGCATAGGTACCGGGGCAAACGACGACCGTGTCATCATGCCGGCTCGCCGTGACGGCGGCCTGGATGGAGGTGAGCGCCGCGTGGGACCCGGCGCATCCGCCAGGTCCGGCGTGACCATCATCATCGACCCTTCGGGTGGTGCCCAAGGCGGCGCTCGCGGGGGTGGCCATCGCGACGACCGCCAGCGCCAACGCGGCACCGGCCGATGCCACTCTTCGCGCACCTGGATCGATGGCAGGTCAAGTCGACCTCCAGGATGCGGACGAGCCGCTCTACGTCGGCCGGCTCACCAGTGCGGCCGCTTCCAGGCGTTCGTCCCGTTCCTGATCGGTAGGCGAGCCGGTACGCCCGGGTCGCACCGGCAACATCGGCGGGTATGGTGGTCCGCATGCTGCTGGAACGGGACGAGGAGATGGACGCGCTCGGGGTGATCGTGGACCAGATCGGCTCGACCGGGGGAAAGGTCGTGCTCATACGGGGTGACGCGGGCATCGGCAAGACCGCGCTTGTCAACGGCTTTGCCGAGTCGCGCGCGGCGGATTGCTACGTCCGATCGGGAGCCTGCGATGACCTGTTCATCCCGCAGCCCCTGGGTCCATTCTGGGATATGGCGCGCGTGGAACCCTCGCTGCGAGGACCGATCGACGACGGTGATCGACCTCACGTGCTGGGGGCCGTGCTGGACCTTCTGTCCCGAACGTCGCGGCCCACCATCCTCATCATCGAGGACGCCCACTGGGCAGACGAGGCCACGCTCGATGCCATCCGGTTTCTAGGACGGCGAATCTCGCGGACGAATGGGGTCCTGGTCCTGACCTACCGCGACGGCGAGGTCGATGATGACGATCCCCTCCGGGGGGTCATCGGTGACATCCCGGTGCAGAGCGTTGCGCGCATCCAGCTGCGCGGTTTGTCGCTCACAGGCGTGTCGTCGCTGGTCGGTGGCTCGGGCCTCGAGCCGAGCGATGTCCTCGCGTCGACCCGTGGCAATCCATTCCTCGTGAGCGAGATGGCGACCATGGCGGATCACGGTATCCCCGCCTCCCTCGAACGATTCGGTGATGGCTCGCGTGCGGAAGTTGTCGATCGGCGCGCAGGAGATGCTCAAGACCCTCGCTGTGATCCCCGAGCCGGTCCCCAAGACGGACGCGCTGCTTCTCGTCACCGCGAATGAGCATCGCCTGGCGGAATGCGTCCAGCGCGGCCTGCTCGATGTCGGACCGGCGACGGTCGAGTTCCGGCACGATCTGCTTCGTCGCACGGTCGACGCCGCGATGACGCCGGGCGAGCGGCTCGCCAGGAACCGCGCGGTGCTGGAGACCCTCGCGGAGGACACCCACTCCGGTCTCCTGATCGCACTGTGCGGTGGCGGCCAACGACGTCGACCGGCTGCTGCGTCTCGCCCCGATAGCGGCACGGTACGCCGCCTCGGTCGGCGCTCATATGGAGGCCGCTCGGGACTTCCGCGAGCTTGGGCCGTACCTTGGTCGCATCAGCCGCGACGAGCTTGGGCCGCTGCTCGATGACTGGGCGGCCGAGGAGTTCCTCGTCGACAACGTCGCCGAAGCGATCCGGCTGAACGAGCTATCACGCGATCACTACCGGCAGCTGGGCGACCAGATCCTCCAAATCCCACGCGCTGGCGCGCGGGGCGCACTTCCTGGAGAATGCCGGCCAGCGGGAGGATGCGGAGGAGCTCGCTCGAGCGTCGGTGGAGGTGCTTGGGCCCGATCCGAACGGCGCGGACCTCGCGAGGGCACTGGAGGTCAACGCCTATCTCCAGATGATGGCTGGCAACCTGACCGCGGTGCCCGAGCTGGTCGACCGGACGCTCGAGGCGGGTGGGCCCGACATCGACCCGACCATCCTCATCAGACTCCTCAACCACCGCGGGGTCGTGGGCAACATCGCCGACTACCCAGAGGGCCGAGAGAACCTCGACCAGGCGAGGGAGCGCGCCGAAGCCAAGGGCGACTGGTACGAAGCGTGCCGAGCGCTGCTCAATCGATGCATGGGCAGCGGCCGAGTCACGGGACCTGCCCATCGGTGCCGACTACGCGCAACGGGCTATCGAGTCGGCCGCGCGGCACCAGCTCCGAACCGTCGAGGCGTACTCGAAGGCGATCTTCGCTCGCGTCCTGGAGCTCCGCGGTGATTGGCGAGACGCCACCGACCAGGGCCCGCGAGCTACTCGATGCGGCAGCCATCACCCAGATGGTCGCGTTGCCCGTCCTGGGCGTGATCGATGCGCGAAAGGGCCGATCCTCAGCGCGATCGCTGCTACTGCGGGCATGGGACCTGGCCTCCGTCGCCAACGAGTTCCAGCGTTTGGCACCTGCGGCGATCGCCATGGCCGAACACTCCTGGATCTCTGGCGACACGGACGTCGCCGTCGCCGAGCTGGAGCGGATCATGGCCGCTGGCATCGAGCGGGGCTTCGCTTGGTCGCCGGGCGCGATCGCCTTCTGGCTGTGGGAGCTCGGGGAGTTGACTGCGGCCCCGGCGGGGATCGCGGAGCCGTACCGCCTGGTCATCGAGGGGCACCCGACGGAGGCCGCGGCGACATGGGCAGCGAAAGGTCTGCCGTACGAGCGCGCCCTTGCACTATCGCACGGCAGCCGACTCGAACAGTTCGCGGGCATCGAAGCCATGGAGGCACTGGGCGCGACGGCGGTCGCCGCCAAGCAGCGCAAGGCGCTACGTGACCGGGGCGTCGTGGTCCCGAGGGGCAAGGGTCGAGAGACTCGCCAGAACGCCGCAGGCCTGACTGCCCGCCAAGCCGAGTCCTGCTGCTGCTCGACGAGGGGCTCACCAACACCGGGATCGCGGATCGCCTGTTCCTGTCCCCGCGGACGGTCGAGAACCACGTCGCCGCCGTGCTCGACAAGCTGGACGTGACGACGCGCGAGGAGGCCGTCCTGCGCGCTCGTGCGCAAGCGATGCTGGGGGCCGCCGCTCAAACTTGAGTCCGCCCTGTCCCAGAACTGGGTACCTGCCCCCGAAGACCTGCATCGGGGGCCTTCCTATGTTCGGGTCATGCCGATCACGGCTGAGCGCAAGGAGAAGCGGATGTCGTTGCTTATGGACGTTCACACCATCCAGGGCGGGGTCGCGGCCGTAGCCTTCACGAATGCACATCAGGCCGACCTGCGGACGCAGGGCAAGTACGGCGTGAGCTACCTGCGGTACTGGGTCGATGAGGGGGCAGGCAAGATCTCCTGCCTCGTCGAGGCCGGCACAGCGGATGACG
This sequence comes from uncultured Chloroflexia bacterium, assembly GCA_963843335.1. Lineage (GTDB taxonomy): Bacteria > Chloroflexota > Limnocylindria > Limnocylindrales > CSP1-4 > JAFMJV01. Next base: position 119,828 of record CAWJKF010000006.1, read on the forward strand.
CGGCGCGCGTGCACCGCGAGGCCCACGGCCTCGTCGCGGACGAGATCATCCGGTCCGCGAACAAGACTGAGCCACGACAGCCACAGGACAGGAGCCGACGATGAACAGGACCACAGCCATCATCGCCACCGTGTGCACGATCTTCCTGGCCGCTACGCCGGGGCTCGCGCAGTCAACCAGCAGCACGCCCATACCCAGCATGGCTCCGACGCCGAGCACCGCGGGTGGCCCCACCGCGACCGACCGCGCCTGGACGCTCATCGATGACGCACGGGCCGCCACGGGCAAGTTCCACGACCTATCGGTGGCCATCACCGACGGCTTCGCGCCGTTCGCCTTGGATGGCGGCACCGTCCCGACCTGCTTCGACAGCCGAGATGGCGGGATGGGCGTCCACTACGTCGAGGGCGTCGACGGCGAGGTGTCGGTCACCGCACCCGAGGCGATGGTGTACGAGCTGACGCCTGACGGCCGGGACCGATTGGTGGCCGTCGAGTACATCGTGCCCCAGGAGCTGGCCGAGGACGCCGCCGGGAATGCGGTCCACGTGCCGCAGCTCTACGGCCAGATGTTCCACAAGCACCCGACCCTGCCGCTGTACGTGCTGCACGCATGGCTCTGGGAGGCGAACCCGAACGGGATGTTCGCTGACTTCAACCCCAACGTCGGCGCCTGCCCGAAGCTGGCCACCACAGGGCTGCCAGAGACCCTGGACCTGCAGTCGCAGCGATACCACGTCACGAGCGGGGCGGGGCCGCTCCACGGGGGCCCCTGACCTTCACCACCGACCTCGCCTCCCACGCGCAACGAACGGGCCGTCCTCCTCCGGACGGTCCGTTCGGGTGCCCAGTCACAGCGCGTCGCCCACCGGGCTGAGCGGACCGCACAGCCGACCGGCCGAAGCGCCCATAAGCCTCCCCAAGCCGCCGCGGCGTTGACAGGTTCCGGACCCCAGGATGCAGAGTCGTCGAATGCGCGCCAGCCGCCCCGCCGCTGTCCCAGAGCCGGTGCGGCTTCCTGGACAGGGGTGGCATGGCGGTCGCGAGTGACGAGAACCCGAGTGCGGTCAAGATCGAGGTGCTTCTAGACGCAAGCCCCTGAGCGAGCACGCAGCGCGCGATGGCGGGAGGACCTGCGCGAAACTCCCAGACCCGACTCACCCACGAGCCGTGGCCCGGGTCAAGCCCGGCTCGAGGGTCGGCCAGATTCGAGCCCCCCGTTTGGGGATCTGCAGCTGGTCGGGTCGGGCCTTCTGCCTCGCCGTCTTGACGCGATGGTGTGCCGCACGCAGGGATAGGAGATGCGCGCGGAGTCCCATCCACCGCGGACCCTGGGCACGATGTGGTCGACGTCAGTGGCTGGGCGACCGCACAGCCGAGTGGCCGTCGCGCCTCTCCACTCGCAGGCTGGGTGTCGCAGCAGCTGCGGGGCCCGGCGCCTCTGCCGATCGGCGCCGTACCCGCGCTGCGTCGTCGTGCCGTCGCCGCAGGCGACGCAACGCCCCGGGCGGGACGGGACGTGATGCGCAGGCAGCCGGGGCACGGATGCGTGGTCATCGCGGGACGTTCGCGTGCAGCACCGGGACGAGGAAGGGCGCGCCTGACCGGACTTGACCTGCCGACGCGCAGTCTGCGAGCATCGCCCCGCCGCGGCGGGACGATGCAGCGAGGACGCGGAGCCGGGGACGCGTCGTGGGAAGGGCGGCGAGTGAACGTCCGGGCCACCGCACAGGGAGGGTGAGGCATGGCGTTCGACATCAGCGTGGTCATCGCGCGTCCGGCCGCGGACGTATTCGAGTACCTGTCCCGGCCGGAGAACGAGACCCAGTGGCAGCAGGACCTCGTGGAGTCCCGGCAGACCTCCGCGGGTGCGATGGGGGTCGGTGCCACGGGCGAGGACGTGCGGATGTCGATGGGCCGGCGCATGGTGACCCGCTGGACGTGCACCGCGTTCGATCCGGGCCGGCGCTTCGCGTTCAAGGTGACCAAGCCGGTCCCGTTCCTGGCGGAGTACCGGTTCGATATGGTCCCCGAAGGGACCCGGGTCACCATGTCCGCGGAGCCCGCGGGCTTCACGCGCCTCCTGTGGCCGGTCATCACGCGGGCGGGTCGCAAGCAGTACGAGGCGAACTTCGCGGCGCTCAAGCGCGTCCTCGAGAGCCCTGCCTGATGGGGACGGCGGCAGCCGTCCCGTCGGCTGTGCTCGTGCTCGTCCCTCGTGCTCGCTCTCGAGCAGCCGCTCGACTGTCGCAGGGTTCGGGATGAGGGCGAGCAGGTCGATCCAGGTAGCCGCGGATGTAGCCCACCTTGTCGTACGAGGCGGCGAAGCGCGTGAAGCACTCGAGCATGGACACGACCGTCAGACCGAGCTCGATGACCACGTACTGGCCCGCGTCGGCCTCGCTGACAGCCTCGGACGCGAAACCGACCACCACGAACGCAATCGCGAATCCGGGGGTTCCGGCTGTTCCGCCTGGTGCGCCTGCTGCGGCTGGCGCGGGGGCTCGCCGGCGTGTACCGCGCGCTGCCCAGTGTCGAGCGCGTGGCGAGGCACAAGAGCCCGGTCGTGTTGTTCCTGTCCTGGCTGGCAGTGGCGATCATCTGCTCGGCCGCGTTCTTCCTCGCTGAGAGCGGCGTCAACCCGAACATCCATGAGCGTGGCTGGATGGACCGCCCCGACACCGTCGATCGTTCGGATCAGCGCCGACGCCTCGCACGGTCACCCGATCCCTCCATCCCCCTGGCGATGCGGGTCGGACATCCGCTCGTCCGCCACGGCGAGGTCCTCCCTCTCTGGATGTTCCTCACCCGAGGATACCGATCGCACCGCCCTCCACCCAGAGTCCGGGGACCCGGCCGAGACCGCGACGGCGCGGCGGGGCGAGGCGGGCTCTCAGGCTCAGGCGAGTCGCTTCCAGGATGACCTGCCCCTGCAGAACCAGAGTCGGCCCCTGTTGTCCACGAAGAGGTCGCCGCGGCGCCCGGATCTTGGGTGCCCGGTCGTGGCGGGAGAGAGGGACACCTGGGCGGCCGCGCCACTGAAGACGCCGCCCCGCCCGGCGTCGCCCGAAGCGAGCCCGGATACCCCGGTGCCGCTGGCACTGACACTCTCGCCCTGGATCCCCACGGTGTCGCCACTCGTGGCCGAGGCCCGGCCGGCGACGCCCACGCCGTCGACGCTGTCACTCGTGCCATACACCCCGTGGGTCGTGCCGCTCGTGGCGGTCGCGTATCCGGACACGCCGGTGCCGGCGGTACTGTCGGCGAGCCCGGATACCCCGAAGGTGGACCCCCCGGCGTCGGAGGCATACCCGAGGACGCCCCGGCCATCCCTGCCGTCGCTCCTGCCGTGGACGCCGATGGCGTCACCGCCCGTGGCCCTGGCCAGGGCATACACCCCGGACCCGATGGGGCTGGCGGTCTCGCCATAGACACCGTGACTGGTGCCCGTGTCCGACTGGGCGAGCCCGGCCACCCCGGCCCCTCCGGTGCTCTGCGTGCGGCCGAGGACCCCCATCGCTCGGCCCGTGGTGGCCGTCGCCTGCCCGGATACCCCGGCGCCATCGGTGCTGGCGCTCCGGCCGAGCAACCCGAAGACGTCGTCACCGCTGTCAGCGACCGCGAGGCCGACGACCGCCGCGACGAGGCCGGTCGTGCCCGTGGTCGTGATCTCGGTGTTGCGCGAGCCGACAACGCTGTCCCCGACGTGGATGACGTCGCCATCGGCCGCCTGTCCGGTCAGCGGTCGGCCGAGCGCCCCGGCGACGAGCGCGACCGCTCCTCCGAGCGCCCCCACCAGCAGGGTTCGACGGCTGCGCATGGATGTGGTGTCGACCGACATGGCGGGCTCCTCCTCGGCAGCGGGCGACGCTGGGGCCGCCCGCCGTGCCGACATGGTGGGCCGGGTGGTCAAGCGCTTGGCCCCGATCGGGCCTCCCCATAGGCTGTCCGACGCCAATGGCGGATGCCAGCGCTCCGACCGGGGAGCCTCTGCGGGCCGTTGCGGTGCCTTGACGCGCGGCGTGATACTCCCGTGACGTGAGCGACGGCCGAGCGGCGTCGCCACGGTCGAGCTCGAGGCATTCGATGGCGCGTCCCAAGGCAAGGATCATCCGCCGGTGGGCGATGGCGGCAGCCGCCACGATCGGGCTGCTGTCGTCGGGCGGTGCCAGCCTCGCGGCCGGCGACGATGTCACCGCGATCGCTGCCGGCGGGTACCACGCCTGCGCGCTCAAGAGCAGCGGCACGGTCTGGTGCTGGGGCGACGACACGTATGGCCAGCTCGGCGACGGCACGACCGGCGACCCGACCCTGCATCTATGGGCTGTCCCGCATAAGGTGCGGCAGGGAAGCGGCGACCTGCGGGGAGTCGTCGCCATCAGCGCCGGCCTCTTCCACACCTGCGCCCTCAAGGGCAGTGGGACGGTCTGGTGCTGGGGCGACGACGCCTACGGCCAGCTTGGCGACGGCACCACTGGGGATGCCGGGCACCACCGGCTCAAGGCGGTGCCCGTGCGGCATGGCAGCGGCCTTCTGAGCGGGGTGAGCGCGATCGGCGGTGGCGAGCGACACACCTGCGCCAGACGTGGTGACGGGAGCGCCTGGTGCTGGGGCGACGATGCCCACGGCCAGATCGGCGATGGGACGACGGGCAACGCCGATCACCTCCGGCTCAAGCCGATGCGGGTCCGCCATGGGAGCGGCTATCTCACCGACGTGACCGGCGTCACCGCGGGGTCGGGCCACAGTTGTGCCCGTACCGCTGGTGGCAACGCGTGGTGTTGGGGCGATGACACCTTCGGCCAGCTCGGGGACGGGACCACGGGCAACGCCGACCACCTCCGGCTCAAGGCGATGCGGGTGCGCCGCGGGGACGGCTATCTGACCGGCGTCGCCGCTGTCAGCGCAGGCAGGGACCATACCTGCGCCCGGAGGGCGGACGGGAGCGCCTGGTGCTGGGGATACGGCGAGTTCGGGCAGCTCGGCGACGGCACGACCGGGGACGCCGACCACCGCCGGCTGAAGGCCGTGCGGGTCAGGCAGGGCGGCGGCTTCCTTGCCGGTGTCAGACGACTCGACGCGGGCAGGGACCACACCTGCGTCCGGCGTGGCGATGGCACGGCCTGGTGCTGGGGTGCCGGCGGTGACGGGAGCGTCGGCGACGGCACGACAGATGTGCGGCGGAAAGCCGTGCGTGTCGTGCGCGCGACCGGCGACCTGACCGATGTCCGCGCCATCAGTGCTGGCGCTGAGCACAGCTGCGCGGCGCGTGCGAACGGTACGGCCTGGTGCTGGGGCATGGACAACTCGGCCCAGCTCGGCGATGGCGTGTACGACGGCGACCCGCATCCGTACGCCAAACGCGTCGTCTTCCCGTAGGTCAGGTGCCCCCATCCCGAAGGCCGCCGCCCGTCGCACCTAGTGTCTCGTGCCGCTGATGTGGAGCGGCATATGGCGGGATCGGCGGCGCTCGAGGTGGGCACCGGGCAGGTGACCAGCGATACCCCGCGCCCGCCACACCGTCGCCGACTTCCTGGCCTTCCTGCGGCAGGTGGCACGGGCGTATCCCGAGGGGGAGCTGCACGTCGTGCTCGACGACGTGTCGACCCACTCGACCCCGGACGTGCGGGCCTGGCTGGCCCGCAACCCGCGCGTCCGGTTCCACTTCACGCCCACCAGCGACGAGCGAATCGGGACACTAGAGCGTCAAGGTCCGAACCCTGCCTCGGCACCAGCTGCCGTGCGTCGCCCGCGCACGATGCCCCGGCCCAGCGCGCGCTGGACCGGAGGCATGCGCGGAGCGCGCCGTGCCTCTGGCCCGCTCTGCAGGTGTGTTCGGGTCAGCCGGGACCGGGGCTCTATGCCGGGCTGGCCAGCGGTGACGGGGTGGCAAGCGGCGTGTCGTCCGCAGCTGCTGGGTCCAGCGTGACGGTCGACATCACGGCCTTGAACGTCTCCAGGGGCACGACGCCGCTCGCGGCGAATGCATAGCGGCGTCCACCCGAGACGATCTGCACCTCCCAGAAGTCGCAACTTCGGCCACCGTGGTAGGGAGCGTCGACGTCCTTGAGCTGGAGCGTCGGCCAATCGGCGATCGGTGGCCAGCATGCAGGATCGGTCGGGTCTCCCGGATCGGCGCTGGCGTCGGCAGGCGGGATCGGCTGGGATGCCAACCAGAACGCGCCGCCTGTCCGGGTATCCAACTCGTCCGTGGCCGAATCGTTGGGCAGGTCGTGGTCCACGGGATCGCCGTAGACCCACGGGGCGGTCGCCGTGCGTGCGAACCACGCGGCTGGGTACTGGAGCGAGAAGCCATGGCGGGCCGACGTGAAGGTCAGCCAGCCGGTCATGTCGATGGGCGAGGGGAGCGGTGAGGCCGACGGTCCGGGCGAGCTGCTGGGCACGGGCTTATCGCCCTCGACGGAGGAGCCGAATGGGCGCAGGACGAGCCCTCCGGCGAAGACCAGGGCGATGACGGCCGTCCCGACGGCGAGCCTGAATGCAGCAGACATGTTCCGGTACCTCCACGGCATCCATCGAAGATGCCGCTGTGGGGTGGACTGGACGGATCGGACCAGGTTCTCGAGCACCCAGTCGGGCGCCCGTGGTGTGGCTTCGTTCACGAGGTGGGCACGCAGGCGCTCGTCGAGGTCCTGTCGTTCGTTCATGCGGTGCGACCTTCGGTGGTGGCCCTGGACACGCTGCGCTCCTCCGCGTCGAGCACCGCGCGCAACGCGGCGACGGCGTAGTGGAGTCGGGACTTCGCGGTCCCGAGGGGCATGCCCAGGGCATCGGCCAACCCGCTCAGGGGCAGGTCGGCATAGAAGTGCAGGACGAGGATCGTCCGTTGCGCCACGGTGAGTGCCCCGCAGGCCACGCTCCAGCTGGTCCCGGTCGGCGAGGTCGGACGCGCGATCCGCCTCGCTCGGCTCGTCCCGCAGGAGCGTGACCGTGCCCTGCCAGCGCCGACGGTCGCGTGCGACCGCGGTGCAGGCGTTGACCATCAATCGGTAGAGCCAGGCATCGCGGCGAAGGCCTCTCGGTCCCCGCCTCTCGCTCTCGTCACCAGCTCTGTCTGCACGCGCCCCACTCCCTCGATGCGACCGATGTGGCCGCATCCACTCCCTAACGATGCGACGGGGCCGGGGAAAGGTTCGATCTTTCGCGCCGCCGACGATCGGGATACCTCGTGGCGCTGGCCCACTTCCGTCCATTCGGCACTGGTGGTGCGCCCCATCGCCGCCCATCATCGGACGCAGGAGGCACCGTCATGCGCAGGATCATCGTCGTTCCGGTCACGCTCGCCGCGCTCTTCGGAGGGCTGGCAGTCGCCTGGCGGCGCGACCACAGGCTGGGCACGGGCATCGTGAACTCGCTCGTGAACCCCTTCCTCGTGGTCCGCGGGCTGGCCGGGAGCGGCCGGTCGGAGATCGGCATCCTCGAGCACGTCGGGCGTCGATCGGGTGTCCGCCGTCTGACGCCGGTCCACCCCGAGCCGATCCCCGCCGGGTACCGGATCGTGGTGCCGCTCGGCGGGCGGTCACAATGGGCGCAGAACGTGCTCGCGGCGGGCCACTGCCGACTCCAGCTCCACGACGAGGTGCACGAGCTCGACGAGCCCATGCTGGTCCCGGCGGGCGACGTCGCCGACCTTCCTCGACCCGTCCGCGGCCTCCTGGGCCGGGTCGGCGCCCAGTACCTCATCCTGCGACGGTTCGCTACCCGACCGGGCGTGCTCGACGTCGCTCCATCGGGGACCACGGGCCGACCGGAACCCCCCGAAGCCACCCCCGACGACGCGCCGGCGCTGTCTTCGCAGCCGGTGCCCTCGGCATCCTGAGCCGGCTGGGGCGCTACCTCAGCGGCGACGCAGTCCGCGGAGGAGCGGCTTCCGGCTCTTGTCGTCCGGGACCTGGACCGATGCCCGGACCGACTCCCTGGGCGCCTCACCGACGATGGCAAGGGCCAGCCGTCGGATGGCCGCCGCGGGCGCCGAGTTGGGCGCTCCGATGGTGAGCGGGACGCCCTCGTTCACGGCCTTGAGATAGACGAGCGCGTCGTACGGGACCTCGACGTCGATGGGCGCGTGCAGCGAGCGGCGCAGGTCCTCGCGCTTCACGAGGCCCGCGGCGAAGATGTGGTTGAGCACCAGCACCTGTCGTTCCGATGGACCCTCGTACTCGGACAGCTGCTCGAGCAGCATCCGGGTCGCCCGGACGGCGGGGATCTCCGGGCTCACGACGACCACGACGCGGTCAGCCCGCGCGTGGAGCACCTGGGCCCGCTCATCCATCGCCGAGCCACCATCGACCACGACGTAGTCGAAGCTGCCACGCAGGGATTCGAGCAGGAGCTCCAGCTGATCCTGGGTGAGGGGAGCCGCCTCGTCCGGTCGCGAGGGGGACGTGTAGACGGAGACCCCGCTGGGGTGGTTGAGCGCGTAGCTCCGGACGAGCTCCACGTCGTGGCCGCCGTTGAGGTCCCGCGCCAGGTCCACGATGGTCGCGCGTGGTGCCAGGTCCAGGTGGGTGGCGACCTGCCCCCACCACGGATCGAGATCCACCAGCGCGACCGAACGCGCCCCGCGGTCCGCGAGACGGACCGCGGTGTTCACCGCGAGCGTCGTCGTGCCGACGCCGCCGTGCGCCGCGAAGAAGCCGATGGTGCGCAGCGCGCCGTCATGGACGCCCGAGGCGGGCCTGATATGGGGGGTGACGGCGGTGGTCACCGGATAGGGCGTCCGGATGAGCAGCACATCGACTCGCGCCGCGAGCTCCAGGTCATCGATGGGCCGTGAGATGACGTCGTCCGCGCCGGCCTCGAGCAGGGCGATACGCTCGTCCACCGAGTCGGTCGGCGCCAGCGCCAGCACCGGCGTGGCGGTGAGTCGCGGATCCGCCTTCAGGGCAGCGACGACCTCGGCCGCGTCCACACCGGGCGTCCGGTCGACGATGACCAGGCTGACGCCCACGGCATGCTCGAGGGCCGACGGACCGAACGGGGTCGCGACGACGCGACCGCCGACACCCGCCAGTGCCCTGGCGAGCCGGGCAGCCTCGGTGCGCTCTGCGCACAGGAGCAACAGGGATCGCTCGGAAGATTCCACTGCGGCTACGCTAGCAGGAGTCGGGGGCACTCCGGATCGGTCCGATGGTGCCGGTACCATGGTAGGACCCTCCTCCGCTATCCGGCCTCCCCGGGTGCCGTGTCACGGAGTCGGACTGGGCTCCGTGGGGGCCAGCCGGCGGCACTGTTATACTCCGCCTTCGTCCTTTCAGCTCCGCCGTGCGGGCGTCCTGTCGCCCGACCCAACCCGAGCGGGGCACATCCCATGGGAAGGAGCACGAATACCCGTGCGTCGCTATGAATTGATGCTGGTCATCCGGCCCGATGTCGCCGATGACCGCAGCCAGGCCGTCCTGGAGAAGTCCACGCGGACGATCACCACCGCCGGCGGTCAGATCGTCAAGGTGAGCCCGTGGGGCCGCCGTCGCCTGGCGTACCCCATCGGTGCCTACCGCGAGGGCTCGTATCACATCGTCCTGTTCGATGCGCCGCCCGAGGTCGTCGTCGAGCTGGAGCATGGCCTGAACATCACCGAAGAGGTCATGCGCCACCTCGTCACGCGCATCGAGCGACCGTCCTCGTCCCGGCGCTCCGAGGACAGCGAGGACGCGGACCTGGATGTCGCGCCGCCGCCCGACGACGAGCCGGAGATCGTCGGTGAGTTCATCGACGAGTCCGAGAGCGAGGCGGCACCGGCCGCCATCGACTGATCCGACCAGCCGGGAGGTCAGGACATGTCCCTCAACAAGTGCATGATCATCGGCAATCTGGGTCGCGACCCGGAGATGCGCTATACCCCCAGCGGTCAGGCCGTGACACAGTTCACGGTCGCAGCCAACCGTCGCTGGCAGACCAACGGCGAGTGGCAGGAAGAAACCGAATGGTTCCGGGTCGTCGTGTGGGGCCAGCAGGCCGAGCGCACGGCGGAGCGGCTGCGCAAGGGTCACAAGGTCTACGTGGAGGGTCGTATCCAGACCCGCCAATGGGAAGACCAGACCGGCAACAAGCGGTACACCACCGAGTTGGTCGCCAACCAGGTGACATCGCTCGAGCGTCGTGAGCGCGATGAGGACGCCCCATTCCCGGATGATCGGCCGTCCGGCCCGGCGGGCTCCGCAGCAGGCGGCGGATCCGGCTCCAGCGGCGGCTCCGGCTCCGGTGGCGGCTCCCGTCCCGCATCGGGCGGGTCCTCCGGCCCAGCCGCGCCGCCACCTGGCGACGAGGGCGACTTCGACGACCTGCCGTTCTAGCAACATCATCCATCTGACCACCTGACGGTCCGCCCAGCGGATCCCGAGGCACGAGGTACACGACGCAATGCCACCAGCTCCCCGCACCGGCGGACGCGCCAAGCGAGACGACTTCTATCGAGACCGCCGCCGCCGCAAGGTGTGCAGCTTCTGCGCGGACAAGACCGTGCAGATCGACTACAAGGAGGTCAACCGCCTCCGCCGCTTCCTCTCCGAGCGCGCCAAGATCGAGCCCCGACGCAAGACCGGCACCTGCGCCCAGCACCAGCGAGAACTATCGGTGGCGCTCAAGCGTGCCCGACACGTCGCGCTCCTGCCCTACGCGCCTCAGCACCTGCGCCCTTAGCTCCGGGTTTCGCCGCGGCCGACACCTGCGGCCGTGGTCCGCTGAGTCCTGCCCGTGCCGCGGCCGAGACCTGCGGCCGTGGCCCTCTGAGTCGTACCCGTGCATCACCGCCGATGGCAGGACGGCTGCGCGCACCGCGCTGATGCATCGGCGTGACTCACGAGGAGGCCCGGGGTCCGGAAGAGCGGCCCCCGCGCCGTGGCGATGCACGTGCTCACCCCATGGGCGATCCGGCCAACGAACCCTCACTCGGTCGCCGATTCGCCCGCCCTGTGAGCGGATCGAACAACGAGCGCCAGGACCACGCGTGCCCGCCCGCCTTCAGGCAGTGCTCGATGGCCGGATCGCTCACCCGGCGGGCACCCGACCGCCGCCAGGCCCGTCCCCGTCGTACCGTCGGCGTCGCATCCGCGGGTGATGCATTGGCGTGACTCACGAGGAAGCGGCGCGGGGGCGCGCAGGGCGCGCGGGGCCGCGCAGGGCGCGCAGGGCCGCCCAGGGCGCGGGGTCCGCCCGGCGCCGGCCCCCGTTCCGCCCCCTTGATGGGGCATTCGTATACTGTCGCGATGCTGACCCAGAAGCCCGCTGAGGGCGCTCTCCCGACCGCCAAGCCAGCTGCCCGCAATGGCACGCGGCCCGACAGCGCCGTGTGCTGGTTCGAGGGGGCATGGGTACCGCTCCAGGACGCCAAGGTGGGCATCATGACCCACGCGTTCCTCTATGGGACGGCGGTCTTCGAGGGCATCCGCGGCTACTGGAACGAGGAGCAGGGGCAGCTCTACCTGCTGAAGCTCCGCGAGCACTACGAGCGCATCACCGACTCCGGCAAGATCATGCTCATGGATCCGGGCTACTCGGTGAGCGAGCTGATGGACCTCACCGTCGAGCTGGTGCGTCGCAACGGCTACCGCGAGGATACCTACGTCCGGCCGACGCTCTACAAGTCGTCCGAGGCCATCGGCGTCCGGCTCCACAACGTCGACTGCAGCATCAACATCCTGGCCATCCCGTTCGGGGACTACATCGACACCGCGTCGGGCATCAAGTGCGGCACGGTCTCCTGGCGTCGCACGAGCGACCTGGCCATCCCGTCGCGCGCCAAGATCGTCGGCTCGTACGTGAACCCGGCCTTCTCCAAGACGGAGGCGGTGCTCAACGGCTACGACGAGGCCATCGTGCTCACCCACGACGGCAAGGTGTCCGAGGGCAGCGCCGAGAACCTGTTCATGGTCCGACGCGGCCAGATCGTGACGCCCGGCGTCGACAACGACATCCTCGAAGGCATCACCCGGGCCGGCATCATCGAGCTGGCCAAGCGAGAGCTGGGCGAAGACGTGGTGGTCCGCTCCATCGACCGCACGGAGCTGTACCTCGCGGACGAGGTCTTCCTGTGTGGCACCGGCGCCCAGATCTCGCCCGTCACGTCCATCGACCACCGTCCTATCGGCAGTGGCCAGGTGGGGCCCATCTCGGCGGCCATCAGCCGCGCCTACTTCGATGCCGTGCGGGGCAGGAACGCCGCCTACTCCGACTGGCTGACGCCCGTCTACTGAGTTCCGCGCGGCCGGCCCGGCCGCGACCCGTCAGCCGCCCGCCGGCGCCCTCTTGCCCTGGGTGCCCTTGCCCACGATGACCACGAAGTCGGCGGTCTGGGCGGGATCATCGACGAGCTCCGCCTTCACGCCCAACTCCTTCTCGAGGGTCTTGAGCGATGTCGGCATCTCGGTCGCGGCACCGTTGTAGGCGGTCAGGACCGTGTCCGGGTAGTCGTCGCGGTCGGCCTTGCCGCCGTTGACGGGCGGCACGGTGCTGTCCAGGCCGACGTAGGCGAGGTAGTCCGCCAGGTTGGTGGTCTTGGTATTGAGGCCACCCGTGCCGTTGAGCACGTGGACGACGGCGCCCTCGCTGTCGAGCGTCTGCTGGAGCTCGATGGTCTTGGGGTCGGCGGTGAAGACGTTGCGGGCGGCCTTGCGCATGGCGGGCACGTTGGCGACCAGGGCATAGATGCCGTTCTGCTGGCAGAGGGGGTTCGATGCCGGCAGCTTCTGGCATCCCGTGCTGAACTTGCCGGGCGTCAGTTGCAGCGAGATGCGCTTGTCAAGGTTGATGTTCTGCCCGATCTGCGCCAGCGTCGGCAGCAGCTTGGACGGGATGTCCGTCCGGATGTCCTTCTTGATGATGCCCAGCAGCTGGTCCATGTCGCCGAGCAGGCTGGGGATATCGATCTGGTTCCGGATGGCCGTGATGGTGCGCATCTGGCGCGCCGAACGGTCGAAGTCATTGGTCGTGTGGCGGGATCGGCGCATAGGCGAGCGCCGCTCCGCCGTCCATGTAGTGGATGCCGGGCGGGATGTACAGCTTGAGCGACGCTCGCCCATCGTCGGTCCCGTAGCGCACGTCGTAGACCGGCAGCTGGACGTCGATGACCGATCCACCCAACGTATCGATGACGTCCCGGAAGCCGCCCATGTCCACCTGGACGTAGTAGGGGATGTCGATGCCCAGCGACTCGCCGACGATGCCCTTGAGGGCGCCGTACTTCCGCTCCCGGGCGTTCTTGCCCGGGAAGAGGTCGGCATACGCTGGCAGCCCCGCGTAGAAGGCGATCTGGTTGACGCGCGCCGGGAAGGTGCCGCCATAGTGCTTCGCCGCGGCGAACTTGCTGGGGATGGCCATGCCCACGGTGTCGCGCGGGATGCCGATGAATGCCACCTGGTTGGTGTCGGGATCGATGCTGACCACGATGAGCGTGTCGGTGAGGGCACCGTTCGTACCGACGAGCAGGATGTTCAGGCGACCCTTGCTCCAGTCCGCCTGGGGCACGGGCGTCGGGGTCGGATCGGGGATCGGTGAGGCCGTGGCGCCCGGCGCCAGGCTCTCCGGCGCGAGGGTCGGCAGCAACGTCGCGAGTGGCCCATTGGACGCACCCGGGTCGGGCGTGTCGTCCGGGCCGCCACCACCGGTGATGGTGTTGAGGGTGTCGTAGACGGTGTAGACCGGCTTGGCGACCGTCGCGTGGCTGACGAGCAGCACCGCCACGATGGCCAGCAGCCCGACCGCCGATCCGAGTCGCCGCACGGGCGCGTCATGGACACCGCTGGGTGGACGCGCCACCCAGAACGCGTCAAGGATCGCGATGAGCCGCCACAGCAGGTCGATGCCGATACCCGCGAGCAGGTACTGCTGCCACGCGGTGTCGGCGAACTGCTCCCCGAAGTGCTTGAAGCCCATGGAGAACGCGGTGCCCGCGATGAGCGCGACGGCCAGCAGCCAGGGGACCATGAACAGCGCGCCGCGGCGAAGTCGCCCGACGTACATCTGCCCCAGGCCCGGCAGCAGGAACGAGAAGAACGCGGCTGCGAATGCGCTCTTGCGCGCCGGGGACGCGTCGCTCGGGGTCTGCATCGCGGCGTATCGTATCGGCTTGGGCCGCAAGTCGCCCCGGACCCCGGGTCCGCGGGCGCCGCTCGTCTATCCTTGTCGCTTCATGACGTCCATCCAGCCGCGCTCCGGGTCCGGGTCGCGCTTTCGTCCGCTTGCCGCCCAACCCGACTTCCCGGCCCAGGAGCACCGCATCCTGGACCTGTGGCGGGACCGTCAGACGTTCCTCCGGCTGCGCGCCCAGAACGCCGGCAACGAGACATGGTCATTCCTCGACGGGCCCATCACCGCCAACAACCCGATGGCCGTCCACCACGCCTGGGGCCGGACCTACAAGGACCTCTACCAGCGCTTCCACGCGATGCTGGGCCAGGACCAGCGCTGGCAGAACGGCTTCGACTGCCAGGGCCTCTGGGTGGAGGTCAACGTGGAGCGGGAGCTGGGCTATGCCAGCAAGCGCGACATCGAGCGCAACGGCATCGATGCCTTCGTCAGCCTCTGCAAGCAGCGCGTCCTGACCTACGCCGCGCAGCAGACCGAGCAGTCGATCCGCCTGGGCATGTGGATGGACTGGAATGACCCGGCGGAGCTGCGCCGCCTGCGGGACCTGCTCGCGGCTGACCCGATGCAGGTCATCACCATCGAGGGTCCCGACGGTCCGGTCACAGATACGGTCGAGATGCTGGTCGGCCGATTGGGGATGCCCGAGCTGGGCGGCTCGTACTTCACCTTCAGCAACGAGAACAACGACCTCATCTGGGGCTTCCTCTCGGAGTGCCACAAGCGTGGCTGGCTGTACAAGGGCCACGACACGATGCCCTGGTGTGCTCGCTGCGGGACGGGCATCAGCCAGATGGAGATGAACGAGGGCTACCAGGACCGCGAGGATCCGGGGCTCACCGTCCGGTTCCCGCTGCTCGAACGCCCGGGCGAGCATCTCCTGGTCTGGACCACGACGCCCTGGACGCTGAGCGCCAACGTGGCCGCGGCTGTGGGTCCCGAGCTGGCCTACGTCCTGGTCCGCCAGGGCGACGACCGCTACTGGCTGGGCAAGGACACGATCGCGACCGCGCTCCGGGGGCCCTTCGAGGTGCTCGAGGAGCGCCCTGGTGCGGACCTCGTGGGCTGGCACTACGCCGGACCGTACGACGAGCTGGAGGCGGTCGCGACCGCCTTCGCCGGCGACCTGGAGCGCCCCGCCTATCGCCACCGTGTCGTGGCCTGGGAGGAGGTCGGCGAGGACGAGGGCACCGGCATCGTGCATATCGCGCCCGGCTGTGGCGCCGAGGACCACCAGCTGGGCAAGGCCCTCCACCTGCCGGTCATCGGCCCCCTGGACGAGGCGGGCAAGTACGTCGACGGCTTCGGCTGGCTCACCGGCCTGGATGCCCAGGCGGTGGCGCCACGGGTCGTGGAGGACCTGCAGGCGAAGGGGATGTTCTATCACCTGGAGCCGTACCTCCACCGGTACCCGCATTGCTGGCGCTGCAACACGCCGCTGCTCTACCGGGTCGTCGATGAGTGGTACATCTCGATGGGCACGTCGTACGACATCCCGCGTGGCGAACTGACCCGGGAGCAGGTCGATCGCAGCCTCCGCTACCAGATCATGGACGTGGTCGATGACATCCGGTGGATCCCGGGCTTCGGCTACGAGCGGGAGCTCGACTGGCTGCGCACGATGGGCGACTGGATCGATCTCCAAGAAGCGCTACTGGGGCCTGGCGCTGCCCATCTGGGAGTGCACCGAGTGTGGCGACTTCGATGTCATCGGGGGCCGCGCCGAGCTGGGTGAGCGCGCCATCGAGGGCTGGGAGACGTTCGAAGGGCACACGCCGCACCGGCCGTACGTGGATGCGGTGACCATCGCCTGCTCGGCATGCGGCGGGGTCGCGGAGCGCATCCGGGACGTCGGCAACCCCTGGCTGGACGCCGGCATCGTGCCCTTCTCGACGCTCCACTACCGCGAGGACCCGACCCACTGGGAGAAGTGGTTCCCCGCCGACTTCATCACCGAGTCGTTCCCGGGCCAGTTCCGCAACTGGTTCTACTCGATGCTCGCCATGAGCACCGTCCTCCGCCGCGAGGCGCCGTTCCAGACCATCCTGGGCTACGCGACCGTGTTCGGCGCCGATGGGCGCCCGATGCACAAGAGCTGGGGCAACGCCATCGAGTTCGACGAGGCGGCCGAGCGGATGGGCGTCGACGTCATGCGCTGGATGTATGCCCGGCAGCGGCCGGAGGACAACATCCTGTTCGGCTACGACGCCGCCAACGAAGCGCGCCGGGAGCTGATCGTGCTCTGGAACGTGGTCTCGTTCCTGGTCACGTACGCCCGGCTTGCCGCCTGGACCCCGGACGCGGCCCGCGCCATGGGTGGCAACCCGGCGCTCGCGACGGGCGGCACCGCCATCGACCGCTGGATCGTGTCGCGGGCCGCCGCGCTCGCCGCCGATGGCCGGGCATCGATGGCGGACTTCGACGTGCGCACCGACGACCGCCTCGGTGACCGCCTTCATCGATGACCTGTCGCAGTGGTACCTGCGCCGATCGCGTCGACGACTGTCACGCAATGACGACGTGGCGGACCGCGAGGCCGCGTTCGCGACCCTCCACCTCGCGCTCGTGACGCTCAGCCGCGTGCTCGCGCCGATCCTGCCGTTCCTGGCGGAGGAGCTGTACCAGGTGCTCATCACCGAGGTCGCGACCGACGATGGCGAGGCGGCTGGCACGTCCGGCCTGCCCGATTCGGTCCATCTCAGCCGCTGGCCGGACGAGGAGCTCGCGCCGCTCCGCGAGCCGTCCCTGGAGGCGGCGATGGCCGACCTCCGACGCGCCGTCGACCTTGGCCGGACGCTCCGCTCGAACGCGGGCATCAAGGTCCGCCAACCGCTCGCCCAGCTATGGCTGGCGCTGCCGGGGGGTCGGCTCCATGGCGACATCGACGCCGCGGACGAGGCGGCGCTGCTGGACCTCCTCGCCGACGACCTCAACATCCGGACCGTGACCCTCATCGGGGACGGCTCCGACCTCGTGGAGCGCCGGGTCAAGGTGCTGCTGCCGATCCTGGGCCAACGCGGCAAGGGCGCCATCATCCCCGCGGTGATGGCGGCGGCCCGCGCCGACGAGGTGGAATACCTGCCCGATGGCGGGGTGCGCCTCGCCGGCCACGAGCTGGCCGCGGATGAGGTCGAGATCCAGGCGACGCCCAGGCCGGGCACCGCGGTCGCCGCGGATGACGGCATCGTCGTGGTCATCGACACGACCCTCACCGATGATCTGCGCGCGGAGGGCGACGCACGGGAGCTGACCCGCGCGGTCCAGGACCTGCGTCGCCAGGCGGAGCTGGCGCTCGACGCGCGCATCGAGGTGTGGCTGGATGCCGACGCGGCGGTCATCGCGCGCCTGGAGCGGCATCTCCCGGCCATCGCCACGGATGTGCTCGCCGACGCGATCCATCGAGACGCAGGCCCCGGCGGGTCGCCGCTGCTGGAGGTGCCCCTGGACGCGGGGACCGCCCGCATCGGGTTGCGCGAGACGCTCGGCGCCGGTACGCCACGATGAGCACCGGCCCCGTCAGCACCTCGCGCGCGCTGCGCCTGTGGCTGGTGTTCGGGGCCATCGCGCTCGTCGTCATCGCGCTCGACCAAGCGTCGAAGGCGTGGGTCGTGTCCAGCTTCGCGCTGGTGTCCGGGAACGCGGTGCCTGGCTCGTCCGCCGCCCCGACGCCCGTGCTGGGTGACCTGGTGCGCATCGCCCGATCCGAGAACGACGGCGGCATCTTCGGGATGCTCGGCAACTCAGCCACGATCCTGGGCATCGCGAGCCTCGCGGTCATCGCGGTCATCGTCTGGGTCCAGGCGCGCCAGGGTGTCCACAGCCTGCTGCTCACGATGGCGCTCGGCCTGCTGCTTGGTGGCGCCGTCGGCAACCTGCTGGACCGGCTGCGCTACGGTCACGTCGTGGATTGGGTCGATACGGGCATCGGCAACGCGCGCTTCTACACCTTCAACGTGGCGGATTCGGCCATCAGCATCGCCGTGGCCCTGCTCATCCTCATCGGCCTCCTGGGCCCGCGGTTGCACCGGTCGGCGCACGCAGCAGGCACCCAGGCGGGCGTCGACCACCAGATCCCCAATGGTGGCCACCCATGAGCACCGTGGTGCGCGTCGAGGTCCCCGCCACGGGCTCCTCGGGGCGTGCCGACAAGTTCGTGGCGGACGCCTCGGGCATCTCCCGTGCCCAGGTCCAGCGGCTCATCTCGGATGGCCGCGTGACCCGCGATGGGGTGCCCATGAAGGCACGCGACGTGCTGCCACCGGGCGCCGTCGTGGAGCTGGATGTGCCCGATGCTGTGCCCGCCGCGGCGGCCGCGGAATCGATCCCGCTCGAGGTCATCTACGAGGACGCGGACCTGCTCATCGTGGACAAGCCGGCGGGCCTCGTGACCCACCCCGCTCCGGGGCACGACTCGGGCACGCTCGTCAATGCGCTCCTGGGCATGACCGCCGCGGACGGGGGCACCCTGGGCACGGTCGGGGGCATCGAGCGGGCGGGCATCGTCCACCGGCTCGACCGCGACACGAGCGGCCTGCTCATGGTGGCCCGTACGGACGCCGCCCAGGTGGCGCTCCAGGCGCAGCTCAAGGCGCGCCGCGTCCACAAGCGCTATCTCGCCCTCGTGAGCGGCTCGGTCACGGCCCAGGTCGGCCGGGTGGAGGCGCCCATCGGGCGCGATCCGCGGGACCGCCTGCGGATGGCCATCGTGCCCGACGGCCGGGAGGCCATCACGGGCTACCGCGTCCGTGAGCGGTTCGACCTCTGGACGCTGCTGGAGCTCGAGCTCGTCACCGGCCGGACCCATCAGATCCGCGTCCATATGGCGTCCATCGGGCATCCCGTGGCGGGCGACCGGCTCTACTCGACGGGTGCCGTCCGGCGAGGGCCGGACGGTCTTGACCGGCTGTTCCTGCACGCGTGGCGGCTGGAGCTCGCATCGCCAACGAGCGGTGGGCTCATCCGGGCGGAGTCGCCGCTGCCGCCGGCGCTGGAGGGCGTTCTCGACGGCCTGCGGCACGCGTCGATCGGTGGCCAGGCATGAGCGCGCCGGAGGAGGCGGTCACCGCGGCCGGTGCGACCGGGAGCGTGGATACCGCGCCGCCCCAGGTCCACGGGCCCTGGGTGCACCCGGAGCGATGGTCGTCATCATCTCGGGCCCTTCGGGCGTGGGCAAGGACACCATCATCGATGCCATGCGCCGGATGCCGCCGACGCCGCGCCACTACGTCATCACCTGCACCACCCGGGAGAAGCGCTGGTACGAGGTGGATGGCGTGGACTATCACTTCCTGACCGTGGAGGCGTTCCAGGAGCTCCGGGAGCGCGGCGGGTTCCTGGAGGCGTCCGAGGTCCATGGCAACTGGTACGGCACGCCCCGTGACCAGGTCGCGGAGGCGCTCGTGGCGGGCAAGGACGCCATCCTCAAGATCGACGTCACGGGTGCCCGCGCCGTGCGCGAGGCGGTCCCCGAGGCGCTCATGATGTTCGTGGTGCCGCCGTCGCTCGATGAGCTGCGGCGACGCCTCGTGGGTCGCGACACGGAACCGCCGGAGGCGCTCCGGCTGCGCTGGGAGAACGCGGCGAAGGAGCTGCTGCGCCAGGACGAGTACGACCACGTGGTCGTCAATCACACGGGCCAGGCGGATGGCAGCGCGGCGGAGATCGAGGCCATCATCGCGGCCGAGCATGCCGCGTACCCGGACCGGCGTCTGCGGGTCTAGCCACGGCCGGTGACCCCGATGCGTGACGGGACGCTCGCCGATACCCTCGGGCTGGAACCGCTGGGCGAGGACGGCGCCCCGGTGGTCGCCGGCGCGTCCCCCGGCGCCCGGCTGGTGGACGTCGCCGTCGACGTCCCAGGTGTGCCCGGCGGCGTGCTCTACAGCTGGCACGTGCCGACATCCCTCGGGAACCTCGGCGTGGGGGAGGCGGTCCTCGTCGAGTACGGCCGCCGCCAGGCGGTGGGGGTGGTGCTCCGGGCCGGATCGACGGGCGAGGGCACCACGCGGCCCACCAAGCCGGTGCTCGACCGCGTCCGGTCAGACGGGCCGCTCCTGACACCCCTGCAGGCGCGTCTTGCCATCCATGTCAGCGAGCACTACCTCGCGCCCGCGGCGATGGTCGTGCGCCAGATGCTGCCGCCGGGCGAGCTGGAGCGGATCGAGCTGGTGGCGGTGTCGCAGGACGCGGCGAGGGTATGGTCGGGGCCGCCCGGACGCGGGCATGGCCGGCCACCGACCGCCGCGGACCGGGTGCTCCTCGACGCCCTCCGGGCTGCCGGTGGGGTGTCACCCGTCGACGAGCTGCCCCAGGAGCGCAACCGGGCGACGACACTCCGCCGGCTGCGGGCGCCTCGCGGAGGACGGCTCCCTCCGGCTCGAATGGCGGGTCCGCCCGACCGGGGTCGCGCCACGGTCCGAGCGACGCGTGCTCCTGACGGAGAGTGGCGCGGCCGCGGCGGCACAGCTGGCGCTGGGGAGCGGCCGGGTGGGCCGGGTGGCACGCGGCTGGGGCCGCGCCAGGTGGCCTTGCTGCTGGAGCTCGCGGACGGGGTGCCCGAGGACGGCGTCGTCGCGGCGCGACTGGCGGAGCGACACGGTGCGTCGGCCGTGACGAGCCTCGCCCGCCGAGGCTGGCTGGAGCTCGTCATCGGTACCCACGAACGTCGGCCGCTCGCGGGGCGCGCCCCGGGTGCCCGCGGCGCGCGACCCATCGGCACCTCGCTGACGCCCGACCAGACGCGCGTCGTGGCGCGGGTGGTCCGCGCGAGCCTCGCGCGCCTGCCCGATCCCGTACTCCTGGAGGGGGTCGTCGCGAGCGGCAAGACGGCGGTGTACACGGCGGCCATCGACGCGGTGCTCGACGCCGGCCGGGACGCGCTGGTGCTGGTACCCGAGGCGTCCCTGGCGCTGCCGCTCGTGGACCGGCTGCGGCATGACCTGGGCATCGAGCCGGTGCTCGTCCACAGCGGCCTCTCGGCAGGGGAGCGTGCCGACGAATGGCGCCGATTGCGGACCGCCACGACGCCCCAGGTCATCGTGGGCACGCGCCTGGCCGTCCTGGCGCCGGTCCGCGACCCGGGCATCATCGTCGTCGACGAGGAGCACGACCCGGCCTACAAGTCCGACCGGACCCCGCGCTACCAGGCACGCGACCTGGCGCTCGAGCTGGGCCGGCTGGCCGCCGCGCCGGTGATCCTGGGCAGCGCCACGCCCGACATCGTGAGCGTCGGACGGGCACGCCAGGGCATGCTCGCCCATCTCCGCCTGGCTGACCGTGCGGCCGGCGCCGCCCCGAGCGTCGAGGTCGTGGACCTGCGCGCGGAGCTGGCCGAGGGCAATCGCGGTCTCCTCTCGACGCCCCTCGTCGAGGCGCTGCAGCGCCCTGGACACCGAGGGTGGGGAGCAGGCGATCCTGGTCATCAATCGGCGGGGCTCGGCGTCCGTCGTGCTCTGCCGCGATTGCGGCTATGTCCAGATCTGCCCCGAGTGCCAGCGACCGCTCGTCTTCCACGCCGCCCAGATGGCGCTCCGATGCCATCACTGCGGGGCGACCGCGCCACCGGCGCGTCGTTGCCCGGCCTGTGGCTCACCCCGGATCCGATACCTGGGCGGTGGCACCGAGCGGGTGGAGCACGAGGTGCGGGCACGCTTCCCGGAGCTGCGCGTCAGCCGCCTCGACCGCGACGTGGCCGAACGCCGGGGCGCCGCAGCGGCGGTCATCGATGACCTCGTGGCGGGTCGGACGGATGTGCTCGTCGGGACAAGCCTCGTGACCAAGGGCCTCGACGTGCCCCAGGTGACGCTCGTGGGTGTCGTGTCGGCGGACGTCGCCCTGACGCTGCCGGATGAGCGCGCGGCGGAGCGGACCTGGCAGCTGCTGGCCCAGGCGGTCGGCCGCGCGGGCCGGGGCGACCAGCCGGGTCAGGGCCATCATCCAGACCTACCTGCCGGAGCACCCCGCCATCCGTGCCGTGGCCGACGGCGACGCGCGGGCATTCGTGGACGGCGAGCTGGACCAGCGGCGCCGGTTCGGCTCGCCGCCGTTCGGTCGGCTGGTGAAGCTCACCGTGGCGCTGCCGGAGCACGACCAGGCGGCCGCCGAGGCGCGCCGGTTCGCCACCGAGCTGCGGACACGAGCGGCCGCGGATGCGGCGACCGCCGCCCGCGAGCGTCCTGGGACCCGTGCCTGCCTACGTCGCGCGGCGGGCGGGTCGCTGGCGGTTCCACGTCGTGCTCCGCGGACCGGACCCCATCCGGCTGCTGGGCGGCGACCCCGGCGCCCCCTGGAGCGTCGACGTGGACCCCGAGAGCCTCCTCTGACGATCGGGTATCCTTCCGGCCATGACCCTCCGCCCCATCGTCACCCTTGGTGACCCTCGCCTGCGGCTGCCCGGCAAGCGCATCGACAGCTTCGGTCCGTGGCTGCATGCGCTGCTCGACGACATGACCGAGACCATGCGCGACGCACCCGGCGTCGGCATCGCGGCCCAGCAGGTGGGCGAGGCGCTCCAGCTGTGCGTCATCGAGGTCGAGGACGTCCTGTACGAGATCGCGAACCCGGAGATCGTCCACCTGTCGGGCGAGCAGGAGGACTACGAGGGGTGCCTGTCGGTGCCCGGGTTCGTGGCCATCCGGCCGCGCGCCAACCAGGCGGTGATGATCGGCCAGGACCGACACGGCAGGCGGATCAAGGTCTCGGGCACGGGGCTGCTGGCACGTGCCATCCAGCACGAGTACGACCATCTCCAGGGAGAGCTGTACCTCGACCACCTGCCTGCGGGCGAGCGCGTCATCCCCGTCGCGGAGCTCCACGCCGAGCACGAGGATGGCGAGGAAGACGAGGAGCTGGCGTCGACGGCTTGATCACACCGGTGCGCGTCGTGTTCCTGGGTAGTGGCGACTTCGCGGTGCCCATCCTGGAGGCGATCGCGACCGAGCCGACGGTCCGACTCGCGGGCGTCGTCAGCACGCCCCCGCGCCCGGCCGGCCGCAGTGCGAAGCTTCGGCCGACCCCGGTCGCGGCGCGTGCCGACGAGCTGGGCGTGCCGCTGCTGACCCCCGACCGGCTGCGGGACCAGACGGCCGCAGCCGCCATCGCGGGCCTCGCACCGGACCTGCTCGTCCTGGCGGACTACGGCCGGATCGTGCCGGCCGCACTGCTCGACCTGGCGCCCCACGGCGCGCTCAACCTCCACCCCTCGCTGCTGCCGCGGCATCGCGGCGCGACGCCCATCCCGGCCGCCATCGCCGCGGGGGACGCGGTCACGGGTGTGTCCCTCATCCGGATGGATGCGGGCATCGACACCGGCCCGCTCGTCGCGCAGCGACGGGTGCCGCTGCAGGGTGACGAGGATGCGCCCGGGCTCGAGGCGCGCCTCGCGGCCGTGGCCGCCGAGCTGCTCCTCGCTTCGCTGCCCGGCTGGCTCGACGGCTCCCTCGTGGCGGTGCCGCAGCCGACCGACGGCGCGACCCTCACCCGACCCTTCCGCCGGGACGACGGCCGGCTCGATGCCCATCGACCGGCGCTGGAGCTCGAGCGCCAGGTCCGGGCCCTGCGTCCCTGGCCGGGCACGTTCCTGGATCGCGCGGACGGACGGCTGCTCATCCGGGCCGCTCGTCTCGCGGCGTCGGCGCCACCGACCGAGGCCACGCCGGGCGACCTCCTGCTCGCGGGTCGCGATCTCGCGCTCGTCACCGGGGATGGCCTGCTCGTGCTCGCGGAGGTCCAACCGGCGGGTGGCCGCCCGATGTCCGGCGCGGACCTCGCGCGTGGCCGACCGGGCATCCTTCGCGTCGAGCGGGGCGGCTCGCCTGCCGTTCCGGGCGTCGAGCGGTAGGATGGCGGTTCCCATGCGCGTGCCCACTCTCGATCAGCGCGTCGGCGAACGCTCGATGCCGGTCTTCCTGCCCAGCCCCGCGGTCGGTCCCCGTGACGAGCGCCCCGGCGTGTCCGGCATCGGACGCGCCGAGCTCGAGGCGTGGTGTACCGGGGCAGGGGAGGCGGGCTGGCGGGCCCGGCAGGTCTCGGATGCGATCTGGACCGCACGAGCCACGACGTTCGAGGACATCCCCCAGCTGCCGGCGGCCCTGCGGGCGCGCCTGGCCGGAGCCTTCCGCGCCGACACCATCGTCGAGACCAGCCTCCGGCCATCCGATGGCGGGCTGACGGAGAAGGCGCTCCACCGGCTGGATGACGGCCGGACCGTGGAGTCGGTGCTCATGCGCTACCCGGCGCGTGGCGGTCGACGTGAGCGCGCGACCATCTGCATCTCCTCCCAGGCCGGTTGCGCGGTCGGCTGTCCGTTCTGCGCCACCGGCGAGCTGGGCTTCTGGCGCGACCTCGACGCGGCGGAGATCATCGACCAGGCGCGCTACTGGCGCCGCCACATGGCGGCCGACGGGCAGCGCATCACGAACATCGTGTTCATGGGCATGGGCGAGCCGCTGCTCAACACCGATGCGGTGCTGGCGGCCGCGGAGGCGATCAGCGACACCCAGCGCTTCGGCCTGGGCGCGCGCCACATCACCATCAGCACCAGCGGCGTCGTACCAGGCATCGACCGGCTCATCGCGCTCCGACCGCAATTCACGCTCGCGGTCTCGCTCCACGCCGCGCGCCCGGCGCTGCGGGAGCTGCTCGTGCCCCTGGAGCGTCGCTGGCCGGCCTTGGAGGTGGTGGCGGCAGCGACCGAGTACGCGGCCGCGACCGGCCGGCGCATCACCTACGAGATGGTCATGATCGCGGGCATCAACGACACGCGACAGGACGCGCAGGCCGCCGCGGAGCTGCTCCGGGGTCGTCTCGCGCACGTCAACCTCATCCCCATGAACCCGGTCGCGCATACCCCGTGGCTGCCCAGCCCGCCAGAGCGAATCGAGGACTTCGCGAACGTGCTGCGCCACGTCGGGCTGCACACGACGGTGCGGCGGAACCGGGGTGTGGACATCGGTGCGGCCTGCGGCCAGCTCGCCGCCGAGCTCGCCGGGTCACCCGCGCCGGCGGCCGTCGCGCGCCGCCGCCAGCTGCTCGTCGACCGATCGGCGGCGGCCCTGCTGCAGCCGGACGCCGCCGCGCCCCTTCCCGACCTGGCGACCGGACCGGCATGAGCGACTGGCGACCGCAGATCGCGGCGAGCATCCTGACCGCCGACTTCGGGCATCTCGACCGCGTCGTGCGCAAGCTCGAGAAGGCGGGCGTGGACCGCATCCATCTGGATGTCATGGACGGCCACTTCGTGCCCAACATCACGTTCGGCCCGGACGTGGTGGCGGCATTCCGGCGGCTCACCTCGCTGCCCCTCGACGTCCACCTGATGATCTCCGAGCCGGCCCGCTATGTGGACCGGTTCCTCGCCGCTGCGCCTGAGACCATCACCTTCCATATCGAGGCGGATGACTCGCCTGACCGGGTGACAGATACCCTGCGAGCCATCCAGGCCGGGGGCGCCGGCGCGGGCCTGGCGGTGAGTCCCGCGACACCCATCGAGGCCGTCGTGCCCCATCTCGACCACCTCGACGTGATCATGGTCATGACCGTGGTCCCAGGCTTCGGCGGCCAGCGGTTCATGACGGACGCGGCGCCCAAGCTGGCGGAGGCGGTCGGGCTGTTCCACGCTCACGGCACGCCGGGGGCGGTCCACGTCGATGGGGGCGTCAGCCGGGACACCGCATCGATCGTGGGCGCCTGGGGCGCCGAGGTGTGCGTCGTGGGATCCGCGCTGTTCCAGCGTGGTCGCGACACCGCGGACGAGGTCCAGCTGGTCCGGGAACGCGTCTGGGAGGGACGCCGCTCGGGTCCCGCGACGATGGCCGCCAGCATGCCGCGCGCCAACGGACTGGACGCGCGGGCGACCACCACCGACGCCCGGCACGGATGAGGCTGCTGCTCCAGCGCGTCGATCGGGCAGCGGTGCGGGTCGACGACGCCGTGGTGGGCAGCATCGGTCCCGGGCTGCTGGCCCTCGTGGGCATCGGTCATGGCGACACCCCCGAGATCGTCCGGGCGATGGCGGACCGGACCGTCGGCCTGCGCATCTTCCGGGACGAGGACGGCCGCACGAACCGCTCCCTCATCGACGTCGGTGGGGAGCTGCTCGCGGTCAGCCAGTTCACGCTCTACGCGGACACCCGCAAGGGCCGCCGACCATCGTTCCTGGACGCGGCGCCGCCGGACCTGGGCGACGCGCTCTACCGCACCTACGCCGACGCGGTCGCGGCGCTGGGCATCCGGGTGGAACGGGGCATCTTCGGGGCCGAGATGGCGGTGGAGCTCGTCAACGACGGCCCGTTCACCATCTGGCTCGACTCGGCCGGCTGAGGCCGGGCACGCGATGACCCTCACCGACAAGGTCAGCAACCGGGTGAGCCGGGTCCGCCTGCACCGCTGGCGGGAGCGGCCGATATGCCAGCACCGAGCCGCACATCGTCATCGGCGGCACGCCCCGCAGTGGCACCACGCTCATCCGCCGGACCCTCGACCGGCACCCGGCCATCTGCTGCGGACCGGAGTCGAGCATCTTCCTGCCGGGGGCCGTGCGGGTCGGGCCGGTGGCGGCGGGCTTCGAGATGGAGGAAGCGGCCCTTCGGGCGATGCTCGCCGCGAGCCGCGTCGCAGGGCGCCTTCATCGACGCCTTCGCGAGCCGGTACCGAGGGGCGCGGGAGCGCAGGACGATGGGCCGAGAAGACGCCCCTCAACGTGCGCCACATCGACTGGATCCTGGAGCGCTTCCCGGAGGCGCGCTTCATCCATGTCATCCGCGATGGTCGGGACGTCGTCTGCTCCATGCGCCAGCATCCGGATCGTCGCTGGGTGGACGGCGCGTGGGTGAAGGTGCATCGTCCGCTGTCGCTGGACCAGTACGCGCGGCGCTGGGTGCTGGACACGGAGGCGGGCATGGCGCATCGAGGGGACCCGCGCTACCTGGAGGTCCGCTACGAGGACCTGGTCCAGGATCCAGCGGGGGTGCTGGAGGGGCTGCTCCAGCGACTCGGGGAGTCGTTCGATCCGGCGATGCTCGTGGAGCCCGGACCTGGCACGGTCGACGCAGGCACGGTCGCGGTAGGCACGATGGGTGCCCCCGGCGCGGAGCCCGGCCCGGGCGCGACGCATCACGCGGGGACGGCCATCAGCACCCGGTCGATGGGTCGCTGGCGAACGGACCTGACGCCGGAGGAGCAGCGCGTGGTGCAGCGGATCGCGGGCGCGATGCTCGCCCGACTGGGCTACCCGGACGCCTGAGGCGCCCGACGGGCTCTGTCAGGCGGTCTTGCGGAGGGTCCGGCGGCAGCGGGTGCAGACCCGGGCCGTGACGCTCGCGCCGGTCTTGCTCTGGATCTTCAGGGGCTGCAGGTTGACCTTGTAGCGGCGATGCGCGCGGACGCGGTTCATGCCCACGGACTGGGGGTTGAAGCCACCCATCGAGGTCTTGCCGCAGAGGTCACAGGAACGGGCCATGCCGTGATGATCCTTGTCTCGTGGTGAGGGGCTGCTCCACCGCGGGACCGGGCGGACGCTTCGGCCGCGTACTATACCAAACGCCGACGCGGAGGGCCGTCGCGGTGGGAGGACGAGCTGGAACGACGCGCCGTGACACCCAGCGCCACCACGCCGACGACCGCCGATGCGGTCCTGAGCGCGCCGTTCGACCCCTTCGACCAGCCCATCGGCAGGAGCGGCCTGCCGGGCGCCGCGGCGTTGCGTCGCTCGGGTGGCCGCCTGGGCATCGCGACCGTCCGGGACCTGCTGTTCGCGGTGCCGCGCCGCTGGATCGCGGTGGGTGGCCACCGCTCCGTGCGCGAGATCCGGCAGCTCGAGCGCGGCACGGTCATCACGGCCCGGCTCCAGCTGGTGTCGCTCCAGGGCGCCGTCGTCGGCAGCCGACGGCTCCAGCGGACGGTGGCCCGTCTCCAGGATGCTGAGGGCGACCAGATCGAGGCGGTCTGGTTCGGCCGCCAGTTCATCGAGCGACGCATCGGCCCGCCGGGCGGCTGGCTGCTGGTCGCGGGCAAGGTGGGCATCGACAACCGGGACCGGGCCACGCTCCAGAACCCCGACTTCGAGCTGGAGCGAGCCGTCGCGGGCGGCGAGGACGCGTCGGCGGGCGGCGAGGGCGCCCCCGCGGATGCGCTGCTACCGGTCTACCGGCTGACGGACGGCATCCGCGCGCGCACCCTGCGGCGCGCCACGCGCGCCGCCATCGACACCCTGGGGCCGTACCCGGACTACCTCGGGCGCGAGGTCCGCGGCGACCAGGTGTCCATCGGCACTGCCATCGAGACCATCCACTTCCCGGCCGACCAGACGGCGCTCGACGGGGCGCTCGAGCGACTCGCCTTCGACGAGCTGCTCGCGCTCCAGGTGGGCATGGTCTCCCGGCGCCGCCTGCGGGAGCGGGACCACGCATCCACGGTGACCGTCAGCGACACGCGCATGAGCGCGGCGATCACGGCCGTGGAGCACACCATCGGCGCCCAGATCGGGGCGCGCACGGGTGCCACCCTCACCAGCCCCATCGCGCTCACACCCGACCAGCGCACGGCCGTGGCTGACATCCGGGCCGACCTCGCCTCGGGACGGCCGATGATGCGCCTGGTCCAGGGTGACGTCGGATCGGGCAAGACCGCGGTCGCGGCGCTGGCCATGGCGTTCGTGGCCGACGCTGGCGGCCAGGCAGCACTGCTGGCACCCACCGACCTGCTCGCCCGGCAGCACGCGGCGACGCTGGGGGCGCTGCTGGAGCCGCTCGGCCACGACGTGCTGCTGCTCACCGGCAGCGTCGGCAGCGGGGAGCGTCGGGAGGCGCTGGCGCTCGCGCAGCAGCCGTCAGGGGCGACGCTCATGGGCCGGACCCGGGGCCTGCTGTTCGTGGGCACCCAGGCGCTCATCGGGGAGCACATCGGCTTCGCCGACCTGCGGCTCGCGGTGGTCGACGAGCAGCACCGCTTCGGCGTCGCGGATCGGGAGGCGCTCTCGGCGAAGGGCGGCTCCGTCCACGTGCTGCTCATGACCGCGACACCCATCCCCCAGGTGCTGGGCCAGGTCATCCATGCCGACCTCGACGTCACGGACCTCCGGGCCGCACCGGTCGGTCGGCTGCCGGTGCGCACGGGCATCAAGCGCCCGAACGCCCTCGATGGGACCTGGGAGAAGGTCCGCGCCGAGGCGGCCCTCGGCCGTCGCACGTTCGTGGTCGTGCCGCTCATCGAGGCGGAGGGTGCCGATGATGACGGGGCGGAGGCGTCCGAGGCGGACGAGGCCACCTCCGGACCTGCCGGGGTCGGCTCGGCCGAGGCGGAGGCCGCGCGACTGGGACAGCTCCTGGCGCCGCTCCGGGTGGGCATGGTCCACGGCCGGCTCAGGCCCGCCGAGCGTGACGCGGTCATGGGCCGCTTCCGCGACGGCGAGCTGGACGTGCTCGTGGGCACGACCGTGGTGGAGGTGGGCGTGGACGTGCCCGCCGCGACGATGATGATCATCGAGAGCGCCGACCGGTTCGGACTGGCCCAGCTCCACCAGCTGCGCGGCCGCGTCGGGCGGGGCACCGAGCAGGCGTTCTGCGTGCTCGTCTCGGACGCGCCCGAGGACTCCGTGGCCATGACCCGGCTGCGGGCCGTCCAGCGCACGACGGACGGCTTCGAGCTCGCGGAGCTGGACATCTCGCTGCGCAAGGAGGGTGAGCTGCTCGGCCTCCGGCAGAGCGGCCTGCCGCCCCTCCGCGTCGCGCGCCTGGCGGACCCCCGGCACCGGCAGCAGTCGCTGGTCGCCCGTGAGCACGCGGAGCGCCTGGTCGGCCCCGATGGGCGGCTCGTGGATGGCCAGGCGGCCCTGGAGCGGGAGCTCAGCCGCGGCTGGCTGGCGCGCATCGGCGCGGGCGACGTGCTGGCGGCGGACGAGCTCGATGGCTGATGCGGGCAGGGTCATCGGTGGCCGCGCCGGCGGGCTGCGGCTGCTGGCGCCCGGTGCCGGGACGCGGCCGTTCGCCGACCGTGTCAAGCAGTCGCTGTTCGGTGCCCTGGAGGTCGATCCGGACGGGCCGCTCGGTGGCGCCTTCCTGGACCTGTTCGCGGGCAGCGGCGCGGCCGGCATCGAGGCGCTCAGCAGGGGTGCCCCATCGGCCGTCTTCGTGGAGCGGGATGCCGGCGCGGCGCGGGTCATCGGGGACAACCTTCGACGCACCGGCATGGGGGAGGGGCGGGTGGTGACAGCCGACGTCCTCCGCTTCCTCGAGGGGGACCCGGAGGCCGCCGGCGGGCCATTCAGCGCCGTGGTGCTCGACCCGCCCTACGCGGACACGGCGCTGCTCCTGGGGGCCCTCGAGCGCATCGGTGATACTGACCGGGGCTGGCTGGCGCCGGCCGCGGTGGTCGTGGCCAAGCATGCCTGGCGCTGGTCGTCCGATCCGGTCATCGGCTGCCTCGCCCGGGACCGCCAGCGCCGCACCGGTGAGACGGCCTTGACGTGGTACCGCAGGCTTGGACCATGAGCCATGCCATCTATCCGGGGACCTTCGACCCCATCACGGTCGGGCACCTGGACATCGTGACCCGGGCGCGTGCCGTGTTCGACCGATTGACCGTGGCGGTGCTCGTGAACCCCCGCAAGCAGCCGACCCTGGGGCTCGAGGAGCGGCTGGCGGCGATCCGCGAGGCGGTCCTGGCGCTCCCCGGCGGGGGCGAGGGCATCGAGGTCGTCAGCTTCGCTGGCCTGACCGTGGATCTTGCCCATCGACTGGGTGCTGCCACCATCGTGCGTGGCCTGCGCGCCGTCAGCGACTTCGGGGCGGAGCTCCAGATGGCTCAGCTCAACCGGCGCCTGGCGCCGGACGTCGATACCGTCTTCTTCATGACCGCCATCGAGCACGCGTACATCAGCTCCTCGATGGTGCGCGAGATCGCGGCCTTCGGGGGCGACATCTCGTCCATGGTCCCGGCGGGGGTCGTCCGGAGGCTCCGACCGTAGCCGCGTCCCGGTGCGATACAATCCCGTGCTGACCCGTCCCGCTCCAGGTCCACTCCCATCGACATCATCTTCCTCATCGAACGCCTCGAAGCGCTGATCGCCAACGGTCGGCGGATGCCCATGACCAATTCCGTGGTCGTGGACCAGGTCGGCGCGCTCGATCTCATCGACCAGCTGCGCGTCGCCGTGCCGGAGGAGATCCGCCAGGCGAAGCGCATCAACGAGGAGACGACGCGCCTCGTCGAGCGTGCCCAGGAGGAGGCGGAGCGGATCCTGGCGCGAGCCCAGGAGCAGGCTGCGTTCCTCATCGAGGAGCGGGAGCTGACGCGTGCTGCGGAGCTCCGGTCGCAGCAGATCATCAGCCAGGGCAACGCTGATGCGGAGGAGATCCGGCGGGGCGCGGACCAGTACGCGGCGTCCGTGCTCGTGCGCCTGGAGGGCGAGTGCGTCAAGGCGCTCCAGAGCATCCGCCGGGGCATCATGATGCTCGACGAGCGTCCCGACGGGGCGGCGCCGCCCCCGGAGCCGCCGCCCACGCCGCCCACGCCGCGCGAGCTGGCCGTGCCCATGGACATGCCCCTGGAGTCGCGCGTCCATGCTTAGCTACAACGTCGCGGACCTGCTGCGGTCCGCACCCGGCACGACCCGGGAGCTGCCGCTGGCACTGGACCAGCTGGCCATCGATACGGAGCTCGCGGTCGCGGCACCCATCCGGGGCACCGTCCGGCTGGCCAACACCGGCCGGGGCATCGTCGCCAAGGGGCACCTGACGACCGCGCTGCCGGAGACGTGCAGCCGGTGCCTGACGGCGACGGTCGCACCCGTCGATGTCGAGTTCATGGAGGAGGCGCTGCCGTCGGTCGACCTCGAGTCCGGCACGCCCATCGCGCATGCGGACGAGACCGAGACGCTGTTCCTCGATGACCATCACGAGCTGGACCTGACGGGCACCGTCCGGGATGCCATCTCGCTCGCGGAGCCCATCGTCGCGCTGTGCCGACCGGACTGCCGGGGCCTGTGCCTCGAATGCGGCATCGACCTCAACGACCGATCCTGCCCATACCCACGGCGAGGACGACATCGATCCGCGCCTGGCGGCGCTGCTCGCGATCCGGCAGCAGCTCGACCAGCCGGTCTGACCGGGACCGTCCCCCATCGCCGCGACCGTCCGGTCACCGGCACCACCACGGATCACCATCCAGAAGGAGTTCGAACATGGGAGTCCCCAAGCGACGCGTGTCGCACGCGCGACAGGGCGATCACCGCGCCCACCACGCGCTGACCGTGCCCCAGCTGGAGGAGTGCCCGCACTGCCATCAGCCCAAGCAGGGCCACCACGCGTGCCCCAGCTGCGGCTGGTACAACGGTCGCCAGGCGATCCACATCCGCCAGAAGTCGACCACCGAGTCCGGGTCGTGATCGAGCCCCGGTCCACGGGCATCCCCGGCTCCGGGGTCCGGGATCGGGGCCGCTGAGGGCAGGATGGACCAGGCGTCACTGGAGCGTCAGCGCGGCGAGGGAGCCCTGACGCGACCCCGCGTGGCGGTCGATGCCATGGGCGGCGACCACGCGCCCGAGGAGGTGGTGCGGGGGTCCGTCGAATGGGCCGCCGGCAACCCCGACGTGGACGTCATCCTGGTCGGTGACGAGGCGCGCATCCGGCCGTTCCTCGACCGGCCCGCTGCCGTCGAGCGTGAGCATCGTCCAGGCCTCCGAGGTGGTGGGCATGGACGAGGATGCCGCCACCTCCGTCCGCCGCAAGAAGGACGCCAGCATCAACGTCTGCATGCGTCTCGTCCACGAGGGCCGCGCGGACGCGGTCGTGACCGCGGGCCACACCGGCGCGGGCGTGGCATCGGCGATCGTCCACCTGGGTCGGCTGCCGGGCGTCGACCGGCCCGCGCTGGCCATCCAGATGGTCACCGACCGGGGACCGTTCATGCTCCTCGACATCGGGGCGACCACCGACTCGACCGGCCTCAATCTCGCCCAGTACGGCCACATGGGAGCGCTGTACGCGGAGCGGGTGCTGGGCGTCAGCCGCCCCACGGTCGCGCTGCTGTCCATCGGCGAGGAGGGCGGCAAGGGCGAGCAGCGGGTCAAGGACGCCTCGACGCTGCTGAAGAGCGGCCGGCTCGACTTCCTCGGCAACGTGGAGGGCCGCGACCTGCCGCTCCATCCCGCGGACGTCGTCGTGTGCGACGCGTCGGTGGGCAACGTGGTCATGAAGTTCTTCGAGGGACTCGCGGGCGCGATGTTCGACCTGCTGCGGCAGGAGTTCAAGCGACCGCCCTGGGGACCCATCGGCTACCTGTTCATGCGCCCGGGCATCAACCGCATCCGGCGCAAGTTCGACTACGAACGCCTGGGTGCGGCGCCGCTGCTGGGCGTCAACGGCACCGTGCTCATCACCCACGGCCGGGCCACGCGGCGCATGATCGGCTTCGCGGTCAGCGTGGGGGCCCAGTCGGCGCGCGCCGGAATCCCGGCGCGCATCGAGGCGTCCCTGGCGGAATCGGGCATCACGCGCCGTGCCGCGCGGACCGTCCCCAGCGACGGCCCGCGCGGAGTCCGAGTCGGCG
This sequence comes from uncultured Chloroflexia bacterium, assembly GCA_963843335.1. Lineage (GTDB taxonomy): Bacteria > Chloroflexota > Limnocylindria > Limnocylindrales > CSP1-4 > JAFMJV01. Next base: position 153,472 of record CAWJKF010000006.1, read on the forward strand.
GCCGCGGAGCCGGTCGGCGCGGCCGCCGCCGACGGCGGGTCATGAACCTGCCGGGCGCCGACCTCCGTGACGAACGCCCGCCCGACGGCGGCAGCGATCGACACCGGACGGAGCGCGACGGTCGCCGCCTCTGCCTCGAGGCCGTGTTCGAGGCGGACTTCGGCCAGCGGACCGCACGGGACGTGCTGGCGCGCCGGATCGAGGAGACCGCGGCCGATCCGGTCGCTGCCGATCATGCACGCATCCTGGTGGAGGCGGTGACCCTCCATCGGGACACCATCGACGCCTCGATCGAGCGTGTCGCGCCCGCCTATCCGGTCGTCCAACTGGCCCGCATCGATCGGGCATTGTTGCGTTCGGGCATGGGCGAACTGCTACACTGCGCCGCGACGCCGACCGCGGTCGCGATCTCGGAGTGGGTCGAGCTGGCTCGGACCTACAGTGGCGAATCGGCCCGGCGGCTGCTGAACGGCGTGCTCGGACGGGTCGCACGGGAACAGACCGGAGAACTATCGGGTCCGACCGACATCGAGGATGTCGGTCAGGCAGAGTGACGACTGGTACCAGGAGGAAGCACGAACGTGACGGCTTCGACCTACGAGCGACTCAAGAAGATCGTCGTGGAGCAGCTCGGTGTCGATGAGGAGGATGTGAAGCCGGAGGCGTCGTTCGTCGATGACCTCAACGCGGACTCGCTGGACCTCGTCGAGCTCATCATGAGCCTGGAGGAGGAGTTCGGGACGGAGATCTCGGACGAGGACGCCGAGAAGATCCGGACGGTCCAGGACGCTGCCGACTACATCGACGAGCATTCCGACCAGCAGTAGCTCGCGACCGGTCACGGTGCCGTCGCCCCCGACAGAGCTCGCGGAGCGACTCGGCTACACCTTCCGGGACCTGCGCCTGCTGGAACAGGCGCTCGTCCACAGCAGCTACGTCAACGAGCACCCCGACCCCGGCATCCTCGCCAACGAGCGCCTGGAGTTCCTGGGTGATTCGGTCCTCTCCCTGGTCATCTCGGAGGCGCTCTGGGAGCGCCATCCCAGCGAGCCCGAGGGCCTCCTCACCACCCGGCGCGCTGCGATCGTGTCGGCGCGCGGGCTGGCCCGCATCGCGGCCCGGTACGACCTGGGGACGTATCTGTCCCTGGGGCAGGGTGCCGAGCGCTCGGGCGAGCGCCGACGCGGTTCGGTCCTCGCCTCGACCTTCGAGGCGGTGGTCGCTGCGGTCTACCTCGATGGCGGCCTGGACGCGGCACGGGACCTGCTCCTGCGCGCCTGCGCCGACGACCTTGGGGCCGAGCTCGCGCCGCTGTCCCTGAAGTCCCCCAAGAGCCGTCTCCAGGAGCTCGCGTATGCCCGTCATGGCCGTCCTCCCTCGTATCGGGTGGTGACCGTCGACGGGCCTGACCATGCCCGACGATACGCGGTCGAGGTGTCGGTCCAGGGTGAGGTGCTCGGGCAGGGAGCCGGCCGCAGCCGACGGGACGCGGAGACGGAGGCCGCCTCGGCTGCCCTCGGGCGCCTTGAGGACCTTTCGGCCGCTCCGGAGCTGCCGAAGGACCCGTCGGGGGATGTGCCCGGCGCGCCCACGGTGCCCGTGCCGGTCGACGGACCCGTCGCGCCGTGAGCGGAGCACCGCCGTGTACCCCGGGATGGTCGTGAGCACTGGTCGCCTCCGGTCGCTTCGGCTGGTGGGCTTCAAGTCATTCGCCGAGAAGACCACCGTCGAGTTCGGCGGCGGCATCAGCGCCGTCGTCGGCCCGAACGGCAGCGGCAAGAGCAACCTCGCGGACGCGCTCCGGTGGGTGCTGGGCGAGCAGGGCCGGACCCTCCGGACCCGGCGCGCCGAGGACCTCATCTATGCCGGCTCCTCGAGCCGGCGCGCCCAGGGCATGTCCGATGTGACGCTCGTATTGGACAACGAGGACCGCCTGCTGCCGGTCGACTTCGCCGAGGTGGAGCTCGGGCGCCGACTCTTCCGGAATGGCGAGAACGAGTTCCTGCTCAATCGCCAGAAGCTCCGCCTGCGGGACCTCATCGACCTGCTCGACGAGGCGAACCTGGCCGACAACGCGTTCCTGTTCATCGGCCAGGGCATGGTCGACCAGGCGTTGGCGCTGCGACCCGAGGAGCGGCGGCCGCTGTTCGAGGAGGCGGCGGGCATCCGCAAGCACGAACGGCGGCGGCGCGCCGCCGAGACGGAGCTGGCGCAGGCAGAGGCGAACCTGGAGCGGGTCCGCGACCTCGTCGATGAGCTCCGACCCCAGGCGCGCCGCCTCGCCGCGCAGGCTGAGCAGCAGCGCGCGCGGCGGTCGGCGGGCGCGGAGCTGTCCGCGGCGCTGGTCGCTGCCGCACGTGACCGGCTGGGTGATGCGGAACGGGAGCTGACCCGCCAGACGGAGCTCCTGTCGCGGTCGCGCACGGACGCCGATGCCGCACTCTCCCGATTGCGCGAAGCCGAGGCGGCCGTGGCCGCCGCCGGGCGCGCCCTCGCCGAGCGGCAGGAGCTGGAGCAGCAGACCCGTGCCCGGCTCGAGGCGGAGCGTGCCGTGGTCATCGAGCTGCGCCTGGCGGAATCGCGCGCGGCGTCAGGGGCGGAGTCGCTGGATCGTGACCTGGAACGGGCCACGGCGGAGCGTGCAGCCACGGCCGAGCGGCTGGGGCGCGCCCGCCTGGAGATGGCGGTGGAGATGCCGGACCCCGACCACGCGGCCGAGGAGGCCCTCCGCGATGTCACGCGGCGCATCGAGGAGACGGAGCGCGCGGTCCGTGAGCTGCGCGACGCTGGTCGGGCGGACGCCGAGCGGACGAGCCGGGCCCGGGAGGCCCGCGCCGCGCAGCAAGCGGAGCTGGACCGGGCGAACCGTCGTGCCGCCACGACGACCGAGGCGCTCGTGGCCGGCCAGCGACGCGCCGCCGAGGCCCTGGACGCGGCCCATGCGGCCGCCGACGCGCTCGCGAGCCTCGAGGGAGCGATGCAGGCGCTGGCCACTGACGAGGCAGCCGCCGAACGTGCGGCGGCCGATTCCCGGGCACGCCTCGCGGAGCTGGAGGCACGCGGCGCCGACCTCGCCTCCCGGCTGTCGACGACTCGTGCCGAGCTCGCCGGGGCGCGGGCACATCGCGACGCCCTCGAGCGTCGCATCGGCGGCGGCCTGGATGCCACCCTGGTGGCCATGATGACCGCAGCCGGCGGTCGTCGGATGGACGCAGGCCTGGAGGTCGAGCCCGAGCTGCGACGCGCGGTCGCGGCAGCGCTGGGTGATGTGCTCACCGCCATCGCCGCCCCAGCCTCGGCCATCGAGGGGCTCGCCCGGACCCCCGGGACGTTCGTCATCGACGGTCCCGTGACCGGGCGGGCGGCGCGTGAGCGGGAGACGGCCGCGGTCCTGGGGGCTGTGGCGAGCGCCGGGGGCGGCCCACTGACCGCGGCTCTGCGGCGCGACCCGACCGGTCATGTCTCGCGGCTCCTGGAGCGGAGTGCCTGGGTGCCGGACCTTCCGTCGGCACTCGCGATGCGGGCGCTGCTGGCACCGGGCTGGCGCGTGGCGACCATCGTCGGCGAGCTGGTGACCGACGAGGGCGTGGTGTCGCTCGACCCGGGACAGGAGACGCTCGAGATCCGGGCGCAGCACGCGGAGCTGGGTCAGGCCATCGCCGGGCTCGAGGCGGCGGTCAGTGCCGCAGAGTCTGACCGCGCCACCGCGGCGCAGGAGCTCGAGGCGGCCCGGTCGGCGGTGGCGGCGAGCCGCGCCTCGCTCGAGGCGGCGCGGACGCGGCGGCGGGTCGCGGAGGAGCGGCTGCGGTCGGTCGGTCGGGCCGCGGACACGGCCGCCCGAGAGGCCGCGTGGACGTCGCAGCAGCTGGAACGCCTGGAGCGCGACGCGGCAGCGGCGGCCGCCGACCTGCGGTCGCGCGAAGCGGAGGCCGCGGCGTGGCAGGGCACCCCGGACACCGCCGACGCCGGTGATCAGGCGCGCGCGGAGCTCGCCGCCCTCGAGGCACGAGGTGCGGCCCTGCGGACCGAGCGGGAGCGCCACGCCACCGCGACGACCGCCGCCCGTGGTCGCCGGGATGCCGCGGAGGATGTCCGGCGCCGGGCGGAGGTCCGGGTCGGCCTCGACCTCGCGCGTCTCGAGGAGCTGGAGCGTGAGGTCCAGCGGCTGGTCGGTGCGCGCAGCGAGCAGCTCGATCACGCGGCCCAGGTCCGGGAGCGACTGGCCGCAGCCACGGCGGTCCAGGAGCGCATCGGCGCGACGCTCGCGGAGCTCGAGGGCTCGACCGTCGATGAGCGCGCGCGACGGACCGCGGCGGAGGCGGCGGGGGTGCAGGCGCGGGAGCACCTGCGCGCCGCCGAGACTCGCACCCGGGCGGCGGAGGTCGCCCAGCTCCAGGTCCGGCTGCAGCTCGAGGCGGGTCGCGAAGCGCTGCTCGTGGAGCTGGCTGGCATCGGTGGCGATGGCCTCCGGGCCCTCCTCGCCGACGAGCAGGCCGTGGAGCCGGACGACGTCCGGGACGGGGAGACGCCGGAGCCGTCCGCGGACGAGATCCAGGGTGCCCTCGAGTCGGCGCTCGACGCTGCGTTCGAGCGCTGGCGTGTGCAGCGGGCGACGGGCAGCATGGCCGCGAGCCCGACCGCGAGCGCGTCCCGGCTCGGCGCCCTGCGCCGGCGATATCACGAGCTGGGCACCGGCAACCCGTTCGCGGCCCAGGAGCTGGTCGAGGTCCGGGAACGGCTCGATGGGCTCGAGTCGCAGCAGGCAGACCTGACGGCGGCCATCCGGGACACCCGGGCGCTCATCGCGCGGCTGGAGACGCTCATCGCCGACCAGTTCCGGCACACGTTCGCGGCGCTCGAGGGCGCCTTCGCGCGTCGGTTCCAGCAGCTCTTCGGGGGAGGGGAGGCGGCGCTCTCGCTGACCGCCCCGGAGGACCTGGGCGCCACGGGCGTGGAGATCACCGCGCGGCCCCCGGGCAAGAAGCGCCAGCCACTCGCGATGCTCTCGGGTGGCGAGCGGGCCCTCACCGCGGTCGCGCTGCTGCTCGCGATGCTCGAGGTGCGTCCGGTGCCCTTCTGCGTCCTGGATGAGGTGGACGCGGCCCTCGACGAGGCGAACGTGGGTCGGTTCGCGGCCGCCCTGCGGAGCCTGGCGGAGACCATCCAATTCATCGTCATCACCCACAATCGGGGCACCATCGAAGCGGCCGACGCGCTGTACGGCGTCACCGCCGGGGACGATGCGGTCAGCCACGTCGTCTCGCTTCGACTCGCCGACCTGCCGGGCGTCGACGGCGACGCCTCGGATCCAGCATTCGCGGGAGCCATCCGTTGACCCAGCCCGTCCCGACCCCCAACCTGCAGCTGGGTCTCGAGCGCAGCCGCACCGGGCTCGTCGGCCGCATCCGGTCGATCCTGCGTCGTGGCTCGGACGACGATGCCTGGGAGGAGGTCGAGGAAGCGCTCATCGGCGCCGACCTGGGCGCCGACCTCACGATGGAGGTGGTGAGCAGGGCCCGCGTCCGGCGCGACCTGCCGCCGGACCTGGCCCTCCAGGCGGAGCTCATCGCGCTGTTCGCGGCCCGCGACCCGACACCCTGGCCACGCAAGCCCGCCGCGGATGTGCCGGCGGTCATCCTCGTCGTGGGGGTCAACGGCACGGGCAAGACGACGAGCATCGCCAAGCTGGCGTACCGCTTCAAGACCCGCGGTGCCCGGGTGCTGCTCGCCGCCGGTGACACGTTCCGCGCGGCCGCCATCGAGCAGCTCCAGACCTGGGCGACACGCATCGACGTGCCGGTCGTGGCACATGCTGCGAACGCGGACCCCTCGGCGGTCGTCTGGGACGCGATGGACGCGGCGGCGGCCCGCGGCACGGACGTGGTCATCGTCGACACCGCCGGACGGCTGCACACCAAGCACAACCTCATGGAGGAGCTGGCCAAGATCCGGCGGACCATCGCCCGTCGCCTGCCCACCGCCACCCCGGAGGTGCTGTTCGTGCTCGATGCCACGACCGGCCAGAACGGCCTCGCCCAGGCGAAGGCCTTCCACGAGGCGGCCGGGCTCACCGGGATCGCGCTGACCAAGCTCGATTCGACCGCGAAGGGTGGCATCGCCTTCGCCATCGAGCGCGAGCTGGGCGTCCCGGTCCTGTTCGTCGGGGTCGGTGAGCGGGTCGATGACCTGCTCGACTTCGATCCCAACGCCTTCGCGCAGGCGCTGTTCGGCTGATCGTGGCGGAGTCACCCGTGCGGCTCGACGCCGCGGGCGTCCGGGCGGCCGCGGCCATCCTCGCCCAGCGCGATGCCGACCTCGCTCGGCTGCACCGGTCCCACGGCGCGCCGCCGCTGTGGGAGAAGGGCCCCGGATTCGAGACCCTCGTGGACATCATCCTGGGCCAGCAGGTGTCGCTCGATTCGGCCCGTGCCGCGCTCGAGCGGCTGCGGTGTGCCGCCGGCGCCGTGAGCCCCGAGGCCGTCTCGGAGGCGGGTGTGGAGCGGCTGGCCGCGGCCGGGCTGACCCGCCAGAAGGCGGGGTATATCGTGGGCATCGCCGATGCGGTCCTGGCGGGTCGTCTCGACCTGCCGGGCATCGCTGCCGCGATGGATGATGCGCGCGCGATCGGGTCGCTCATGGCCCATCGCGGCATCGGACGCTGGACCGCCGACATCTACCTGCTCATGGGCCTTGGCCGGCCCGATGTCTGGGCATCCACGGACCTGGCGCTGCTCATCGCTGTGCGGTCGCTCAAGGGTCTCCCGCCGGACGCCCCCGTGGCCGAGGTGTCGGCGATCGCCGACACCTGGCGACCCTGGCGGTCGGTGGCCGCGCGGATGCTCTGGCAGTCCTACCTGCTGGAACGCGGCCGGCCACTCGACTGATGCGACTCCGGGGCGCCGGTCCTGGCCGCCTCCTGACCGCCGCGTCCTCGCGGCCTGCCTCCTGACTGTACCCTGGTTCGCCGGCCGACCCATCGGGTGGGTGAGTCCGACGGGGATGCCGCGACGCCGGAAGTTCTGACCCATGGTGTGGCTGATCCGGGTCACCTGCGCACTCGGAGCGCGGGATCGATGCGCCCGATGGGTAACGCGCGACATCCGCGGCCGGCGGGCTGACTCCGCGGCCGGCCGGCTGACTCCGCGGTCGAACTCACCCCTGGGGTGGGTACGCCCCCTGGGTTTGGATGCCGCGGGGTGGGTACGCCCCCCGGACGGGCACGCGCCGGAGGGGCGGACCGTAGATCCGCCTTCGCCTCGACTACACTGACCGTCCCATGTTCGATGCACTCAGCGATCGTCTGCGCGTCGCCCTTGACCGGCTGACCGGCCACGGCCGGATCACGGAGGCCGATGTCGATGCGGCCATGCGTGAGATCAGGCTTGCCCTCCTGGAAGCGGACGTCAACTACAAGGTCGTCAAGGACTTCGTGGGGCGGGTCAAGGAGCGGGCCATCGGCCAGGATGTGCTGGAAGGCGTGAACGCCGGGCAGCTCATCGTCAAGATCGTCCATGACGAGCTGACCGCGATCCTGGGCGCCGGGGACCGGACGTTCCGGCTCAACGGCTCGCCCGCGGTCATCGCCCTCGTGGGCCTCCAGGGCTCCGGCAAGACCACCTCCGCCGCCAAGCTGGCCCGATACATCGTGCGCCAGGGTCGCCAGCCGATGCTCGTCGCCGCCGATCCGTATCGGCCGGCCGCCGTGGACCAGCTCCGGACCCTCGGCGCGTCGCTGGAGATCCCGGTGTACAGCGCCCCCGTTGGCACACCGGTCGTGGATATCGCGCGCGGCGGCATCGCTGAGGCGCGGCGCACCGGCCGTGACGTGGTCATCCTGGACACGGCCGGCCGGCTGACGGTCGACGAAGCGCTCATGGCCGAGATCCGGGGCCTGGCTCAGGTGGTCCAGCCGACCGAGACGCTGCTCGTCGTGGATGCCATGGTCGGCCAGGAGGCGGTGCCCGTCGCCGAGGCGTTCCGGGACGCGGTCGCCATCACCGGCCTCATCCTGACCAAGATCGATGGCGATGCGCGCGGTGGTGCCGCGCTCTCCATCAGCGCGGTCACGGGTGTCCCGGTCAAGTTCATGGGCACGGGCGAGAAGACGGACGCGCTCGAGGTCTTCCATCCCGATCGGCTTGCGGGTCGGATCCTGGGCATGGGGGACGTGCTCACGCTCGTCGAACGGGCCCAGGAGACGTTCGACCAGAAGCAGGCCGAGCAGATGGCCGAGAAGCTCAAGAAGAACAGCTTCACGCTGGAGGACTTCCTGGAGCAGATGCAGGCGCTCAAGAAGATGGGCCCGCTGGGCGGGCTGCTGGAGATGATCCCGGGGCTGGGGGGTGCCGCCAAGCAGGCCCAGCAGGCGGTCGACCGGGGCGAGCTCAAGCGCACGGAGGCCATCATCCGCTCGATGACCATCCAGGAGCGACGTGACCCGAACGTGCTCAATGCCTCCCGCCGAAGGCGCATCGCCCGTGGCTCGGGGACGTCGCTGCCGGAGGTGAACCGGCTCATCAAGCAGTTCGCCGAGATGCAGAGGATGATGCGCCAGATGGGTGGCGGCAGGGGACCCCGGGGCATGATGCCGGGCCTGCGCCGGTAGCGATGGAGGCAGGACTGCCGGGGCATCCCGACCCGGACCCCCGGCCCTTGGCAGTCACCCATGGCTCATGAGAGGATGACCGAACGATGACTGATATGACCGCCCCGATGCTCCAACCATCCCCGGTGTCCCGCGCTCGCCGGCCGAGTCGCTGGCGCTGGGTCGTCGCCTTCCTCGTCAGCGTGGCGATGCTGCTCGGGGTGACTGGTGTCGCCGTCGTCGCCCAGACCGGCGGCACCGGCGGGCCGGCCTTCGTGCCCGCGACCGCGACCGCGTTCGGCGAGATCCGTCTGGACCTCCCCGGTGACCAGCACGACGAGCTGACGGCGTTCCTGACCCACTTCCCGGGCTTTGCCGATCCGTCGAGCTTCGATACCAAGCTCAATGAGGCGCTCGACCAGGCGCTGAGCTCTGCCACCGGTGGCGCCGCCACCTGGACCGGCAATATCCAGACCTGGTCCAACGGCCAGTTCGCGATCGGGCTGCTGGCGCTGCCCGATCCCGCCACGACGACGCCCGGTGCCCAGCCGCCGATCGTCGTCGGGCTGGGTGTCAAGGACCGAGCCGCGCTCGAGGACCAGCTCAAGACGCTCATGTCGTCAGACTCGGCGACCACCGAGGACTATGCCGGCAGCACCATCACGACCTCGGGCACGTCGTCCTATGCGGTCACGGACCAGTACCTGCTGGTGAGCCCGACTGCCGCCGACCTCAAGACGTCCCTCGACGTGCTCGCGGGCACGACGCCCAGCCTCGCCGACGACCCCAGCTTCAAGGTCGCGGCCTCGAGCCTCGCGTCGCCCAACCTGGGCGAGTTCTACGTGTCCACAGCCCCGCTCAAGCCGCTGCTGGCACAGCAGCTCGCCACGCAGCCCGGCGGCGCGGCCCTGGTCGGGCTGCTGGACAAGCTGCCTCTCTGGGTGGGTGGCTACGCGCAGGTCGCATCGAGCCACCTGGCGCTCGGCATCAGCACCCAGCTCGCCGACAGCGGCATGGTGCCCTCGGTCCGGGAGACGGATCTTGCGAGCCACTTCCCGGCGGGCACGCTGGTCTACGTCGAGACACGGGACCTCGGGAAGACCGTCGACGGCGTGCTGGCGCAGCTCAAGCTCCAGCTGGCGGCAGACTCCAGCAACAGCCAGATGATCACCGGCGTCGAGCAGCAGCTGGGGCCGCTGGACAAGCTCCTTGACTTCGTCGAGGACGGCGCCATCGGTGTGTCGGTCGATGACAGCGGCCTCTCCGCGGGCATCGTCGCGACCCTCAGCGACGAGGGGGCCGGCACGACCCGCATCCAGACCCTCCTCGGCCTGCTGCGCATCGTGGGCAGCGGGGCGAACTCGCCGTTCACGGTCGCGAGCAGCGTTGTGAACGGGGTCACCGTCACGACCATCACGCTCCAGCCGTCCGCGGGCATCCCCGCGAACCTGCCCTTCCCGCCGGCCATCAGCGTCGCGGTCAGCGACAGCCATCTCTACCTCGGGCTGGGTGACTTCGCCGCGACAGCCCTCGCCCAGGACCCGTCGACCTCGCTGGCCGCCAACCAGCGCTACACGGCCGCGGTGGCCGAGGCCGGCACGCCCAACGCGGGCGGCCTGTGGGTGGATCTCGCCGGCGTGGCGCCGCTCGTGGCGCGCATGGGAGCTGCCAATGACCCGAGCTACACGACGAACATCAAGCCCTGGGTCGACGCCCTCGACAGCCTGGTCTCGACGCTGACCGTCAACGGTGACATCGTCTCGGACAAGTCGCTGCTGTTCGTCAAGTAGACTGGTCGTCGACAGCAAGTAGACTGCACCAGATCCATGTGACCCGACCGCACGGGCCGCATGCCGCACCATCGCCCGGCGTCTCGCTGAGTCGCCGGGCTTCAGCCTGAGGAGGCCGAGTCCCCCGTGGTCCGAATCCGACTTACCCGCGTCGGCGCGACGAAGCAGCCGAGCTACCGTTTCGTCGTCGCCGATGCACGCTCCGCCCGCGATGGCCGCTCCCTCGACACGCTGGGTCACTACGACCCGCGCCAGGAGCCCGTCTCCATCCACGTGGATGCCGAGAAGGCCGCCAAGTGGCTGAGCCAGGGCGCCCAGCCCTCGGAGACCGTCGCCCGGCTGTTCCGCAAGGTCGGCATCCTGCCGGCTCGCTAGGGATATCGACATGTCCGCACCCGATCTCGTCGCATACGTCGCTCGTGCGCTGGTGGATGATCCCGACGGTGTGACCGTCGAGGTCCACGAGGACGAGGGCACCCAGGTCATCGAGCTCCACGTGGCCGAGGACGACATGGGCAAGGTCATCGGCCGGAATGGCAGCGTCGCCAAGGCGATGCGCACTCTGCTCAAGGTCGTGGCGACGCGTGAAGGCGCGCCCATCGCTCTGGAGATCGTCTGACCCGGTCCGGATCGGTGGAGCCCGACCCGGCGAGCGTGACGGTGGCTGAGGGCGCGCCGCATCGGCTGGTCGTGGGCCTGGTCCGGGGCGTCCACGGGTTGCGTGGGGCGGTGCGACTCGAGGTCCTGACGGATGACCCCGGCCGGTTCGAGCCAGGTGCGCGCCTGTTCCAGGAAGGGCATGACCAGCCGCTCATCGTGGACTGGTCGCAGAACGACGGCCCGGGCATCCTCATCCGCTTCCGGGAGCTGCCCGACCGCGAGTCCGCGGAGGTCCTCCGTGACGCATATCTCGAGGCGCTGGTCGCGCCCGACGCACGGCCCGACGGCAGCTGGTACTGGCACGAGGTCATCGGGACCCCGGTGACCACCTCCGCGGGTGAGGACCTGGGTGCCGTGACGGACATCTTCCGTACCGGCGGCTGGGAGGTGTTCGTGGTGGAGGGACCCCGGGGCGAGGTGCTCGTGCCCGCGGTCGGCGCACTCATGGTCGAGTTCGCGCCACTCGATGGGCGCATCGTCGTGGATGCGGACGCGCTGGCGCTCGATGAGTCCGAGCCACGATCCACGGGTACGTGGCCGGCGCACGACGCGTGCCCGCAAGGCTCGCGAGCAGGGCATCGCCGCCGATGGTGGTGCCCCGACCGACGGTCCGGGCGCCGAGGTGTCCGTCGCCGCACCCGATGACGCGTCGTCATCCCCGGCCGGTGAGGTCGACCCAGCAGCGACGTGACGCTGCGCATCGACGTCATCACGCTCTTCCCGGGGCTCTTCCCGGGACCGCTCGCGGAGAGCATCCCCGGCCGGGCGCTGGCCTCGGGCGCAGCCGTCGTCCAGGCACACGACCTGCGCACATGGGGCCTGGGACGCCATCGGAGCGTCGACGACTATCCCTACGGTGGTGGTGCGGGGATGCTCCTGCGACCCGAGCCGGTCGCGGCAGGCGCTCGACGCCATCGCTCCGGTCGGCGCGTCGGCCGTGCGCATCCTGCTCGACCCGGGGGGCCATCGGTTCGACCAGGCCCGTGCCATCGAGCTGGCGACATCGGCGCATCTGGTGCTCGTCTGTCCGCGCTACGAGGGTATCGATGACCGGGTGCGCGCGTTGGTCGACCTCGAGCTGTCCATCGGCGACTACGTCCTGTCGGGTGGCGAGATCCCGGCGCTGGTCATCATCGATGCCGTCCTGCGGCTGCTGCCCGGGGTCATCGACGATGCATCGCCCGCCGACGAGTCGTTCTCGACGGGGCTGCTGGAGTACCCCCAGTTCACCCGGCCAGCCGAGTTCCGGGGCATGGGCGTGCCGGACGTGCTCCTCAGTGGCCACCACGCCGAGGTCGAGCGCTGGCGTCGTGCGCAGGCCGTGGAGCGCACCCGCCGCATCCGGCCGGACCTGTTGCCGCCAGAGGCCTGATATACTCCGCGACCGACCCACCGGAGCCGCGGCCCGGGCGTGCGTGCGCGCCGCCACACAGGCCCCCAGCGAGCGAGAGAAGACCCGACATGACCGTTCTCGACGACATCGTCGCCGACCAGATCCGCACTGACCTGCCGCAGCTGGCATCGGGCGACACCGTGCGCGTGTCGGCCAAGGTCGTCGAGGGCACCCGCGAGCGCATCCAGGTGTTCGAGGGCACCGTCATGCGCCTGCGCGGCGGTGGCATCACCCGCTCCATCACCGTGCGCGCGCTGCGCAGCGGCGTCGGCGTCGAGCGGACCTTCAAGGTCAACTCGCCGCGCATCGACAAGATCGAGGTCGTGCGTCACGGTGTGGCCCGTCGCGCCCAGCTGTACTTCCTGCGCAAGCGCGTGGGCAAGGCCGCCTCGCTCCGCGAGCGCCGCGACTAGTCGCATGCCGTGCCTGGCCGCCTGCCGGGCACCCCTGTCGTCGGTCGGTCGCGTCAGGGTCTGAGCGTGGGCGTGCGACATCCCGATCTGCGCGCCGAATGGCGTCTCTGGCAGGACGGTCGTCGGCTCGTCGTGGGCGTCGATGAGGTGGGCACCGGTGCCCTGTGCGCGCCCGTGGTCGCCGCCGCCGTGCTCGTCCGGCCGAACACCCGCAAGATCGCGGGTGTCCGCGATTCCAAGACGCTCTCCCTGCGCCAGCGCGAGATGCTCGTGAGCGAGATCCAGCGCCGCAGCCTCGCATGGGGGGTTGGCGCGGCCTCGGTCGCGGAGATCGAACGCCTCAACATCTATCACGCGTCGCACCTCGCGATGCGCCGCGCGCTCCGGCGGATCGGTCCCTATGACCACGTCCTCGTCGACGGCAGGAAGATCGTCGGCTTCGAGGGCCAGGTCGGTCCCTACACCTCGATCGTGGACGGCGATGCGTCGTCCTACGCCATCGCCTGCGCATCGATCGTGGCCAAGGTGACCCGCGACCGGTTGATGCGTCTCCTCGCGGTCCGATATCCGGGCTACGGCTGGGAGCGCAATGCCGGGTATGCCACCCGCGACCATGTCGATGGGCTGCGGACCCTGGGCCTGACACCGTTCCATCGGCGCACCTACCAGCGCATCCGCCAGATCCTGGAAGGCGAGCAGTTGGCGATGGACCTCGACGACGTGTCCGATGCCCTCGTGGCGGAGCTCCCCACGGCCACGTAAGTGCCGCGAAAGGACCGCTCGGTACGCTCGCGGGATGAGCCCGGCGCCAGACCCACGTACGCGCCGTGGTCGGGCGGGGCGGGACGCGGAAGTCGTCGCGCGACGATGGCTCGAGGGGCACGAGTGGACGATCCTGGCCACCAATCTCATCGTCGAGCGCGACGAGATCGACCTCGTATGCCTCGAGCCCGGGCGGCCGGCGACCCTCGTGTTCGTGGAGGTCCGCGGCCACACCAGCAGCCGGTTCGGCGCGGCCGAGGAGTCGATCGATGGGCGCAAGCTGAGCCGCAACTACCGCGCCGCACTGGCCGTCGTCAGGTCGGGCTGGCCGCAACGCCAGGGCTTGCAGGCGGGCATCGCATGGCGCGTCGATGTGGTTGCCGTGGAGCTGGTACCGAGGTTGGCACGAGCCGCAGGTGGGCCGTCGATCCGGCACATCCGCGGGGCAACGCTCGACTGACGCCGGCCAGCGGTCGGGGCGCGGGTCGCGACCTGGGTGGCGATCTCGATCGGCTCTCGTCGTGTGTCGGGTGTCGCGTGTCGTCGCAGGCAGGGCACTCCGGCGGCCGTCGTCGGGTCCCGCGACGGCCGGCATCCGATGGGCGTGGCACGCCGCGTCGAACCCGGTTCGTCGTGTGTCGGTGTCGTCGCGAGGCAGGGCGCCCGGCGAACGGATCTTCGCCATCAGCGAACGTCTCGGCGGCCGATGTGGCGCTGGGCCGGTGCTCGCCGGCCTCGCATCGACATCTCTTCACGGCACCCGGCAGATGTGTGCTCCTGGATGGCCCATGGGCACACCCATCGTGACGATGACGGCCATCTCGTTCGCTGATCGCGCAAAGATCGCGGGCAGCCTCGGCGGCAGTGGCAGCCTCGGCCGGCAGGGCAGCCTCGGCCGCCAGGGCAGCGCCGGCCGCCAGGGCAGCGCCGGCCGCCAGGGCAGCCTCGGCCACCCGTCCTCCATGGTCATCGTCACGGTCTCCCTCATGCTTGGAGAGTGACAACGTCACTGATCAGTCGGCACTGACGGATCCACTGACCAAGGACAGGGCGGGATGCCGCGGACGAGGCTCGTGCTAGACTCCGTCGGCCCAACCGGGCAACCGAGCGCGCCCTTCGGGCGTGCATCTCACACGCGAGCCGCTCCCCGCGGTGGTGCCGCACGGCAGCAGATGCCGTTCGGTCCGTGGGTCCGGAAGCTCGCGGAGGTCCAACCGCGTAGGAGGTTCCGCACCATGCCGTCCGTCTCGATGCGCCAGCTGCTGGAGGCCGGTGTCCACTTCGGACACCAGACCCGCCGCTGGAATCCCAAGATGAAGCCGTACATCTTCGCGGAGCGCAACGGCATCCACATCATCGACCTGGCGCAGACCGTCCAGCGCCTGGACGCCGCCCTGGAGTTCGTCACGGACACCGTCGCCGGTGGTGACACGATCCTGTTCGTGGGCACCAAGAAGCAGGCCCAGGAGCCCGTCGCGGAAGAGGCGGCACGCGCCGAGATGCCCTACGTCAACCAGCGCTGGCTGGGCGGCATGCTCACGAACTTCGTGACCATCCGCAAGCGGCTCGGACTGCTCGACCAGATGGAGGCCCGCCAGGCGAACGGTGAGTTCGACCGGCTGACCAAGAAGGAAGCCTCCAAGCTCACGGACGAGATGGCCCGCCTGCAGCGCACCCTGGGCGGCATGCGCAAGATGCGCCGCCTGCCGGGCGCCCTGTTCGTGGTCGACCCGCACCGCGAGCACATCGCCGTGACCGAGGCACGCAAGCTGGAGATCCCGGTCATCGGCACCGGCGATACCAACGTCGACCCGGACCAGCTCGACTTCATCATCCCCGCCAACGACGACGCCATCCGGGCCATCCGGCTGCTGTGCCGGGTCATCGCGGATGCGGCCATCGAGGGCGCCGGATCCCGCGCGGCACGGGCCGCCGAGCAGCCGGCCATGACGGCCGAGGTCGCGGAGGCGGAAGAGGCCAGCGACGAGCTGGTGGCGGCGCTCGCCGCTGGGGGCACGTTCAGCTTCACGCCCGATCCGGAGGAGGAGGACCTCCTGCCCGGCGGTCCCGAGGCCACGGAGCCCGCTCTGGTAGACGAGACAGCCGCACGCTGACCCCCGCCCGGGCGGCCGCGGCAGGCGCGTCGCCCGGCAGCGACAGGCAGGGTGCACCACGTACGAAGGAATCCACGCACAGATGGCTGACGAGCCGACGATCAAGCCCGAGATGGTCAAGGAGCTCCGGGAGCGCACCGGGGCGGGGTTCATGGACTGCAAGCGCGCCCTCGAGGAGACCAGGGGCGACCTGGACAAGGCCGTCACGCTGCTGCGCGAGCGGGGCGTGGCCGCCGCTGCCAAGAAGGCCGGCCGCGACGCCCGCGAAGGGCTCGTCTCCTCGTACATCCACTCCGGCGGGCGCCTGGGCGTGCTCATCGAGGTCAACTGCGAGACCGACTTCGTGGCCCGCAACGAGGACTTCCAGAAGCTCGTGCGGGACCTCGCGATGCAGGTCGCGGGCGTGGCACCCGAGTACGTGACCATCGAGTCCATCCCGGCCGAGGTCACGGCGCGGAAGCGCGCCGAGCTGCTCGCGGACGAGTCGGTGACCGCCGAAGCCCGAGGCCATCCGCGAGAAGATCGTCGAGGGCCAGCTGCGCAAGTGGCACCAGCAGGTGGTGCTCTACGAGCAGCCGTTCCGGGACACCGACCAGACCGTCGGCCAGCTGGTCACGGATGCCATCGCCAAGATCGGCGAGAACATCCGGGTCCGCCGCTTCACCCGCTACCAGCTCGGGGAAGAGCTCTGATGCAGACCCCGACGCCGGCGACCGAGTGGCGTCGGTGACCGGTGACGCCGCGCTATCACCGGGTGCTGCTCAAGGTCTCCGGGTGAGGCGCTGCTCGGCAGCCGCACCGTACGGCGTCGACCCGCAGGTGTGCCAGTTCATCGCCCACCAGGTGCACCAGGCGCAGGACGCCGGCGTCGAGGTCGCCATCGTCGTCGGTGGCGGCAACATCTTCCGGGGCCTCGCCGCGGCCGCCAAGGGCATGGAGCGTGCCACCGGCGACTACATGGGCATGCTGGCGACGGTCATGAACGGCCTCGCCCTGCAGGACGCGCTGGAGAAGGAAGGCGTGCCCACCCGGGTCATGTCGGCCATCGGCATGAACGAGGTCGCGGAGCCGTACATCCGGCGACGCGCCATGCGCCACCTCGAGAAGGGCCGGGTCGTCATCCTCGCCGCCGGCACCGGCAACCCCTACTTCACGACGGACACCGCGGCCGCGCTGCGGGCGGTGGAGATCGGCGCCCAGGTGCTGCTCAAGGGCACCAAGGTGGACGGCGTCTACACCGCGGATCCCGAAGCTCGAGCCGGACGCCGAGCGCCACGACGATCATCACCTACGCCCAGGTGCTCGCCGACCGCCTCAACGTGCTCGACTGCCACAGCGGTCAGCCTGTGCATGGAGAATGACCTGCCCATCGTCGTGTTCGACATGAACCAGCCCGACAACATCCGCCGAGCGGCGATCGGCGAACCCATCGGCACGCTCATCCACGGAGGACAGGCCCGCATGACCGACACCGACCCGGAGCCCCTCGAGGCGCGCATGGAGCGCGCCGTGGAGGCCATGGAGCGCGACTTCGCGACCGTCCGCACCGGACGTGCCGCCACCTCGCTCGTGGAGCGCATCCAGGTCGAGTACTACGGCACGATGACGCCGCTCAACCAGCTGGCGAGCATCAGCGTGCCGGAGCCGCACCAGATCGTCATCCAGCCCTGGGACCGGGGCGTGCTGGGCGCCATCGACAAGGCCATCCAGCGCAGCGACATCGGGCTCATGCCCAACGTCGACGGCACGGTCGTGCGGCTCAACATCCCGCCGCTCACCGAGGAGCGTCGCAAGGACCTCGCGAAGGTCGTCCACAAGCGGGCCGAGGAGGCCCGGGTGGAGATCCGCAACCATCGCCGTGACGGCACCGACGAGCTGCGCAAGCAGGAGAAGGACGGCGCGATCGGTGCCGACGAGGCGCGTCGCGAGCAGGACCGCATCGAGAAGCTGACCCACCACTGGACCGACCAGGTCGACCGCGTCGCCAAGGCCAAGGAGCAGGAGATCATGGAGGTCTGATGGCCTCCGTCCCTGGCATCGTGGCCTCCGGTCCCGCAGCCCCAGCGGGGCGAGCCGCTGGCCGCCGAGCCGAGCGTCGATCGGCCGCCCCGGCACGTGGCGATCATCATGGATGGCAACCGCCGCTGGGCGCGCGAGCGGGGCGTGCCCGAGACCCAGGGTCACGCGGCGGGCGTGGAGGCGGTCCGGCCCATCGTCGAGCGTGCCCAGCAGCGGGGCGTCGAGGTGCTCTCGATCTACGCCTTCAGCCGCGAGAACTGGGCGCGTGCGCAGCGAGGAGGTCGAGATGCTGTTCTCGCTCCTGGACGCCGCCATCCGTGACTACACGCCGCGACCTGGTGCAGCAGGGTGTGCGGGTCCGGCTCCTGGGACGGATGTCGGAGCTGCCCGGACCGACCCGCGCGTCGATCGAGGAGGCCCTCGCCCAGACCGCGGCGGGCACGCGGATGACCCTCAACGTCGCGTTCAACTACTCCGGTCGCTCGGAGATCGTGGACGCGGTCCGGCGCTGCATGCGATGACGGCATCGACCGCTGACGCGGTCGACGAAGGCGACCATCGAGGCGTCGCCTCTATACCGCGGACCTGCCCGAGGTCGGACCTGCTCATCCGGACCGGCGGCGACCAGCGGATCAGCAACTTCCTGCTGTGGCAGGCCGCCTACGCCGAGCTCTACTTCTGCGACCGGTACTGGCCCGACTTCGATCCCGACGCGTTCGACGAGGCGCTCGCCGAGTACACCCGGCGCTCGCGCCGCTTCGGCCGCTAGGGCCGACCACCGCCGTGCAGCAACGCCTCATCAGCGCCGCGGTCATGGTGCCCATCGTGCTCGTGGTGTTCCTGCTCGGCCAGCCCTGGCTGACCCTGGGCCTGGCCATCGTGGCCGGGCTCGCGGCGATGGAGGCGGCCCGGCTGCTGGTCGCGGCCGGCCTGCCCGTGGAACGGCTGCTCGTCATCGCATCGCCTCCCATCGCGGTGCTGGGCATGGGCTGGGGTGGCGCCCCCGAAGGTGCCGCGATCACGCTCGTGGCAGCGGTGATCGTCGTCGCCGGCATGGCCGCGTTCCGGGAGCCGGACGTGCGCGAGGGCTTCCTCGCCTGGGCCGGCACCTCGTTCGGGGCGCTCTACCTGTCGCTGCTCGCGTTCGCGGCGGGCATCCTCGCGGTCGCGCCCGCCATCCCCGACGGCCGCCCCGCTCCACGGCGTCCTGAGCGCCGGCCAGATCTGGCTGCTGGTGCTGCTGCTGACCGTGTGGTGCTTCGACACCTTCGCGTATCTCTCGGGGCGCACCTTCAAGCGGGGCCACTTCCTCAACCACATCTCGCCCAACAAGACCTGGAGCGGCGTCATCGGGGGCACGGTCGCGGCCATCATCGTGGGCGGGCTGCTGGTCTGGGCGGCCGGCGGCGGACCGGTCGGCGGGCTGCTGCTGGGCTTCGTCATCGCGGTCACCGCGCAGTCCGGGTGACGTGGCGGAGTCGATGCTCAAGCGCACCGCGGGCGCCAAGGACTCCGGCACGCTCATCCCGGGCCATGGCGGGGTGCTCGATCGCATCGACTCGTTCCTGTTCGCGGCACCCGCGGTCTTCGGCTACCTGGTCATCGTCGGCCACATCGGGACGACCATCTAGGTGGTGACCCCGAGCGACCCGACCCGCGGCCCGGTCCGGGTGGCGCTGCTGGGGTCCACCGGCTCCATCGGCCGCCAGACGCTGGACGTGCTGCTGACGCGCAGGTCCGGACGTGTTCCAGGTCGTGGCCATGGCGGCCGGTCGCGACTGGGAGACGTTCGCAGGGCAGCTCGCAGGCCTGCCGGCCGCTGGTCGCGTCGCTTGCCGACCCGTCTGCCCTGGCCCGCATCGAGGCCCCGCCAGGCGTCGCCGTCGACCGTGACCCGGATGTCCTGGAGCGGTACGCGACGCGCGACGACGTGGACATGGTCATCGTGGCCACGGGCGGCATCGTCAGCCTGCGGCCGGTGCTCGCCGCGCTGCGCGCGGGCAAGGTCGTCGCCACGGCCAACAAGGAGACGCTCGTCGCCGGCGGCCACCTCGTCATGCCCCTGGCCAAGGCGCTGGCCGCTGCCCGCGCTGCCACGGACGCGGCCGATCCGATGGCCAGCCCGCTCGCCTGGGTGCGACCCATCGACTCCGAGCACTCGGCGCTCTGGCAGTCGCTGGCCGGCGAGCAGATGTCCTCCGTGGCGCAGGCTGCTGCTGACCGCATCGGGTGGGCCATTCCGGGACTGGAGCGCGGCAGCGGCTGGAGACGGCCACCCCGTCGGATGCCCTGGCGCACCCGACCTGGACCATGGGCGCCAAGATCACCATCGACTCCGCCACGCTCATGAACAAGGGCCTGGAGGTCATCGAGGCACGCTGGCTGTACGATGTCCCCTACGAGCGGATCGACGTGCTCATCCACCCACAAAGCCTGGTCCACTCGCTCGTCGAGTTCATCGACGGCTCCCTCAAGGCTCAGCTCGGACTCCCTGACATGCGCATCCCCATCCAGTACGCCCTGACGTGGCCCCGACGCATCGTCGGGGCCCGCGCCGCGGCTCGACCTCGTGGCCCATCCGCGGATGGACTTCGCCGCGCCGGACGAGCCCGCTTCCCGTCGCTCGCCATCGCGCGCGCCGCCGGTCGTGCCGGGTCACGGGCGACCACCGCGCTCATCAGCGCGGACGAGGTCGCCGTGGAGCGCTTCCTCGAAGGGTCGCTGACGTTCCCGGGCATCGCCCGCCTCGCCGACGGCGCCGTGGAGCGGTTCGGCGATGGCGCAGAGCCGGACATCGACGGACCTCCTCGACACTCGACCGCCAGGTGCGCGACTGGGCGCGCAGCACCGACCGGGATGGACGGGTGGCCACGGCGTGATCTTCGACGGCCTCATCAACATCGTGCTGCTGCTCGTCATCCTCGTCGCGCTCGTGGTCATCCACGAGTTCGGCCACTTCGCGATGGCGCGCGCGGCAGGCGTCCGGGTCCACGAGTTCGGCGTCGGCTTCCCGCCGCGGGCGCGCATCCTGCATCGCGGCAAGGACACCGTCTACACCCTCAATTGGCTGCCCATCGGCGGCTTCGTGCGCCTGGAAGGGGAGGAGGGCGAGTCGGAGGACCCGCGCGCCTTCGTCAACCAGCGGCTGCGGACCCGGGTCGATCATCCTGCTCGCCGGCGTGGCCATGAACTTCCTGCTGGCGTGGCTCATCTTCTCGCTCATCGCGGGCCTCGCCGATCCGGTCGCGAACATCCGCGTCAGCAGCGTCCAGCCGGACTCGCCGGCCGCGACCGCCGGGCTCGTGGGCGGCGTCCAGATCTCGACCAACCCGGACGGCACGCCGGTCTACGACACCTCCGGCGACCTCATCATCGCCATCGATGGCCAGCGATTCCCGGTGTTCGCGGGACCTGACGGAGAACCCGCCGCTGGCCTACCTCCGGGCGCATGCGGGCCAGGCCGTGATCCTCACGGTGCGCCACCTCGACGGCACGGTCACGGACGTGCCGGTCACCCTGCGGCCACCCGCCGATGTCACCAAGGGCGTCCTCGGCATCGGCATCCAGGGCGCCATCCCCACCGAGGACATCCAGCGTGGCCCGATCGATGCCTTGGCCATCGGCTTCCAGCGCACCATCGACGCCTCCACGCTCATCCTGCGTGGCCTCCAGGACCTGGTGCGCAACCTCGCGAACCCACCGGTGCAGGGACCCGTGGGCATGGTCGACACGGTCGGCTCGTTCCGGACCCAGCTGCCGCCCGGTCTACCTGTTCTGGCTCATCGGGGTGCTGTCGGCGAACCTCGCGGTCGTCAACTCGCTGCCGTTGCCGCCGCTCGACGGTGGCCGGGTGCTGATGGCGGTCCTTGGCCGCTTCTTCGGCGGCGCATCACGCCCAAGCTGGAGCGCAACGTCTACCTCGCGGGCTGGGTGGGGCTGATGGCGTTCCTGGCCTGGATCACCCTGTTCGATGTGCGCCGGCTCGTTGGCGGCTGAGCTCGTCGACCCGATGACGCGTCGCCAGACGGTCACCGTGGACGTCGCCGGCGTGCCGGTCGGCTCGGCACACCCGGTCGTCGTCCAGTCGATGACCAACACCGACACCGCGGACGCCGACGCGACGGCGCTCCAGGTCGCGGCGCTCGCCCACGCGGGCTCGGAGCTGGTGCGCATCACCGTCAACAACGACGCGGCCGCCGCGGCCGTGCCGCTCATCCGGCGCAAGCTCGATGACCTGGGCATCGGTGTCCCGCTCATCGGTGACTTCCACTACAACGGGCACCAGCTGCTGGTGGAGTACCCGGAGGTGGCGCAGGGCGCTCGCCAAGTACCGCATCAATCCCGGCAACGTCGGCGCCAAGCGCCACGACGAGCACTTCCAGACCATCGTCCGGGTCGCCATCGACAACGGCAAGCCGGTGCGCATCGGCGTCAACTGGGGCTCCCTCGACCAGGCGCTGCTGACGGAGCTGATGGACGCGAACGCGCGGGCCGGCCGCGCCGCGGGAGGCGCGCGACGTGATGATCGAGGCGATGCTCCAGTCGGCGCTCCGCTCCGGCGGAGCTGGCGGAGACGACGGGACTGGGCCACGACCGGATCATCCTCAGCGCCAAGGTCAGCGGCGTGCGTGACCTCGTCGACGTCTATCGGCAGCTCGCCGTCCGCTGTGACTACCCCCTCCACCTGGGCCTGACCGAGGCGGGCATGGGCATGAAGGGCATCGTGGCCTCCACGGCGGGCCTGTCGATCCTGCTCGACGAGGGCATCGGCGACACCATCCGGGTGTCGCTCACGCCCCGGCCTGGCGGCGACCGGACGGAGGAGGTGCTGGTGGCGCAGCAGGTGCTCCAGTCGCTGGGCATGCGCTCGTTCCTGCCCCAGGTGTCGGCGTGCCCCGGCTGCGGCCGCACCACGAGCACCTTCTTCCAGACCATGGCCGAGCGGATCACGGGCTACATCCGGGAGCAGATGCCGCTCTGGGCGGCGCGGTATCCCGGGGTCGAGGAGATGAACGTGGCCGTCATGGGCTGCGTCGTCAATGGACCCGGGGAGTCGCGAGCACGCGGACATCGGCATCTCCCTGCCGGGGACCTTCGAGGAGCCGGTGGCGCCGGTGTTCGTCGACGGCGCGCTGCGGACCACGCTCCGGGGTGACGGGCTGGTGGACGAGTTCATCACCATCCTCGACGACTACGTGGAGCGACGCTACGGCCGTCCGGCCGCCGTCACCGTGTGATGGACCTGCCGCGTCCGAGCCGGACCGGAACCCGCAGCCGGCTCCCCGTCCGAACCTGCGGGAGCGGGTCGAAGGCCATCCGCTGGGGTTCATCGTCGGCGTGGCGCTCGCCGCCGTGACCGCGACCATCACCATCCTCGTGCCCCTGCTCCAGGTGACCCAGGACAACCGGGTATCGGCGGTCCAGAGCCAGATGGAGCAGGACCGGACGAAGCAGACGGCTGCCATCGCGGACCTCCAGGCGCAGCTCGACGACCTCGAGCGAAGCTCGAAGCAGCAGCTGGCGGACGAGCAGGCGCGCAGCCAGGCGCGTATCGACGAGCTGGACCGAAGCCTCTCGAGCATCAAGCGATCCCTGGGCACCGATACCCAGTACTTCGACGTGGGCAAGCTGGTGGTCAGCGCGGACCAGGCGGCGGCGTTGCCGGCGACCTCGATGTTCTTCCCCGACGACCGGTTCTACGCCCTCGATGTCGCGCAGTCCACAGGCTGGACATATGCGCTCTCGTCCGAGCTCCAGCTGACCGCCGATGCCTTGGGCGTGACCGAGGAGCAGCTGCGGGCGAACAGCACCCCGACCCAGGTCCAGGCGATGACAGGCTTCCCGGTCCACGTCTGGCGATACGGGCCCGATCGATCCCTGACCTACACCGAGCCATCCGACGGCAAGCCGTATGTGTTCCACCCCCGGACCCAGGCGTGGGTCCAGCGGGTGAGCCAGGACGAGTACCTCTCGGTCCTGGAGCGGAGCCTGCCCAGCCCGCTGCCGAGCGGCGCGACCCTGGCCCAGTCGGTCCACGACGGGTTCGCGGGCGACCCGGCGGGCTGGGTCCTCCAGGACCAGCTCATCTCGGAGATCGCGACCGTCGGCAGCCTTCGGCCGCGCATCGACTCGCTCCAGAAGCGGGACGACCTGGCGTATGCCAGGGTCGAGACCGTGCTGCCGGGGGTGCAGGTCGGTGACCAGCACTTCGCCGAGTACTACTGGGACCGGGAGTGGTTCATCGTGCGCACTGACCAGGACCTCTACCTGGTGAAGCTGTTCGTCGCCGACGATGACCACCGCGCGGCCGACTACGGTGCCCTGAGCACCTGGCTGGACCAGCTGCGCATCCTGGGGTCCTGAGCGGGCACGCTGGCGTTGGAGCGGCGCCTGGCGGCCCGGCGACGATTCAGGGCATGAGTCAAAGGACGGTCGAGTGGTACCGGGCAGCTCGATCGGTACCTGGTTCTCCGGCGATCCGGCACGACCCACGCTCACGTCAGGACCCGCCGCCGACCGAGGGCTGGCCTTGGGAGACGTTCGGGCGGTGGTGCGGGCATTCGTGGGTCGGTGGCCGGTCCGTTGACTCACCACGTGAGCCACCGAAGGCTGGCCCGCCGGGGCCGCAGTGACAACAGCAGCATGCCCGCGCGGCCGCCGGCCACCCACGATCCCGGACGGTCCGCCTGCTGCGCTACGATAGGTCGCCCGTCCCGCAGGAGACCCTCAGCGCGCATGTCCAAGTCCGGATTCGTCAACACCATCGCTCGCCAGTCGGAGGATTTCCCCGGCTGGTACAACGACGTCGTCCTCAAGGCGCAGCTTGCGGACTACTCGCCGGTGCGTGGCTGCATGATCATCCGGCCGTACGGCTACGCCATCTGGGAATCGATGCGCGACGAGCTGGACCGGCACATCAAGCGCACCGGGCACAGCAACGTCTATTTCCCGCTGTTCGTGCCCAAGTCGCTGCTGGAGAAGGAAGCCGAGCACGTCGAGGGCTTCAACCCGCAGGTGGCGTGGGTCACCCATGCTGGCGGCAAGAAGCTCGATGAGCCGCTCGCCATCCGACCCACCTCCGAGGCGATCATCGCGGACTCCGTGAAGGACTGGATCCAGTCCTACCGGGACCTGCCGCTGCTCATGAACCTGTGGAACAACGTGGTCCGCTGGGAGCTGCGCACGCGCCTCTTCCTGCGCACGGCGGAGTTCCTGTGGCAGGAGGCGCACACCTTCCATGCGACGGAGCAGGAGGCTGCGGACGAGGTGGCGACCGGCCTCGAGGCGTACCGGGCGGTGGCCGAGGACTGGCTGGCCATCCCGGTGATCCGGGGTCGCAAGAGCCCCGCCGAGACCTTCCCGGGGGCCATCTACACCCACGCCATCGAAGCCATGATGCGCGATACCAAGGCACTCCAGGCGGGCACCAGCCATATGCTCGGCCAGAACTTCTCGCACGCCGCGGGCATCGAGTTCCTCGACCGTGACAACGTGCGCAAGAACCCCTGGGGCACCTCCTGGGGCTTCTCGACGCGGATGGTCGGCGCGACGATCATGGCCCACGGCGACGACTCGGGGCTGGTCCTGCCGCCCAACGTCGCGCCGACACAGCTGGTCATCGTGCCCATCTTCCGGACCGAGGACGACCGGGTCGCCGTGGCTGCGGCGATCGAGCGTCTCGAGGCCTCGTTCGCGACCGTCCAGACAGCCTCCGGACCGTTGCGCCACAAGGTCGACTGGCGTGACGAGTCACCCGGCTTCAAGTTCAACCACTGGGAGCTCCGCGGCGTGCCCCTGCGCCTGGAGATCGGTCCCCGCGATGTCGCGGCTGGCCAGGCCGTCCTCGTGCGGCGCATCGACCGGGTGAAGGAGAGCATCGCGCTCGACGCCATCGCGACGGACCTGCCGGGTCGTCTCGCCGCGTACCAGGCGGAGATCTTCCAGCGCGCGCTGGACTTCCGGGCTGCGAACACGCACCACGTCGACACCTATGACGAGTTCAAGGCCGTGGTCGACGGGCCGGGCGGCTTCCTCATGGCCCCCTGGTGCGGCTCCAGCGCCTGCGAGGCGCAGATCAACGCCGATACCGGCGCGACCATCCGGTGCATCCCGTTCGATTCTCCCGACGAGGTGGGCGCGTGTCTCGTGGATGGCAAGCCTTCGGAGCGCCGGGTGCTGTTCGCGCGGGCGTACTAGCTGCAGTCCCGCATACGTCGTTGACGGCTGAGCGCCTGGCACGCGGCGGGCTACCCATCCCATGGATGGGTTCGACGGGTCTTCGGGCGAACGGGACCGGATCACCCACCGCTTGCATCAGGTGTGACGTTCGATCCACGGGGTGGGTAGGCGGTGCATCCGGGCGGTCAGGACGGTCGGACTCACCCAACCGGTGGGTCGTGGACCGCAGGACGGACGCGGCCCCGGTAATCCGAGGCACGCCTGTCCGGACCTTCGCGGACATTCGAGTCATCAAGGTCCGTGGGATCGACCCCTAGACCCCGGCGGCGCGCGGCCCGCCGCCCCGGCCGCCCTCAGTGACCGTCGTTCGATCGCGCGCCACGCTCCCGGGCGTTCCGCACTCGGCGCCCCGGCTCGGAGGGCACCCGGTGCTATACTCCGTCGACGACAGCGTCCGGCCGCCTGGTGAACGTGGGTGACCCCCACGTTCTTTCATGGTCGGGAGCTGGATCGCAACCTTGACAAACGCACGGAGGGGCACATGAACCGAGACTTCATCGGCGCCCTCCTCCAGCTCAATGCCGAGAAGGGCGTTCCCCGGGAACAGCTCGTCCACACCATCGAGGACGCCATCCAGTCGGCGTACCGTCGGGTGGCGCCCGGCTACGAGGACGTCCACGTCAGGATCGACGGCGATACCGGCAAGATGCGCGTGTTCCGCGCCCGGATCGTCGCCTCCGAGGTGGAGGACCCGACCACCGAGTGGAACCTGGATGAGGCCCACGCGCACCAGGCCGACGCGGAGCTCGGTGACCTGGTCGAGTACGAGGAGCTGGATCCGGAGCATTTCGGCCGGGTCGGCGCCCAGATCGCGGGCCAGGTCGTGCGCCAGCGACTGCGCGAGGCGGAGCGTGAGAACCTGTTCGACGAGTTCGCGCATCGCGACAGCGAGATCATCACGGGCACGGTCAGCCGGGTCGAGCCGCGGGGCGTGATCCTGGACCTGGGGAAGGCGGAGGCCGTGCTGCCCACGACCGACCAGTCCGCGACGGAGCACTACCGCATCGGCCAGCACGTCAAGGCATTCGTGATGGAGGTCCGCCGGACCACCCGCGGGCCGCTCATCTATGTCAGCCGGACCCACAAGAACTTCCTGCGTCGCCTGTTCGAGCTCGAGGTGCCCGAGATCCACGCCGGCACCGTGGAGATCAAGGCCATCGCCCGCGAGGCCGGCAGCCGCAGCAAGATCGCCGTCTCCAGCCGCCAGGAAGGCCTCGACCCGGTCGGCGCCACCGTCGGCCAGCGGGGCGGTCGGGTCCAGTCGGTCGTGGCCGAGCTCGGCGGCGAGAAGATCGATGTCATCCCGTGGTCGGACGATCCGGCCACGTTCGTGGCCAATGCGCTCTCGCCCGCCCAGGTCGTGGGGGTCGAGATCGACGAGGACGGCCGCATCGCGTCCGTCACGGTGCCCGAGCGGATGCTCTCCCTGGCCATCGGCCGCGAGGGCCAGAACGCCCGGCTGGCCGCCAAGCTCACCGGCTGGCGCATCGACATCCGGAGCGACCAGGCGCCGCCCAAGGGCGCGCCCGCCGAGCCCAGCGGACCTGTCGAGGATGCGGACGCGGGAGCTGCCCCGGTCGATGCCGAGCCCGCCACGACGGAGGTGGCGTCGTAGGCGCCACGGCCGCCGCTTCTCCGCGGCGCATCCCGGTCCGGACCTGCGTCGCGTGCCGAACGGAACGACCGCAGCGTGACCTCGTGCGCATCGTGCGCACCCCCAGCGGCGAGGTGGTCATGGACCCCACTGGTCGACTCGCAGGTCGGGGCGCATATCTGTGCGCCGACGGGACCTGCTGGCAGACAGCACTCAAGCGTTCGGCCCTGCAGCGGGCCCTCTCCACACCCATCCCCGCCGAGCTGCAGGAGCGGCTCGAGCACGGCGACCTCGCGTCGCTCCACGGAGGTCAGCATGGCTCGTAGTCGAAGCGGGACGCGCAACACGCGCGGACCCAGGAAGCCCCCCCGGCGCCCGGACGGGACGCACGAGAGCGCCGTCCAGACGGTCGATCCGGCCGCCCGCGGCAGCATCGACATCCCGTCGTCGATCATGGTCAAGGAGCTCGCCGAGCTGCTGGGCGTGAACCCGGCGGACATCATCCGGGAGCTCATCAAGAGCGGCATCTTCGCGAGCATCAACCAGGTCATCGACCGCGACACCGCCACGCTCGTGACCAACGAGCTGGGCTATGAGGTGGCCGAGCCGAGCCTCACCGAGTCGACCATCGAGGTCTCCGGCGAGGCACCCGAGGGCGAGGACGCCAAGGGCGTCATCATCGGCGAGGACGACGACCCGGCCAACCTCGTGCCGCGAGCGCCGATCGTGACCGTCATGGGCCACGTCGACCACGGCAAGACCAGCCTGCTCGATGCGATCCGCAAGAGCGCGGTCGCGGCCGGCGAGCGGGGTGGCATCACCCAGCACGTGGGCGCCAGCGAGGCCGAGCACAACGGCCGCCGCATCGTCTTCCTCGATACCCCGGGCCACGAGGCGTTCACGGCCATGCGTGCCCGTGGCGCCCGTGTCACGGACATCGCGGTGCTCGTGGTCGCGGCAGACGACGGCGTGATGCCCCAGACCGCGGAGGCGATCGACCACGCTCGCGCGGCGAACGTGCCCATCGTCATCGCGCTCAACAAGATCGACAAGCCGGACTCCAACCCGGAGCGGGTCAAGACCGAGCTGTCCGAGCGCAACGTCATCGTCGAGGACTACGGCGGGGACGTGCCCATGGTCGCCGTCAGCGCCAAGACCGGCCAGGGCATCGACGACCTGCTGGAGACCATCCTCATCACCTCCGACGCCCTCGTGGACCCGAAGGCGGACCCCAAGCGGAAGGCCATCGGCACCGTCGTGGAGGCCGAGCTGGACAAGGGACGCGGCGCCGTCGCCACCATCCTCGTCCAGACGGGCACCCTTCGCATCGGCGACATCATCGTCGTGGGCGAGACCTACGGCCGGGTGCGGGCCATGGAGGACACGTTCGGCAAGCGCATCACCAAGGCCGGCCCCTCCACCCCGGTGGTGCTGCTGGGCCTGGGCGAGGTGCCAGCCGCGGGCGACGTGCTGCGCGTCGTCGCGGACGAGAAGATCGCCCGGAGCATGGTCGAGGAGCGACGTGCCGCCCAGACCACGCGGCCGGAGGGCCATGGACGGGCGACCCTGGAAGACCTGTATCGCCAGATCCAGGCGGGCCAGACCAAGGAGCTGCGCATCATCCTCAAGGCGGATGTGCAGGGCTCCCTGGGCGCCATCGCGCATGCGCTCGAGCAGCTCCAGAGCGACGAGGTCAAGATCAACGTCCTGCGCCAGGGCGCGGGCGACATCACGGACAACGACATCCTGCTCGCCTCGGCGTCGGATGCCGTGGTCGTCGGCTTCAACACCAAGCTCGATCCAGCGGCCCGCCGCACGGCGGAGGCCGAGGGGGTCGAG
The DNA here is from genome assembly GCA_963843335.1 of uncultured Chloroflexia bacterium. Classification (GTDB taxonomy): domain Bacteria; phylum Chloroflexota; class Limnocylindria; order Limnocylindrales; family CSP1-4; genus JAFMJV01. The sequence goes on from CAWJKF010000006.1 coordinate 182,878, forward strand.
GTCCGGCTGTACGACATCATCTATCGCCTCACCGAGGACATGGATGCCGCCCTCAAGGGCATGCTCGAGCCGGAGGAGCGCGAGGTCGTCGAGGGTCGCGCGGAGGTGCGCCAGATCTTCCGCTCCGGCAAGAGCACCGTCATCGCGGGCAGCTACGTCACGGATGGTCGGATCATCCGTGGCCCCGCCCGCGTGTTCCGGAACGGCAAGCTCATCACGACGGACCGGGTCGAGTCGCTCCGACGCTTCCGGGACGACGTGCGTGAGGTGGCCACCGGCTACGAGTGCGGGATCGGCCTTGCCAACTACTCGGACCTCGAGGAAGGCGACATCATCGAGAGCTTCAGCCAGCAGACCGTGTCCCGCGTCGCAAGCTAGGCGCGGACCGGTCGCGAGCAGCCCATGAGTCAGCGAACCGAGCGGCTGGATGAGCTGCTGCGCGAGGAGATCTCCGCGATCATCGCGCGCGAGATCACCGATCCGCGCATCGGGTTCGTGACCGTGACCAAGGTGGACGTCGACCGGGAGATCAGCCACGCCAACGTGTGGGTCTCGGTCATCGGCGACCCCGCGACGCGGAAGGAATCGATCCGGGCGCTGGGCCGGGCGATGCCCTTCGTCCGTCACAGGCTCGGTCATCTGCGGCTCAAGCGCATCCCGGAGCTGCACCTGCGCGAGGATGACTCGGCCGAGCGGGGCACGCGTGTGCTCCAGATCCTCGACGACCTGGAGCATGGTGCGGAACCCGGTCCGGCCCGGGTGGGCGAGGCGCTCCCGGCACCAGCACCATTGCGGGGCATCCCCGAGCCCCACGCACCGCGCCGCCGGCGACCCCCAGTCAAGGGCCGGTCACATGGCGGCTGAACAGCCGCTCGTCTCGTTGACCGCGGCCGACCTCGCGTCCGTGCCGCAGGCCGTCGTCGACGGGCTGGTCGGCGCGCGCCGCGTGCTGGCCATCGGGCACGAGAGCCCCGACGCCGATGCCTTCGGCTTCGCCCTGGGCGTCGGGCTCGCCGTGGAGCAGCTGGGCGGCTTGGCGACGATCGTGAGCAGCGACCCCGTGCCCGCCATGTACGGCTTCATGCCCGGCATCGAGCGGGTGCGGACCGATCCGGACCCCGACACCGCCTACGATCTCATCGTGGTCGGCGACGCCGGGGACCTGCCACGGGTGGGTCGGGTGGTCCGGGATCATGCGGAGCTGTTCGGTCGGGTGCCCATCATGGTCATCGACCACCATGCCTCGAACACCGGCTTCGGTGCGGTCGACTGGATCGACACGACCGCTGCCGCCGCATGCGAGATGGTGGCCCTGCTGGTGCCTCGCCTGGGGATGCCGATGGGTGCCGCGGATGGGGCGATCGCGGCGGACCTGCTGGCGGGTGTCGTCGGCGATACCGCCATGTTCCAGCATCCCAACGCCACCCCTCGCACCCTGCGCGTCGCCAGTGAGCTGCGTGCCGCAGGTGCTCCGCTCGCGGACATCGCGCGGCTGCTGTATCGCACCAAGCCCAACGAGCAGCTGCGGCTCTTTGGCCTGGTGCTGTCGCGCCTGGAGACCGCCCTCGATGGTCGCCTGGTGTGGGCGACGCTCGAGCCGGCGGACATCGTGGCATCGGGCGCCACGGTGGAGCACTCGGAGGGCATCATCGACCTGCTCGCCCAGTCCAGCTCGGCGGATGTCGCGATCCTGTTCCGGGACATGGGCGATCGGACCCGCATCAGCTCCCGCACCCGCGACGGCGGTGTCGATGCCATCGAGCTCACCCGGATGTTCGGCGGGGGAGGGCACGCTCGCGCTGCCGGCGCCACCGTGGAGCTGCCGCTCGGTCCGGCCCGGGATGCGGTCCTGGCCGCGGCGGCGGACCTCATCGACCGGTCACGGGCAGCCTGATGGGGGCGAGCAGCCAGACCGGGGCGAGCAGCCAGACCGGTGCGAGCAGCCAGGGCGTGGGCCCCGAGGGCATCCTCGTCGTCGACAAGCCCATCGGCCCCACCTCGCATGACGTGGTCGCCATCGTGCGCCGCCTGTCCGGCGTCCGGCGCGTCGGCCACGGCGGGACGCTCGATCCGTTCGCGGCCGGGGTGCTGCCCGTGTTCCTGGGGCGTGCCACCCGCATGGTCGAGTACCACCTCGGCGACGAGAAGGCCTACCGGGCGGTGATGGTCTTCGGGGCGCGGTCCACGACGGACGACCTCGATGGCGAGCTGACACCCACGGATCGTCCGCCGCCGACCCGGCAGCAGGTCGAGGAGACGCTGGGTCGACTCGTGGGGGTCATCGAGCAGACACCGCCGATCTACTCCGCGGTGCGCATCGGTGGCCGCCACGCGTATGACCTCGCCCGCCACGGCGAGACGCCGACCCTCAAGTCGCGGACCGTGACCATCCACGATCTGCGTGTCGTGGCCTGGGAGACGATCGACCCCGAGCGACCGGCGGCGACGGTCGAGCTGCGATGCTCGGCGGGGACGTACGTGCGCGCCATCGCTCGTGACGCGGGGGAGGCGCTGGGGAGCGGGGCATACCTGGGTGCGCTGGTGCGGACCGCCAGCGGACCGTTCCTCCAGGCCGCGTCGCACCCTCTCGACGAGGTGCGGGAACGGCTGTCGACGGGGCGGATCGGGGAGCTGTTGCTGGCTGCCGACTCGGGCCTCGAGGCGTACCCGGTGGTCACCATCGACGCCGACGGGCTCATGGGACTCGCGCGCGGCCAGGTCGTCCGGGGACGGGGTGAGCCACTGCCGCTGCCCGGACCCGGGGGACTCGTGCGGGTGCTCGCGCCGGACGGCCGGCTGGCCGCCATGGCGCGCGTGGATGCGGGTCGGCTGCACCCCGAGAAGGTGTTCCTGGAGCCGCCGGCCGTGGCCGGCTCACCAACCCCCGCCTGACCATGGCCCGGCTGCTCGACGACGTCGACCATATCCCGGCAGGCGTTCGGTTCGTGGCCACCGTGGGTGTCTTCGATGGCGTGCACCTGGGACACCTGCACGTGCTCCACGCGCTGGCAGCCCTGGGGCTGGAATGTGACGCTGTGCCCATCGCGATCACGTTCGATCCCCATCCCCAGGCAGTCGTGACCGGCACGACACCGGCCCTTATCTGCGACCCCGCCGAGAAGCTGGCCCGGATGGCCGAGGCCGGCGCGGAGGTCGTCGTGGTCCAGCGGTTCGACGAGGCGTTCCGCTCCCAGACGGCGGACGAGTTCCTCGACCGGATCGGGCGTGGGCGACAGCTGGCCGGTCTCGTCATGTCCCATGAGTCAGCGTTCGGGCGCGACCGGCAGGGCACGGTCGAGACGGTCCGTCGATTGGCTGCCGCGGAGGGCTGGCGGCTGGTGGAGGTCGACACCCTGGAGATGGACGGTGCCCCGGTCTCCAGCTCCCGGAATCCGGGCGGCGGTCGCCGTGGGCGACCTGGAAGCTGCCGCGCGCCTGCTGGGTCGCGGGTATGCGGTCACGGGCACGATCCCGGCGGGCGGGCACGGATGCCGGGAGCTCGAGCTCACCGCAGCGTACGTGATGCCCCCTGCGGGTCGCTACGCCATCAGCGCTGCATGGCAGGGGTCGGCGACGCGCTCGGTCGTTGATGGGTCGGTGAGCGTGGACGAACGTGGGCGCCTCTGCCTCTCTGTCGGCCCGCCCGGGACAGGCGATCCGGTCCCCGTCCGGGTGGAGTTCTGAGGCCTGTCGGCGCCGTCGCGCATTCCCCCCACGATCTTGCGCCGCCAGCGAACGGCAAGCGGTCGTCTGGTGCTGCCCAGGGTCGGGATCGGGCCCGAGGGGTACGTTCTTTCATCATCGGGCGAAGGATCGTCAGCCGGGACGCCCCCAGAGCTCGTGAAGCCCTCCGCTGTGGCCACGGATGTTCGCTGATGGTGAAGATCGGTACCCCATCCGGCGGCGTCGGGCACGGGCCGGCCGCAGCGTCGGAGACGGCGCGGGCACGGACCGGCCGCGGCGGCGTACCGAGGGCGGCCACGCACCGAACCTTGCGCATTCCGTGTGCATCTTGAGGGCTGTGCTAGACTCCGCGGCGACTATCGAAGGAAATGGACGGTTGGAGGACCATGTGCCGCTCACGCGGGAAACGAAGGAAGGCATCATCACGGAGTACGCCACCCATGAGGGTGATACCGGCTCCCCGGAGGTTCAGGTCGCCCTGCTGACGGAGCGCATCACCGGCCTGACGGAGCATCTGCGTGCCTACCCGAAGGATCATCACTCGCGCCGCGGCCTGCTCAAGCTCGTTGGTCAGCGTCGCCGACTCCTCGCGTACCTGATGCGCAAGGACAACGCCCGGTATCGCGCCGTCATCAGCCGGCTGGGCCTGCGCCGCTAGGCGCTCTCGCTCTTGGCGGCGGCACGTGCCGCCGCGCGATCCCGCTCCCAACAACCCAACGTGCCTGTCCTGAGGGACGGGCTGCGAGCGAACAGCCCTGGTCCGTCATCCCTCCCCTTGGAGGACACATGCCGGTTACCACACTGACCGCCGAGTACGGCGGTCGCACCCTCACCATCGAGACAGGCAGGCTTGCCCGTCTGGCCGGGGGCTCCGTCACCATCCGCTACGGTGACACGCTGCTGCTGGGGACAGCGAACCGCTCCGAGCCCCGACCGGGCCTGGACTTCTTCCCCCTGACGGTCGACTTCGAGGAGCGGATGTACGCCGCGGGCAAGATCCCGGGCGGCTTCATCAAGCGCGAGTCGCGCCCGTCCGAGGCGGCCATCCTGGCTGCGCGCCTGACCGACCGGCCCATCCGACCGCTGTTCCCCGAGGGCTACAAGGACGACGTCCAGATCGTCCTGACCGTGCTCTCCACCGACCGCGAGAACGACCCCGACATCCTGGGCACCATCGCGGCATCCGCGGCGCTGACCATCAGCGAGATCCCGTTCCAGGGCCCCGTGGCGGCCGTGCGCGTCGGCCGCATCGACGGCGAGTTCGTCATCAACCCCACCTTCCAGCAGCTCGACGAGTCGGAGCTCGACCTGGTCGTCTCCGGCACCCGCGACGCGATCATGATGGTCGAGGCGGGCGCCAAGCTCCTGACCGAGGACGTGATGGCCGAGGCCATCCTGTTCGGCCACCGCTCGCTGCAGCCGGTCATCGACCTCCAGGAGCAGCTCCAGGCGCAGGTCGGCAAGGAGAAGCGCATCCCGTTCATCGAGCCCGCCACGGACTCGGTCATCGAGTTCGTCGACGCGGTCGCGGCCGACAAGCCGCTCGTCGTGTTCGACCTCGAGACCACCAGCTGCGACGTCAAGCTCGGCGAGATCGTCGAGATCGGCGCCGTCAAGGTCCAGGGTGGCAAGGTCACCGACCGCTGGTCGACCCTCGTCAAGCCCACGCGGCCCATCGTCGGCAAGCAGCTCCATGGCATCACGGACAAGGACGTCGCGAAGGCGCCCTCGGTCGATGCGGCCGGCAAGGACTTCCTCGACTTCGCCGGCGATGCGCTCCTCGTCGGTCACAACGTGGGCTTCGACCTCGGCTTCATCCATGCCGTGACCGATGTGCGCATCGAGCAGGGTCGCTACCTCGACACGCTCGTCCTGGCACGCGAGGCATACCCGGACCTGGACGCCTACAAGCTGTCCGAGCTGGCCGAGTTCTACGGCCTGCCGGCGCCGACGCATCGGGCCCTGGCGGATGCGGAGGCGACCGCGGCGCTGCTCATCCAGCTGGGCAACGACCTGCCGGGACGCGTCAAGGCCTACAAGACGGCCGTCGCCGCCTCCATCCGCAGCCGGGTGAACGGTGGCGACAGCGCTGCCGCGGACGCTGCGCTCGAAGCCGCCAAGGTCGAGTCGGGCTTCTCCAAGGGCCTCAGCGGCCTGCTGCACAAGAAGACCGTGCGCGAGCTGGTGCTCTCCGAGGGCGTCCGCATGGACGGCCGGGACGTGGACACCATCCGACCCATCTCGGTCGAGGTCGGGCTGCTGCCCCGCGCCCATGGCTCCGCGCTGTTCACGCGTGGTGAGACCCAGGCGCTCACGGTGGCGACGCTCGGGCCCTCGTCCGACGTCCAGCGCATCGACACCATCGGTCCCGAGGAGTCCAAGCGCTACCTCCACCACTACAACATGCCGCCCTACAGCACCGGCGAGAACAAGCTGATGCGCGGCCCCGGCCGGCGCGAGATCGGCCATGGCGCGCTCGCCGAGCGGGCGCTCATCCCGGTGCTGCCGACGCAGGAGGAGTTCCCGTACGTCATCCGCCTCGTGAGCGAGTGCGTGACGTCCAACGGCTCCACCTCGATGGCCTCGACCTGCGGCTCGACGCTGGCGCTCATGGATGCCGGTGTGCCCATCAAGGCGCCCGTCGCGGGCGCGGCCATGGGCCTCGTGACGGAGGGCGACCAGTTCGCCGTCCTGACCGACATCCTGGGCAAGGAAGACGCCTTCGGTGACATGGACTTCAAGGTCACCGGCACCCGTGACGGCATCACGGCCCTCCAGATGGACATCAAGGTCCAGGGCATCAACGAGGCCATCATCCGGACCGGCCTGGAGAAGGCACGCATCGCGCGCCTGACCATCCTGGACAAGATGACCGACGTGGTGCCCGCACCGCGCAACGAGATGAGCTCGTTCGCACCGCGCATCACGACCATCAAGATCAACCCCGAGAAGATCCGCGACATCATCGGCAAGGGTGGCGCGATGATCCGCAAGATCCAGGAAGAGACCGGCACGGAGATCAACGTCGAGGACGATGGCAGCGTCGAGGTGGCAGCGGCCGATGGCGAGGCATCGCGCAAGGCCGTGGCCTGGATCGAGAGCCTGACCAAGGAGGTCGAGGTCGGTGGCCTCTACCTGGGCAAGGTCACCCGCATCATGGGCTTCGGCTGCCTTCGTGGAGATCATCCCCGGCAAGGAAGGCCTCGTGCGCATCGGCGAGCTCGCCGACTACCACGTGCCGACCGTCGAGGATGTCGTCCAGGTGGGTGACGAGATCATGGTCGTGGTCATGGAGATCGACCGCCAGGGTCGCGTCAACCTGTCCCGCAAGGCCGCGATGCAGCGGCACCAGGCGAAGGCGCCCGCCTGAGCCACGGCGGGCTCGATGGCCGCCATCACATAGCCGCTTGCGACGACCCGCGCCGAAGAGGCGCGGGTCGTCGCCTGTCCGGCGAGGGGCGGCGCCGAAAGCCGTGCCCTTGTTGGGCTTGCCTCACGGCTGCACGCACCGCATGATGGGCGACATGCGGGACGCAGTGGGGGCGGCCACCCACGGACGGAGAAGGTCGTGCTGCTGCATGGTCGACGCGTGACCCGGGGCCTGGCGGTCACGCTGGGAGTGGCCTTCGTATGGTCGGGCGTGCTCGCCCAGCCGGCCGCGCCTGGGCTCGCGCAGGGGTCGCCCCTCCGACTTGGTGCTGCGCGTGGTGGGCCAAGCGCCACGCTCCTGGCCGATGGGCGGGTGCTCATCGCGGGCGGTCTGCGGGATGTCTCCGCGAGTGACCCGCTCCGGTCCACGGAGATCCTCGATCCAGGCAGCGGCAGCTCGACGTCCGCGGGCTCGCTCCGGGCGGGTCGCTGGAGACAGACCGCGACCAGGCTCCCGGACGGTCGGGTCCTCCTGGTGGGTGGTCTCGGATCGTCCGATACGGTGCTCCGCACTGCCGAGCTGTTCGATCCGGCAACGGGCGAGTTCACACGGACCGGGTCCCTCCATGACGCTCGCCTCGATCACACCGCGACGCTCCTGCCGGACGGGAAGGTGGTGGTCATCGGCGGTCTGAACGGGACTTCCGATGTCCTGCCATCCGTGGAGGTGTGGGATCCGGACACGGATGGGTTCACGCGAGCAGGGCAGCTACGGGCGGTCCGCAGCCGGCACACCGCGACCCTCCTGCCCGACGGTCGGTTGCTGGTCGTCGGCGGGGACGACGAGGCGGCGAAGCCACTGGCCACGGCCGAGATGTGGACCCCGACCACCCAGCGGTTCGAGCGTGCGGGGTCCTTGGCTCAAGCCCGAGGCGGGCACACCGCATCCCTCCTGCCGGACGGTCGCGTGCTCGTCGTGGGAGGCGCGGCCGGGGAGCGCACCCTCAAGAAGGCGGAGATCTGGGACCCGAAGTCCGGGGGCTTCTCCGCGGCCGGCTCGCTCGCCCAGTCGCGCGACGTCTCCACCACCACGATGCTGCCGGATGGCCGTGTGCTCGTGATGGGCGGTTGGCACGAGCCGCAAGCGCTCGCCAGCATGGAGGTCTGGGATCCGGCGTCCAATGGCTTCTCCGCAGCGGGCGCCCTGCGACGGGCACGCTGGAATCACACGGCGACCCTGTTGCAGGACGGCCGCGTGCTCATCGCCGGTGGCTTCGATACCGCCGGGGCCGCTCTCCGCAGCACGCAGATCGTGGACCTCGGAGAAGAGGCGCCGACCCGCCCAGGAGCGATCCGACTCTCCCGTTCCGGACACACCGCGACGCTGCTCGGGAACGGGTCGGTCCTCGTGGCGGGTGGCGCTCGAGGTTCAGGGGTCCCCCGGGCATCCGTGGAGACATGGGATCCGATCGCGGGTGTTGCGACCGATGCACCGCCGCTCCGGGAGGCACGCGCTGCCCAGACGGCGACCCTCCTGCCGGATGGTCGCGTGCTGGTCATCGGTGGCACGGGCGTGGCTGGGCAGCCGCTTGGCAGCACGGAGCTGCGCGATCCGGAGACGGGCCGGTTCCAGACCGCGCAGTCGCTCACGGCGTCACGATCGGCACACACGGCCACCCTCCTGCCCGACGGCCGGGTGCTGGTCATGGGCGGGATCGGCGTCGACGGCAGGACCCTCGCCACCGCGGAGGTGTGGGACCCCGAGCAGGGTGCCTTCACGCCCACTGGCACGCTGCTCGGGCCACGCTCCAACCACACGGCCCTCATCCTGCCCGACGGTCGGGTGCTCGTGGTGGGTGGTCAGACCACCACGGATACGGGCCAGCCGCTCGCAGTCGCGAGTGCGGAGATCTGGGATGCGGTCACGGGTGTATTCACGTTGGCCGGGTCGCTGCCCGAGGCACGTTCGGGCGCGAGCGCGACGCTCCTGTCCGATGGACGGGTGCTGCTGGTCGGTGGCGAGGACTCCGGCAGCGCCGGTGGTGGTGCGCTGGCATCGGCCGGGGTCTGGGATCCGCGCCACGGACGCCTTCTCCAGCACAGGCTCTCTGGCAGAGGCGCGCACCGGGCATACGGCCACGCTCCTGGCTGGTGACCACGTCCTCGTCGTGGGTGGCACCGCCGCGGGCGACAGCGGAGGCACCCTCGCGTCCGCCGGAGGTGTGGGACCCGGTCACAGGGACCTTCGCATCCGCGGGCGCGATGGCTGATCCCCGAGAGGGCCACACGGCCACGCTGCTGCCGGACGGGCGGGTGCTGGTCGCCGGTGGCCACGACGACCGCGCGGCACTGGCGTCCACCGATGTGTGGGATCCGGCGACTCAGACGTTCGTCAGCTCCGCGGGCGATCGATAGCTGGGGCCGGAGGATCCATTCGGCGACGCGCGGGCACCCCAGAGCCGCGTCAAGCCGTATCATCGGTCGGTCTCATCCCGAACCCGCACAGGTCCACGCATCATGGTCATCGAAGTGATCGCCCCGTCTCACCCACGAGCCGCCACGCCGGCCCCTGACCGTGGCCGTGTGCGGCGCGACTGGCCTGGTCGGACAGACGATGATGACGGTGCTCGCGGAGCGAGGCTTCCCGGTCGCGGAACTGCGGCCGCTGGCGTCGCCGCCGGACGGGCGCTCGGTCGCGTTCGCCGGTCGGAAGTGGCCGGTCCAGGTGTCCAGCCCGGAGGCCTTCGAGGGCGTCGACATCGCGCTGTTCTCGGCCGGTGGCGAGGTCTCCCGCGTGCTGGCCCCCGAGGCGGCCGCGCGTGGCGCCGTCGTCATCGACAACTCGGCCCAGTGGCGCATGGAACCCGGCGTCCCGCTCGTGGTGTCGCAGGTGAACCCGGACGACGCCGCCGACCACGAAGGCATCATCGCCAATCCCAACTGCTCCACCATGCAGCTAGTGCCCCTGCTCATGGCGCTCCGCGACATCGGTCGGACTGGAACGCGTCATCGTGGACACGTACCAGTCCGTGAGCGGTACGGGCGCAGAGGCAGTGGCGGAGCTGGAGGGCCAGGTCCGGGCGTGGGCGGCCGGCGAGCCGCTGGTCGCCTCGGTCTACCCGCACCAGATCGCGTTCAACGTGCTGCCCGAGATCGACGTCTTCCGTGACGACGGCTACTCCAAGGAGGAGTGGAAGGTCCTCGCGGAGAGCCGCAAGATCCTGCACCTGCCGGACCTGCGGGTGTCCTGCACCGCCGTGCGGGTGCCGGTGGTCGCCGCGCACTCCGAGGCCGTGCACGTCGAGACGCCGGTCCGCCATCACCCCGGAGCACGCCCGGGAGCTGTTCGCAGCCGTGCCCGGCGTCGTGGTCGTGGACGAGCCGCGGTCGCACCGGTATCCGCTCGCCATCGACGCCGCGGGCAGTGACGACATCTTCGTCGGCCGGGTCCGGAGCGACACGTCGATGCCCGACGGACGAGGGCTGGCGTTCTGGGTGGTGTCCGACAACATCCGCAAGGGAGCGGCCACCAACGCGGTCCAGATCGCCGAGATCCTCGTGGAGCGCGGCTGGCTGGCGCCTGCCTCGCGCCGAGCCACGACTGGAGCCTGATGCCCGCTCAGGGCGTCGGTCGTCACGCTGGCGATCCCATCGGGGGACCGTGGCCCGCGTGACGCCCGAGGAACGGTCGACGGCGCTCGCCGCCATCGCGACCGAGGTCCGTGCCTGCACCCGGTGCCGGCTGTCCGCTGGCCGGACGCACGCGGTCCCGGGGGAGGGGAGTCCCGACACGGAGGTCGTGTTCGTGGGTGAAGGTCCCGGCCAGAACGAGGACCAGCAGGGACGCCCGTTCGTGGGCGCGGCCGGCGGGCTGCTCACGGAGCTCATCGGGTCCATCGGCTGGAAGCGTGACGAGGTGTTCATCACCAACGTGGTCAAGTGCCGGCCGCCGGGCAACCGCGATCCGGAACCGGACGAGATGGCCGCCTGCGCGCCCTTCCTGCGACGCCAGCTGGCGGTGCTCGACCCGGCGCTCGTGGTGACCCTGGGCCGATATCTCGCTGGGCACGTTCATGCCCGGTGCCCGGATCGGCCAGGTGCATGGCACCCAGCGTCCGGTCGACCCGGCCACGGGTGCGACGGCGGCCCTCGCGTTCGCGATGTATCACCCGGCCGCGGCCTTCCGGCAGCTGTCGCTCAAGGAGACGATGCGCGAGGACATGTCGCGGGTCCCGGGAGCGCTCATCGAGGCGCGCGCGGCGCGCTCCGATGCCGGGCCCGGAGCCACCGGTCGAATCGGAGCCACCGGCCGAAGCCGAGCCACCGGTCGAACCGGAGCCACCAGGTCGAACCGGAGCCTGGGCCTCTCCATCCCGCCGCCGTCGCGGAGCCATCGCTCCAGCGGACGGATATCACTGCCGACCCGGTCATGGAACCGGGACCCATCGTGTCTGCCGATGACGTGGCCGAAGCTCTCGCCACCATCGACATCCACGCCATCCCCAACGAACCTCCATTGGAGACCGACCAGATGCGACTCTTCTGATGCCCAAGCAACGACATGCCAGGGCGACCACGCACATCCACCGAACCGCTCCGGATCCTGCCGCTGGGCGGTGTGGGCGAGATCGGCAAGGCACTCACGGTCTTCGAATACGGCGACGAGATCGTCGTCATCGACTGCGGCCTTGCCTTCCCGGACGAGGAGATGTTCGGCATCGACCTCGTCATCCCGGACATCACCTATCTCAAGGAGCGCCGCCACAAGGTCAAGGCGTTCCTCATCACGCACGCCCACGAGGACCACATCGGCGGCCTGCCCTACGTGCTGCCGTCATTCCCGGGCGTGCCGGTCTACGCCTCGACCCTGGCTCGCGGCCTGCTGGGCACCAAGATCAAGGAGCACAAGCTCCGCGACAATCCGGTGCTCGCCTTCGACCCGGGTGACACCATCGACCTGGGCGTCTTCTCGGCCAGTGCCTTTCGGGTCGGTCACTCGATCCCCGATGCGATGGGCATCTGCCTTCGAACGCCCCTTGGCAACGTCATCCATACCGGCGACTTCAAGTTCGACCAGACGCCGGTCGACGGCAAGGGCACCGACTTCTATGAGCTGGCCAAGCTCGGCAGCGAGGGCGTGCTCTGCCTGCATGTCCGACTCCACGCGAGCCGAGAGTCCGGGCTACACGCCTTCGGAGCGAACCGTCGGCGAGGCGTTCCGGGGCATCATGGAAGGCCTCGAAGGCCGGGTCATCGTCGCCACCTTCGCGAGCAACATCGCGCGCATCCAGCAGGTCTTCGACGCTGCTGGCGAGTTCGGCCGCAAGGTGACCGTCATCGGTCGCTCGATGGAGCAGAACACGCGCATCGCCTCCGACCTCGGCTACCTTCATTGGGGTCCCGGGCAGCAGGTCCCCAAGGACCGGCTCAAGGACGTCCCCGACAAGGAGATCTGCATCGCGACCACGGGCTCGCAGGGTGAGCCGATGGCGGGTCTGGCACGGATGGCGAACCGGGACCACCGGTTCGTGGAGATCGTGCCCGGCGACACGGTCATCGTCAGCGCCAGCCCCATCCCGGGCAACGAGGAGTCGGTCGCCCGAACCATCGACAACCTGTTCAAGGTCGGTGCCAACGTCTACTACCATGCCATCCGACACGCCCACGTGTCGGGGCACGCCAGCCAGGAGGAGCTCAAGCTGATGCTCAACCTGACCAAGCCGAAGAGCTTCATCCCCATCCACGGCGAGTTCCGGATGCTCGTCCAGCACGGCCGGCTGGCTGCCGAGTGTGGTGTCTCGGCCGAGAACATCTTCATCATCGAGAACGGCCAGCCCATCGAGTTCTTCCCCGATGGCCGTGTCCGACGCGGCACGCCCATCGAGGCCGGCCGGGTCTTCGTCGATGGCCTGTCCGTGGGCGAGGTCGGCGATGTCGTGCTGCGTGACCGTCGTGCGCTCGCCAACGACGGCATGTTCCTCATCGTGGTCACCGTCGACAAGCAGACCGGCAGCCTCGTGGGGAAGCCGGAGATCGTGACCCGGGGCTTCGTCGGGCGTCCCCGAGCCATCGCTCATCGCGGGTGCGACGCAGCGGGTGACGCGCGTCCTCGCCGGGCCGGGCGACCGGCACAGCGAGATCGGGCTGCTCAAGGCGCAGATCAAGGACAGCCTCTCGCAGTACCTCTACGACCAGACGCGTCGGCGTCCGATGGTGCTGCCGGTCGTGGTCGAGGTCTGATGGCGACGGGTGGCAAGGGGAGGCGCGGCTCCCCGCGGTCGACCAGCTCCCGCGCGTCGGCGCGATCGCGCACGAAGGCGAGCCCCAACGCCCCCCGCACGGCCAGGGCACCGCTGCTGGCACCGGGCACGGTCCGTTCCATCGTGGGCATCGTGCTGCTGGTCATCGGTGGGCTGACGCTCGTGGCCCTGTTCCTGGGCGGGCAGGGGGTGTTCGGCCAGTTCGTGACGGACGTGCTCCGGCCGTCCTTCGGCCAGGGTGCCTGGCTGCTGGGGGTGCTGCTCATCGTGGCGGGCGTGACGGTCGAGCGCTCGGCCACGGTCCACAGCGGCTGGGGTGTCATGGCCATCGGGGGCGTGCTCGTCTTCCTCGCCGGGGAGGGGCTCATCCACCTCCTGTCGGGGCTCAAGGCTACGCCCGCCGACCTGAGCAAGGGCGGTGGCAGGCATCGGCCATGGGCTGTCGCACTGGCTGAGCGACCTCGTCGGTCCCGCGGGTGCGTTCCTGGTCCTCGTGGGCCTGGTCATCGTGGGCCTGCTGCTCATGTTCGGCCTGACGCTGCGGGCCCTGCTGCAGCCGGTCTCCACGGGTGGCAAGGCGCTCGCGAGCGCCACGAGCGCGACGGTCGCGGCCACGGTCAACGCGGCCCGTGCTCGCGCGCCGGGCGAGGCGGAGGGACCACCGGTCGCGCCCGTCCCGCCACCCACCGGCCGGGGCCGCCCCAGGACCGAGCCGGTCGCTGACCGGGCGATGGCACCCGCGATCCCAGCGCCGACCCCGACACCCAGCCCGGCGCCCTTGAGCCAGACGGTCTGGATCGGCGGCGCCCCGGATGCGGGGGCCAAGGGCTCCGCGCGAACGATGACCACCGTCACGGCCAGCCGGCCGGGCACGGCCCCTGCGGCCGCCACGGAGGGCGCGGCCGGCAAAGGCTCCAACGGTGCGGCCGGCGCAGATGTCCCCGGGACCCTGGGTCTCGACGCCGCGCCCATGCCCCGCCCGCCGCGCGTCTGGTCCCTGCCCAAGGTGGACATCCTGGACCTCGGCGCGGCGCCGACCAACGGCGGCAACGTCGACCACGCCACCAACACCCGCATCATCGAGGAGAAGCTGCGCAGCTTCCAGATCCCGGCCCAGGTCGTGGGCGTCAACAGCGGTCCGGTGGTGACCCAGTACGAGGTGCAAGCCCGACGTGCGCGTCAAGCTGTCGCGCATCGAGGGTCTCGCGGACGACCTCGCGATGGCCCTCGCGGCGCGCTCGCATCCGCATCGAGGCGCCCATCCCGGGCAAGGACGTCGTGGGCATCGAGATCCCCAACCACGCCTCGGAGGTCGGTCGGGTTCCGGCGCCTCTACGAGGACGCCAAGATGGAGCACGCGACCAGCAAGCTCACCTTCGCGCTCGGCCGGGACGTCTCGGGCAAGGCCTACGCGGTGGACCTGGCCCGGATGCCCCACCTGCTCATCGCGGGCGCCACCGGCTCCGGCAAGAGCGTCTGTGTCAACGCGCTCATCACCAGCCTCCTGATGCGTGCCACGCCCCAGGAGGTGGAGCTCGTGCTCGTCGACCTCAAGCGCGTCGAGCTGGCGGCATACGCTGACCTGCCGCATCTCAAGGCGCCCGTGATCGTGGAGCCCAACCAGGCGCGCGCTGCGCTCACCTGGGCGGTGGGCCAGATGGAGGACCGCTACAAGCTGCTCGCGGCCAAGGGCGAGCGCAACCTCGCGGCGTACAACGCAAGCGTCCGGGTGGCGGAGGACGAGCAGCTGCCCTACCTGGTGCTCGTCATCGACGAGCTGGCGGACCTGATGATGCGCGAGGGACGCAAGGTCGAGGACCCCATCGTCAAGCTCGCCCAGAAGGCGCGGGCCGTGGGCATCCACCTCGTGCTCGCGACGCAGCGGCCCGAGCGTCAACGTCGTCACGGGCCTCATCAAGGCCAACGTGCCCAGCCGGATCGCGTTCGCGATGGCCTCCAACGTGGACAGCCGGACCGTGCTCGACCAGCCCGGCGCCGAGGACCTCATCGGCCGGGGCGACATGCTCTACCAGCCCTCCGACCTGCCGCGTCCGGTCCGGCTCCAGGGCGTGTTCCTGTCCGACGCGGAGGTGCACGCGGTGTGCGACCACTGGCGCACAGCAGGAGCCGCGACCCGATCTACGACCCGGAGGTGCTCGCGGGCTCCGCGGAGGATGCCGAGGATGGCGGCGGCGAGTTCGGCTGGCTCGTCGAAGATGGCCGAGGACGAGCTGACGCCACGCGCCGCGGAGCTGGTGATGCTCACCGGCAAGGCGAGCACCTCGATGATGCAGACCAAGCTGAAGGTCGGCTTCAACCGGGCCAGCCGCCTCATGGAGGAGCTGGAGCGGGTCGGCATCGTGGGGCCGCAGGACCCGCGGAACCCGGCCACGCCCCGCCAGGTCTACGGTCCCGAGAACTGGCTGCGGAGCACCGAGGACGTCGACGCGCCCTGATCCCGGGGGTGTCCGGGCACGGTCCCGGGTGCCCGCCGACAGCGCCGTTGGGGCCGGGGGACTCCCCAAGACTACCTACGGCCGCCACTGGCCGGACGTCGTATCCTTGACGTCCGCCGTCGCCCCCAGGCACCGGTGTGACTCCAGGGTTCGAAGCAGGGGACCACCGCAAGGCATGACCGCCCGCCAGCAGACACGCGTCGGCCGCCGCCTGCGAGGTGAGCGCACGCCCATCGACGCGACGTCGGCGCCGAGCGTTGGAGACATGCTGCACGCGGCCCGCGAGAAGAAGGGCGTCGACCTCTACCGTGCGGAGCGCGACACCAAGATCCGCGCCCGGCACCTGTCGGCACTCGAGGACGGCGACTACGCGGAGCTGCCCGGCGCGGTCTATACCAAGGGCTTCCTGCGCAACTACGCGCTCTACCTGGGGCTCGACCCGGTGGAGGTGCTGGATCGCTGGCACGAGGAGCAGGACCCTGGCCTGCGGGCGTCGAGCACCGCCATGGTCGCGCCCCCGCAGCCCCTGACCGACCCCCGTCGCGGGCTCACCTTCACGCCCAGCCTCGCGGTCGCGGCGGTCCTGAGCGTCGTGGTCATCCTGTTCCTGGGCTACGTCGGGATGCAGCTGTTCCGGTTCTCCCAGGTCCCGGAGCTGCGCCTGGATGGCGGATCGATCGATCCGGGCCGACGAGGACCAGACCTCGTACCAGCTGACCGGCACCAGCCCGGTCCATGCCACGGTCAAGGCGCTCGATGCCGCGGGGACGATGGTCCAGTCGGAGGACGCGGGCGACGATGGCCGCTGGGCCCTCAGCGTGCCGGTCCAGAAGGGTGGCAACGAGTTCACGCTCACCGCCCGCGATCCGGAGACCGGCCGCGAGTCGTCCAGCCTGCCGGTCATCATCACCGTGGCCGCCCCCGCGAAGCCGACACCCATCCCGACGCCGGCGCCCACGAGCCTGGCGGCGCTACCCGGCGACTCGAGCCCAGCGGACCAGGTGGCCTCGCCCGACACCCTCGCCAGTGGCGCCCCATCGCAGCTCGTGGCGGGCCAGGCGGCGCTGACCGTCGCAGCCCCCCAGGACGGCGGACGGAGCGGTGACCCCACCGTCGCGGTCAAGGGGTCGACGAACGCCCGCTGGGTCAAGGTGAACCCGCGCTGGGCGGGCTCCGGCAAGGCACCGGCACAGCCCGGGTCGCTCCGCCTCGACGCGCGCGGTGGTGCGTTCGACGGCGAGCTCGTGCTGGCACCGGGCAAGTGGGCCATCGACGTGACCACGGTGGCGAGCGACCAGCTCGCGAGCGCCACCGCGACATCGACGGTCGACGGTCGACTACAACGGCTTCGCGGTCGAGGTGGGCACCACGGTCCGGGGTCGCGCATGGATCCAGGTCTTCGTCGATGGGCAGCCCGTCAACGCGGGCAAGATCTACGCCAACGGCGACCGGACGGTCGTCGTCGCCCGGAAGACCGTGGTCGTGAACACCGGGGTGGAGAAGTCCACCGTGGTGGGTGTCGGGCGGCGATGCCGCAAGCCCGCTCGGGCCGCGCGCCGATCGTGCCGTCTGGCGCTTCGAGAAGGGCAAGGCGCCGCAGCGGCTGCAGTGAGCCAGCACGACACGACCCGGACGGAGGTCGGCCGCCAGCCGGATGGCGGGGTCGACCGTGAGGTGCTCGAGCCGACGCTCGCGACCACCGATGAGCTCATCCGCCTCGCCGCGGTCGTCGGCCGGCGCCTGAACGACCTCGGGGCGACGATGTCCACCGCGGAGTCGTGCACCGGCGGCCTGGTCGGCCACTCCTGACGGAGATCAGCGGCTCCAGCGCCTGGTTCATGGGCGGCGCCGTGGTCTACAGCGACGCGTTCAAGCGGCGCCCTCGCTGGTGGTGCCCTCGGAGCTCATCGAGAGCCACGGTGCCGTCTCCGACCCAGGTCGCGGCGGCGATGGCCGAGGGCGCCCGGGTGCGCTTCGGCACGGACCTCGCGCTTGCCGGTGACGGGCATCGCCGGACCGAGCGGCGGGACGGCCGACCAAGCCCGTCGGGCTCGTCTACGTGGCCGTGCGTGATGCCGGCGGGCGCCGTGGTGGAGCGCCACGTATGGGGCGGCGACCGCTCCGCCAACAAGCGCCAGAGCGCGCATGCAGCGCTCTGGCTGCTCCTCCGGCGACTCGCTGCTCGACGGGCTGAGCCGCAGCCGGGCGTATGACCCGGTCCGCCGCGGAGATCGGCGCGGGCCTCGCCGGCGCGCGTGCCGCGCGCCCCATCGCCCCGGCGAGCGCATCCATGTCATCGGCGCGGCCGGTGCCGGCGCATCCGCCGCGACATGGCTGGCATGGCGCGCCGGGGCGGCCGCGAGCGGCTGTGACCCGGGTGGCGCCTCGCCCTACACGCGCCGCGCATCGAAGCGGCCGGCATCCCGTTCGCCCGCGAGCACGCGGCGGCGCACATCGTGGCGGACGGAGCGCCGCCTCGTCGATCGGGTGGCGGCCACCAAGGCGCTCACGTCCATCGCACCCGACCATCCGGAGCTCGTCGCGGCACGCGATGCGCGGCATCGCGCCCGAGCCGTGGCAGCAGGTCATCGCGGATGTCGTGCGCGACCCAGGGTGGCCGCCTGGTGGGCATCGCGGGCACCCACGGCAAGTCGACCGTCGTCGGGCTGGCTGGTCCACCTGCTCGTCCGCGGCGGGTGCGGATCCGGCTGCCTTCGTCGGCGCGCTGCTGCCGTCGTCGATAACGGGCGGACCGCCCGCCACGGCTCGCTGGGGGAGTGGTGCCGCGTTCGTGGTGGAGGCGGACGAGTACGCCGGCAACTTCGACGCCTATCGACCGGACGTGGCGGTGCTGCTGAACGCGGAGTGGGACCACCCGGACGTGTTCGCGGACGAGGCCGCCGTGCTCGACGCGTTCGCGGGCTGGTTGCGCGCCCCGGGGGCCGCGGGCGCGGACGCTCGTCGCGAACGTGGGCGACCCGGGCGTGCGCGCGGCTGCTGGACCGACTCGATGGACTGGCCCGGCAGTGTCGTCCGGGTCGGCCCTCGCAGACGACCGGCCGGTGCGCCGGGGTCGCCGGACGTGACCGGTCGCCTGGCCGGGGATGGCGTCCTGACGTTGGAGGTCCTGACTCGGCGCCCGTCCGGGCCCGGCTGGGGCTGACCGGTCGGCACAACGCGGCGAATGCGGTGTGCGTGGCCGCCGCGGCGCTGGTGCTGGGCGTGGCAGCCAACATGGTCGCGGACGGGCTGGCCAGCTTCCGGGGCGTTGGTCGCCGGATGGAGGTCAAGGGCGAGCCCCATGGGAGTGCTGGTGGTCGACGACTACGGCCATCACCCGACGGCGATCGC
The DNA here is from genome assembly GCA_963843335.1 of uncultured Chloroflexia bacterium. Classification (GTDB taxonomy): domain Bacteria; phylum Chloroflexota; class Limnocylindria; order Limnocylindrales; family CSP1-4; genus JAFMJV01. The sequence goes on from CAWJKF010000006.1 coordinate 201,998, forward strand.
GGCCACGCTGGCCGCCGTCCGCGACGACCCATCCCGGCCGGCCGGCTGTGGGCGGTCTACGAGCCACTGACCTACCACCGGACCGCGGCGATGCTCGATGCGTTCGCGGATGTGCTCGCCACCGCGGACCGTGTCGTCATCGCGGACATCTGGGCGGGTCGCGACCCGGATACCACCATCACCAGCGCCGCCGCGCTCGCGGCGGCGGTCGACCGAGCGCTCGGCGGCTGCCCGCGGTCGCGCCGGGATCGGTGGAGGCCACCGCGGCGTACCTGGGCCACGAGCGTGGTGCCCGGGGATGTGGTGCTGGTCATGGGCGGGGGCCGCTCGTATGTCATCGCGGAGACGCTCGTTGCGGCACTCGGCGCCGCCCAGGGACCACCGCCACGACTGGTAGGATGACCGCATGCCCAATCTCACGCCCGGCGACGGGCAGGACGTGCTCGCGCGCTTCAAGCGCGCCTGGGAGCGACGCGACGTCGACGCCGTGATGGCGCTGTTCCAGGACGATGCCGAGTTCCGGCCCGGACCCGTTCGAGCCCCCGCTGATCGGCGCCTGGCCATCCGTGAGCACTGGAACCCGGGCCGCGGCAGCCGTCGGCAACGTGGAGTTCGACGCCGAGCGCATCTGGGTGAGCGGCACGACGATCCTCGCGAGCTGGCACGGCGCGCTCACCCAGCGCACGACCGCGGAGCGCAGTCCGACAGCGTGGGTTCATGACCCTGGAGCTGGATCGACGACGGCGCCGTGGTCCGCCGCTGCGCGGCAGTGGACGATCGCCCGCGGTGGTGGGCACGGATGCCACGTTCAGGGCCGAGCCCGACGACGGGCCAGGGAGGGTCCGATGGCGGGTGACGCGTCATTCGACGTGGTGAGCGATTTCGATCGCCAGGAGCTGGTGAACGCCCTCGACCAGGTCCGGCGCGAGGTCACCACGCGCTACGACTTCAAGGGCGCGACCGCGGACATCGAGCTGAACAAGGAGGACATCACGCTCACGGTGGACTCGGAGCTGCGCGCGCATGCGCTCCGGGAGCTCATCGAGTCGCAAGGCGATCAAGCGTGGCCTGTCGCTCAAGGTGTTCGACTGGGGTGACGATCCAGCCCGTCGGCGGCAGCCTGCTCAAGCAGAAGATCGCGCTTCGCAAGGGCCTACCGGACGACATCGCCAAGAAGATCACGCAAGCTGCTCCGTGATGAGTTCCCCAAGGTCAAGAGCCAGATCCAGGGTGATGCGGTGCGCGTGACGGCCAAGAGCAGGGACGAGCTGCAACGGGTCATCGCCCGCCTCAAGGACGAGGGGGAGGGGTACCCGGTCGCCCTCCAGTTCGAGAACTATCGCTGAGGTGAACGATGGCGAGGAGCCGGGTGGGCAGGATGCTGGTGGTGCTCGTGGCGAGCCTCATCATCCTGTCGATGGTATGGACCTCCGTGACGCTCCACTGAGCGCATCTGTCCCTGATGTGGCGGTCGCCGACGACCCGGCAGCGGCCGATGAGCCGGCGAGCAGCCGCTGACGTGGCGGTCGTCGAGGTCCCAGCGGCCCCAGAGGCCGCCAGAGGCGGGGGACGCGGGGCCGCGACGCGCGCCCAAGGCGGTCCGACCCGACGGTCGCCCAGCTCGTCGCCGACCGGCTGGCGGGGGCCGGCGCTCGCTTCGCGTTCACGGTCCCCGGCGAGAGCTTCCTGCCGCTGCTGGATGCGTTGCCGGCTGCCGGCGTCCGTGTCGTGGCACGCGCCATGAGGGTGGTGCCTCGTTCATGGCCGCGGCTGCCGCCCATCTCACCGGCGACCCCAGATCGTGCTCGCGACCCGTACGGTCGGTGCGGCCAACGCCGCCATCGGCATCCACACCGCACGCCCGGACTCGGCGCCGCTGGTGGCACTCATCGGTGGCGTGCGACGCGAATACCGCGGTCGCGAGGCATTCCAGGAGTCGGACCTCGCGACCGGCATCGGCTCGCTGGCCTCGTGGGCCGTGGAGCTGGAACGTCCCACCGATGCTGGCCGGGTGATGGCGGGAGGCGATCCGCCAGCTCGACGACCGGCCGACCGGGCCCCATCCTGCTGGCGCTGCCCGAGGACGTCCTGGGTCTCTCCGTCGGTGGCAACACGCCACCGGCAGCCCCTGCCCAGGGTGGCCTGGCGCCTGACCGCGCGGCCGTGCGCCAGGTCACTCAAGTGGCTGGCGGCGTCCCGTCGCGGTGTCATCATCGCCGGCGGCGGCGTCCTGCGGGCACGGGCGAGCAAGCGGCTCATGACCCTCGCGGATGCCCTCGCCGTGCCGGTCATCGCGTCCTGGCGACGACCGGACGTGGTGCCCAACGACCACGCCGGGTACCTGGGCATGACCGGCTACTGGAGCCCCGCCATCGTCCGCGAGCGGCTCGAGGCAGCCGACGTGGTGCTCGTGCTGGGCGCCCGGATGTCCGAGATCGCCACCTATGGCTACCGCATCCCTGTCGCCGGGGACCCGTTGGGCGCAGGTCGACCTGGAGCCTCGCCAGGCGCACCGGACGGGCTGGCGGCGCCGACGCTGTCGATGACCGCGGACGTCGCCCGGTTCCTGGATGTCGCCTGGTCGGACCTGCGGGGCGCCGTGCTCGACGCGGAGAACCGGAGCGCGCGCGCCCGGACCTCGTCGCGATCGGGCGGCGTGCCTGGCGGCGTCCGACGTCGACGGAGGGGAGTGGTCCGGGCCCGGCGTCCACCCCGGTCGGGCCTGGTCGGGACGATGCAGCGGCTGCTGCCGCCGAACGCGGTGATCGCCACGGACGCCGGCAACTTCGGTGGCTGGGTGGCACGCGGCTATCGCTTCCTGCGGCCGGGTACGTTCCTGGGCCCGACGTCGGGCGCCATGGGCTACGGACTGCCGGCGGCCATCGCCGCGTCGCTGGTCCATCCCGATCGACCCGTCGTCGCGGTCTGCGGGGACGGTGGCTTCGCGATGACGATGGCAGAGCTCGAGACGTCGGTCCGGGAAGGTGCCCGGCCGGTCGTCATCGTGCTCGACAACCACGGCTACGGCACCATCCGGATGCATCAGGACCAGCGAAGGCCGGCCGCGCGTGGCGACGGAGCTCGGCCCGATCGACTTCGCGGCCGTGGCGGAGGCCAGCGGCGCGCTCGGGTTCCGGGTCACGACCGATGACCAGTTCGAGCGGCGCTCCATGACGCGCTCGCGGCGCGCCGGACGGCGGTCATCCACTGCGTCCTCGATGCCGCCTGGGTCTCGGTCAACGAGCGTCCCTGAGGGCGCAGGGGCGGTCGAGGTCGTTCCGGGACGAGTCGCCGCGGACGCCGTACGCTTGCGCATATGAGATCCGATGTCTCCCCGGAGCCCGGCGCGGCTACCGTCGATGCGGACCGGCATCTGCCGCTGGCCGGTACCCGCAACCTGCGGGACGTTGGCGGCTATCCGGCTGCCGGCGGCCGACAGACCCGCTGGCGGACCCTGCTGCGCACCGATTCGCTCGACAGCCTGCCCGACAGGCTCCCAGGCCGCGCTCCTCGGACCTGGGATTGCGCCAGGTCATCGACCTCCGCTGGCCGTCCGAGACTGGACGTCGCGCCCAGCGTCTTCCAGGACATCCGACGGGTGCGCTACACCCAGATCCCGCTGCTGGCCGATGACCCGACGCCGCACCTCGGCCTTGCGGGCATGTACCGGCACATCTTCGATGCGCGTGCGACGCAGCTCGTGGAGGTCGTCCGGGCGCTCCTCGCCCCTGGAGGCGCCCCGGCGGTCATCGGCTGCGCCGCCGGCAAGGACCGGACGGGCGTGGCCATCGCCCTCATCCTGGATGTCGGTCGGCGTTCCTCGCGAGGTCATCGTCGAGGATTACGCCCTGAGCGCGGCCGATGTTCGCACGGCCCATGGACGATCCCCACATCACCGACTGGCGCGTCGGCTCCATCGAGGTCGACAGCCCGCCGGAGTTCATGGAGTCGTCCCTCGAGCACCTCGACAGCATCACGGCGGTGCCGCAGCCTTCCTGCACGCCAACGGTGTCACCGCGGACGAGCTCCGGGCGTTGATGGACCTGCTCACGGAGCCCGCCTCCTCGTAGGCCGTCCGGGCCGGCGAGACGAGACCTACCATCGAAGGAGTCATCGGCGCCGGGTGTACATGTCCACACGGGCGTGTTACATAACTTGCATTATCGGCAGTGCGGGATGCGACTGAGAGTGGGCCTCTCCGACGCCGTTGGGGTTCGGGCGCCGGCATCGTCCCCGAGTCCCGCTGCCACTCCGTGGTGGCGGTCGATGATGCGCGGGGTGCATGATCAGGCCAACGAGCACCGTCTGGCAGTGGCATGGAGGCCTCTCCGCGGCTACTTCATGCGTCCGGCGCATCGGGTGGCCACGGAAGCCCGGTCGAGGGGTCGATCCATCTCCTCATCGGCCTGATCGGTCGCTGGGCGCATACCGTGAGCTGCGGTACACCCGTGGGCCGCAGCCGTCACCAGGCTGAGATACCTGGGTGGGGGAGGCGGCGGACGATCCGTCCGGCAGATCGGTCACGATCCGTCCTGGGGACGGGGAGACCCATCGGGCAACCTGACCACTCCCCCACTGCCGCGCATCACAGGTCTGCGGGACCGACTACGGTGACGATCCGGGATGCGCCGCGCTGCAGGCGGGCGTCGAGTGTCAGCAGCCGGGTGCCCGTGAGCAACCCCAGGGCGACGTACTCGGCGTCGTAGGTCTTGGCCCAGCCCAGCTGTCGGGCGATCCGTGACGCCTCGACGAAGAGCGCCGGGTGCTCGCGTCGCTCGATCCCAAGCGCTGACAGGTCGGCGATAGCGGCCGAGGCGGAATCCGGGTCGATATCACCGCGGAACGCAAGCTCATGGAGCGCCGATGTGGTCTCGGACCAGAGCAGGGCCGGTGCCACGAGCTCCTCGTCCACGAGCGCGGCAGGTCGTTCGCCACGGAGCGCGAGGGCGACCGCGATGCTGGCATCGACGACGAGCATGCTCAGTGACCTGCGCGCTGACGACGGATGGTGGCCACGACGTTCGGCATCGGTCGACCATCGGCCAGGTGGCCCCATCCCCACACATCGGGGATGGGAAGCATCTCCTCGTCGAGGAGCGCCTCGAGGTCAGCTTCCTCGACGACGTGCTGGGTGCCGATCTTTGTCGCGGCGAGTCGCCCGCTGCGGATCCAGCGACGGATGGTCTCGGGATCCTTGCCGGCGCGCCTCGCGGCTTCAGGCACAGTAATCATCGCACGATACTACTACATGACCAGCCACGACGACGACGCATGTCCTCGTCCCTCCGGCATGGGGTGCCTGGGACGACCGAACCGCCCATGGCATGCACGAGGGACTCTTGCAGCTGGGTCCGAGCCTTGCGTCCGCTGGTACCCGGGGGTATCGTTCTTACTCCACTCAGTAAGAAAGGATCCAGATGCGTATCACTGCCAAGGGGCAGGTGACGATCCCCCAGGCTATCCGCGAAGCCGCGGGGTTGCTCCCGCATACGGACGTCGTGTTCATCCTCGACGACGACGGGGTCCGTATGGTCAGGGCCGATTCGTCGAGCAAGCCCGATCGCGGCCGGATGCTCGTGGCCCGGCTGCGGGGCAGCGGCGACCATGCGATGACGACGGACGAGATCCTGGCGCTGACGCGCGGGGAGTGATGACATCGGTGCTCGTCGATAGCAGTGTCCTCCTGGACATCCTCCAGGAGGATCCGATATGGGTCGACTGGTCGAGCAGCGCGCTCGAGGCGCTCGGGCGCACATCGGTGCTGGTCATCAACCCGATCGTCTTCGCAGAGATCTCGGGCGGCTACCGAACGATCGAGGAGAATCGACGCAGCCCTCCCGAGATCGACTGGTGGAACGGGAGCCACTGCCGTACCCGGCGGGGTTCCTTGCAGGCAGGGCCTTCCTCCAGTACCGGCGTCGAGGAGGCGTGCGGACCACTCCCCTCCCGGACTTCTACATCGGCGCCCACGCGGCCGTCGCAGGCTACCGCCTGCTCACGCGCGATACGACGCGCTTCCGGACGTACTTCCCGACCTTGGACATCATCGCTCCGCCTCGTTCGAGGGGTTCCAGCTAGCCTCGTCCCTACCGCGGATGCTGGGTGCTGTCCGGTCGCGCTCGGCGTCGCGCGCGAGCAAGGATTCGCTGCGAAACTGGGGACCCGCCCGTCTCCTGTCCCTCCGTTTCCCGTGGAGCCCATGTCCCGTAGCGTTCGTTTGCGCCCCTGGCAGCATGCCGCGCTCGCGCGCCTCGCGGCGTCAGCCGGACCCGACTTCCTCGCCGTCGCGACGCCCGGTGCCGGCAAGACCACCTTCGCCCTCGCTGCGCTCCGGCTGGCCCTCGCCGAGCGGCGTGCCCCGCTCGTGGTCGTGGCGCCGACCGCCCACCTCAAGATCCAGTGGGCCCATGCGGCCGCGCGGCTCCAGCTCCATCTCGACCCGGCATGGTCCCCGGCCGATGGCGGCCTGCCCCTGGATATGCACGGCATCGTGACCAGCTACCAGCAGGTGGCCCTGAGCGCGGCTGCGATCCGGGATGCGGTCGGGCGCGCGTACGTCGTGCTCGACGAGGTCCACCATGCGGCCGAGGACCAGGCATGGGGAGCGTCGCTCCGGACGGCGTTCGACGGCGCCGCCCGCCGCCTGTCCCTGTCGGGGACGCCATTCCGGAGCGATACCCAGGCCATCCCCTTCGTGCGCTACGAGCAGGATGAGGCGATCCCCGACTACGAGTACGGCTACGGCGATGCGCTCGCTGACGGTCGCGTGGTGCGGCCGGTCTACTTCCCGCGGACCGGCGGCCAGATGGAATGGACCGCGCCCGATGGCACGGCCTACGAGGCGACCTTCGACGACCCGTTGGCGAGCGCGCTCGCCAACCAGCGGCTCCGGACCGCCCTCTCCGTCGACGGGGAGTGGCTGCCGGCGGTGCTGCGCGAGGCATGCGAGCGGCTCGCTGACGTGCGCCGCAGCCAGCCGGACGCCGGCGGCCTGGTCATCGCCATCGACCAGGAGCATGCCCGGGGCATCGCGGACATCCTCCGGCGCCGGTTCCGGACCGCGCCCGGTCGTGGTGACCTCGGACGACCCCGAGGCCTCATCGCGCATCGAGGCGTTCGCGTCGGGCACGGACGGAGTGGCTGGTGGCGGTCCGGATGGTCTCCGAGGGCGTCGACATCCCACGCCTCCGGGTCGGCGTGTACGCGACGGTCACGACCACCGACCTCTTCTTCCGACAGGCGGTGGGCCGGTTCGTCCGCTGGGTGCCCGGCATCCGCGAGCAGCGGGCCTGGCTGTACATCCCCGATGACCTGCGCCTGCGGGTCCGGGCGGCCCAGATCGCGGAGCAGCGCCGCCATTCGCTGCGCCGGGATCGACGACCCGACGAGGACGACCCGCTCCAGCGCTCGCCCCTGACGCCGTTCGATCGAGGCGCCGAGCAGCTGTCGCTGTTCGAGGCGCTGTCCGCGACGCCCATCGCCGGCTCCGCCGCATGGCAGCCGTGGCACGAGGGCATCCCGGAGGACCTCGATGTGACGAGCGACGGCACCATCGAGATGGACATCGCGCTGCCCCCGCCCGTGGCCGGGGCCCCCTCCCCCGCTGCTCCCGGACGGACGCGGCGGCAGGTGAAGGACGCACTCCGCGTCGCGAACGCGGACGGTGCACGGGACATCGCCCGGCTCACCGGCCAGACGCATGCCCAGGTCAACGGCCAGCTCAATCGTGCCGTCGGCATCCTGAGCATCAACGAAGCCACCGTCGAGCAGCTGGAGGCCCGCCTGGCCGCGGCCGACCGCTGGGTCGAGCGCCTCCGGACCTGAGAGCGCCACCACCGGGACGCCACGACCGAGGCGGGTGCCACAGCTCCTCGGCGCCCCGGCTCCTCATTGACACTGCTGAAATCGTATGCATACAATCGATTTGACAATGTCGGCTGGCACTGCCTGGCACGGGGACGACCCACCGGAGCGGCGTGTCGGACTTCCGCTGCTCCAGGCTCGCGGCTGGCGAGGGATTTGGAGGAGGAAGCTTGGCGACTGCGCGCACACGCGCCGATCTCGATCCGGTTGCAACCGATATGGGAGCGATGTCATGAGTGATCGCGGATCCAGGACCCTATCCACCCGCCAACGGCGCAGCGCGCCGATCGTGGCGGCCATCGCATTGGCTGCGGCAGCCATCGTGCCCAGCGCCGGGCCGGCCGTCGCCCAGAGCCCGGCACCCGTGGCGGGGCAGTTCTGCAAGGGCATGAACATCACGTTCTTCCCGGGCGGGACGCCAGGCGGGGGCTTCGAGACGGTCGTCTACAACGGCGCGAAGGCGGCCGAGGCCGCATTCGGCCCCACGGTCAGCTACCAATGGTCGGACTGGGACCCGAGCAAGATGATCACCCAGTTCAGCGAGGCCGTGGCCACCAAGCCGGATGGCATCGCGGTCATGGGTCATCCGGGGGACGATGCGTTCGATCCGCTCATCGACGACGCGGAGAGCCAGGGGATCCTGGTGACCGTGATGAACACGGAGCTGGCCAAGGCCGAGGCGAAGTACGCCAGCAAGGGCACCGGCTACGTGGGCGCTGTCCTGCACGATGCGGGCGCCGCCCTTGCGACCGAGACGATGGCGCGCGGTGGTCTCAAGTCCGGCGACAAGGTCTTCGTGTGGGGCCTCAAGAGCCAGCCGGGCCGCGGTGAGCGGACGCTGGGCATCACCGACACACTCGAGGCGGCAGGTATCAACGTGGTGTACCTCGACATCGACGACGCCACGAATGCCGATCCCGCGGCGGGCGTGCCGACCTTCACCGGGATGGCCTCAGCGAACCCTGACCTCAAGGCCATCATCATCGACCACGGCAACCTGACATCCACCATCCCGACGTACATGAAGGCGGCCGGCCTCGCGCCCGACAGCCTCTATGCGGCCGGCTTCGACCTGTCACCCGCGACGGTGCAGGGCGTCAAGGACGGCTACATCGACCTGGTCATCGACCAGCAGCAGTTCCTGCAGGGCTTCGAAGCCATCGCACAGCTCTGCCTGAGCCACGAGTTCGGCTTCAGTGGCCTGTTCATCAACACCGGTGGCGGATTCGTCGACGCGTCCAACATCGACGTCATCGCACCCCTCGTCGAGCAGCAGATCCGGTAGCCGTCGGATCCACGTTCGACGCGATATCACGGCCGGCGCGGGATGGACCTGCGCCGGCCGTTCACGGAGGTCCTCGCGTGACGACGACCCAGGGCGAGACGAGCGCCGTCGCACCGTCACCTCCGGATGTCCCGCGGCTCGAGCTGCGGGGGGTGTACAAGTCGTTCGGCGGCGTCCAGGTGCTCCAGGGGGTCGACCTCCGCCTTGGGGCCGGCGAGGTCGTCGGACTGCTGGGCGACAACGGGGCGGGGAAGTCCACGCTCATCAAGATCATCACCGGCGTCCATCAGCCGGACCGCGGGCAGATCCGGTTCCGCGGGCAGGAGGTGGCCGGCCTCACGGTCCAGCGTGCCCGCGACCTCGGTGTCGAGACCGTGTTCCAGGAGCGGGCGCTGGCCGAGCAGCTGCCCTTGTGGCGCAACATCTTCATGGGCCGCGCCCTGTCGGGGCGGTTCGGCCTGCTCAAGGTCGGCGAGATGCGGCGCATCACGGAAGAGCTGATGCAGCACTCGATGGGCTTCACGTCCGCGGTGCTGACCGCCGATACCCCGGTCACCGGCCTGTCAGGCGGGGAGCGTCAGGGCCTGGCCATCGTCCGGGCGCTCCTGTTCGAGGCGGAGATCATCATCCTCGACGAGCCGACCATGGGCCTGTCCCTCAAGGAGACGGAGAAGCTGCTCACGTTCGTGCGTGGCATCCGCGAGGCGGGCAAGTCGGCCATCTTCATCGACCACAACATCTTCCACGTCTACTCTGTCGCGGACCGCATCGTGGTCATCGACCGGGGTCGCGTCGCAGGAGACTTCCCGACCGCCCGGTACACGCTCAACGAGCTCATGGACATCATGCGCGAGGTGGCCGCGGTCGGCAGCTACACGGAGCAGGATCGCTACCGCGAAGGTGCCCCGGCGACCGGCTCAGGGGACGCCGAGGTGGAGGCGTGAGCGCCGCGTCGGCCCCGATGCGGTCCTCGCCGCGGAGCGCCCTGGCGGCGTTCGCGACGCGCTGGTCCTCGCAGATCGGTATCACCGCAGCGTTCCTGCTGCTGTGGCTGGTGTTCATCATCGCGGCGCCCGCGACGTTCATGTCCGACCGGATCTACCTCTCGTTCGCGCAGACGACGCCGTACTTCGCGATCGTGGCCATGCCCCTCACGATGGTCATCATCGCGGGCGACATCGACCTCTCGTTCCCGTCGATCATGGCCCTGGGCATGGTGGGCTTCGTCTGGACCTGGGACGCCACCGACAACGTCGCGTTGGCGATCCTCGCGTCGCTCGCTGTCGGGATGCTGGCCGGGGCGTTCAACGGCCTCATCGTGACGGTCGTGGGTATCCCGTCCCTCGTCGTGACCATCGGCACGCAGTTCCTCTACCGGGGCCTGGCCCTCGTCCTGGTCGCCGGCAAGAGCACGGCCCTGGTCGCAACGTCGGACTCGTCCGCGTACGACCTGATGGTCGGCAAGGTGCTCAACATCCCGATGGAGTTCTATTGGTTGGTGATGGTCACGATCGCTGCCTGGGTGCTGCTGAACCGCCACCGCCTGGGCCAGAACGCGTATGTCATCGGGGACAACCGCCAGGCGGCCAAGCTCATGGGCGTACCCATCAGCCGGACCCGGATCGCACTGTTCATCCTCACGGGGTGCGCCGCCGCGCTCGCGGGGCTGCTGAACAGCCTGCAGGTGGTCAACTTCTACCCGAGCATGGGTGCTGGGTACCTGCTGCCCACCCTGGCGGCGGTCTTCGTCGGCGGGACCTCGGTCTTCGGCGGGCGGGGCAGCATCTGGGGCACCTTCATCGGCGCGTTCATGATCGGGGGCATCACGGCAGGCATCGTCGCGATCGGCCTGACCGACTTCTACACCAACCTGGTCTACGGGGCGGTCATCCTCATCTCGGTCTCGATCCACGCCGTGCTGCAGCGTCGGTTCGAGCGCTGAGCGACCGGCTGGAGCCCCCGGCAGTGCGCGCCCTCCGCGAGGAGCCGTCGCGGGTCAGTCGACCGGGCGGCCGGTCGACTCGCGGACCACGAGCGACGGGACGAGCAAGGGGTGTACCGGGTGTACCGGGTCTGCGTCGTCCGGCGCGTCGAATACCAGACGCAGTGCCTCGGCGACCATCTCGCGGACCGGCATCCGGACCGTGGTCAAGGCCGGGATGGACGCGGACGCGAACGGGATGTCGTCGAAGCCCGTGACGGAGATGTCCTCGGGCACCCGCACGCCCCGTTCGTAGGCGCGATGGAGCGCCCCCAGTGCCTGCACATCGGTGGAGGCGACGACGGCTGTCGGCCGTCGGGGCCGGTCGAGCAGGCGGCCGAGCGCGTCCGCGCCGCCGTCGAGGTCATTGGAGGCGTACTCGATGCTGGCATCCTCGGCATGGCCGGCCATGAACTGCCGGAAGGCGTCCTCCCGATCCTGGATGTCGCCCAGCCGCCGTCCGCCGATGAAGGCGATACGCCGATGCCCGAGCCCGGCCAGATGCTCCAGGACCGCGACCGTCCCGGCCCGGTTGTCGACGTCCACCGACCGGATGTCGTTCGTGCGGGACCCCTGCCAGAGCGCCACGAGGGGGACGCTGGTGCCCCGGAGGTCCTCGATCACGCGTGGCTGGTCGCGCATGTCGCCGAGCAGGACGATCGCGTCGCAGTGACGTGCCTCGAGCACACCCCAGAGTGCGATGGCCTCGTTCGCCCGGCCGTGGGCATGGCCCAGGACGACGTTGTAGCCACGCTGGCTGGCCTCGATGGAGACGGCCTCGATGGCGCCCGCGAAGAATGGGTCCGTGATCTCCCGGACGATGACGCCCAGGAGCATCGTGCGTGCCCCGCGCAGGCCGCGCGCCAGCGGGTTCGGCCGGTAGCCCAGGCGATGCGCGGCCTCGATGACCCGTTCCCGAGTCTCGGGGGCGATCTGGACCGCCGTCGTGGCACCCGTCAGGACGCGGGAGACGGTGCTCTGGGAGACGCCCGTGGCGCGCGCGACATCGCGCATCGTGACGACCCCCGTGCGGCGTCCGGATCCGCTGACCATCAGCCCTTCACCGCCCCGGACATGGAGCCGCACACGTTAGCAGCGCCGCAGCAGCAGGAACCCGATGCGGAGGACACCGCGCTCGGCCGCCTGTGCGGCAGCAGAGCGCATCGGAACGCCGGGACGGTCCCGCGACCCACAACCAAACCTGGATCCTCCAACTCCCAGGGCACCGACTCGAACGAGACAGGCATCATGCGGGTTGCGCGCAGTCTACGCTAGGACCGGCGAGGGCATACGACTGCCTGCATAGGATTGCATACATCCGTTAGGATCCACTGTGGCGTCCCGCATCTGGGACACGCGGCCGGGCATCCGAGCCTCGCGGCCGCATCGCGCGACAGATGCCGTTGGAGAGGATGGGCATGGGCAGCCGGACACTCGTGGCACCGACGGCCGGGCTGGCGCGGCTCGTACCCATCGATGGCGGCGGCCTGCGGATCACGGGCGGACTGTGGGCCGGTCGCCAGTCGGTCATCCGGCAGCACTCCCTCCCCCATGGCCACCGCCAGCTGGAGGCGTCCGGTGCCCTCGGCAACTTCCGGAACGCGGCGCGCGGTACCGGCCTCTACGTGGGCGGATCGGATGACGCCGGGACGACGTTCCCGTTCCTCGACTCTGACGTCTACAAGTGGCTGGAAGCGGTCGGCTGGGAACTCGGCCGCGAGGCAGACCCAGCCCTGGCGGCCGATGCCGACGCGGTCATCGCCGCGGTGACCGCCGCTCAGCGACCGGATGGCTACCTCAACACCTACGTGCAGCTGTCGGGCCGTCGAGCGTGGTCCGATCTCCAGTGGGGTCACGAGCTGTATTGCGTCGGACACCTGGTCCAGGCAGCGGTCGCCTGGCATCGGGCGCTCGACGACGACCGGTTGCTGGCCGTCGCCGAGCGCGCCGTCGGGGTCATCGACGGGGTCCTCGGGCCGGGTGGCAGCATCGATGGGGTGGATGGCCATCCGGAGCTTGAGATGGCCCTCGTCGAGCTGTACCGGGTGACCGGCCGTGATGGATACCTGGCGCTCGCGCGCCATCTCATCGAGCGCCGCGGTCACGGGCTGCTGGGCCCGGGTCGGTTCGGCGCCGACTATTGGCAGGACCGCCTGCCGGTGCGCTCCGCGCCGACGGTGACCGGGCACGCCGTGCGCCAGATGTACCTCGATGCCGGCGCGGTCGACGTCGCGGTCGAGACGGACGACTCGGAGCTGCTGGCCGCCGTCGTGCGTCGCTGGGACGAGATGCGAGCCACCCGCAGCTATCTCACCGGGGGCATCGGGTCACATCACCGCGACGAAGCCTTCGGGGCACCCTTCGAGCTGCCCCCCGAGCGTGCGTACACCGAGACGTGCGCGGCCATCGGGCTCGTGATGCTCGCCTGGCGACTGCTGCTCGCGACGGGCGAGGAGCGCTTCGCGGATGTCATCGACCGGCAGCTCCTCAACGCGGTGCTCTCGGGCCTCGCCATCGATGGCCTCGGCTTCGCGTATGTCAACCCGCTCCAGCGGCGGACGTCGACGGTGGCGCGACCGAGGCCGCGGCAGCCGTGGCACCCGTGCGCCTGCTGCCCGCCCAACATCATGCGCACCGTCGCCAGCGTCGAGCAGCTGATCGCGACCGCGACCGGCGACGGGCTGCGTCTCCACCAGTACGCCACGGGCACCATCGAGACGCGGCTGGGCGACGATCCAGTCGCGCTGCAGATCGTGACCGACTATCCCTGGGACGGTCGCGTCGAGGTCACCGTCACCGCGACCCCCTCGCGTCCATGGACGCTGGGGCTCCGGGTGCCCGGCTGGTGCCATGAGACAAGCATCAGCGTCGGCGATGTGCGGCTCGCGGCGACGGTCGTCGACGGGCGGATCGACCTGCCGCGAAGCTGGACCGTTGGTGAGCGGCTCGTCCTCGAGCTCGGGATGCCGGTGCGCTTCACGGTCCCGGACCCGCGCATCGACGCCATCCGCGGCTGCGTCGCCATCGAACGGGGTCCGCTGGTCTACTGTCTCGAGGCCGCCGACCTCCCGGAGGACGTGACCCTGGAGGATGTGACCCTTGACCTTGCGCGGCCGCCGCGGCTGGAGCCGGGTCGTGACGCGCAGCTCGGCACGCGGGCGATCAGCGTCGGTCTCGTCCATCACCCGCGACCCGCGACCGCCTGGCCGTATCGGGATGAGGGCTCGCCGGCGGATGGAGCGACGGGATCGATCGGAGCGCCGCTCGAGGTCCGCTTGCACCCTTACCAGGTGTGGTCGAACCGGACGGATGGCGCGATGCGGGTCTGGATCCCCGTGGAGACCAGCGCGGGGTCCGGCCGGTCATGAGCGACACGTGGGTGGACGCCCGTGAGCTCCCAGGCGAGCGTGCATCCCATCGTCCATCGGGGCCTGTATCGATCGCGAGATCGCAATCCTATCCCTGCAAACGTATGCTATCGTCCGATGGCATGAGGCGCGGGGAGAGGCAGCCATGACGGACCAGACGATATCCATCGACCTCGAGCGGGTCATCGGGTCCATCGATCGCGGCATCTTCGGCGGATTCCTCGAGCATCTCGGCCGGTGCATCTACGGCGGCGTGTTCGAACCAGGCTCCCCCAAGGCGGATGAGCTCGGCGTCCGGACGGACGTGCTGGAGGCCCTGCGCGGACTCCGGCTTGCGAACATCCGATACCCCGGCGGCAACTTCGTGTCCGGCTACCGTTGGCGGGATGGTGTCGGCCCGGCGGAGGACCGGCCGACGCGACTCGACCTGGCGTGGCGCGGCGTCGACACCAATCGGTTCGGCACCGACGAGTTCCTCGCGTATTGCCGGCGCCTGGACACCGAGCCGTACATGGTGGTCAACTGCGGGGACGGCGACCTGCGCGAGGCGCGCGATTGGGTGGAGTACTGCAACGGCACCTCCCCCACGGAGCCGGTTCGCCTGCGCACCCGGAACGGTCATGCGGAGCCATATGGCGTGCGCCTCTGGGGCATCGGCAACGAAGTCGACGGCCCGTGGCAGATCGGCTACAAGGAGCCGGACGAGTACGCGCGGGCCTACCACGAGATGGCCAAGGTGATGCGTTGGGTTGACCCGACCATCCAGCTCATCGCGTCCGGGACGTCATCGTGGGACGACTCGTTCGTGGAGCGCGCCCAGCTGCTCGTCGAGCAGGCGGGCGACTTCATCGACTACATGTCCATCCACTGGTACGTCGGCGACCGGGATGGTGACCTGGCCGCATACCTGGCGACCTCGGAGCTCATCGAGGACCGACTCGCGGCGTACGAGGGCCTCATGCGGGCGCTGGCGCTCCAGCAGCATCGGCCCAAGGGACCCATCCCGCTCGCGGTGGACGAGTGGAACGTGTGGTATCGCGCCACGCCTGACGCCTCGTCCCCCGAGTTCAATGGGCTGGAGGAGACCTACGATCTGGCCGACGCACTGGTGGTGGCGTTGCATCTCAACGCGTTCATCCGCCACTGCCGAACGGTGCGCATGGCCAACCTGGCGCAGCTCGTCAACGTCATCGCGCCGATGGTCACCACGCCGGACGACCTCCTGCTCCAGACGACGTACTTCCCGTTCGAGCTGTACAGCACGACCGCGGGGTCGACCGCCATCGACGCATGGGTGTCGAGCGACACGTTCATTGGCGGTCAGCACCCGGGGGTGCCCTACCTCGACGTGTCCGCGACGCTCGATGCGGGCACCAGGGCTGTCTCCGTGTTCGTCGTCAATCGGCGACTCGACGGCCCATCGGAGGTCGAGCTCCGCTTGGCCGGCGGGCGCTTCCCCGCTCAGGTCGAGATTCGCACCATCACCGGACCAGAGCCACGGGCGACGAACAGCTGGCAGGACCGTTCGCGGGTCGCCACGCAGCTGACGAAGCTCAAGACCGACAGTGGTCCGAGCCTCACCCACACGCTGGAACCGCATTCCGTCACCGGATTCCGGTTCACGGTCTGAACCAGGATCGGAAGGAGGGCCGCCCGCCATACGACGATAGGCGATCATCGACCGCTCCCGGAGCGGCGATCACACCAACGTTCGACCCTGTAGAGGAGGCACAGGATGCTTCGATCGAAACGCGCCATCGCGGCGGCCATGGGCGCGCTGCTCCTGGCGGCGGTGGCGGTGGTCCCGGCGACCTCCGTCGCCCAGACGCCCACGGACCTGCATATGTGGACCTTCGTGGATCGCCACGGGGCATTCGAGGTCAAGCGGGCCGAGGCCTGGAACGCTGCCAACCCGGACCGACCCATCAACCTGACCTACGAGACCATCGACTACAACACCATGCACGACAACCTGCTGGCCGCCTTCATGGCCGGCCAGGGTGCGCCGGACCTCGTCGACATCGAGATCGGCAAGTTCGCGCGATTCGTGAAGTCCGCGGATAACGTCCACCTGCTCGACCTGACGGATGTCGTCGCACCGTACGTGCCCGACCTCGTGGCGTCGCGCTTGGCGCCGTACCAGGCCTACGGCAAGCAGCTCGGCATCGACTACCATCTCGGCGCCTATCTCATGTACTACAACAAGGCCCTGCTCGACCAGGCCGGTATCGACCCGGATACCATCAAGACGTGGGATGACTATGTCGCCGCGGGCAAGCAGTTCAAGGAGAAGTTCCCCGACAAGGCATGGACCGCCGTGGAATCTCGCTCCATCTTCTCCGGCTACGGGCTGATGTACCAGAACGGCGGACACGTCTACGACGCGGACGGCAACCTGGTGCTCAACAGCCCGGAGAACGCCGAGGCGCTGCAGTTCATGTCGGACCTGGTCAACAAGGACAAGATCGCCATCGAGGCACCGGCTGGCGACATCAACTCCGCCGAGTTCCAGGCTGAGTTCCCGAATGGCAACATCGCGTCGATCTGGATGCCCCAGTGGTACATGACGCGGTTCCCGGACAACATGCCGTCCCTGTGCGGCAGCATGATCGTCCGGCCGATGCCTCTCTGGAAGGAAGGTGGCTTCACGACGACCATGGGCGGCGGCACCGGCACGGCCGTCACCGACCAGACTGCACCAGAGAAGCAGCAGCTCGCCAAGGAGTTCCTCGCCTTCGCCAAGCTCACGAACGAGGCTCAGAACACGGCCTGGAACGATCTCGGCTTCGACCCGTATCGCCCGGATGTGTACGACGAGCCCGCGCTGTCAGAGACCTCGACGCCGGACGTCGCGGACTGGCCCTCGTCTCACCCCTGCTTCAACGGAGCGGTCACGTTCCAGCAGATCAAGGCTGAGCTGGGGAATGTGGCGCCCGAGTACACGGGCCCGCTGTATCCCGAGGCTCGGACCATCCTGTCCGAGCAGATCATGCCCTCCATCATCAACGAGGGCAAGCCGGCTGCGGATGCACTGGCGGAGGCCCAGTCGCTGACCGAGGCCCAGAAGTAGCTGTGGAGCCCGGGGTGGTGTGTCGGACGCTATGTCAGGCCATCACCCCGGGCCGCACCGCGATGACAGACGGCAGCTTCACTGCCGTCTGTCCCCTCCCCCACCAGGGCTGACGAGACCATGACAGTCACCACCACAGGGACGACACAGCCACAACGAGCGGCACGGGCGGCGACGCGCCGGCGGCGTTGGTCGCTGCTCGATGCACGCCTCGCACCCTTCGTGTTCCTGCTGCCTTTCATGGCAGTGTTCGTGGTCTTCCGGCTCTGGCCACTCGTCCAGGCCGTGGAGATGAGCTTCCAGGACGTTCAGGGTCTCCAGGGCAATGACTGGGTGGGCCTGGAGAACTATCAGAGCATCCTGGCCAACCCGCAGTTCATGAACGCGATGTCGAACACGTTCGTGTACACGATCATGACGCTCATCATCCTCATCCCCATCCCGCTGGCCCTGTCAGCGCTGCTGGACCGCGGACATACCTACAAGCCGATGGCCTGGCGGATCGCGCTGTTCGTCCCCGCGCTGGCGTCGCTCGTCGTGGTGTCCTTCCTCTTCCGCGTCATCCTCGGCGAGAACGGCCTGTTGAACTCGTCGCTGTCGACCCTTGGCCTGTCGCCCCAGGCCTGGCTGACGTCGGCATCGCTGGCCATCCCCTCGCTCCTCATCATCGCCACCTGGCGCTGGGTGGGCATCAACATGCTGTACTTCAACAGCGGTCTCGTGAACATCTCGCGCGAGCTGTACGAGGCAGCCGCCATCGACGGCGCCAACGGCCGGCAGATGTTCCGGCACATCTCCGTGCCCCTCCTGCGACCGACGATCATCTTCGTGCTCATCATCTCGGTCATCGGTGGCTTCCAGTTGTTCGTCGAGCCGTTCCTGCTGTGGGGCGGGGGCAACTCGCCGTCGGGCGCCGGGCTGTCCGTCGGTTTGCTCATCTATCGGACGGCGTTCACCTCGTTCAAGTTCGGTGATGCCGCCGCGATGGGCGTCGTGCTCGCCTTCATCATCCTCATCGTCTCGCTCATCGTGTTCCGCCTGGCCGGCGGCACGAAGGCGCTCCGATGACGGGCCGCCGCGGCAAGCCCGCCGCGGACCCGGCAACCCAGGCGCCCGTCGGCGCGAACCGGGCCTGGAGCAGGCTGGTCATCCTGCTCCTGTTCCTGGTGCTGTCGGTCGTCTTCCTCATCCCCATCTACTGGATGGTGGTGAGCTCGTTCCGCCCGCAGGGCGAGCTGTTCAGCAACATGACCAACCTGGTGCCCTCGGGCGTGACCCTCGAGAACTACGTCCGGCTCTTCCAGGAGCAGCCCTACGCGCACTGGTTCTTCAACTCCGTCACCCAGTCACTGGGGTTCGCGGCGCTCAGCGGTCGCCCTCTGCACGATGGCCGGCTATGCGCTGGCGAAATACCGCTTCCGGGGCAACAACGTCATCTTCTTCGGCGTCCTGGTCACGCAGATGATCCCCTTCAACCTGCTCATCGTGTCGCTCTTCTTCATCATCATCCAGCTGGGTCTCAAGGAGACCTACTGGGGCGCCATCGTCCCGCTCGCGGCCAGCCCCATCGGGCTCTTCTTCATGCGCGTCTACTGCATGAGCGTCAATGACGAGATGATCGACTCGGCACGGGTCGACGGCGCCAACGAGTACCGCATCTTCTGGTGCATCGCCCTGCCCAACCTCCGGCCAGGTCTGGCGACGCTGTTCATCCTGTTCGCGCTGGAGTACTGGAACAACCTGCTGTGGCCGCTCATCGTGTTCCTGAAGAAGGAGAACTTCCCGCTGGCGGTCGGCCTCGCGGGCATGGTCAACCAATACCGGATCCAGTACGACCTGCTGCTGGCCGGGTCGGCCCTGGCGACCGTCCCGATCATCATCCTGTTCTTCGTGTTGCGCCGCCAGTTCATGGAAGGCGCCTCGTTCACGGGCAGCGGTGTCCAATGAGCGACTCCTACGCGGATATCCGGGAAGCCGCAGCTCTCGCGTCGCATGCCATCGCGGAGGCCGGTCTGGTGCTGCTCGCATTCGGTAATGCCAGCGCGGTCGATCGAGCGCAGGGCGCCTTCGCCATCAAGCCCAGCGGCATCCCGTGCGCGGCCGTCCGACCCGACCAGGTCGTGGTCGTGGCCATCGAGGACGGCCGAGTCATCGACGGCGCCCTCCGGCCGTCATCGGACGAGCCGACCCATCGCCGCCTCTACCAGGCGTTCCCGGACATCGGCGGCCGTGGTCCATACCCACTCGATGCATGCGACGGCCTGGGCCCAGGCCGGCCGTGCCATCCCCTGCTTCGGCACCACCCATGCGGACTTCTTCCGGGGTGGCATCCCGGTGACCCGGCCGCTCACGGAGGCCGAGATCGACCGAGCGCTACGAATGGCACACGGGCGTCGCCATCACGGACCTGTACGAGCCGGACGGGCTTGACCCGGTCGCGGCTCCCGGCGTGCTCGTCCGATCGCATGGGCCGTTCGTCTGGGGCCGGTCGGCAGCCGAGGCGGCGGAGCATGCGGAGGCCGTCGAGACGGTCGCCCGGATGGCGCTCCATACCCTGGCCATCGATCCGGGGGCCGCCCCGCTCGACGACGCGCTGCTGCCGACGACACTTCGACCGCAAGCACGGTGCGACGCGCGTACTACGGGCAGCGGCCCGGAGGTGCCTCATGAGCTCAGCGCTGCGGACGGCGATCGGCGTCGACTTCGGGTCCGAGTCGGCCCGGGCGCTCCTCGTGGATGTGGCAACGGGTCGCGAGCTCGCGACCGCCGTCTCGCAGTTCGAGCACGGCGTCATCGAGGATCGGTTGCCGGACAGCGGCACGCCCCTCCCCCCGGACTGGGCGCTCCAGGACCCCGACGACTACGTGGCATCGATGGGCGCGACGGTGCGGGAGGTGCTCCGGACGAGCGGCGTCGATCCGGCGCGCGTCGTGGGTGTGGGCATCGACTTCACCGCCTGCACGATGCTGCCGACGACCGCGGATGGCACTCCCCTCTGCCGGCTGCCGGAGCTGCGCGCCGAGCCGCATGCCTGGGTCAAGCTCTGGAAGCACCACGCGGCGCAGCCGGAGGCCGACTGCATCAATGCCCTGGCTGCCGCCCGACATGAGGCGTGGCTGCCGCGGTATGGCAGTCGGACCTCATCCGAATGGTTCCTGGCCAAGTCGCTCCAGATCCTCGACGAGGCTCCGGCGATCTACGCCGCCGCCGCCCGACTCATCGAGGCCGCGGACTGGATCGTCTGGCAGCTGACCGGGGTCGAGAGCCGCAACAGCACCACCGCCGGCTACAAGGCGCAGTGGTCCCGACATGACGGTTTCCCGGATGCGGCGTTCCTGGGTGCCCTCGACCCGCGTTTCGCGGATCTCGTCGACAGTCGCATGTCGCGCGACGTCCGGGCGCAGGGCGACCGGGCGGGCGAGATCAGCAACGCAGCCGCGGTCTGGACCGGGCTGCTGCCCGGCACGCCCGTGGCGGTCGCGAACGTCGACGCCCATGTCTCGGTGCCCGCGGTGGGCGTGACCCGCCCGGGACAGCTGGTCGCGGTCATGGGCACCAGCACCTGCCACCTGGCCCTCAGCGCGGACGAACGCGTCGTGCCAGGCGCCTGTGGCGTGGTGGAGGACGGCATCATCCCGGGGCTCTTCGGGCACGAGGCGGGCCAGGCCTCCGTCGGCGACCTCTTCGGCTGGTGGGCCCGGACGCTGGCCATCGGTGCGGGCGGGGACAGTCGTGATGTGGGCGCGATCCATGCGCAGCTGGAGCGTGACGCGGCGCTCCTGCGACCGGGTGAGACCGGCCTCGTCGCCCTCGACTGGTGGAACGGTAACCGCTCCATCCTCGTCGACGCGGACCTCACGGGCATGCTCCTGGGACCGACCCTCGCCACACGACCGGCCGACATCTACCGGGCCCTGCTGGAGGCGACGGTCTACGGCACCCGGGTCATCATCGACGCATTCGAGGCGGCAGGCGTGCCCATCGAGTCGATCGTCGCCTGTGGGGGCCTCCCCTTCCAGAACCGACTGCTGATGCAGCTGACCGCGGACATCACCGGTCGGACCGTGCATACCAGCAGCTCCCGCCAGGCACCCGCTCTCGGTTCGGCGATGTTCGGGGCCGTGGCCGCAGGCGCGGCAGCGGGCGGCTACGACAGCATCACCGATGCCGCCGCCCGCATGACCCACCCGGGCGTGGACGTGTATCTGCCGTCGAGCGCCGACCGTCCCATCTGGGACGAGGGATACGCCATCTATCGCGAGCTGCACGACAGCATGGCCCAGCAGACGTCCGCGATGCGTCGATTGCGGACACTCCAGGGGCGCGCCAGGGAGGCCGGCGCTCCGGCGACAGGTACGAGCAGAGGGAGATCGGGATGAAGGCGTTCGGCGGATCGTCCGCGTGGTTCGTCACGGGCAGCCAGGGGTTGTACGGCGACGAAGCGCTGGCACAGGTGGCCGATCACGCGCGCCAGATCGCGGACGGCCTTGATGGCTCGCCGGAGGTGCCCGTGCGCATCGTGGCCAAGCCCGTGGTCACGTCGGCCGAGGGTATCGCTGCGCTGCTGGCGGAGGCAGACGCCGACCCGACATGTCTCGGCGTCGTGGCCTGGATGCACACGTTCTCGCCGGCGAAGATGTGGATCGCCGGGCTGCTCGCGCTGCGCAAGCCGCTCCTCCATCTCCACACCCAGGCGAACCGGGATCTCCCGTGGGCGGAGATCGACATGGACTTCATGAACCTCAACCAGTCCGCCCACGGCGACCGCGAGTTCGGTTACGTGCTGAGCCGGCTGCGCATCCCGCGGACCACGATCGTGGGTCACTGGCAGGATCCCGCGGTGACCGAGCGCCTGGGCCGATGGGCCCGAGCCGCCGCAGGAGCCGCCGAGGCACGCCGGCTGAAGGTCTGCCGGTTCGGTGACAACATGCGCCAGGTCGCGGTCACGGAGGGCGACAAGACCGAAGTCCAGGTCAAGCTCGGTGTCTCGGTCGATGGCTACGGCGTCAATGACCTCGTGGCGGCCGTCTGTGCGGCGTCCGATGGGGACGTGGATGCGGTCGTCGCCGACTGCCTCGAGCGATATGACATGGCGGCGGAGCTGCGACCCGGGGGCGCCCGACATGCATCGCTGCGTGAGGCCGCGCGGATCGAGGTGGGGCTTCGAGCGCGCCTCGAGCTGGGCGGCTATCGCGCGTTCACGGACACGTTCGAGGACCTCGGTGACCTCACCCAGCTGCCCGGCCTTGCCGTCCAGCGGTTGATGGCCGATGGCTACGGCTTCGGGGGTGAGGGCGACTGGAAGACGGCCACGCTCGTGCGGCTGCTCAAGGTGATGGCCACGGGACTGCCCGGCGGGACCTCCTTCATGGAGGACTACACCTACCACCTGGGCGAGCCGCGACCACGGATCCTGGGTGCTCACATGCTCGAGGTGTGCCCCTCGATCACGGCCGACCGACCGACCTGCGAGATCCATCCGCTGGGCATCGGTGGCAAGGCCGATCCGGTCCGGCTCGTCTTCACCGCACGCACAGGGCCGGGCATCGTGGTCGGCCTCTCGGACATGGGTGACCACCTGCGGCTCGTCGCCAACGAGATCGACCTCGTGGAGCCGGATGCTCCCCTCCCCCGGCTGCCCGTCGCGCGGGCGGTGTGGGAGCCGCGACCGGACCTGCGCACCTCCGCGACGTCCTGGCTGATGGCCGGAGGACCACATCACACGGCACTATCCATCGGGTTGCCGACCGAGGTCATCAGCGACTTCGCACGCATGGTGGGGGTGGAGCTCGTGCTCATCGACGGCGACACGAGCCTCCGGGCGATGGAGGAACGACTCGCCTGCTGACGGCTGCCGCCGCCCTGGCTACTCCAGGTGCCCGCCGGTGATGAGCTGCCGGTCGATCTGGACCACGGTCCTGTACAGCTGCGCCATGTCGATGCAGGCGTCGACGTGCGGCAGCGTGCCGGTCCAGAGCTGGATGTCCAGGGCGCCATGGACCCACTGCGCGCCCACCGAGGCCAGTCCGTAGCACGTGTCGACACCGTTCCAGAAGTAGACGGTCAGCTGCTGGCCGTTGGCAGCGACGTCGACATGCTCCCAGAACACGCGATGGATATCGATGAGCCCGTCCTGGGGCACCGCGATCGTGGCCCCGGTCTCCGTGTCTGGCTGGCCGGGGGTCATCGGGCTGCTCGAGACCGGGGTGTCGGGGCCGACGATGGGCGACGAGGACACCCCTTGGGCGAGAGCGCCCGATGCGCCCAGGACGAGCGCGAGGCACGCCACAAGGAGTACCGGCATCAGCGGCGATCGGCGGCTGTTGCGGGACACGATCGCCATGGGATGACCTCCGGGATGGGCCGCCAGACTGGCGACATCGGGCCGGGCTTCCGCGCCTGACCGTGGTTCGCCGTGAGCGGTCAGCCGGCGAGCGGGGCGCTTGCCCGGGCAGCGGCGGCGTTGAGCTCGCCGGCCAGCGATGGCACCACCTTGCCCGTGATGTGCACGTCGTGGGAGCGGTAGTCGATCTCGACCGTGCCCCGCTCTCGCACGCGTGCGAGCAGCTCCCCCTCCGTATACGGCAGGGCGACGTCCACCTCCTCCCAGAGGTCCGCAAGCAGGGTCGAGAGCCGCAGCCGGAGCGTGTCGAGGCCGAAGCCGGTGTGTGCCGACGCGAGCACCGAGCCGGCCACGACCGGCGCGGACGTGGCCGCATCCGCCGCCGCCGGCATGAGCAGGTCGGCCTTGTTGTAGACCACGAGGCGGGGCTTCTCACCGGCGCCCAGGTCATTGAGCACCCCCTGGACGGTCGCCCGATGCTCCGTGGCGTGGCGGTCGGAGGCGTCGACGACCTCCAGCAGCACATCGGCCCGGGTGACCTCCTCCAGCGTGGCCCGGAAGGCATCGACGAGCTGGTGGGGCAGCTTGTGGATGAAGCCGACAGTATCGGTGAGGATCGCCGACTGCCCATCGCCAAGCTTGACCGAGCGGCTGGTCGGGTCGAGGGTAGCGAACAGGCGGTCCTCGGCGACCGCGGCGTACTGCCCCGCGAGGGCATTGAGCATCGAGGACTTGCCCGCGTTCGTGTAACCGACGATGGCGACCGTGGGCACCAGGCGCCGGTCGCGTGCCCGGGCCGTGGTCTCGCGCTGCTGCCGGACGGCCTCCACCCGCTCCTTGAGCTTGCTGATCTTGGCCCGGATGATTCGCCGGTCCGTCTCCAGCTGGCTCTCGCCAGGACCCCGGGTGCCGATGCCGCCACCGGTCCGCGAGAGGTGGGTCCAGAGTCGGGTGAGGCGGGGCAGCTGGTACTCCAGCTGGGCGAGCTCCACCTGGAGCCGACCTTCGTGGGTGCGGGCGTGCTGGGCGAAGATGTCGAGGATGAGGCCGCTCCGGTCGAGGATCTTCACCCCCAGGACCGATTCGAGCGACTTCTGCTGATTGGGCTTGAGCTCGTCGTCCGCGATGAGCAGCGTGAAGCCGGTCTCGGCCTTGGCCGCCACGAGCTCCTCGACCTTGCCCTTGCCCATGTACCAGTTCGGGTCGGCGTGACGCCGGTTCTGCCACTCGGCGCCGACGACGGTAGCTCCAGCCGTGTCGGCGAGACTCGCGAGCTCGGCGAGCGAATCCTCTGCCGTCCAACCGTCATCGTCGCCGGTATCGACGGCGATGAGGAAGGCAAGCTCGGTCGGGGGAACGAGGTCGATGGTGGTGCGGGGCATGCCCTCAGGATACCCGGGGCGGTCCGGCGTCGATCCGGGCGCGCAGCGACGTGAGCGTGGCGCCGGACCAGTCAGCCTCGATCCACCATGTCGCGCCCGCATCGGCGACCGGCTGAGCCTGTGCTGCCGCGGTCTCCGGGTCGGCTGGCGTCGTCCCCTGGGCGACGACCTCGAACGGGTCCTGGGCACCCAGCGCGACGCGCGCGGCCCGCGTCCGGGCGACCATCGAGGCGATCTCCCCCGGGTCACCCGTCTGGAGCACGAGCCCCTCCCAACGCGCCGCACGGGCCAACGAGCGCTCACCCGCCGGGACCGCCACGACCCAGATCGGGATGCGCGGCGTCTGGATGGGTCGTGGCCGGAACGTCATCGGCGCGAACCGGTAGTGCGACCCCTGATAGCCGAACGGCTCGCCCGACCAGAGGCCCGCGAGGATGTCGAGCGTCTCGTCGAGGATGGCCGCTCGTTCCCGCAGGCCGGTCACCTCCCCCACCGCGCCGAACCCCTGGTCGTCAAGGGCGCCCAGGCCGACCGGGAGGATAAGGCGACCGCCCGACAGGTGGTCCACGGTCAGCGCCTCGCGGGCCAGCTTCCAGGGTCGACGTCGCGTTGGCGCGAACACGATGGCGCCGAGGCGGACGCGCGACGTCCGCACAGCCATGGCCGCCAGCAGCGCCCACGGATCGACCATCTCGTCGCTGCCGATGGCGATGGCGTCATACGTGAACACGCCGTCCCAGCCGGCATCCTCGGCGCGTGCGGCGAGGTCGACCAGCTCGAGCGGTGTCCCCGCATTGACGACGATGCCGGACCTCATCTGCCGCCCCCATCGCGATCGAGCTCGTCGCGGAGCGCACCGAGCTCCTCGAGAGCGAGCAGGTCCTTGGGTCGTCCGGCGGCCCGTTTCATCCGGATGAGATCATCGAGCGAGGCGACGCGTACCGACAAGCCGTCGATCTCGTACCGATCGGCCGACTTCGCCAGGTCGCTGAACCCGCTGGTGCCCGCCGGTGTCGCCAGGATGTCCAGGTCGCCGAGCGTCGTGCTGAACGTGAACGAGTCCCCATTCCGGAGCGTCCTGGCATCGAGCCTGAACGGCAGCCCCGCCGGAGCCCCGCGAAGCTCCGCCTGCAGCGAGGTCAGGACCCCGGCGAGTCGCTCCAGGTTCGCATCGTCGTGTGCATGACAGACATCCAGGTCGTAGGTGACGATGGGAGAGCCAAGGAGCTGCCCGGCCACGCCGCCGATCAGGACGAACTCGACCCGCCCGTCGACCAGTGCCCGCAGCAGGCCTGGGTATCGGTGGCCATCAGGCCGGGCTGTCGGGACGACGGACGCCCGACTTCAGCCACTCCATGCCCTCTGCGACTTGCCGGCCAGTGGCGAGCCGCTCGGATGGCGTCCGCCGCAACGCCGCCTGGATGAGCGTTCGGTCGACACCCTCGCCCAGTCGGCGCGTGGGTTCCAGCTCGAAACCGCAGACCCCCAGCAGGTGACCGAGGGTATCGAACCGTGGTTGCGTGGTCCCGGACTCGATGCGTGCGATCGTCTCCTGTGACACACCGGCACCTGCGGCAAGGGCTCGTTGGGTCAATCCAGCGCGCCGCCGGGCGTGCCGCAGGATGCGTGCGGCGGCCCCGGTGCGGCGATCCTCGGTCCCGGTCACCGTTGATGACATACGCGTCATCATAACGCGCCACGCGATACGCTCCGCGCGGCGGCCCCGATCCCGATGACGGACCCGGTGACGTCCATCGCGGCGGCCACGACGTGCGGGCCTGGTGCGAGCCAGTGGATGTCGGGCTCGGCACGGAACCAGGTGCGCTGACGGCTGGCATATGCGCGGGTACGCTCGGCGTCACGGAGGATGGCTGACTCAAGGGTGCGGCGACCTGCAAGGACGTCGAAGGCCTCCCGGTAGCCCATCGCCCCGAACGGGACGAGATCCTCGCCGTACCGATCGCGCAGGCCGGCCGCCTCCTCCAGCAACCCGTCCTGGAACTGGTCGCGGACGCGCGCCTCGATGACCTGGGCATGCCCAGGCCCGGGTGTGACGCCCAGCCAGACCACGGGCGCCGGGTAGCCCTCGGGCGCGGGCGGCGGCACATCGCCGTCCCGACGGGCACGCTCGATGGCCCGGATGACCCGTCGGTGGTTGGCGCGGTCGACCCGCGCGTAGGCGGACGGGGCGAGCGAGCGAAGCTCCTCCAGCAATGACGGCAGGCCGTCGGTCTCGAGCCGCATCTCGAGCTCCGCCCGGACGACGGGGTCCTCGCCCGTGGTGTCCATCGGGATCCCCCGGCCGACGGCCCGGAGGTAGAGGCCCGGTGCCGCCGACCATGATCGCGGTGTGGCCTCGACGAGCGATGCCCGCAAGGACCCCAAGGGCGTATCGACGGAAGTCGGCTGCGGTGAAGCGGGCGTCGGGGTCAACGAGGTCCAGCCCATGGTGAGGGATGCGCGCCCGGTCCGCCGCGCCGACCTTGGCCGTCCCGATGTCCATGCCGCGGTAGACCTGCCGCGAGTCGGCGCTGAGCGATCTCGGCATCCAGCGCCGCGGCGAGCTCGAGCGACAGGCGGGTCTTGCCGGTGGCGGTCGCGCCGGCGATGACGATGAGCGGCGGCAGCACGGGCGCGACCGTCAGGCGTCCCCGCGGGGACGAGCAGGATCGCCGTCGAGCCGCCGGCCGACGAGGGCGTAGGGCCCGGCATGCTCCACGAGCACGTCGACGAAGCGACCGACGAGCTCCGGCCCGCCATCGAGGTGGACGAGCTTGTTGTGGCGCGTCCGTCCGGCCACCCGCGGCCGCGAGGCGCGGTCGGCGTCGTCGTGGTCGTGCGACCGGGGCGGCCGGACCTGGTCGACGAGGACCTCCACCCGCTGCCCGACCCAGGCGCGGTTGCGCTCGAGCCCGATGCCTTCCTGGAGGGCCAGCAGCTCGTTGAGGCGGCGCCGCTTGACCGCTGGCGGCACGTCGTCGGCGAGGCGACTGGCCGGCGTTCCCGGACGCGGCGAGAACGCGGCCGCGAAGACGCTGTCGTAGCGCACGGTCCGCAGCAGCTCCAGCGTTCGCTGGAACTGCGCCTCGGTCTCGCCGCAGAACCCAACGATGACGTCCGTGGTGAGGCAGATGTCCGGCACCGCCGCGCGGAGGCTGGCCACCAGGTCGAGATAGGCGCCCACGGTGTACTGGCGACCCATCCGATGCAGGACCGCGTCGTCGCCGGCCTGGACGGGCAGGTGGAGGTGCTCGCAGACCGAGCGCACATCCGGCCATCGCCGCGATGAGCCGGGGCGAGAGGTCCCATGGGTGCGAAGTCACGAACCGCAGGCGCGGGATGGCCGGTCGGTCGGCGGCGTCCCGGATGGCATCGATGGCGCGCAGCAGGGCGGCCATATCCGGCCGACCGTCGAGGGCAGGTCGCGGCCGAGGGTACGCGCCGCCTGGACGTCGCCGAAACGCGCGTCGGCGGGGAGGTCGTGGCCGTAGGAGTTGACGTTCTGGCCCAGCAGGGTCACGTCCAGGACGCCCACGCGGCGAGCGCACGCGCCTCCGCGACCACGTCGTCGAACGGCCGGCTGCGCTCCGGTCCGCGGCTGAAGGGCACGATGCAGTAGGTGCAGGTCTTGTCGCAGCCGTAGATGATGGGCAGCCAGGCGTGGCTGCCGCCGCGCCGCAGGATGGTCCCCTCCTCCACCGCCGCGGCGCGCGTGCCGGGCAGCCGGTCGGCGGTCGCGGCCACCGAGCGGCCCACCCGCTGGAGCGTGGTCGCATCCGGCAGCGCGGCTGCCGACGTCGCCGTGCCCAGGCCGAGCCGAGCGGTCAGCTCCGGCTCCTGGTCGGGGCGCAGGAAGAGGTCGACCGCGGGATAGCGGCGTCGGAGGTCGACCGTCTCGTCGGCGCGCACGGAGCAGCCCGTGAGCACCACGCGCAGCGCGGGATTGGCGGCCTTCATCCGCGCGATGGCCCCCATCCGGCCGATGACCTTGTGCTCGGCCGCCTCGCGGATGGCGCAGCTGTTGATGACCACGAGGTCCGCCGACTCGAGGGTGTCGGCCTCCGCGCAGCCCGCCGCCAGCAGGGCGCCCGCCATCTCCTCCGAATCGGAGTGGTTCATCTGGCAGCCGAGCGTCCAGACATGGAACCGCGGCAGCACCTGGTCATCGGTCAGGAACTCCGCCACCCGGGGATCGAGCGCGACCGCAGGGCGGGCCCCATCCCGCGCGGGGGCGGCCGCCAGCTCGAGCATCGGCAGGGAGCGGCTCGTCATGGGCAGGTGGCCAGGGCATGCAGCAGCCCGTCCCCGACGGCGTCGGGCACGAAGGTCTGCGACAGGACGTCGCGATAGGCCATGTCCTGGCCGTGGAAGTCGCTGCCGCCGGTCGGCAGCAGGCCGGTCCGTGCCGCGAAGTCCAGCATCCGTGCCACCGTCGGTCCGTCGAACGTCCGGTAGTAGACCTCCAGCCCGGACAGGCCCCAGTCGCGCAGGCGTGCGACGTCCTCGGGGTGGTCCGGCGCGGTCGGCGAGTGGGCCAGGACCGCGAGGCCGCCGGCATCGCGGATGGCCTCCACGGCTGCCTGTGGCCCGATGCCCTGGCGGGGCACGTACGCCGGGCGGCCCCTCGACAGCCAGCGATCGAAGGCATCCTGGACCGAGTCGGCGTACCCCGCGAGCACGAGCGCCTCGGCCACGTGCGGCCGGCCACGTGACGCAACGTCCGGAGGCCGAGCGACGCGAACTGCTCGTCGACGGGCATCCCCAGACTGCGGAGGACGGCGAGGGTCTGGTCGATGCGCGCCTCGCGCAGCTCGCGCTGGCGCGCGAGCGTCGCGTCGAGGGCCGGGTCGTCCGCATCCAGCCCGAAGCCAAGGATGTGCAGCTCGCCCTCGACGCGGCCCAGGCCGTCACTGGCCAGTCCGCACTGCCCAGGGTGTTGATCTCGAGCGCCGGGATGAGCTGCGGGCCAAACCGGGAGACCGTGACGCCGATGCCGGCTGCACGGAGCTCGCGGTACCCCTCGAGCGTGTCGTGGTCGGTGATGGCCGCCAGACGGAGACCCCAGGCGCGCATCGCGGCATACAGCGCGGTCGGCTCCAGGACCCCGTCCGAGCGGCGGGTGTGGCAGTGGAGGTCCACGTGGGTGCGGGCGAGCGTGGTCACGGATCGACGATGCGGCGGATCCGCTCGACCGCGACGGCGCGGCCGGTGGCTGGCTCGACGTCGATGAGCAGCGCGTTGAACACCACCGGCCCGGTGCCGACCTCGAAGCGGGTGGGCAGGCCGGTGAGGAAGCGCGGCAGCACCGACTCGGGCGCGAAGCCGATGACGCTGTCGAGCGGGCCCGTCATGCCCAGGTCGCTGACGTACGCGGTGCCGCGCGGCAGGATCCGCTCGTCGGCGGTGGGCACGTGGGTGTGGGTGCCCGACGACGGCGCTGACCCGGCCATCGAGATGCAGGCCGAAGGCGGTCTTCTCGCTCGTCAGCTCGCAGTGGAAGTCGACCAGGCGGATCGCCGGCAGCTCGTCGGCCGCATCCTCCAGCAGCCGGTCGAGGTCGTGGAACGGGTTGTCGATGGGGATCATCGTCGAACGACCCTGGGCATTGACGACCGCGACCTCGGTGCCATCGAGCGCGTGGAAGATGCCCCAGCCGCGTCCGGGGATGCCGGTCGTGCCGTAGTTGATGGGTCGCAGGATGCGCTCGTCGCGATCGAGCTCCGGGATGATCTCCCGCTTGTCCCAGATGTGGTTGCCGCTGGTGATGACGTCCACGCCCGAGTCGTAGAGCGCATGTGCGGTCGAGATGGTCAGACCCATGCCGCCGGCGAGGTTCTCGCCGTTGGCGGTCACGAAGTCGATGCCCCGGTCGTCCCGCAGGGTGGCAGCGTCTGCTCCAGGGTCACGCGGCCGGGCTTGCCGATGACGTCGCCGATCATGAGCACCCGCAGGGTGTCCCGACCGGGCCGCTCCGGGACCAGCGGCAGCTGGTCGGCGGCGAGGGTCCGCGCGACGGGGCGGCGGTCGTCCGTGGCGGTTACTGCGTGTTCCCCGCGGCCAGCGTCCCGGGGACGAGCTTGACCGCGGTCCGGCGGGTCACTTGGCGTACTCCACGGCACGTGTCTCGCGGATGACCGTGACCTTGATCTGGCCGGGGTAGGTCAGCGACTCCTCGATCTTGTGCACGATGTCGCGGGCGAGCCGCATCGAGGCGAGGTCGTCGATCTCCTCCGGGCGGACGAGGATGCGCACCTCGCGACCCGCCTGGACGGCGAACGACTTCTCGACGCCGCCGAAGCTGTTGGCGATGGCCTGGAGGTCCTCCAGCCGCTTCACGTACGTGTCCATCGTCTCGCCCCGGGCACCCGGGCGAGATGCGCTGATGGCGTCCGCGATCTGGACGATGGGCGCCTCGATGCAGGTGTACTCGACCTCCTGGTGGTGCGCCGCGATGGCGTTGATGACCTTGGGTGGCAGGTCGTGCCGGGCGGCGACCTGGGCACCGATCGCGGCGTGGGGTCCCTCGACCTCGTGGTCGACGGCCTTGCCCATGTCGTGCAGCAGCCCGCCCATCTTGGCCTGGGCCACATCCGCACCGACCTCGGCCGCGATGACCGCGGCGAGGCGCGCCGTCTCCATCACGTGCTTGAGCACGTTCTGGCCGTAGCTGGTGCGATACCGCAGCCGGCCGAGGAGGCGGATGATCTCCGGCGGCAGGCCGGGCACGCCCGTGTCGTACGCGGCGGCCTCGCCGGCCTGCTTGATGAGCTGGTCGACCTCGGCCTTGGCCTTGGCCACGACCTCCTCGATGCGGCCGGGGTGGATGCGGCCGTCCTGGACGAGCTTGGTGAGGGCCAGCCGCGCGACCTCCCGGCGGACCGGGTCGAAGCCGCTGATGAGCACCGACTCGGGCGTGTCGTCGATGATCAGGTCGATGCCGGTCGCCTGCTCCAGGGCGCGGATGTTGCGACCCTCGCGGCCGATGATGCGGCCCTTCATCTCGTCCGACGGGATGGGCACGACGGACACGGTCATCTCGGCGGTGTGATCGACCATGACGCGCTGGATGGCGGTGACCACCACGTCCCGGGCGCGCTCCTCGGCCGACTCGCGGGCGGAGCGCTCGATGGATCGTGCGAGGCGGACGGCGTCGTGCTCGGCCTCGTCGCGGACCTGCTCCAGGAGCGCCGACTTGGCCTGCTCGGAGGTCATCTCGCTGACGCGCTCGAGGGCCACGATCTGCTCCTGGCGTGCACGCCCCAGCTCCTCGCGCTTGGCCTCGAGCTCCTGCTCCTTGACCATCAGCTTCCGGTTGCGCTCCTCGAGCATGTCCGTGCGCTGGTCGAGCTGCTCGTCCCGCTGCAGCAGCCGATGCTCGAGGTTGCCCAGGTCGGCGCGCTTGGCGCGACCCTCCTCCTCCAGCTCGCGCTGCAGCCGGACCTGCTCCTCCTTGGCCTGGAGGATGAGGTCCTTCTGCTGGGCGCGCGCCTCCGCGACGATGCGGCCGGCCTTGTCCTGGGCGGCCTTGATGGATTGGTTGGCGACGATCCCCCTCGCGAAGAATCCCGCGGCGACACCACCGACGATCGACACGAGGACGACCACGACGGCGATGACATCGTTCATCGGTCCCTCCCGTCCGGACCGGGCATCCGGAGGTACGTATCCAAGTTGGGCGTGCGGACCTGACGCCGACGTCCACAGACGGGACATCGACGCACCGGCCGCGGCAGGTGCTGGCAGATGGACCACCTCGCTCCGCGTGCCGAGCGACCCGGCGGTTGGATACGGGATGGTCGTGGATCAGAGTCGACCGCAAGCCTAGCCCGGATATCCGGGGGGTCAAACCTGCCCCGGCCGCACCATGTCTGGCCCGAAACACGCACCTCCAGGGGACCTCGCTGGGTGTCGCCTACGTCACATCCTCGCCTCGTCCGACCATCGCGCCGACGCCGGCGCCCAGGACGCGCACGCCGATGGCGTACAGCGAGGTGGACGCCGTGATGAACAGCCGGCGACCGTCAAGCCCACCGAAGACGCAGTTGGAGACGACCTCCGGCACGAGGATCCGACCCAGCTCCCGTCCATCGGGTGCCATGATCCGGATGCCATCGCCGGAGGAGGTCCAGACGTTGCCCTGGACGTCCACCCGGAAGCCGTCGAAGAGGCCCTCCTCCGTGGCGTGGAAGATGCGCGGGTTGACCGCCTGACGTCCACCCACCACGTCGAACGCCACGATGTGCCGTGGCGCGGTCGGTTCCACCGCTGCGTACGTGTCCGACACGTACAGCGTGGATTCGTCCGGGGAGAACGCAAGACCGTTGGGGTGGGTCAGCACAGTCGGTCACCACGGAGAGCTCCCCGGTGTCGGCATCGAAGCGGTAGACGAGGCACCCGGGCTGCTCCATGGGCGCCATGTGGCCTTCGCGGTCGGAGAGGATGCCGTACGGCGGGTCGGTGAACCAGATCGTGCCGTCGCGCTTGACCACGACATCGTTGGGCGAGTTGAGGCGACCACCCGCGTGGCGCTCGACGAGCCCGACACGTCTGCCGTCCAGTTCGGTGCGGGCGATGCGACGGTTGCCGTGCTCGCAGTGGACGATGCGGCCCTCGCGGTCCAGCGTGTTGCCGTTGGTGAAGTCGTTCGGCGCTCGCACGACCCGAAGCCCGTGCGTCTCGCTCCACTGGAGGGCGCGGTCGTTGGGGATCTCGCTGTACTGGAGGGCCTGCTCGTGGGGCATCCAGACAGGGCCCTCCACCCAGGTGCCGCCACCGGCGAGCCGGACCAGCGCGGACGCCGGGTCGATGAGCGACGTGAGTGCGGGGTCGACGACGCGCACCACCGACCGGAGCGCCTCGCCCACCGCGGGGATGGGCGTCGTCATCGATGTCTCGCCTGATCCGACCGGCCAGCGCGGCGACCAGGCCGCGACCTCGGGGCCTCAGCCATCGATGGGTCCCCCCTCCGTGTCGTCGTCCGTCTCGAGTGGGTCCGCGCCGAAGCCGATGAGCGCCCGACGACAGACATCCGGATCGAAGCCATTCCGCGCCAGCAACGCATACGCCCGCTGACGCGTCCGTCGGGGATCTGCGCCACG
Organism: uncultured Chloroflexia bacterium; assembly: GCA_963843335.1. Taxonomy (GTDB): domain Bacteria; phylum Chloroflexota; class Limnocylindria; order Limnocylindrales; family CSP1-4; genus JAFMJV01. The sequence continues at coordinate 236,388 of CAWJKF010000006.1, forward strand.
GAGCAATGCCACGCGGCGGCGATCCAGCAAGCGGCGGGCGGCGTCCAGATCAGCCGACGTTGGTTCGCCGATCATCGGTCCCGACGCAGGCTCGACGCGGTCCTCAGTGAGCGCATCGTCGCGCTCGTGCAGCGCCGCGTCGACCAGCTCACGTCCGAGACCCTTCCGCTGCAGCTCCCGGCGGAGGGCCGATGCGCCCCGCGGTCGGCTGCGGTCACGACCGGCGATCCAGGCGCGCGCGTAGCCCTCGTCGTCGAGGTAGCCGAGCACCAGCAACCGGTCGACCGTCTGGTCGACCAGAGCCGTGGGATAGCCGAGGGCCACGAGTCGCTGTCGCAGCTCCTGCGTGGTCCGCGAACGGATCGCCAGCAGGGCGGCACCGGCCGCCATCACGACGTCCGGATCGGTGACGGCCGAGCGCCGGTCGCGCCGCGCCTGCTGGCGCGCCCGGCGTTCCGCGAGCGAGTCCGCCATCACCGGTGGTGGCCCATGGGCTACTCGGCCTCCGAGATGCCCTCGACCGGCACTTCGATGGTCGCGATCTTGCCCCGGATCTCCGACTCCAGCTGCTGCGAGACGTCCCGGTTGGTGCGCAGGAACTCCTTGGACTGCTCACGGCCCTGGCCAAGGCGCGTGTCCCCGTAGTTGAACCAGGCGCCCGTCTTGGTCACGATCGACGACGCGACGCCGACGTCCAGCAGGCCGCCTTCGCGGGAGATCCCCTCGCCGTACATGACGTCGAACTCGGCGACGCGGAAGGGTGCCGCGACCTTGTTCTTGACGACCTTGACCCGCACCCGGCTGCCGATGGACTCGGTGCCCGACTTGATGGTCTCGATGCGCCGGATGTCGAGCCGCACGCTGGCATAGAACTTCAGCGCACGGCCGCCCGGTGTGGTCTCGGGATTGCCGAACATGACGCCGATCTTCTCGCGCAGCTGGTTGGTGAAGACGAGCGCCGTGTTCGATCGGCTGACCGCGCCGGTGAGCTTCCGCAGCGCCTGGCTCATGAGGCGTGCCTGGATGCCCACGAACGAGTCGCCCATCTCGCCCTCGATCTCGGCGCGCGGCACGAGCGCCGCCACCGAGTCCAGGACGACGCAGTCGATGCCGCCGGAGCGGATGAGCGTCTCGGTGATCTCGAGCGCCTGCTCCCCGGTGTCCGGCTGGCTGACGAGCAGCTCGTCGACATTGACGCCGCACGCCTTGGCGTACGTGGGATCGAGGGCGTGCTCGACGTCGATGAACGCGACGACACCGCCGCGGCGCTGGGCCTCTGCGAGGACGTGCTGGCAGAGGGTCGTCTTGCCCGACGACTCGGGCCCGAAGATCTCCGTCATGCGGCCGCGCGGCAGGCCGCCCACGCCGAGCGCCAGGTCGAGCGCGATCGACCCGGTCGGGATGGCGTCCACCGCCTGTCGCTCGGACGAGCCGAGCTTCATGATCGAGCCGCGCCCGAACTGCTTCTCGATGGACAGGATGGCGGCGTCCACCGCCTTGCCTCGCTCGCTGGCAAGCCGTTCCGCCGCCTTGTCCGCGCTCGCGCGGTCGGCGTGGCTGCGCTCCGCGCCCGTGCCGGTTCCGGTGCCTCCGGTGATGGTCATGCCTGGTCCTCCTCCAAGGATCACACCGAAGGCTCCTCGCCGTCCAGGCCCGAGGCTACTCCTCGCTGTCGCTCTTCTCCGTCCGCGGCTTCCGCTTGGGCTTGATGAGCTCCACGGACTGGGACGGGGAATCGCTCAGCGACTCGAGTCGCGGCTGCTTGTCCGACGATGCTTTCGGCTTCTTCTTGACTTCTCGGCGGGCGGGAACTCTGCCTGCCATGTCTTGCAGTGCCTCCACATGGCGCCTCCCAGTGTGGGCGACGCGACTTCACGGTGCCTTGTGCCTGCATTTGCTGGAACTTACGCGGCTCCCGTGACAGCTTGCGTGTCACGGTCGTCCGGATGGGTCCCTGGAGCAACGAAGGCAGCCCGACGAGCCCGCTCCTCACGGACCAACTGAGGGAAGGTCCCGGCGCGGATGTGCGACCGGATCCCGGCCATGAAGTCTAGGGTGAAGGTCAGGTTGTGACAAGTCGCCAGCCGATAGGCGAGCAGCTCGTCGGCCCGGAACAGGTGGGCGAGATACGCCCGCGAGAACGAGCGACAGGCGCGGCAGCGGCAGCCCTCCTGGACCGGTCGTGGATCATCGAGGAAGCGGGCGTTGCGCAGGTTGAGCCGTCCACCCGGGACCCACAGCGCGCCGTTGCGGGCGACCCGCGCGGGCAGCACCGAGTCGAACAGGTCCACCCCGGCATCCACCGCGTCGAGCAGGTCCATGGGTGAGCCGAGGCCCATCAGGTAGCGCGGCCGCGGGTCGTCCAGCAGCAGCGGCACGACCACGTCCAGCGCGGCCCGTCGCTGCGCGGGCGTCTCGTCGCCGGCCAGCCCGCCGATGCACAGGCCGTCGAAGGGCATCGCCGCGAGCGTCGTGGTCGATGCCGCCCGCAGGTCCGCCTCCAGGCCGCCCTGGATGATGCCGAACAGGGCCTGGTCCGGTCGCTGGTGGGCCTCGACGCAGCGCTCGGCCCAGCGATGCGTCCGCTCGGTGGCGTCGAGCACCTCCGCGCGGCTCGAGGCGTGCGGCGGCACGGGCTGGTCGAAGCAGACCGCGATGTCCGAGCCGAGCGCCTCCTGGACCGCGATCGCGTGCTCCGGCGTGAACCGCTGGATGGAGCCATCGAGGTGCGACCGGAACGTCGCGCCGTCCTCGTCGATCTGGCGCAGGTCACCCAGGCTGACGACCTGGAAGCCGCCCGAGTCGGTGAGGATCGCCCCGTCCCAGTCCATGAACCGATGCAGGCCACCCAGCCGGGCGATCCGCTCGTGCCCGGGGCGGAGCGCGAGGTGGTAGGTGTTGGACAGGATGATGCTCGCGCCGACCTCGTGGAGGTCATCGGGGTCGAGCGCCTTGACCGTCGCGTTCGTGCCGACGGGCATGAACATCGGCGTCTCGACATCCCCATGCGGCGTGGACATGAGACCAGCCCGGGCGCGGGTGCTGCCGTCGGCCGGCGCCGGCGTGGTCACCCGGTAGCGCACCGGGCGGGGCGCGCGGGTCCGCGCATCCGTGGCGATCGTCGCGTCCCGTCCTGTGACGGATCCGCCAGCCATCAGGCGATCTCGGCGCGTTCGGTGGCGACCATGGCGACCGCGAGTGCCAGCACGAGGTAGGCAGCCGTGGCCGCCACGGCCGTGCCCAGCGCTACTGGCTCCAGGAGCATCCGGCTGAGATCACCCCCGACGGACGCTGACGCAGCGGACAGGACGCTGTCGCCGATGCTGAAGGGCAGGAACTGGAACCACTGCGTGTCATGCGTCGTGGTCAGGCCACTCAGGGCGCTGCCACCGAAGGTGATGGCCAGGAGCACCGTCGAGAGGATGTTCTCGCCGATGTACAGCACGATGCCCACGACCACGCCGGCGACCTGGCTCCGCAGCAGCACGGCGACCGCGAAGCCGATGGCCGCTCGCTGCAGCAGCACGAAGGTGCCGTAGGCCAGCGATCGGCCGAGGGTCGTGGTCCCCTCGCCCGCGAATGGGTCACCGGCCGAGGACCCCGCGAGCGCGGCACCCAGGAACGTGAGCAGGATGCCCGCGGCATAGGCGATGAGGACGCCTACGATGCAGGCGATGGTGAGGCCCAGGAACTTGGCCAGGATGTAGCGCGCCCGGCCCTCGCCCCGCGCGACGATGACCCGCAGCACCCCCCAGTTCCAGTCGGCGCCGCCGATCGCGGCCGCGTAGGACACCGCGAGCAGGCTGCCCAGCCCGAAGACGAACTGGTCGATGACGGCGTAGGCGCTCGGGAAACGGATGACGAGGTTCGTGGCGACGCCACCGCCGCGCTCGCTGGTGAACCCGATGAGCACGTAGACGAGGGGCATGAGCACCAGCAGCATGCCCAGCACGACGTAGCTGGCCCAGCGCCGACGCAGCTTGAGCAGCTCGGCGCGGAGCAGCCGGATCACCGACGGGTCTCCGGCTCGCCCCAGCCCGCCGCGGGACCACCCGATGCGCTGTCCATGTCCATGCCGGCGCCGGCGGTCAGGGACAGGAACACGGACTCGAGGTCGCTCGTGGCATCGATGGCGCTCGCGAAGATGCCCTGCTGCGCGAGCAGGCGGTTGCAGTCCGCCGCCCGAGCCCCCGGGACCCGGATCGTGATCCAGCCGGCCTGGGGTCCCCCCATCGCCGCCGGCTCGACCGGCGCGCCGGTCGCCGCGAGGATGGCGGCGGCCCGTTCGGCCTCGTCCGGACGGACCTGGATGCGCACCTGGGCACCCCCAGCGAGCAGGTCCGCGAGCGGTCCCTCGCGCACGAGCCGACCGCGGTCGATGATGCCCACGATGTCCGCGAGCTGCTGGACCTCGGGCAGGATGTGGCTGGAGACGAGCACCGTCTTGCCCCGGGCGGTGAGATAGCGCAGCAGCTCGCGCATGGCCACGATGCCCGCCGGATCGAGACCGTTGGCGGGCTCGTCGAGCAGCAGCAGGTCCGGGTCCGACAGCAGCGCGACCGCGATGCCCAGCCGCTGGCGCATGCCCAGGGAGTAGGTGCGCACCTTGTCACCACCCCGATCGGTCAGCCCGACCGCTTCGAGCACCTCCTCCACGCGCGTGCCCGGGGTCGGCGCCCCGGTCGCCGCGAACACCCGGAGGTTGTCCCGGCCCGACAGGTAGGGATAGAACGCGGGTGTCTCGATCATCGCGCCGATGCGGAACATCCGGCGCCGGTCGCGCCACGACCATGGCGTCCCGAGCACCTCGATGTCCCCGGCATTCGGTCGGATGAGGCCGACGAGCATCCGCAGCGTCGTGGTCTTGCCCGACCCGTTGGGCCCCAGGAAGCCGTACACCCGGCCGGCGGGGACGTTGAGGTCCAGACCGTCCACCGCGAGCCGCGCGCCATAGCGCTTGCTGAGCCCACGCGTCACGACCGCCATCCGGGCCGTGGTCGCAGCGCCGGGATCGCGGTGGTGCGCCTCCGTCATGCGGGCGCCTCGCTCTCGGTCCGACCCTCGACGGTGACACCATCCCAGAGGCCGGCATCCTGCCGGTCGGTGCGCCGCGGCGGCGGCACGTCATAGCCCAGGAGTCGGAGATGGTCCCGGGCGCGCTCCGTGGCCACCCGACCCTGGGGCGTCCGGTCGAGGAAGCCGAGCTGGAGCAGGTACGGCTCGTAGACATCCTCGATGGTGTCCACCTCCTCCCCGATGACCGCGGCGATGGCCGCCGCCCCCACGGGCCCGGAACCGAACTTCTGGACGATGGCGGCGAGCAGCCGGCGATCGGTGGTGTCGAGGCCCAGGTCGTCGATGTCCATGGCCGCCATCGCGGCATCCGCCTGGTGGGCAGTGATGCGGCCGTCACCCAGGACCTCCGCGTGGTCACGGACCCGCCGCAGCAGCCGGTTGACGATGCGCGGCGTGCCACGGCCCCGGCGCGCGATGGCGATGACCGCCTCCGGCTCGATGGGCACGCCCAGGATGCCCGCGGAACGCCGGACGATCTCCGCCAGCTCCCCTTCGCCGTAGTACTCCAGGCGGTGGATGGCCCCGAAGCGGTCTCGCAACGGCGAGCTGATGCGACCGGCCTTGGTGGTGGCGCCGATGACCGTGAACGACTTGAGCGACAGCCGGAGGCTCCGAGCGCTCGGTCCCCGACCGATCATGACGTCGATGGCGAAGTCCTCCATCGCCGGATAGAGGATCTCCTCCACGCTGTGCGACAGGCGATGGATCTCGTCGATGAACAGCACGTCCCGCTCATCGAGGTTGGTGAGGATCGCCGCGAGGTCGCCGGGTCGCTCGATGGCCGGGCCGCTCGTGGTGTGGATGCCGACCCCCAGCTCACGCGCCATGATGTTGGCGAGCGTGGTCTTGCCCAGTCCCGGCGGGCCGTACAGCAGCACGTGGTCCGCCGCCTCTCCCCGCTGGCGGGCGGCACGCAGCAGGATGGCGAGGTTGTCCTTGACCTGGGCCTGGCCGATGTACTCCGCGAGGCTATGGGGCCGCAGGCTGGTCTCCACCGACACCTCGTCGGCGAGGGCAGCATCCGGCGCCACCGGGCGCGAGTCATCCATGGATGCGGCAGTCTAGCAGGTCTGAGCGCAAACAGAACGGATGTTCTGGTGCGGTCGGAGGCCCCGTCAGCCGTGGCGCAGCGCGTTGAGCGCCGCCTTGACCCGCTCCTCGAGCGAGGCGCCGGGCGGCAGGCCGGCGACCGCGACCCGGGCCGCGTCCCGTGACTCGCCCGGCGTGTAGCCGAGCGCCTGGAGCGCGCCAACGACCTCCGACTCCGACCCGCCGACGCCCGTCGATCCACCGGCGCCCACGGCGCCGCCCGCGGCGACCTTCTCCTTGAGCTCCAGCACGATGCGTCCGGCGAGCCGCTTGCCCACGCCACTGACGGCCGTCAGGACCGCCTCGTCACCCTGCAGGATGGCCAGCTGCAGGTCGGGCACGGGTCGCGAGGAGATGATGGCCAGGCCGACCTTGGGACCCACGCCGGTGACCGTGATGAGCAGCTCGAAGAAGCCCAGCTCCTCGGTGGTCCGGAAGCCGTACAGCGCCTGGAGGTCCTCGCGCACCAGGTGGTGGGTGTGGAGCTCGATGGTCCGGTCGACGACAAGTCCCGCGAGCGTCCCGGGACCGCAGGCCACGCGATAGCCGACGCCACCCACCTTGAGCACGACCGAATCGGGACCGATGCTCGCGACCCGACCCTCGAGCGACGCGATCATCGGATGTCCGCCGGGTCGCTCATGCCGCCGGCCGGTAGCCGTGGGCGAGGCATACCGCCACCGCGAGGGCGTCCGCGGCGTCGTCCGGTCGGGGCAGCTCGGCCAGACCCAGGATCGCCTGGACCATCCGCTGGACCTGCTCCTTGGGCGCTCGTCCGTAGCCGGTCACGGCGATCTTCACCTCGTGTGGGCCGTACTCATAGACGGGCAATCCGTGCTGCGCGGCGGCGAGCAGCACCACTCCCCTCGCCTGTCCCACCGCGAACGCGGTCTGGACGTTCTTGTTGAAGAACAGCCGCTCGACGCCGACCGCGTCGGGGCGGTGCTCCTCGATGAGCTCCGTGAGCGCCTGGTGGATGACGAGCAGGCGCGCCGGCAGCTCGCGATCGGGCACCGTCTGGATGCAGCCGTGGTCGATGGCCCGCAGGGAGCCACCGGTGCGCTCGACGATGCCGTAGCCGGTCATCGCGGTCCCCGGGTCGATGCCCAGGACGATCACGGGCTGGTCAGCGCCCCGACCGGGCCACGAGGCTCATGCCATGGCCTCTGCCAGGATCTCGTCCGAGATCTCGAAGTTCGCCGTCACGCGCTGGACGTCGTCGTGGTCTTCCAGCTTCTCCACGAGGCGCAGGTTCTGGCGCACGTGGGCAGCGTCGATCTCGACGGTCGACTTGGGCAGCATCGTGAGCTCGGCCGACTCCACCTTGACGCCCGCCGCCTCGAGACCCTTGCGGACCAGCTCCAGGTCCCCCGGCTCCGTGGCGATCTCGATGGGATCCGCCTCCGTGTCCACGTCCGACGCTCCGGCATCGATGGCCACGAGCGCGATCTCGTCCGGGTCCACGCCCTCGCGATCGACGCTGATGATGCCCCGCGGCTCGAACTGCCAGGCGACCGCGCCCGAGCCGGCAAGGCTGCCGCCGGCCTTGGTGAACACCGCCCGGACGTCCGCGGCGGTCCGGTTGCGGTTGTTGGTGGCGGTCTCCACGAGGAGGGCCACGCCGCCGGGGCCGTAGCCCTCGTACACGATCTCCTCGTACTCCTCGGCCTTGTCGCCGCCGCTCGCCTTGTCGATGGCGCGCTTGATGATGTCCGCGGGCATGTTCGCGGAGCGGGCCTTGTCCAGCGTCAGGCGGAGGCGGTAGTTGGCGTCCGGGTCGGGTCCACCAGCACGCACCGCGATGCCGATCTCGCGCGCGATCTTGGTGAAGACCGCGCCGCGCTTGGCGTCGTTGGCGCCCTTCTGGCGCTTGATCTGGGACCACTTGGAATGTCCGGACATCGCTGGCGATTCTATATGATGGCGGGAACGACTCCATCTTGACCGGTCGGCGGTCGGCCCGAGGACCGCGCCCCCGGTCGCACCGCCGGAGGACCGCGTGTCACACGACGAGCGATCACGCCTGCGCAACGCGGTCCTGGCGGGCCACGCTGGCTCAGGCAAGACATCCCTCGCAGAGCATCTGCTGCACACCACCGGCGCCATCGCGCGCGCGGGTCGCGTCGATGACGGGACCGCCAGCCTGGATTCCGAGCCGGAGGAGCAGAAGCGGAAGCTGTCGCTGTCGCTGGCCACCGCGACCTTCACCCACGACGGTCATCGGATCAGCATCATCGACACCCCCGGCTACGCCGATTTCGTGGGCGAGGTCATCGAGGGCTTCACGGCGGTCGACTCGGCGCTCATCACGATGGACGCAGCCAGCACCGAGACCGGTGCCGATACCGCCATCGGGCTCGGACGTTCCCTGCGCAAGCCTGCATTGTTCGCCATCACCCGCTGCGACCGTGAGAGCGCCGACCCGATGCGGGCCGTGGACGCCCTGCGCGCGGAGTTCGGCAACAAGATCGCGCCGCTCCAGGTGGCCATCGGCAAGGGTGAGACCTTCACGGGGACCATCGACGTGGTCCACGGCCGCGCCTGGCTGTACGAGGACGGGACGCGCCGTGAGGTGCCCGTGCCGGACGACCTCGTGGCGGAGGTCGCCCTGCGTCGGGACCAGCTGCTCGAAGCAGCCGCGGAAGCCGACGACGACGTCCTCGACAAGTACCTCGAAGGCAAGGAGGTCTCCGACGAGGAGCTGGAGGCGTGTCTCCACAAGGGTGTCCGCGACAGCATCCTGGCGCCCGTGCTGCTCACCTCCGCCGTGCGCGACATCGGCATCGCGGAGCTGCTCGATTCCATCGTGCGCTACCTGCCGTCGCCCGAGGAGGAGAGCCCCATCGTCGCCATCGACGGCACGGGCGCGGAGGTGCCCATCGACTTCGATCCGGACGGCCCGCTCCTGGTCCAGGTGTTCAAGACGACCGCCGATCCCTTCGTGGGCCGCCTCTCCTGCTTTCGGGTCTGGTCGGGCACCATCCGGTCGCACGACCACGTCTGGAACGCCGATGCGGGGCGAGGAGGAGCGCATCGGCCAGGTCCTGCGCCTGCACGGCAAGGATCACGAGGCCGTCGGCGAGCTGCACGCCGGCGACATCGGTGCCGTCGCCAAGCTGTCCTACACGCTGACGGGGGACACGCTGTCCAGTCGCGAGCGGCCGCTGCGGCTGCCGCCCATCGTCTTCCCGGCGCCCACCCTGCCGGTGGCCATCGAGCCGCTGTCCAAGGCGGACGTGGACAAGCTCAGCACCAGCCTCGCACGCCTGATCGAGGAGGACCCGACGTTGCGGGTCGAGCGCCAGAGCGAGACCGGCGAGGAGCTGCTGTGGGCCCAGGGTGAGAACCAGATCGCCGTCGCCACGGAGCGCCTGAAGCGCAAGTTCGGCACCGCGGTCGTGACGCGGACGCCCCGGGTCCCGTATCGCGAGACGATCCGCGGACATACCAAGGCGGAGGGGCGGCACAAGAAGCAGACCGGCGGGCGTGGCCAGTTCGGCCACGTGTGGCTGGAGATCGAGCCCAATCCCGGCGGTGGCGTGGTGTTCACGGAGAAGGTCGTGGGTGGCGTCGTGCCCCGCAACTTCTTCCCGGGCGTCGAGAAGGGCGTCCGGGATGTCGCCGAGAAGGGCCCCATCGCAGGCTATCCCGTCATCGACTTCAAGGCGACCCTCTACGACGGCTCGTTCCACACCGTCGACTCGGATGAGTTGTCGTTCCGCTTGGCGGGTGCGCTGGCGACACGCCAGGGCATCAGCGATGCCCAGCCGGTGCTCCTGGAGCCCATCATGGAGGTCGAGGTCCGGGTGCCCGAGACCTACATGGGCGACGTGAACCGCGACCTCTCGACCCGCCGGGGACGGGTGCTGGGCATGGACAGCGACGACGGGCTGCAGACGGTCCGAGCGCTGGTGCCGCAGTCGGAGCTGTTCACGTACGCGACCGAGCTGCGATCCATCACCGGCGGTCGGGGCACCTTCCGCCAGAACCTCTCGCAGTACGAAGAGGTGCCCGCGCACGAGGCCCAGAAGGTCATCGAGGCGCACAAGAAGGAGCAAGCCCCCGGCCATTGACGGCCATAGGCCGTGACCGGGCGGTCGTCGCTGTCGGCCGCCGTCGTGCGCGACGTCCGGCCCGCTGCACACGTGGTGTGCACCCGCGACGAGCTGGCAGAGGCGTGCACACCGGATGTGCAGGTCTGACCTGTTCGACGCCGCTTGCCTGGGCGCCCGGCGCCCGATCACGCACGAGGCCAGGCTCAGATCAGCGTCCTATCGTCGGTCGGGCAGTCTCAGCCCGCGCGTTCAGGTCGTCCCCGCGTCATGGTGCACGCTGGGTGTGCAGCGCCGGACCTGTGCCGAGCAGCCGGGGATCCCCCTGCAAGGACCCGGTCTCAGCCGGCGATCGCCAGCGCCTCGGCCAGGTCGATACGGCCCTCGTACAGGGCGCGGCCAAGGATGGCGCCCTGGTATCCAGCCGCGGCCAGCGCCACGACGTCCTCCAGGCTCGAGACACCCGCCGACGCGACGACGTGGCCCGGTCCGCCGGCAGCGCCAGCTGCCTCCGCCAGCAGCCCGAGGTCGGGGCCTGACAGGAGACCGTCCCGATCGATGGCGGTGACCGCGAACCGGTCGAGGCCCGCGGCCCGCAGTCGCCCGATGAGCCCCATCGCGGGTGCCTCGGCCGCGCCCGTGGTCCAGCCATCCCCGACCGCCCGACCACCACGCACGTCCACGGCGGCCACGAGCCGTTCCGGTCCTGCCGCGGCCACCAGCATGGCGGCCAGGGCTGGGTCCCGGATGAGGGCCGTGCCCATCACCACGCGGTCAGCACCAGCGGCCAGGATCTCCCGGGCCGTGGCGGCATCGCGGATGCCGCCCGCGACCTGGCACGGGACGGTGACCGCATCCACGATGCGCTCGATGATGGACGCCTGGCCGCGCGTGCCATCCCGAGCTGCCTCCAGATCGACCAGATGGAGCCGGGTGGCACCCGCGCGTTGCCAGCCCAGGGCGACCGCGACCGGGTCGTTGCCGTAGTCGGTGACGCGCGCGTAGTCTCCCTGGGCCAGGCGCACGACCGCGCCGCCGAGCAGGTCGATGGCAGGGATCAGCTCCATGTCGAGTGCCGTGGCGCAACCGATCGACCGGGTGGATCGGGCGTATCGGGCTGGCCTGTCATCTCGGGCGCTTGTATCATCGTGCTAGTATGCTAACACGCTACTGTGCTAGCATGGTGCAACGCCATGCGCTCGGCAGTCGCAGCGACCCGGCACATGCGTTCCAGCGACCCTCAGCCCGCAGACGAGATCGACGATGACCAGCGAACCGATGGATTGGCGCAGCCCCGCGGTCGAGGACCTGCTGGAGGCGATCGCGGCACTCCCCGACCGGGCGGCCGCCGGCGTCTTCCTGCGTGACCTGTGCACGCTGCGCGAGCTGCACGACATGGCCCAGCGCTGGCACGTCGTGCAGCTGCTCGACCAGGGTCGTCACTACGCCGAGATCGCGCGCGAGACCGGTGCCAGCACCGCCACCATCACGCGCATCGCGCAGTGGCTCAACCACGGCACCGGCGGCTACCGCGAGGCGCTCGCCCGGGGCGCCGGCGTGGCCGCACGCACAGCGAGCCGAAGCGATGAGCGCGCTGCACGACGGCCGCCATGGGCGCCGCGCTGTCCACGGTCCGCGATCCGGCCGGCTGCGCCTGGCCGTCCCCAACAAGGGCCGCATGCTGGAGCCGACCGCCGCGCTGCTGCGTGATGCGGGCCTCGACTTCGAGGATGGCACCCGCGCACTCGTGGCACGCATCAACACGTTCCCGCTGGACATCCTCTCGGTGCGCACGGATGACATCGCCGAGTTCGTGGCGGATGGCGTCGCCGACCTGGGCATCACGGGCACGAACCTGCTGCATCGAGGCGGGTGTCGACCTGCCGGTCCACGCTCGAGCTGGGCTACGGCCGCTGCCGGCTGGAGGCCGCGGTGCCCAACGACAGCACCGGCACGCTCCCTTGAGGACCTGCGCGGCCTGCGCATCGCGACCAGCCACCCCAACAGCACCCGGCGAGCGTTCGCGGATCGGGGCATCGCGGTCGAGATCGTGACCATCAGCGGCGCCGTGGAGGTGGCGCCCAAGCTGGGCCTCGCGGACGCCATCGTGGACCTCGTCTCGACCGGGTCGACGCTGGTCATGAACGGGCTGCGCTCGGTGGGCGAGCTGCTCAGCAGCCAGGCCGTCGTGGTCGGCCACGGACGCGCCCTGACGCCGGCCGCCAGGCGCTCGCCGATGAGCTGCTGCACGATGCTCGGCGCGGTGGTCGCGGGCCGCCGCGTGAAGTACCTGATGATGAACGCGCCACGATCGTCGCTGGCGGCCATCGAGGACATCCTGCCGGGCCTCGAATCGCCCAGCGTCATCCCGCTGGCGCACGAGGGGATGGTCGCGGTCCACGCGGTCGTGCCCGCGGACCAGGTCCACTCGCTGCTGGGCCGGCTGCGTGACGCGCGGGCGCCTCGGGCATCCTCGTCGTGCCCGTGGAGAAGCTGCTGCCATGAGCACCGTGACGCTGACCCGCGCCTGCGCCGGGTCCGCCTGGCCGACGCTCACCGCCGGCGAGCTCGAGGCCATCCTGCGACGCGCCACGACGGCCACGCCCGAGCTTCGGCAGCGGGTGCGCGCCATCATCGAGGCCGTCCGGCACCGGTGGCGATGCCGCGCTTCGCGATGCCAGCGCGCGCTTCGGTGGCGGCCTGCCCCAGTCGGTGGATGCACCGGCGCGACTGCGCGGTCCCGGCCGAGCGAGCTGCGCGACGCTCGCGACCGGCTGCCGCGCGACCTCCGTCGCGGCCTCGACGAGATGGCCCGCAACATCGAGCGCTTCCACGCCATCCAGGTGCCACCCGCGGAGCAGTGGGTCGAGGTGCGCCCGGGCGTGCGACGTCGGTCGCGTCTGGCGCGGGCTCGACCGGGTCGCCGCCTACGTCCCCGGCGGCAGCGCGCCGCCTGCCCTCGTCGCTGCTCATGAGTGCCATCCCGGCCCGGCTGGCCGGGGTCCGGGAGCTCGTGGTGGCGACCCCGACCGGCCGCGACGGCAGCGTCTCCCCTGCCCTGCTGGGTGCGGCCGGGCTGATGGAGGTCGAGGAGCTCTACGTCATGGGTGGCGCGCAGGCCATCGCGCGCCCTGGCCTACGGCACCGCAGACGATCCGGCCGGTGGACAAGATCGTCGGCCCTGGCAGTGCCTGGGTCACCGAGGCCAAGCTCCAGGTCCTCGACCGCTGCGCCATCGACATGCCCGCGGGGCCCACCGAGGTGATGGTCGTCGCCGACGAGACCGCGGACCCGGTGCACGTCGCCGCCGACCTCATCAGCGAGGCCGAGCACGGCCCCGACTCCCCGTGGTGCTGGTGACGCACGTCGGGCGCCATGGCGGATGCCGTCGAGGCCCAGATCGCCGTCCAGCTGCCACGCGCTGCGAGCGCACGCATGGAGATCGCGACGGCGCTCTCGCGGGGCACCATCGTGGAGGCCGACAGCGTGCAGCGCCGCGCTCGCATTCGCGGACGCCTACGCCCCCGAGCACCTGTCGGTCCTGGTCGCGGACGATGACGCGCGCGCTGCGGACCCTGCGCCACGCCGGGTCGCTGTTCCTGGGCGGCTACTCGCCGGAAGCCGCCGGCGACTACGCCACCGGCTCCAACCACGTGCTGCCCACCGCCGGGCTGGCGCGTGCCTACGGCGCGCTCTCGGTCGAGTCGTTCGGGCGCTGGATGCAGGTCCAGCGCCTGACCCGGGACGGCCTCGCCTCCATCCGTGACAGCGTCGCCGTGGTGGCGGAGGCCGAGGGCCTGACGGCGCACCGCCGGGCCGTGGATATCCGCTTCGAAGGTCCCGACGGGACCGAGCACCCCGGAGGACCGACGCTGATGGCCGCCCCGTCCGAACCACCGACCGACGACCGCCGCTCGCCGGTCTCCCAGGTCTACACCTGGGAGCCGTCCAACCGCGGTGCTCGCGGCGCGCTACGGCCTGCGACCCGACGGACATCCTGCGCTTCGACCTGAACACGTCGCCGCTGCCGGCGCCCGACCTGCGCCGCGGCGCTCGCGGGTCCCTTCGACCCGCCGCTCAACGAGTACCCCGACAGCATGTACGCCGACGTGGTCGAGGCGGCCGCGGCGTACGTGGGCGTGGACCCGTCGCGCATCCTCGTCGGGTGCCGGTGCCGACGAGGTGCTGGACATCATCGCCAAGACGTTCCTGCCTGCCTGGCGGTCGCGCCGTGGTGCCCATCCCGACCTATTCCATGTATGGCGTCCTGACGCACGCAGCGCGGCGCGGCGCATCGATGCCGATCCTGCGGCGTGCCGGCAGGCGACGGGCTTCGGCATCGACCTGGAGCGGCTGCTGCCGCGCCTGGCCGGTGCGGACGTGGTCTGGCTGTGCGCACCCAACAACCCCACCGGCGCGCCCGAGTCCGCTCGACGGCATCGACGCAGGTCCTGGACGCGGCCGCGGCTCGGCGGCCCACGGGGCCCATCGTCGTCGTGGACGAGGCGTATGCCGAGTTCTCACCCGAGACGTCGGTGTCGCTCATCGAGCGCTACCCGGCGCTCATCGTGGTGCGCACGGTGTCCAAGGCATTCGCGCTGGCCGGGCATGCGCGTCGGCTACGCCATCGCCCAGCGATCCGACCATCGAGCGGCTGGAGCGGCTCCGACCGCCGGGCAGCATCTCCACCGTGTCCGCGGCCGTCGCGGCAGCCGCGCTCCGCGACCGCCGGGCAGTCGCGCGTCGCAACGCCGCCCGGCTCAGCCGACGAGCGTGACTGGCTGGCGGCGCGCCTGGCCGAGGTCGGCCTGCCGGCCTATCCCAGCGTCACCAACTTCCTGCTGGTGCCGCATCGGCTCGGCCGAGGCAGCCGAGGACGCTCACGGAGGCGCTGCTCCACGCGGGCATCGTGACGCGCACCTTCGGGCCCGCCAACCCGCTGCGTGGCCACCTGCGGTTCACGGTCCGGACGCGCGCGGAGAACGAGCGACTGCTCGAGGTGCATCAGGCCGATGGCAGGCAGGGAGGCGACGCATGACCACGAGCACCCACGCGGAGCGCGATCCGGGAGCGCACGACCCGGGAGACGCACCATCCGGGTCCGAGCGTCGACCTCGATGGCTCCGGCGCGCCAGCGACATCAGCACCGGCGTCGGCTTCTACGACCACCTGCTGACCTCGCTCGCGCACCACTCGCCTCATCGACATCGAGATCGGCCGCCACCGGCGACCTCGCAGATCGACGAGCACCACACCGTGGAGGACGTGGCGCTGGTCCTGGGTGACGCCATCTCGGCGCGCTCGGCGACCGGGCGGGCATCACCCGCTTCGGGGACGCGGGCGTGCCCATGGATGACGCGCTCGCGACGGTGCGCCCTGGACCTCTCGGGACGGCCGTATGCGGTGCTCGACCTCGCCTTCCGCGGCGAGCGGGTGGGCGCGCTCTCGACCCAGCTGGTGGAGCACATCCTGGAGTCGCTGGCCCGGACCCTGGGCGCGAACCTCCATGTCACGGCGTCGGGCCGCAACGACCACCACATCGCGGAGGCGATCTTCAAGGCGCTGGCGCGCTCGCTGCGCGCGGCCGTCGCCATGGATCCGCGCCGCGACGGGCATCGCGTCCACCAAGGGGATCGCTGGGATGAGCCGTGGCGGGCTGGTCATCGTCGACTACGGCGCCGGCAACCTGGTCAGCATCCGCAACGCCCTGGAGCTGCTGGGTGGCGCGCCGACGCATCGCGAGCACGCCGGCGGCCATCACGAGGCGGCGTCGGTCATCGTCGTGCCCGGCGTCGGTGCCAGCGGGCCGGCCATGGAGCGGCTGCGATCGGCAGGGTCTGGTCGAGCCCATCCGGCGGGCGGTCCGCGACGGCGCCTGGTACGTGGGCATCTGCCTCGGCCTGCAGCTGCTGTTCGAGCGCTCCGACGAGGACGGCGCACGGATGCTGGGCCTGCTCGCGGGCGACGTCGGCGTCATCGCGGACGCGCCGCGCCTGCCCCACATCGGCTGGAACCAGCTCGAGGTCGCAGCGGCCACACCGCGCTGCTCGAGGGCGTCGCCGGACGGCGCGCCGGCCTACTTCGTGCATCGCTACGTGCCCGTACCGGCGGACCCGACCGATCGTGGTCACGGAGACGGAGCACGGCAGCCGCTTCCCGAGCATCATCGTGAGCGACCGCATCATCGGCTTCCAGCCCCACCCGGAGCGCTCCGGGAGCGGATGGGCTGCGCCTGCTGCGCAACATGCTGGCCCTGACCGGGCCAGGTCCGCGGCAGGACGCCGGCCAGCCGACCCGTCTGTCGGCGAGCGGGGTGGCCTGACCGATGCTGCTCGACGCGTCATCCCCTGCCTCGACGTCAAGGACGGTCGGGTCGTCAAGGGCGTCCGGTTCGTGGACCTGACCGACGAGGGCGACCCACCGACGCTCGCCGAGCGCCATGCCGCGGCCGGCGCGGACGAGATCGTGTTCCTGGACATCTCCGCCGCCCCGGAGGCGCGCGGCACGCTCCTCGACGTGGTCGAGCGGACCGCGCGGCGGGTGTTCGTGCCGCTCACCGTGGGCGGCGGCGTCCGCTCCGCGGACGAGATGCGCGACGTGCTCCGCGCCGGTGCCGACAAGGTCGCCGTGAACACGGCCGCCATCCGCGACCCATCGCTGCTGGCGCAGCTGCGCGCGGCGCTTCGGGCGCCAGTGCGTGGTCATCTCCGTCGACGCGCGCGCCGTGCCCGCGACCGCCCGGGTCGTGGGAGGTCGTCGTCCAGGGTGGTCGGGAGGCCACCGGCCTCGACGCCATCGACTGGATCACGCGCGCGGTCGAGCTGGGTGCGGGCGAGGTGCTGCTCACGTCCATCGACCGGGACGGCACCGGCGAGGGGTTCGACCTCGCGCTGCTGCGGGCGGCGAGCGCCGCGGTGGACGTGCCGGTCGTCGCGTCGGGCGGCGCGGGCACGCCGGCGGACATGGTCGCGGCCATCGCCGAGGGCCACGCCGACGCGGTCCTGGCCGCGTCCATCTTCCATCGCGACATCCACTCCATCGGCGCGGTCAAGGACGCGCTGGCCGCAGCCGGCGTGCCGGTCCGACGCACCGCGGGACCTCGCGGCATGACGGCCGTGGCACGGCCCCTGGATCCGACAGCCGATCCGCTACGGCGACGACGGCCTGGTCGCGGCCGTCGTGCCAGGACGCCGCCGACGGCCGGGTGCTGATGGTCGCGTGGCAGGACGCCGAGGCGGTCGAGGCCACGCTCGGACCGGGGAGATGCACTTCCACTCGCGGTCGCGCGGCCGGCTGTGGCGCAAGGGCGAGACGAGCGGCAACGTGCTCCGCGTCGGTGGACTCGGCAGCCTGGACTGCGACGGGGACGCCATCCTCTGGTCCGTCGACACCGACCGGGCCCGCCTGCCACACCGGCGCGCGCTCCTGCTTCGATGCGAGCCCGGGACCGACGCTGGCCAGCGTCGACCCGTCGCGACCGATGCCCAGGGCTTCGCCTGGCTGGAGACGCCTCTGGGCGACCATCGAGAGCGGGCGCGACTGCGACCCGAGGGCTCCTACACCACGCGCCTGCTCGACGCCGGCGTCGACCTGCCGGCACGCAAGGTGGCCGAAGAGGCGGTCGAGGTGCTCATGGCGGCCAAGGA
Source organism: uncultured Chloroflexia bacterium (assembly GCA_963843335.1). Classification (GTDB taxonomy): domain Bacteria; phylum Chloroflexota; class Limnocylindria; order Limnocylindrales; family CSP1-4; genus JAFMJV01. Next base: position 254,251 of record CAWJKF010000006.1, read on the forward strand.
CGATGCGGTGGCCCAGGCCGCACGCGACTCCGACGCGTGACCAGGGCCACTGGCGGGCGAGATGGCCGACCTGCTGTACCACCTGCTCGTGCTGTGCGCCGAGCGCGGCCTGCCACCGGCCGAGGTCATCGGGGTGCTGCGCGCCCGTCACGCGGCCTGACGCACGCCCGATCCGGTTCGCGCTTGGCGCGGCCCCGGAATCAGGAAACGAGCCCTGCGATCGCGAGGCTTCCGGACTCCGCGGAGAGGAGGGAGGAGGAGGACGCTCGGCCCGTCTGCGACTCGCGATCGCTTGCTCGTCTGTGTCGTAGTAGACCGTCCCGGACGACCAGGCCAATCAACCTCGTGGTGATCACGAGTCGATTGCCAAACCTTCACAATTCGGCCTCAGCCGGTGCATGGTTCTCAGGCCGCTCTCATCGGCTCTCAGTCCGGCGATCGCGCCGCACGACCACCAGCCGCTTCCGGCCCTGCCGCAGGAGGTGGTAGCGGCCGGCCACCGGCGCCGGCAGCGGGTCCTCCGGCGCGGTCGACCCGGACCCCATCGACGGACAGGCCGCCCTGGGCGATGGCGCGGCGCGCCTCGCTCCTGGAGCTGAACAGGCCGCTGTCGACCGCGAGCGAGACGATGTCACTCCCCTCCCCGGTCCAGCTGTGACCGGCCACCTCGGCGAACAGCACCTCGAGCACCTCGGCATCGGTGACCGGCGCCGTGGAGAAGGCCGCCGCCGCCACGCGCACCTGGCGCTCGGCCTCCTCCCGGCCGTGGATGCGGGCGGTGAGGTCGAACGCGAAGGCCCGCTGGCCAGGTCGACGGCCGGGGTCAGCGGCCTGCTCGGCGAGCAGCGCGTCCACCTCGTCGCGGGGCATGAGGGTCAGACGGGTCAGCAAGGGCGCGACATCCGCGTCGTCCGCATTCAGCCAGTACTGGTAGAAGGCGTAGGGCGAGGTGATGCCCGGGTCGAGCATCACGGAGCCCTGCTCCGTCTTGCCCATCTTCCGGCCATCGGCAGGTGAGCAGCAGCGGCTGCGACAGGCCGTGTGCCGTCGCACCGCTGACGCGCCGGATGAGCGAGATGCCGGCGGTGATGTTGCCCCACTGGTCGGCGCCGCCCATCTGCATCTCGACGCCCTGGTCGCGGAAGAGATGCAGGAAGTCGGTCGCCTGGAGCGTCTGATAGCTGAACTCCGTGAATGAGAGGCCGCTGCCCAGTCGCTGCTGCACGGAGTCCTTCTCGAGCATCGCGGAGATGGTGAAGTGCTTGCCGATGTCGCGCAGGTAGTCGAGCAGGCCATAGCGCAGCAGCCACTCGCCGGTTGTCGATCATGCGTGCCTGCGCGGGACCCTCCTCGAAGTCGAGGAAGCGGGCCAGCTGGCGCGCGGATGGCGGCGGCGTTCGCGTCGACCTGCTCCGTCGTCAGCAGCACCCGCTCGGCGCTCTTGCCTGATGGGTCGCCGATCATGCCGGTGCCCCCACCGACCACGGCGACGGGTCGTCCGCCGTGCCGCTGGAGGTGGACGAGCGCCATCATCGGCACCAGGTGGCCGACATGGAGCGACGGACCGCTGGCATCGAAGCCGACGTACGCCGAGATGGGCCCGGTCGCGAGCCGCTCGTCCAGGCCATCGGAGCGATCCTGGATCAGCCCGCGCCACGTGAGCTCGGCGAGGAAGTCGGTCATCGGGGGCATAAGCGGCCAGGGTCCTCCGTGGTGGCACGCCGCCCATGGTGTCGGGCGGGTCCGATGGGGACCCTATGCTAGAGTCCGGGCGCGATGCAGTCTCGCCAGCCGCCGCGCGTCTCGGCCCGCGGGAACCCGCAACGACCATGAGCAGCCAGGGTCCGCCTCCCGGCGGCTGGTCGCCACCACCCCCCGGTTGGACGCCGCCCGGCCCACCCCACCCGGCTACGGGCAACCCCCGGGCTGGACGCCGCCACCCGGTTGGGCGCCGCAGCCTCGGCTCCCGGCTCCACGAGCGGCCCGCGACGCAAGCCGCCGAGCACCGGTCGACGCCTGTTCACGGTGGGCATCCCGGTGCTCGTCTACGGCGCCATGGCGACGGTGGCGGTCATCGCGTTCCTGGGCGTCCTCAGCCTGTTCCTGACGTACAGCCAGGGGTGCCCGCCGGGCAAGACCCCGGTGGCCGGCTGCCTGCCGGATCCACATGACCTGACGACCATCCAGCCGGCCCAGGAGTCGATCATCTACGACCGCAACGGCATCGAGCTCGCCCGGTTCTCGTCGGGCGAGCGGCGCGAGGTGGTGGCCTTCGAGGACATCCCGCCCATCCTCATCGACGCCACGACGGCGATCGAGGACAAGACCTTCTGGACCAACACCGGCTTCGACCCCCTGGGCATGGTCTCCGCGGCCATCGACTCCATCCGTGGTCGCGCCCGGGGCGCTTCGACCATCACCCAGCAGCTGGTCCGCCAGCGGCTGCTGGCGCCCGCGCTGGTCCAGGAGACGGGTCGTCTGCCGGAACGCAAGATCAAGGAGCTCATCCAGTCGATCCGGGTGACCGAGGCGTTCAAGGGGGATGCGGGCAAGCAGCGGATCATGGCCGCCTACCTCAACCAGAACTTCTATGGCAACAACAGCTACGGCGTGAAGACCGCGGCGCGCAGCTACTTCGGCGTCAAGGACCTGAGCAAGCTGACCATCGCCCAGGCGGCCATCCTCGCCGGGCCTGCCCCAGGCGCCCGGCAGCTACGACCTGGTGCGCAATGCGGAGGAGACCGAGGTCGGCGACACCCGCTGCCCGGATCCCACCGAGACCTGCCTCATCGTGCCCGCTGACTCGGCCATCGTGCAGCGCCGGAACTACATCCTGCGGCTGCTCGCGGAGGACCCCTCGCGGCTCCACGAGAGCGGCTCCACCTACAGCCGGCAGGACTTCCTCGATGCCATCGACGAACCGGTGGTCCTCGCCAGCCAGGTCACCCGGCCCACGCGCGCGCCCCATTTCGTGCTGCTGGTGCGCGACGAGCTGACCAAGGCGTTGTGCGATGGCGAGAGCACCTGCGCGCAGCTGGAGCAGGGCGGCTTGCGGGTCACCACGACGCTCGACTGGAAGGTGCAGCAGGTCGCCCAGAAGTGGGTCGCCGTCGCGGTCCTGGCCCCCCACCAGGCGAACCCGAAGGCCTATGCCAAGGCGCGCGGTGTCCAGTACCAGCCCTGGATGGCGCGGCTCCAGAACAACCAGGTCTGGAACGGCGCCCTGAGCGCCATCGACTACCAGACCGGCGAGATCATCGCCTACGTGGGATCGGCCGACTACTACGGCAAGAAGAAGGGCAAGAAGTTCCAGCCCCAGTTCGACGTGCTCAGCGACGGCTGGCGACAGCCGGGTTCGGCGTTCAAGCCCTTCAACTACGCGACGGGCATCAACGACGAGACGTTCACGGCATCGACCATGTTCATGGACGTGACCACCGACTTCGGCGGCAAGTTCATCCCCACCGACTTCGACCAGCTCGAACGGGGACCGCTGCGACTGCGCAAGGCGCTCCAGTTCTCGCTCAACATCCCGGCGGTCAAGGCGCTCGCCCTCAACGGCATCGGCCACGTCTACGACATGGCCCAGAAGTTCGGGCTCCAGTTCCAGCTGCCGCGCGACCAGGCCGGCCTGTCGATGGCCCTGGGCACGCTGGAGGTCCATCCCCTCGACCTGACCACCGCCTATGCCACGCTGGCCAACAGCGGCAAGTACCTGGGGCACACCTCGATCCTGTCGGTCACGGACGCCCAGGGCGAGGATGTCCTGCCGCCGTACGAGGTGCCCAAGGGCGACCCGGTCATCTCGCCCCAGGCGGCGTACGTCGATGACGGACATCCTGAAGGGCAACACCGACCCGACCCAGAACCCGGTCTGGGGTGTCGATGCACCTCACCAGCGCCGACGGGCGGCGACGACCCGCGGCGCTCAAGACGGGCACCAACAACGATGCCAAGGACCTCTCCGCGTACGGCTACATCGCGCCGCCCGACCGCGGCTGGCCGCAAGCAGGGCGAGTACGCCCTGGCGCTGGGCGTCTGGATGGGCAACAGCGACGCGAGCCCGGTGGGCTCCGCGGCCGACCCGGTGTTCTCGCTCGATACCGCCGGCCCGCTCTGGCAGGCGGTCATGGACGAGGTCACGCAGGACTGGAGGGTCAACGACTTCAAGCGACCGGGCGGCCTGGTCGATGCCCGCGTGGACGCCTTCACCGGCTTCAAGCCCTCCGCCTGGTCCCGCAAGCAGGTCTCCGAGGTGTTCATCAAGGGCACGACCCCCGGTGACGACCCCTACATCCAGGGCGTCGACGTGTGGTCGGCCCCGACGGCAAGACCTATCGCTGGGTGGACGGCTGCGCCGGCGACCAGGTGCGCAAGGGGTACCTCGTCCTGACCGATGCCGACGCGGGCCACGACTCGTGGCAGGCGGCGAACAAGGGCTGGATCAGCCGCGCCCGTCGTGGGCCGGGGGTCCACGGCGGCCCCAAGGACACCGCCACCGCCTACTTCTACGAGCCGTCCTTCCAGCCCTACGGCGCGAGCTGGGGCGCCCCGTTCGCGCCCGCCAAGACGTGCGACCAGGCACCCAGCCCATCGCCGAGCACGGGCCCATCGATGTCGCCGAGCGCGCTGCCGAGCGAGTCGCCCAGCGTCGCCCCGTCGGCCGAGCCGACCGCGGTGCCGGAACCGACACCCACGCCCACGGCCGAAGCCCACCCACAAGCCGACGAAGCCACCGCCGACACCCACCCCCGAGCCGACACCCGAACCGGTGACCCCCGAGCCGGCGACGCCCGAGCCGACCACGGAGCCCGCGACCCCCGAGCCGGCCACCGCGGCCCCCTGACCAGGGACGCACGCCTACAGGGTGATGATGGTGGCCCCGTCGCCGCCCTCGCCGCGCTCGCCCGGGCGCCAGTCCTTGACCAGCGGGTGGCTGCTCACCAGCTGACGCACGGCATCCCGCAGCGCACCCGTGCCGTGGCCGTGGATGACCGTGAGGCGCCCGGCGCCGGCCATCGCGGCCTGGTCCAGGGTGCGGTCGAGCAGCTCGATGACCTCGTCCACGCGGGCGCCCCGGACGTCGAGCGTCGAGGGGATGCTCCGCGGGGCGCCGGACCGGAGGCCCACCGATGCCCGTGCCGCGGCCGCCCCTCCCCCGGTCGGCGGTCGGATCCGGTCGGGCGCCCCGAACTCACCTCGGCGGCCGGTCACCGGCTGCTCGGCGCTCGCCGCGGGCCGGCACCCCGGATCCGCCGGCCCGAACGGGTGTCAGCGCCCCGTGCTCGAGATCGTCGAGCGGGCACCTCGACATGCGCGCCGCCCACCTGGAGCGTGGCCCGAGCCGCGCGCCTCATCCAGGGCGGCGATGGTGCCGACCCAGCCGGCGCGGCTGGAGACCCGCTCGCCGATCTGCCACTCCCCCGCGGCCGTGGGCGTGTCCCCCGGGAGCGCGGCGCCACCGGGATCGCGGCCAGGCGCGCTTCCAGCCGCGCCATCGCGTCGTCGAGGCGGGTCTCGGTGAGCGTCTGGCGGGACAGCAGCGCGCGCGCAGCGGCGATCTCGTCGCGGATGGCGGCAACCGCCAGCTCGGCCTCCTCGCGCGCCGTGGCCGCGGCCTCGCGCCGCTCCTGGCGCGCCCGGCGTCGCTCCTCCTCCGCGGCCCGGCGAGCCTCCAGCGCGCGTGCCTCGGCGGCGAGCGCCGTCTCCCGGGCGGCGTCGATAGCCTGCTGGGAGGCCTTGATGGAGGCGAGCGTCTGCTCGAAGTCCTGCTGGGCGCGGCTCAGCCGCGAGCGCGCATCCGCGACGAGCGTCGGCGACAGGCCCAGGCGTTCCGCGATGGCGAACGCCTGGCTGGTGCCCGGCAGGCCGATGGTCAGGCGGTAGGTCGGGCTGAGCGTCTCGAGGTCGAACTCGACCGACGCGTTGCGCGCCTCCGGGGTGTCGTGGGCGTAGATCTTGAGCTCGGCGTAGTGGGTGGTCGCGACGACGAGCGCACCCGACCGGATGAACTGGTCGAGCAGCGCCTGGGCGAGCGCGGACCCCTCGGTCGGGTCGGTGCCCGCGCCCAGCTCGTCGAGCAGCACGAGGCAGCCCGGTCCCGGCGGCATCCACGATGCGCACGATGGACCGCAGATGGCCGGAGAACGTGGACAGCGACTGGGCCACGGACTGCTCGTCGCCGATGTCCGCGAACACGTCGCGGAGGATCGGCAGCCGGCTGCCGGTCGCGGCCGGCACGTGCAGTCCCGACTGGTGCATCAGGCACAGCAGGCCGACGGTGCGCAGCGCCACCGTCTTGCCACCCGTATTGGGGCCGGTGATGACCAGCGCCGTGTAGCCGTCGCCGAGCCGGACGTCGATGGGCACGACGCGGCCGGTGAGACCCGGATGGCGCGCGGAGAGCAGGACGATATCCCGGCGTCGAGGTCTCCGCCCGGATGCCGTCGAGCTCCGCGGCCAGGCGTGCCCGGGCGGCCCAGAAGTCGAAGCGGGCGAGGGCCTCGAGGGTGTCGCGCAGCGGCACGGCCTGCGAGGCCACGAGCGCCGACAGGTCGTCGAGGATGCGCTCCTCCTCCACCTGGACCTTGAGCTGCGCCTCGCGCCAGGCGTTGCCCAGCTCGACCGCGACGAGCGGCTCGATGAACAGCGTCTGGCCGCTGCCGGACTGGTCATGGACGATGCCCCGGACCTTGCCCTTGGCGTCTGCCCGGACCGGGATGACGTAGCGGCCGTTGCGGAGCGTGACGATGGGCTCCTGGAGGGCGCTGCCCAGCTCGCTGCCGTGGACCAGCTGCTCCAGGCGCGAGCGCAGCCGCTCGTACGCGATGCGCACGCCGCGTCGCAGGCCGCCCAGCGCCGGAGAGGCGCTGTCGAGGATCTCGCCCGACGGATCGATGCTCGCGAGCAGCCGGTCCCGGAGGGACGGCAGCGGCGAGATGTCCCGCGACAGCTCGTGCAGCCGGGGCAGCTCCACCGGCCGCAGGCTGTCGGCGAGACGGCCCGCGGCGACGAGCGTGTCCGCGACCGCGAGCAGGTCGTTCGGGTCCAGCCGGCCGCCACGATCCGGCGCGGCTGATGGCCATCGCGATGTCCCGGGCGCCGCCGATGCCGACATCCGGGCGGCCGGACAGGAAGGCGCGCGCCTCGTCGGTCTCGTCGAGGAGCCGGCCCACGACGACCGGGTCGCTCGACGGCTCGAGCGCCTCGGCCAGACGTCGTGATGGCGGGAACGAGGCGTACTCGGCCAGTCGAGCGCGCAGCACCGGGTATTCCAGCAGCTCCTGGGAGCGACGCGTCCATCAGGCTGGGGACTGGCCTGCCCTGACCGGGGTCGGGAACGGCCGGGACAGCGCGGGGTGGCCGGCGAGCCCGAAGCGCCAGGGGCGGTCGGCCCAGCCGGGGCCGGCATAGTCGACGCCGATCCGTGGCCCGCGCACGATCGCCGTCGACCTTCGGGTCGCTGCCGGGGGCATCGGTCCCGATCCAGAGCGGCTGGCCCGTGGTGAGGTCGTGCCCGTCGAGCGCCTCGGTCGATGGCGAGACCGGCGCACAGCGAGCGCGGGTCCGGCCAGCAGCCGCGCATCGGGCACGTGCGGGTCGTGCCGGGCGCGGCGCATGTCGGCGGCACCCGCGACCGGCACGGCTGGCCCGGATGAGCACCGCCGCGGGGACGCCCTCGGTCGCCGCGACCACGTTGAGGCAGTGGTGCATGCCATAGACCAGGTAGACGTAGGCGTGGCCGGCCGGACCGAACATCGGCTCGGTCCGACGGGTGCGGCCCGGCGCGGGCGTGGCTGGCGCGGTCGTCCGTGCCGGCGTACGCCTCGGTCTCCACGATGCGCGCGATGCGCGGCTCGCCATCGACGTCCCGCACCAGGAGCTGGCCCAGGAGCGCGGTGGCCAGCGTCACCGAGTCGCGCTGGTACCACTCCCGGCTGAACGGGCCGGGTATCGACGCGGTGCTCGACCAGGGCGGGTGGCGCGCGCTGGGTGTCCGCCGTCGCGCCGGCGGCCGCGCTCATACCATCACTTCCCGGATATAGCCGGGCAGCAACAGGCCCAGGATGCTGCCGAGGGCCGGGATGAGGGTGTCCTGGAGGCCGCGGCCGATCTGCGAGGCCAGCAGCTGGTCATAGAGGTCCCGGGTCCAGTCGGGGCCCAGGACGGTCGCGCCCGGCGGTCCCTTGTAGGCCGTGGCCAGGACGGTCATGAGGCCGGCGATGCCCAGCACCCCCACGAAGGCCATGATCGCCCCCGAGCCGACGTCATCGAGCAGGCGGTACTTGGTGACGCCCTGGGCACCCTTGACCCCGATCCAGACGAGGATGAGCGAGAGGATGAGCCCGCCGACGTACAGGATCGCGAAGGCGGCCATGTGGTCCCAGTCGGCGCTGTACGAGCTCCACTGGTTCTCGAGATAGCCGCCGACGGGTACGCTCAGCAGCGCCGACACGACGAAGACCACGAACCACGCGGCCAGCATCAGGAGGCTGCGGATGACGCCCCACAGGAAGCCCAGTACGAAGGCGCCCGCGATGATGAGCACCAGCACGATGTCGACGCTGGTCATTGGTCCCTCGGTCCGTGCACGGGGCGAACCCTATCAGGCGCGCCGACGTGCGCCAAGACGTTGCTGCACGGAGGTCTCGATGGCTATGAGCCGTTCGTTCAGTTGCGTTTCGTCGAGCGGCTGGTCTCCGGGCTCGAAACGCAGTCGCCAGCCGAGGCTCGACCTCGTCCGCCGCGAGTGGCGGACCCTGGTAGCGGTCGAACAGCAGACAGGACGCCAGCTGGGGTCCCGCGAGCTCCGTGATGATGGCGCCCATCGCGCCCGCGGGCTGTCCGATGGGCGGTCACGAACGCGATGTCGCGCTCGACGGCGGGCAGCCGCTCCAGGTCGCCGACGCGCAGCCGAGGCGGCACCAGCCGCGCCAGGCCATCGAGCTCGAGCTCCGCGAACGACGGCACGCTCCGCGCGCGCCTCGACGGCCGCGAGGAGCGACGGGTGGACCTCGCCGACCCGCCCCAGCGACCATCCGCTCGCCGGAGGGCAGGTCCACCACGATGCGTCGCTGTCCGGCCCGGATGGTCGACGCCGCGGACGCGCCGGGACGCGGCTCGTAGCGCAACTGCGCGCCTGGCCGAGGCGCGCCGACGAGCTGCTCCACGATGCCCTTGGCGTCCGCGACATCCCAGGTACCGCGGCTGGGCGGCCCAGCTCGGCGGCCGGGCCGATCCCGCGAGCAGCAGGAGCCGACCATGGCGTGTCTCGCGTGGGATGCCGGCGCGCCGCTCGTGGCTGGGCGCCGTGCTCGAAGATGGCGACGTCCATCCGTCGCTGGCGCTCGTTGTCCACGAGCACGCGCAGCAGCCCCGGCAGCAGCGAGCGGCGCAGCTCGGAGTGGTCGAGCGTGACGGGGTTGATGGCGCGGATGGTGTGCGGGTCATCCGCGGCGATGCCCAGCCGGGCGTGGTCCTCGGGGCCGATGAGGCCGTGGGTGACGACCTCCGTCAGGCCTCGGCCGGCCAGCAGGTCGCGGACCTGGTCGATGAGCCGACGCGGATCGGGTCGATACGCGGGCATCGCGCTCGTCGGGCAGGAGGCCGGGCAGGGTCTCGTATCCCCGGACGCGAGCCACCTCCTCCGCGATGTCCGCCTCGATGGCAAGGTCGCGGCGATGACCCGGGATGATGGCCACGAGCGCCTCCGGCGCGTCCGCGCCCAGGGGCACCTCTCGGCCGGTCAGGGTGACGGGCACGACGTCCGCGGGCGTGGCGGGCTCCGTGGCCACCTCCACCCGGGCGAGCAATGCCGCCTGCTCCGCCGGGCTGATGTCGAGGCCGAGCAGCCGCGAGACCCGCGCCGGGCCGGAAGGGCAGCCGCGCTGGGGCCGGCTCCACCGGGTCGGAGTCGATGACCCCGGTCGCGGCACGGCCGCCGGCCCAGGCGAGGATGAGCTGCGCGGTCCGGTCGGCGCCGATGCGCGCCATCCGGTGCTCCTGGCCCTTCTCGAACCGGAGGCTGGCCTCGCTCCGGAGCGCGAACCGGAACGCCGAGCGGCGGATGCTCACGGGGTCGAAGATGGCCGACTCGACGACGACCCGGGTGGTGGTCTCGGAGACCTCGCTCGTGAGACCGCCCATGATGCCGGCGATGCCCAGCGGCCCGGCCGGGTCGGCGATGAGCAGCACGTCCGGGTCGAGCACCCGCTCCACATGGTCGAGGGTCGTCGAGCAGCTCGCCCTCGCGCGCGCCGCGGACGATGATCCGGCCGTCCGTGATGGCCGCCGCGTCGAACGTGTGGATGGGCTTGCCCAGCTCGAGCATCACGTAGTTGCTGGCATCCACGACGTTGCTGATGGGCCGCACGCCGGCCGCCAGCAGGCGCCGACCGACCGCGAACGGTGACGGCCCGACATGGACGCCGTCGAGGTAGCGGCCCACGAACCGGGGGCAGCGGACGGGTGTCCTGGACATCAACCGAGAGGTGGTCGGACGTCGCGTCGCCCGACTCGGCGACGGAGATGTCGGGCCAGCGGAGCGCGGCGCCGGTGGCGGCGGCCACCTCACGGGCGAGGCCGATGATGGACAGCGCGTCGCCCCGGTTGGGCTTGACGTCGACATCGAGGACCATGTCGCCGACGAGGTCCTCGAGCGGGATGCCCAGGGGCGTCTCGGGCGGCAGGATGAGGATGCCGTCCGCGTCGGAGGAGAGCCCCAGCTCGTCGCCGGAGCAGAGCATGCCCTGGCTCTCGACGCCCGCCAGGCGCGCGGTCTCGATGCGGCGGTCCCCCGGCAGCACCGATCCGACGAGCGCCACGGGCACGCGCTGGCCGACCGCGATGTTGGTCGCGCCGCACACGATGGACAGCGTCGGCTCGCCCTCACCCACCTTGACCGTGGTCAGCGAGAGGCGGGTGGAGTTGGGGTGCCGTTCGACCGCGAGCAGCTCACCGACCACGACCCGGGTCCAGCCGGTGCCCAACCGCTCGATGCCCTTGACCTCCATGCCCAGCAGCGTCAGGCGGTCCGCGAGCGCCTCCGGCGAGAGGTCGACATCGACGTATTCCCGGAGCCAGGACAACGGCACGCGCATGGCTAGAACCGCTCCACGAAGCGCAGGTCGTTGGCCAGGAAGGCGCGGATGTCCCGGATGGCATAGCGCAGCATCGCGATCCGGTCGGTGCCCATGCCGAACGCGAAGCCCTGGTAGCGCTCCGGGTCGATGCCACCGTTGGCGAGCACGACCGGATGGACCATGCCCGCGCCAAGGATGGTCATCCAGCCGCTGCGCCCGCAGGCCGGGCAGCCGGAGCCATCGCAGACGACGCACTGGATGTCGAAGGCGACCGACGGCTCCGTGAACGGGTAGTAGCCGGGGCGGAAGCGGGTTGGGCGACCCGTCGCCGAACATCGCATGCGCGAACGCGTCCAGCAGGCCCCGCAGGGTGGCCATGCGTGGTGCCCTCGTCGACCATCAGCCCCTCCACCTGGAAGAACTCGAAGCCATGGCTGGCATCGACCTGCTCGTAGCGGTAGCAGCGGCCGGGGGTGAGGATGCGGATGGGGGGCTGCGACGCCCGCATGGCCCGGATCTGGCCGGGCGAGGTATGGGTCCGCAGCAGCCAGCGCGGCGAGCCATCCGCCGGGTGGCGGGGCTGCCCGCAGCCGTCGCAGGGTCCGCGACGTAGATGGTGTCCCAGAGGTCGCGCGCCGGGTGGTCGGCGGGGATGTTGAGCGCCTCGAAGTTGAGCGCGTCGGTCTCGACCTCCGGGCTCTCCACGACCACGAAGCCGAACTGGCCCAGGACGCGGGCGATCTCCCGTTCCGTCTCCCGGATGGGATGCAGGCCACCGCGCCACGGTGCGCGGCCGGGCAGGGTGACATCCTCACGCTCGGCGGCGAGCCGGACCTCGAGCGCGATGGACTCCAGCCGCTCGCGGCGTTCCGCGATGGCGGCCTCGATGGCCTCCCGGACCGGGTTGGCGAGCGCACCGATGCGCGGCCGGTCCTCCGCCGGGAACGCGCCGATGCCGGCCATCAGGGCACGCAGCTCGCCCTTGCGGCCGAGCACGTCGGCATCGACCTGGGCGAGCGCGTCCGGGGACAGCGCCGCGGCGACGGCAGCCAGTGACTGCGTCCGCAGGGCGTCGAGCTGGGCCGGAACGAAGGCCCAGGTCCACGATGGCGCGGCGTCCCCGGCCGCTACTGGGCCTTCGCGACCTCGACGATGCGCGTGAACGTCGCCGCGTCCCGCACCGCGACGTCAGCCAGGATCTTGCGATCGAGGGCGATGCCAGCGTCCTTGAGGGCGCGGATGAAGCGGCTGTAGGTCAGGCCGTTCAGGCGGGCCGCCGCGTTCAGGCGGACGATCCACAGCGCGCGCAGCTGGCGCTTGCGCTCCTTGCGGCCGCGGTAGGCGTACGCCAGGGCGTGCAGCTGCGCTTCGCGCGCCGGCTTGATGAGCTTGGAGCGTGTGCCGCGTCGGCCTTCGGCATCCTTGAGCAGCCGCTTGTGGCGCTTGTGTGCCGCGACGCCGCGCTTGACGCGTGCCATCAGGTACTCCTAGAGGTTCGGCAGCAGGCGCTGGATGGCGCGCGCGCTGGTGGGATCGACGATGGCCTTGCCCGCGTAGCGGCGGGTCCGGCTGGAGGACTTGATCTCCAGGTGGTGACCGCGCCAGGACTTGACGCGATAGACCTTGCCGCTGCCGGTCAGGCCGAAGCGCTTCTGGGCGCCCTTGTGGGTCTTCATCTTGGGCATCTGGCTCAGCCTCCTGCCGCCGGCTGCGCCGGTGGCGGCTCGCTGGGGCGGCCGGCGGTTGCGGGGCCCCCTCGGGAGCGGCCTCGTCGCGCGACGTCGCGGTGGATCGATCTTCGGTTTGTGCGTCGAGGCCACCGTCATGGACATCGACTTGCCTTCCAGCAGCGGCTGCCGGTCGACGGTGCCGTGGTCCTTGATGTCATCCCCGAACCGTGTCAGCAGGTCCCGCCCGATGTAGGCGTGACTCACCTCGCGGCCGCGGAACTGGACCGTGACCTTCACCCGGTCACCGTCCTCCAGGAACTGGATCGCTCGACGGACCTTGGTGTCGAAGTCGCCCTTGCCGATCTTCGGCTTGAGGCGGATCTCCTTGAACTCGACGGAACGCTGGTTCCGCCGGGCTTCCTTCTCCTTGCGCGCCTGTTCGTACTTGAACTGGCCATAGTCGAGGAACTTGACGACGGGCGGGGCCGCTGTGGGGGCTACCTCTACGAGGTCGATACCCCCGCTCCTGCGCGGTCTGGAGGGCCTGGTACGTGGGCATCACGCCAAGCTGGCTTCCGTCTTCGTCGACGACCCGGACATTGGGGACACGGATCATCTCGTTGATGCGCAGGTCTTTGCTCAGACTGGTTCCCTCACCGATACGTTCCGACGACATGCAGCGGCTGCCGCGCCCACGTTGAGACAGCGGTGCCCACTGGCTTCGGGACTATAGCACGCTCGTTCGGAGGCTCGCAACGACGAGCGCTCGACCCCGATCGCCCTCTTTGCCGCGTCTGGGGCGCAGTCGGGTGCTGCCGCCCGGCCATGAAGGGGCTTCTGCGCATGATGTGCAATGCCGCGGGCCCAGGATGCAGTGCCGCCGGCGGCGCGCTCCCCGCGGATCCCAGTCGCAGGCGGAGCTGCCCGGTGCGCATGATGCGCATCTCGCGAGTCCGGGCGCCGTCCACGTGCCGGCTGGGACCGTCGCGGCGCCCGAGCTGGCGGTCGTCAGGCCTGTGACCGACTGCGATGGTCGGATGCTTCACATCATCCGCAGATGTGGCGCGGCGTCGCAGCGCCGCACGGCCGCGGGCTCGTACCCGGCACCCGGGTCAGCCTGGGGAGCGGTCGGCGGCCTCGGCGGCGAGGCGGTCGGCGAGGGCCTCCCAGTCGAGGGCCGGCTGCTGCTCCCCGCCGCGGGTGCGGGGCGCCGCGGTGCGTGCCTCGATCTCGCGGTCGCCGAGGACCAGCATGTAGGGCACCTTCTGCTCCTGGGCCACCCGGATCTTGTTCTGCATCCGGTTGGAGGAGTCGTCGACCTCGACCCGGATGCCCCGCGACGCGCAGCACGGCGGCCAGCTCCCCGGCCGCCTCGTTGTGGCGGTCGGCGATGGGCACGACGACCGCCTGGACCGGCGCGCACCAGAACGGGAAGGCGCCCGCGAAATGCTCCACGAGGATGCCGATGAAGCGCTCCAGCGAGCCGTAGATGGCGCGATGGATGGCGATCGGTCGCTGCGGCTGGCCGTTCTCATCGATGTAGTGCAGGTCGAAGCGCTCGGGCAGCATCATCAGGTCGGCCTGGATGGTCGCCATCTGCCACTCGCGCCCCAGCGCGTCATCGATGTAGATGTCGATCTTGGGCGCGTAGAAGGTGCCGTCCTTGGGCTTGACGACGTAGCTCACGCCGGCCGTGTCCAGGGCCTCCTGGATGAGGCCCTCGGCGCGTGCCCAGACCTCCGGGTCGCCGAGCGCCTTGTCGGGGCGCGTCGCGAACGCGAAGCGGGGCACCAGGCCGAACCAGGAGTACGCCTCCGCGACCTCGCCCAGCAGCGCCTGGATCTCGCCGCCCAGCTGGTCCGGGCGCACGTAGATGTGGGCATCGTCCTGGATGAAGTGGCGCACGCGCGTCAGGCCCGACAGGGCGCCCGAGCGCTCGTTGCGATGCAGCCGGCCGTACTCGTTGAAGCGCAGCGGCAGGTCGCGGTAGGAGCGCACCCGGGTCTTGTAGATGAAGGTGCTCTCGGGGCAGTTCATGGGCTTGAGGCTGAAGGTCTGGCCCTCGGACTCCAGCCGGAACATGTTCTCGCCGTACATGTCCCAGTGGCCCGACTGCTCCCACAGCTTCTTGTGGACCAGGATGGGCGTGCTGACCTCCTGGTAGCCGCGCCGCTCCTGGAGCTCGCGCATGGCGCCTTCGAGGGTGCGCCACAGCTTCTGGCCCTTGGGGTGCCAGAAGGCCGACCCGGGGCTGACGTCGTGGAAGCTGAACAGGTCGAGCGCGACGCCCAGGCGTCGGTGGTCGCGCTTGCGTGCCTCTTCGCGCCGCCAGAGGTAGAGGTCGAGCTCTTCCTGGGTATCCCAGACCGTGCCGTAGATGCGCTGGAGCATCGGCCGGTCCTCGTGGCCGCGCCAGTAGGCACCCGCGACGGACAGCAGCTTGAAGGGGCCGATCTTGCCCGTGGAGGCGACGTGGGGGCCACGGCAGAGGTCGATGAAGGGGCCCTGCTGGTAGGTGGACACGATCGGCGGGGCCGAGTCCCGGAGATCTGGGCGGCCGTGCGCAGGTCGTCGAGGATCTCGACCTTGTAGCCCTGGCCCTGCTGCGCGAGGAAGGCCCTCCCCTCGTCGGGGTCCCACTCCTTGCGCACGAACGGGATGGTCGGCTCGCGACCGATTCGCCGCATCCGCGCCTCGATGGCCGCGAGGTCCTCGGGCACGAGCGCCCGGGGCAGGTCGAAGTCGTAGTAGAAGCCGTCCTTGATGGCCGGGCCGATACCCAGCTTCGTGCCCGGGAACAGCGTCCATGACCGCTTCCGCCATGACGTGCGCGGTGGAGTGGCGCATCGGGTCGAGCGGGCCGTGGGCGTTGGCGTCGAGGAGCTCGTCGGCGGAGCCCTTCTCGGGCGCCAGGAAATCGAGGTCCTCGTGGTCGTCCGGTTCGGGGGCCGCAGCGGCGGGGGCCTGGTCGCTCATGGGATGCCTCCGGGATTCTGGGATGCGTCTCGCCTGTCGACAGGACGAGAGGCATGCCTCCCGCGGTCCCACCCGCCTTCGCCTGGCGGTGCCTGGATGTCCCGGCGCGCCTGACGCACTCTGTCTCGCGATGACGGGCGAGTCCCGGGCCGGCTCACCGGCCGCTCACGGGTGGTACGTCGCGGCACCTGACGACCGCCCCGGCTTCCAGCCACGACCGGGGCTCTCTGGGGTCAGGTGTCGCGCCGCGTGTCCCGATCGACGCGTTCGCTGCGTGTGATTGGTGGGCGACACTGGACTCGAACCAGTGACCTCTTGCATGTCAAGCAAGTGCTCTAACCAGCTGAGCTAGCCGCCCGAGAATGGTGCTCAGAACACCCGATACGTGATCCGAGACTCGACTACACCGACAGACAGCGCATGGTATGAGCCAGTTGCGACTTCAACCGCATGCAGGCTGTCGGAGCCGAAATCGTAGCAGAAGCGTATGAGCTGGTCACGCAGGGAGAGCTCGGCGACGAGCTCGCGTCGTTCACGCGGGCGATGCGGGCCCTCAACGTCAGCCCGAACGCCATCTCGCCTACCGACTCCACCCCCGAGCTCGGGGACCCGGCAGAGACCGGGATGGTGCCGGGAGGGCGAGGCAAGTCGCACCACCAGGGGCGAAACGCCGTCGACCCGCCCTACCTCAATCAGCTCGATGGGTGTGGGCGCCCATCAGGCAACCCGGCGCGTCTGCGACGTGCCGGGTTGCCCACCGTGTCCAGACCCGGTGCCCCAGGGTGCCGGGCTTCTCCCGGTCAGCCGTTGGTGCGCTGATCGTCTAGATGACGTCGGCACCGAAGATGCCGGCCGTGTCGGGTTCGGCCGCCGGCTCGCCCTCGTCGATCTGGCACTGGAGCTCGTAGCCCCAACTGGTGGTGTCGACCGTGGCGTGCTTGATGCTCGAGTCCGTCTTGCGCACGGTCCCTGGGGTGTCGCTGAGCCCGGTGTGGGTGACCGAGGCCAACTCCTGGACGGTGCCGGCGTTGTCGGGCGTCAAGCCGCCACGGTAGAGCCCGCAGAAACGGATGTCGGCGTGGGGGTCGGGGTCCCGGAGGGTGAACTGCACCCTGGTCACGACCGCGCGGTCGGGCAGGCCCGGATCACACACGAAGAAGCCCGAGCCGCCCGTGGTGTCGTCCCGGAAGAGCATCAACTCGCTCGTGTAGCCGTAGCCCATGCGGGTGTCGGCCGGGTGGAAGTTCAGGGCCTTGGCAACTCGTCGCGATGGGGGCGGCAATTGGCCGGTCAGGGCTCCGAGGGGCCCAGGGCCTCAGCCGTCGGCGCGGACGTGGCGGGGTCCTTGAGCTCCACGAACAGCACATGGGTCTCGGTCGTCCCGATATTCTCGCCTGCATGTCGCTGGGCGGGGTTCCAGCGCGCAACGCCAGCCTCGAGGGACACGTCCAGGATCCGGTCGCCCTGGTGCAGTCGCCGGTCGAAGCCACTCAGCGTGATCATGACGCTGTCGCTGTGCTCGTGTGGGTTCGTCCGATCGCCTGGTCGATCGCGATACTCCAGGACCCGCACCCGGTCGTTCTCAAGGACCACTCGATAGAGCGCGGGGTCGGTCTCGACTGGGTCGGACGCCATCCAGGCATGGTACTCGATCGGCGCCGCGGGTCAACCTACGGGTCCGGCTGGCCTCGGTGTGACTTCTCGTGGACCTGTCCGTCGGACCTGTCCGTTGGACAGGATGTTGAGGATCCTTCGTGCCAATGCGGTGTCGGATGGGCATGGGCATGGGCATGGTTGTGACTTCTCAGGATCCGCCTACGACGGCATCGACGAGCCCTGTTGGTGACGCAAGGATGAGGTCCATCTGGTGGGCGCCGAGCCGAGAGGCAACCCGGCCACCGAGGCGATGGTCCGGACGTGCCGTTCGGCCCTTGGCTGCCAGGCCATGGGTGCGATAGAACGACACCGCCCGAGCGAGTGCCTCGGCAGGAGGTGGAGGATGAACCGCAAGGAAGCGGCTACCCCCATCCCATGGGGCGCACCCTGAACGCGTGGAAGGGCGTCGCCTGGTGCGAGGTCGAAGACGACATGCCAGCGCTGGCAGAGGTCGAGGAGTGGATCACGTGGTCGATCGCGCTCCTGGCGGTCGGGATGTCGCTCGTGGCGACGTACCTCGGGAACGCCTTCGGTGTCGAGGCGCTCGGCCGGCTCGGCCTCCCCTTCGGACGCTTCGGCTCGCTCGCGGTCGTGCTGGTCCTCACGGTCGCCCTCGTCGCGCTGTGCCTGGGCGTCACCCGGGTCGCGCGCTCGGTCCGGGCGCGTCTCGGGGGCGGCCCGTCGGATGGCTGAACCGGTCGCGACCCGGGCACCCCGGCTCCATCCCATGCGGCCGGGCGAACTGGCAGGAGCCGATCCGATGGGGCTGCGTGCCGATGACGAACGCGACGGCGAGTCGTACCCCAGGGCGGACCTGACGGCGCGCGACCTGGCCGGCATCGCCTTCCACGGGTGCGTCCTCATGGGCCAGACCTGGACCGACACGCTGCTCCACGGCGCGGAGCTCATCGACTGCCGGCTGGTGGACTCGTTCGCGGCCACGCTGCTGGCCGCCCACTCGACCTGGCGCCGGGTGCTGGTGCAGCGTCCCCGGTGGGGCTCCGCCGAGCTGTACGACTCGGACCTCACGTCCGTCCACCTCCGCGACGGCAAGATCGACTACCTGAACGCCCGCCAGTCGCGCTGGACGGACGTGCTCATCGAGGACTGCGCGATCACCAACCTGGACCTCGGCGGCTGGGTGGGCAGCCGGGTGTCGCTCCGGCGATGTCGGGTCGGCACCCTCGACGTGGGCGAGGCCCGATTCGAGGACGTCGACCTGCGGACATCCGAGTTCGGGATCATCAACGGTATCGATGGGCTGCGGGGCGTGACGGTGGACGAGTCGCAGCTGATCGAGCTGGCACCGCTCCTGGCACGTCATCTCGGCATCCGCGTGGCGTGACGCGCCGTCTACGACATCTGTCGGGGCAGGCGATCGGGCCGCTCACCGGCGACGACCCGCTCCGGACCGCCGTCGTCCGGCAGGAGGACCTGCGCACCGGGAAGCGCACGACCCTCGCCCATCATGCCGGCCTGCCGGCCATCTCGTGGCCCTGGATGGCATGGGGGGTGGACGAAGGCGGGGAGACGTACACCCTCGTGACCAACGTCGAGTCGGGCCAGCAGGCACGCCTCAAGACGGCCTTCCACACCCTGGTGCTGCATGGGACGAGCCTGACCATCGAGCGAAGCGACATGGTCGAGCAGCTGGGAGCTGATCATCCGCCCGGAGTAGAGCTGCAGGGGCTAGCCGTCCTCCGTGGGGCCAGCCTCGTGCCCGAAGGGCGGGTCACTGGATCTCGATGGGCAGTTGGATGCTGCCCTCGACCACCTTGTCGAGTCGCGTCGTTCGGCTGGTCACGACATCCTTGCCATCGAGGTCCGTCAGGTCCAGCGACACCTGCAGGTCGTCATTCCGGGGCGCATCCCGGAGCGCCTTGATGATCGCCGGGAACGAGGATGGACACGCCGTGGGGTCGAAGCTGCATGCGGACCCGGAGCCGAAGGGGTCCGTACCGACGGTCAGGGTGCCGGCGCCGGAGGCGTCCGCGGGCACCGTCAGTGCGATGACCTTCGTGGCGGTACCACCGTGCAGCACGCGTATCTTCACCAGGAACCGGAGCGAGTCGCCCGGTCGTGCCACGATCGAGTCCCGCTGCTTCCAGGGCCCGCCGTTGCGCGACACCTGGACGCCCTGGATGACGAACACCTTGACCACCGGGCTGACCGTGGCCGAGATGGTGACGCTGTCGAACTTGACCTTCTCCAGGGACGCCTCGTCGATGGTGGACAACTGGTCCAGCAGCAGCTGCCCGGCATCGAGACCGACGACATCGGTCGATGCCACGCGGTCCGAGCGGACGAGCGACCAATGCTGGCCGTTCGGCCGGGTGCCCCGGATGGTCCAGGACAGTACCGCGGTCCCGGCACCCTGGCTGTCGGTCGTCGTGAAGATGTCGACCAGCAGGTGATTCGCGGCCACGATGGGCAGCCAGGAGGACGTCGTGACCGAGGTGTGGCCAGTCCGGATGACGCCGGTGTCCGTCGAGCGGACGCGCGCCGTGATGGCGATGTTCCGCGGAGCGCTGCCCACGGTGGCACGGATGCCCGCGATCCGGTCCTGGTCGAGGACCCCGAAGAGGCGCCCGATGTTGGCCATCTTGAAGGGGGTCCCGGCCGGGTCGTCGACGATGGTGATGGCGCTCGCGCGCGCGGCACCGAACGAGACCCGGCCATCGCCCGTCATCGGGTGGCCGAAGCCGAGCACGGTGTCGCCGCAGACGGACGTGGTCGTGCCCACGGCCGCGACGGTGACGTCGCCGCTGGCGATGACACCCGCCAGGTTGCCGCCCGCGACCGGCGGTGAGGCCAGGTCCGAGCTCGCGGATCCGGTGGTCGCGGATCCGGCGAGCACCTTGATGCTGCCGAACGCCCGACGGAGCTGGGATGCCAGCTGGTTCCGGATCGGGCCCCGGGGAGCGGAGATGATGAACGGGACCGCCAGCGGACGCAGCGACGGCACGCTCGCGGTGCTGACGCCCGCCTCCTTCGCCACGGCACGCTTGAGGGGCGCCGACAGGGCCACGGAGCGACGGTCGCTGGACGTGGCGGAGTACGTCGTGATGCGCTCCATCTGGCGGGCCGGGGTCATGCCACCGATGCGCGACGGCCCCGTGGAGAAGCCATAGGACACCGCGCCGGCCAGCTTGCCGCCGAGATAGACCGGCGAGCCGGACATGCCCGCCCAGATACCATCGCCATGGCTGATGACATGCTGCCCGGGCAGGTCGCTGACCTTGATGATGATGAGGTCGCGACCGGGCGCGATGCCGTCCTGGAGGGTGCCCAGGATCCTCACCCGGAACGGGCGCGGGGTGTCACCGGTGATGACCGTCCAGCCGGTGCCGACCATGCCGGCATCGATGTCGGTGCGGCCAGGGTGGCCGGACATGGGCCGGGTGCGTCTGCCGCTGCCGCTCCGCTCGCGCTTGTGCCCGATACCGACCGGTGGCAGCACTGACCGGCGCGGAACCGAGAGCCAGGGTCATCGACAGGGCGACCGCGAGCCCCGCGCTCGCGCGCACACGTCCTGCGGGCTTCACGCCGCACCTCCATCCGCGGAGCCGACGCCGCCCACCTCCCGGCACGCTCCAGCCGGACTCTAGCCGATGGCCGGGGGATCGTCCGCTACGATGGTCCGATGAGCAGCGGGACGCTCCCGGGCATCGATCGGGCGGCCCTGGCAGCGCGCTTGACGGCCCTGCCCGGACCGCCATTGGATCCCAGGCCCTCGGGTCGTCCGTGCCCCAGGCCGCGTCAACCTCATCGGTGAGCACACCGACTACAACGACGGCTACGTCCTGCCCGCCGCCATCGACCTGGAGATCGCCATCGCGCTGGTGCCAACGTCGGATGGTCGGGCCACCGTGACCCTGGACGCGACCGGCGTCACGGATAGCGTGGCCGTGGTGGACGTGGGACCCCGGCAGGGCCACTGGACCGACTATCTCGCCGGCACCGCGCGCGAGATGGCACGGGCGGGCCTGCCGGTAAGCGGGTTCCGGGGCCTCCTGGTCAGCACCCTGCCCGAGGGCGCCGGACTCTCCTCATCCGCCGCCCTGGAGCTGGCCTCCGCGTGGGCGATGTCACCGGCGGGCGGTCCCGCGACCACTGCCCTTGAGATGGCACGCATCGCGCAGCGTGCCGAGAACGAGTACGTGGGCATGATGTGCGGCCTCATGGACCAGTTCGCCTCGGCGTGTGGTGTGGTCGGTCGGCGCCGTGATGCTCGACTGCCGGACGCTGGAGCACCGGACCGTGGCGCTGCCGGGCGATGTCGTCATCTGCGTCGTCCACTCGGGCGTGCCCCGGGCGCTGGTGACCTCCGCCTACAACGAGCGGCGCGAGGACTGCGAGCGCGCGGTCGCGGCCGTGCGGCGCCAGGAGCCCGACGTCCGCGCGCTGCGCGATGTCGACCTGGCCATGCTCCGCGGGCGGAACGGACCTCGATCCGATCGCCGAACGACGGGCCCGCCACATCATCGAGGAGAACGAGCGGGTGCTGGCCACGGTCGACGCCCTGGCGCAGGTGACGAGGCGGCCGTCGGTGCGCTGTTCGCGGCGAGCCACGCCTCGCTGCGCGACCTGTTCGAGGTCAGCTGCCCGGAGCTGGACGTGCTGGTCGAGATCGCGGACGCGACGCCGGGGTCGTGGCCGCGCGCATGACCGGTGCGGGCTTCGGCGGCTGCATCGTGGCCCTTGCGCGGCCCGACGCGGTGGAGCTCCTGTGGGCGCGCATCGATCGGGAGTACCCCGCGCGCACGGGCCGCGTCCCGCGTCTGTGGCAGGTCCGCGCCGTGGCCGGCGCCGGCGAGCTGGCCGCCTGACGACGTCAGCCCTTGGTGGAACCGAGCGTCAGGCCGCTGATGAACTGCTTCTGGAGGACGAAGTAGACGATCAACGTCGGCAGGGCGACCAGTATCGCGCCTGCTGCGACGAGGTTGTTGTCGACGAAGAATTGCCCTTTGAGGTTGTTCAGGGCGGTGGTGATGGGGAGCTTGCTCCCGTGTTCATCAGCATCAGGGCCCAGAAGAAGTCGTTGTAGATGAACGTGACCTCGAGCGTCGCCAGGGCCGCGAGCGCGGGCTTGGTCAGCGGCATGATCACCTGAGAAAGTCGTCCAGACCGATGCGCCATCCACGAGGGCGGCCTCGTTCAGCTCCTTGGGCAAGGTCTTCATGTAGTTGCTGAGCACGAACGTGCAGAAGCCCAGCTGGAACGCGATGTGGATGACGGTGATGCCCAGGT
>CAWJKF010000007.1:0-10160 GCA_963843335.1 uncultured Chloroflexia bacterium
ACAGGTGGAGTGCCCTTGATCCGCGATCAGGGTGTCCTGGCCTCGTCGCGAGCATCCCGACGGCGGTGCGCCATGCATGAGTCCCCCGCCGGGTGCCGCTCGACCGGATGGTCGATGCCTTCCTGGCCGCCTGCCGCGCGCGTCGCCTTCGCCTCGGACCCTCGAGCACTACTCGGGGCCGACCGCTTCGTATCGTCGCTCGCTGGCCACCGAGGTCCCGGGACAGATGCTCGCCGACGTGACCATCGTGGGCGGGCGATCGTGGGTCGAGTCCATCGCTGACCGCCGATCGCCGGCCTCGATCGGCAATGCCATCGCGGGCCTCAGGGTCTTCACTCGCTGGACGATCGCGGAGGGGCACCTCCGGGTCGATCCGCTCGAGCGGATCCGGAAGCCGCGCGCCGAGCCACCCTCATCCGTCCGCTCTGCCGCACGCAGTCGCTGGCCCTGCTCGGCGCGACGCCGCGGCACCTCCGGCTGCTACTGTCGGCGGGACACGGATCCCGACCGTGAGGAGCCATGCTCCTTCGACTACACGCATGCCGTCGATCGTGTCAACACCATCATGGTGGTCGCGCGGAGGACCGGAAACACGAGGAGGACCTGCCAGGCAACCAGTCGGCGGGCCTATGCGCATCTCCCGCGACGGCGTGTCCGTCCGGCAGGACTTGGCCTACATCGTCGGCGACGGCGCAAGGCCGAGTGACTCATCCCGACCGCACGATGGGGCGGAGACTTCTGTCGACGGCGCCCGAATACCGAGCACCCTCCACCGGTCGAAACCTGAGCACCTGACCAGCACGTGACTGGCACCCTCGCGCGAGCGGAGCTCGCCGCGAGGGAGGAAGGAGTGCTTCAGGTGGAGGAGTGGGCCGAGGTGCGTCGGCTGTTCCTCGGGAGGGCGAGTCCAGGGCGGCCATCGCCCGCCGCCTCGGCATGAGCCGCAACACGGTCGCACGGCTGCTGTCGCTGCGCGAGTCGGGGCGAGGACGAGTGTCTGGGCCGAGGCACCACGGCGTCCACGGCCCGCATCGTCTCCAGCCAGGTCGTCGGCGACTTGTGGGCCTCAGCGTGACAAGGGCCAGGAATGAGGCAGGCACCGGGCAGCCCGTCACGAACGCCCCACCTAGGGCGAGGCAGGCGAGCCATCCTGGACCTGGGCGAGACCGAAGGCGTGGCGAGGCTCACAGATGGTGAATTGCGGGACTCGAAGGTGATGCGCGCCTCATTCACCTCGCCGCCGTCCAGTCGGGCGACTCCTCGAGCACACCCGGCGTGTGGGTGAGTTGGGTCAGGCCGCTCCCGTCGAGCCGCATGGCATACACAAGAAGCCTGATCTCGTGACGGGAACGCAGGGTCTACGTCGTCACCGTGCTGCCGGGCTATTGGCGCCCTCCTGCGCCGGATGCGACGGGACCTACTCAGCCGGAACCTGCTGCCGCTGTCCGGCGGGATGGCCCTGCCGCACATCGTCCAGCACGACTGGGATCGTGACCCGGTCGCGGCCGAGGCCCGGGCCGCTGACGCCGGGTCCGACGCAAGGGGCCGAGACAGCCCTCGCAGATACCGCTCGCACCGTCATCCGATGGCCCGCGTCGCGGGTACGTCGCTTGCCCCATGGCGTGTCCGGCCCGAGGATGGGGACATGCCCCACGTCACCGATGTCGCCGAGGACCCGCGCATCTTCGCCGATCTCACGACCGCGCAGGCGGAGGCGGTCCGGCTCGTCAGCGGCCCGCTCGTCATCCTCGCGGGGGCGGGCTCCGGCAAGACCCGGGTCATCAGCCGGCGGGCCGCGCACGCCATCGCGTCGGGGACGGTGGAGCCGTCGCGGATGCTGCTCGTCACCTTCACCGACAAGGCGGCGCAGGAGATGAAGGGCCGCGTCGCGGCCCTCGGCCACCCGGGCGTCATGATGCGAACCTTCCATGCCATGGCCCTCGCCCAGTTGCGCCACTTCTGGCCATCCCGCCACGATGGCGCACCCGCGCCCGAGGTGCTCGGGTCCAAGGCGCGCCTGCTCGTGCCCCTCGCCCGGGCACTCCCCGGCCACTACCGCTTCACGGCGGTCAAGGACCTCGCGGACACCATCGAGTGGGCCAAGGTGCGGGGCATCCCGCCGCGGCGCTGGGTGCGCGACGGGGGCGAACGAGCGCCCGTGCCGCCGGACCTCTTCGCGAGGGTGTACGCGGGATACGAGCGGGCCAAGGACCGCGCCGGGCTCATCGACTACCAGGACATGCTGCTCGAGACCATCGCCCTGCTCGAGGCCGACGAGGCCGCCGCGGCCCTCGTCCGCGCCCGCAAGACCTGGTTCAGCGTCGACGAGTACCAGGACACCGACCCGCTCGCGGAACGGCTGCTCGAGCTGTGGCTGGGCGACTCGACCGACCTCGCGGTCGTCGGCGACCCCGAGCAGACCATCTACTCCTTCGCCGGGGCGTCGCCCGACCACCTGCTCCGGTTCGCCGAGCGCCATCCCGGCACGAGGACCGTCCACCTGCTCGAGAACCACCGCTCCACGCCCCAGGTCCTCGCGCTCGCCAACCGCCTCACCGCCTCGAGCATCCGGGGTGACCTGCGCGCCGTCCGACCAGCCGGCCCCGAGCCCATCCTCCGGGGCGCTCCCGACGCGGCCGCGGAGCTCGCCTCGCTCGTCGCCGACATCGGGCGGCTGCTCGCATCGGGGCTGTCGCCGGGTCAGGTCGCGGTCCTGGTGCGCATCAACGCCCAGGTGCCGCCCATCGAGGAGGCGCTCGCGCGCACCGGCATCCCCTACCGCTCGGCCGTCCGGTTCTACGAGGGCCCAGACGTCCGGGGCGCCCGACGGCTGCTCGCCCGGCTCCGGACCGAGGCGACCGGGCACGGCCTCGTGGCCACCGTGCGTGCCCTGTTCACCGAGCAGCTCGGTCTGGGCACGGCCGAGGAGGACGGCGGCGCCCAGGCGCGTGAGCGGGACGCGGCGCTCGAGGTGCTGCTCGACATCGCGGCAGGCCTCGCCACAGCCGACCCGGCCGTCGGGGTCGCCTCGCTCATCACGGAGCTGGACCGGCGCGATGCCGACGAGGCGGCCGCATCGGGCGAGGGCGTCGAGCTGCTCACGTATCACCGGGCCAAGGGCCTCGAATGGGAGGCCGTGCTGCTGCCCGCGCTGGAGGAGGGCACCCTCCCCAACCGGCTCGCGGTGACCGACGACGAGATCGCCGAGGAGCGGCGGCTGCTCTACGTCGGCATCACGCGGGCGCGGACGCATCTCGTGCTCTCGTGGGCGGCCCGTCGCGAGGACCGGGCCGGACGCGAGACGACCCGTCGGCGCTCACGCTTCCTCGATGGCCTGGCGCCGACACTGCGCGCTCCGCGACATCCGGCAGGCACGACCAGGCCGTCGGCGTCGGGCGACCACGCGAAGCTCGACCTGTTCAGCGACCCGGTCCTCGCCGCCCTCGCGGTGTGGCGCACCCGGCAGGCCAGGATCGACGCGGTGCCCGCCTACGTGGTCGCCCCCAACGCCACCCTCGCGGCCATCGCGGCGGCCCGGCCGCGCACCGTGGCGGCCCTGCTCGCGGTCCCGGGCATGGGACCGTCGCGCGTCGAGCGGTATGGCGCGGACATCCTGGAGGTCGTGGCGTCGGTGCCGCGCTGACCGGGCCCACCCCATCGGCCAACGACGCCGACCGTCCCGCCGGTGCCGGGTCGCAACACCTGATGCGCGGCCGTTCGGCCTCCCCACTCTTACGGGGGTGGGGGGAGGGCCATTCGGCCCATCAGGTTGGGCCGTTGTGACCTGCTGACCCCTGCGCGACCGACCCATGTTCAAGCGCGTACAGGGCGGACCCAGACCCCCGCCCGTATCCCTCGGAGGCCGCTCCCATGTGGCGGCAGAGGGGGCGCTATGGGGCGGGTCCAGTCCCGGCCCCGAGTCCTCGGCGGCCGCCCCGTGTCCGGCGGCACAGCATCGTGAGCGGGGACCCAGACCCCCGCCCGACGTCCTCGGAGGCCGCCCCCCTGTGCGGGCGGCAGAAGGAGATGGGCATGAAGCCCAAGTTCAGCACCCGCAAGGGCGCGGCCCTCATCGCGACCGCTGGTCTGTCCCTCATGCTGGTGGGGGCCGGTCTGTCGGCCACCTTCAGCGACTCGGGGGTGGTGTCGCAGTCCGTGGCGGTGGGCACGTTCAAGATCGAGCTCTCCGGTGCTGGCGGTGTCGTCAGCCCGGACGGCAAGTCGATCACGTTCACCGCGCCGACCATCGTGTCGTCCGCGCCCGCCTCGGCCCCGCTCGCCTTCAGCGTGAAGAACATCGGGTCCATCCCGGTCACCCTGCACGTCGAGGCTGCCATGTCCGGTGGCTCCGCGCGGTTCAGCGCGCTCGGTGGCAACCCCGCTGACGTCGTTGGGCTGGTCTCGGGTGCCACTGCCGATTATGCCGGTGGCCTCCAGTGGTCCGAGCTCGTCAACGACGACCTTGGTCGCGCGGTGAGCATCACCTACACCATCAGCGCCCAGGGCTGAGGGCCCCCGGCCATGATGAGCGTCCACAAGGCGGGAGGGCTCGCCGCTGCGGCGGGCCTCTCCCTCATGCTGGTCGGCGGGGGGCTGTACGCCTCCTGGTCGGACGGCGCCCAGGTGACTGGCGGCGCGAACGTCGGCACGTTCGCATGCGAGCTGTCCTCCACCACCCCGGGCGCTGTCATCTCACCCGATCGCAAGTCCGTGACCTACGCGGAACCGGCGATCCAGAGCTCGGTCGTCGGCGACTTCGCGACGCTGTCGGTGGACGTCACGTCGGTCGGGACGATCCCGGCCCGAGTCCACTGGCTCTACTCGACCTCCATCGTCCCCGGTGGCCACTGGGCCGTGTCCGAGGGCACGCCCTCGATCACCACCGACGTCACGCTCGCGGTCGGCGAGCCCAAGCACTACGACGACCTCGGCTTCGTGGTCTCGCTGCTGGACAACGACGACCTCGGTCGGGTCCAGTCCGTCACCTACACCGCCAACTGTGCGGAGGTCCCGCCTCCGCCGACCAACGTGTCCGTGCCTGACGTCGTCGGCCTCAGCGAGGCAGCCGCCGTCAGCTCGCTCACCGGCGTCGGGCTCACGCTCGGCGTCATGACCGAAGCGTTCAGCAGTGCCCCTGTCGGGCACATCGTCGGCCAGTCACCCGCAGCCGGCGCCTCGGTCCCGCCCGGGACCGCCGTCGACTGCGTCAAGTCCAAGGGCGTCGAACTCATCGCGGTGCCTGACGTCGTCGGTGAGACGTACGCCAACGCGGTCAACGATGTCACGGGCGCAGGGCTCACATCGGGCTCTCGCTCCGACGTCTACAGCGACACGGTCGCTGACGGCCGGGTCATCAGCACGAACCCGTCCGCTGGCGCGATGGTCGCGCCCGGGACCACCGTCAACTACGTCGTGTCCAAGGGGGCCGAGCCCCCGCCTCCGCCGCCTGTCGAGTTCGTCGGCCGGACGGTCGGGACCCAGGCAGCCACGACCATCACCCTGCCCGCAGGTTGGCAGCCGGGTGACCTCGCGATCGTCATGATCATGAGGAACGCCACAACGATCACCCCCTCCGCTCCGGCCGGGTACACCGGGTGGGCGCAAGCGACAGGCGGCTCGTCGACCTCGCAGGTGATCAGTAGGCTCGCCTACAAGATCCTGCAGGCCGGGGACAGCTCCACGATCAGCACGGGCACCAGCTACCGAGCTGCGCTCGTGATGGTCTACCGACACGCAGCGCCCGGGGTGGCCGTCGGCAACGGCTCCACGAGCACGACGCTCACGATCCCGGGGCTGGCGCTCCAAGTGACCAACGGCTCATCGTGGGTCGGAGCCATGGCGACCAGCTTCAACGGCAACCGGGAAGCCGCAGTGCCGGGCATGGTCAATCGGACCTCCGGCAACGGCAGCAGCAATGGCCCCGGCGGCTTCGACACGGATGGCGGGGTGACCGCGTTCGCATCGAGGACGATCTCGTCCGGTCAACCGTGGAACGCCTATAGCTTCGAGCTGAAGCGCACCCCGTAGTCCAGGCCAACCCATCAGGCCCGGCGGGCTCACGTCCGCCGGGCCACCATCCAGGAGAAGGACGCTCGAGATGACGCTGGCTATCAGCCCCGCCCGACGCCTCGGCGGCGGCATCGCCACCCTGCTGATCGTGACCTTCGCCGCTGCGTTGCTCATCGGCGGGGCGGGCGTGGTCATCGGCCACCTTGCCTTCCAGCCTGTCCTGTCGGGCTCCATGCGCCCGGCCATCCAGCCGGGCGACCTGGCGGTCACCCAGCCGGTCGCTGTCAGTTCCCTCCGGGTCGGCGACGTCGTCGCCTACTTCCCGCCCGGTGGATCGAAGGCCGTCCTCCACCGCATCACCGAGATGGGCCAGGACGCGGGCCGCACGTGGGTCATCACCAAGGGTGACGCCAACCCGACCGCCGACGCGTGGGGCCGGGCCATCCTGCGCGGCGACACCGCGGTCCGTCTCGCGGGTGTCGTCCCGATGGTCGGCTTCGTGGCCGACGTGACCCAGTATCGGGGCCCGATCCTCATCCTCGCGGGGCTGCTGCTCGGCGTGGGGGTCGCGGTCACGCTCGTCAGGCGGCGGCGCGATGCGTGAACGGATCCTGACGGCACTGCTGGTCGCAGTGGTCATGGTGCCGGCCGGGGCGATCGCTCGCGTCGCGGCACTGTCGGTATTCAGCCGCCACGCCGAGGCCACCATGACCATCGTCATCGGTCCGTTCACCGATGACGTCCTGAGCCCAGGGGCAAGCCCAGGGTCGTCCGCGCTGCCGGTACAGCTCCCCGTGCCCTCGACGTCGGCCGAGCTCGCGACCAGCCCCGAGCCGCGTCCAGCGGCCTCCGCGATGCCGACCGTGGAGCCATCCCTGGAGCCCACAGCCAGGCCGACAGCCGAGCCCACGTTGGAGCCGACAGCCGAGCCCACGGCGGAGCCGACACCCGAGCCCACGGCGGAGCCGACACCCGAGCCCACGGCGGAGCCGACACCCGAGCCCACGGCGGAGCCGACGGCCAGGCTGACGCCCGAGCCCACGGCGGAGCCGACACCCGAGCCGACGCCAGAGCCGAGGGCGAAGTCCACACCAGAGGCGACGGCCGAGTCCGCACCCGAGCGAAGGCGCGTCACGCCCGAGCCCGTCGCCGAGCCGAGCCCGACACCCGGTCCCACGGCCGACCCGACCGTCGATCCGCTGCCCCCGGCGTCGCCGACATCCCCTTGACCGGACCCCGGGTGGCGCGCTCGTCCCGCCGACGCGCTTGCGACGGGCGTCGGGCGATCACCATCCCGCGCCGGAGTCCTCGCAGAGCTGATGACATGGGTGCGTGCGTGGGACAGGCGTACGACGTCGTTGACTTGTTCATGACCGACGAGGGCCGCGACGCCCCGCTCTGCTCGGTCGGGCACCCGGGCGTTGCGCGCGCCACGCTTCTTCAGGCCCGTCTTCGGCAAGCTGGGAGCAGACGGAACGTCATCCATGCCACTTGCGACGACGGAAGACTAGGGTGCGGTACTGGATCGCCTGACCCTCATGGCGATTGACAACAAGGTGGTCTCGCACGAGCACGACATAGGTGGAACAGCCGCGCATCCCTCTGGATCAGGAGATCGAAGGTTCGAATCCTTCCTCGCCAGCCAACACACACCGTCCGGACCCTGACCCACGCTCGTCCCGAGCGTCTGTGACCCCGCGGCCCATCCTGTCCGTGCCCATGCGAGGCCTCCGGAAGGAGCACCTGATGCGCGGATGTCACCCTGATCGCCCGAAGTGTGGATGGCCTGATTCTCGATCAGGGGCCGACGCCTCGTCCGGCTGCGCGAAGACGGTCCGGGTGAAGGCGGCCACCATGGCAGCGGCGTGGCGCGGCACGTGAACCAGGCGATCCGTGCTTGCCCCTGCCGCCGTGGGGTTGGTAGGCTGACACAGGGGCAGACCTCGTCACCGCGGGGAAGACACTCGCTCGCAGCAGGGAGACATCTCGTGCCCACTCCCAAGCGCATCCTCGTCACGGGCGCGACCGGCAAGGTCGGTCGAACATTCATCGATCGGCTCCTGGGTGACCCGCGGTTCGACGACTGGTCCATCCGCGCGCTCTGCCATGACCGGCCGCTGGCGTCGGGTGGCCGTATGGACGTCATCACCGGCTCCATCTCCGATCGCGCGACGGTCGACCAGGCGATCGACGGCGTCACGCACGTGCTGCATCTCGCGACGGTCAAGGAGACGCCGGACCTGGTCATGGACGTGACCATCAAGGGCCTCTTCTGGATGCTGGAGGCAGCCCGGGGCAGTGACACCCTGGAGCGCTTCGTCCTCATCGGTGGCGATGCCGGCGTCGGCCACTTCGTGGTGCCACACGACCTGCCCGTGACCGAGGAGCACCGTCACACCGCCTACCCCGGCAGCTATGCGCTGTCCAAGGTGCTCGAGGAGGTGATGCTCGAGCAGTACTACGTCCAGTACGACCTGCCCGGCTGCTGCTTGCGTGCGCCCTGGATCCAGGAGAAGGACGACTTCCGGTTCGCGCTCTCGTTCGGCGAGGACGTCTTCGGGGGGCCGCGCTGGCGGGACCTCGTCGGCGCCGAGCGGGCCGACGGCTACGTCCGGTCAGGCGCCATCCCGCTGATGCTCGACCCCCAGGGCGTCCCGGTGCAGCGCAACTTCGTCCATGTCCAGGACCTTGTGAGCGCCATCCTCATCGCGCTCGAACACCCCCGCGCCCACCAGCAGACGTTCAACATCGCGATGGACGAGCCGGTCGACTACGGCGAGCTCGCCGCGTACCTGGCACGCACGCGCGGGCTGGAAGCCGTGCCCATCACCACGCCGTACGTCTCGAACTGGCTCGACAACCGCAAGGCACGGATGCTCCTCGGCTGGCGCCCCGAGTACGACCTGGAGCGCATGGTCGAGTCCGCCTGGGGCTATGTCCGGGCCCCGGACGACCCGCGCCGGGTCTGGTACCCGGGCTGAAAGTGGTCGCCTAGCGCCGCTGCTCGCGCGTCAGGAGGGTCTGGACGACGACCACGATGAGCAGGAAGGCGCCGCTCACCACGAGCTGCACATAGGAGCTGAGGCTGCCGACCTGGTTGATGAGGTTGTCGATGACGCCGAGCAGCAGCACGCCGGCGAGCGTGCCCAGCATCGAGCCGGAGCCGCCCGTGAGCAGGGTGCCGCCGATGACGACCGCAGCGATCGCCTGGAGCTCGAGGCCGACGCCGATGGTGGACAGGCCAGAGGAAGATCGCGAAGCGACCAACATGCCGGCGAGCGTGGCCAGGAGGGCGCTCACGACATAGACGGCGATCTTGACCCGGGCGATGGGCAGGCCCATGAGCCTGGACGCATCCTCGCTGCCGCCGATGGCGGAGACCGCGAGGCCATACCGGGTGCGCTCGAGCACGACCCAGCCGATGAGGAACGCGAGTCCGGCGATCCAGATGGGCCACCGGATGCCCAGGATCGCCCTGGCCCAGCTGCCCGAACCAGAGCTCGTGGCCGATGTGATAGACCGTGTTGCCGTTGTCCGCCACCGCGAACGCGAGACCCCGTGCGAACAGCAGCGCGGCCAGGGTCACGATGAAGGGAGCCATCCGTCCCCGGGAGATGAGCAGCCCGTTGACCAAGCCGATGGTGCCACCTACCAGCAATGGCAGTGCGAGGGCCGCCAGGCTCTCGCCGCTCTGGGCCGCGAACGCGGCAAGCACCGCGGCCAGCGCCAGCAGGGAGCCACCCGACAGGTCGATGCCGCCGCTGATGATGACGAACGTCATGCCCACCGCCACGAGGCCCAGGAACGAGCTTGGCCTCGATGATGTTCAGGAAGTTGTCCACGCTCGCGAACCTGGGTCCGAATGCCAGGGCTCCGAGCAGCGTCACCGCGATGAGCACGATCACGGCGCCTGTGCGCTGGATCTGGGCGGCGATCCGTCCGCGCCGGGTGGTGGCGACCCCGGTCCCGATCGTCACGGGTGCGGGCGGGGGGGTCGGCGCGGAGTCCGGCGCGTGCCCGTCGGCCAGGGTCGTCACGATGCGTCTTTGTCCCGCTGGAGGTAAACGGCGCCGAGGATGATGCAGGCTGCGACCATGCGTGATGTCGAGTCGGACAGGTTGTTGCAAATCAGGGTGGCCGTGATAGGAGAG
>CAWJKF010000008.1:0-360474 GCA_963843335.1 uncultured Chloroflexia bacterium
CAAGCGGATGGCTGCTGCCCGACCGACTCCACCATGGCCAAGCAGCCCGAGCATCTCGTCAGGTTCGGAGCGGGGTCCCGAGCTCGGATGCGCCGACTCGTCAGGTTCTCCTGTCGTCGTGAAGAGCCACCACCTCCACGATGGCGTGCGCCTGTGCCACCTGGATAGCGCTTCGACGACCGAGAGCGCGCGCGCCACCCACTCCCGTGTTTGCTGGTGGACCCACATGCTTGCCACACAGCTCACAGTGCCGGCCTCGGCGTCCACCATGAGGGCACTGCCGACAGCCATGGCATTCAAGACATCGACCGCCTGGCGCGCCGCGGAGGCATCGGTGACCCCGCGGACCAGATCGGTCTGCACGAAGATGCGAGCGACCTCGATGCCGTCGTCGTCGATTCCGTGGGTTGCGGCCCAGATTTGCTGTCGCAATCGGTGTGCCCACCACGAGTAGCCGCGCTCCTCGGGCTCGCTCCATTGACGGTCGACCCGACTGACGTCGTACGCGTAACGGACGACCGCCAACCCCGGGGTCGAGTTCTTCCTTGAATTCCGGCGGGACCGCGGGGACGGTCATTCCCGACACCTGAGAAGTCACCCAGCGTCGGATCCATCCATGCGGGATGAGAGGCGGCGTTCATGGGCAGTTCCTCTGCGAGCCAGTCCTGCATCGCGGCTGTGCCGTTGCTTCCCGGGAGCCAACGCCAGTCTCGCACGGTACCGGCCCGTCGATTGGATCACTCACATCGACTCCTTCGCACTAGCCCTGACTTGGAGAGAAACCCCGGACGAACAGCTAGGCCGCAGCCTCACCAGGAGCAAAGTCCTCCGGAGGGTAGTAAGAGGTCCGAGCCGATCTTGTAGTCAACGATGGTTCGCAAGACGCCGATAGCGCATACGGGCAGCCACACCCACACCCCAACGGGGCGTATCGCATCGGTGGGAAGCCACGTTCCCACCAGGACGATGAGCAGCAGCCCTGCGGCGATCAAGTTGAGTATCGCCCAATTGAGCTCGCTACGGTCGATGGCCTGTTCATTGGAAATGCATAGTGCGCAAGGATGCCCCGATCGCATCCAATGCCAGCAGCACCATGAATGTCAGGGTGAAGGCCACGGGTTTGTTCACGAGAACTGCCAACGCCAAGAGCACGCATCCCTCTATGAACAGCAGCGCCCAGTCCGCCATCAGTGCTCGAGCTGGGGCGGGGCTTGGATCCCGACGTATCGATCGTCGAGATGGCGCAACGCCCCGTGGTAGAACGGGACCAAGGTGAATAGGAATGCGACGAGAAACGGTAGTCCGCCAAAGTGGATGGGCACGTCCGACTCCTATCGATCAGGCTTGTCAAGCCGGTCACGAGAGCGAGTCCAACCACCACTGTGTACAACTCTTGAAGACTACCGACGATGCGCTCACGACTCGTTGAGGAGGCCACGGAACCACTCTTCATGGTTGGCCTCGCGCCTTGGCTGAGACCGTCGTTTCGTCTCCACCGAGATTTGGGCCCACGTGCTCGACCAAATCACCCGGTGTTGAGCTCGGGTGATGTGGGGATGAGACTTGGCCTCCGTGCGTGCACCGAACCGTGGTGGGCCATGGCACGATGCGCGCATGCACTGGCATCTCGACCGGTTCCTCGAGGCGCAGGACGACGGCTCTCCGTGGGGCGACCGATACGAGGCCGCCTTGGACCAGCTTGGGCAGGCGCCACAAGACGACCGACTGGATGTGGTACGTCTTTCCACAGATGCGGGGCCTTGGGTCCTCGGAGAACGCGCGACGCTTCGCGATCGTCTCGTTCGATGAGGCGCGCGTGTACCTCGCCCACCCGGTCCCGGGAGCTCGCTTCCGGGAGTGCGCCACCGCGCTGCTCGCGACAGAACACACGACCAATACCGCGGAGGACATCTTCGGGCCGACCGACAGGCGGAAACTACGCTCGTCCATGACCCTGTTCCTGCGCGCCGCGCCGAGCGAGCCGCTGTTCAGGCAGGTGCTCGACCGCTTCTTCGTCGGCCCCGACGGACGGACGGACGACATCCTCCGCCACCAGACGGTGGCCGTCCCGAACCCACCCATGGTCCCGTAGAAGCCGATTGGCGCGAAGGGACCGAGGGCATGGACCCCATCGTCCTCCCCGCCGTCCTGGTCCTGTGGATCGTCGCGATGTTCTAGCTGTTCGCCCCGAGCCTCAAGGAGCAGCCCATCCTCGCGGCCCTCCCGATGCTGGCCTGCATCCTCCTGCCGCCGCTCGGCCTCCTGCTATTGGTCATCGCCATCCCCGGCCGATGGGACGACCACCGGCATCGCACGCCCCGCCGCAGATAGCCCCACCTGATGCAGCGAGCCGACTCAGGAACGTGGGGTCGCTCCCCTCGCTGAGCGTCCGTCATGAATCTCGGCGGGACGGGTCCGCCGCAACGCGGTACCAATACCGGAACGGCTCCCGCGCGGCTCACCCTACACACCAGCCGGGCCAAGAAGCTGGCGGAGCGTGGGCCTGTCTACATCACCGATCGCGGTCGGCTGGCGCATGTGCTGCTCACGTTTGCCGCTTACGAGCAACTCATCGGCACGCGCCAGGTCATCGATCTGCTGGGTGAGCCCGCAGGCATCGAGGATGTCGACTTCGATGTCGCAATCTCGAGGGCGCAGCCCGCAGCCGGCGGCGTTCGACTGATGTACCTGCTCGACACGAGCGTCGTCTCCGAGTTGCGCAAGGTGCGTGCCGGCAAGGCCGACCGCGGTGTCGCGGAGTGGGCGGCGAGCGTCCCGTCCGCGCGCATGTTCGTGTCCGCGATCACGATCCATGAGCTGGAGCACAGCGTCCTGCTCGCGGAACGAGCGGACCCAGCGCGGGGAGCGCTCCTCCGGCGGTGGCTGGATGACGGCGTCACACCAGCATTCGACCAGCGAGTCCTGCCCGTCGACGAGACGGTGGCTCGGGTCGGCGCGAAGCTGCACGTCCCGGACCAGGCGCCCTTCCGCGATGCCGTGATCGGCGCCAGTGCGCTGGTCCATCGATTGGTCGTCGTCACCAGGAAGTCGGCCGACTTCGAGCGATTCGACGGACTCCAGGTGCTGAACCCTGGCGCTGACCGGTTGACCGCTGCGTGTCGCCAGCTCGGCTGACGGGATGCCACCCATTCTACCTACTGATGGTAGAGTTCTACCATGAGCATGAACATCAAGAACCCGGAGGCACACCGGCTGGCGCATCGGATCGCTGACCTCACCGGGGAGACCGTGACCGGCGCGGTGACCGAATCCCTGCGCGAACGACTCAGTCGCCTGGAGACAGCTCGAGCTGATGAGCGGGACACTCTGGCAGACCGGTTGATGGACATCGGACGCGACTGTGCCGCCCGGCTCCCTGCTGCGGTGCGGACGGTCGATCACGGCGACCTGTTGTACGGGCCGGACGGACTGCCCCGGTGATCATCGACACGTCGGCGCTGGTGGCCATCCTTCGGGACGAACCCGAGGCCAGCCGGTTCGCGCGGGCCATCGCCGAGGCCGGTGACCGGCGTATCTCGGCGGCCACCTACGTCGAGGTCGCGGCGGTGATCGACGGCGCTCGCGATCCGGTGGCGAGTCGTCGGGTTGACGAGCTGCTGCAGGTCGCTGGCATCGCCATCGAGCCAGTCAGCGAAGACCAGGCGCGGCGGGCCCGCCAGGCGTACCGCGACTTTGGGAAGGGCAGCGGCCACCCGGCACGCCTGAACTTCGGCGACTGCTTCTCGTATGCCCTGGCCATCGCCATGGGTGACGCGCTCCTGTTCAGGGGCGACGACTTCGTGCATACCGACGTGACCCCGGCCCTTTGACCGCGCGGGAATCGCGCGCTGACCGCGTACCCAAGCGAAATCGAGGGGCCCGTTCCCGTTGAGTCACATGGCTGCATAACCGGCGGCCGGCGGTCGGCGATCCGGTGAGGGCAGCTGGCGCACCTCGCTCTGTCAGCCGTAACCCTCTGGTGGCCTGTCGGCGCCCAGTTCGAGCAGGGCGGCGCCGAGCCAGCGATACGCCCACTCCTCCGCCATGGCGCGGGTCTCCAGGAACAGGATGGGGATCTCGGGGTATCGGACCTGCACGCGCGCCAGGAGGTCCGGCAGGAAACCGCCGGGTGCGAATCCCGGGCGCAGCAGCGCGCTGTATCGGTCCTCGACGACGACCGCAGCGCGAGGCAGCTCCGCGAGCTTGGCCAGCTCGAACACCAGGCTACCGTTGTTGAGCGATGCCGCGAGGTCGGCGATCGCCTTCCGCTCGACAGCTGCGACCACCGCACCCTGGGAATCGCGGACCGCGTAGTCACCAGCCGCGAGCGCTGCACGCTCCACGCTCGCCTGTTGCGCAGCGAACCGCCACGGATAACGTTCCCGGGTATCGACGACGATCGCCAGGGGCACGCCCAAGTCGCTGATCCGGCGCCCCGGTATCCGGGCACCGGGCCGCGCCGTCGCAACGACCTTGCGGGTCTGCCAGAAGATGCCCTCGCGGCCATTGGGCAGGCGTGTGAACACGAACTGCGACCGGTACTCGCGCGGACGGTCCAGGACGAGGTCGACAGCGACGCCACGACGCCGGCATTCGACGACGGGCACGTCCTCCAGGACCTCCACATCGGCGGGCCACTCATCCGCTCGATGGCAATAGATCCGCGCCGTGCGCGGCCACATGTCGCGGGCCTTGAGCACGAGGCCGCCGTCGAGCGGGACCTGCAACAGATACGGCAGCGAGCTGTCGGCATCGGGGTTGCGCGCGATGAGGAAGCGCATCAACGGTGATGTTAGGGCCGTTGTCGCCCTTGGTCTCGTCGTCGAGAGCACGGTCGACGCGCCGACGTCAGTCCTCGAGTGCCGGGGGCTCGTCGGGGATCACGATGTCATCGGCAGGGATCCACTGCACGCGCCCATCCTCCCAGACCACGATCGGGTCCCCGTCGCGTTTGTGGGCGATGAGCGCGTCTCGCGCAGCGAGTCGCAGGGCGTGCAACGCCCGCGGGATGTCCTCGACGAGTTGGTAGGGCTCGAGGTCAGGTTCGGTTGCCTTGGTCATTGCTGCTCCAATCGCGCCCAGGCTTCGTGATCGAGGATAGCTGCGCTACGCCCAGCGGACCCAGACGCAAGGAGGCGGGGACCCTCGATCGATGCGCTGTCGTACACCCGTCCGCTCGGCAGGGCGGCAGATATCGGCGGCAGATCCTCCGCGTTGAGCCATCCGGCGAGCTTGCTGCTCACGACAACGACTGCGCGAACCCCCAAATGTATGCGGTGTTGTGCTCCGTGTCGGTCCGGATGCCCGATTGCCGCGTCAATCGGCCAGGCTGTTGGCATCTGGTTCTGGGACGATCAGGACCCGTCGATCGTTCCGCCCAAAGTCCTGGATGGTCGCCGCGGAGGAGCGCAAAGCCACCTCAATCGCGCGCGTCGGCCCGTTGCCGAGCGCCAGATGGATCAGCTTCGGTGGCGGACCCGGGAACCGCGTCTCATCGTGGAAGTCGGTGTCCTTGGTGACCACCATGTATCCGTCTCGACGAGCCGTCACCCAGATCAGGTCGTCGTCGGCATGCTCCAGTCCAAGGTGCACCACGTGACTGGCCTCTGGAAATACGTCCGCCAGGTGACCGGTGAGATGGTGAGACAGGTTCTGGTCGAACAGCAGCTTCACGCAGCGTGGGTTGGATGCTCGACCTGCTCAGCAGCGAAGGCGAAGCAGGCTTCGACGTCCTCGCGGGTCAGCTCCGGAAAGTCGACAAGGATACTCATCGACCGTCATGCCGCCGGCGAGGTACTCGAACACATCCTTGACGGTGACGCGCATCCCGCGGATCGACGGGCTGACCGCTCCGGGTCCCCGGCTCAATGACGATACGCGAGCGCCAGTCCTGCACCATCAGCCGAGCGTAGGCGCGCAGCAGCGGCTGGTCAAGAGCAATGCCAGCTGCGCTGCGTCTGGTCGAGCCAGCTCAGGGACCCGCCGGGGGCCCTCCGCGGTCAGGGAGCGGGATGGCCACCACGGTGAGGTCCTCGATGCCCGCGTACCCGTCCGGGTCGGTCGTGTACAGCGGCAAACCAGTGGCGATCGCGGTGGCTGCGATGAGCGCGTCATAGGCCCGGGCGGCGGGTTTCCTTCCAGCGCGACGCAGGGAGGCTGCGACCCGTCCGAAGGCACGGGCCGCCGGCGCGTCGAACGGCAGCGGATCGAAGTCGGCCTCCGCCTGCTGCAGATGCGCCTGACGAGCTACCCGCTCCTCCTCGGCGACGGCGACGAGCGGTCCCGCGGACAACTCGGCGAGCGTGATGGCGGTGATGCGCGGCGACTCCGGGAGCACGTCCGGGTCGCGGAGGCGCGGCAGCAACAGCACGACGTTGGTGTCGAGGATGCCGATGGGAGCCCGTCGCGGCATCAGACCGACGGGTCGAGCACCGAGTCGAGGTCCGCTCGGAACTGCGCGGCGTCGACCGGCGGTAGGCGCGACCATCGTGCGAGCAGCGCACTCGCGCCCAGGTGTGACCGCCCCACTGGCGAGAGTTCCGCCACCGGTCGGCCGTCGCGGGTGACGGTCAGGCGCTCGCCGCGCTCGACACGGTCGACGACATCCCCGCCCTTGTTCCGGAGCTCGCGGATCGATACCGTACTCATGTCTCACAGCGTATCACGGAGCCTGGTCGGGGCCTCCTACGCACGGCTTGGGCACATCCGCGCGAAGTCGCACCAGCGGCAGGCATCACCCGGGCTGGCCGCGAAGTCGCCTGAGCGCATCAGTGCGACGCGCGCGAGGATGTCCTCGCGGGCGGCATCGAGCTGCTCGTCCGTGCGGACGGTGCTCATGCGGGTCGCGGACTCCGTGAAGTACAGCGTCACCCGTTCTGGCGTCCCGAGACCCAGCGCATCGCGGCAGGCGAGCGCATAGATGGACAGCTGGAGGCTCTCGTCCACGCCCTTCTGGGACGAGATCCTGCCGGTCTTGTAGTCGACGACTTCGACCGCACCGGAGGGCAGCCGGTCGATCCGGTCGATGACGCCGTAGACGACGATGGGCGGACCGCCATCCGCCGGTTCCAGGGTCAGTTCGAACGGCAGCTCCTCGAAGATCGCCTCGCCGAGGCTGCTGACCTCGCCGTCCCAGAAGTTGTCCAGGAGCGTGTTCACGCGGCGCTGGTATCGCTCCTCCGTCGGCCGGTCCCCGAACGCGGTCGGCGTCCAGCGCGTCCGGAACTCGCGCTCCAGGTCCTCGCGGGTGGGTGGCGGGTCGCCACGGGCAGCACGGTCGCGCCGTTCCTTGGTGAATGCCTCGAACGCCGCGTGCGCGGTGGTGCCGAACGCGAACGCGGCGACTGGTCGCTCGGGCGGCGGGATCTGGTACAGGTACTGGAAGGCGTACCGGAGACCGCAGGTGTCGTACGTGGAGAAGGCGGAGTAGCTGAACCGTGGCGGCAGCGACGCGACGCGGAGCAGGTTCGCGCCGGCGCCGCTATCCAGCGCCAACTCGTGGAACGTCAATGGATCCAGGCCGAGCGCACGAGCAGCATCCGCACTGACCGCGGCAGCCCGACCGACATCGGCCAGGCTCGCCTCGAAACGCTCGC
The DNA here is from genome assembly GCA_963843335.1 of uncultured Chloroflexia bacterium. Classification (GTDB taxonomy): domain Bacteria; phylum Chloroflexota; class Limnocylindria; order Limnocylindrales; family CSP1-4; genus JAFMJV01. The sequence continues at coordinate 7,596 of CAWJKF010000008.1, forward strand.
GTGCCGCGGCGCTCTCGGGGTCTGCCGGGTCCGTGCCTTCCAGCAGTCCGACGAGCTCCGTCGCACGCAACCGCAGCGCCAGTCGTCGCTCACGCTTCGAGGGCAACGGCATGACCTGCCGCATGAGCGCCGCCGCGCGCTCCAGCGCGCCGTCCGCGGCGAGGTCGTCCGGGTCGCCCTCGCCGTCGGGCACCGAGCGGTCCTGGTGCGACAGGTCCTCGCCGGCGCCATCCAGTAGCTCCCCGACGAACAGCGACGGGTCCTTGGTCGCACCCGGGCCCGCGTGCGTGGTCAGCGTCAACCGATCCTGGGCGCGGGTCATCGCCACGTACAGCAGCCGGCGCTCCTCCTCCATGTGGATGTCGCCATCCGGTACCGGCTCCCGCAGCAGCTCGGTCGGGAACCAGCCGCCCCAGCCCTCCTTGGTCGGCCACTCGTTCGCGAGCAGGCAGGGCACGAACACGTGGCGGAACTCCAGGCCCTTCGCCTGGTACAGGGTCATCAATCGAACGCCCTCGACGTCCTCCGTCAGCTCCACGCTGGTCGGGAGCTCGCCGCCGGCGGCCTGGTAGGCGTCGAGGTAATCGACGAAGCCCGCGAGCGTCCCGCTCGGGATGGGTCTGCTGCCAATCGGCCGCGAAGCGCAGGAAGCTCGCGATGTTGACCACGGTCCGATGCGCGTCCGTGGTGTCCGTCGCGATGAGGTCGAGCACCTGGCCGGAGAGCTCCAGGAAGCGGTCGAGCAACGTGAGCGGGCCGTCACGCCACGTCCGCGGCTGGAGCTCCTCGATGACGCCGAGCAGGCGGCGGAGTCGGGCACGCGTGGTCGGCTCGGCGGCCACGCTCACGCTGGCGGCCCCGTCGTCGGAGGCATCCTCTTCGATGTCGCCGGTGGCCACGATGTCCCGGATCGCGTCGATGAGGTGCCGTCGATCGAACTTGGCCATGCGCGAGATATGCAGGATCTCCAGCGCATCCAGGCGCCACGGTCCGGCGGTCATCATCCGCGCCAGCGCGACGTCATCGTGCGGGTCCGCGATCGCCCGGAGGCTCTGCTCCAGGTCGCGGATCTCGGGGGTGGCGAACAGCGACAGGCCGCCCAGCGACCGTGTACGGGATGTCCTCGTCACGCAGACGGGCGACGATGGCCTCGCGGTGCTTGTGCTTGCGATACAGGATCGCGACGTCCGACCAGCGCGGGTGCGTCGGCATCCAGCCGGGCGCGGATCGCGTCCACGATGGTCACCGCCTCGTCCTCCGGCCCGGCGCAGGCGATGAGCTCGACGGGGTGGCCGGCCATCCGCTCCGTCCAGAGGCGCTTGTCCGGTTCGTAGCGCGATGCGTTGCGCTCGATGAGACGGTTCGCCGCGGATGAGCACATGGCCTACAGAGCGGAAGTTCTGCTCGATGCGCATCCGCGTCGGTGGGCCGGGTGCCGGACCATCGGGGTCGTGCGCGGGCGGCATCGAGAACCGCCGGTCGAACTCGCTGAAGGCGGCGTAGCTCGCGCCACGGAATCGATAGATCGACTGGTCGTCGTCGCCCACGACCATCACGTTGTCGGGGCGGTCCGGCGTCCTGCCCAGCAGCTCGATGAGCTCGATCTGGGCGATGTTGGCGTCCTGGAACTCGTCCACCAGCAGGTATCGGAACTGGCGCTGCCAGCGCCGGAGCAGGTTCGGCCGCACCTTGAACAGCTGCGTGACGGCGGCGATCATCTCGCCATAGTCGAGCGCGCCCCGGGCGACCAGCTCCGTCTGGTACGCCCGGTAGACGGCCGCGAGCTCCGTCAGGCGCATCACCTCCAGGGCGGCGCCGTCGATGACGTATGTGCGCGCGAGCTCATCGATCTCGTCGTGCCGCTCAAGCGGGATCTGCTTCCGGGCGACCGCCCGACCGGTGCCACCGACGGCGCGACGCGCCTCCCGGTCGGCGGCCTTGGTCACGGCGTCCGGGTCATAGGTGGCTGTCGCGCCGGCATCCTCTGCCCGTTCCGCACGTCGGAGGGTCGCATAGGCGCTCCGGACGTCCCGTGGACCTCGCAGGTTGCCCTGGGTCCCGAGCCGGAGCGCGGCGTCCTCGTAGCTGCCGTATCGGTCCTCGAAGACCGCGAGCTCCTGGGCGACGAACCGCTCGAAGTCGGCCGGCGTGACCAGCTCGTCCTTGGCCCGATTGATGAGCTTCACGAACTCCGCGAGCGCCCAATCGGTGTGGTAGATCGAGCGGCAGCTGCGGCCGGATGTCACGCAGCAGCAGGTACTGGCCGATGCCGTCGAGGACGTCGGGGTTGGCGGGCATGCTGGCTTCCGCCGCTGACTCCGACAGGATCCGATGGCAGAAGCTGTGGAAGTTCGAGACGGTCAGGTGAGCTGCGGCGGCGGCCCCGAGCGCCCGACCGAGTCGATCCTGGAGCTCCTTGGTGGCCTTGACGTTGTAGGTCAGGACCAGGATCTGCTCCGGCTTCAGGTCCGGTCGCGTCTCGAGCAGATACCGAACGCGCTCCACGATGACCCGCGTCTTGCCGGTCCCGGCGCCCGCGATGACGACGAGCGGGCCATCGCCCCACTCGACGATGCGCCGCTGCTCTGGCGTCAGGAAGAACGGCGTTTCGGCGGTCACGGAGCCCCTTCGGCGTCACATCTCGACCCGCACCGAGCCCCCACCCGCGAGTCCGCGGAGCATATACCCGCAAGATCACACGCCAGATCGCCGAGGCGATAGCGAGCAATGACCTCCTGCCGGATAACGGCATCGAATCATGCCGCAGAACGGTAGCAAAGGAAGCCGGAAAACGGTATCCTGGACCGATGCAGACACGTCCGTACGTTCCCCGGCTCATCGATGGCCTCCTGTCCGAGCTTGTCGGCGGCCTACCCGCGACCCTCATCGTCGGTCCGCGCGCGAGCGGCAAGACCACCACCGCCAGACGACACGCGCGCTCGGTCGATCCGCCTCGACCGACCAGCCGAGGCGAGCGCCATGCAGGCCGATCCCGACGCCGCGATCGCGGGCTACGAAGAGCCTTTGCTCATCGATGAGTGGCAGGCGGTCCCGGAGGTGCTTGGGGCGGTGAAGCGAGCCATCGATGATGACCGGCGGCCCGGACGGTTCTTGCTGACCGGCTCGGTGAGGGCCGAGCTCTCCGCGGCCGGGTGGCCCGCGACCGGTCGCGTCGTGCGCATCCCGCTGTATGGCCTGTGCCAGCGGGAGCTGGTGGGGGCCGCCGCAGGGACATCGCTCATCGACCGTCTGTTCGGTGAACCGCTTGACGCGATCCCCCCTGCTGTGGACGTGCCCGACCTTCGCGGCTACGTCGACATGGCGCTCCGCGGTGGCTTCCCGGAGGTCGCCCTACAGGACCAGGCCGACCTCCGGCGACGCTGGCTGGGGAGCTACGTGGCACAGGTGGTGCAGCGTGATGCCGAGCTCGTGGGCCAGGACCGCGATGCTCGCCGGCTACGGCGATACGTCCATGCCATCGCTGCGAATACGGCCGGCATCGTGGAGCACAAGACCATGTACGACGCCGCCGGGATCGACCGCCGAACAGCCGTCGCATACGACGCGCTGCTGGAGGCCTTGTTCGTCACCGAGCAGGTGCCCGCCTGGACGACGAACCGACTGACCCGGCTCACTCGAACCTCCAAGCGATACGTGGTCGAACCAGCGCTCCTTGGTCCGCTGACAGGGCTCGACGCTCGCGGCGCCCTGCGGGACGGCGACGTGCTCGGTCGCCTGATCGACACGTTCGTCATGGCACAGATCCGTGCGGAGCTCGACGTCTGCGATCCATCCGTCTCCGTCTATCACCTGCGCCTGGAGCATGGACGCCACGAGGCGGACCTGATCCTGGAAGCCGCTGATGGACGAGTGGTGGCGATCGAGGTCAAGGCATCTGCCGCTCCCACCCGGGACATGGCGCGCCACCTCGTCTGGCTCCGGGACACGCTCGGGGACGCCTTCGTGGGTGGAGTCCTGTTCCACACTGGACCCCGCGCCATTCGCCTGGACACTCGAGTCGTGGCGCTGCCGATCAGCGCGCTCTGGGGAGCCCGCGGCTCACCGGCGCGGGTGTAGACCGGCGCGGGTGTAGACCGGCGCGGGACTGGAGCAAGCCCCGACCTCCTCCTTGAGTCGCGTCGGTGCATAAGCTGTTCCCGCGCCACGCACGACGAGCCGGAACCTGACCGACTTCGAGCGATTCGACGGACCCGAGGTGCTGAACCCAAGGGGCTCGACCCGTCAGCCGTAGCCCTCTGGCGGTCGGTCAGCGCCCAGTTCCAGCAGGGCGGCACCGAGCCAGCGATATGCCCACTCTTCTGCCACGGCGCGGGTCTCCAGGAACAGGATGGGGATCTCCGGGTATCGGACCTGGACGCGGGCCAGGAGGTCCGGCAGGAACCCGGACGGACTATGGCCCTGCTTGAGGATCGCGCTGTATCGGTCTTCGACGACGACCGCAGCCCGTGGCAGCTCGGCGAGCTTGGCCAGCTCGAACACGAGGCTGCCGTTGTTGAGCGACGCCGCGAGATCAGCGATCGCCTTCCGTTCGACAGCTGCCACCACGGCACCCTGGAAGTCCCGGACGCCGTAGTCACCAGCAGGGAGCGCCGCACGCTCCACGCTCGCCTGCTGCGCAGCGAATCGCCACGGATACCGCTCCCGGGTATCGACCACGATGGCGAGGGGGACGCCAAGGTCGCTGATCCGCCGACCCGGGATCCGGGCACCTGGCCGGGCCGTCGCGACGACCTTGCGGGTCTGCCAGAAGATGCCTTCGCGACCATTGGGCAGGCGCGTGAACACGAACTGCGACCGATACTCACGAGGACGGTCCAGGACGAGATCGACGGCGACGCCGCGACGCCGGCATTCAAGGACGGGCACATCCTCCAGGATCTCCACATCGGCGGGCCACGCCTCCGCTCGATGGCAGTAGAGTCCGTGCCGTGCGCGGCCACATATCGCGCGCCTTGAGCACGAGGCCACCATCGACCGGGACGTGCAACAGGTACGGCAGGGAGCTGTCGGCATCGGGGTTGCGCGCGATGAGGAAGCGCATCGTGCTGATGGTAGGGCCGGTGTCGCACTGGGTCACGCGGTCTGTCGCGCGCGATCTCGTCCACCCGTACAGAGCCTTACGGCATGCTCGACGCGACGAGCCGGTCGACCAGCGGGCGCACGATCGATGGCTCGCGGAGGCCAGCCCGCCATTCGGCCGGGATGTCATCGGTGCCGAGATACGCGCCGGCCAGGCCGCCGGCGATGGCCGCTGTCGTATCGGTGTCCTGGCCATATCGGATGGCTCGCACCACCGTGTCGCGATAGGAATCTGCTCCCGCGAACGCGTCCCAAGCGGACCAGAAGCTGTCCAGGACGAATCCTCGGCCTGAGCGGGCAGTCCACGCTTCGAGTTCGTCCAACGAGGCCAGGTGCGTCGTGAGCTCGCCATCCCCATAGATCCCCCTGAGTCGGCTCCGAGCATCAGCGAGGGCGGATGAGCGGTCTCCAGCGCCCGAAAGCAGCAGCCGCACCACGAGCGAATACAGCGCGCACGCGACCTGGCAGCGCGGGTGCCCATGCGTGACGCGCGACGCGAGATGGGCCACCTCGACCAGGCGCTCGTCCGTGACGGCGCGCTCCACGAGCGCGAGCGGCAGGATGCGCATGAGCGAGCCGTTGCCGCAGTCGTACTCGCCGGATGGACCCGCATCGACGCCCGGGACGCCCTGCCGGATCGCAACCATCGCCTTGCTCGTGGCCCCGCCGAAGTCGAACACCAGCGCACCCGGTGCATATCGACCGTGGTCGAACCAGTCGAGCGACCGGCGGGCCTGGTCGTCGGGGTCGAACCCGACATCCAGCAACGAGTCGAGCAGCGCCAGCATGAGCGCACCATCGTCGCTCCACGTCCCCGCCGGCTGGTGGTGTGCGCCGTGACCGCGCCACTCGACCTTCGAGATCTGGTCGGCGGCCCGGAACTCATACGGCACGCCGAGGGCGTCGCCAACCAGATGGCCCCAGACCGCGCCACTCAAGCGCGCCGGTAGCGGCACAGGGTCCGTCACGTCCGCTCGTCCGTCCGCATCGGAATGACGGTACGCCGTCGCCGCGGCCGATGCGGCTCGGACGCGAAGGGGAGCGGCGCGCCGCACCGCGGGCACTCGAACTCCGGCGACTCCGGGCCGATCATGCATCCGCCGAGGGCGAGACGCCCCGCCTCGTAGTCCAGGAACGCCTCGGGCGTGGGATAGCCATACAGGATGGGCAGGGGCTCGATCTCGGTGTCGCAGCGCGGGCACTGGGTCGTCATGGCCCGACGATCGAGCAGCGGCGTGCCACCTATATGTCACGACGGGTACCGCCGTGGTGCGTCGGGTCACCGGCGAACTCAGCTCACGCGCGGCGTGGCCCTGGCGCCGAAGTGGAGATAGCGCTCGCCCGAGTCCAGCGTGTAGAACGTGAGCGGCACCCACATCCGGGACTCCGGCGACCGGACGACGAACAGGTCCGGGCCGACCGCCACCATGTCGTACTCCTTGGGCGGCTCCGGGTCGAGCTCCGCGAGCGTGCCGGTGACCGTCGTCCGGAGGCGCGCCAGCGGGTGCTCGGCGTCCGGTGCCAGCACGTCCAGGCGCACGGAGGCTCGCACGTATGACCCCACGAAGGGGGAGGGGTCGACGTCCACGGGCACCTCTGGCGCCACGAGCGGGTGGGGCATCGCCACGCCGGCCAGCTCCCCGAACACCTCCCGGTACAGCTCGTCGAACAGGTCCCGGGTCTGGCCGCCGTTGGTGAGCAGGGTGACCGCGAGCCCCTGCGCGGGCAACAGCCGCAGGAACGCCGCCTGGCCGATGGTGTTGCCGTCGTGGCCGATGAGCCGCTGCCCGTCCCAGCCGAAGCGGATCCAGCCCAGTCCCCACGAGTCGCCCAGGATGTACTTGTCGGGCAGGTCGGCCTGGTGGGCGGCCATGGCCGCCACGCTCGCCTCGCCGAGGATGCTGCTGCCATCTGCCGCGCGGCCCCCGGTGAGATGCATGCGTGCGAACGCCAGCACATCCGCGGCCCGCGCAGTGATGAGACCCGCGGGTCCGATGGAGCGCGGCAGGGTCCACACGGGCGCGACCTTCTGCTTGCCTTCGACCTTCTGCTCGCCGTCGGCCCCCTCGTCCTCCACATGCCCGACCGCAGTGCCGAAGAGCAGGGCCTCCTCCGGCAACGTCACCGTGTGGCTCAAGCCGAGAGGCGTGAACAGGCGCTCCCGGAGCGCCGCGTCCCAGGTCATGCCGGTCAGCTGCTCGATGACCCGACCGAGCAGCGAGTAGCCCGAGTTGCAGTAGGACCACGTCACGCCCAGTGGGTGGTTCTGGGCCACGTCCGCCAGGCCCGCGACGTAGCGCTCCAGGCACTCATCGCCACGACCCGTATCGGTGAACACGTCGCCGTCGATGCCGCTGGTGTGGGTCAGCAGGTGCCGGATGGTGACCGAACGGGTCACCTCCGCATCGGACAGACGCAGGTCCGGCAGCACCGCCACCACCGGGGTATCGAGCTCGATCCGCCCCTCATCTACGAGCTGCATGATCACGGTCGCGGTCCAGACCTTGGTGATGGAGCCGATCTGGAACAGCGAGTCGGCCGTGGTCGGCGTCTCCGTGCGCAGACTCAGCACACCATGCGTCGCGACCACCAGCTCGTCCGGCGCGCTGTCCGTGACCCGCAGGATGCCCAGCTGGGCACCCGGCACGTGGTACCTCGCGGCCAGGCTGCTCAGCCGCTCTTGCCAGTGCTGGGCATCGATGGGGCGCCCGGGTCGATCGGGCGCGGCTGGGGTGCTGTCGTTCATGGGGTGCTCCGTTCCTGTGCCTGGTCGGGTAGGGGTGGCGCGAAGTGGCAGGCGGCGTTCTGACGATGGTCGCTGGATGGCTCGACACGGACGCAGATCTCGCGGTCCGGCAGCACGAGCGGCCCGATGGGGCAGCGCGTGTGGTACCGGCAGCCCGGTGGCGGGTGATGCGGATCGACGGCCTCCAGCACCTCGATCGTGGGCGCCGATGGTGGCGCCACGCACGCGCGGGATGGCGGCCAGCAGGTCGCGGGTGTAGGGATGCTGCGGCTCGGTCAGGACCTCGCGCGCGGTCGCGAATTCCACGATGCGCCCCAGGTACATGACCGCGATATGACTCGCCACGTAGCGCACCACGGCCAGGTTGTGGGAGATGAACAGGATCGAGAGACCCAGCTCTCGTTGCAGGTCGCGCACCAGGTTGAGGACGGCGCCCTGGATCGAGACGTCCAGGGCGGAGGTGATCTCGTCGGCGATGAGCACCCGTGGGCGCCCCGCCAGGGCACGAGCCAGGGCGACCCGTTGCCGCTGCCCGCCCGACAGGTGCGCTGGGTAGGCATGCGCGCGCGTCGCGTCCATGTGGACGAGCCCCAGCAGGCGCGTCACCTCCGCGTCGCGCTCGGTTCGAGCCATGCCCGGTGGCAGCGCCTCCTTGACGGACTCACCGATGGACATCCGCGGGTCCAGGGAGGAGTAGGGGTCCTGGAACACCATCTGCGTGGGGCGTCGGCCTGTCATGGGCAGGGGCGCATCGTCGAACAGGATGCGACCTCCGGCGAGCGGCACGATGCCCACGGCGGCCCGAGCCAGGGTGGACTTGCCGGACCCCGATTCGCCGACCAGGCCAACGACGCTGCCTGGGGGCACGTGCAGGCTCACCCGGTCCACCGCGGTGACGCCGTGTCGCGCGGTCCCATACCGCACGCTGACGTCCTCGAAGCGAAGTCCGCTCATGACGCTACCTCGGCAAGCGCCACGACCGGGAGTGGCTCGCCCGCGTGCCAGCAGGCCACCCGACGACCGGCGGCGTCCGTCACCGGCGGCGGATCCTCCTCCAGGCAGTGCCGATCGACCAACGGGCAGCGTGCCGCGTAGGCGCAGCCGACGGGCACCTCCGACGGCTCCACGGGGCGGCCCGGGATGACGGCGAGTGGCTGCTCCAGATCACTGTCCATATCCGGCACCGCCGCCACGAGGGCGCGCGTGTAGGGATGCCGAGCCGCGGTGGCAAGGTCGGCCGCGGGCAGGTCCTCGACGATGCGGCCCGCATACATGACCAGCACCCGGTCACATACCTGGCGGACAACGGCGACATCGTGGCTGATGAGCAGGATGGCGGCCCCGGTCGCCTCGCGGATGGTCTGGAGCAGCTGGAGCACCTGCTTCTGGATGGTCACGTCGAGGGCGGTCGTCGGCTCGTCCGCGATGATGAGCGCCGGGCTGCCCATGAGCCCCATGCCGATCATCGCCCGCTGGCGCAGCCCGCCCGACAGCTCGTGGGGATACTGGGTCGCGCGCCGCTCCGGAGCTGGCACATGGACGGCACGCAGGCGGTCGATGGCCCGGTCGTGCGCCGCCGACCGGCTCATGCCCAGGTGATAGCGGCCTACCTCCGCCAGCTGCCCGCCGATCCGACGGGTGGGGTTGAACGAGGTGCCGGGGTCCTGGAACACCATCGACAACGAGGTGCCCAGCAGGTGGCGGTGATCACGTTCGCTGCCCCGCAGCAGGTCCGTACCCAGGAAGCCCAGCCGGGTCGCGGTCACCGTGCCGGGCTCCTCGATGAGGCGCGCGATGGCCAGCGCCGTGAGCGACTTGCCCGAACCCGACTCACCGACCACGCCGACCGACTCACCCGGGCCGATGCGCAGGCTCACGCCCCGGACGGGTCGCACCGGGGCGCCCTCCGTCGGGAACGTGACGGTCAGGCCAACGACGTCCAGCACCGGCTCGACGTGGCCGGTGACCGGCTCCTGAGCGCGGTCCCTGGCCTCCGCGCTGTCCCGCGTCGCCTGGTCGGCCGCGGCCGCTGACCCGGCCGCGGGCGCCGTGGCACGGCCCACGGAACTGATGCCAAAGCCCTTGGCGATGGTCTCGCCAAAGAGGTTGAAGGCGAGTCCGGCCACGACGATGGCCAGCCCGGGCGCGAGCGCCCCCACGGGCTGGAGGTAGATGCCCGACAGTCCATCCTGGAGCAGACGCCCCCAGTCGTAGGCAGGACTCTGAACACCGAGACCCAGGAACGAGAGGCCGGCGAAGGCCAGGAGCGCGGCCCCGGCCCCGATGGTGGCGTTGACCACGAGCGGCTCGCCGATGTTGGGCAGTACGTGGCGGGTGAGTTGGCGACCACGGCTCACGCCCGCGATGCGTGCCGCGGTGATGAAGTCACGGCTGCCGACGCTCGCGATCAGGGTGTGGCAGAGGCGCCCGAAGGACGGGGCTCCCGCCAGCCCGATGGCCAGCACGGCACCCGTGGCCCCGACGCCGAAGATGACCGCGAAGAAGAGCGCCAGCAGCAGGCCCGGGAAGGCCACCGCGATGTTCACGGAGCCCGTGATGAGTCCGCCCACCCGTCGACCCGTGAGCATCGGCCCGCAGCCCAGGGCGAGGCCGACACCCACCGCGACCACCGTGGCGGCGAGCGCCAGCACCACGGACAGACGCGTCGCCACCAGCACCCGCGCCAGGATGTCCCGGCCCAGGTTGTCCGTCCCGGCCCAGTGCTCGGGCGAGGGTCCGGCAAGCATGTTGCCGGTGTCGATCTTGACCGCCGCCGCGCCCCACACGATGGGACCCAGGAGCGCCATGGTCAGCACCAAGCCCATGAGCAGCAGAGCCGCGACGCCCACCGGGGTGCGGAATGCGTGCAGCCAGCGACGCCGCGCCACTCTCAGTCCTGCCTGATGAGGGAACGCGGATCGAGCAGTCCCAGGGTGATGTCGACGCCGAGGTTCACGAGCAGCACGAACGTGCCGTACACCAGCACCGTGGCCTGGACCACCGGGTAGTCCTTGTCCAGGATCGACTTCACGATGATGCCGCCCAGGCCCGGCCACGCGAAGACGTTCTCGACCAGCACCGTGGCGGCCACCAGGGAGCTCAGCAGCAACCCGGCCAACGTCAGCGATGCCGTGAGCGCGTTGGGTAGCGCGTGGCCCAGGTACACGACCGCCGGCGGCAGCCGCTTGGCGCGCGCGGTGCGGATGAAGTCGGCGTCCAGGACCGCCACCATCTCGACGCGCACGATGCGCGCCAGGATGAACGTCGGTGCGAGGGCCAGCGCGATGACCGGCAGGATGTACGAATCGGGCCCGGCGCGTCCCGCCACCGGCACCCAGTCCAGCTTGACGGCGAAGATGTACGCGAAGACGACGCCGAAGATGATGTCCGGCACCGTGCCCAGGACCACGCTACCGGTCGTGAAGGCGAGCTCCGTGCGGCGTCGCCGACCACGTCTGGTGAGGACGCCCATGGTCACACCCAGAGGCACCGCCACGGCCACCGAGACCAGGAACGCGAGGACCGCCAGCTCCAGGGTGGCCGGCAGACGCTGGGCGACGATGTCCGCGACAGGCAGCTTGGAGATCATGGATGTGCCCAGGTCCCCGCTGAACAGGTGGCGCAGGTAGTCGACGTACTGGACCAGGAGTGGGTCGTCGAGTCCGAGCGAGTGTCGGGTCGATGCCACGAGCGCGGGCGGCGCGGTCATGCCCAGCGCGCCCCGGACAGGGTCGCCGGGGATGAGGTGAATCATCAGGAACGACGCGGTGATGAGCACCCACAGGGAGACCAGCAGCCGACCCAGCCGTCGGACCACGAATCGGATCCAGGGGTCGCCGACGACGCGCGCCACCGGACCGAGCTGGACCTGTTGGTCGATGGCGGGATCCATGGCCGTCAGGGACCGTCACCGGTCATGACGCGGCATGCGGCCCGCATGGGACGGCGGGCCCTGATCTCAGGCCTCCGCGGGCGCCGGGTGGCTGGCCGCGTCGCGTGCGTGGTCGCTCATGGTGTCGCTGACGCGCGGGATGACGCGGCCCACGTGCAGGTATTTGGCTCGGCCGTGTCCGTCGTCTCCGACGAAGGCATGCGGCAGGTACATGCCCCGGTCGGCCTGCCTCGGGATGAGGCTGTCGGGGGCGTACGAGACGAGCTCGTTGCGCTCCGGCTGGGCGCCCATCTCGATCATGATGCCCTTGGGGACCTGGTCGATCCAGATGCGCCCGTCGTCATCCTGGCTCACGATCATGTCCAGGATCTGGGTGGAGTAGGTACCCACGAACCGACTGGCGTCGATACGCTCGGGTGCAGCGGGCGGGCTGGGCAGCGGCGGCAGCGTCACGCCGGCCAGCTCGCGCAGGACGTGGCCTGCGATGTCCATGTACAGCGAAAAGGTGTCGCCGCCATTCGTCAGCAGCGCCAGTGCCACGCCCTTGTCCGGCACGAACCGAAGGAACGCCGCCTGACCGATGGTGTTGCCGTCGTGTCCGGCGAGCACGCCCGCGGGGTTCTGGAACAGCTCCGGGCCGAGTCCCCACGCGTCGCCCATCAGCCCCAGTGCGGGCAGTTGCGACGTGCGCCGTGTACATCAGGCGTACCGCGTCCGGCGACAGGACCGAGGTGCCGTCCGCTGCGCGTCCCTCGTTCATGTGCATCTGTGCGAACGTGAGCAGGTCCCGCGGGCGCATGGCGAGCATCGATCCCGCCGGGGCGTTGGAGCGTGCGAGCGCCCAGACCGGCGCCGGCACGAGGTCGGCATCCGCGGTGGGTCGCACATGGCCTACAGCAGCCCGGAAGAGGATCGCCTCGTAGGGCCCGTTCGCGGCGTGGGTCAGGCCCAGCGGCTCGAACAGGTGCTCGCGGACGCAGTCGTCGAAGGGTCGCTCGCGCAGCACCTCCACCAGGCGGCCGAGGACGCAGTAGCCGGCGTTGTTGTAGGAGAAGCGCTCGCCGGGCGGGAACAGCTGCGGGGTGTCGCCCAGCGTCAGCACGTACTTCTGCAGGCAGTCGTCGCCCTTGCCCGTGTCGGTGAAGATGTCGCCCTCGAAGCCGGCCGTGTGGCTGAGCAGCTGGCGGGCGGTGATGGCGGCCGCCGCGGACTCGTCCGCGATGGTGAACTCGGGCAGGTAGCGGCGGATGGGCTGGTCCAGGTCCAGCTTGCCCTCGTCCACCAGCTGCATCACGAGGGATGCCGTCCAGAGCTTGGTGGTCGATCCGATCTGGAACACCGAATCGGGCGTCGCCTCGACCCCCGTGGACAGGCTCAGCAGCCCGGTGGCTGCGTCGAAGACCTCGCCCCCAGCCAGGACAGCAAGGGCAGCGCCAGGGACCCCGTGCTTGCGTGCGAGGTCGGGCAAGTGCTCGTCGATCCAGGTATGGACGTCGTGGAGGGTGCTCATGCCGTCATCGTACGGCGGATGGGTCGTGCGTTTCGGGACCCGGTGGCCGGCCCGACCCGCATGGTGAGCCGGCCCCGAGCGGATCAGACCGGCAGCATCCGGATGCTGGTCGGGATGAGGGAGCCGGAGATGGCGAATTCGGCGCCCTTGCCGAACGTCTTGGCCACGGTATTGGCAAAGGGCACGACATCCGCTGCGGACACCAGGTGCGACTCGGCTTCGAGCCAGGTGGGGCAGCCGTCGGTGCCCTGCATCGCGGCGGCCGCCGTGACGCCGGCCTCGTAGTCGGCGTTGGCGACACCCGCGAAGTTGGTGCCGCCCGCGGCCATGCCCGGTCCCGAGAGGAAGGGCACGAGCTGGTCCGGGCTGCTGACGTTGAGGGCGATCCAGGCGATATCCCAGTCGCCGGTGCCAAAGAGCGTCTCCTGGGTCGCCGAGCCGGCCTGCGCCTTGTCGACGACGGTGACGCCCAGCGCCGTCCACTGCTGCGTGGCGAGCTCGGCGGCGGCCTGTCCGGCGGGACCTGCCGACGTGTCGTGGAGGAAGCGTCACGCTGAGCGGCTGGCCGTCCTTTGCTCGGAGGCCGTCAGCACCAGCGACCCAGCCCGCCGCGTCCAGGGCCTGTGCCGGCCGCTGCCACGTCAAAGGCGGGCAGGGCTGCGGCGATCGAGTCGCCGGGGCACGCGACCGGGGACAGGGTCGCGAAGGTCGTGGCAGGCGAGCCCTGCCCCGGCGGTGAGCACCTGTGCCAGCTCGCCCAGGTCGACGGCCTGGGTCAGGGCCAAACGCACGGCGGGGTCGGCGGTCGATCGGCCCTCGGCATGGTTGAACCACATCTCGCCGAACAGGACGCCCGTGTCGACGCTGAACAGGTCCTCCTGCTCCAGCCGCTGGGCGTCGGCCCCGGTGACGATCGCGGCGTTGATATCGCCGGTCAACAGCAGGTTGGCGGCCGTGGAAGCTGTTCTCCACGATGCGCAGCACGACCGTGGCAGGCATGCCCGCAGTGGCCGTCGTCGCACCGTCCGGTCCCCACGTATAGCCATCGCGGATGGTGTACGTGTAGTGGTCGCCAGGGGCCGCTTCGCTCAGTACGTACGGGCCCGGTGCCCACGGTCTTGTTGGCGAGCGACGCGCGATCGGCCAGGCCTGCGGCGCAGATGATGGGCAGGTCGGACAGCCCGTTGAGCACGAAGGGGGCGGGCGCGGCCAGGGTGATGCTCACGGTGCGTGCCGCGTCATCTGCCACGGCCGTCGCGCCGACCGGGTAGTAGGTGCCCAGGAACGGACTCTGGTTCGCCGGGTCTGCCGACGTAGTCGAGGTTGGCCACGACATCGCTGGCGGTCAGCGGCGAGCCGTCGGAGCAGGTGATGCCCTCGGCGAGGGTGAGCGTCGACTGCCGTCCCGTCGACGGTCCAGTCGGTGGCTAGCTGGGACTGGATGGAGCCGTCAGCCGGGTCCATGCTCACCAGCGAGTCGTAGGCGAACTGGCTGGCCTGGAACAGGGCGCTCGTGGGGCTCGATTGCGGGTCGAGGTTGCCCGGATCGGCCGACAGCTCAAGGTGAACGTGCCGCTCCCCGCATCGGCAGCCATGACGGCGCTGCCTGCCCCGGCCGTGACGAGGAGCGCTGCCGATAGCAGGACGCTGGTGGTGGTGCGCGACGCCTTCATGAGTGCTCCTCGGTATGCAAACGGGTAGGCCGCCACGGAGTCTGGCCGGGTGCGCACGCGTGGGGGTGGCTGGTCGGCATCCGGACCTATCATCTGGCCGTCGCGGGCCGTCTCCATCCTCCTGTTCGCTGGTCTGCGCGCCACCCGCAGGGAGACCGCTCGATGACCTGGTCCATCCGCACGGAGATCCTGGAGCTCCGCTTCAGCGTGCCCTTCCATATCGCCCGTCCGGAGGCATCCGAGGCCTTCCGCACGTTGGCCCTGGAACTGGACCGCGACGGCGCCAGCGGACTTGGCGAGTGCTACCCACTCACCTACTACGGCGAGACGGTGGAAACAGTGGCTGCCGTGACACCCGGGCTGCTGAACGCGCTCGATGGGTTGGGGCCGCTGCCGTCGGAGCGGACCGACGTGCTGGCCTGGCTGGACCGGTCCTCGGTGCTCATGGCCGGGGCGATCGGGGGCCACGGCGCGGCCAAGGCCGGCCTGGATATCGCGCTCCATGACCTGGCCGCGCGGTCGCTGGGCGTACCCGTCTGGGAGCTCCTGGGCACCTCCGATCGGATCCCGCCCACCGATTACTCCCTGGGCATCGACGAGCCAGCGGTGGTCGCCGAGCGGGCGCTCGCGGCGGCCCACTTCCCGGCGCTCAAGATCAAGGTCGGTGGACCGGCCGATATCGAGACGCTGGAGGCGGTGCGCGGCGTGTACAGCGGTGCGCTCCGGGTGGATGCCAACACGGCGTGGCAACCGGAGCAAGCTGCGGCCCTCATCCCGGAGCTGGCCCGCCTCGGCGTCGAGCTCATCGAGCAGCCCTTCCCGGCTCGCGCCCTGCCCCAGCTGCGCTGGCTGAAGGAACGCAGCAGCCTGCCCATCCTGGCGGACGAGTCGGCTGTCTTCGAGGACGACCTGCCGATGCTGGAAGGCGTGGTCGATGGGATCGTGGTCAAGCTCGCCAAATGTGGTGGCATCGGCCCCGGTCTGCGCATGATCCGCCGCGCCCGGTCCCTGGGTATGAGCGTCATGCTCGGCTGCATGTTCGAGTCGAGCCTGGGCACCGCGGCGGGGGCTATGGTCGCCTCCGAGGTCGACTGGCTGGACCTCGACGGCAACCTGATGATGGTCTTCGACCCCTTCGAGGGCATCGAGCTGGGCGACGACTGCCGCTGGCAGCTGACCCACAAGCCCGGCCTGGGCATCAGCCGCCGCGCCCCCGCCTGATCCGTCGCGTCGGCGCTTCCTCGAGGAGGCCCGGAAACCAACCGTCGGTCACGGCACGTACCGATTCTCAGGGGATCCTCACGCCGTCTGCCTACGGTACGGTGGGGACGAGCGACGGACAGACGTGATCCGAGCACGGGGCTGACCGATGGTGCAACGAGCAGACCGCCGGGAGACACTCGACCGACTGTCACGCCTTGCGGATGGCCAGCCGGCGGACGACCCCGTGGCCGATGTCGCCGCCGCGGTTGACTGGGCGACGGACACCACGACCGCCCGAGACATCACGCCCCCACCGCTGACACACCCACGGACTGCGCGCCTGCGCTCCATCGGCCGCCGCCTGGTCCCGTTCGTGTCGGGCGTCTGTGCTGTGCTCGTCGCGCTTGCGCTCTACCAGCGGCTGGCGCCCGCTGCCGCGCCCCTGACGACCACCGATGTCGATCAACGCGTGGCGAGCGCGCTTGCCTCCCAGACGCCGCCACCGGCGTACTCGCAGACCGTGTTCGACATCATCGCGCCGTCGATGGTCCTCATCTCCACCCATGGCGGGCCGGGCACCACCCCAGAGGTCGATGCCGCATCGCGAGCCCCAACCCCAACGCCGGCACCTTGGGCAGCGGCGTCCTCGTCACCCCGGAGGGACAGGTGTTCACGGCGCTCCATGTCGTCCGGGATGCCACGGACATCACGCTCACCTTCATCGACGGCTCGACCTCGCCCGCGAGCGTCCTCCAGACCGACCCAAGCAAGGACATCGCGGTCCTCCAGGCGGCGACCGTCCCCGATGTCGCGACCCCGGCGGTCCTGGGCAACCCCAACGTGCCCATCGGCAGCGACGCGTATGTCGTGGGCAACCCCTACGGCCTCTTCGGGTCCATGAGCGCGGGCGTCATCTCCGGTCGCGGCCGCACCTTCCAGGAACCGGACGGCGGCCCGCGTCATCCCCGATCTCATCCAGTTCGATGCCGCGGTCAATCCCGGCAACTCCGGGGGTCCGCTGCTCGACCGTGCGGGCCATGTGCTGGGCATCGTCATCGCGCTGCTCAACCCGACCCGGGAGGATGTGTTCATCGGCATCGGCCTCGCCGTGCCCATCACCGCCGCCGGCGCCGCCGGCGGCCTGCCCCCGTACTGACCAGGAGGGAGTGACATGACCTTGGACCAGCGTGACGGCCGCGGTGACGGCCACCCGGCGACCCCCGTGGAGCGGGTGCTGTACGAGGTCAAGCGGGTGATCGTGGGCCAGGACCACCTCCTCGAGCGGCTGTTGGTGGCGCTCCTCGCCCGCGGTCATGTGCTCGTCGAGGGCGTGCCCGGCCTCGCCAAGACGATGGCCATCAAGACGCTGGCGCAGACCTTCGGCGGCGACTTCAAGCGCATCCAGTTCACGCCGGACCTGGTGCCCGCGGACCTCGTCGGCACGCGCATCTACGACCAGAAGCAGGGCGAGTTCCACACCTCGCTCGGGCCGGTGTTCACGAACCTGCTGCTCGCGGACGAGATCAATCGCGCACCCGCCAAGGTCCAGAGCGCGCTCCTGGAGGTGATGCAGGAGCGCCAGGTGACCATCGGTCGGGAGAGTCACAAGGTGCCCGACCCGTTCCTCGTGCTCGCGACCCAGAACCCCATCGAGACCGACGGCACGTACGCCCTGCCGGAGGCCCAGGTCGACCAATTCATGCTCAAGGTGCTGGTCGGCTACCCGTCGCCGACCGAGGAGTTCGTCATCGTCGAGCGCCAGACGTCGGCACCGACCGCCCCCCAGCTGGTACTCACCCAGGAGCAGCTGCTCGAGCTGCAGCGCCAGGTGGACGCCGTGTTCGTCGATCCGGCGCTCATCCAGTACGCGGTCCGCGTCGTCCATGCCACGCGTCAGCCGGCGGCGCACGGCATCCGGGACCTCGACCACTACATCACCTTCGGTGGCAGCCCGCGCGCCTCCATCAACCTCATCCTCACGGCCAAGGCGCTCGCGTTCGTGCGTGGCCGCGACTACGCGCTGCCCCAGGACGTGCTGGACATGGCGCTCGACGTGCTGCGCCATCGACTGGTGCTGTCGTACGAGGCGCTCACGGACGACGTCACGAGCGACGACCTGCTGCGCACCATCATCGCCCGCATCCCGGTGCCCGTGGTGCCCCTCCGTGGTCACAGTGACATCCGCGCCACCGCCTGAGCGCGTCCTCCAGCGGCTCGAGTTCCAGGTCATCCGACGCCTTGACGGGCTGCTCCAGGGCGACTACCGGAGCCTCTTCCTGGGCTCCGGGGTCGACCTCGCGAACCTGCGCGAATACCAGTACTTCGACGACGTCCGTCACATCGACTGGAACGTCACCGCACGAACCGACATCCCCCACGTCCGGATCTACCACGAGGACCGCGAGATCGAGGCCTGGTTCCTCGTCGACCTGAGCCCCTCGGTCGACTTCGGCGTCGCCGACCGGGACCGGGACAAGCGCGCGGTCGTGGTCGACCTGGTGACCGTCCTCACCCGGCTGCTGAGCCGCCACGGCAACCGGGTCGGCGCGATGCTCTACGGCGACCGGGTCGACCGGACCATCCCGCCGCGCACGGGCCGCGACCAGGTGCTCCGGATCATCCGACGCGCTGCTCGACGCGCCGCGCCTGCCGGGCTCGGCGCCGACGGAGCTGTCGACGCTGCTGGAGGCGGCGCTCCGCTCGGTCAAGCGCCGCTCGATGGTGGTCATCGTCTCCGACTTCATCAGCACGCCCGGCTGGGAGCGGCCTCTCGCGCTGCTCGCTCGACGCCACGAGGTGCTCGCGGTGCGCGTCCACGACGAGGCGGAACGGACACTGCCGGATGTCGGGCTGCTGGTCATGGCCGACGCGGAGACCGGCGACCAGGTCGTGGTGGATACCAGCGACCACGGCTTCCGGGAGCGGTTCGAGGCGGCAGCGGCCGAACGCGAGGCGGCCCTGGCGGCCGCGTTCCGCAAGGCGGGTGTCGAGTCACAGCCAGTGGCAACCGATGACGACCTGGTGCACGCCATCGTGCGCATGGCGAACCGCAGGGTCCACCGGGGCCGCGTCGCGTCATGAGCTTCCTCTGGCCCTGGATGCTGCTCCTGCTGCTGGGCGTGCCGCTGCTCCTGCTGGGCTATCTGGCCATCGAACGACGACGCATGACCCGGCTCGCGGCTATCGGCCTGGCGTGCCGCTCCGAGACGCCGTGAGCGGTAGGCCGAGGTGGCAGGGGACGCTCCTGGCCGATGTCCGCCGCTACCTCCCCGCGGCCATCGTGCTGGCGGGCATCGCGACGCTCATCGTGGCGCTCGCCCGGCCGCAGGCGGTCATCGCCATCCCGCACGAGGAGGGGACCGTCGTCCTCGTGTTCGACGTGTCCGGCAGCATGGCCGCCACGAGACGCAGGCGCGGCGACGACTCCCGCGCCCGGCGCGAGCTCGGGTCCCGCCGGCAGGCACCCGGATGGCCGTGGCCAAGGCGATCGCGACCGCCTTCGTCGAGCGCCAGCCGTCGAGCGTGGTCATCGGTGTGGTCGCCTTCAGCGACAGTGGTCTGTCGGTCCAGGTGCCCACCAACGACCAGTCGGCGGTGCTTGCGGCTATCGGTCGGCTCCAGCCCCAGCGGGGCACCTCGGTCGCGCAGGGCATCACCGCCGCGCTGACCACCATCGCGAAGGCCCAGGCGCCCCAGAACCAGGGCTACTACACCAGCCGATCGCCGGAGCCGACCGCCAGCCCGGTACCGGTCCCCGCGGGCAGCGACGGCTCGGCCGTCATCGTGCTGCTGTCCGATGGCGAGAACACGGTCCGGCCCGACCCCATCGATGCGGCCCAGTCCGCCGCGGACCGGGGTGTCCGCATCGAGACCGTCGGGGTCGGCAGCCCGGGTGGCACGGACCTCAAGGTCGGCGACTTCCAGGTCCACACCCAGCTGGACGAGGCGACGCTCCGGCGGATCGCATCCATGACCGGTGGCACGTACGCCCGAGCGGATACGTCCGACCCCGACGGCCGCGCTGGCCACCGTCGATGACGCCCTGGGCAGCCAGCTGGTGAGCCGCGACGAGGACATCGAGGTGACCGCGCTGCTCGCGGGCGCCGGGATGCTGCTGCTGGTCGTGGGTGCCGCGGCCGGGTTCGCGTCGCTCGGGCGGCTCCCGTGAGCGCGGGACGGCGACGTCCGTGAACGTTCCTGCTGGCCGTGGGCCTTCGCGCTGCTGCTCCTGGTGCCGCTGCTCGTGGGCCTCCGCATCTGGGGCGAGCGCCGTCGGTCACGACCAGCGGTGCGCTACTCCAGCCTGTCGCTCATCGCGGCCGCAGGCCCGGGCACGTCCCGCATCCGGCGCCACCTGCCGTTCGTCCTGTTCCTGGGCGCCATCGCGGCACTCGCGTTGGCCGTGGCGCGGCCGGCGGCGGTCATCGCGGTGCCCACGAGCGGATCGACCATCCTGCTCACGATGGACGTGTCGGGCAGCATGTGCTCCACCGATATCGAGCCGAGCAGGCTCCAGGCCGCGGAGGCGGCGGCCTCGGACTTCGTGGAGCAGCAGGCGAGCACCTCCAAGATCGGTATCGTGGCGTTCTCGTCATTCGCGGAGCTCATCCAGGCACCGACGAACGACAAGGGTGTGCTCCTCGATGCCGATCCACAGCTTCCTCACGGGACGCGGCACGGCGGTCGGGGACGGCATCCTGTCGGCCATCGATGCCATCGCGGACCTCGACCCGAGCGTCGCGCACGCCCTCACGCCATTCTCGACCGAGGTCACCCCCGCAGCCGGTCGTGGCGGGTGCCTACGCGCCGGCCATCATCGTGGTGCTCACCGACGGCGCCAGCAATGCCGGCATGGACCCGCTCGAGGCGGCGCAACAGGCCGCCGACCGCGGGCTCAAGGTCTACACCATCGGGTTCGGCACCGCGGAGGGTGCGGGCATGGACCCGACGTGTCGGCGCAGTTCACCGGCCGCGAGCGCGGGGGGACCGGAACGGCGGCGGCTTCAACGGTGGCATCAACGGCGGGGCGGGTTCGGTGGTGGTCCGGGCGGTTTTCGTCGGGGCATCGACGAGGACGCCCTCCGCCAGGTCGCCGCGATCACCCACGGCGAGTACTACCCCGCGGAGAGCGCGTCGCAGCTGGAGTCGGTGTTCCGCGGCCTGCCCACGTCGCTCATCACCGCGCACCAGGTCGCCGAGCTGAGCGTCGGATTCGTGGCCGCGGGGGCGCTGCTCACCATCCTCGGCATCGGCCTTGCCCAGCGCTGGCGCCCGATGCCGTAGGCCTGTCCGGTCTCGGCCGGAGCGACGGGGTCGGAGACGCAAGGGCGTCGACATCGCCCTAACCGACGTGCGCACGGCCTGACGTCGTCCGAGCGTGCCGCTGCTCGCATCCGTGGCCGAGCTTCGGCGGGACCGACGTTCGATGACCTACGCGGACGTCGCGCCTCGCTCCCGCTGGTCGAGCGCTTCGATCTTGGCCACCTTCCGGCCCGAATTGCCGCCCACGAACTCACCGTCGACCCAATGATCGACCAGCAGCTTGGCCACCTCGGCGCCCACGACGAGCGACCCGAGGCAGAGCACCCGGGCATCGTTGGACTTGATGGCCCGCTCCGCTGAGTACGGGTCTGTGACCGGCGCTGCTCGCACGCCATGGACCTTGTTCGCCGCGATGGCCATCCCAAGACCGGTGCCGCAGACCAGGACCGCGCGGTCCACCTCGCCTGCCGCGACGGCCCGAGCGACCGGCTCAGCGACGTCCGGGTAGTCCACATCCTCCTCGGCACCGATACCGTAATCCACCACATCGAAGCCGCGTTCGTGCAGGTGCCGCTTGACGACCTCCTTGAGGCCGTAACCATTGGCATCCGCGCCCACCGCGATCGCTCACCGACGTACCTCACTCTCCATGGTCGGGCCTGTCGCGGGCTGCGCGACGACCTCGAGCGTGACTCCCCGAGCGCGCAGCTGCTCCTGGATGTCATGCGGCGTGGCGTCATCGATGATGACCAGATCGAAGTCGGTCACGGGACCGAGGGCGTGGAGCGCCCGCCGCTCGAACTTGGTGTGATCGACGACCAGGATCTTGCGCTCCGAGGACTCCAGCATCGCCCGCTTGAACGCGATGGTGTCCTCGGACTGGTGGTAGCAGACCAGGTTCGTGATGGCCGACGTTGACATCACCAGCAGATCAGCCCGGATGGACCGGATGGCGTCAACGGTCATGCCGCCCATGAACGCCTCCGCCCACTCGTAATACACGCCGCCGAGGCCGATCAGGCGGTTGTCAGGGTGACCCCACAGTTCCTGCATGACGGGCACGAAGTTGGTGACCACGGTGACCGGAGCACGGTCGCGCATGTGGCGTGCGAGGTATACGCAGGTGGTGGAGTCGTCCAGCATGACTGCCTGTCCTGGCTCCACGTGGGCTGCCACCGCCCGCGCCAGCGCCTCCTTCTCGTTGGACTGTCGGGCCAGTCGAACACGCACGCCAGTCTCGAAGAGAGCGGACTGCAGGACCTTGGCAGCGCCCCTCACCTTGCTGATCAGCTGCTGTGCGTGGAGCGTGTCCAGGTCCCTGTGGATGGTCATGGAGCTCACGCCGAGGAGCTGCACTGAGGTCATCGATACGCACGGACCCACGCTCGGTGACGAGGTCGATGATCCGAGCCTGCCGAACGGCCGCGCTCACCACGGTTCCTGTCGACCTGGGCTACATCGCGCTCGCACGGTCGTCCCTCCATCCGCTTGGGGCAAGCAGATCGCCCCGACCATCGCGCCCTCAGGGGTATCTGCCACAGGGCCGAAGGTCACATTCAGGGTGACAGATGTCACATTCAGGCTGGTAGATATCACTGTACGGTGTTCCGGTCGCTGGCGGTGTCCCGAGGCACAGCCAGTGGATCGGGCACGGGGATACCTGTGCGGGCAATGAGAGAGGAGGCTCCTGGGCACGGTCAATAGACCAACCTGTTCGCGTAGACCTTGGATGTCCAAGAGGAGAGTTTCCAGCATGCGACTCAACAGCAGACTCCGATTCGGAGCAGTGGTCCTGGCCACGACCGCGGTCATCGCCGGGGGTGGTGCGGGCGTCAGCGCGCAGGATGCGTCGGGCTCGCCGGCGGCCTGCACCCCGCGCACCGTCGGTGTGACCGTCTACAACATGTCGTCGTTCATCACCCTGGGCAAGGTGGGCATCGACGCGTACGCCGCCGCCAACTGCATCGCGATCGAGTGGAACAGCGCCAACGACGACGTGAACACCCAGATCTCCCAGATGCAGCAGCTCATCGGGAAGAAGGTCGACGCGATCATCATCGTGCCGGTCGACGCCTCGACGCTTGGCCCCCAGGTCCAGCAGGCCAAGGACGCCGGCATCCCGGTCATCGCTGTCAACACCGGTCTCATCGGTGACGCGGCGCCCCTGCTCGAGAGCTCCGTCCTGCCGAACGACGTGCTCGCCGGCGAGGCCGAGATGCAGCAGCTGGCCGACCTCCTCGGTGGCAAGGGCAACATCGTCGTGCTCCAGGGACCCCTGGGTTCCTCGCCTGAGATCAACCGGACCCAGGGCATCAACAACGTCCTGGCCAAGTACCCGGACATCAAGGTCCTGGCCATGGACACCGCCAACTGGGCGCGCGACCAGGCCTACAACAAGATGAAGAGCTGGGTGTCCGCCTACGGTCCTGACATCGCGGGCTTCGTCTCCGAGAACGATGACATGGCGATCGGCGGCCATCAGGCCCTGGCCGAGGCCGGCATCGACATCCCGATCACGGGCATCGACGGCATCCAGGATGGTCTCCAGGGCGTCCTCGACGGCTGGCTGAAGGCCACCAACCTCCAGAACGGCATCCTCGAGCTGGCTGAGGGTCTGGCCGTCACCAAGCTCATCCTCGATGGAAAGCCATACGAGAAGGAGTACTCGTACGTGATGCCGCCCGTCGCCGACCAGGCGACGGCGCAGAAGTACTACGACCAGGTCTTCGGCGACAACGCGGTGTTCCTCGCGGGGCTCCCGGCTCTCGTCGACGCCAACGTCGCATCTGGCGATCTGTCCAACCAGTAGCGGCCGGTCCCGACACGCGTCACCGCGCGGCCGGGCAGCTGAACTGGCATCGAACACTGCTGGGCCTGCCGGGTGCCGACCCGGGAGGCCCAGCCCTCCGATCAGAAGGGTCTCGACCGTGGACTACGCTGGCTTTGACAAGGACTTCGGACTGACGGGCAAGGTGGCGCTCGTCACAGGTGCCGCGGCAGGTATCGGACGGGCCATCGCCGACCTGTACCTCGACAAGGGCGCGGACGTGGTGCTGGTCGACGTGTCGCCGGCCGTCCAGGACGCAGCACGCGAGCTTGCGGCGCGCGGCCGGAGGACGCTCGGTATCGTCGCCGACCTGACCGTCACCGAGACCGTGCAAGGGGTGGTGGCCCAGGCGCTCGCCGAGTTCGGCGCCATCGATATCCTCGTGAACAACGCAGGTGCGGCGCTCCTGGAGCCAGCCGAGTCATTGCCCGAGGACTATTGGGACCGGACGATGGCCATCAACCTCAAGGCGCCGTTCATCCTGTCGCAGCTCGTAGGCCGAGCGATGATCGCGGCCGGTCGCGGCAAGATCATCAACATCGCTTCGCAGGCGGGTGTCATCGCGCTCGACCGCCACGTCGCGTATTGCGCGAGCAAGGGCGGCATCATCATGATGACCAAGGTCCTCGCGCTCGAGTGGGCGCCGCTCGGCATCACCGTGAATGCGATCTCGCCGACCGTGACGCTGACCGAGCTGGGCAAGCGGGCATGGGCCGGACAGGTCGGGGAGGACATGAAGAAGCTGATCCCCGTCGGGCAATTCGCCTACCCCGAGGAGGTCGCCGCGGTCGCGCTGTTCCTGGCCAGTCAGGCCGCCGACATGGTCAACGGCGAGAACGTGCTCATCGATGGCGGCTATTCGATCTCGTGACGACTTCATAGCAGGATGCCGAGGACCAACCATGCAGCGGATCATCAATGACCCATCGCGTGTCGTCGAGGACATGCTTGGCGGCTGGCTGAAGGCCCACGAGACCACGGTCGCCGCCACTGACAACCCCCGCGTCGTGCGCTACCGGCCGGCGCCGATCGCTGGCAAGGTAGGCGTCGTGACCGGCGGGGGGTCGGGCCACGAGCCGGCCTTCCTGGGGTACCTCGGCCAGGGCATGATCGATGCCGTGGCCATCGGCGAGATCTTCTCGTCGCCGTCGGCCCAGGCGTTCCATGACGCGTTCACGGCAGCCGATAGCGGCGCGGGCGTGGCCTGCCTGTACGGCAACTACGCCGGCGACAACCTGAACGTCAAGATGGCCATCCGGATGGCCGCCGCGGATGGGGTCACCGTCAGGACCGTGGTCGCCAACGACGATGTACCATCCGCGGCTGCAACGGAGCGTGAGAAGCGACGCGGTGTCGCCGGCGAGATCCTGATGTGGAAGGTCGGGGGCGCCAAGGCAGCCGCCGGCGCCACCCTCGACGAGGTCATCGCCACGGCGCAGCACGCCATCGACTCCACGCGCAGCGTGGGCATCGGCCTGACCCCTTGCACCATCCCTGCGGTAGGGACTCCCAACTTCACCATCGAGCCGGACACCATGGAGGTGGGTATCGGCCACCACGGCGAACCGGGCATGGCCGTCGAGCCGCTCACCTCCGCGAAGGAGATGGCCGAGCGGATGGTCGGCATCGTGGTGCCGGACCTGCCCTTCGCGTCGGGTGACGACGTCGTGGTCCTGCTGTCGGGGCTCGGGGCGACACCCGTGATGGAGCTGTACATCCTGTATGGCCACATCGCCGTCCTGCTGCAGGAGCGGGGCATCCACGTCCACCGGCCGTACATCGGCAACTACTTCACCTCGCTGGAGATGATGGGCGTGACGCTGACCGTGATGCGCCTGGACGACGAGCTGCGCGCGCTCATCGACGCCGATGCCGATGCCGTCGGCCTGGCACAGCACGGCTAGCGCCATGGACAGCTTCCCGGCCGCAGAGGGCCGGCCCATCGTGGACGCGCTCGTCGACGTCATCCACGCGAACGCCGCGCGGCTCAGCCAGATCGACGGCGCCACTGGGGATGGCGACCACGGCGTGAACATGGATAAGGGGTTCCTGCGGGCCCGTGAGCTGCTGGGCGAGGGGCCGGTCGCTCTGGCCAGAGGGCTCTCGGTCCTGGGCACAGTCCTCGTGACCGAGATCGGCGGGGCGATGGGCCGCTCTACGGCTCCTTCTACCTCGACATGGTGCCGCGGCCGGTGGCGCCGAGATGATCGACAGCGGGACCTTCGACCGGATGCTGGCGGCAGGCACCGCGGCGGTCCAGGACCTCGGTGAGGCGAAGCTCGGCGACAAGACGCTCCTCGACGCGCTGCTGCCGGCGCAGGACGCCTACCGCGACGCAGTGGGCACCGGCGGCACGTTCGCCATCGCGCTCAGGCGCATGGCTGACGCGGCCGAGGAGGGATCGGAGGGGACGCGCGAGATGGTCGCCCGAGTGGGACGTGCGAGTCGTCTGGGCGAGCGATCCGAGGGTTCCTCGACGCCGGGTCGGTGTCATGCGCACTCCAGCTCCGGGCCATGGCCGATGCGATGGTCGGGCTCCTGGCCCCGATCGCCGCCTCCGGGGCGGCGAGCTAGGGGATGGACGCGCTCGCGGGCGGCCCGACGCCCACGACGACCCTGGATCGCCCGGACGAGGTGCCGGAGCTCGCGTGTCACGACCTCGCCAAGGCCTTCGGACCGGTCACCGTCCTGGAGGACGTCTCCTTCGACTTCTACAAGGGGACGGTGAACATCCTCGCTGGGGAGAATGGCGCCGGCAAATCGACCATCCTCAAGATCGTCTCCGGCCAGTACCACCCCGACCGGGGGGTGGTGAAGGTCGCCGGGGAGCAGGTGACGAGCTTCGATCCGCGGAATGCTCGCAGGCTGGGTATCGGCATCGTCCCGCAGGAGCTCGCCCCGGTCCTGGATCTGCCGGTCTACCAGAACCTGTTCCTGGGTCGGGAGCTGCACTCGCGCACCGGCCTCCTCGATCACGGCGAGATGATCCGCCAGTCTCGCGGGATGCTGGGTGTCTTCGGTATCGATATCGACCCGCGTGTCGTCATGCGCAGGTTGTCGGTCGCGCTCATGCAGCTCGTGGAGATCGTCAAGACCACGACCTGGGGCGCAAGGATCCTGCTGCTCGACGAGCCAACCTCGGCCATCCCCGAGAGCGAGGCGGGGGTCCTCTTCGACGTCATCCGCAAGCTCAAGGAGCGCTGTGTGGTGGTGTACACGACCCACCGTATCGCCGAGATGACCGCGGTGGGCGACCGAGTCGTCGTCCTTCGGGACGGACGGCTGACCTACGACCGGAGCATCAGCGACGTGACCGAGTCGGACATCGTCCGGGCCATGATCGGACGCAGCCTCACGCAGCTCTTCCCACCCAGGCAGCTCCCCAAGCCGGCAGCCGCAGCCGTACTGGAGGTCCGTGAGCTGAGCGTGGAGCGGCAGCAGCCCGTGACCCTGACCATCAGCCAGGGCGAGATCCTGGGCATAGGCGGACTGCGAGGAGCCGGGCGTAGTGAGCTGCTCGAGGGCATCTTCGGGGTTCGACCCAGCACCGGTGAGGTCCTCGTGAACGGCAAGAAGGTGCCGCGGGGTAACCCTGTGGCGTCCATCGACGCGGGTGTGGCCCTGGTGACCGAGGATCGGAAGCGATCCGGGCTGGTGCTGACGCAGCCGGTGCTGGAGAACACCGTGCTGCCCAACCTGGAGCAATTCAGTGCCACGTTCGGCTGGTTCAAGCGCGGGCTAGCGGAAACCGTGGTGCAGGGCATCGCTGACGACACACGCCTCAAGTCGCATGGCCTGGACCAGCTCGTCGAGACACTCTCGGGCGGCAACCAGCAGAAGGTGGTCCTTGCCAAGTGGTTGACGCGGGACATATCGGTGCTGCTCCTCGACGAACCCACCCGCGGCGTTGATATCGGGGCCCGCAGCGAGATCTACCGGATCATCACGGACCTGGCCGCCAAGGGGATGGCGATCCTGATGGTGTCGTCCGAGCTGGAGGAGCTATTGGGCATCAGCCATCGCGTGCTCGTCATGCGCCGCCGCGTCGTGGCCGGCGAGCTGGGCACCACCGAGGTCGCCAGCAAGACCGCGCCCGAGCGTTACCTGCGCTACGCCACGGGCATGGAGTCGCTCGGCGGTGAGCCGAAGGAGGAGCAGACGTGACCCAGAGTGGATCGGAAGGCCGGGCCGCGCCGGACCCGGCGACGGGCTCGCTGGGCAACCCGCCGGTGACTGAGGTCGACGTGGCTCCGGGTCGCTACTCGCGCACGACGATCCTGGGCGCGATGGGACGTCGCGCGATGGCCCTCGTGCTCCTGTTGATCGTGCTGATGTTCACGGCGTTGAGCCCGCGCTTCGCGACCGTGTCCAACGGTCAGACCATCCTGGAGCTGGCATCCGTCCTCGCACTGCTGGCGATCGGGCAGACCTTCGTCATCCTGACCGGCGGCATCGACCTGTCGGTCGGCAGCGTCCTGGCCTTGTGCGGCGTCGTCGCGGCCAAGATCGTGCAGGGCAACCCGGACATGTTCCTGCCGGCCGTGATCGGTGGCCTCGGCGTGGGCCTCATCTGCGGCCTGATCAATGGCAGTCTGGTGGCCTACGCCAGGGTGCCGTCATTCATCGTGACCCTCGGCATGATGACGTCCGCGTCCGGGCTCGCGTACTACCTCAGCAACGGCAGCCCCGTCTCCAACCTGCCCAAGAACTACCTCTCGATCTCGACCCTCAACCTCGCGTCCGAAGGTGGTTTCCAACTGAAGATCCCGGTCGTGCTGATGGTCATCGGCTTCGCCGTGGCGTGGGTCATCCTGACCAAGACGGCCTATGGCATGCGCACCTATGCGGTGGGTGGCAACCCGATGGCGTCCCGGATCGCCGGCGTTCGGGTCCGCTGGGTGCTCGTGTCCGCCTACGCCATCAGCAGCACCCTCGCCGGCCTCGCCGGGGTCATCCTCGCTGCTCGTGTGACCGCGGGCATCCCGGCTACCGGCACAGGCTACGAGCTCGATTCGATCGCTGCCGTCGTGGTCGGTGGCGCCAGCCTCTCGGGCGGGGTCGGATCGATAGGCGGGACAGCACTCGGCCTGTTCCTCATCCAGACGCTGAACAACGGGTTCGACATGCTCAACATCTCGAGCTTCGTGCAGAAGATGATCAAGGGAGCGTTGATCGTCGGTGCCGTCTACCTCACGAGCCGGCGCAAGGACTGACCTGGTCGGTGCGCACTCGTCGTGGAGCCGGTCTGGAGCCGCCGGCCTGCGATCCCCAGTCAGTCGCGGCTGTGGGTAGTCGCGATGTCGACCTCGTTGCCGGCCGCGACGCGCGCTTCCGCCACCTCGCGGGCCACGAACACCGCGACACGGATGGCCCCGAGCCCGCCAGGCCGCGGCTCGTCCATCCCCTCGCACCAGAAGGCCGGGCCCCGGTCGTGCGGGTCGACGAGGTCCTCGTCCGGGCTGTCACCTCGCGGCTCATGCCCGAGCGCCGCCTGCCAGAACGGCATCACCTCGGCCGTGCGAGCAGCGCCCGGGACGACGAGCAGGGATTGGACCGCGGACGGGTCGGCGGCAGGCCCTGGGCGCGTGCAAGCGCCGAGACCCTCCGCGCCAGCTCGACGTTGCGCTGGCTCATGCCGTAGTAGTCATCGGTGATGGTGATGAGGCGGACCGTGACACCGTCGCGTCGCACGTCGATGTCGGGGTGGTGGTCCTCGATGCCCGCGAGGTCCCCGATCGCCGCCACGAACTTCGTGCTCGCCGCGAACGACCCGGTCCGGAACCAGGCGCACGCACCCTCCCTCAACACCCGCCAGTCGCCGACGCCTTGATCGCTCATGTCCAGACGATACCGAACGCCCAGCGAGTCGAGGTCAGGCGTGCCTCGCCGCCGCCCGGCGCCCGGGTATGCGCCGGGCGCATGAGCAGGCCACCGAAGACGGTTCGGATGGCCCCGAAGCCGAGGAATCACGGCTTCGTTGGCTGACCTGGCCGCTGGGCGCATCGATTGGCCATCAAAGGCCGCTCTGGGGGACAGGACCCCGTCGTCATTGGCCCGCTCACCCGCCGCTTGCATACGGCGCACGGGGACCGCCGCGCCGAGCCCGCGTGATGCATCGGCGTGACTCGGCGGTGGGAACCGCCGCGAGCTTCATGTCGCCCTGCACCGTCACGCCAAGGTCTCCGGGTAGACGTTGCCCACCTCAAGGACATCCCACGTCGTCCCGCGTCGCCCGAGCACCAGGTTGATGGTCCAGCCCGGGCGGGCGACGGCGCTGGCCGCCTCCGGTACCTTGACCGGCCCGATGCCGCCGATGAACCAGAGGCGGGCTGGTGCCACGCGCTCGATGACGAGGTAGTCCTCGACGATCTCGTCGAACTGGGGCGTGCTCGCGCCCCACGCTTCGTCATCCTTCCGGCCCAGCGCATAGAGCACGTTGCCGAGACGCTCGGCGGCCGGGAGGTCGACCGACGCGCGCGCCAGGCCGCCGAGCGAACGGCGTGCAGCGGCCGCCGTGATCGTGCCTGTCTCACCCAGCCACGCCACGAAGCCGCGCACGTCCTCGATGGTGGTCGCCACCTCGTCCTCGGCGATGATCACCTTGCGGATGAGGAAGTAGCCCAGGAACTCGTCGAGGTACTTGACGATGTAGTGGGCCCCAAAGAGACGGCAGAACGCCTGCTCGTCACCCTCGTCGTTGAAGGCGGCCGACCAGCGCGCCTGATCCGCCCGAGAGAGATGCTGGTACGCATACCCGTTCAAGCCCGACCGAAGGAGGTCGAGCGCCTGTTCGGCCCGCCGTCGGCGCGACACCTTGGGGACGGCCTCGGCCAGATACCTCGCCATCAGGTCGTCGATGGAGGGTCGAGTCGCGGCTGCGCGGGACCTGGAGCCTGTCGCCATCAGCGGGAACGATAGCGATCTGGTCCGACTCGTCCAGAGTCGCGCTGCGCAGTGCGTTGCGTCGATCCTGTCAGCCCGCCCGCGCGATGCATCGGCGTGACTCAGGAGGGGACCGCCGCCACCCACGCGGCTTGCCAGGATGCACATGTGCTAGCGAATGTGCATGTCAGCACTCGAACGCAGGATGCATCTCCTGCTCGACGATCGACGCTACCGCAAGATCGCGGCCGCGGCGGCGCGGCAGGACATCTCGGTCGCAGCGGTCGTCCGGCAGGCCATCGATCAGCTGCCGGAGGACGACGATCGTCGGCGCGCGGCCGTCGACGCGATCCTGGCGTCGCCCCGCATCCCCGTGCCCGCGGACCCCGCCGATCTCCGGCGCGAGCTGGACGGCGCCCGCGACCGCATCGAGTGATCATCCTCGACACCACCGTGCTGGTCTACGCGTGGGTGACGATCATCCGCTGCGTGAGCCGTGTACCCGATTGCTGGCTGCGCATCGTGACGGGATCCTTCAGGCCACGACCACCGTCGAAGTCATCCAGGAGCTCTCTCGCACGTCTATGCCCGCCGCCGCGGTCGTGTCGCGGCGGTCGAACTCGCCGCCCTCTATGCGGACGCATTCCCGCTCATCGAGACCACGAGCAACGACCTGCGGGTCGGCCTCGAGCTGTTCGCCGGCCACGCGGAGCTTGGCGCGTTCGATGCTGTCCTGGCCGGGGTGGCGATAGCACACGGCGCGGACGCCCTGATATCGGCAGACCGCGCCTTCGGGTCGGTCGCGGGACTGCGCTGGATCGATCCCGTGTCGGCCGCTGCTGGAGCGCCTATCTCGCCCCAGGGATGACTCGCAGCCGCCGACCCACCTGGATCATCGACGCGACGCAGCAGGGAGTGACGCTTCTCCGGTGCTGGATGACCGGGTAGGCGCTCAGGGACCGCCGCGCCAAGTCCGCGTGATGCATCGGCATGACTCGGGGAGGTAAGGCGGCACTTCGATCCCGCCGCCACGAACGCCACGCGACCCCTTGACAGCCAGGAAATACAACCGTATGGTTGTATCTGTGCTGACCGCGACGACCACCCTCGACCCCGGCCGATGGCCTGATCCCGACCGGATCTTCGCCGCCCTGGCGGACGCGACCCGGCGGGACATCGTCTGGCGTGCCATGACCGGGGACGAGGGCGTGCTGGAGCTGTCGGCGCATTACCCCATGAGCTTCGCCGCGGTCCAGAAGCACGTCGCCGTGCTGGAGCGGGCGGGGCTCGTGACCAAGGAGCGCATCGGCCGGCGGAAGGTCGTGCGCAGCAATGTCGAGGCTATCCGCACGGCGCAGCGGTTGCTCGACCGATACGAGCAGCTCTGGCGCGGGCGCATGGAGCGGATGGCGCTGCTGCTCGAAGAGCCGATGGCCGCCGACGGCGAGACAGCCGCCGACAGCCGACCACACAAGGAGACCGACCGATGACCGTCACAGCCGTGGACAAGGACCTCGACCAGCTCACGATGCGCATGACCGCCGAGTTCGCGGCGACCCCCGAGCGGGTCTGGCGACTCTGGGCCGACCCGCGCCAGCTGGAGCGTTGGTGGGGACCACCGACGTGGCCCGCGACATTCACCAGCCACGAGCTCGTCCCAGGCGCCCACAGCGCGTATCACATGACCGGGCCCAACGGCGACGAGGCGCACGGCTGGTGGGAGATCGTGGCGGTGGAGCCGCCGACCAGCCTCGCCTTCCGGGACGGCTTCGCCGACAAGGACGGCACGCCCGATCCGAAGATGCCGGTCACCGAAGCGAACGTGACCATCGAGGCCATCGGCGTCGGCACGACCCGGATGACGATGTCCAGCCGCTTCCCGAGCCGGGAGGCGATGCAGCAGGTCCTGGACATGGGTATGGAAGAAGGCCTGAAGCAGGCCATGAGCCAGATCGACGCCATCCTCCTGGAGGTCCCGGCATGAACACGCTCAAGGTGGCGGATCCGATGACCACGACCCTCCCCGTCCCGGGCGCCGTGCTCACCTATGACGTCCGACCGGGCAGCGACCCGACGCTCCGGCCGCTCATGATCATCGGCTCGCCGATGGGCGCCTCCGGGTTCGGCACGCTCGCCGGTCACTTCCCCGACCGGACCGTCATCACCTACGACCCGCGTGGCGTCGAGCGGAGCACCAAGGACGACCCGTCCAGCCAGTCGACACCGGAGCAGCACGCGGACGATGTCCACCAGATCATCCAGGCCCTGGGCCTCGGTCCGGTCGACCTGTTCGCGAGCAGTGGCGGCGCCATCAATGCGCTCGCGCTCGTTGCCGCGCACCCCGACGATGTCGACGCGCTGGTGGCACACGAGCCGCCGCTCGCGGCGCTGGTCCCCGACCACGAGGCGGCCCTTGAGGCCTGTCGCGCCGTCGCCCGCACCTACCAGCAGCGTGGGTTCGGCGCGGGGATGGCCCATTTCATCGCCGTGGTCGCGCACCAGGGACCGTTCACGGCGGAGTTCGCGAGCCAGCCCGGCCCGGACCCGCAGATGTTCGGGATGCCGGCCAGTGACGACGGCAGCCGCACCGACGCGCTGCTCGGTCAGAACCTGCTCACCAGCACCGCGTATCAGCCGGACATCGCGACGTTGCGCGCCGCATCCACGACCATCGTCATCGGGGTGGGCGCCACGACCGGCGAAGCACTCGCGCGACGCGCGGGCGAAGCCGTCGCCGCGGAGCTGGGCCAGGACGCGGTCGAGTTCCCCGGTGGCCACGACGGCTTCCTGGGTGGCGAGTACGGCCAGACCGGCGAGCCTGACGCGTTCGCGGCGAAGCTGCGCGAGGTCCTCGCCGCCGCCTGACGGACGCAGGAGCAGCGGCTCGGTGAGCTACGCGAGTCCCGCGAGGTCCGCCAGGATCACGCGGGCCGCGTTGTGCCCGGGTGCGCCACTCACCTCGCCACCGGGATGCGTCCCGGCGCCACACATGTACAGCCTTGCGACCGGGGTTCGGTAGCCGCCACCGGGGAAGAGGCGATCGCCCAGGAGCTGGGTGACGCTGTGATCGAGGTGATGGATGCTGCCGTCGGTCAGACCCACCCGCTGCTCCATATCCAGCGGCGTGTACAGCGCGGTGTCGATGATCGATGCCCGGAAGTTCGGGGCGTACTCCGTGACCAGGTCGATGAGCTGTTCCCGGACCGAGTCCCGGACGTCGTCCCAGCTTCCTGACGCGAGCCGGGTCGGCTGGAACTTCACCCACATCGACACGATGTGCTGACCGGGCGGTGCGATCGTCGGGTCGTAGACGGTCGGGATCTGGAGCGTGATGATCGGGCTGCGCGTCGGCACCCCGGCCGCGGCATCGGCCAGCGAGGCCGTCACGTAGTCGATCGACGGCGCGATGCGGATCATGGCCAGGGCGCGTGGGTCGGCCGGTCCATCGAACCACCGCCCGAAGTCGGGCAGCTCCCGGACTGCCGCGTGGAACTTCACCGATCCGCTCCGGGTCTCCAGGCCGTCGATGCGTGCCCGCAGCTCCGCGGGGACCGCAGCAGGCTCCACCAGCCCCAGGAACGTCCGCTTGGGGTCGGCGTTGGAGACGACCATGCGGGCGTGGATCGCCTGCCCATCGGCCAACTCCACACCGCAGGCGGTCCCCCGATCATCCACGAGGATCCGACGCACCTCCGCGCCGGTGCGGATGCGTGCCCCGGCCGTGAGCGCGGCGCGCTCCAGGGCGCGCGCGAGCGTCCCCATCCCACCCGGCAGCAGGCCCTGGTTGCGTGGGTCCACCAGCAGGTTCGGCTTGACCGACGCCCAGCCCATGAGCTCACCCGGCTCGTCCAGGCTGCGGATGTCCACGTTGCCGAGCAGCGCGGCCTGGATACGCGGATCGTGGAAGTACTCGTCAAGCAGCTCCCGCACGGGCGCGTGGATGAGCCGGTCGAGCAGTCGTCCGTCGTCCGTGCCGGCAAGCCGTGCCTGGAGCTCGGCGAGCGTCGGCGGCCGTTCGTCGAGGAAGTAGGGGTCCAGCAGTCGGCCGACGCGCAACCAGACGTCGCACCAGGCGGGGTAGGCGGCCGCATCGCGGGGGTCGAGGAGCGCCATCTCCGCCTGGACGCGCGCGAGGTCCCGCCAGAGCAGCAGCCGCGATCCGTCCGGGAAGGGCACCAGCATCTCCGGGTCCATCCGGTGCACCCGCAGTCCATGACGATGCAGCTCCAGGTCCGCGACCACTCGGTCCTGGAGGATGTGGGTCGTGAACGAGCAGCTGGAGACGTGGAAGCCCGGGAACAGTTCCTCGGTCGCCACCGCACCGCCGGTGATGGCACGGCGCTCGAGGACCAGCACGTCCAGCCCGGTCCGGGCGAGGTAGGCGGCACACACGAGCCCGTTGTGCCCGCCACCGATCACGATCACGTCCGTCACCCAGGATCCTCCCCCAACCTGCATCGATATCGGAGCTCCGGCTCGCCGTACTCGGGTTCCACCCGCTCGCCCCCGTCCGGGACCCAGCCGTGGCGTGCGTAGAAGCCGCGAGCCGCGCGGTTCGCGGCGAATACCCAGAGCGTGGCCTGCGCGACGCCAAGGGCGCGGATGCGCTCCGTGGCCGCCCCGAGGAGTCGCCCGCCAACGCCACCGCCCTGGATGTCGGGGTCCACGTAGAGGCTGAACAGGTGGCCGCCGGTCGGCTCGTCCGGATCGGGTCCCACGCGTGCCGCGCCGACGATCCGGCCGTCCAGCTCGGCCACGAGGCCGACACGACCCGGCACGTCAGAGGCGAGGACGCGGGTCCACAGATCCGTCGCGTCGGCCTCGTCGTAGAGCGCGATGACAGCGGGCGGCAGCACGTCCGCGTACGAGCGTCGCCAGCAGGCCAGGAACACCCGCGCCATGCCCTCGACATCGGCGGGCAGCGCGATCCGGATGACGAGCGATCCCCCGGTCATGTGGTCGCCGGGACGCTGGATGACGGGGTGATCGCCGCCTCGCGTGCCCGCACATGGCAGGCCACGAGATGTCCCGACCCCAGGGCTAGCAGCGGTGGCTCGACCCGCCGACAGACATCCTCAGCCAGCGGACAGCGTGGCGCGAATGCACAGCCGACACCCGGCGTCGACGCATCGGCGACCTCGCCCTTGACCATCGGTTCGGTGTTCCGTGCCGCGCGCGGATCGGGCACCGGCACCGCGTCGCGAAGCGCTTCGGTGTAGGGATGGAGCGGCGTGTCCAGCACGGCCTTCCATGGCCCGGACTCCACGACCCGGCCGAGGTACATCACGATGACCCGGTCCGAGAGGTGCCGGACCATCGCCACGTCGTGGCTGATGAACAGGTAGCTGAGGCCGAGCTGCTCGCGCAGCCGGACGAGCAGGTTCATGATCTCGGCCCGCACCGAGACATCGAGCGCGGAGACCGGCTCATCGAGCAGCAGCACCGTCGGCTCGACCGCGAGCGCTCGCGCGATGCCCACCCGCTGTCGCTGGCCACCGGACATCTCGTGGGGATAGCTGCGCGCGAAGCCGGGTGCCAGCCCGACCATCTCCAGCAGCTCGCTGACCCGTCGCAGCCGCCCGGCCCCGTCGCCGTGC
The DNA here is from genome assembly GCA_963843335.1 of uncultured Chloroflexia bacterium. Taxonomy (GTDB): domain Bacteria; phylum Chloroflexota; class Limnocylindria; order Limnocylindrales; family CSP1-4; genus JAFMJV01. Next base: position 44,288 of record CAWJKF010000008.1, read on the forward strand.
AGCCGGTGGGCGACGAGCACCTCGCCCAACGTGTCACCCACGGTCCGTCGTGGGTCGAGCGACGAGTACGGGTCCTGGAACACGAGCTGGATCCGCCGCCGGAGCGCCCGCAGCTCCTTGCTGCCCGCAGCCGTGACGTCGACCCCGTCGAGCACCACTCGTCCGCTCGTCGGCTCCTCGAGCCGCACGAGGAGCTTCGCCAGCGTCGACTTGCCGCAGCCGGACTCGCCCACCACCCCCAGCGTCTCGCGATCATCGACTCGCAGGGAGACGCCGGCGACCGCCATCACCACCCGGTCGCTGTCCCGCACCGGATAGCGCTTGACGAGGTCGAATGCCTCCAGGGTCACGCGGCCGTCCACTCCACGGGCGGCACCCAGCACGCCACGCGTCCCGGACCGCGCACCTCCAGGGGTGGGTTGACGGCACACACATCGCGCGCCTGCGCGCAGCGCGGCCGGAACGGACACCCTTCGACGAGCTCGGTAGCCACCGGTGGCCGGCCGGGGATCTGGGCGAGCGGTGGCCGGCTGTCATCGGTGGGATCGGGGAGCGCCGCCAGGAGCGCGCTCGTGTACGGATGCTGGGGCGCGTGGAACAGCTGGTCGACGGGCGCCTCCTCCACCACGAACCCGCCGTACATCACGACGACGCGCTCCACGAGCTGGGCCACGACCCCGAGGTCGTGGGTGACCCAGATGGTGGCCATATCCAGGTCGCGTCGGAGCTGGTTGACGACCGCGAGGATCTGGCGCTGGATGGTCACGTCGAGCGCCGTCGTCGGCTCGTCCGCGATGAGCAATCGGGGGGACATCGCGAGCGCCATGGCGATGACGGCACGCTGGCGCATGCCGCCCGACAGCTCGTGGGGATACGCGTGCGCGGCACGCTGCGGGTCGGGCAGCTCCACCCGTGCGAGCAGCTCCAGGCTCCGACCCTTCGCCACATCCCTGGACACCCCGTGCGCGGTCATCGCCTCCGTCACCTGGTCGCCGATACGCATGAGCGGGTTGAGCGACGTCATCGGGTCCTGGTAGACCATCGCGAGCCGGTCACCACGCAGCCGCCGCATCCGGGTCTCGGGCAGCGTGGTCAGCTCCTCGCCGTCGAACCGGATGCTGCCCCGGCCGATGGCGAGTGGCTCCCACAGCAGGCGCATGATCGCGAGCATCGTCAGCGACTTGCCCGATCCGCTCTCGCCGACGACGCCCACCGCCTCGCCCGGGGCCGCGGCGAGGTCGATGCCATGGACGATCTCCAGGTCCCCGCGGCGTGACCGGGCGACGACGGTGAGGTCCCGGACCTCCAGCAGGGGGGCCGGCAGCTCGATCGAGGGCTGGGCTGGCTCCGCGGTCACGCGGCGGCCGGCTCCAGGCGCAGTGCGCGGGGCGCGGATGCCAACGGCTCCGGCAGCCGCAGCTGGTCCGCACCGGGGGTGATGGCGCCCAGCACCCGCGCCTCGCGCGCACCGGTGCAGCCCGGGATGGCCCCGGCCAGGCCGTGCGCCGTGTGCCACCCGACGAGCGCGAAGCAGATCGCCTCCTTGGTGTCCGTCGGCGCCCCGAAATCGCTGATGAGCCGGACGCTGACGCCCGGGGCCGCATCCCGGAGCATGCCCATGAGCGTCGGGTTGTCGCAGCCGCCACCGGAGCAGACGAGCGTGTCGACGCCCGACGCGTGCGCAGCGTCCGCGACCGTGCGGGCGGTCAGCGCCGTGAGCGTCGCGACCAGGTCCGCGCCGGCCAGCGCCGGATGGCGTGCCTGGAGTGCCGCCACGTACGCGTCGTTGAACAGCTCCTTGCCCGTGGAGCGCGGGATCGGCAGCGCGTAATACGGCTCGGTCAGCAGGTCCGCGAGCGCGGCCTCGTCCACGCGACCGGTGGCCCCGAGGCGGCCATCCGCGTCATAGCCTGCTGCACCACCGGTCATCCGACGCACGACCGAATCGATGAGCGCGTTCGACGGCCCGATGTCGAAGGCCACGGGGCCACCTTCGCCCCGGAGCACGGTCATGTTGGAGATGCCCCCCAGGTTGAGCGCGGCCGGGTGGCCGGGCAGGACGCCCAGGAGCAGCACATCCATGAGCGAGGCGAGCGGCGCGCCGTGGCCGCCGACCGTGATGTCCCGGGCACGGACATCGGAGACGACCGGTGTGCCGGTGCGTTCCGCGATCCAGGCGGGCTCGCCCAGCTGGAGCGTTCCCAGCGCATGCGCGCCCTCGACCCAGTGGAACACCGTCTGGCCGTGGGAGCAGATGAGGTCGACCGGCCCGCTCGCCGCGATGGCGTTCGCGGCGACCTCCGCGAATGCCTGTCCGATGTGGGTATCCAGCTCGCACACATCGGCGTATCGCAGCTCGGCGGGTGGCAGGGTCCGCACCAGGTGGGCCCGGAGTGCCGGGTCGTACGGCACGCTGTCCGAGTGGAGCAGCCGGCCGTGGAGCACATCACCCTCGACCCGCAGGTCGACGATCGCGACATCGATGCCGTCGTGGGACGTGCCCGAGATCATGCCCAGGACCTTCATCCGGCCTCCTCCAGGGCGACCCGCAGCCGACCGTCGATGGCCAGCCGTCGCCGCGCTTCTGCGACATCGATGCCCCGGCCCAGCATCAGGCACGGCGGGCTTGACCTCCCAGTCGGCCGCGTGCAGCGCGGCCGCCGCCGATTCCCGGTCGGCACCCGTCACCGCCTGGACGATGCGGATCGCCCGCTCCCGGAGCTTCTCGTTGGTCGCCCGCAGGTCGACCATGAGGTTGCCCCACGTCTTGCCCAGGCGGACCATGGCGATGGTCGAGATCATGTTCAGCACCAGCTTCTGGGCCGTGCCGGCCTTGAGCCGCGTCGAGCCGGCGAGCACCTCCGGCCCGACCGGGATCTCGATGGCCAGCTCCGCCTCCTGGCTGATGGGCGCGTCCTCGTTGCACGACAGCGCCACGGTGAGTGCCCCCCGGGCACGTGCCCGACGCAGCGCCCCGACCACGAACGGGGTACGACCGCTGGCCGCGATGCCCACGACCGCATCCGCGGCATTCACGCGCCGCACGTCCATGGCGGCCGCGCCCGCCGCGTCATCGTCCTCCGCCCCCTCCTGGGCCGCGAGGATCGCGTCCGGGCCGCCCGCGATGATGCCCTGCACCAGCTCCGGTGGCGTGCCGAAGGTGGGCGGGCACTCCGACGCGTCGAGGACGCCCATCCTCCCAGCCGTGCCGGCACCCACGTAGAGCAGCCGTCCGCCGCTCGAGAGCTGGACGGTGATGGCCTCGATGGCCGGCACGATCGCGTCCATGGCGCCCCGGATGGCGGTCGGCACGCTCGCGTCCGCCTCGTTCATGATCGACGCCAGCTGGGCGACCGACGCCTGGTCGATGGCCGCGTAGCGGGGGTCGACCTGCTCCGTGAGCAGCCCCTCGAGCCCGCTCATCGGTCGGCACTGTAGCGGGGGTCGAGCGCATCCCGCAGCCCATCGCCCAGGAGGTTGAGCCCGATCACGAACACGATGATGGCCACGCCCGGCGCGACCATGGTCCACCAGGCGCTGGTGGCCATCGACTTGGCATCGAGGACCATCGAGCCGAGCGCGGGGGAGGGCGGCGGTGTGCCCAGCCCCACGAAGCTCAGGGATGCTTCCGTGAGCACCGCCCACGACAGCGCGAGGGTGACCTGGACGATGATCACCGGGGTGATGTTGGGCAGCACGTGCCGGAACAGGATCCGGGGCGTGGTGAAGCCCAGCACCCGCGAAGCGCGCACGAAGTCCGCCTCCCGCAGGGCCAGCACCGGGCCGCGTGCCACGCGGATGAAGATGGGCACATAGACGATGGCGATGGCCAATGCCACCGTGAACCAGTTGCGGGTGAGGGCGGAGGCGAGCGCCAGCGCCAGCAGCAGCGGCGGGAAGGCGAACAGCACGTTCGCGACCCCCAGCACCGGTGGGCTGACCGGCGGGCCGAAGTAGCCCGCGGCGACCCCGGCGGCCGTACCCACGAAGGCGGCCAGCCCGACCGCGACGATTGCCACCAGCAACGATGTCGCGGCACCCGCGGCGACGCGCGAGAAGATGTCGCGCCCGAACTGGTCCGTGCCGAAGAGGTATGTCAGGGATGGCCCCTGGAAGCGATCGACGGGTCGCTGCGACACCGGGTCCCACGGGGTGAGGTGGAGCAGCGCCATCAGCGCCGCGCCGACCACGACACCCGTGAGCACGACGCCCACGAAGCCACTCTTGCTGCGCAGCAGCCGACGCCAGACCGGCACCCGCGAGGGCAGCGCCATCACGGGCATCGTCGCCGGCATGGCTCCCGCGGTCATGCCCGGATCCCCGAGGCCGGCGCGCCGACGTCGCCGCTCGACCGCCGATGGGCGCTCACAGGGCGCGCACCCGCGGATCGACCACCCGGTACAGCTGGTCCGTGGCCAGGTTGACGAGCACGAACAGGAGCGCGATGACGAGCACCGTGCTCTGGACCACCGCGTACTCCTTCTGCTGGAGCCCCAGCAGCACCTGGCGCCCGAGGCCCGGTACCGAGAAGATCTGCTCCACCACGATGGCGCCGCCCAGCAGGTAGCCGAACTGGATGCCGGTCATGGTCACGATGGGGATGAGCGCGGCGCGCAGCACGTGCCGGGTCCGGATGCGACCCGGTGCCACGCCCTTGCCATGCGCCGTGCGCACGAAGTCCTGGCTCTGGACCTCCAGGAGCGACGAGCGCGCGGTGCGCATGATGGGCGCCGCCAGCCCGAAGCCGAGCACCAGCGCCGGGAACAGCATCTGCTGCAGGTTGAGCCACGGATCCTCCTGGAGCCGCGCGAAGCCGAGCGAGTTGGGGTTGTAGTGGAACCACTTGGAGACGTATGCCAGGAGCAACGAACCGATGAGGAAGCTGGGGATGGCAAGCGCCGCGAGCCCCACCGTCTGGGCGGCGGCATCCCGGAGGCTGTTGGGCCGTGACGCCGACAGCAGCGCCAGGGGGATACCGATGCACAGCCCCAGCAGCGTCGAGAGCACCGCCAGCTCCAGGGTCACCGGCAGCGCCGTGAGGGTCATGTCCAGCACCGAGCGGCCGGTGTCCTGGGCCACCCCAAGGTTGCCCGTGGCGAGCGCGCCCAGCCAGCCCAGGAACTGGCCGATGAGCGGCTCGTCGATGCCGTAGTAGGCCCGCAGTGCCGCCAGCTGGGCGGGCGTCAGCTCGCCGGTCGTGGTGCCCAGCGAGGCCGTGATCTGGTCCCCGGGGATGACCCGGAGGGTGACGAAGACGAGGACCGCGACACCGAGCAGGGTGAGCACGATCTCCAGCAGCCGGCGCGCCAGTCGGCGCGCCGTGCCGGGCCGTGTGAACCTGTTCACCCGGTGTCGCGGTCCTCGTCAGCTGGGGCCCTGGATCAGGGCTGCAGCGCGGTCTGGCGGAGGTACTGGAGCGAGTTGTTCGCCATCGGGATGAACCCGCTGACGTTGGGTGTCTGGGCGGTGTAGTTGTCGCTGCTGAACAGCCACACCCAGACCGCGTTGTCTTCCAGGTACTTGGAGATCTGGTCGTAGATCGGCTTGCGGGCCGCGGGGTCGATGGTCGCCTTGCCTTGGGCGAACAGCTGGTCGAGCTCGGGGGACGAGAAGCCAGCGACCTTGTTGAGGTTGCCGGTGCTCGTGAAGTAGCGGCCGTACATGCCGTCCGGATCGGGCCGGCCGCCGTTGAGGGCGATGGCCGTCTCGAAATCGGCGTCCAGCCAGCGCTTGACGTAGGTGTCGATGTCCATGGTCTCGATGTCGAGGGTGATGCCCGCGTCCGCCAGCTGGGCCTGGACGTTCTGGGCCTCGTTGACAGCCGTGGCGTACTCGCCCTCGGAGACGATGGTCTTGATGGTCAGGCCGTCAGCCTTGCCGGCCGCCGCGAGGTATGCCTTGGCCTTGTCCACGTCCCGCGTGGGGCAGGGGCGGGCGCTGGGGTCGCTGCGATACGCCGGTGACGTGATGGGACCCGTGATCTCGCCCTCGCCCAGGGCGGCCGTGTCCAGCACGGTCTGGCGGTCGATAGCGCACGAGATGGCGAGGCGCACGTTGAGGTCGTCGAGGGGCGCTTTGGCGGCATTGAGCTGGAGCACGTGATACGCCAGCTGCGGGGTGCGCGTGACGCTGATGCCGTCGCTCTCGGCGTTCTTGGCCACGAGCGGGTCGTTGAGCACCGCGAGGTTCACGTTGCCGGCCTGGATGCCGGCCACGATCGACGTCTCGTCGGGGATGATCCGGAACTGCACGCCCGCGAGCTTGGGCGCATCGCCCCAGTAGCCCGGGTTGGCGGCCAGGTCGATGGATTCGCTGGGCGTGCGACCGGTGAACTTGAAGGGGCCGGTGCCGTTGGGCTGGGTGCTCAGGTCGGCTTCGGTCGCGCCCGCGGGCACGATGGCCATGTTGACCGTCGCGAGGCCGGCCAGCAGGCCGGCGTCCGGACCGCTCAGGGTGAGCACCACGGTGCTCGGATCGGGGGCATCCACCTTGGTCACGGAGGCCAGGGTCGAGCGCGCGACGGCGGCGTTCGCCTCGTCGAGGATGCCGTCCAGGCTCGCCTTCACGTCCGCGGACGTGAGCGGCGTGCCGTCATGGAACGTGACGCCATCCCGGAGGTGGAACGTCAGCGACGTGCCGTCCGCGGAAGCTTCCCAGCTCTCCGCGATGCCCGGCACCACGTTGAGGTCCTGGTCGAGCTCCGTGAGGGTGCCGTAGATGAGGCCGAGGACGCCGACCGCCTGGAACTGGGTGGCCTTCCAGGGGAACAGCTGGTCGGCGTCGCTGGTGATGCCGACCACGAGGGTGCCCGTGCCGGCGGCAGCGGATGCCGCTGCCCCACCGCGCGGACGGGCTCTGCGCTCCGACGGGTCCGGCCACCGCGAACAGTGACCCGGCGAGGATGATGCTGAGGGCCGATGCCCAGGCTCGACGCCCGGGCCTGCGTGACTGCATGCTGCTACCGCCTCCTGTGACGCGGCCTCCCCGCCGCGATGGGCGAGCCCGGTGGCCCACCGTCCGCCGGGCCACGGGCCCGGAGTGCGATCGTCCCACCTGCGCACGGCACAAGTCAAGAGTTGACATGGATGGGAGATACTGCGTCACGAAGTGACATCGACGTCGATCCGGGAGGTGCTCGTCTCCGGGCTCACCGGTCGCCCGCATCCGGTGTATCCCGGGGCAGTCGCGCTGGTGCTGCGCGACGGCGTGGCAGAGCCGGCCGAGGCCGTGGGTCTGGCCGTGCGATATGCGGACGCATCCGGCACGGAGCTGCCCGCCGCCGACCAGGTACCGATGACCACGGACACCATCTTCGATCTCGCATCGGTGACCAAGCTGTTCACGACGACCGTGCTGCTGTCGCTCGTCGACGAGGGCGCCCTGGATCTGGACGCGCCCATCCATCCTCACCTGCCCGAGTTCCGTGGCGCGATCCGTCGGTCGGTGTCCCTCCGACACCTGCTCAGCCATACCTCGGGGCTGCCGGCATGGCTGGAGCTGTGGAGCGGTTGGCCCGACATCGCGGGCCGGCGGGCAGCGGTCCTCTCGGCCGCGCTCGAACGATCCCCCGGCGCCGGGTTCGGCTACTCCGACCTCGGGTTCATCACCGCGGGCTACCTCGCCGAGGCTGTCACCGGTCTGCCGCTCGCGGACCTCGTCGCGGAGCGGGCCTGCGTGCCCCTCCGCATGACGGCTACCGGATACCTGCCGGACGCCGGACGGCTCGCCCATATCGCGGCCACGGAGGACGAGTCGTATGTCGGTCGGGGCATGCTGCGGGGCAGCGTCCATGACGAGAACGCCTGGGCGCTCGGCGGTCGCGTGGGCCACGCCGGGATGTTCGGCACAGCCGCGGACCTGGCGCGGCTGGGGGAGATGCTGCGCCGCGGTGGCTCGCTCGATGGCGTCCGGGTGCTGCGCGAGTCCACGGTCGATGAGATGTGCCGCGACCAGCTGCCGGAGGGCATCGACCCCGGGTTCCGCCAGGGCCTGGGACTGCGCATCGACGACCCCGCCAGCATGGGATCGCTGCGCGGCCCGCAGACGGTGGGCCACACCGGGTTCACCGGGACGTCCCTCGTCATCGACCGGGCAGGCGGTCGGACCGTCGTCCTGCTCACCAATCGGGTACACCCCAGCCGGACGTGGTCGGACGTGGGCAGGATCCGTCGAGCCGTCGCCGACGTGGTCGCAGGGGTCACCGGCGCGCCGCAGCGCGCGCCTGCCGCGTCTGGCCCGATCGGGGTGTCTGGCCGCCGGCCCGCGGACACGCCCGGCTTGCTGACGCGCATCCGCTCCGAGCTGCCGTCCCTGCGGCCAGCCGAATCCCGCGTCGCGCTGCGCATCCTCGCGGACCCGGCTGCGGTCGCCGGCATGGCCATCGGCACGCTCGCGACGGAGTGCGAGACATCAGCGGCCACCGTGCTCCGGTTCTGCCATTCGGTCGGCTACCGGAGCTATCCCGCCCTGCGCCTCGAGCTCGCCCGCGAGACGGGTCGAGAGGACAACGGCCATCGGCCATCGCCCGTCCCGACCGGCGACATCAGCCCCACCGACAGCCTCCCGGAGATCGTGGCCAAGATCGCCTGGAGTGACGCGCGGGCCATCGAGGACACCGCGGCCCTGCTCGATATCGATTCCCTCGCCGCCGCCATCGACGCGGTCGCGGGCGCACAGCGCATCGACGTCTACGGCGTCGGCGCCAGCGGCTTCGTGGCCCAGGACCTCCACCAGAAGCTCCATCGCATCGGGTTGCTGTCCTCGGTCTGGCCCGACCCCCACGCGGCGCTCACCTCCGCGGCCCTGCTCGGCCCCGGGGATGTCGCCATCGCCATCTCCCATACCGGCACGACCATCGACACCCTGGAGGCGCTGCGCATCGCGGCTGCCGGCGGCGCCCTGACCATCGCCATCACCAACGTTCGGGACTCGCCCATCACCATGCATGCGCGGCAGGTGCTCACGACCGCTGCCCGCGAGACGACGTTCCGCTCCGGCGCGATGTCCAGTCGCATCGCCCAGCTGGCCGTCGTCGACTGCCTCTTCGTGGGTGTCGCGCAGCGCTCCTACGACCGCACCGTCCGGGCGCTCGAGCTCACCTTCGCAGCGGTGCAGGGTCGCCGGATGCCACCCCGCCGCCGAGGGCGGCCGACCGCTCCCGGGTAGGCTGCCGGACGCCTTCCGCGACTGGTACGCCGAGTCGCTCGAGCGTCTGCTCCTGCGCTGAGGGCTATCGCGCCTCGCTGATCTCGAACAGGTGGCCGTCCGGGTCGCGAAAGAAGGCGCGGATCTCGCGCGGGTAGGTGACGGGCGGCGTCAGGAACACCGCCCCGCGCTCGATGAGCGTCCGGTAGGCGGCGTGGCAGTCGGGCACGCGGATGGTCATCGAGTGGCTCACCCGGTCCGGGTCGACCGGCGGCTCGAAGGTCACGTCGGGCTTGTCATCGGTCGGTTCCCCGCCCGTGACGAGCAGCAGCCAGGAGCCCAGGAAACGGAGCACGGTCGAGGTGCCGCCGTACTCCCGCTGGAGGTCGGCGCCGAGCACGTCGCGATAGAAGGCTCGTGCCCGGTCGAGGTCCTCGACCACCAGGATGTGGGTGATCTCCATCCCGTTGTCGGGGAAGTTGCGCATCACGCCAGTATGCGGCCGGAGCCTCGCTCAGTCCGCCCGGACGTGCCCTGGGACCCGGATCCGCGCGATGGGCAACACGAACCAGAAGCGGGTGAGGCCGTCGGCCGACTCGGCCCCGACCGAGCCACCGCTGGCCTCGACGAGCATCCGGACGATGGCGAGGCCGATACCCGCGCCACCGCCCGCGGTCGAGCGCGACTTGTCCACCCGGTAGAACCGCTCGAAGACGTGCGGCAGGTCCTCGGCGGGGATGCCCGGACCGGTGTTGCTGACCGAGACCGTGACACCGTGGCCGTCCGGCGTCCGGTCGAGCCAGACCGTCACCTGGCCACCCGTGGGTGTGTAGCGTGCGGCGTTCTGGAGCAGGTTGCCGAGCACCTGGAGGAGCGCGTCAGGGTCGCCCTGGACCCGCGCCGGCGTCGGCAGTCGCAGCTCCAGCCGGATGCCCCGGGAGCGCATCTGGGGTTCCGCGAGCTCCACCGCCGAGCCGACGAGCGCTCCGAGGTCGATGGTCACCGAGCGCATCACCCGGCCCGCGTCGCCCTCCGCGAGCGTATCCAGGGAGCGCGACAAGCCGCACCAGCCGCTCGGTCTCCTCGAGCAGCGACTCGAAGGCCGCCGGCTCCGGCGCGATGACCCCGTCGCGCATCGCCTCCAGGTAGCCCTGGAGATTGGTGAGCGGGGTCCGCAGCTCGTGCGCCGCATCCGCGATGAACTGGTCGCGGATGCGCCGCTGCTCCTGGAGTGACGCGGCCATCTGGTTGAAGGAGTCCGCGAGGGTCACGATCTCGTCCGGGCCCTTGCGCGGGAGCCGGCTGTCGTAGTCACCCTGGGCGATGCGCTGGGCCGCGTCCCCGGCGTCCCGGAGCGGCCGGGCGAGCCGCCGCCCGATGAGCATCGCGAGCACGATCGAGAGCGCGATGGCGAGGACGGTGGCAGCCAGGACCACGCGCACGACCGAGTCCTGGAACATCGACTCGCTGGAGCCGACATCGATGCCGCCGATGGCCATCAGGTCCGCGAAGGTGCGGCCGCCGACGACCACGACCCCGATGGCCAGCACGCCCATCGCCACGAGCGCCACCAGCAGCGCCGACAGCGCGATTCGCGCCTCGATGCCGTCGATCCGCCGCCTCATCGGTCGCCTCATCGGTCTGTGCCCGGCCGTGCCAGCGCGCGATAGCCAACGCCGCGCACCGTCGCGATGTAGCGCGGCTGGTCCGCGTCGTCACCCAGCTGGGTCCGCAGCCGCTTGATGTGGGCGTCGATGGTCCGGTCGAGGACGATCTCGTCGTCCCGACCATAGATGGCGTCGAGCAGCCCGTCGCGACTGATGACCCGGCCATCAGCCTCCAGCAGCGCCACGAGGAGGCGGAAGCTCGTCGGGGTCAGCAGCACGGGCCGGTCACCGACGGTCGCCTCGTATCGGTCACGGTCGACGACCAGGTCTCCGAGCACGAGCGGCGGCCGCGCCTGCCGCGTGACGGCACCGCCGCTCCGCTCCAGCAGCCGCTGGACGCGCAGCACGAGCTCGGCCGGCGAGAACGGCTTGGGCAGGTAGTCATCGGCGCCAGCCTCCAGGCCCGCGATGCGGTCCGAGGTCAGGCCGCGTGCCGAGAGCACGAGGATGGGCACCCGGTCACCGGTCGCCCGGGTCTGCCGGATGATGTCCAGCCCGGCCACGCCCGGGATCATCAGGTCGAGCACGACGAGCGCCGGTCGGTCATCGACGATGGCATGGAGCGCGGCATCCCCGTCCGCCGCCTCCGTGACCCGGTGCCCGTCGCGTTCCAGGTACGTACGCACGAGACGCACGATCTTGGGGTCGTCGTCCACGACGAGGATGGGAGGCGCGTCGGAGCCGGCAGACACGCCGCCCATCGTATGGGAGTCGCGTGACGCTCCGGTGACGGAGTCGGCCGCGCGTGTCATCAGGCTGTCACACACCCGGGCCACGATCCGGGCATGATCCGACCGACCACGCCGCCCGTATCAGGTGTCATGCGCCCCCTCGCCAGCCGCTCCGCCGATCTCGCCGCCGCCGTGTCGGGCGCCGTCGCCGCGGCCGTGGCCATCGCCGTCGCCGAGCTCATCGCGGGCATCGTGGCCGGCGCGCCGTCGCTCGTCATCGCCATCGGCGACCTGGTCATCGCGCTCCAGCCGCCGGGCGCCAAGGACCTCATGGTCAGCCTCTTCGGCACCAACGACAAGCTGGTGCTCAACGTCGCCATCGTCATCGGACGCGCTGCTCATCGCGGCGCGCTGGGCATCGCCGCTCGCCGCCGGTGGTCGGTCGGCGTCATCGGGTTCCTGGTCGCGGGCGGTGTCGGGCCTGGTCGCCGCGTTCCGCCAGCCGCTCACGTCCCAGCTGATGGCGGTCGTCACCGTGGTCGTGGCCATCGGCGTCGCCCTCGTCGCGCTGCGACTGATGCTGGAGCGGACGAGGCCAGCATGGGGTCCCGGACCGCCGGCGCAGCCGGGCACGGGCGGCGCGACCGCGACGATGCCCGATTGGGATCGACGCGGCTTCCTGATGCTCAGCGGCGGGGTGGCGGTGGGGGCCGTCGTGGCCGGCACCATCGGCCGCACGATGCTCGACAACCAGGCGAGCGGTCCCGCGGTCGGCGCCGTGCTCCCGCCCTCGACCGGGGGCATGCCATCGGTGCCCCCGGATGCACAGCTGCCGGTCGAGGGCATCACGCCCATCGTCATGCCCAACGACAAGTTCTATCGCATCGATACCGCGCTCGTCGTCCCTCGCGTCGACGTCACGACGCTGGAAGGTGACCGTGAAGGGGATGGTCGATACCCAGGTCTCGCTGACCTACGACCAGCTGCAGCAGATGCCCCTGTTCGACCAGTTCGTGACCATCGCGTGCGTCTCGAACCAGGTCGGCGACAAGCTCGTGGGCAACGCGCTGTGGACCGGCGTCAGGCTCCGCGACGTGCTCAAGATGGCCGGTGTCCACCCGGACGCGACCCAGATCGTCGGCCGCTCGGTCGATGGCTTCACGGTCGGCTTCCCGACGTCGTGGGCGATGGACCCGGCACGCGAGCCGATGATCGCCCTGGGCATGAACGGCGTGCCACTCCCCGTGGAGCACGGCTATCCCGCGCGGCTCATCATCCCCGGGCTCTACGGGTACGTGAGCGCCACCAAGTGGCTGTCGGAGATCGAGCTCACCACCTGGGAGGCGTTCGACGGCTACTGGGTGCCGCTCGGCTGGTCGAAGACGGGGCCCATCCTCACCCAGTCGCGCATCGACGTGCCACGCAGCGGCGCCACGGTGCCGCCCGGCCGGGTGACCGTGGCGGGGTCGCGTGGGCCCCGGATCGGGGTGTCGACGCGGTCGAGGTCCAGGTGGACGACGGTCCCTGGATGCCGGCGACCCTGTCCAGGCCGCTGAGCGACGCGACCTGGGTGCAGTGGATGGTCGACTGGAACGCCTCAACGGGCCGCCACCTCGTCGCGGTCCGAGCGACCGATGGCACCGGCGAGGTCCAGACCGCCGACCAGACCCCGCCCCCTCCTGATGGCGCCCGGGGCCATCACACCATCGAGGTCACGGTTTCGTGACGTAGCGTCGGGTCGTCTCCAGCCCGTTCGTTGTAGGCCGCGGGGAGCGTCCCGCTCGAGCGCGGCAGGGAGCCCACTTCCTACAGGTCGCCGCCGCCACGAGCTTCCAGGCGACGCCGACGGAGCAGCTGCTGGCCCGGTACGCTCCGGGTGTCCCGGTGGAGGGTCCGTACCCTGGTAACGCGCACTCCCATCGACGTGGGGCGCGCACGCCGGTTGCTGGGCTTCCAGCCCCGATACGACACGCCGGGCCAGGAGGGCTGATGCGCATCACGACGGTGGAGACGTTCATCCTCGACGAGCGCCAGGTCCTCGTGCGCATCGGCACGGACGAGGGTGTGGTGGGCTGGGGCGACGCGACGCTCGAGCACCGACCCGGCGGCGTCACGGCGACCATCCGAGAGCTGAGCGGCGACCTCATCGGCGCCGACCCGTTGCCGGTCACGAGCCTCTGGGACCGGATGAGCCGCGGCGGCTTCTACCGCGGCGGCGCCGTGCTGTCCTCCGCGGTGGCCGGCCTCGACCAGGCGCTCTGGGACCTCCGTGGCCGGTGGTTCGGGCAGCCGATCCACGTCCTGCTCGGTGGTCCCTGCCGCGATCGCGTCCGGATGTACACGCACGCCTGGGGTGACGCCGGCCACACCGGTGGCCCGGAACGCGCCCGTGCGCTGGTCCACGAGCGCGGCTACACGCTCGTCAAGGCGTCGATCGGAGGTCCCGTCGCCTTCCTGGACCGGCCGGCCCAGGTCGCCCGCTTCGTGGCGGACCTGGAGGCGCTGCGCGACGCAGTCGGTCCTGAGGCCGGCTTTGGCATCGACCTCCACGGGCGGGTGTCGCTGCCGCATGCGCGCCGGCTCGCGGATGCGGTCGCCCACACCCTGCCAGCCTTCCTGGAGGAGCCTGTCCGCCCCGAGCACCAGGCGCTGCTCGGCAGCCTCGTGGCGTCCACGAGCATCCCCATCGCCACCGGTGAGCGGCTGTTCTCGCGCTCCGAGTTCCGACCGATGTTCGAGGCGGGGATCGCCATCGCACAACCCGATCCGTCGCACGCGGGCGGCATCACGGAGGTGTTCCGCATCGCCACCGCGGCAGAGACCTACGACGTCCAGGTGGCTCCCCACTGCCCGCTGGGGCCCGTGGCTCTCGCGGCCTGTCTCCAGCTCGACCTGGCGGTGCCCAACTTCTACGCCCAGGAGCACGTCATCGACCTGACAGGTCGCGACTCGCCGGACCTGCGGATCCTGCGCGATCCCGGCGTCCTGCTGCCCGTCGACGGCCACATCCCGCGCCTCGCGGGTCCCGGGCTGGGCATCGACATCGACGAAGAGACCGTCCGCGCGCTCGACCGCCGCGACATCGGCATCCCGGTCGGGAACCCTCAGTGGACGTATGCCGACGGGTCATTCGCGGAGTGGTGATCCGGGCAACAGCCTCCGGTGGGTGCCGGCGCGTCCCGCGGATCCGCCGCCGACCCGATTACGCGTTGCGCTTGCGCAGCTGGTCGCGGAGCGGGCCGTAGATGACGAGCGCGACGATGGCGCCGATGCAGGAGCCGATGAGGCCGGTCGGGCGGAGCTCCAGGCCGTCGCCGGAGAGGAAGGACGAACAGCATGCCGCCGATGAACGAGCCGACGATGCCGATGACGAACAGCTCCCACGGCTCGTACTTGCGCTGCTTGCCGACGAGGAAGTTCGCCACCCAGCCCGCCACGATGGCGATGACGATGAATGCGAGGAGAAGGAACATCTGGGAATAGGCCTCCTGCTGATATGGGTGGCGCGGGTCGACTGTGGTCCAGGGCCGCGACGCCTGACCGACGGAAGCGTAGCCGCTCTGGACGCGGCCGGCGGGCCGTCCGGCCACGGAGCGCCGTCAGGCCTCAGGCGCGCATCTGGTCGAGTCACCTCAATGCATCATCGAGCGCGGCCACACGCCGACCGGATTCCCATGGCTCCCACCCTCCATGGTCGATCGATGCATCGGCACGACTCAGGAAGGTGGACCCCGGCGCGACGCAGGTGACTGGGCCCCGAACGGTGGCGAGCACGGTCGATAGTTGCGTCAACAACTATCTCGTGCGATACTCGTCAGGACATCCACGGAGGATGGTCCCAAGGAGAACCCGATGCCCGCCATCACCGTCGATGACATCACCGTCCTGCCGCGGATCCCCGTGCCGGATCCGCTGGTCAGCCGCCCGCGCGCGGTGCAGAGCATCACGACGGCGCCGCGTGGCTTCGAGGGTGAGGGCTTCCCGGTCCGTCGGGCGTTCGCGGGCGTCGACCTCGCCGACCTCGACCCCTTCGTCCACCTGGACCAGATGGGGGAGGTGGAGTACGCCCCCGGCGAGCCGAAGGGGACGCCCTGGCACCCCCATCGAGGGTTCGAGACCGTCACCTACATCATGGACGGCACCTTCGAGCACCAGGACAGCAACGGCGGTGGCGGCGTCATCACCAACGGTGATACGCAATGGATGACCGCGGGGGCGGGCATCCTGCACATCGAGAAGCCACCGGAGTGGCTCGTCGTGGCGGGTGGGCTGTTCCACGGCTTCCAGCTCTGGGTCAATCTGCCGCGCGCCCAGAAATGGGCGGCACCGCGCTACCAGGACCTGCGCGCCAGCGAGGTCGCGCTGCTCTCGTCGCCCGACGGGGGCACCCTGCTGCGGGTCATCGCGGGCGAGGTCGCTGGGCACACCGGGCCCGGTTCGACGTACTCGCCCGATGACGCTCGTCCACGCGACGCTCAGCCCGGGTGCGCAGCTCGACGCTGCCCTGGCGACCCGACTACAACGCGCTCGCGTACGTCTTCTCGGGCGATGGCGCGGTCGGCACCGCGCGGCACCCGGTCCAGACCGGCCAGCTGGCGGTGTTCGGCGCGGGTGACACGCTGAGCCTCCACGCGTCCGCGGTGCCCCTCGAAGCACGCAGCCCCAACCTGGACGTGCTCATCCTGGGGGGTCGACCCATCGGCGAGCCCGTGGCGTGGATGGGACCGTTCGTGATGAACACGCGGGACGAGGTCGTCCAGGCCTACAACGACTACAAGGCGGGCCGGCTCGGCAGCATCCCGGCGGTCCATGGCGCGCCGACGACGCTCATCCAGTCGCGAACCGGCCAGGAGCCGGGGGCGTGAGCGGCCAGGACAGCAACACGACGGCGCAAGCGCAGGCCATGCCCGCTCTGTACCTCGGGCATGGAGCGCCGCCGCTGCTCGACGACCCGCTCTGGTCGGGGCAGCTCGCGGCATGGTCGGCGGACCTGCCCCGGCCGCGTTCCATCCTCGTCGTGAGCGCCCACTGGGAATCCGCCCCCGTGACCCTGGGCGCCACGACACCGGTGCCCCTGACCTACGACTTCTACGGCTTCCCGCGTCGCTACTACGAGCAGCGATATGACGCCCCCGGCGCACCCGAGCTCGCCGCCACTGTCCGCGCCCTCATGCCCGGCCACGAGCCGGTGGGGGAGGACGAGACGCGGGGGCTCGATCACGGCGCATACGTGCCGCTCGTCGCCATGTATCCGGAGGCCGACATCCCGGTGCTCCAGATGTCCATGCCCGACCTCGATCCCGAGCACCTGTTCCGGATCGGTCGCCGACTGTCACCGCTGCGTGACGAAGGTGTGCTCATCATCGGCAGCGGCTTCATGACCCACGGCCTGCCGTTCGTGCGCGAGTACATGTTCACGGACAAGCCCGGCGCCCCGCAGTGGTCCATCGAGTTCGACCGATGGGCGACCGAAGCCCTTGAGCGGCGCGACCTGGACAGCCTCTTCGACTTCCGACGGCGGGCGCCGGGGATGCCTTATGCGCATCCCACCGTCGAGCACTTCGCGCCGCTGTTCGTCGCCCTGGGCGCGGCCACGGACCCCGATGCGCCACCCGACTCCGCCATCGAGGGCTACTGGTTCGGGTTGTCCAAGCGCTCCTTCCAGATGCGCTGATCCGCCCCGCGCCGGCGCGGGCGACCGGGGAGGACCGTCACAGGCGCCCGAGCAACCCCGTGAGCGTCTCGACCTCGGCCGCGTCCAGCCGCGAACGGATATGCCGTTCCAGCGACGAGACGTGGTGGGGCAGCGCGTCCGCGAGCTCGGCGAGCCCGGCCGGGGTCACCTGGGCATACGCGCCACGCCGATCCGAGGGGCAGACGACGCGTGCCACGAGCCCGTCCGCGACGAGCCGGTCGATGCGCCGCGTGAGGCCGCTCCGGGTGAGATGCGAGCGGTCGGCCAGCTCGTGCATCCGCAGCTGATGGTCGGGAGCCTCAGCCAGCGGCAGCAGCACCGCCACCGCGTCGGAGCCCAGCACCTGGCACGCTCCATCGTCAGGGTCGAGTCGCTCCCCGAGCGACGCGTGCGCGGCCTCCAACGCCTGCCACAGGCCAAGTGACGGGGAAAGCGCGTCGGCCGCGCGGGTCGTGGTCGCAATCATTGCGTGCGCAATCATCGCACAGGCGGCGCCGTGTCGATGTCGCCGCTGTCGAGATCTCGGTCCGTCACGCCCATCCGCCGATACAGGTCCGGCTGCCGATCCGCGAGGTAGCTGGCATACGACCGCCACCGCTCCAGGTCCGGCGTGGGATCCTTGACGTGCGCGACCGCGATCCCGTCGCCGTCCCCGAGTGTCGCAAGCACCGCGCCGGTCGGGCCGGCGATGGTCGAGTGGCCGAGGCTGGTGAAGCCCGCCTCCTCGCCCACGCGGTCGGCCATCGCGACATGGATGCCGTTCTCCAGCGCGCGTACCTGCACCAGCGCACGCACGTTCGGGCCGGACCATCCCTGGCCCGTCTGCCACGGGTCGGTGATCCAGTCGGTGCCGTTGATGATGAGGTCGGCCCCGCCGAGCACGAGACCCCGGACGTACTCCGGGAACATGAGGTCGTAGCAGATCGTCAGCCCGATGCGGCCGAGTGCCGTGTCCACGATGGCGGGCGCGTCGCCCGAGCGGAACGTGACCCGCTCGCCCGAGAACAGGTGCACCTTCCGGTAGCTCGCCAGCAGCCCGTCCCCAGGCGCGAACAGCGCGAGCGAATCGAACAGGTCGGGCCCGGCGGACTCGATGACCCCGACGGCGAGGTGCACCCCGAGCGCACTGGCCAGGCGTGCCAGGCGGGCGTTCGTGGGACCATCGACCGGCTCGCCCAGCTCGTGCCCCTGTTCTCCGACGAAGTACCCGGTGGTGGCGCATTCCGGGAACACGACGAGCTGCGCCCCCCTGTCCGTCACCGCCGAACGCGTCAGCGCCTCGATTCGCTCGAGGTTGGCGGCCACGTCACCCAGGCGACAATCCATCTGGACGACGGCGACGTCGATATCCATCACTCCACCCCGATCCCGGCCAAGGGCCGCTCGCCCGATGTCGCGTCCGCGACCGTGGCGTCCGTCCCGATCGCGGCTGCCCGCATGATGTCCTCCTCGCTGCAGTCATCGGGGAGCTCCGCGACGAGACGGCCCTCCCGCAGCACTACCACCCGGTCGGCCATGCCCAGGATCTCCGGCAGCTCGGAGCTCGAGAGCACGATGGCGAGCCCCGCATCGGCGAGCTCTCGCAGCAGTCGGTAGATCTCCGCCTTGGCGCTCACATCGATGCCCCGTGTCGGCTCGTCACACAGCAGCACGCGGGGATCCGTGGCCAGCCACTTGCCGATGACCACTTTCTGCTGGTTGCCGCCCGACAGCGTCCCGGACCGGAGAATCCAGCGCTCCGGCCGCAAGGCCGGTCTGCGTGGCTGCCCGCTGTGCCTTGGCTCGCGCGGCACGCGCCTGGTAGAAGCCCCGTCGGGTGGGCAGCGTCGTCGACGCGAGGTTCGCAAGATTTCGTGAGGTGGAGCGCGAGCCCCTCGGTCGTCCGGTCCTCCGACACGAAGCCGATACCGGCGCGGATCGCGGCACCGGGGGAGGGGTCGACCGACACGCCGTCGACGGCCAGGCTCCGTGTCGCCTCCGGATCGACTCCGAAGGCCGCCCGCAGCAGCGAGGTGCGACCAGAGCCGATGAGCCCCGCGAGCCCCACGATCTCACCTGGCCACACATCGAGGTCGATGTCCGCGATGCGCCCGGGACTGGAGGCACCCCGGATGCTCAGTCGGGGCATCCCGGTCCGCGGTGGTGCCTGTTGGGGCGCCGGGTAGAGGTCGTCGGCGAGCTCCCGGCCGACCATCAGCCGGACCATCTCGTGGTGGTTCGTGGCGGCCGCCGGCATCGTGCGCACCAGCTTGCCGTCCTTGAGCACCGTCACCACGTCCGCGATGCGGAAGATCTCGTCCAGACGATGCGAGACGTAGACGACCGCGGTGCCCGCCGCGCGCAGACGAGCGATGACCCCGAACAGGTACTCCTGCTCCACCGAGGTGAGCGAGGCGGTGGGCTCATCCATGAACACCAGGCCGGCGTCCCGCGAGAGCGCCTTCGCGATCTCCACCAGCTGCCGTTGCGCGACCGAGAGGGCGCTGACCCGGGCATGTGGATCGATGTCCACCTCGACGCGCTCAAGCAGTGCCCGACACCGCGCGTACAGCGCCCGCGCATCGAGCACGATGCCTGCCCGACGGGGCTCGCGATGGAGGTAGATGTTCTGGGCAACGTCCAGGTCGCCGATGAGGCTGAGCTCCTGGTAGACCACGGAGATGCCGCTCGCTTCGGCCTCCGCCGGTCCCGAGAAGCGCACCGGGACGTCCCGGAGGGTGATGACACCCCGGTCCGGCTGATGGACGCCCGCTGCGATGGCGATGAGCGTCGACTTGCCGGCCCCGTTCTCGCCCACGAGCGCGTGGACCTCGCCGGAGCGGATCTCCATCGCCACGCCATCGAGGGCGTGGACGACCCCGAAGGACTTGGTGATGTCCCGGAGCGACAGGAACGGCGGACCGGGAGCCACCCGGGGCTCCCGGTCCGGGTCGATGGCCAAGGGTTACTGCTGTGGCAGGAAGGCCGCCGGCAGCTCGTTCGCCCACCAGTCGTCGGGTGCGGCGGTATCAGCGAGGGCACCGCCGGCGCCCGGCGCGTACCACAGGGAGGGCACCTGGATGCCCTTCGTGACCGGCTCGCCCGACAGGATGTGGGTCATCTGCTGGACGCCGACACCACCGGCCTCCGGTGGGAACGTCACGAGCCCGGAGTCCATGTCCGGGTGCGCGGCGATCCACTTGAGCCAGCCGTTGTACTCGTCGGCGGGCGAGAACCGGACCTCACCCAGCCGTCCAGCCTCGTCGAAGGCCTCCACCATGCCCGCGGACATCTGGCCTGCGGGCGAGAAGACGCCGTCGATCTGGGGATACTTCTGGAGCCAGGTCTCGGTGATGGTCTTGGCCTTGGCCCGGTTCCAGTCGCCATTCTGGGTGTCGAGCAGCTCGATGCCAGGGTAGTTGGCGAGCACGTCGTGGAGCGCCTTGTCCTGGTCGACCGCCGCGGTGGTGCCGGCGATGGGCAGCATGGACACGATCTTGCCCGTGCCGCCGAGCGACTCCGCGAGCGCGATGGCGCCCGCGACGCCCAGCTGGTACTGGTCGATGTAGGCATTCGAGACGATGCCCGGCAGGTCGGCATAGCCGCCGCCGATGTTGACCGTCGGGATGCCCTTGGCGACCGCCTGCTCCAGGCCCGGCTCGATGGCCTTGTCATCGATGGGCCAGTAGACGATGGCCGAGCAACCCTGGTTGATGAGGTCCTCGACGTCGCTGATCTGCTTGTTGGCATCGAAGTTCGCGTCGGTGACCACGATGTTGGGGTCGTAGCGCGACTCCAGCGACGCCTGGTACTTGACGTTCTGGAGGGCGAACACCACCCACGAGTTGGTGAGGTACCCGGCGCTCACGCACAGCTTCCAGGGGCCGTCCTTCTTGAAGGCGGTGGTATCCACGGCCGTGGATGCCGTGGCAGCCTCGGGCGAGGCATAGCTGCCAGGGATGACGATCGGCTGGCCGCTGACACCGGCAGCCGCCGATGCGCCCGCGCTGGGGCTCTGCGCGACGGCCGGGGCGGCGACCACCGCCAGGCACAGGGCCAGGGTGGTGGCGACGACGGGGATACGACGGGTCATGACGCCTCCTGAGGTGAGAGCGGTCGCGGGTCGTCCGCGATCGGCAGGATCCGGCGATGGCAGCTGGGATCGTGACTACAGGGCCCCCTCCTTGCGCTGTGATGCGACCTGCAGGGCAGCGACGCCGAAGATGATGCCGCCCTTGACGAGCAGCTCCATGTTGAACGGCAGCCCAAGGATATTCACGAGGTTGAACGCGGTCGCGAGGATGAGCACACCCGCGATGGTGCCGCCGAGACCGCCACGGCCACCCTGGAACGTGGTGCCACCCAGGACGACGGCGGCCAGCACATCGAACTCGTACCCCTGCCCCGCGAAGTTGCTCGACACGCCGGAGCGTGCGAGGAGTGCCAGGCCGGCCACGGCCGCCCCCAGCCCGGACAGCGCGAAGGCGGCGATCCGGGTGCCGGACACGGGCACCCCCGACAGACGTGCCGCTCGTGGGTTGGCGCCCACGAGGTAGATCCGGCGCCCGAGCGTGGTCCGGTCCTGGATGACGAGGCCGATGACGATGACGATACCGAACAGGATGGCCAGCACCGGCACGACCCCGATACGCCCGTTGAGGACCTGCCGGAAGGCGGGCGCGACCTCGCCCGCGGCCGTCCCACCGGTGTACATCTGGGTGATGCCGATGATGACCGTGGCCATCCCCAGGGTGAGGATGAACGCCGGCACCTTCCAGCGACTCACGATGATGCCGTTCACGAGGCCCACCACGAGGCCCATGAGCAGCACCGCCCCGCAGGCCATCGGGATGTTGCCGTCGTCGCCGTCCATGAGCGACGCCGCGAGCACCGACCCGAACAGGATGACAGCGCCGACCGAGAGGTCGACACCGCCCGTGATCATGACCAGCGTCACACCCACCGATGCGATGCCCACGACGCTCGCCTGGCGGATGACGTTGAACAGGCTGATGGGCGCCAGGAACCCCGGCGACATGATGCTCGCCACAGCGACGATGGCCAGCAGGCCCAGCCAGAGGCCGACATTGGTCACCGGGAGTCGACGACGGCCGGCGGCCATGGTGGTGGCGCCATCGGGAGTCATGGATCCCGCCGGCGCGCCGTGTAGAGCGCGACCGCCACGATGATGATCGCCCCGTTGATCACCCGCTGCGTGAATGGGGAGACGCCCAGCAGGTTGAGCATGTTGGCGATGATGGCGAGCAGGAAGACGCCCGCGATGGTGCCCGCCACGCCGCCCCGGCCTCCCGAGAGCGCCGTGCCGCCAAGGACGACCGCGACGATGCTGTTGAGCTCGAAGCCCGCCCCCGCGAGGGTGTAGCCGGATCCCAGCCGGGCCGCGAGCAGCAATCCGGCGAGCGCCGCGAGCAGGGAGCAGATGACATAGGCCGCGATGACGATCCGCCGCGTGGGGATGCCGCCCCGCCGCGCGTTGACGCGGTCGCTGCCAACGGCGTAGATGTAGCGGCCGAGCGGCGTCAGGGCGAGGACGAACCAGGACACGACCGCCAGCAGCGCGAGCAGCATCGCTGGCGTCGGTGCCGGACCGATGCTGCCATAGGCGAGCTGACGGAACGCATCCGGGGCACTGCCGACGGTCCGGTCGGTGTAGATGAAGATGATGCCCTGGAGCACCGAGAGCATCGCGAGGGTGACGATGAGCGGGTCGACGCGGGCGACCACGACGCCCAGCCCGTTCGCCACGCCAACGGTCGCACCCACCACGAGGGCGAGCAGCACGATGGGCAGGATGAGCCCCGGGTCGCCGTTCATGATGCCGTTCCCGAGCACCGTGACCAGGCCCATGAGCATGCCCACGGAGAGGTCGATGCCACCGGTCAGGACGACGAACGTCTGGCCCAGGGCCACGATGCCCAGGACGGCGGCCTGGCGGAGGACCGAATCGACGTTCGCGGACGTGGCGAAGTTGGGTACCGCCACGATGCCCGCGACCAGGGTCACGGCCAGCGCCAGCCAGACGCCATACCGACCGAGCAGGTCACGCGCCGGCGGTCGTGCGCTCGGACGCGTCCCCGCGGCGGCGGACAGGGTCGTCATCCGCCGGTCAGCTCCGCCAGCATCTCCACCGCGGTCATGACCCGCGCGAACTTCATGGCCAGGTTGCGCAGGGTCGCCTCGTGCAGTGGCGCATCGAACGATGAGACGCCATCCCGGACCACGACGGCCCGCAGCCCCGCCTCGAAGGCGCCCCGGGCGGTCTCGTCGACGCAGATCTGGGTGACCGTGCCGGTGACGACGAGCGTGTCGACACCACGCGCCTCGAGCAGGTCCCGGAGCAGCGTCCGATGGAACGCCCCATAGCCCATCTTGTCGACCACCAGATCGCCCGGCGCGGGTGCCAGCTCGTCGATGACCGCGGCCCGGTCACGTGGCCCGTCGATATCCGGGTAGGTGCGCTCCAGGCCCGGCCAGCAGCTCCGCTGCGGTGGGGCGAGCTCGGGTGACCAGGACCACATCAGGGTGCGTTCGGGTCCCGCAAGGAAGCGGGTGAAGATGACCGGGCGACCGAGGGCGTGGAACCGATCGATGAGCATCCGGATGATGGGGATCGTCGCGCGCGCATCGGGCACCTCCTGGGGCGCGCCGGCCCGCACGAAGTCGTTCTGCATATCCACGACGATGAGTGCCGTGCGGGGCAGCAGGAGATCGAACGGCACGGCGTTGGGCTGGGCTGCCATCGGATCCCCCCACAGGTCATCGCGGCGCATCGGTCGGCGGCATGCCCTCTCGGGTGCCTCGCTAGGATACCGATGGCCGGTGGTGCGGGGCGGGACGGATGGGGGGCCAGTGAGGATGCGGGTGACCGGACAGTGACGGAAGGATGGTTCGCTTCCCTGGCGGGGGCGCCTCCACCGGCGGACGAGGCGGAGCTCGAGGAGTACCTGTCGCGCCCGAACCAGGCGACCGTCGATGCGTTGCGGGCGCTCGAGGGTGACCTGCTGGTCCTGGGCGCTGGCGGCAAGATGGGCCTGAGCCTGAGCACGATGGCCATGCGCGCGACGCGGGCCACCGGTGACTCGCGTCGACGGGTCATCGCAGTCTCGCGGTTCTGCCATGGCGTCGAGCTGTTCACCGCGGCCGGCATCGAGACCATCGCCGCGGACCTGCTGGACGAGGCGTCCCTCGCCGGGCTGCCGGACGCGCCCAACGTCCTCTACCTCGCGGGGATGAAGTTCGGCAGCTCCGGTGCGCAGTCGGCGACGTGGGCCATGAACGTGCTGCTGCCGGCCCTGGTCGCCCGCCGCTACCCCCGGTCGCGCATCGTGGCGCTGTCCACCGGCAATGTCTACCCGCTGATGGCGCCTGGCAGCGGGGGTGGCGTCGAGACCGACCAGCCCGCGCCCGTCGGTGAGTACGCGCTCACCTGCCTGGGGCGGGAGCGGCTGCTCGCGTGGCATTCGGAGCGCGACGGGACGCCCGTCACCCTCATCCGGCTCAACTACGCCAATGCCCTCCGCTACGGCGTCCTCGTGGACATCTGTCTCCGGGTGGCGTCCGGCGAACCCGTGGATGTCACGATGGGTTCCGTCAACGTCATCTGGCAGGGGGATGCGAACACCGCGATCCTGCGCGCCTTCGGGCTCGTGTCCTCGCCGCCGACGATCCTCAACGTCGCGGGCCCGGAGATCGTCTCGGTCCGCTGGGCCGCGACCCGGCTGGCGGACCTGTTGGGTGTCGACGGGCTGGTCTTCGTGGGCGAGGAGGCCCCGACGGCGCTGCTGAGCAACGCGGCCAGGATGCACGGCCAGCTGGGATACCCCGAGGTCGCCCTCGACCAGCTGCTCGCCTGGACAGCAGCCTGGGTCCGATCGGGTGGCGCGCTGCTGGGCAAGCCCACGGGGTTCCAGGTTCGTGACGGACGGTTCTAGCGTGGCTTCGCCGATCCTGGATCCGGGGATCGCCGCGGTCCTTCGGCGGGGCGTCGTCATGCCGGCCCATCCGCTGGCGCTCACCGGGGAGCGGCGCCTCGACGAGCGACGACAACGCGCCCTGACCCGCTACTACCTCGCGGCCGGGGCTGGTGGCCTGGCCGTGGCCGTGCACACGACCCAGTTCGCCATCCGCGAGCCGGCCATCGGATTGCTTCGGCCGGTGCTCGAGATGGCAGCGTCGGTCGTGCGCGAGGAGTCGGCCCCGGGCGGGGGCGCGGACCGGGGACCCGTCGTCCTGGTGGCGGGTGTCGTGGGTCGGACGGCGCAGGCGCTCGACGAGGCGCGGCTGGCAGCCGACCTGGGCTATCACCTCGCGCTCGTCCAGCTGGGTGCCTTCGCGGACGCGTCGGACGACGCGATGATCGAGCACTGCGAGCGGTTGTCGGAGATCCTGCCGTTGTTCGGCTTCTATCTCCAGCCCGCGGTGGGCGGGCGTCGGCTGGGCCGCGACTTCTGGCGTCGCTTCGCGTCGATCCCGAACGCCCAGGCCATCAAGATCGCTCCGTTCGACCGGTATGCCACGCTCGACGTGGTCCACGGCGTGGCCGCATCCGGTCGTGCGGCCGACATCGCGCTCTACACGGGCAATGACGACTCCATCGTGCTCGACCTCCTGACGCGATTCCCGGTGGCGACCCCGAGCGGGCCGAGCACGCTCCGGATCGTCGGCGGCCTGCTGGGCCATTGGGCCGTCTGGACGCGACGTGCGGTCGAGCTGCTCGACCGGGTGCAGGCGCTCGACGGCTCCGACCCGGTCATACCCGCCGACCTGCTCGATCTCGCGGTCCGGACCACCGACGCGAACGCGGCCCTGTTCGACCCGGCTCACGGGTTCGCGGGGTCGATCGCAGGGCATCCATGAGATCCTGCGTCGCCAGGGCCTGTTGGAGGGCCGATGGTGTCTCGATCCGGCCGAGGATCTGTCACCGGGCCAGGCAGCCGAGATCGACCGTGTGTGCCACGCCTATCCGGAGCTCACCGACGACGCGTTCGTGGCTGCCCACCGCGACGATTGGTTGCGGTAGACCGGCGAGCGCCGGTCCCGCATCGGGACCGGCGACTGGTGCTCCGCGGCGCGAGCGCGCCGCGGAGCACTGTCCGCTAGATGCTCGCGCTGCCTCGGCAGACCTCGCCCGTGGTTCGGTTGACGGCGCGACCCGTGAACTGATGGACCCCCGACCGGTTGCTGGTCAGGCGGCTCACGGAGAAGCTGCCGCTCGGCGCGCGGGTGGTCCGGGCGCCGGACCAGAAGGTCGTGCCGTCCTGCTTGAGCGCGACGTCCCAGACCTTGCCGTTCTTGTTCTGGTCGACCTCGAACTCGACCTCGATCCGGCTGTCGTCGGGCTTGACCTTGATCTTCCAGTCGCTCGCGGCGCTGCAGGAGCCGGTGCGGATGACCGCCGTGCTGCTGCCGTGCTTGGCGAGCGTCGCGGCGGGTGCCGCGACAGCGGTGAGGGCCAGGATCGAGATCGATCCGATGACCAGCAGCCGGCGATGGATGCGGGTGGCGATGTGCATGGGGGTGCCTCCAGGTGGTGCCTTCGACACCGCCAGTGCTTGACCGGCGGTCGTCCATGGTCACAGCATCCGGGACCGGGACACCGGTGGCCATGGGCCTGGGACGGGAAATGATCCAGACCTTGGTCTGATGTCCACGGACCGCAGGTCCCTGTCGTGTACGCGCAGGTGGCGCGTACCATCGGTCGCGATGACCGACCGTGTGACCCCGAGCCTGGGTGCCGCGACGCCCGCGGCGCCCGTGGCCGCCGTGACCGGCGCGCAGCCGTCATCGCCCCTGGGCACGGCCACGGCCGCGCCGGACGCATCGGGCTTCCGTGCCCGCATGCGGCGCGTGGTCCATCCGTCACCGACGCGCCGGTTCCTGCTCGCGAACCTGGCCATCCTGCTCACCGGCGGACTGCTCATCGGCATCTGGGTCGGTGACCTGCTGGAACGTGGCATCGTCGACCGGACCGCCTCCATCACCGCGTTGTACGTGGCCTCCTTCATCGAGCCCCAGGTCGATGCGCTGGCGATGACTGGCACCCTCCCGGAGGCGCAGGTCCGCCAGCTGGACTCGCTCATGGCCGACCGCTCGCTCGGCGACCGCATCGTCTCGCTGCGCATCTGGTCCCCCGAGGGCAAGGTCGTCTACAGCCCGGACCCATCGCTTCTTGGCCAGTCGTTCCCGGTCGAGGGCGGGCTGGCGGAGGCCCTCTCGGGCCAGGTCGTCGCCGAGCGGAGCGACCTCCAGAGCTCCGAGAACGTGCTCGAGCGTGGTCGCTTCGATCATCTCCTGGAGATGTACGTGCCGGTCCGCCAGCGTGGCTCGGACCGCATCGTCGCGGTCGCCGAGTTCTACCAGCTGCCCGAGGAGCTCGACCGCGAGGTCGGCAACGCGCGGCTGGAGACCTGGCTCCTCGTCGGGCTCGCGGTGCTCGTGTCGGCGATCCTGCTGTACGGCATCTTCCGGCAGGCGAGCCAGACCATCGAGCGACAGCAGACCGCGCTCCAGGCACAGGTCGGCGAGCTGTCAACGCTGCTCACCCAGAACGCGGCCCTCCACCAGCGGGTGAGCGCGGCGGCCGACCGGACCACGACGCTCAATGAGCGAGCCCTGCGGCGCATCGGTGCCGACCTCCATGACGGACCCGCCCAGATGCTCTCGCTGGCCCTGCTCCGGCTCGATGCCGGCACCGGCCCGCCCGACGACACAGCGGCCCACCAGGACCAGGCGGTCATCCACGGCGCGGTCCAGGACGCCCTGCGGGAGATGCGGTCCATCGCCCGCGGCCTGCGCCTGCCGGAGCTGGAATCGGCCACCGTGGCGGAGGTCGCCGAGCGAGCCATCACCGACCATCGCCGGCGGACGGGTGCGACGGTCATCGCGGACATCGGCGCCGTGCCGACCACGACCCAGCTATCGGTGCGCATCGCGCTCTATCGGGCGCTCCAGGAGCTGCTGTCCAACGCCACCCGGCACGGTGCGGGCACGATCTCGGTCGGGCTCCACGAGGAAGGGAGCCTGCTGCGACTCGACGTCTCGGACGAGGGACCAGGGTTCGATCTCGACCGGGTCGGTGGCACGGGCCACCTCGACGAGACCGGCCACCTGGGCCTCGCGGGCGTGCGCGAGCAGGCGGAGGTGCTCGGCGGGCGATTCGCGGTGCAGCGCGACCAGCGCGGTCATACGGTCGTCAGCGTCTGGTGGCCGGTGACCTCCCCGTTCCCGCCAACGGGTTCCCTGAACGGACCCAGCGCATGAGCGACATATTGCGCATCGTGGTCGCCGACGATCATCCGATGTTCCGGGCGGGTGTCGTGGCGACGCTCTCGTCCAGCCCCGACATCGTGGTCGTGGGTGAGGCGGACGATGCGGGTGCCGCCATCGCGCTCGCGCGTCAGCACCTGCCGGACGCGGTGCTCCTGGACATCACGATGCCCGGCGGTGGGCTGCGAGCGGCCCGCGACATCACCGGCGGCCTGCCCCGCGACCAAGGTGGTGATGCTCACCGCGTCCGCGGATGAGGACGACCTGCTCGCGGCGATGAAGGCGGGTGCCTCGGGCTACGTGCTCAAGGGGGCGGGCGCCAGCGAGCTCGTGGGTGTCATCCGCTCCGTGTGCGCGGGCGAGGTGTACGTGGCGCCGGCGCTGGCCTGGAGCCTGCTGCGGGAGATGTCCAGTCCTCGGTCGAGCCCGCTCGACGAGCTGACCGTCCGGGAACGGGAGGTGCTCGAGCTCGTCGCGGAGGGACTCAGCAACCAGGAGATCGGCGACCGGATGTCGCTCGCGGAGAAGACCATCAAGCACTACATGACGAACATCCTGGGCAAGCTCCAGGTCCGCAGCCGGGTGGAGGCGGCGCTGCTGGCGTACCGCGAGGGCCTGGGCGTCCCGCCGGAGGGTCGCGAGGGCTAGCACGACCCGGTCCATGGCATCGCCGAGCCGCGCCCCCGGGGTGACCCTCGGTGACGGCCCCTCGGACGAAGGGACCATGGTGCGTCGCGGCACCAACCGGAAGACTGCCCTGCATGACGTCACCCGCCGATGGGGCTGCGACGCCGGCGATGTCCGGCCTGACCGGGCGCGCGCGCTGGGCGAGGTCGGCTGCCCGGATCCTCCGGATGGATGTGGTGGGTCCTCGGCGGCCTCGTCATCTGCGCGCTGTACCCGTTCTTGTCAGAGGCCGGCCAGAACATCGTCTATTGCGGTGTCGCAGTGGCGACACCCTGCGCCATCGTGTTCGGAATCCGCCGATATCGCCCCCCGCACCGAGCATGGGCGCTGGTCGCGCTGGGTGCCGGGCTGATGGCAGGGGGTGAGATCGCCTGGATCATCAACGCGGAGGATGGTGTCTCGGGGCTTGCCGACGCCCAGTACATGCTGGGGTACGTGGCCATGTGCGGGGCCATGATCATCTTTGCCCGACGACACAGCGCCGGCATCGGCTCCATCCTGGATGCCTCCATCCTGACGGCTGCCGCCGCGTCCATCCTCTGGATGCTCGTCATCGGGCCCACCCTCGCCGACACCTCCGGAGCTCCGGCCGAGGTCCTGGTCGCGACCGCCTATCCGCTCCTGGACATCGTGATGATCGGCTTGCTGCTGCGCATCCTGCTCGACCATCAGGGTGCCGACCGAGCGCTCCTGCTGTTCGCATCGGGTGTGAGCGTGTACCTGATCTCGGATCTCATCTACAGCGTGCTGGCGATCACGGGCGCCTATGCCGCTGGTCCGCTGGACCTCGGCTGGATCCTGGGCTACACCCTGTGGGCCGCTGCGGCACTGCACCCGTCGATGGCGTCCGAGAGCACACGAGGTCCGGCCGACCGGCGCATCTCCAATCGCCGGCTGCTCGCGCTCGGGGTCGTGGCGCTGGTGCCGCTGCTCATCGCTGTCACGGAGCAGCTGCGTCACGGCTCGGTCGAACCGATGCCGGCCATCATCGCCTCGGCGGTGATGTTCGTGCTGGTGGTGGCGCGACTGTCCGGTGTCGTGAGAGACCAGCGGGGTCTCATCGATGAGCGCACCCGGATGCAGGGCGCGCTCGAGCGCCTCTCCGTGGAGGATGCGCTCACGGGGCTCAGCAATCGCCGGGGGTTCGGCTCGCGCCTGGCGGTGGCCCTTTCCCGGGACCCGCGGCAGGTCGCCGTGATCTGCCTCGACCTCGACGACTTCAAGGCGGTCAACGACTCACTCGGCCATCCAGCGGGTGATGCGGTCCTCGTCACCATCGCCCAGCGGCTGCGCGCGAACGTTCGTTCGCGAGACACCGTGGCGCGCCTCGGTGGCGACGAATTCGCGGTCCTGATGGCCGACTGTCCCGGCTCCGATCCGGCGGTGACCCTGACCTCGCGCCTGCTGTCCGCCATCGAGGTACCCATCGAGGTGGATGGGGTGTTCGTCCAGGTGAGCGGCAGCTTCGGCATCGCCATGTCGGGACCCGCCGGTGCTGACGCCATGAGCCTGATGCGCGACGCGGACGTGGCCCTGTATCGCGCCAAGGCCGCGACCGAGAACGCGATCGAGCTGTACGACGAGGATCTCCACCGCGAGGCCATGCGGGTGATGGTCATTCGCAACGACCTGCGCTGGGCCACGGAGCGGGCAGAGCTCCGGCTGGAGTTCCAACCCATCATCGAGCTCGAGACCTCTCGCCCCATCTCGTTCGAGGCACTGCTTCGATGGGAGCATCGAGACCTGGGCCGCCTCACCCCGGACGAGTTCGTGCCCATCGCCGAGGCCGCTGGTCACATGGTCGAGGTCGGCCGCTGGGTCCTCAACGAGGCGTGCCGCACGGCTGCGACCTGGCAAGCGGCTGGTCATCCCATCGCCGTCAACGTCAACCTCGCGCCCAGCCAGCTCCGGGATGCGGGTCTCATCGCCGACGTCCGTGGCGCGCTCGATGCTGCCGGCCTGGCGCCCCACTGGCTCGTGCTCGAGGTGACGGAATCGGTGCTCGACCTCGCCCATGACGTCCGCACCCGCCTCGAGGAGCTCCGGGCGTGGGGGGTCGGCCTCTCCATCGACGACTTCGGGACCGGCTACTCCTCGCTCGCACGCGTCGGCGAGCTGCCCGTGCGCGAGCTCAAGATCGACCGCTCGCTGCTCGCGGGCGACCAGCGGATGCTCAGTGCGGTGCTCCAGTTCGGCACCTCGCTCGGACTCCGGGTGGTCATGGAGGGGGTCGAGACGACCCGCCAGCTCGAGACGGTCCGACGGCTCGGCTTCGAGGCTGCCCAGGGCTATGGCCTTGCCCCACCGATTCCCCCGGATGCGCTGACGTCCTGGCTCGGCAGGGAGGTCGGCCAGGCAGCGGCGCCGGCCAGGATGCGACTCGCGCCCGCCACCTGACCCGCGGAACCGGCCGCACGGTGAACACCTGCCCCGGGACGCGCAGCGCGGGATGCTATCCTCATCACAAGGCGGTCCAGATCACGAAGCATTCCCGATCGTTCCCGCCCCCCTGAAGCGAGACCCGCAAGGAGTACCAGCTTGCCCAGAGCCGACATGATCGAAGTCGAAGGCGTCGTGTCCGAGGCGTTACCGAACGCGATGTTCGGGATCACCCTCCAGAACGACCACCGGATCCTCGCCACGCTCGGTGGCAAGCTCCGCGTGCATTACATCAAGGTCCTGCCGGGCGACCGCGTCAAGGTCGAGCTTTCGCCGTATGACCTGACCCGGGGCCGCATCACCTACCGCATGAAGTAGGCCTCGTCGGCGCGGTCGACCCCGCCGCCGAGGTCGTCCCCCCTCTGTCCCGTGACGCCGACGCGTCCAGGCCATCGCCGGCCGTGACGAGGGTGCTTCTCCGTCCCCAGCACGATCGGGGCGTCGCGACCCGCCCGATCGGTGCTGCCGCGGCGCTCGCGCATGTTCGTGCTGGACTAGCATGATCGTGCATCCGAGCGGGGCCGGTCCCGCCGTTCGCGCGAGGAGGTGCGTCCGTGATCCTGGAGACCGCCCGCGAGGTCCTCGCTGCCACCACGGAGCGCGTCCGGGTGGCCTATGGCCCGGAGATCGGCCGTGCGGTGGACGAGCTGGTCACGCCTGCGCTCGTCCTGGACCTGGACATCGCTGAACGCAACATCGCGCGCATGGGTGCCGCGATGGCGTCCCTGCCGGCGGACCTTCGCCCCCACATCAAGGTCCACAAGAGCCCGGAGCTCGCGCGACGCCAGCTGGAGGCGGGTGCCATCGGCCTCTCCTGCGCCACGGTGTGGGAGGCACTCATCCTCGCGGCCGCCGGCTTCGACGACCTGTTCGTCGTGAACACGGTGACCGTGCCGGCCAAGCTGCGCGCCCTGGCGTTGCTGGCCCGCGAGCGTCGCGTCATCGTCGCGGTCGATGACCTGGGCGCCGCGCGCCAGCTCGACGATGCGGCCCGCGCAGCCGGTTCCGTCCTCCAGGTCATGATCGAGGTCAACACGGGTATGGACCGGGCGGGCGTCGACTCGCTCGACGCAGCCCTCGAGCTGGCCCGTGGGCTGGTCACGCTCGACCACGTCAGCCTCGTGGGTGTCACGGGCTACGAGGGCCACTGCTCGCTGACGCCCGAGGCGGCCGAACGGGCCCGCAAGCAGTCGCAGGCGATGGGCTTCCTGGTCGAGGCCGCGACGCGGATCCGCGCCGATGGCATCGACCTGCCCATCGTCTCCGCGGCAGGGACGGCGACCTGGGCGCTGACCTCGGCGTACCCGGGAGTGACCGAGAGCCAGGCCGGCACCTACGTGGTGATGGATGCGTTCCATCGGCCGATGGCCCCCGAGTTCGAGCACGCGCTGACGGTCGCCACGACGGTCATCAGCCGTCCACCCGGTCGCATCGTGGTCGATGCCGGGAGCAAGACGGTCGGTGACGCGATGGGGTCCCTGGTGCTGGGCATGGATCGGCGGGTCATCCGCTTCGACGAGGAGCACGGCATCCTGGCCGCGGCCGGGGACGAACCCGCCCTTGGTCGGGTCATCCGGCTCATCCCCGGGTACGGGCCGTCGACGGTCAACGCGTTCGATGCCTATCACGTGATCCAGGACGGCGTGGTCGTCGACATCTGGCCGGTGGTACCGCGTGGCCCGGGTCACCATGGGCTCGCGCCCCTGGTGGATGGGGTGGTCTAAGCACTCGGCCAGAACATGAACCGGGGTGCAAGTTCGTGCAGCGAGACCGCACGGCCGGGCCTGACGCTGTGGCACTATCGCGTCCATGGACACCCCCAAGCCCCTCGCGCTCCAACTCTATTCGTTGCGGGAAGCCGCGGCCCAGGACCTGCCCGGGACGCTCGCCGCCGTTGCTGCGGCCGGCTACCAGGCGGTCGAGCTCGCGGGGCTCTATGGCCACCCGCCGGCGGTCGTCCGCGGCTGGCTCGCCGACCAGGGACTGGCGGTCACGTCGGCGCACGTGGGCACGCGCGACGAAGCGACCTTGCCAGGCAGCCTCGACGAGCTGGTAGAGGTCGGCGTGACGACCTGGGTCATCCCCTGGGCGCCCCCCGAGCGGTTCGAGACCCGTGCCTCGGTGGAGGCGCTGGCGGACGAGCTCTCCGGGCGCGCCAAGATGGCGGCGGCACGTGGCCTGCGGCTGGGCTACCACAACCACGAGTTCGAGCTGGCGTCGACACCGGAGGGCGAGCCGGCGCTCGTCCACCTCTTCCGGGCGCTCGACCCATCGATCATCGCCGAGGTCGACATCTACTGGGCGCAGGTCGGCGGCGTCGATCCCGCCGCGTTCGTGGCGGAGCTGGGACCCAGGGTCGAGCTCATCCATGTCAAGGATGGTCCGGCCCGCCATCACGATGATGACCATGTGGCCGTCGGCAGCGGCTGCCGTGGACATCCCGGGGGTGCTCGCGGCCGCGACCAGCGCGCGCTGGCACATCGTGGAGCTCGACCGATGCGCCACGGACATGCTCACCGCGGTCCAGGAGAGCGCTCGCTGGCTCACGAGCCGGGGACTGTCGCAGGGACGGGCGTGAGCGGCCGCATCGGCATCATCGGCACCGGTGTCATCAGCCGGGCATATGCCACCAAGCTGGCCGCGTTGCCGGACATGGAGGTCGTCGCGTGCGCCGACCTGGAACCCGAGCGTGCGCATGAGCTGGTCGCGCACATCGCGTCCCTGCTGCCGGATGGATCGTCGCTGCCGGTGGTGCTGACCCCAAGGGAGCTGCTCGCGCACCCGGACGTGGACATCGTGCTCAATCTCACGGTCCCGCTCGCGCACGCCGCCGTGACCCGGACGGCCATCGAGGCCGGCAAGCACGTCTACTCCGAGAAGCCGCTGGGCCTCGATGTCGCGGAGGGGCGGGAGCTGGTGGCGCTCGCCGCGGACCGGGGCGTCCGCATCGGCTGTGCGCCGGACACGTTCCTGGGGGCGGGCCTCCAGACGTGCCGGGCGCTCCTGGATGCGGGCGTCATCGGCGAGCCGCTGGCGGCCAACGCGTTCTTCCAGGCCGCGGGACCGGAGAGCTGGCACCCCCGACCGCAGATCTTCTACCAGCGGGGCGCGGGGCCCATGTTCGATGTCGGTCCGTATTACGTCACGGCGCTCGTCACGCTGCTGGGGCCGGTCAAGCGGGTCACCGGCAGCGCCCGCATCTCTCGGGCACGACGCCAGATCACGAGCCAGCCGCTCGCCGGGACCTGGATGGATGTCGAGGTCCCGACGCACGTCGCATCGGTGCTCGACCATGCGTCGGGGCCGGTCGCGACACTCGTGGCGAGCTTCGATGTGCAGGCTTCCCGCTTCCGGTTCATCGAGATCTACGGCACGGAGGCCACGCTGTCGGTGCCGGACCCGAACACGTTCGGGGGACCGGTCCAGATCAGGCGCCGGGGCGACGAGGACTGGACCGACGTGCCCCTGACGCATGCCAACGCGGCGCAGAGCCGAGGCATCGGCCTCGCGGACATGGTCCGGGCGGAGCGCGACGGGCGCCCCCACCGGGCCTCCGGGGAGCTGGCGCTCCACGCCCTGGAGATCATGGCGGCCACGGTGTCCTCCTCGGACACCGGGCATCACGTGACCATCGAGTCCAGCTGCGAACGCCCGGCGCCGCTCCCCGCGGGCCTCACGGACGATGACACCCCCTGACCTCGCCGACGCGCGCTGACCCTCGCTGCATGTACTTGCGATGGTGTCCAAGAACTTGACACGGTGCGCCCGGGAGGGGCATAGTGCCGGGCAGCCGCGACGCCGATGGCGCCGAGTCCGCAGCGTCCCCGGGCGGTGTCCCCACCACCCGGAGCGAGCGGCGCGACGGCCACACGTAGGAGGAGGAGCAGGGTTCATGGATAGACTCCGATCTCGCTCGCGTTCCCGGACCGTCGGAAGCTCGGTGGTCGCAGCGGTGCTGGCCGTGTCCGTGCTGGCGCCGGCCGGATCCGCCCAGAGCCCGGCCGCCTCGGCTCCGGCAGCGCCCGCCGCGGTCACGTGCGCCACACCTGGTGGTGACCTCGTCATGGCGCGCGACACGGAAGCGACCTCGCTCGTGCCGTGGCTCTCGACGAGCAACAGCAACATCTTCCTGCAGGAGCAGATCTACGATCAGCTGGTGATGCAGCTGCCGGGATACACCGATCCGCAGCCGGGTCTCGCGGAATCGTGGGACATCTCGCCCGATGCCCTGACCTATACCTTCCATCTGCGTGACGCCAAGTTCTCCGACGGCACCCCGGTCACGGCCGACGACGTGAAGTTCTCGATGGACCGGATCCTCGACCCGGACGTCAAGGCGGACTGGGCGTTCCTCTATCCCAACATCGACAACTTCGAGGTCGTCGACCCGAAGACCGTCGTCATGCATATGAAGGCCGTGGATGCCTCCATCCTCAACTCGCTGACCGTTCCCGGCGGCGGCATCATCTCCAAGGCCGCGTTCGAGTCGATGGGCGAGGAGGCGTTCGGCAAGGCGCCGGTCGGCTCCGGTCCCTTCATGGTCGTGTCCCAGACACTGGGCCAGGACCTCAAGGTGGCCAAGAACCCCTACTACTGGCGGACCGGCCAGCCGTTCCTCGACAGCGTCGACTTCCTGACCATCCAGGACCCCAACGCCCGCACCCTCAAGATCCAGTCGGGTGAGGCGGACGTCGCGGAGAACATCCCCTACGACCAGGTGGAGCAGGTCAACTCCACCCAGGGCATCAAGGTCCAGGTGGAGCCCAAGATGGTGGGCTGGTACCTGACCATCAACCAGAAGGTGAAGCCGTTCGACGAGCTGGCCGTGCGCCAGGCGATGAACTACGCCATCGACAAGGACGCCATCAACCAGGCGGTCCTGGGCGGTCTGGGCACCATCTCGAACGCGATGATGGTCCAGAACGGCATCTTCTGGGATCCCAGCGTCGCGCCCTACCCCTACGACGTGGCCAAGGCCAAGGAGCTCATGGCGAGCTCGTCCGTCCCGAATGGCTTCAGCTTCGACGTGATGCTGGGCAAGAACAACCTGATGGCCGTGTCGGCGGCCGAGATCATCGCCGCACAGCTCGCCGAGCTGGGCATCACGATGACCATCTCCCAGGTCGACGACCTGTTCGGCCCGGTCTCGGCGCTCGAGTTCCAGGCTGCGATGTGGGGACCCGTCGACCTCACCTCGGACAGCCCGGACGATGCTGAGATCGCGGCCATCTTCCTGGGGTACGATCCGTTCTGGCAGAACTGGTTCTCCAGCTGGAACGATCCCAAGGCCAATGACCTCGTGAAGCAAGCCAACAGCGTCCTCGATCACGCCCAGCGTCAGGCGCTGTACTCCGAGCTGCAGCAGTACGCCATGGACCAGGCTCCGTGGGTGACCTTGCTCAACGCGCCGGCGACCAATGCGGTCTCCGACAAGGTGACCAACTTCCGGACCCTGCCAGTCGGCTGGTGGCGGCTTGAAGACGTCTGCCTCGCCCACTAGGCGATCGTGCGGGTGGTGACGGTCTGTCCGTGACCTCCCGGTACCCATGACGGGATTCGTGGCACGGCGTGGTCTCCACGCCGTGCCCGTCATCCTGGGCATCACGCTCCTCTCGTTCCTGCTCATCCGCATCACGCCGGGCGACCCGGTCAAGCTGATGCTGGGGCTGCATGCGGACCCCGCGTCGGTCGCGTTCTGGCATGCCAAGTTCGCCCTCGACGACGCGCTGCCACTCCAGTACCTGACGTTCCTGCGCAACGCGCTCACGCTCGACTTCGGAGACTCGATCGCTTCCCGCATCCCGGTCACCGACCTCATCGCCAGCCGCATCGGCACCACCCTGTCGCTCATGGTCTACAGCGTGCTCATCTCGATCTCCGTCGCGGTGCCGCTCGCGATGTGGGCCGCGATGCGGGCGAACGGCATGTCCGATCACGGCATCAAGCTGGCGATGATGCTCACCTTCGCGATGCCGGCGTTCTGGGTCGGCCTCATCCTCATCCAGGTGTTCAGCCTCCGCCTGGGATGGTTCCCGGCGTCCGGGCTCCGCCAGGGCGTGCTGCCCTACATCGGGAGCGTGACGCTGCCGGCGTGCACCATCGCGCTCTACCTGTCGCCGGTCCTGGTCCGGTCCCTGCGCACGACGATGATCTCGATCCTGCGCACCGACTACGTGGAGGCGGCACGGGCCCGGGGTCTCTCGGAGGCACGCGTCATGCGGCGCTATGTGCTGCGCAACTCCCTGACCTCGACCGTGACGATGATCGGCCTCAGCGTGGCGGGCCTCATCGGCGGCTCGATCATCGTGGAGAACGTCTTCGCGTTGCCGGGCATCGGCCAGCTCCTGGTCCAGTCGGTGACGAACCGTGACTTCCCGGTGCTCCAGGCCTGCGTCCTGCTCATCGGCCTTTGGATCATCCTCGCCAACCTGGTCACCGACCTGGTCAACGCACGTCTCGACCCGCGGACGCGACTGTGACCGCGCAAGCCGACTATGGTGTGACCCGGGTCCGCTGGATCCGGCTCGCTCGATTCCCGGCCGGCAACCGGGGTCTGGCGATCGGGCTGACCATCGTGCTGGGGATCACCCTCCTGAGCCTGTTCGCGCCGTTGCTGCCCCTGCCGAATCCGCTGCAGCAGGACATCAAGAACCGCCTCCAGTCGCCATCGCTCGGGCACCTGTTCGGCACCGACAACCTCGGCCGCGACATGCTCTCCCGGGTCATCTATGCGGGCCAGGTCGACCTGATGCTCGGCTTCGTGACGGCCACCTGCTCGCTGCTCATCGGGATGAGCTTCGGAGCGGTCGCAGGCTTCTATCGGGGCAAGCGTGAGACGCTCATCATGCGCACCGTGGACGTGCTGCTGGCGCTGCCCTTCCTGGTGCTGGTCATGTCCATCCTGGCCATCGTGGGCCCGGGCCTCACGGGCGTGTACATCGGCATCATCGCCGTCAGCTGGGTGATCTACACCCGCATCACCTGCGCCGAGATGATCCAGCTGCGCGAGCGCCAGTTCATCCTCGCCGCCCGGACGCTCGCCTTCAGCGACCGGCGGATCATCTTCCGGCACGCCTTGCCCAACCTCGTTCGCCCGAATCTCGCGTGGTACATGTCGGACATCGTGCTCAACATCCTCGCCCTGACGTCGCTCTCGTACCTCGGCCTCGGGGTCCAGCCGCCGGCGCCCGAATGGGGTGCGCTCATCTCGGGCGGCCAGACGTTCCTGCTCAAGGCGTGGTGGATCTCCACCCTGCCGGGCCTCGTGGTCGTCATCGTCGGGGTGGGGTTCGTGCTGCTCGGCGAATGGGTGACGGAGCACGTCGGCGGGACCGGGACGGCCCGCGCATGAGCGTCGCGGACGAGCCCGGCTCCAGGGTGGGAGTGGGTCGCCCGTCGGGGCGACGGACGCCGCGGGTCCGGCACTGCTCTGCTGAGGTGGCCGGACTGACCGTCACCTTTCCCACCCAGCGGGGCACGATCCGGCCGGTGCATGACGCCACCTTCTCGGTCGAGCAGGGCCAGACCCTGGGCATCGTCGGTGAATCGGGATCGGGCAAGAGCGTCACGTTGCGGGCGATCCTCGGGCTCGTGCCCAACCCGGGACGCATCGAGTCGGGCCATGTGATGCTCGATGGCCAGGAGCTCGTCGGTGCACCCGCGGCGACGCTCCAGGGGGTCCGCGGTCGGGATATCGGGATGATCTTCCAGGACCCGATGGCCAGCCTCAACCCGGTGCTCTCGGTCGGCGACCAGCTCTCGGAGGTCATCCGGGTCAAGCTCCGCCTTGGCCGTGCGAGCAGCCATGGACCGTGCGGCAGAGCTGTTCGATCGGGTCGGCATCCAGTCGGCCCGGACCCGGCTGCGGGCGTATCCCCACCAGTTCAGCGGTGGCATGGCACAGCGGGTGATGATCGCCATGGCCATCGCCACGCGTCCTCGGCTGCTGCTCGCCGACGAGCCGACCACGGCGCTCGACGTCAGCGTCCAGGACCAGGTCCTTGACCTGCTCGAGGACCTGCGCCAGGCGGAGTCGATGTCGATGATCATCGTCTCCCACGACATCGGCGTCATCGCCCGGACGTGTGATGTGGTGGTCGTGATGTATGCCGGCGGGTGCTGGAGCGGGGGACCGTGGACGAGGTGCTCCGGCGGACGCGCCACCCCTACACCCGGATGCTGCTGGCGACCGTGCCCAGCCTCCGGCCCAACGTCGAGCGGCCAACGCCTGGCATCCATCGGTGGCCAGCTGCCCGACCTCGCCACGCTGAGCGACGGCTGCCCCTTCGCGCCGCGATGCTCGCATGCGCTGCCGTCCTGCTCGACGCTGCCCGTCGAGCTGGACCAGCCCATCGGCCTCCACGCCTCCGCCTGCCCGGTCGTCTGAGCGATGAGCGACCTGCTGGTGGTCCGCAACCTGACCAAGACGTTCCCGCTGCCGACCACCGTCTCGGCGCAGGTGCGACGACATCCGGGCCCGACGATGACCGCCGTCGACGATGTCAGCCTCGACGTTGGCCGACGGGAGATCCTGGGGCTGGTGGGCGAGTCGGGGAGCGGCAAGACGACCCTTGCTCGCTGCCTGGTCCGGCTCATCGAGCCCGATTCCGGCAGGGCCACCTTCGATGGCCAGGACGTGTTCGGGGCATCGCCCTCGCAGCTGCGCCAGATCCGCCGGCGGATGCAGCTCATCTACCAGGACCCGTACTCGTCGCTCAACCCGGTCATCTCGGTCGGGGATGCGATCGCCGAGCCGGCCCTCGTCCACGGGCTCGTCAAGCGAGGGGCACTCGCAGCGGGGGCTGGTCGGTGACCTGCTGGAGTCGGTCGGCCTCTCGCGGTCGGACGCCCATCGGCGACCCCGCGAGCTGTCCGGCGGGCAACGCCAACGGGTCGCCATCGCCCGTGCGCTCGCCCTGCAGCCGGACCTGCTCATCGCCGATGAGGCGGTGAGCGCCCTCGACGTTTCGGTCCAGGCACAGGTGCTCAACCTGTTCGCGGACCTCGCCCAGAACCGCGAGCTGGCGATGATCTTCGTCTCGCACCAGCTGGCCGTCATCGCCCAGCTCGCCCAGCGCGTGGCCATCATGTACCGCGGCCGGATCGTGGAGACCGGCTCGACCGCCGACGTCTTCACGCGCACCCAGCACCCGTACACCTCCCTGCTCCTGACAGCGCATCCCGATATCGACGCACCGAAGGCGCGCGGCAGGCAGCCCAGCGCCGACCGGGAGGTCGTCGCGGCGCCGATGTCACCGGGTGGCTGCCGGTTCCGCGATCGGTGCCGGCTCGCCCTGCCCATCTGCGCCGAGGTCGATCCACCGCCGATCGACCTGGGGGGCGGCCACCAGGCGTGGTGCCACGTCGTCCCCGCCGCGACCCTGGCCGCCCGCGGCCAGCCGCTGCCGGTCGTATCGCCGGTCCCGGCGAGCGCGGCGGAGACACCGGCGAGCACGGTGGCCGCCGGATGAGTGCGCATTGGCCGACCCGACCGCTGGGTGGTACGCGGCTGCGCATCGGCCCGGACCGACGCGGCTTCGTGGATGGCGATGGTCGACCGTTCTTCTACCTCGCGGACACCGCCTGGACCTTGTTCAAGCGTCTCGACCACGATGACGCCGAGCGGTATCTCTCCGACCGCGCCGACAAGGGGTTCACGGTCATCCAGGCGTACGTGCTTCGGGGCCTGGAGGTGACCAACCTCGAGGGTGAGCTGCCGCTCGTCGACCGGGACCCGACACGCTCAACGAGGGCTTCTTCCGCAACGTCGACTGGATCGTCCGGCGGGCGAACGAGCTGGGCCTGGCGATGGCCCTCGTGGCCACCATGGGCGAGCACGTCAAGCGACGGCCGGGCTCGGAGCGCTTCAAGGGGCGGGACGAGCAGATCTTCGACGTCCAGAACGCACACCGCTTCGGGGAGCTGCTGGGCGAGCGGTACCGCGACGACTGCGTGCTGTGGCTGCTGGGTGGCGACCGGGACCCCTCGGTCGAGGACATCGCGATCATGGGATGCGATGGCCTATGGGCTCAAGACCGGCAGCCAGCGGCGGCCACCTGGTGTCCTATCACAGCAGCGGTGGCCACTCCTCGTCCGAGCATTTCCACCACAAGGACTGGCTCGACTTCAACACGGTCCAGTCGCGCCACCAGTCGCGCGATGCCAACTACCCGCTCATCACCGCGGACTACCAGCTGACGCCCATCAAGCCGACGCTGGACATGGAGTGCCGGTACGAGGACCACCCCGACGCGCGGGTGATCGACATCCGCCAGGTGTTCGCGGGCGAGCTGGATCCGGACGAGCGCATCGACGCGTTCGACGTCCGCGAAGGCGCCTACTGGGCGGTGTTCGCGGGTGCGGCGGGTCATGGCTACGGACACAACGACATCCACCAGTTCGCGGACTCGCGGCGGGTGGACAGCACCCGCGACTACTCCCACCCGTACCTGCCGCCGCGCGCCGACTGGTTCGTCTCCATCGACGCACCCGGCGCATCCGCGATGGGCCACCTGCGCCGCCTCATGGAGCTGCGCCCGTGGTATCGCGCAGAGCCGGACCAGGCGCTCGTCGTCTCCGGCCAGGGCGACGGTCGAGGACCACGTCCAGGCGCTCCGGGCGCGCGACGGCAGCTTCGTGCTGGCGTACCTCACTCTCGGTAATCCGGTCTCGATCGACCTTGGGCGGATGTCCAGGGATCGCATCCGGGCATCTCGTGGTTCGACCCGCGGACCGGCGACGCTGCGCTCGTCCGAGTACCGTGCCGCGGGTCGGCATCGGGGCGTTCCAGCCACCGTCGAGCGGTCGCGACAACGACTGGGTCCTGGTGCTCGACGACGTCGCCGCCGCGCTACCCCTCGCCCCCGCATGACATCCACCCAGCCATCACCCAGCCAGCACCGCAAGGAGTCGAACGTGACGCAGCCCGCCATGCCCGCCGCCAAGCCCAGGACCGGCTCCCGCCTCCGGGTGAGTGACGACCAGCGCTCCCTCATCGACCAGGACGGCACGCCCTTCTTCTATCTCGGCGACACCGCCTGGACGCTGTTCAAGCGCCTCGACCACGACGACGCCGAGCGGTATCTCGCCAACCGTGCCGCCAAGGGCTTCACCGTCATCCAGGCGTACGTGCTGCGTGGGCTGGAGGTGACCAACCTCGAGGGCGAGCTGCCGCTCGTCGACCGCGACCCGACGCAGCTGAACGAGGGCTTCTTCCGGCAACATCGACTGGATCGTCCGGCGGGCCAACGAGCTGGGCCTGGTGATGGGCCTCGTGGCGACCATGGGCGAGCACGTCAAGCGTCGACCCGACAGCCGAGCGGTTCAAGGAGCGCAACGAGCAGATCTTCAACGGTCCAGAACGCGTACCGCTTCGGGGAGCTGCTGGGCGAGCGTTATCGCGACGACTGCGTCGTCTGGCTGCTGGGGGGCGACCGGAACCCCTCCGAGGAGGACATCGAGGTCTGGGACTCCATGGCGTATGGCATGAAGGCCGGCAGCGCCGGAGCGCATCTCGTGTCGTACCACAGCGGCGGCGGCCATTCCTCGTCGGAGTACTTCCACGACAAGGACTGGCTCGACTTCAACACGGTCCAGTCGCGCCACCGCTCACAGGACGCCAACTACCCGCTCATCGCCATCGACTACGACCTGCGGCCGACCAAGCCGACGCTGGACATGGAGTGCCGCTACGAGGATCATCCGGACGCCCGGGTCATCGATATCCAGTCGGTGATGGCGGGCCAGCTCGACCCCGATGAGCGGGTCGACGCGTTCGACGCGCGCGAGGGTGCCTACTGGGCGGTGTTCGCCGGAGCGGCCGGCCATGGCTATGGCCACAACGACATCTGGCAGATGGCCGACAGCCGCCGGATCGACAGCACCCGCGATTACTCCTTCCCGTTGCTGCCGCCCCGTCACGACTGGTTCGTGTCCATCGATGCCGCCGGCGCGTTCGGCATGGGCTACCTCCGTCGTCTGATGGAGCTGC
Organism: uncultured Chloroflexia bacterium; assembly: GCA_963843335.1. Taxonomy (GTDB): domain Bacteria; phylum Chloroflexota; class Limnocylindria; order Limnocylindrales; family CSP1-4; genus JAFMJV01. Next base: position 87,845 of record CAWJKF010000008.1, read on the forward strand.
GGCCGTGGTATCGCGCGGAGCCGGACCAGTCGCTCATCACGTCGGGGGCCGGCGCCGTCGACGACGAGGACCACGTCCAGGCGCTCCGGGCGCGTGACGGCAGCTTCGTGCTCGCATACCTGACCCTCGGCAGCCCCGTCTCCATCGACCTCGGGGTGCTGTCCGGGAGCGAGCATCCGGGCGTCCTGGTACGACCCGCGCACCGGCCTCTTCCAGGCCATCGGGACATTCCCGCGGAGCGGGGTCCGGGAGTTCTCGCCGTCCAGCAACGGGCACGGCAACGACTGGGTGCTCGTGCTCGACGACGTGGCCGCGGGCCATCCGACGGACTGAGCGAGGAGGGCGGCATGGATCTCGCGGGCCGGACGGCGGTCGTCACCGGCGCGGGGAGCGGCATCGGCCGCGAGCTGGCCCGCGAGTTCGCGCGCCAGGGAGCCCGGGTCGCCTGCGTGGGACGCCACGTCGCGGGCCTGGAGGAGACCGTGGCGAGCATCACGGCCGAGGGCGGCGTCGCGCTCGCGGTGCCCGCCGATGTCACCGACCGGGACCAGGTGGAGGCGATGGTGGCGACCGTGCTCGGGCGGTTCGGGGCCATCGACCTGCTGTTCAACAACGCCGGCAGCTTCGCCGCCGTGGGCCCCGTGTGGGAGATGGATCCCGGAGACCTGGTGGCAGGACGTGACGCGTCAACCTGCAGGGCACGTTCCTGTGCACCCGGATGGTGCTGCCGCACCTGCGCGCACAGGGCTCGTGGCGTGGTCATCAACATGGATGGCGGCGGCGGCGCGGGTGGCCCGAACCTGGGCGGCTCCGGCTACGGCTCGTCCAAGGCGGCCGTGGTGCGGCTCACGCGAGGGCCTCGCCCGGGAGCTGGAGCGCGACGGCTCGCCGGTGCTCGTGTTCGCGATGTTCCCGGGGTTCGTGCGCACGGCCATGACCGAGGGGCTCATCTCGACCGAGGCGCGCGCGAGCTGGCAGCCATACGTCCAGAACGCCATCGCCCACAACGAGGGGAAGCAGGCGTCGGATTGCGCCCTCGCCACGCATGCGGCTGCTCGCCGTGGCCGGGCCGGAGCTCAATGGCTGCACGTTCGACGTCGACACCGACTTCGAGGAGGTCGACCGACGCCGCGCGGAGATCGCCCGGGACCGGCTGCTGACGATGCGCCTCACGCGGCTGTCCTGAGGTGCCGCCCGGGGTCAGGCCACGCTAGGCGGGCAGCTCCGTCACGTCCCCGTCCCGGAACTCCACCTCCAGCCACTCCTCTGGTCGGTGGGTGTCATACGTCGCCTGGCGGGTCCAGGTCCAGGCGGGGTGAGGCATCAGCTCGCCGCCGGAGACCTGCAGCTTCTGGAACCGGCCAAGGAAGAGGCGCCATCGGTCACCGGGGCGTGGCGGCAGTGGCCGGTCACTGGGCAGGCCCGCGAGGCCGGCCCAGGGGAGGGCCACCTCGACGGTCCAGCCCTGGTCGACGTCGGTGTCGTCGTTGAGGGTGCCCTGGAGGTCCACCGCGGTTCGCAGCCCCGGCAGGTCCCAATCGCGGAACGCCCATCGAAGCCCGCGGGGGTGCGAGCCGGTCCAGAACGTGGAACCTCGCCGCTCGTGGTCGCCGCCGAACGACACCGCGTCCCGGCCCAGGACATCGAGACCGCGCTCCCGATACCGGGGGTCCGCCGCGTACGCATCGCGCCAGACGAACAGGACCTCGTAGAGGGTGCCGAGGGCGTTGATCTCCAGCTCGTAGTACCAGTCGCCGCCGTCGATGAACACCTCGACGTCGTTCTCGAGGAAGATGAGCGCGTCACGCTCGGTGGCGGACGCCCGGAGGTACGGCTCCTCCACCCGGAACGCCACGTACAGGGCCTCGTCATCCCAGACCAGGGCGGCGCGGGTGTCGTAGAGGCCGGGGGTGCCGCTGACCATGTCCCCGAATCGCGGCGACCACGGTGCGCGCTGCCACGCGGCCTCGTCCAGCACGCCATCCACCCCGATCGGCGACCGGGTCCGATGACAGGGATAGGGCGAGGACGCGGACTCGAGGTCCGTCATCAGGCCCGCGCCGCGGCTGCCGCGTCGAGCATCTGGCGCGCATTCTGGGCGACGGCCTTGCCGTCATACACGGCGCTGCCGGTGACCACGATATCCGCGCCCAGGCCCAGCACGGACGCGATGTTGTCCCGGGTGACGCCGCCATCGATGCCCAGCAGGATGGGCCGCCCGCTGCGCGCGATGAGCTCACGCGCCTGGGCCACCCGACCCGGCGTCGATGGCGCGAACCCTTGGCCGCCCCAGCCCGGGTCGACGGCGAGGATGAGGATGTACTCCAGGTCGTCGAGCAGTGGCTCAAGGGCGACCACCGGGGTGCTGGGCGTCAGGGCCACCCCCCGCAGCACGCCCCGCCCGGCGTCGTTGACGTTGACGGCCCCGGCGAGCGAGGTGAGGACGCGGCGAGGCTGACCGGCGCCCTCCAGGTGGAACGTGACCAGGTCCGCGCCGGCGGCGACGAACGCGGCCACCTTGCCCAGCGGGTCATCGACCATCAGGTGGACGTCCTTGAGCATCGGCGTGCGCATCGCGCGCACGACCGGTGGCGCCCAGGGTGAGCATCGGGCAGAAGACGCCGTCCATGACATCGATGTGGACCAGCTCCGCGCCGGCCCCGGCGACGATGTCGAGGTCGGCATTGAGCGCGCCCAAGGTCAGCCGTGAGCATGCCCACGGTCAGGCGTGGGCCGCCCGCCAGCAGATGTCCGAGGAGGGCGACGCCTGCCGGCGAGACGGCGATCGGATCGGAGGGAGGTGTCATGGGATACGCCTCAGGCGAGGACCGGCACCGCAGCTCGCTGCTCGAGCGCGAACGGTCCGGTAGAGGTCGAGCGCCTGCTCCGGCGTCAGGCCGTCGTGGACCACGCCGCGCACCGCCCGGAGCATGCCCATGGGCGAGTCCGACTGGAAGATGTTGCGGCCCATGTCGACGCCGGAGGCACCCTGGTCCACGGCGCGCCAGGCCATCTGGAGCGCCTCCAGCTCGGGCAGCTTCTTGCCACCCGCCATGACGATGGGCACCGGGCAGCCCGCCGTGACCTCCTCGAAGCCCTCCTCGCAGTAGTAGGTCTTGACCACCTGCGCGCCGAGCTCGGCGAGGATGCGGGTGGCGAGACCCAGGTAGCGCGAGTCGCGGGTGAGCTCCCGGCCGACCGCGGTGACGCCCATGACCGGCACGCCGTAGCGGTAGCCGGCGTCGATGAGCCGGGTCATGTTGTTGACCGTCCTGGTCTCCATCGGACCGCCGATGAACACCTGGACGCCGACGCCACAGGCGTTGAGCCGCAGGGCGTCCTCGATGTCGATGGCGAGCTCCTCGTCCGACAGCTCCTTGAGGATCGACGGGCCGCCCGGAGCCGCGCAGGAACACGGGCACGTTCGAGGCCGCCGGCACGCTCGAGCGGAGGATGCCGCGGGTGCAGAACAGGGCATCGACCTCGCCCAGCAGGGGCACGATGTCCAGGTCCACCCGCTCCAGGCCGGTGGTGGGTCCCTGGAAGTAGCCATGGTCGACCGCGAGCATCACGGTCCGGCCACTGGCGGGCGCGAAGACACGCGCCAGGCGGCTCTGCATCCCCCAGTCGTAGGCGCCCGAGCCCTTGAGGTAGAAGGCGGAGTTGCGGGCGGGGACGTTGGCATGGAACTGCTTGCGTTCGCTGCTGTCGGCTTCGGGCATCGGATGCTCCTGCTCCTCGTCTGGTCTGGAAGGGATGGGGTCAGGCGCCCGCAGGCCACCACATCGGCGTCGCGAGGCCGTCCTCGGCCAGCGCGAGCATCCGGGGGTAGACCGCGGACCAGCGCCCGAACCCGTCGTCATAGGCACCCCGGTTCGCGGGGTCGGGCTCGATCGTCCGCTCGAAGCGGGTCATGGATCGTGCGACGGTGTCGAGGTCGGGGTAGAGGCCGGCACCGAGGCCGGCGAACATGGCGGCGCCCAACGCCGTCGACTCCTTCACCGCAGGCACCTGGACAGCGACATCCAGCACATCCGCCACGATGTGGGGCCAGAGCTCGGCCGTGGGCGGCACCGCCCGTGAACACGATGGAATCGACGGCCTCGCCGGTAAGCTCCCGGATGATCGCCAGGTGTCCCCGGGTCGCGAACGCGGCCTGCTCCTGGACCGCCCGGATGCATGCCCGTCGGTCGGTGCGTGCCGGATCCCCGACATCGAACCCCACGAACGAGGGCGGTGCCTGGACCCAGCGCTTGACATCCATGACGTTGGAGAAGATGGCGAGCAGCCCGTTGGCGCCCGCGGGCACGGCGGCCGCCGCCTCCTCCATCACGACGTACGCGTCGACGCCCCGGCGCGCAGCCTCGGCCCGCTCCGGATCGCACAGCGCGTCACGTATCCAGCGCATGGACATGCCGCCGTAGAACGCGATGCCCTCCGTCATCCACTGGCCGGGGACCGCGTGGCAGAGGGTACGCACGCGGGCCTGCGGGTCGATGAGCGGCGCATCGGTGACGACCGTCAGCTGCCAGAAGCTGCCGCCGAGCAGGGTCAGCTGGCCGGGCCGGGTGCCGCCGATGCCCACGAGGCCCAGCTGGGTGTCGCCACCGCCGACGACCACGGGTGTCCCGGCGGCCAAGCCCGGTCTCGGCCGCGGCGGCCGCTGGTCACCTCGCCCATGACCGTGCCCGGCTCGAGCACCTCGGGCATCGCCGCGACGGGCACGCCGATGAGGTCCAGGGACTCGGCAGACCAGTCACGTCGGGCGAGGTCGAACAGGTCGGAGCTCGAACCACACGATGGGTCGGTGACGTAGCGCCCGGTGAGCCGGGTGAGCACCCAGTCGCTGAGCATGCCCACGTGCGCGATGGCCCGGAACACCTCCGGCTCGTGCTCCGCGATCCAGAGGAACCGGGCGGGCGAGGTGATGGACACCCAGTCGCCGCCGCGCTCGAAGATCTGGCGCGCGCCGGCCACTGCGGACGAGCTCCAGCGCCTGGTCGGCGGCACGGGAGTCGACGTTGGGGCAGGCCCAGATCTCGCGCCCGCATCGGTCGTACAGGACCATGCCTTCGCGCATGCTGGTGCTGCTGATGGCAGCGATGTCGGACCCCGCAAGACCTGCCGCATCGAGCGCCACCCGGATGCAATCGCAGATGAGGCGCCAGTTGGCGTGGGTGTCGAACACCTGCGAACCGGGCACGCCCGGGACCGGCGCATGCGTCCACTCTCGCTGCCCGACACCGCGCTGGACGCCGCCGGCATCGAACACGATGGCGCGACAGCTGCCGGTGCCCAGGTCGATGGCCAGCACGTGGCTCACGGGGCGCTCACGACGATCGACCGCGATTCAGGAGGCGCTCAGGACGGCCAGGTCGGCCCGGTTGGCGACATTGCGCATCGGCTCGCCGGCCGCGAAGCGCGTCGGATCTCCGCGACCGCCATCGTGCCGCCGTTGACAAGCGTCTCGATGGTGGCACCGCCGATGTGGGGCAGCAGCACCACGTTGGGATGGGCCAGCAGCCGGTGGCGCGTCCCCGCCTGCGACGGGCTCGCGACGTCGAGGGCGGCCCCGGCGAGGTGGCCGTTGGCCAGCGCGGCTGCGAGCGCCGCCTCGATCGATGAGGGTGTCGCGGGCGGTGTTGATGAACCAGCTGCCCCGCCGCATCGCGGCGAACTGGGCGGCACCCATCATGCCCCGGTTCTCGGCCGTGGCGCGGGCATGCAGCGACACGAAGTCGGACGCCGCGAGCAGCCCATCGAGCGTGGCGGGCTCGCAGCCCGCGTCCCGGACCTGGTCGGCGGCCACGAAGGGATCGCTGACCAGGACGCGCATGTCGAACGCCAGGGCGCGACGCGCCACCCGCGACCCGATGGCGCCGAAGCCGACGAGGCCCAGGGTGTGCCCCGCCAGGTCGTGTCCGAACCAGTGGGCGCCCTCGTAGTTGTCGACGAACACCTCACCGCCCGACTCCACGTGACGGACGCACTCGGCGATGTGCCGCGCGAGCATGACCATGCAGGCGATGGTGAGCTCCGCGACCGCGGTCGCATTCTTGCCGGGGGTGGTGACCACGGGGATGCCGCGTGCGGTCGCCGCGGATACGTCGACGTTGACCGGACCGCCGCGCGCGACGCAGATGAGGCGCAGCTGCGGCTGGCGCTCGAGCAGCGCAGCCGTCACCGGGGCGCCCTGGACCACGAGCACCTCGTGGCCGTCGAACGCGGCCTCGACCTGCGCGGGCGTGCCGAGGTACTCCCGGATGGCCTGCTCGGACGGACTGGCCGGAAGCCAGGACGGGTCGTCCACGACGTCCGCGAACGTCACCTCGTGACCCGGCAGGTCCGAGAACGCTGGCGCCAATGCCGCCGCAGGGCAATAGGAATCACCCAGCACCAGGATCCTCATCGGGCGGCCGTCACGCTACCGTGTCGACCCGGCGCGGAGATGCGCCGCCCCCGGGACCCGCGACCCCGCCCGGTCGCCGACATCCCGCGGGGACCATCTCGGGGAGGTGCGGGCGGGTACCATCTGTCAGCACCTGTTCGTGCGGTTACCGGCCGTCGCGATAACGAGCCCTTGACGGCGGTGCAACATGACAAGATTATGAACCAGTCGTCAAGGACATGCAGGATGGAAGCGTGACGAGTCGCCCCGGGCCACAGCTCATCACCGGTGCGGACCAGGTCGACACCATGATCGAGATCGCGACCTGGTTCTACCTCCATGGCTGGAGCCAGGTGCAGATCGCGAAGGCGCTCGATCTGGACCCGTCGACGGTCTCCCGCTACCTCAAGCGTGCCCGTGACGAGTCCATCATCCGCATCGAGATCCAGCGCCCGCCGCGGCCGACCGAGCAACTGGAGCGCGAGGTCGCCGATGCCCTGGGCCTGGCGCGGGTGGTGGTGGTACCGCCCGGCGAGGATGCCGTCACGAGCGTGGCGGTCGCGGGCGCCGAGCATCTCAGCGGCCTGCTGCGATCCCGGATCGCGGCTCGGCGTCTCGTGGGGGAACACGCTGGCTGCGGTCGTGCGCCATCTCCGGGCCGGCAGCGTCACCCGCCTGACCGTCGCCCAGCTCGCCGGTGGCCTCGACGATTCCGCACCGGGCATCCAGGGCCATGACCTCGTCCGCAGCCTGGGGTCGCTCTACCCGGGCAGCCGGTTGCGCTACCTCCACGCGCCGGCCATCGTGGACACACCCGGCATCCGTGACGCCATCCTGAGCGACCGGAGCGTCCTGGACGCCCTGGGCGCTGCTGCCGCGAGCGAGATCGCGCTCGTGGGTGTCGGCACCGTGGACGAGGACGCCACACTGGTGCGGGGCGGTCACGTCAGTGCCGCTGACCTCCGTCACCTGGTCAAGAGCGGTGCGGTGGGCAACCTGAACACCCGCTTCTTCGACGAGACGGGGCAGCCGGTCGGGGACCTCGATGGGCGAACCATCGCCATCGAATGGGGTGCACTGCGGGCGATCCCGACGGTCGTGGCCGTGGTCGGCGGTGCCGCCAAGGCCGCGGCGGTCGCGGGAGCGGCGCGTACCGGTGCGATCGACGTGCTCGTGACCGAGGAGGACATCGCGCGCGCCATCGTCGATTGACCTGGGTCTCGCGCGCACCTGCGCGCTCGAGGGATCTCAGTGCATGCCCCGGCCACCCGCGACGATGAGCAGCTCGCCGGTGATGAATGCAGCGTCCGCGGACGCGAGGAACACGGCCGCGCCCGCGACATCCTCCGGCGTCCCCCAGCGGGCGAGCGAGGTCTCCGCGAGGATCCGGTCGTGGATCGGCCGGATCGATGTCCTCGATCATGTCCGTCCGGATCCAGCCGGGACAGATCGCGTTGACCGTGACATGGGGCCCCAGGGCCAGGGCCATCGCCTTGGTCATGCCGTTGAGCCCCGCCTTGGAGGTCACGTACTCGGTGAAGGCCATCGCCGACGGGTGGTAGAGGCCCGAGTTCGAGGAGATGTTGATGATGGTGCCGCCACCCTGGTCGATCATCAGCGGTGCGACGGCCCTGGAGCAGAGCCAGGGACCCTTGAGGTTGACGCGCATCGTCAGGTCCCAGTCGGCCTCTGTCGTCTCGAGCACCGGCCTGGCGATGTGGACGCCCGCGTTGTTGACGAGGATGTCGACGCGACCGAGCCGCTCGACCGTGGTCCGGACCAGCCGCTCGACGTCGCCGGTGTCCGAGACGTCCGCGCCGATGCTCACCGCGCGACCACCCGCGGCCTCGATGTCACGCTGGACGACGGCCGCCTCGTCGCCCTCCACCCGATAGTTGACGGCGACCGCGGCACCCTCGGCCGCGAAGCGTTCCGCGATGGCGCGACCGATGCCCCGCGAGCTGCCGGTGACGATGGCCACCTTGCCATCGAGACGTCCACCCATCGTGCACCCTCCGTTCAGGTCGCCAGCCGACCGAACAACATCTTGACCCATGTGACAACATCTTGAAGAGCCGAGGACGACCGTCACGCGGCAGGCAGGCGTCCGAGCCGAACCCACCGGAGGAGTAGAGATGGAACCGCCCAAGGTGCCCTATCGGATCAGCCAGGTTGCCGTCGTCGTCAAGGACATCGATGCGGCGATGCGCGCCTACCACGAGGCGTTCGGCTGGGGACCCTGGAACGTCTACGAGCACGTGCCACCCAAGCTCCACGACCAGCATCTCCACGGCGAGCCGGCGGCGTACTCGATGATCGGTGCCGAATGCGAGGTCCAGCCGGGGCTGGTGTTCGAGCTCATCCAGCCGCTCGACGGACCGTCCATCTACAAGGAGCACCTCGAGAAGTACGGCGAGGGCGTCCAGCACATCGCGATGATGACCCACAGCCCCGAGGAGTCGGACGCGTTCAAGGCGCGCTTCCAGGGTGCCGGCTTCCCGATGACCATGGGCGGCCGTATCGGTGAGTCCATCGAGTTCTACTACCTGGACACGACGCCGGCCGTCCACTTCGTGACGGAGAGCGGCTCAGGGCACGCCATCGAGCTCACGCCGGTGCGCCAGTACCCACCCGCGGATGTTTGACCGGACGTCGATCGGCAGGTGACGAGCGAGCCCATCTACCGCGACGCCACGCGTCCCGTCGAGGAGCGCGCTGCCGACCTCCTGGAACGGATGACCCTCGAGGAGAAGCTGGCCCAGCTGGGGTCGTTCTGGGTGTTCGAGATCCTGGATCACGGTGCCATCGATCCGGTCAAGGCCGAGCGGATCCTGGCCCGGGGTATCGGCCAGGTCACCCGGGTCCATGGGGCGAGCAACCTGCCGCCGCGCGCGGCGGCGCAGCTCGCCAACGCCATCCAGCGCTACCTGCGCGAGCAGACGCGCCTGGGCATTCCCGCCATCGTCCACGAGGAGTGCCTGCACGGCATCGTCGGCCGGGACCGCGTCTGCTATCCCCAGTCGATCGGTCTGGCCTCGACGTGGGATCCGGAGCTGGTCGGCCGGATGGCGGGGCGGATGGGCCGGCAGCTGCGAGCCGGCGGCGCGCACCAGGCGCTGGCGCCCATCCTGGACGTCACGCGTGAGCCGCGCTGGGGCCGCCTCGAGGAGACCTTTGGCGAGGATGCATATCTCGTGGCGGCGCTCGGGCTGGAGTACGTCCGCGCCATCCAGGGTGGCGACCGTGGCTGGGGTCCGGATGGCGTCATCGCGACCAGCAAGCACATGGTCGGTCACGGCCTGCCGGAAGGCGGCTTCAACCATGCCCCGGCGCATATCGGGTCACGCGAGCTGCGGGACGTCTTCCTGTTCCCGTTCGAGGTGGCGGTCCGGGTCGGCGATCTCCATTCGGTCATGCACGCGTACGACGACGTGGACGGCATCCCCTGCGTGGCGTCCCGCGAGCTGCTGACGACGATCCTGCGCGAGGAATGGGGGTTCGAGGGCATCGTGGTCTCTGACTACGCGGGCATCGAGCTGCTGCTCCGGTCGCACCAGGTCGTCTCGGACCTGTCGGGTGCCGCGGTGCTGGCGCTCGAGGCCGGCGTGGACTCGGATCTGCCGAGCACCCGGTCCTACGGCCAGCCGTTGGCGGACGCCCTCGCTGCGGGTGCGGTGGATATCGCGACCATCGACCAGGCGGTCCTCCGGACGCTGCTCGTCAAGCTCCGGCTGGGCCTGTTCGAGCAGCCCTTCGTGGACGAGGTGGCAGCGGAGCCGAGCGACGGCGAGGTGGCCGCGGATCGGGCCCTCGCGCGCGAGCTCGGCCGCCGCTCCATCGTGGTGCTCAAGAACGAGGGCATCCTGCCGCTGGCGGCGACGGGCACCATCGCGGTCATCGGCGCCAACGCCGACAGCGCCCGTGACCTCATGGGCGACTACAGCCACGTGGCGCATGTCGAGAGCCTCATCGAGATCCGCAAGCGTGCCCACTACGCGGTGCTGGAGGTGCCCGAGGAGCTGGAGGCGACCGGACTCCTCGATGGTCGGCTGAGCGTCCTCGACGCCATCCGCGGCCGTGTTCCGGCGGGCGTCAGCGTGACCTACGCCCGGGGCACCGGACACATGGACGGCACGGACGAGGACATCGCCGCGGCCGCAGAGCTGGCACGTGGCGCCGACGTCGCGATCGTGGTGGTCGGCGAGCGGTCGGGGCTCATCGACGACTGCCAGTCCGGCGAGTCGCGAGACCGGATGGATATCGGGCTGCCGGGCCGGCAGGCCGAGCTGGTCGCCGCGGTCGGCGCGACCGGGACGCCCATCGTGCTCGTGCTCGTGGCAGGCCGGCCGTTGGCGATCCCTGATGAGGCCGCCGCGAGCGCCGCGGTGCTCCACGCGTGGATGCCCGGTGATGAGGGGGCGGCAGCGATCACGGACATCCTGTTCGGTGACGCCGAGCCAAGTGGTCGACTGCCGGTCACCGTGCCGCGTTCGGTGGGCCAGGTGCCCATCTATCATGGCCACAAGCCCTCGGGTGGGCACTCCAACTGGAAGGGTGACTACGTCGACGGCAGCAACCTGCCCCTCTGGCCGTTCGGCTTCGGCCTCTCGTACACCACGTTCGACATCGGTACGCCACGGCTTGATCACGCCACGCTCCCGGTCGAGGGTGAGGTCACCCTGACCGTCGCGGTCACCAACACCGGCTCGCGTCCGGGTGCGGAGGTCGTGCAGCTGTACCTCCGCGACGTGGAGGCGAGCGTGACCCGGCCGGTCCAGCAGCTGTGCGCGTTCGCGCACGTCGAGCTCGAGCCCGGCCAGACCCGGCAGGTCTCGTTCACCATCGCCGCCGACCAGCTGGCGTTCACCGGCGTCGACGGCCGATCACGGGTGGAGCCGGGTGCGCTGGAGCTGATGGTCGGCCGGTCGTCGGCGGACATCGACCACACGGTCGCCCTCCAGGTGACCGGCGATGTGCGCCTCCTGGAGCACCGCGAGCGCTATCTCGCCCAGGTCCATATCGGCGCCTGAAGCGCCGCACCAGAGGGTCGGGGTTCCCTCTCGGGCGTCCCTGCCCCACACTCGCGCCAGACGCACGGGCAGGGGAGGGTAGGGTGGATCGGTTCGACTTCGTCATCATCGGCGCCGGCCCCGGTGGTGAGGCTGCCGCCAACGAAGCGCGGGCCCGGGGAGCGACCGTCGCGGTCGTGGACCGGGACCTGTTCGGTGGCTCCTGTCCCCACTGGGGCTGCATCCCGTCCAAGACGCTGCTGCACGCGGCCGCTGAGCATGCCGGTGGCGCGGACTACGACTGGCCTCGGGCATCGGCACGCCGCGACTACATGATCAACCGGGTCGACCGGGCCTATCCCGACGACTTCGGGCATGTGCGCGACCTGGAGACGGTCGGTGCGGTCACCTATCGGGGAGCGGCGTCCCTTGCCGGGCCGGGCCGGGTGGTCGTGCGCCATGACGACGCCAGCCATGAGCTGGCCGCGACGACCATCATCATCGCCATCGGCTCGGCGACCAAGGTCCCGCCCATCGAGGGCATCGGCGCCATCCGGACGTGGACCAACAAGGATGCGACCGGCGCCCGCGAGCTGCCGCGCAGCCTGCTCGTGCTGGGTGGCGGGCCGACGGGCGTGGAGCTGGCCCAGGTCTACGCCCGGTTCGGGGTGCCGGTCACGGTCGTCCAGTCAGGTGGCCGGCTCATCCCCACCGACCATCCCCGCAACTCGGATGCAGCGCTGGCGGCGCTCCGACGCGATGGCGTCGAGGTGCGCCTGGGCGTCCGGGCGATCCGCGCCACGGCCGGCACCGGCACGGACGGCGCGGATGTCATCAGCCTCGATGACGGTTCCAGCGCGGAGGGCCATGCGACGCTGTTGGCCGTCGGTCGCACGTTCCACTGGGAGCCGCTCGCGCTCGATACCGTGGGCATCGACATCCGGGACCGGGCCGCGCTCCCCCACGACGGCCGCCTTCGCATCGCGGACGGTCTCTTTGTCATCGGGGATCCAGCCGGACCGGAGCTGCACACCCACCAGGCGCATTACCAGGGTCAGCTGGCGGTCCGGATGGCGCTGGGTGACGACGTGACGCCCGATTACCGGGCACTGCCGCGGGCGACCTACACGGACCCGGAGCTGGCCTACGTGGGGGTCGACCTCGCCGGGGCGACGGCCGCCGGTCTGGATGCCTTCGAGAAGGTGGCGGACTTCCCGACGACGGCCAAGGGCTATGCCGTGGAGGCGACCTTCGGCCACGTGACCATCGTCGTCGACCGGGCGAGCCGGCAGCTCGTGGGTGCGGCGATGGCCACGCCCGACGCGTCGGCGGCGATCCATGAGTGCGTCCTGGCCATCAAGGCCCGTGTCCCGATGGAGATCCTCGCGGGCACCATCCATGCGTTCCCGTCCACGTCGCGCATCCTCAACGGGCTGTTCGATGCGGCCGCCCGCGAGCTGGGCCTGTTCCGGGGCTGAGCATCGACATGCGCGTTCGGCCCATCCGGCCGAGGTCGCAGCGTCATCGGGACCCGTTGTCGATGGCCAGTCCGCCGAACCGGTCCGTCGTGAACACGGACAGCCGGGTCCGGGCATCGCGCCACGCATCCGGCGGCAGGCCGGCCTTCCGGCACACCGCGGCGAACATCTCCTGGGCGCCCCAGGACGTCGCGGTCGCGACCTCCGGCAGCAGCAGCGCGACGTGCCCCCGCGATTCGACCAGCACGCCGTCGATGCCCGGCCGGAAGGCATCCGGGTCCAGGAGTGGCGCGAAGGGTCCGAGCACCGAGATCTCGACCCTGATCGCGGGCAGCTCCTCGGCTGACAACGGGGCGAAGCGAGGGTCATCGAGGGCTGCGCTGATGGCAGCGGACGCGATGGTCCGGTACAGCGGTCGCTGCGCATCGAGGGTACCGACGCAGCCGCGCAGCTCCCCATGTCGGGTGAGCGTGACGAAGGCCGCGGCGGGCTCGGAGGCACCCGCCGCCCGTTCGAGGGCATCCTGGAACGTCGTCGGGTCAGCGCGCCCGGTCACCGTGGCCAGCGCAGCGCGAGCGAGGTCGAGCAGGATGCGCCGCGATGCCTCCGGGACCTCGACAGACGGAGTCCCGCGAGATGATCGTCGTCCGGGTTCGGAGACAAGGATGTTGGACATGGGCCCTGGCCTTCGCGACAGGTGTGCTCGAGCGTCGCCCATATCCTGCGGCGCGATCGAGGGTCAAGGTGAGTGCGGTCCTTCCCGACGAATGTGCCGCATGGCACTGGACGGCGCCGGGCGACCCGTCGCATGATCGACCCGGGAGTCGACCATGCCACCATCCAGCGCACCCGCGACCATCGGCGTCCCGACCATCCTCGGGACCTCGTATCCGGACGGGAGCGTGCGCTGCGGCGTCTGCGCCCATCGGTGCCTTGTGCGTCCAGGGCGGCGTGCCATCTGTGGCGTCCGCGAGGTCCGCGCGGGCCAGCTGATGAGCCTCGCGTACGGGGCCGTGGTGGCCATCGGCCTCGATCCCATCGAGAAGAAGCCCCTGTTCCACGTCGCGCCGGGCACGACCGCGTACTCCATCGCGACAGCAGGCTGCCCCTTCCACTGCCAGTTCTGCCAGAACTGGCAGATCGCCCAGGGTCCGCGGCTCGGGCTCCATCTGCCGGAGCAGCGGATGACACCCGCCGAGGTCGTGGAGCAAGCGTTGGGGCATGGGGCTCGGTCGGTCGCCTACACCTATGTCGAACCGACCGTGTTCCTCGAGTACGCCCTGGACACGGCGCGACTCGCCCGGCAGGCCGGGCTGCGGAACCTGTTCATCACCGATGGCTACGCCACACCCGAGGCGGTCAGCCTCCTCGCGCCGGTGATCGACGCCGCGAACGTCGACCTCAAGTCGTTCGATGACCGCTTCTACCGCAAGGTGTGCGGTGCGCGGCTGCAACCGGTCCTGGACTCGATCCTGGCCATGCGTCGCGAGGGCATCTGGCTGGAGCTGACGACGCTCATCATCCCGGGCGAGAACGATGACGACGGCGAGCTCCGGGCCCTGACGGGCTGGATCATGGAGCACCTGGGCGCAGAGACCCCCTGGCATGTCAGCCGCTTCTTCCCCGCCTACCGCTGGCTCGACGTGCCCCCGACGCCATCGAGGTCCCTGCGACGCGCGGCCGACCTGGGTCGCGAGGCAGGGCTGCGCCACGTCTATGTCGGGAATGCCCCGGAGCTCGGCCTCGAGGACACCTCCTGCGCCGGCTGCGGACGCCTCCTCATCGAACGAAGCGGCTACCGGGTCAGGGTCCACCTGACCAGCGATGGCACGTGCCCGGCGTGCGGGCGGTCACTCGCCGGTCGCGGTCTCGCGCGCCAGTCCGATCCATCGGCCCGCATCCCTGCAGCGAGGCGCTGATCCGATGCTCACGTGGTTGCCGGCCACATCTACTGCCGCCATCAGGCCACCGGCTGTGGCCGGGTCGTTCTATCCACGCGATCCCGGAGAGCTGGCTCGGCTCGTCGACCGGCTCCTGGTCGCGGCGGACGCCCGTGCGCCCGTGGCCGGACCGGATGCCCCGCTGGCCGAGCGTCCGCTCGCTGGCCTGCTCATCCCCCACGCCGGGCTCATCTACTCGGGCGTCGTGGCCGCCGCAGGCTGGCGGCTCATCGGGCAGGCCTGGCCGGACGATCCGCTGACGGTCGTCCTGCTGGGCACCGATCATGCTGCGAGCTGGCTGCGTGGGGTTGCGGTGTGGGAGACCGGGGCGTGGCGGACTCCGCTGGGTGATGTGACGGTCGACGCCCGGGTCGCCGAACAGATCCTGGACATCGGTCCGCCGTTCATCATCGACCGGGCCGCTCACATCGGCGAGCACTCGCTGGAGGTCCAGCTGCCGCTGCTCCAGACCGTCGGGCGGCGGACGCGGATCGTCCCGCTGTCGGTCGCTGCCGGGACCGACGAGGCTGCGATCACTGCCGGGCGACGGCTCGGCGAGCTCCTCGCCCGGTCCCGGGCTGCGGGTGAGCCGGTGATCCTGGCCATCAGCTCGGACATGGCTCACTACCCGCCGAGCCAGGAGTGCACGCGAGCGACCACTGACCTGCTGCCGTCGATCGTGGGCCTCCAGCCGGAGTCACTCGCCCTGGCCGAGCAGGCATTGGTCGCGAAGGGTGGTCGCGGCCTGGTCTGCGGCATGTGCGGCATCCAGCCGACGGTCCTGGGACTGGCCGCACTGCGAGCCGCTGGGGTGACCCGGGGACGCCTCCTCGCTGCAGCCACGTCCACCGACGCCGGGGGCCCAGCGGACAGGTCCGTGGGCTATCTCGCGGTGGCATTCACCGGCTGAGCCTTCCGGCGGGCGCGAGCGCGACTCGGGAGCGTCGCTCAGCAGCTCACGTGGAGGATGGCGAGCACCTCGTGGCTGGGGACCTTGGACAAGAGGCGACACGCCTCGCGGGTGGGCAGCTCGATCAGCTCCACGCCACGACGGTCGGCCTCCTCGCGGACCTCGTCGGCGATGGGCAGCGCCCCGTCGGCGCCGGTACCCACGATGAGCCGAGGACCGTCCCAGGGGATGCCCTCGGCGAGGGTCAAGGGAGTGTGCCCGTACCGCTCGCGCTGTGGCTTGGACGCCGCCTTGTGCCGCTTGCTGACGCGGCCATGATGGATGACGACGTCCCGCTCGTAGCGCGTGCCGTCGAGCTCGACCACCCCGAACCGGACGAACCGCGCCTGCATCACGCCAGCCCAGTCGCGGGGACGGCGGACATCCGGGGGTGCGTCCTGCGCATCACGGCAGGCATCTTCATCGCATCCTCGCACCAAGAAGGAGCGTGGAGCGGGAGACGAGGTTCGAACTCGCGACATGCAGCTTGGAAGGCTGCCGCTCTGCCAACTGAGCTACTCCCGCAGGCGCCCATGGTACCGGAACCGCCTCGGTGGTCTGCGGGGCTCGATCCGTGCTCACGAGGGTGCTGTCAGGGACTCGCCAGGGCCCCGAGCGACCGTCACGAGCGAGGCGGTGACGGGTATCGTGATGGCCGGGGATAAGCTGTCATCGGCGTCGGTGACAGCTTGTGGGGTGGGCGTCAGCGCGCGCAGCATCTCGTTCATGCGCGGCGCGGCCGCTTGCATGGCGCCGATCGCCAAGCCTCCGTAGGTGTTCACGGTGACGGTGATGGAGCGATGACCCAGGAAGCTCATGACGAGGTGGAGATTGCCGCCAGTCATCGCGAGGATCTGGCTGGCGCACGTATGACGGGCCCCGTGGAAGCGCATGTCGGGCACCTGCTCCGACGGGTCCAGGTTCGCGTTCACCTCGGCGATGGCCTTGTGCCATCGTCGGCCGACCGTGTCGGGATGCGCGGGGACATCGACGAAGTCCGTTGAACCCCGCGACATCCTCCGTGGATTGCCGAAGATGATCATCGTGCCCGGCTTCCGCTGCTCGAAGCGCTGGCGCAGGATCTCGAGCAGATTGTCGGGGATGTCGAGCGTCCGGTAGCTCGCATCGCTCTTGAGTGGCCCAGACGCCCAGGCGGACACCCGACGCCGGGTACCGCCCTCCTTCGCAGGCCGCATCTCGGACGGGAGCAGCTGGCGGTCGATGGAGATGGTCTGGTTGCGCCAGTCGATGTCGGAGTAGTAGAGACCGAGGAGCTCGCCGCGACGCGGGCCCAGCCCGAGAGCCGTGGCCCACAGGGCGTAGTCGGGGTCGTCCACGCGAGCTGCGAGGAAGGTGCGGATCTGGTCGTATGTCCAGCGGGGCAGGACCCCGTCGCCCGCACGCTCCTCGGCGAGTTCCCGGCGCACGTCGCTCGGGTCGTCGAGCGGGGACGCCGTGGCCCTGGGCAGCCGCCTCTTCTTCTGGCTCGGACCCTTGCTGTCGCGGACGGGATGGTGGCTGATTAGGCGGTCCCGCCGCGCATCGGTGAGGGCGCTGCTGAGGGCCGTGCACGCCTTTGGCCGACATCTTGGCCCCGAGCCGTTTCTGCCAGTCCTCGATGTCCTCCGGGGTGATGTCCGACAGGACGAGGTGCCCGAGCATCGGTATCGCGTGCAGTCTGAGGTGGCTGCTGTAGAGGTCGCGGGTCTTCTGGCTGGTGACCGTGTCCTTGAAGGGCAGGACCTCGGTCAGCCAGTAGCGTAGGTAGTCATCGAGGCGGGAGCCGGAATGCAGGCCTGACTCCCGGGATGAGGATGATCGTGGATGGACCTGGGTCTCGGCTTGCGCCGTGCGCTTCGCGATCAGCCTCTCGCGGTTCTCCTCGGCGCTGGCCCGCGTCTTGCCTGAACCGGTGATCAGGCGTCCGTTGGGCAGACGGTGCCTGGCGAGCCACCGCCCGGTGGTCGGGCTCTTGAACGGTCTTGCGCTGCCCGGAGCCGCTCGTTTGCGCGGTGCGCTGACAGGTTGCGGCATATTCCTCGAGCCATGCGAGCGGGATGCGGACGGATCGGCCGATCTTGCGGAATGGCATCTCGCCCCTGCGCATCATCCGCTGGACCATGCGCTTCGACAGCCCGATCAGGATAGCGGCTTCAGCCGTGCTCACCAAGAACGGCTTGAGCGGCCTTGTGTCCGGGAGCGCATTCACGAAAGAGATATGGGTCACCGGATCTTCTCGTCAAGGGCTATCGGCCGGCGGTCCGCTTCGGGTTTGACGACACCTCCCGGACGTGACCAAGAGGACGTCCGTGAGGGTCAGTCTGGGCTCGGACCTCTCACAGGCGGATTCGCGGTGACGGGCATGCAACGCTGGTGCCGGGCGTGCCACCAGCCGGAAGATCGGCAACCGAGTTTCCCGGTCTCGACCTGGACGTGGGCCGCCCGATCCTCCATCTCGAGCGCGCCCTTGACGGCGAGCCCGACGCCAGCACCGACGAGCGTGCCGCGACCTCATGGCGTTCGCAGCGCCGGTCAATAGGCCGCCGATGCTCTTCTCCGCCCGGGCAACGCCCGCTCCACGGTGGTCGCGTCGAGGCCGAGCTTGATGCGCAGCGAGGCGAGCGTGCCGGGCCTCAGGGCGAACCGCCGTGCGAGAGCTGGATCGCGGTCATCCGAGCGGATGAGGACTGGAAGTCGCTTGATATGCGCGACCCGCCGTACGTACGCCCCTGAGTACTGCCGTGACCCGGGACAATCCAAGGCATCGGCCATAGATCCATGAGGCACGCATCGATGACGACATCACCGGAGCGAGCGGC
Organism: uncultured Chloroflexia bacterium; assembly: GCA_963843335.1. Lineage (GTDB taxonomy): Bacteria > Chloroflexota > Limnocylindria > Limnocylindrales > CSP1-4 > JAFMJV01. Next base: position 106,428 of record CAWJKF010000008.1, read on the forward strand.
GGGTTGACGCGATAGGGATGTGCACGATGCTCGTAGCCCGCCGACTCGGCGGGCATAGCCGCCGAGAGGCGGCTCCCGCCCCGGGATGACAGCCGTCAGACCGGGGCGATCTCCGTGTATATGGCAGACGAGTTGGCCGATGTCCAGGCGGGGACGGTGAGGCGATGTGATGATGACGACCGGGAACCACGACGTCGGGCTCCGAGTCACCCGCTGCGCCCTGGCCCAACCACACAGCGGTTCATGCAGCGCTGCGGCGTTCCCACGATTGCCACAGGGGGCTGTCGACGGTCGTCGCCGTAGTGCCGACGCTCCGGGTGGCACGGTGTGACGATCCTAGGATCTCGTAGATCACGTGGCCCGCTCGAGCGAGGACCGATGCGGCGTCAGACCTCGATGCGCCATCGGGCCACGTCCGCTGCCCGCAGTTCCAGTCCTAGTCCACGTCGCTGGAGGTCTGGCCGGAGAACGCCATCCCGCGGCACGGGCGCACCCTCGATGTAACCGTTCTCGATGCGGGCATGGTCGAAGAAGTATTCGGCGTGGCGAAAACCATCCACGGCACACCCGAGCGCGACATGGAGCGCCGGCGCGCAATGAGAGGACACAGGGATCGAGTGCGCCGCACAGACGGCTGCGACCCTCAGGAACTCGCTGATCCCACCGCAGCGGGTGACGTCGACTTGCGCCACATCTACGGCATGGGCGCCCAGCATCCGCTCGAAGTAAAGGAGCGAGTAGCCGTACTCGCCGGCCGCGACCTCCATGCCTGGTGGGCATCGCTCACGCAGACCGCGCAGCCCTTCCAGGTCATCTGACGGGACCGGTTCCTCCAGCCACGTAACGCCGAGATCGCGGACTCGCCACGCGAAGTCGAGTGCTTGCTGAGGCCCGTATGCGCCATTGGCGTCGACGAACAGCTCTGCGTCACCGATGGCCGCACGGACGCTTTCCACCCGGGCGACGTCAAGGCGGGCATCCCGACCGACCTTCATCTTGACCATGGACATGCCGCCCTGTACCCATCCGGACAGTTGCTCGACCAACTCGGCCGTGGAGTACGAGGTGAAGCCACCGCTCCCGTACACCGGTAGCTCCGACCGGATTTGGCCAAGCAGACGAGCCAGTGGTAGATCGAGCATCCGGGCCTTGAGGTCCCACAGTGCGATGTCCAGCGCACTGATCCCCATTGACGCGATACCGGGCCGGCCGAGGTTGCGCACCGCACTCGCCATGGCGGCCCAGGCCCCCGGGATGTCGAACCCATCGCGCCCGATGACCGCATCCACGAGTGAGTCCTTGATCAGACGCGCCGTGGCTGCATCCGCATACGTGTAGCCGAATCCCGTGACGCCCGCCGCAGTGGGCTCGACGACCACCATGGTGGTGGCGTCCCAGGTCAAGGTCCCATCCGCCTCGGGTGACGCGGTCGGGATCCGGAATGCCGAGACCTTGACCGACTCCACCTTCGACCCGGATGGGTGACTGACGCTCGTCATCTCCCACACCCTAGGCTCACAGTCTTGCCGCCGCTCGTGCATGTGGTCCAGGGCCGTGACAAACGTCTCGCGCTCAGTGCTCGACTTGTAGCGTCTGCAATCCCAACCGATGCGTCGGGATCGTGATGTCAGGCGTCAGGGCCGAACCTCCATCGATGGCCAGCCGGCAGACAGGGCGCCAGGATCCGCCGAGAGCCATCGCCGCTCACCCGGGCCTGAGCGTGCCTGCTTTGCACGCGGCCCTCGAACCGCAGTCGGCGACGGAGTCGAGGCCGCCCGATACGGGCCGCGAGGTCATCTGATCGATGCCGCTGGGTACGCGCCGGGTCGACATCATCGGCGCCAGCGTCGTCTTCGTGATCGGTCTCCAGGTCGCCGGCATGTCGCTGTGGGTCGACCTCGTCGTGGACTTCACCCTCGCGTTCGCGCTCGGCATCGTGTTCCAGTACATGACCATCGCGCCGATGCGCCATCTCGGGCGGATCGACGGGCTGAAGGCGGCACTTCGGGCCGACACGCTCTCGCTCGTCGCCTTCGAGATCGGGCTGTTCGCGTGGATGATCCTCCTCCAGCTCGTGATCTTCGCGCCGCGGCCGCTGGAGCCCGATGAGCCTGCCTACTGGTTCATGATGCAGATCGGGATGGTCCTCGGCTTCCTGACTGCCTACCCCGCCAACTGGTGGCTGGTCCGAAACGACTACAAGGAACGGATGCAGGAAGAGGTGCACCATGCAGGCACGTCTGCTGACCGCTGGACCTCCAAGGATGTTCGCGGTGATCTTCGACCCGGGTGATGAGGTCATGGGGGGCCTGGAGCGGTTCGCCGATGAGACCGGTGCCGACGCCGCCGGGTTCACGGCCATCGGGGCCTTCTCGGATGTCGTGCTCGGATACTTCGACCTGGACGCGAAGGACTACCGCCATAACCCGGTCGCGGAGCAGGTGGAGGTGGTGTCGCTCGTCGGCGACATCACACGCAGCGAGACGTCCGGGGCCGTCGAGGCGCCGGGCAGGACCATCCATGCTCACGTCGTGGTGGCCCGCGCCGATAGCACGGTGATGGGTGGTCATCTGCTCCGCGCACACGTCCGACCCACGCTCGAGGTGGTCGTGTCCGAGGCACCGGCGCACCTGCGTCGCCGGCACGATCCGACCACCGGACTTGCCCTCATCGACATCGACGCCAGTCACGGGTAGCCTGCAGCCCCGTCACTTCCATTTCCCGCGCCCTCGCGCTCCACGAGGGACCCCGATCGGACCGGTCGCACCTGCAGGAGATGCGGCTGGTGCGTCGCTGCGCTGGCCAACCGCCACAGCATCCGGTCCGGACCTTCACGTCGGGCCGGATGTCCGCGCCCCGTCGCGCCGTAACCGTGCGTAGCTGGCGCCGAGCAGCAGGATCCGGAAGGTCCAGTCGAACCACACGAGGGCGATGAACACCGAGGCGATGACGCCGAGCGCGACGAAGCCCTGGACGAGGAACGGTGCGAGAGCCCCGAAGAAGGCGGTCAACAGCCCGATGCCGATGCCCGCCGCGACCGCCGCCGGGGCGGCCTGGCGCACTGTCGGTCGGTCGTTGGGCAGCAGCAGGTAGACAGCGAACGAGAGGCCCGTCGCCACGGCGATCGCGGCGATGGGTGAGAGCACGGCGGCCCAGCTGCCCAAGGAGACGACCGACGCAAGACCCGCCAGGACGAAACCGGCGAGCGCGGCGAACACCAGCAGACCGACGCCGACGATCGCCTGGACGCGTGCGAGGATCGGGTTCTCCGGAGCGCCCCCGGGGATGGCACGATCGATGGCGCCCTTGAGCCCCAGGTAGAAGCCACTTGCGCCCCATGCGAACAGGGCGAGTCCGAGCAGCGAACCGACCCGCGCGTCGGAGGCCAGGCTGGTCACGACCGTGGTGGCCACATCGCGCAGCGGCGGGACCTGCTCCACCAACCAGCCGATGACACGTGCCCGACTGGCCTGGTCATCGACGATGACGACCAGCAGGCTCACCACGAGCAGCAGCCCGGGGATGACCGCGAACAGTGCCGAGAACGCGAGACCCGAGGCGAGCAGGCCACCGCCTGCCGCGCTGTAGGCGTCGTTGGTCGCCAGGACGTTCCGGATGCCCGCAGGCCCCGGATGCGTCCGGTCAGCCGCGCGGCACGCTGGCGCCACGGTGCCCACCGATCGACATGCCGGGTGCTCGCGTGTCGCTCGTTCGTCGCACTACCCGTGGCCATGGCCCTCGTCCGCCCGGGTCGTGGATGCCGTGCTCGGCAGCGATGGGTCGACCTCGACCCCAAGACCGGCATCGTCCCCATGGATCTGGCCCTGCCAGGAGCCGGTGGGCATGCTCCGGCCCTCGATGAACTCCTTGAAGCGGTCGAGGTCACCGCCGATGCGGTGATCGAGGAGGCCGAGCTTGTCGCCGACCTGCTCGATGACCCCCTCGGGATCGGCATCCACCACGAGCCGGATCTCCGTCCGGCCCGGGCCCGTGGGCAGGAACATCACGGCGCCGTCGTTCTGGGCGCCGTCGATGCTCTTCCAGGTGATCCGCTCGGTCGGGGTCTGGTCGGTGATGCGGGCCTGCCAGGTCTTGGTCCGACCAGCGACCGATGCTGTCCAGTCGAGGGTCCGGTCATCGACCTGGTCGACCTTGTCGATGCCCTCCATGAATGTGGGGAAGGACTCGAACTGGGTCCACTGGCCGTAGACGGTGTCGATGGGGGCATCGACCGTGATGGTCTTTTCGACGCGTGACATTGGCAGCTCCTTGGGTTGGAAGAGGACCACCCAGGGGATCGGTCGAATCCCCGGGTGGCGGATGGACGGCTGGGCCGGTCGGATGCGGCCTACGCTGCCGGCGAGACGACCGGCGAGGCCGGCACCCCGATGGGCATCGACGGGAGCGGCATGACGCTCGGGCACGGCTCGCCACCCATCGACGGGACCGGGACCATGCTCGCCGCCGGCACCCCGCTCGCGACCGGTGCCATGCTCACCAGGGGCGCCGGGCTCATCGCCTGGGCGCTCGCGAGGGGCATCGCAGTCGCGGGCGCCGTACTCGCGATGGGCAATGATGGGCAGGGGACCATCGAGGCCGCCGGTGCCGACATCGGTGCGGCGGATGGGCTCTGGCCCAGAGCCATCGCCCCAGAGCCCAGCACGATACCGGCGGCTAGGACGGCGATAGACAGGGACCGTGGACGGTTCATGGCATCCTCGCGAGGCGAATCCGATCACGTATCGGATGTCGGAGTCAGGGTCGTCCCCGGCGCCCCTCGATCGCGCGGCAGGCTCACCGGCCGGCCTCGCATCGTCGTGACAAGGCGGCTCCACGATCGCGGATCAGGCCTTGCGCCGGGAGTGGGGCGCGTACATGCTGCCGTTGTCCGAGGCTGGGACGCCCTCGGACCGCTCGGGGCGTATCCGGTGCATGTCGGAACGGTCGATCGATCGGCAGATGTGCCGGCTCGCAGCGCTGTTCAGCGGGGCCTCGGCCGCCCAACAGCTCGACGCCAGCTCGTCTGGGTGATGCCCCTCGCCATCGTGGGCTGCGCATCGGCGTCGCGATCACGCGGCCGGGACCCCGCATGTCCCACGCGGCCGATCGCGATGCGATCGACACGAGGAGCGGCCACCAGGGCGTTGTTCCGGGAGCCGGCTGTGTGCCAGTGTCTAGGTACCGAGGCCTCGCATCGAGTCCCTCGGAGGCTGGGAAGAGCAAGGCGCTTTTCCACCCGCACCGATGCGAGCCCCGTGCGGCCGATGTGATTCGTCGCCCGAGGTTCATCCATGGGCCCCCGACGACCTTGCGTCCCATCGTGCGGGGGCCCGCCATTCCCGCTCCCAGAGACCAGGAGCCGCAGATGGAACAACGATCCGAGGCCTTACTGAGGTTCCCCGGGAGGTTTGAGACTCGATAGGGTGGACGTCGAGGAGGGCGTCCATGGCGTTGAGGTCCGATCCCCGGCGGCTGCCGCGACGCAACCACTACCAGGAAGGTCCGGGCTTCCTGTTCGTCGCCACCCAGGGCGGCCGACCACCCGAGGCGACCGCACGATCCCGTGAGGCCGGGGTGGTCCGGCGCCGTCGCCGGGCGCTCCGGCGGTGGGCGGATGGCGAGCCGGGCGGCGCCCGTGACCGGCCCCACGCCGGGCGCCGAGCGCATGATGCCGGCCGGGTCGAGCTGGCCGAGCATGACGGCGATCCGCTCGTCGAGCTCCGTGACCTCGGCGGTCAGGGCCAGCGCGAGACGGGCCTCGATGGCGATGTCCTCGGCGAGGTCCGGGTAGTCCAGTTCGCCGGCCCAGAGTGTGTGCGTCTCGATGGCTGCTGCCAAGAGCTCGTCGGCCTTGGCCTCGCCCCACGTCCCTCGTGAGTGACGGGCGAAGAACCGGGCGAGCCGCGCCCGCCCCAGGCGCCGGACCGTGTCCGGATCGGCATAGCCCGCCGCCAGGAAGCGCAGCGGGGTCTTGTTGGCGAGGTCGCCGCCCAGGGCCGCGTGCCAGCCCGGTCCGAGGATCTCGAGGAGGGCATCCAGCCGCACGAGCGACTTGCCGCGGCGGAGGACCAGCGTGGAGTGGAGCTTCGTCGCACGGCGCAGCGCATCACCCGGTCCAAGGCCGCGCTCCGGGTGGACGCCGTCGGGATGGAGCAGAGGCAGGCGGGCAAGGAGACGGGAGTCGAGCCGGTCGCTCTTGGTGTGCTTGGCGTAGTAGGCGCGCAGGTCGGCCGCGCGTTCCGGTGGCACGAGGACGACGCTCGCGCCCCCCGGCGACGGAACCATACGGCGAGCGCCACCCAGGCATTTCGCGTCGGCTCCATGACGACCGTCACCGTGGATGGATCGGTATCGGGTGGCAGGCTCGACCACAAGGCGTCGGGGCCCCGGGCGGTGGTCCGGAACGAGTGTCCCGACCACAGGAACTCGCCACGCATATCGGCGAGACTGGCCTGGTGAGCGGCACGACACGCGATGTCGATGCCGAGTCGGAGTCCCATGCTGACCTCCCTGCGTCGTGACCGTGACCGACCGGCCGCCGGCCGCTTCGCGAGGGGGATCGGCACCAGACATTCGCTCACAGGAATCCGCCACGGGCCCGTCGGGCTCGTCGCGGTCACCAGGTTCCCAACAGGGCGATCCATCCTCCGGCGGTGGCCCCGTCCGCCAGCGTGATCAACAGGCCAGGAGTCGACGAGCGCTCCGATCGGTCACTGAGCGACGGCGGACGGGAGCCGGGCCTCCGCATCCTCACACGACCCGGCCGGACCGGAGGGGATCGAGGCCCACCAAGCTTGAATGTCGCTCATGAGCTCCAGGGGCACGCCGCATAGCTCGACGCAGTCATCGAGCCAGTCGAGGATGGGGGCACTCGCCGGCCGCGGCAGCACCCGCAGGCCGATGATGAACCGCGAATGGTCATCGAGAGGCCCGCGATCCAGACCTTCGTGTACTCGCCCCGCGCCCGCTGGAGGAAGAAGGGACCCTTGATGTCGATGTGCCACAGCTCGTTGGGCCGGTCCCGCTCGTAGGCGGGGCCATGCTCCCGTCGGATCGACGGTCTGGCCGTGTCGAGGTCGGCCAGCACCCGGTCGACCGCATGGTGGCCGAGCGGCCAGATGTCCCGCCTCGTGAACTCGGCCGCCAGGCGCTTGCTGTCCCGGTAGGTGAGCAGCCGGACCACGATGACCGCCTGCTCGACCCACGCCGGCAGTCGTCCGGGTCCCGGACCGCGGGGGCGATCGCGGAGCGCCGCGATGCCACCCTCCGCATGCCACCGGCGCCAGCGATGGAGGCTCGCCCGGCTGGCGCCCAGGGCGAGGGCCGCCTCGATGCCGGACTCACGTGCCGCACGTACGCAGCGCATCCGGAAGCGGAGCGCTGCGATGTCCTCGCCTCCGGCGGATGCGGGAGGCCGGCCGCCGCGCGTGGCGAGGAACAGGAAGCCGGGCCCTTCCTGATAGGTGTGCCGTTGCAGGCGTCGGTGCTGATCCGAACGATCGTCGGTGTCGGGGCGGTCTATCGGGCCACGCTAGTGTTGCACGCCGCAATGGGCTGGATCGTTCAGATCGATCGGCGTATCGTTGCGGGTATGCCAGCCCACCCTGCGCCTCCCCTTGCCGTAAGCGAGTCCGAAGTCGAGGTCCTGCGTGCGATGATCCGTGCCGGGACCACCGAGCAGCGCCTGGCGCTGCGGGCCCGCATCATCCTGCGCGCCGCCGAGGGCGTCCCGAACGTCCGGGTCGCGGACGAGCTGGGGGTGTCGGTGCCGACGGTCATCCTGTGGCGTCAGCGCTTCAAGGAGCGTGGCCTCGATGGGCTCGATGACGCCCCTCACCCGGGTCGTCCCCGGACGTACGGCCGGGAGGTCAGGGAGCGCATCCTCGCCGAGACCCTGACACCCCCCGAGGGGATGACCCACTGGAGCCGGGAGCGGATGGCCGAACGCGTCGGTGTCAGCGCCTCGACCGTGGGTCGCGTCTGGCACGAGGGTCAGCTCAAGCCACATCGTGTCGAGACCTTCAAGTACAGCCGGGACCCCGAGCTCGTGGCCAAGGTCACCGATGTGGTCGGGCTGTACCTCGCGCCACCCGAGCGGGCCATCGTGCTCTCCGTGGACGAGAAGACCCAGATCCAGGCGCTCGACCGGACCCAGCCGATGCTGCCGCTGCGGCCGGGCCAGGTGGAACGGCATACCCATGACTACAAGCGGCATGGCACGACCAGCCTGTTCGCCGCGCTGGAGGTGGGCACCGGCCGGGTGACGACGGACACCCGGGAGCGCCACACCGGGGCCGACTTCCTGGCCTTCCTGCGGCTCATCGCGCGGGAGTACCCCCGGGGCGAGGTGCACGTCGTCCTCGACAACGTCTCGACCCACAAGACCCCCGACGTCCAGACGTGGCTGGCGGGCCACAGGCGCTTCCGCTTCCACTTCACGCCCACCTCGGCATCCTGGATGAACCAGGTGGAGACCTGGTTCGGCATCCTCACCCGCCAGGCCATCCGGCGGGGCAGCTTCGAGAGCGTCCGTTCGCTCGTCGCGGCCATCGAGCGCTTCACCCGCGAGTGGAACGCCGGTGCCTCGCCGTTCACGTGGGTCAAGACCGCCGACCAGATCCTCGCCAGGGCCGTGCGCAAGACGCAAGCCGATTCCGGTGCGGGACACTAGCCACCCGCCTGACCCGATGTCTCAACAACCCCGGGAACTACAGCTAGGGCTCGCCCGGATCGGCGTCGGTCCCTGGGTACTCCAGTCTATGCATCTGCGGCTCGGTCAGGTCCGGCATCCCCGAGCTTCCCAGCTCCTCCGCCACCAGGCGGATCGCGCCCAGGTATTCCTCGCGGGCACCGACGACCGCTTTCTCGGCGTCCGCACGCCCGGGCGCATCGACCGGCAGGGCAGCGAGGGCACGCTCCGACGCGCCAGCGTCGAGGCCGGTGTGGATGCGCACCGAACTCACGGCCCCACCCGGCTCGGACGCACCGCTCGACGACGGCGTGGCGTTCCTGGTGCGTCATGGCAACACCCCAGAACCACAGCGGCGTCATGACGCATCGTGCGGTGCCACGGCTGGCGAGACTATGTGATTGCCCGTAACCCGCTCGGGCTCGCCTCTCACACGTCGGCAACGACAGTGGTCGGATGATGGCGGCTGTCTGGACGCGGACGCCCGTGGCTGGTGCTTCCAGCCACGGGCACTGGGGCCGCTCTCCCTTGCTCGTGTTCTGCCCCTCTTGCCCCCAGGTCGCGATGACCGCGGGCCGACGCTCCGACATGCTTCGACTGGTCGGTTCCCGTGCACGCCTCGAGCGGCGGCAATGATGTGAGGGTCAGATCCGTGCGGCCTCCAGGCCTTTTCGCGGGCGGGTAAACGCCGCGGCCAAGCCACTCGACAGGAAATGAGACCCGGTCCTTCCTAGGAGGGCCGTGTCCCGTCGCACGGGCGGCCCAACGATGGGTCGGCATGCGGCGCCGAGGCAGCGGCCGGAACCGGAAACGAGCCGATCCGGCGCGCCATCGTCGGGGTGTCCCAGACACCAGGGCGATGATGTCGTGACCGACGCTCGATCCACGAGAAGCCCGTCCGTGCGCGCATCAGGATCTCCTTGCAGCGATGGTGGAGCCCGCGGGCCACCTTCGCCGCTTTGCGCGAGCGGACCGGTGGGTGTCGCGCTGGCGCAAGACGGATACCCGGCGGGCACGTACGGCGGCAAGGCGGCCTCAGCGAAGATCGCCCATATCCCTCAGGACGCCGGTGCATGCGTCCCCACGGGCCAAGGCCGTCCCATCTCACCCACATGGACGGCCTCCGTCTTCCGTCATCCCCGTCTCGCGTCCTCCCGCGAGGCATCGAACGGACCCGCCGGGATCGCTCCGCGGCGGGTCCCGTCCTTGGCATGGAGAGCAACGGGCGGCGGGCGGCGTCCATATCTGCCGGCCAGAAATCCTCTGGGCAGGCTCGCCCGGCTCGACCCGGGGATCACCTGTGATACGCCCGCAAGGCATCACGCGCACCCGGCGTCGCCCACTCGATCGGATCGCGTCCAATCTGCCGCGTGAACCGGGACGCGGCCGCCATCGACGCACGGAGCCCGGCGAACCTTGGCCCAGACCGTGCCGGAGGAGCCATGCCAGACTTCGACCGACTGCCGACCCGCAATGCTACGGGCCGCCTGCTCGCGGTCATCGAATCACCCCAGGGCAGCCGGAACAAGCTCAAGTACGACGCCGACCTCGGTGTGTTCCGGGTGATTCAGAGTCTGCTCGCGGGAATGAACTTCCCGTTCGACTTCGGCTTTATCCCCGGCACGCGGTGCGAGGACGGCGATCCGATCGACGTGCTCATCCTCATGGACGCTCCCGCCTACCCCGGATGCGTGGTACCCGTCATTCTCATCGGCGTCATCGAGGCACGACAACGCGATAAGGGCGGTCGCGCGGTGCGCAACGACCGGCTCAACGCCCTCGCGGAGGGGTCCACAGAGCGCGGCACCCCTAGGCGGCTGAAGCGATCTCGACGCCCACCTGCTCGACCAGATCGAGGGCTTCTTCGGGGACTACAACCGGATGCGGAGCACGACCTTCAAGCCCCTCCGCCGACGGGGCGTCGGGGCCGCGACCCGGCTGGTCGAGCGTGCCCGCCGTGGCTGAGCCCACCGCGCGGGAGAAGGAGGACCTCGAGGAGCTGCTCCAGGAGCTGCGGGTGGCGCTCCCGGGTGTCCAGGTGCTCCTCGCGGTCCTGCTGACGGTGCCCTTCAGCGGCGGCTTCGAGGCCCTCGGCACGCAGGAGCGGGTCATCTTTCTGGGCGCCGTCCTCGGCGCCGCGACGGCCACGGTCCTGCTCATCGCGCCGTCAGCCCATCATCGTTTCGCGTGGCCCACGTCCCACGACGGGATCGCCCAGCTCGTCCGGGTCGGCACCATCGAGGCCCGGCTGGGCATGCTGGCCCTCGCGTGGACCATCACCGCCGCATGCTACGTGGTCGTGTGGCTGATGTTCCCGAGCGTAGCGGTGGTCGTGGCGCTCCTCGTCGGCTCGCTCGCCTTGTTACTGTGGGTCGCGCTGCCGATGCTGTCGACGGCCCGCAGGGCCAGAAGCTAGTCGGGCGCAAAGCCAGCACCCGGCACGGTCGGGGCTGATCGTGGCCTCAGGGCCGGCTGCTGAGCCTGTTCGAGGCGTGGCTGCGACCGACGCCGAGTTGCGATGGCGATGCATGCCGGGTCGGGGGGCCGTTGAGTCACCCGGATCGGTCACGTCGCTACGGTGGAGCGAGTCCGTCCAGTGGTCGGATGGGTATCCCACCACGGAGGTGTCGATCATCGATCCGCTATCCCGCACCGAGACGGTTCCCGCTCTCGTCGGCGCTCGACTGGCTCGAGGAGGCCTGGGGCGGCAGCGACGGGACCCAGGGCCAGGTGCTCCCGATGGATGTCCGAGAGACCGAGTCGGGCTACGTGGTCGAGGCCGGTCTGCCGGGCATCAAGCCCGACGACGTAGAGGTCACCCTCGACGGCCGGCTGCTCACCATCCGGGGCCGGTCGAGCGACAAGCGTGACCAGGACGAGGGTCGCTTCCTGCTCCGTGAGCGGCGGACGACATCGTTCTCGCGCTCGGTCACCCTCCCGGCCGAGGTCGATGCCGACGGCGTGATGACCACCTTCGAAGACGGTGAGTTGTGTGTGACCCTGCCCATCTCCAAGCGCGCGGGATCGCGGCGCATCCCGATCGGGAGCGGCGCCAGCGGGGCCCGACCGGTCGGCGGCGGGTCTCCGGAGGCCGGGCGCACCGGCAACGGCCCGGCGAACGGCTCGGGCGAGGCCAAGGGTGCTGGACAACAGGCCGGTCGGGACAAGACGGATAACGGCTACGCCAGAACCTCGGCGCAGCCCGAGCAGGACGCGCAGCCGGTCGCTCCGGGAGCAGCGCGACAAGCAGCGGGCCGGGATCATCGTCCCATGGATGACGTGTTCGACATCGCGGCAATCGTCATCGTGGGTGGCCTCCTGTTCCTGGGGGTCTATGCGGGCCGCGGTTCGGACGACGGGTGACCCCTTCCAACTCGCCGATCCCACAGCGTCCGAGCGCGGCCGGGGACACCGGCTCCATCCTTCCCGGTCTCTAGCCGTGCCTCTTGACCGCCATGGACGGGCTAGAGCAGGTAGCGGACGCTGATCCCCGCGATTCGCAACTTCGGGTGCCGACGGCAGCTGGCAGAAGGCGAAGTAGCCGAACCTGCTGTTGTCGATGACCGCGTGCCCGATCGAGGTGTCGGTGCGTAGATACCCGGCGAACGCACCGCCGCTGCTGACGGAGGTGGACAGCTCCTGGCCCGAACCGTCGGCCGGATCGACGATCATCCGGTTCATCCAGCATGGACCGACCTGGACACTCGGGTCGGTGTCATAGAAGTGCCACCTGACGGCGGAGATCGTTGCCCCCTGCGGGAGCGTCAGGGCACAGGTGAACAGCCCCGCACCGATCCTCGAGTTGGGGTGCCAGCCTGGCCGTGGGCCGGGGCCTCCGGTGGGGTGCTGACCTTGTGCTGTCCGATGCCGCCGACATCGCCCGGATCGATGACGTGCACCGGCTCGGCGGGGTCCTGTGTTCGCACCAGGGAGGGCCGTCCGGCAGGGAGGTCCCCGACGCGCGGGGCCGCCGTATCGCTCGATGGCGGCTCGGCGGGTGTCGAGGTCGGATACCCGGTCGTGTCGTCGTCCATCACTCCTCCATAGCGTCCGTGCAGTTTGGCGCGCCCGTCATCGCGCGCCGAATGCTTCCGTGCTCGTGTGGCTCCTCCAAGAGCCACACCGCTATGGTCGGACCTCACCGGACCGCACTTGCCCCACCCGATGGTCCCCAACCGGAGAACGGGCGACGGGGTCGGCCGCGACTGCTATCGGCTCCCGGGCCCGACGGATGAGCTCCATCGCCCGGGCGTACCGGCGCAGCGCATCATCGACCGCCGCCTGCCGGTCGGGGGCGTCGACGAGCACTCGGTCGCCGGCCTCGCGGAGCGCCACCCTCGCCGCGGCCAGCGCGGTCTGGGCGCCCCGGATGCGGTCCTCGACGGTCATGGACGTCCGCGATCCCGGCTCGCCAGGGCCGCCCCGGTCAGGACGACGCCCAGGAGCACCAGGCAGATGATGGCCAGCAGGTCGCTGCTCATGGCCCGAATGGTGGGGCCCGTCGGATAACGGCCCCCCGGTCGGCGGCGGGCCGGGCATTGCGATCACGTGTCGGACCCGTCGGAGCGCGCCGGGCCTCGGGCGTGCAGCCCCAGGCCAGCGATGCGACGATCCGCTCCGTGCCCGTGTAGCCGCTGGCGGGCGAGCCACGACCGGGGGCGCCACGAGCGCGACCCGCGGCGGAGCGCCGGTGCCCGCCCCTCCGCCGTGCTCAGGCGCGTCATCGAGGTGGGTGGTCATCGACCCGGCCGCCATGGGTCGGGGCCCACCAGGGGCTGCTACTCCCGAGCCTGCGGCCGAGGCATCCCGGCCGGGGCACGCCGACTAGCTCTGTTCTCCCACGAGGTTGGTGACACGAGGAGCCCGTCACCAGCTAGGTTGAAGGCGCTGACCTACACAACCTTCCTGGGAGGGCTCCTCGGGTGCATTGTCATGGCAACGCCCGTCTGACACCGCGTGGGCGCGCGGAGGTCTTCGCGGCGGTCGAGACGGGCATGACCGTCACGGCCGCATGTGCCGCGTTCCGCATCAGCCGACGCTGCTACTACCGCTGGCTGCCCCGGTGGCGGGTCGACCGGGCCTCGGGCCTGGTCGACCACAGTTCCCGGCCGGGCCGGTCACCCCAGCGACTGTCGGCCCCGCAGGAGGCCCGGATCGCGGCGGTGCGGCGCTCGACCGGCTGGGGGCCGGACCGCATCGGCGCCCTGCTGGCCATCCCCGCCTCCACGGTCCATCGGGCCATCGGCCGCCTGGGTCTCGGTCGACCGGGACCGGAGCCCGTGGTCGTCCTGCGCTACGAGCACGCGGAGCCGGGCGGCCTCGTCCACCTCGACACCAAGAAGCTGGGTCGCATCGTGGGCGGCCCCGGACACCGGGCCACGGGCGACCGCCGGCATCACCGGCGGGGTGTCGGCTGGGAGGTACTCCACGTGGCCATCGACGACGCCACCCGCCTCGTGTACGCCGAGATCCTGCCCGACGAGAGGGCGGTCAGCGCAGCCCGCTTCCTCGTCCGCGCACTGCGCTGGTTCCGGGACCAGGGTGTCAGCGTCCGGCGGATCATCACGGACAACGGCTCGGCCTACCGCAGCCGCCGCTTCGGCACCGTCCTGCGCAGGCTCACCATCAAGCACACGCGGACCCGGCCCTACCGACCCCAGACCAATGGCAAGGTCGAACGCTGGATCAGGACGGTCCTGTCCGAGTGCCTCTACCTCGAGGTCTTCGCATCGTCCGCCGGACGGGCGCTTGCGCTGGCCCGCTTCATCGGGTACTACAACGACCAGCGCCCACACCTGGGTATCGACGGGCAGACGCCTCGCCGCCGCCTCGAGCTCCGGCTCGTCGCATGACGGGTGTCACCAACCTCGCGGGGGACTACACCTAGCCTCCTTTAGCCCGATCATCGCGCATCTCCCCGGGGGAGCTTGTTGTCCGACCAAGAGGTCCATCACGAGCCGTGCACACCTTGTGACATCAAGCCTGTACCAGGGTCAACTCCAAGCGGCACTCGGTCGCGAGCAGCCTCGCTTCGGGCCGCCGCGGGCATCGACCGGCCGTGGGCGCTGGTGGTCAGGGCTTGCGCGCGCCTGTAGGATCGGTGTCCGGACGGCCGGCCGTCGGTGCGTCCGCGGTGCCTCGGGGCCGTGGCCCTCCCGGTACCTTCGCGGCCCCTCGGTCCCCCCATCATCCGCGGAGAAGGTCGGATGCTGCGCTCGTCTGGTTCGGGACGCGTCGGTCGGTATGGCCTGGCGGTGGTGCTGCCGCTGGTGCTCGCCGGTGTGCGCCTCGTGGGCGAGCCGCTCCTCGGGCAGGGGAATCCGCTCACGCTGTTCTATGCCGGGGTGGTCGTCGTGGCCGCGGTCGCGGGACTCGGCCCGGCCCTGCTCGCCACGGCCGTGTCGGCGCTCTCGGCCGTGGTCATCCTCTGGCCACCGCAGGGCGCGCCCGACGTCAGCGAGCCCGACGTGCTGGGCCTGGCGCTCTTCGCCGGGGTGTGCGCCCTCATCGCGTTCGCGACCGTCCGTTTCCGGGATGCCCGCGCCGATGCGGAGCGATCCCGGCGCGTGGCGGAGCGGGCCGCCGAGCGGACGTCGGCCGCCCTCGCTGCCGCCGAGGCGGCGAGGCTCGAGACCGAGGCGGCCCTCGGCGCGTCACGCGCGAGCGCGGCCCGGGCGGAGGGGCTGCTGCGCATCCGGGAGGGCTTCGGCAGCATGCTCGCCCACGAGGTCCGGACGCCCGTCACGGTCATCCTCGGCGATGCCCATCTGCTCGGCCGGCCGGGGCTGGCCGAGGGGACCGTCCACGAGCTCGTCGAGGACATGCGCGTGGAGGCCGAGCGGCTCCATCGGCTCATCGAGGACCTGCTGGTGCTCAACCGGGGCGACGAGCGGCTCGAGATCACCCCCGAACCGCTGGCATTGCCAGCGCTCGTGCAGCACTTCGCGCAGTCCGAGCTCGGTGACGCCCGCACGGACGTGGAGCTGCGCATCGAGCATCCGGTGCCCCTGGTGGCCGGCGACGGGACATACGTCCAGCAGATCCTCCGGAACCTGGTCTCCAACGCCCGCAAGTACGCCGGGGACGGCGGCGTGACGCTCGTCGTCGGCGCCGACGGGGCGTGCGGCCGGCTGTCGGTCCTCGATGACGGGCCGGGCATCGAGCCCGGCGAGGAGGCCCACCTGTTCGATCCCTTCGTCCGTGGCTCGCACGCGGTCGGCAAGCCCGGGGCCGGGGTCGGTCTCTACGTCTGCCGCCGGCTCGCCGAGGCGATGGGCGGACGCATCTGGGTCGAGCGACGGGAACCGCGCGGTGTCGCGTTCCACCTGGAGCTGCCGGCATTCGTGGAGGGCTGAACCTCGGTCAGCTGGCAGCCAGCCCGGTGGTGCCCGAGCTTGTCCGGCCCTAACCACACCCGGTTCGGGTGGGATGCTTGACCGGGCTTCAATCCCGGGTGAGGATGAGCACCAGCAGGGTGAATGCTCCGGCTCCCGCCGCCAGCAACGCCCAGACGAGCCCGAGGACCGCGATGTCATCGATCATCGGGTCATATGGCTCCTTGGACGCTCGCATCGGCGTCACACGGTCACGGGTCGCCTTGCG
Organism: uncultured Chloroflexia bacterium; assembly: GCA_963843335.1. Lineage (GTDB taxonomy): Bacteria > Chloroflexota > Limnocylindria > Limnocylindrales > CSP1-4 > JAFMJV01. The sequence goes on from CAWJKF010000008.1 coordinate 122,719, forward strand.
ATCGCAAGTCAGCGGAGCCATGGCTGGGCGGGCGCACCGACCCCACCGCCGCTCATTCCCGTTGGTGGCTCTAGCCACATCGCGCTGCGAGTTCCGCGCGCAAAGCCTCCGGCTTGGCGTGAGCTCTCGCGGCCCGACCTGGTCCCGCGACCAGGAATCGCTCAAGCCACTCCCCGACACGGCCCGCAGCCGTCCTCGACCACCTTCGGTACCATCGGTCCTCCGCCAGCGGGAACCGACCGGCTGCCCGTTCGGATGGGACCCAGCGAGGATCGGATGACCGACCAGGAACCCTATCCATTCAGCCTCACCGAGGGCGAGCGACTCGAGGTCGCGGCGCGCACGACGCCGGCGCTGTTCGGCCTCACCGACCATGGCCGGATGATCGTGGCCACCGGTCACCGGGTCTCGCTCGACGTGCCGGTGGCGGCCATCCGGCGCATCCAGCTCGACGTCGAGCGAGGACGGCCCTCGACCCTCGTCATCGTGCCCCACCACCCGTCCGACGAGCCGCAGGTCCTCGCGGTGCCCCATGAGGAGCTCGCGGAGGTGGTCCGCGCGGTCCATATCATCGGGCTCCGGCTCCAGGAGTACGACCACTAAGATCCGGGCCTCTCGGCGTATCAGTCCCCCGGGTCGCGCTCCGGCTCGGAATGCCCGGTCTCGAGGTTGCGCTGGTACCCCTCCTGGAAGCGGCGGCTCTCCTCGACGATTCCCCATACGACCGGGGCGTCGCTCAGGCGTCGCTCGGCGTCCCGCCGGTCGCCCAGGATGTGATGCAGCGGGCGCACGGGCGTCACGGCCCGATCGGCCTGCGCCTCGGTCAGCCGGGTCGGGTAGCGGCCGCGTCCCATGAGGTCCATGGCCATGCCACCGATCCTGGCCGCCAGTGCCGGCCGACGTGGGTCGGCAGGGGGGAGTGACCGCTTCTCCATCTCCAGCTGGCGCATCGCATCGAGATGCTCGAGGAACTCGCCCGACGAACGCTGGAGCTCCTGCTCGCCGACGTGGACCGCGTCATCCGCCTGGCCGTCCACCCAGTATGGCCCCCGGGCAGGCGGCGGCGCGACACGGCGCGCGGTGATGGGTCTGATGAGGGGGCGCTGGCTCACGGCTATCGACGGGCATCCGTGCGACCCACCCGGTGCCATCCTGACAGTCGGCCGCCAGGGTGCTGGGTAGCGTCGGGGTCTGGGCGCGTTCAGACCCGAATGGGCCATTGTCGCTGGAAGCCGGTCATGGCGCCAGGTCCCAGCGGATCTCTCGATGCCCTCAGGCCACGAAGGTCCGGACGACGCGGTCGATCGGATGCCCAGGCCAGCTCGTCGGCCTCAGCGAGCAGGCGCCGCAGCCGCGCGGTGTCCACTTCCGTCCGAGGCTGCGCCGGGTCCCGGAGTCGCCGATAGAGACTGCGGACCCGGGTCTCGAGGTCGACGCACCACGCATGGTCCGGGTCGCCCGCGACCACGCCCTGGACGTGATGGTCGAGGTCGTTCCAGCTCGCGATGAGGGCCGGCACGAGGATCGGCATGGTCAACCTCCGAGTGTGACCGCGGCCCGTCGTCCCTCACCAGCGGGGCGCGGGTCACGCGGGTTCAGATCAGGACTTCTTGGTCTCGCCGTGCTCGGCGCGCTGCTTGTTGACCGTTCGGGCCGCGCGCTCCTCTGCCTCGTCCTTCGAGACTCCCCGATCCTCGTAGGAGTCCTTGATGTGCTCGTACTGGCGCTCACGCTTCTTGCTCGAACCTTGGGGCATGTTCGCTATCCTCCATCCGCGTCCGGTCACGGGACCGGATGCGACTGCGGCTCGGCGCACCCGAGGGCCGAGCTGGTCCGCCGAGTGTCGCGACCAGGACGACGAGATCGGAAGTGGTGATAGGGCCCGTGACGTTGCAGCGGCATGTCGCGATGCCCGGACGCCGCTTGCGGTCCCGAGGCGCGACCCCGACGCCGCGGCATTGGATTCCTCGCAGTCGTTGCGCACCACTCGTGTCGTGCACGCCACGCTCGGCCTACGAACCGGTGGCGAGAGCGCGGCTGGTGGGCTGCGGCGCGCGGTGTTCGTCCTGGATCAACACGTACCTCTCGCTCGTACTCGTAGGGGTGCACGGTCTGGGCGCGGGGTGATGTCGCCGCGCTCCGGACAGCGGGTGAGCGAGGCAACCCACACCCGCCGACGAGGCCTTCGTCGCGGTCGCGGCCCCGGAGCCGGTCACGGGATCCCGGGATACGCGCGTGGACCTCGTGGACCAGCTCTACCGGTTGGAGCGACAGCAGCCGCTGCCGGAGCGTCTCCCGTGGGTGCCCGGGGCAACTGGATGGACGCGCCACTCGAGGAGCCGGTCATCGAGGAGCAGGACGGCGCCGCCGGGGATGACGCGGACCCCTGAGTAGCAGCCACACGACGAAGACGGCAGTCGCGAGCACAGACGCGACGGTTCCACCGTGCGGTGGAGGGGGCCGCGCGGCTGCCGGGGTCCGGTCATCCCAACTCAGGGTCGACCGGACAGGGCGACCAAAGCGTCCAGCGGGTCGCGTACCGGGCTCCTGGGCTCATCTGGGAAGCGGCCGGCAAGCTGCTCGCCTACGAGCTCGATCCGCTGATCGCGGAGCTGGCCGTGATCCACGAGATGCGGAAGGCCGCCAAGGAGCTGCGCTACTCGCTCGAGGCATTCGGCGACGCGCTCGAGCCGGGTGACTCGCTGATCATGAGCGTGACGGGCCTCCGGGACTCGAGCGGGGAGATGCATGATGCGATCGTCGCCCGCGACCGCGCCCGGGCATTCGTCGACGAGAACCATCTCCGCCATGCCGAGCGGGATGCGATCGGTGCGTTCGCCGAGCGTCAGGACCGACGCGCGGAACAGTGGCGGCCGACGATCGGCACCCACCTGGCCGAGGTCAGGGGCCGCCGTTTCCGGAACGCATTGGGCCGGGCGGTCGCCGGGATGGGCCACATCGCGATGCCGCCCTGAGACCGCAGGCCCCAGCGAGTGGACAGGGCGTCCATCGGCCGCTCAGGGCGGAGTCCGGCCTGCCCTGGTCTATCACCTGCCTCGGGAACCGGGCCGATGGCCGTTCGTGATGCGCTGGCAATACGGGAGGTCGATGTGCTGCGGTACCGGCATGGCTCCCAGAGTCGACCTTGCGTCGTCCGGTCCGATCGCGTCCAGTTTGGCAGCCCCGGACGAGGAGGAGGAAGGCATGCGCACCAGCATCATCGCGTCGGTCCTCGCCCTGCTGCTCGTCGCCGGCGCGGCCGTGGCCCAGTCGCCGGCCACGAGTCCCGCTCCGAGCGCCGGAGCGAGCCCGGCAGTCACGGTCCCGGGCCTCGTGCCGTCCCTCCGCGCGTCGACCGCCGCCACCTGCCCGAGCGACGCCACTTGGACCTGGTACCTGACCGTCCTCGGCGCGGGGATCGAGGGTGGCGGATCCGCCACCCCACTGGGACTCGGCGCACACAACGCCGCGGGCACCCGGACGCTGATGACCCCGGCGGTCCCGCTGCCGGCGTCACTGCCACCCGGCAGCTACGACAGGCCGACCGGCACTCCGTGACCGGGTCCTTCGGCCGTGTGTCCGGCACCTGCCGGTCGCTAGGGTCGACGACGAACTCGGGTGGGGCTGCTGGGATCGGCCCCGACCTTGCCGGCGCAAGGAGTCGCCGCAAGCCCTCGGTCGTGGAGCTGGGAGACGGCATCATGATGGCGTCCGGGGCGGTCCCCAGGGAGATCCCCGTCTCCCTGTCCGGAGAACCCCGCCCCGCCCGAGTCCCACCCCGACCTCTGATGCCACCACGAGTGTCGGATCGACCAGGGCGTGCTCATCGACGTCTCATCGGTCCGGCACCGGACATGGGCCGCCATCGCGACGGTGCCCTGGTGCTCATGGTCGCGGGCATCGAAACGCCGACAGGCCCGGGAGGCACCCCGGGCTTGTCGGCATGTCGAGGATCAGGGCGCGAGGGCGCCTGGGGAGGTCACAGGCGCGGCAGAGCCCGCGGGCGCCACCGAGGCGGTCGGCGCCAACGATGGCAACGGCCCCACCGGCGTACCCGCCGCGGTCACGGTGAACTCCTGGCGCATGCCGAGCATGAAGTGCGGGGTACCCGTGGGCGCGGATGCCGCGGGCGAGGCCGAGGGATCGGGCATCGTCGTGGTGCCCTGGGGGACGAAGCAGCCGGCGAAGTAGTCGCCCTGCTGATCGACGACGATGTCGCCCTCGGCGACCGTGCCGGGTGCCGCCATGACCTGTCCGACGAAGGTGATGTACTGGTTCACCTGATCCTCGGGCAGCGCCAGGAGCTCATCCCACGTCTGGGTCACGCCATCGTTGCGACGCACGACGATGAGCTCGTGGACCTCCGTCCCCTGGTTGTCGAGCGTGAACGTCGTGCCCGCCGGGACGGTCGTTGGCAGGCCCTCGAAGCGGTAGTCCTTGGCCACGACGGTGATGGCGGGGCCGGCGGCAGACGAGGCTGACGGCGAGGGCGCCGGGCTGCCCGGCGACTGGGCCATGACCGGCGCGGTGGATGACGCAGCCAGGGACACCGTCGCAGCGATGCGCAGGATGGAACGGAAGGCGATCATGGCGACTCCATGTCTGCTGCCCGAAGGCGTGCCAGGTGGCCGCGCGGAGTTCGGGAGCCCAAGGGTCGGGGATCGGGCATATACGCCGCCTATGCCAGGCACGCGGGGCCTTGCCGATGCATTGCAGCTGTCAGGGCGTCCGGGCCGCCCGCGCGCCACTACCTGGCGGCGCTGGACCAGGTCACGAGCTGGGTGCTTGCCGAGGACGGGCGGACCCTCACCCTGACCGGGGCTGCGGAGGGCCCGCACCTGATCTTCAGCCCACCGGCATAGAGCCCGCCGACGCGGCTGATCCGGTCTCCACGGCGCGGGCTATCGCCCACCCTGGGAGCTCAGGCTCATGCCGATCCGCGATGGGATCTCCAGGAACGCCCATGGCCCTCGAGTGCTGCATGCGGAAGCGAGCCGGCCGTGGCTTCCTGCGCGGCCGCTCGATGCTCGGCATGCACCGGAAGGCGGTGGTATCGCGGGGACAAGGGCCGAAGGTCGCTCGGGGTATGCCGTCCGGCACATACGGCAGTCCGTCCAGCGACGGCTACCGCCCGGGTCCAGGCAGGCTCACCAGCGCGGAGGTCAAGGTCCACCACCTCCACCAGACGGCATCACATCCACCGGCTGCTGCAGCGTCGACGACGGTGAGGCCGCTTTCGCAGGCGTTGCACTCCAGCGGATCCACGCGAGGGGTCCCGTCAGCCGTCCCGCGGATGTCGAGCGCGGCAGCGGAGGCATCCAACGCGGCCGGGGAGCACGACGAGGACACCTACGGAAGCAGGCTGTGCCCACGAGGGCCCAGGGGTCGCGTCGCCACCAGGGCACATCCATCCCGGGCAGCGTTACAGGCCGCGTGACGAGTGCGTCGGGACCCTACCGCGTCCGACTTGACCGCTTGAGGACGCCCTACGTCAGTCCGGTGCCAATCCGTGCCTGCGAGCATGCATAGGGTCTGACGGAGCGAGCCCGCCACGGAGATGCAACGATCCGTGGCCTGCCGTTGTCCGGCCGAAACCCCACGTCCCCGATGGTCGGACCGACGGCCTGAGGTCGCGCTCGCGTCCCTGGCCTCGTCCCGGAGCACCGGAGGTGAGATGGGCATCATCGGCATCCTCGTCGTGGTGATCCTCGTGATCATCGTGCTGCGTCTCATCGGGTGACAACGAACCCGATCGTCCGATAGGAGTCGACCATGCAAGCGTCGTACGTCGACCCGCACGCGGTGCGGGAGGTCGCGCCCACCATCAGCGGGCCACTGCCTGCCGACGTCCAGCCACTCCGCTGGGGTCCCATCTGGGGCGGTCTCCTGGTCGCGTTGGGCGTGTTCTTCCTGCTCACGCTCGCTGCCATCGCGGTGGGCATCCAAGCCGCACCCGGCACCGCGAGCCAGCAGAACCTCGGCATCGTGGCCGTCATCACGACGAGCGTCATCGCGCTCGTCGCCTTCTTCGTCGGTGGTTTCATCAGCTCCTGGTCGGGCGAGCTGTCCGATCCTGGCCGGAGCATGCTCAACGGCTTCCTCGTCTGGGCGCTCTCGCTCGTCGGCATCCTCCTGCTCGCGGCGGTCGGACTCGGATCCTTGGTCGGCGCCATGGGCCAGCTCTTCGGGGACGTCTTGCCGGGGTCCCAGGTGGACCCGGCGAAGATCGTCGACGTCCTCAAGGGCAGTGCCTGGCAGACCCTCCTCGCGCTCGGTCTCACCGCGGCATCAGCGACCCTCGGCGGAGCGGTGGGCGCGCACGAGGAGTTGCGAGCCCGCTGGCGGGTCGTGCGGTAGCACCGCAATCGCATCCTCGCTCGTGACAACGCCCTGGAGCCCCTGCGGAGGTCGGGCGCTGACCTGGAACATGCGCCATCCTCCGTGCGGACCGCCCGACCGGTCGCTTGGGCTCGACCGATCGCGATGTGCCGGCGGTCGCATCGTGGTCGCCACGGGCCCGGGGACGGAGAGGGACATCCTGTGGAGCGCGTCGCGGTCAGGGTCATGGCCGCCGATACGAGGATACCCGGGCAGGCAAACCGATCGGTCGGCGCAGGAGGTCCGGTGGGGGCCAGCGTCCCCCGGTCAGGCCGACGCGGTGGGTATGGGTTCCGGGTCGACTGCGGATCGATCGGTCGTCCGGCGCCGACCGGGCGAGCATAGAGCGGGTCGCAGCATCGTGGTGGTCGAGCGCCATCCGGCGCTGCCGCGCCACAGCACGAGGCCCGGCCACCGTCCAGGGCGACCAGGCCATGGGCATCGACCTGGCGAGCGCCGGCGACCACCCGGCCCACATCGGGTATGCGATTCCGTAGTCCCGCGGATGGCGCGATGGCCTCAGGCGTGGTTGGATAGGGGACAGGTGCCGGCCGTCGCCAGGGGACGTGGCCGCGTCCGGGCTTGCTGATCACATACCGCCGTCGCATCGGGCGACGACAGGCTGCCCCGATGCGAGGTCCCCCGGAATGTCGCTGCGCCGTATCGCCGCGCTCGCCATCGTTCTCCTCCTCCTGCTCGAGCCGGTCGGTGATGCCGCCGACCCGCATGTGGTCCGCCACGGGCCGCGCGGCGTCCGGACGGTGGCGCTCACCATCGACGATGGCTGGGACCCGGTGCGCTGCGAGCAGATGCGCGAGACCCTTCTGGCCGCCGGTGTGCCGGCCACCTGGTTCCCGAACGCCATCTACGTCAGGCGACACCCGGCTCTCTGGCGCAGGATCGCCCGGGACTTCCCCATCGGCAACCACAGCTACGCCCACCCCGGCCTGACCCGGCTCTCGAGCAGCCGGGTGCGTGACCAGCTGGTGCGCGACCAGCGGGTCATCGAGGGCATCACCGGGCAGCCGATGGCGATGCTCCTGCGGCCGCCGTTCGGCGCCCTCGACCACCGCGTCCGCCGCGTGGCCCGGGAGCTCGGCTACGACACCATCGTGCTGTGGGACACGACCGACGCGGACAGCTCGCCCCGGACCACGGTGCGGGGCGGCATCCGGGCGGCCAGCCGGGGGCTGCCGGGCTCCATCGTGCTCCTCCACTGCGGCCCCGCCGTCACGCCCGACATCCTGCCCGGGGTCATCCGCCACTACGCCTGCGCCGGCTACCGGTTCGTGACCGTGCCGGGGCTGCTCGCCCGCGATCCGGGGGTCGAGGCGGATGTGGACTGCACGCTGGCCGACCGGAGCGGTGATCCCACACGCGGAACGACACCCAGCCCGCCGCCCGGCCGCGACCCTGCGGAGGCCGCCATCGTCGAGGAGCTGGTGTCGGTGGGTGAGCACCTGCTCGCCCTCGCCGCGAGCCTGGTAGGCGACGGCGCTCCCTGAGCGCGACCTGTTCCAGCGCCCGCAGGATCTCCGCCCGGCTCCAGGTGCCGGACGAGCGATGCGCCATAGGGAGTGCGTGACCCGGTGGCATCCTGGCAGTCCCGCGGGCGTGCAGCGAGGGTCTTGGCCATTCCGACTGCCTCGAGGGTGGTTGGGGTGTCTGGCGAGTCAGATGGAGACACGGTAGCAATGCGAAGCCAGGCACTAGAGTGGTGAGACCCAACCCCACTTGGTGGCGAGTGGACGCTGACCGGTGGTGGGTCCGCCCACCCCAGACGAGTCGGACGGCCGCGGGCTCACCTCCCAGGACGCTACCGATCCGGGTCGCGAAGTGCGCCTATGCGGGCTGACAGGCGCCCGTAACGGGGACGCCGCTGGGGGGCTCGGTGGCGTGACGGCCATCGCCGTAGGGTCAAGGCCCGTCGCTATCCAAGGAGACGACATGGACGTCCAGCAGGACCCGGGCACGCGGCAGATGCGCGACGGTGATGACTTTGGGTGTCCCGACTGCGGCTGCGAGATCCGGCTCCGACACCACGGCGATCCGGCCCGGATGCAGCGCATGGGCCCGTTCACTTGTTGCTGCGGCAACGAGATGCGCAAGGAGGCCGCGGGCGGCGGCCAGCGCCCCTAGTCAGCCGCAGGGTGGGTCTCCCGACGGCGGGATCAAGGATCCGCACCGAATATCCCAACGGCCGTTGGTCCGGCGCCGCGCATTACGGGTCCCGTGAGCATCCGGCACCTGCGCAGCCGTCTTCCGGCGTTATGCTGCCTTGCCTTGGCCCGGTCGCCACCGCTGGAACGGCCACCGCGCCACGACCGATCAGGAGGATCGCATGGGCTGTCGCGCTCGACTCATGGCCACGACGCTTGGCGGGTTCGCCCTAGTCACCGCACTCGCGGGCGGCTCCCTCGCCTAGTCGCCTGGTGCCGCAGGGGGTCTCGCGGATACCGACTGGCTGCTGGCGTCCGTGGGTGGCTCGCCCGTGGCGAGCGGCACGAACGCGGACCTGCTGTTCACGGATGCGGAGGCCGGCGGGTTCGCGGGCTGCAACCGCTACTTCGCGGACTACACGAGCGACGGTGCCGCGATGCTGACCTTCGGCCCGATCGCCACGACGATGAAGTCCTGTGACGACGCGACCGACCAGTTCGAGCAGGGATACCTTGCCGCGCTCGCGACGGTGGCCACGTACGCCATCGGTGCCGACGGCGGCCTGACGCTCGCCGATGCCGGCGGGACGGCGGTCCTGACCTATGGGCCGACCATCCCCTCGAGTGTCGAGGTGGGACGTCACCAACGTGAACAACGGCAAGGGCGGCGTCGAGCCGGTGCCTGACGACATCGGCGCGTCCGTCGCCTTCGGCCCCGACGCCGGCGTCGAGGGCTTCGGGGGCTGCAACACACGTTCAGCGGCGGCTACAGCGTCGACGGCACGGCCATCCCATCGGACCCCTGATGGCCACGATGATGTCCTGCGGTGACGCCACCGACGCGTTCGAGGCGCAGTACCTCACGGCGCTCCAGGCGGCGACCACGTGGGCGGTCACCTCGGGCACGCTGGATCTCCGGGATGCGAGCGGCGCCCAGCAGGTCGAGGCGACCAGCGCCATCGGCCACTGAGAGGCGTGGGCTCCAAGGAGCCCTTCCCACCCGCCGACAGGCACGGATCTCCTTCCGACATCCGTGCCTTCGCTCGCGTCATCTTGAGCGCCGAAGCCAGGCGCTTGGCGACGATGGCCGCCAAGGTCGACGGTCCCGCATCCGCGTCGTCCTCGCGGTGCTGCAGGCGCAGCCAACGACGGACCCGCCGCACCCAGAGCGACGGGTCCGTTCGGCGCCTCGCGTAAGCGAGCGCGAGGCACGGCATAGGCGATGTGGGGCCGCCAAGCCCGAGCAAAGGAGAGGCGGCCCCGGGCCCGTGGGGAGTCTGCCACTGACCACGGACGTCCCTGCACGGGACCGCCGCATCGTCGGGTCCCTGCCATCGCCGACGCGCCTGCAGCCCGACCACCAGCGTTGCGCCGGCGTATCAGGAGCCGGTGGCGCCCGGCGCTCCCGCGGGGTTCCTGCCTCGACCTTGCGATCCCCTCGCATCCGGAAATCCAGGACGGCCTCCTCGCGATACCAGGCGTGCGTCCGGCGGCAGACGTCGCAGTGGACGGTCGTGGATCGGGGCAACGCTCGACGGAACCCGCGAGCGCCCATCGCGTGGTAGCCGGTGGGGACGAGTCGCTAGCCATCGGACATCGGATCATGACGCGCGGCACCGGAAGCCTCCTTGCGTGACCGGACCGCGGGCGCGTCCCGGGTCCATCATCGTGATCGTCCCCAATCTATGAGGCAGCCGGGGGCGATGATGAAGGCCATGAGCGCATGAACGACGCGAGATTGCGGGCTGAACGGGATCGCCAGGTCCGGTGCAGCCGCGCAGCTGGAGCACGCGACGAGCCGGACATCGGGATGTGCTCGGTGTCTGGTGACACCCGCCGATGGGGCGCCGGATCGGCTCGTTTCGGGGCCCGGCCCCAGCCTCGGCGTCATCGCCGATCCATCGCTTGGCCGGCGGTACGAGCGTGTCGAGCGATTGGTGCAAGGCATGGTCACTGTGGCGCCGGTCCGACGAGAGGTAGATGAGGACGCCTGGTCGGATCGCCACGGCATGGTGGCCCGAGTGGGCTGCGCGCTGACAGCCGAAACGCCCCGCCGCCTTGTAACCCGCCTGTCATCCCATCGGGCCACGGCCCGCACCATCCCGCAGCGGGGATCGCCCACGATGGTCACATCAACCCGACGAGGGAGACACAAGGAGACCGCCCATGGCCACCATCGAGAAGCACATCGACGTGGACGTGCCCGTCCGCACCGCGTATGACCAATGGACGCAGTTCGAGGACTTCCCGCGGTTCATGGAAGGGGTCGAGGGGGTGGAGCAGACCGACGACACCTATCTCCACTGGGTCGCGGACATCGCGGGCCGGAAGCAGGAGTGGGATGCCCGCATCGATGAGCAGACCCCCGACCAGCGCATCGCCTGGACGAGTACGAGCGGCGACACGAACGCCGGGGTCGTGACGTTCCACAAGCTCTCCGACACCAGCAGCCGGGTGATGCTCCAGGTCGAGTACGAGCCCGAGGGCTGGTGGGGAACGTCGGGGACATGCCGGGCTTCGTCTCCCGCCGGGTCGAGGGCGACCTCGAACGCTTCAAGGGGTTCATCGAGTCGCACGGACAGGCGACGGGTGCCTGGCGACAGGAGGTGTCGAACGCCTGAGCCGGCGTCCCCGGGCGTGAGCCCGCGCGGCACCGTCACGCGATTGTGATGTCTCGTGGAGGGGGGACATGACTCCGCCCGCCCGATGCGGCTACGTTCATGGCCGGGTGGGCCGCTGGCCCCAGCACGGGAGAAAATGTCATGACCGACGAGCACATCAAGGGGACGGAGAGCCAGGTCAAGGGCAAGGTCGAGGAGACCGCCGGCAAGATCACCGGCAACAAGGAGCAGGAGGCGCACGGCCAGGCCAAGCAGGTCCAGGGCGACGCCCAGAAGGGCCTCGGCGATGTCCAGGACGCGGTCCGGGGCAAGGACCAGGGCTGACCATGGGTCCGCGGGCCGAGCCTCGGCCGATGCCATGCGCCAGCCCGAACCCTGGCGGAAGGTGATGTCAGGGACCGATGGGACCGTCCCCGAGACCGGCGACCACCCAGAGGACACCTGGGATCCGGAGCCCGGGAGTCCCGACGCGATCGCCATCCGGCTCGCCACCCAGCGCGATGCCGTCGGGGACGAGGTCATCTACCTGCCACCCGCGTCGGAGGGGTCCGACGAGCTGGACAACGACGTGGCCGAGGCGGTGGCCGACGTCTCCGACCTAGCCGGCCCGGACGAGGATGATGCCGAGGCCTGGGTGAACGAGGTCCAGGGGACCTGACGGAGGAATCGACCCACCCAATGCCCGACCGACAGCCGGAGCCGTCAGGTGGTGAACGCCGTCGTAGGGATGAGGCACCGACCGCTGGTCCGCTCCCGACGAGCCCCGGACACCACGGCGTGCATGGTCTACCGCGCGTTCAGCAATGAGCCCCTCGATTTGGTCGAGGGCCGACGCTGACGTGGCCGCCCTCGATAGGGGACCGCCGCGGTCCCGTGTGCGGCCCACGCGCCCGCCTCGAACCTACACCGATAGGGGATCGCAATGCGGCGGCTCGAGGCGCGGGACCGGACGGAACCGATCGCCAGCCACCCTGACGCGAACGGGTCCGGGCGACCCGTGCCCAAGGAGAGAGTGCCATGAGATCACCTCGAGTCCTCGCTGCCCTGTCGGGGGCAGCGGTCCTGCTGGCGATGGCTGCCATCCCCGCCATCGGGCAGGACACCTCCGGCGGCGACACCGTCGCTCCGACCGGCACCCTCCCCGGGAACCCCTCCATCGCGGTGGTCAAGGTCGCGGACGGACTCGTCGATCCCATCAACGTGGCGAACGCGGGCGATGGGTCCGGGCGCATGTTCGTCGTCGCAGCGGACCGGCCAGGTCCGGATCGTGGATGCCGACGGCAAGCTGCTCGACACGCCGTTCCTGGACCTCAGCGGCTCCGTCAAGGACGACTTCCTGGAGCAGGGGCTGCTCGGTCTCGCCTTCCACCCCGACTACAAGGACAACGGCCAGTTCTACGTCTACTACTCGGATTACGCCACCAACGGCAACCTGCGTCTCGTGCGCTACAACGTGTCCGCCGACGATCCCAACGTCGCCGATCCCGGACAGCGCCCAGCTGGTGCTCGAGATCGCGAACGACCCGTACATCAACCACAACGGCGGCTCGGTGAACTTCGGACCCGATGGCTTTCTCTACTGGACGACCGGCGATGGCGGCCTCGCGGGCGACCCGTATGACAACGCCCAGAACCTTCGCAATGCGTTCGGCAAGATCCACCGCATCGACGTCGACACCACATCGTCGCAGCTCAACTACTCCATCCCCGCGGACAACCCCTTCGCCGAGTCCTCGAAGGTGAGCCTCGACCCGCAGGACCCGGCCGCCTACCACCCGGGTGCGGACCCGACCATCTGGGCCTACGGCCTCCGGAACCCATGGCAGTTCGACTTCGATGCCCAGACCGGTGACCTCTACATCGCGGACGTCGGCCAGAACGCCTGGGAGGAGATCGACTTCCAGGCAGCGGACGCCGGGGGCGGCCAGAACTACGGCTGGGACTGGCTCGAGGCCTCCCACTGCTACCCCGAGACGGTCACCGACTGCCCCCGCGGCCAAGTGGGCGTGCTGCCGGTCGCGGAGTACGACCACACCACGGGCGACTGCTCCATCACGGGTCTCGGGCGTCTATCGCGGCTCCGAGTCGCCGACGCTCGACGGCATCTACCTCAACGCCGACTACTGCTCGGGGCGCGTCTACGGTCTCGCCCGCGATGACAGCGGGGCTTGGCAGTACCAGCAGCTGCTCGACACCACGCTGCTCATGCCCGGTGGCGGCACCGACGAGGCGGGCAACGTGTACGTGACCTCCTGCGAGTGCGACTACGGCCGGGACTACGACCCGGCCAGCCAGTCCAACGGCGCCCTCTGGCGCATCGTCCAGTCGGACCAGGTGGGCAACGGCGTCACCGCGCCGCTCGAACCGGAGGGAAGCCCGGCGCCCAGCGGTTCGGCCGCCGCGGCGAGCCCCGCCCCGAGCGCCTCGGCGGCACCGTCCGAGACCCCGGCGCCGACGGCGTCGCCGGAGCCGTCCGGGACGCCCGCCGCGACGGACACGCCGGAACCGTCCGGGACACCTGCCGATACGGACACCCCGGAGCCGTCCCACACGCCGGCCGCCACTGACAGCGCCTCCCCGGCGGCGAGCGCGGCCGCCGACACCATCACCATGGTCGATGTCGCCTACAGACCCAAGCGGCTGACGATCGCCGCAGACACGGACGTGACCATCTCGCTCCCCAACACGGGTGCCTCGGTCCACACGTTCGTCATCGACGAGCTGGGCATCGACGTCGAGGTCGCGCCCGGCGACACCGGTTCGGTGACCATCAACGCGCCGGCGGGCAAGTACACCTTCTACTGCAACGTGCCGGGCCACCGCCAGGCCGGCATGGAGGGCACGCTGACCGTCAAGTAGGGCCGTGAAGGTCTCGCTGGCCGGGAGCGCAGCCGGGGTCGTCGCGCTCTCCGCTGTGCTCACGGTCGGCATGACCGGCGCCGGCCGGACCGGAGATCGGGCTGCGACGCGGCTGGCGTTCGTGACCGCCCTCCAGGGACGCTCCGCTGAACTGATGGAGCACGGGGCACGCCAGGCGGCCAGGGACCTTGGCGTGTCCCTGTCCGTCGCGTCGCCCGGCCCCGGACCGGGATTCGCGCAGGCCATGGCTGACGTCGTGGCAACGCGACCCAACGCGATCACCGTCGCGGTCGGGGCGGATGATGACCTGCTGCGCACGTCGGTGGAGGCCGCCGCCGCCGGCATCCCGGTCGTCGGGGTGGGCGCCATCGGCGCGACAGCCACGTCCGCGGGGGCCCTGCTCGTGGTCGGGTCGAACGAACACCTCGCTGGCGTTGCCGCCGGGCATGAGCTGGGGCGGCTGGCCGTCACCAACGCCCTGTGCCTCGAGGTCGCGACAGCGACCGCGACACGGGACCGTTGCGCCGGTGCCGCTGCCGGGCTCGCGGCCACCGGCGGCTCGATGGACGAGCTCCTGGCCCTCGACCCCGCCGGCGACCCGTCCGGGGTCCGTGGCGCGATCGCCGCCCGACTTCGCGCGGATCCGACCATCGATGGCATCCTCATGACCGATCCCACCAGCGTCCCCGCCGTGGTCGCGGCGGCCGCGCAGGCAGGTACACCCGCGCGCGTCGCGCTGGCCACCTTCGGCATCAGCGCTGGCGTCCTCGACGCCCTCGAGGCCCGGCAGCTGGCCTTCGTGGTCGATGAGCAGCCCTACCGCCAGGGGTACCTGGCGGTCCTGGCGATGACCTCATACACGCGGGACGGCATCCTGCTCGGCGGCGGCGAGCCCGTCGAGGTGGGATACGAACTGGTGAAGCCCGGTGATGTCGCGCGGGTGCGGACGCTGGCCCAGCGAGGACAGCGCTAGTGGCTCGCAGCCTGCGGCCTTGGGAGATGACCGGCCCAGGCCGGACCTCTTCGGGTGCCGGTCGCGCTTCTCGACGCTGCTCGTCAGGGGCCCGGCCGCGCGCCTCTCTCGGGACGGATCCAACATGACGGGCATCGCGACGCTCGCTCCTCCCGCCAGGGCGGTGGCTCGGGCCAGCGCACCCAACGTCCCCGGCCCCCGACAGCGGGACCCGATGTGCCATGTCCGGGTCTCCACGTCCGTGCCCAGGACGCAGCCGGTCCGGTTTGCGATGGAGTCGACAGGAACCGAGCCGGTGGCGATACCTCGACACGATCGCCTTGAGGGCTACCGTGTTCTTGCGCCGGCACAGGGCGACGGAGTCCCCGTGCTGCAGACGCGGGGAGGATCGCGCCATGCCAGACCACGGCAGCACCGATGGATCGACCAACGGCACGCCGACCGCCAATCGATCCATCGCTCCGCGGCTGCGCATCGGGATGGTGGCGCCACCACTGCTGCCCATCCCGCCGGTCGGCTATGCCGGCACCGAGCGGGTCGTCGCGGCGCTTGCCGACGGGCTCGCCGCGCGCGGCCATCACGTGACCCTGTTCGCCTCGGGTGACTCGACCGCGGGCACCGACGTCATCCCGGTCGTGCCCAGGGCCATCTGGCTCGACGGATACCGCAGCGAGGTGGCGCCCTTCGTGACGATGTCGGCGGCGGTCGCGTGGGCACACGCGCACGAGTTCGACGTGCTGCATGCGCATCTCGAGTCCCTCGGACTGCCCCTGGCGCGTCACGCTGGCGTGCCGGTCCTGACCACGTTCCACCAGCGCCTGGATCTGCCGGGGACCTACGACTGCGTCGCTGCGTTCCCGGACGTGCCCCTGGTGGCTATCAGCGAGAGTCAACGCAGGTGGCACCCGGGTCTCGACTGGGTGGCGACCATCCCCCACGGTCTGCCGCTCACCGGGATGCCCGCCGCCGAGGAGCCCGGCGACTATCTCGCGCTGGTCGGCCGCCTCTCTCCCGAGAAGGGGATCGCGGAGGCCATCGAGCTCGCGATCTCCACTCGCCACCGGCTCCGCATCGCGGCCAAGGCCATCGAGCCCGGGGAGCTCGCGATGCTTGACGAGGTCGTGCGGCCCGCTGCCCCCGAGGGAGTGGAGTTCCTGGGCGAGGTGAGCGCGCGCGACCGCGACCCGCTGCTCGCGGGCGCGCTCGCGACGCTCATGCTCGGGGCGTGGCCGGAACCATTCGGGTTGGTGGCGATCGAGTCACTGGCGACCGGGACGCCGGTCATCGCACGGCGGGCGGGGGCGCTCCCAGAGATCGTGGAACACGGTGTCGACGGGTTCCTGGTGGACGACCTGGATGAGGCGCGGCTCGCGCTCCGGTGTGTCCGGGACCTGGACCGCGCTGCGATCCGGCGACGGGCCCTCGAACGCTTCGAGGTCGAGCGGATGGTGTCCCGATACGAGCAGGTCTACCGGGCCCTCATCCAGGACGCAGGCGAGCGAGGCCGATCGCGAGGAGGCGACCAGGCACGTGCGCTCCGACTCCAGTCCGTGGCGATCGCGGCGTCACCGGCCGACGGCGCGACGCCGATGGCGGCTGGAGTTCCCTGACGGGGCTGGACGATGGCTGTGATACCGATCGCACGGCCCCTGCGCCTGGCAAGCATCCTGGGCATCATGGTGGTGGTCGTCGCCTGCGCGGGCGCACGTCCGGCGTGGACGTATGTGCCTGCCACGGCCGCCCCGCCGACCACGGCGACCCAGCCCGCGTCCGCCCCGCCGTCCACAGCCGATCCGTCGGGAGCGGCGTCAGGCGGTGGGAGCGTCACCATCGAGATCCGTACGACGGATGCCGATCCGCTTGCCTTCGACCCGCAGGACGTCAGCGTCCCGGCTGGAGCCCAGGTGACCGTGCGATACACGAACGACACCGCCATCCCGCACAACATCCACTTCTTCGATGGTCCCGACCAGGACTCGCGATCGCTGGGCAAGACGCCCATCGTGACCGGGCCCGGCGCAGTCGAGTCGATGACCTTCGACGCTCCGACGACGCCCGGTGAGTACTTCTTCTGGTGTGACGTGCATCAGCTCGCCATGACCGGCCACTACCACGTCCAGTAGACATCGTGCGGTCACTTCGGGTCCGGCGGGACCGCGTCGAACCGCACGCTCGCCTGTGACATGCCCGACATGGGATGCCCGCGCGCGATCCCGAGCCTGCTGTCCGGGGCCAAGGCGTCGTCAGCGATGTGGATGCCAGTGGCTCCCACCGCATGGCCCGCCACCTGCGTAGAGAGACGTCCGCGATCCGCAGCTGGAGTCCGGTGCCAGTGCTCAGATCGCGCCATGGGGCAAGTCGAGTCGAGTGGACCTGGGTCGCACGCATCTTGCCGGACGCATGCCGGCGCTCGATGCCTCGACCGCGGCGTGGCGTGCGAGCCATGGGTCACGCGTGTGGCCGGTCTGCGTGACCCATGGCGTTCCCAGCAGCTTCTCGTGCCACAGGTCCGAGCGTGAGATCGGCGTGCCAGCAGTCGGGCGCTCGCGATCACCACGCAGGCGCAACGTCGCGGCGGGTCACGATGGACCGCGGGGCATGCGACGGGTGGCACCATGGAAATCGCCGCTCGCCGAGCGGACGACCACGGAGGCGGACGATGTCCATCCATGGGCTGGAGGCGGCGGTCGGTCTGGCACTGCTCGGTGCCCTCGCTCTGGCCGCCTGCGGGGGTCCGGACCTGTCGGCCGACCAGCTTGCCTGGTGCGAAGGGCACCAGGGACAGGTCGGCCGGGTGGCGCTCCAGCGGGGACTCCTCGACCCCGGTCAGGCCTACAACGACTGGAAGACCGGGGACGCTGGCGGCTACAGGACAGCGTGCACGGAAGCATTCGGCGCCCGATGACGGGCGCGCCAAGCCAGACGGAGGTTGTGGGATGACGGACGACGACACGACCAGGTATCCGACCTCGACGCCGGCCGAGCCGCCACCGACCGACGCGGAGGCGCCGTGGGTCGGGGACCTCCCCGACGGGAGGCCTGCACAGGTGCGAGCACAGGACCCCGCCGAGCCGGTGCACGTCATCGATCCGGGCGATGTCGGCGGCGTCGGACAGTACAAGATCAGCACGCCACCGAAAGCCGCGGCGCACGCTCAGGCTGGCGCGCGGTCGGGCCCGAAGGGCGCGTGAAGGACCATCTGGACGCCTGGGACGAACCAAGCGCATAGAGGCCTGTCCCCGGGCGCTCATGGAAGGTCCCGACGACAACGACGGCGAGGGCCGCAGTGTACCGGGCGACATCGACCGAGGACCGCCCGACCTCGCCTTCCAGTGCCAGGACGGCTCAGCCGTATGTGCCATACCCACTGGCGCCAGTACGCGAACACGGTCCGCAAGGCCGAGGCTGCCCGCATGGCGATGGAGCCGATCGGCTCGATCCGGCGTCGATCTCTTCGGCCTCCTCGACGCGGTCAATGACCCGCCGCCCAGTCGACCCAGCGAGACCTTGTCGGCGCTGCCGCGACATTGCAGGCCGGCTGCCGCGTCGGTTGCGAGGGAATCACAAGGTCCTCGGCCACTTGGATATGAGCGGCGAAGGAGACCGGCCCTATCGTCCGGTGGGATGCATCGGGACCTGCGGCTCCGGACCTGGGCGGCCATCGCGTTGGCGGCCGCCGTGCTTGTGGTCGCGGGCATCTACTGGATGGCGCCGTACCTGTTCCAGCCCACGAAGGTCGACTACACCGGGTTCGTCATGCTGGGAGCCCTCGGCGTGGCCCTCGGTGCCGCCGCGCTCATCTTGCTCCGAGGCTCTGGCGACTTGTAGCCGCGTGCGGCATGCGAGGCGGGAGCCCACGGAGGCCGGGGTGACCAACAGGCCCGCGGATGCGGATGGGCTGCGCAAGGACCCCGATGCTCCGGTGTCGATCCTGCGCCGCCGTCGAGTGGTGCAGCGCTGGTTCCATCGTTGTCTGGGAGGATTCCCCGTCGCGACCCCGCCTCGGTGCGATGCGGGGTCCTGGCCACGTACCTGGACGCGCCTGGCGCTGCGCTTGCGGTGGTCTCGCCGATCCTGACGGGCAGGCCGACCGGCTCGATGGGCTCCTGAGGCCCTGAGGTCGTCGGTCACCACCCCACGGACTCCCGCGGCAGCCTCGACGACCTGGGCGAGGGGACGCATCGTCACGGCTGGCTGCATCGCTCCAGCCGATCGTGTCCCGGGTGCAACGCCGTCGGTCCCCCGGCATGGCGGGGCGCAACCCCCGTGGAACTAGGCTACAGCCATGATCCGACCTGACCCCGAGCGACTGGACGAAGAGGTCACCCTGCCCGATTTGTGGCAGGAGGCGATGGCGGAGATCGATGTCGAGCGGTTCCTGACCGGGTATGAGCCGGTGGTGCCGACCAGGGTCGATATTCTGGCCTGGGTCGCCTGGGAGCTGGCGATCGCCGAGACACCGACCATCGGGGCCGGCCTGCCCGCGGATCCCGACGAGGTCTGGATCGACTCTCCAGCTGGTCCTCTCGCGCCAGGGGCTCGAACTGTGTACCCGCCCGGCCGGGGGTCGACGATCGCGCCGCGACGGCCCGGGGCTGACCTGATGGGAAGGCTGGGTTCGAGCCACTCCCCGACACGGCCCGCAGCCGTCCTCGACCACCTTCGGTACCATCGGTCCTCCGCCAGCGGGAACCGACCGGCTGCCCGTTCGGATGGGACCCAGCGAGGATCGGATGACCGACCAGGAACCCTATCCATTCAGCCTCACCGAGGGCGAGCGACTCGAGGTCGCGGCGCGCACGACGCCGGCGCTGTTCGGCCTCACCGACCATGGCCGGATGATCGTGGCCACCGGTCACCGGGTCTCGCTCGACGTGCCGGTGGCGGCCATCCGGCGCATCCAGCTCGACGTCGAGCGAGGACGGCCCTCGACCCTCGTCATCGTGCCCCACCACCCGTCCGACGAGCCGCAGGTCCTCGCGGTGCCCCATGAGGAGCTCGCGGAGGTGGTCCGCGCGGTCCATATCATCGGGCTCCGGCTCCAGGAGTACGACCACTAGATCCGGGCCTCTCGGCGTATCAGTCCCCCGGGTCGCGCTCCGGCTCGGAATGCCCGGTCTCGAGGTTGCGCTGGTACCCCTCCTGGAAGCGGCGGCTCTCCTCGACGATTCCCCATACGACCGGGGCGTCGCTCAGGCGTCGCTCGGCGTCCCGCCGGTCGCCCAGGATGTGATGCAGCGGGCGCACGGGCGTCACGGCCCGATCGGCCTGCGCCTCGGTCAGCCGGGTCGGGTAGCGGCCGCGTCCCATGAGGTCCATGGCCATGCCACCGATCCTGGCCGCCAGTGCCGGCCGACGTGGGTCGGCAGGGGGGAGTGACCGCTTCTCCATCTCCAGCTGGCGCATCGCATCGAGATGCTCGAGGAACTCGCCCGACGAACGCTGGAGCTCCTGCTCGCCGACGTGGACCGCGTCATCCCCTCCGGTTGCCCCGGTCGGCACTGGGAGTATGGGCCTCCCTTCTCACCACCCGGCCGGATGCGCCCTGCTGGGGCCCATATCACCGTCGACGGCTGGCGGGCGGCGTGCCGTCCCGGTCGACGTACCAGACGCGCATCGACGTCTGATCGACCGGACGTGGCTGGACGACTGCGCTCGGGTACCGACGACGGAGCTCGAGCTGGAGCCGCTCAGGGTCGTCGCCGACCCGTCCGAGCCAGGCGTTGGCGAGCGCCCGGAAGGCGACATCGGACTGCGGGAAGACCGACAGGCACACGGCGCCCGTCGTCGCGACACGGCGCGCTGGGCCGACGGCTCCGGGGGCCGATGCGGTGAGCGGACGTCGAAGGGATTCGCTCATGCGCAGAGGGTGGGCCGGAAGGTCTCCCGGCGGTGACCGGGCGCGAGGCTCAGGCATCGCAGCGAGGTGACAGGACACCACCTGGTCCGGCCCAGGGGCAAGGTGGCGGACGGGACGGCCAACATCCCCCTAGCGAGCCGGCTCGTGCTGCTCGAGGAGGTCGCCGATGTAGCCGACCAGCCGCCCGGTGGACTGCATCTGGCCCCGCGGCACACTCATGACGTGCGGCTGGAGCGCCAGATCGCTAGGGAAGAACACCAGCACGCCCGGCCCGGCGCGTTCCACCGAGAGGCTCACGCGCGAGATGTGTCCCAGCGGCAGCTCGGTCGCGTCGCCCGCCTCGTCCTGGACGATGATCCGCCGGTCGGTGACCCCGATGACCGCGCCATCGACCCGCGTCCAGAGCCGCAGCAACTCATCATCGTGCAGTCGGAACGCGGGCGTCCCCTCCGTCGGCTCGCTGATCATGGCCGGGGCAACCTCCAGTGCGCATTCTCGCTCATCCGCCCCGCTTCAGACAGTCGGCGCGCCCCGCGAGGATCTCAGGCCGACGCCCGCAGTCGCTCGAGGATGAGCTCGAGGGCGAGCAGGACGTGCGGCACCTCGCCGTCGGGGATCGTGAGCACCTGGGGCGCCCAGCGGGGCTCCGCGGGCACGAGGATGAGGCTGGTGGGTCGATCGCGTTCGATGTCGAGCTCCACGCGCCGGATACGCCCGACCGGGACGTCGAGCGCGGTGCGGCCGTCCTCAGTCACGACGACCCGGCGGTCCGTCAGCGCGATGAGCGCCTCATCGGTCTCGGCGACGGCATCGAAATGCTCGTCGGGACCCAGCGGGATGGCGGGATAGGGATCGTGAGCATCCATGTGCCCCACCTCGGGTAGCGGTTCGGGACGCCAGGATGTCCCCGCTCGGGGCATCATGCGCGTCGACGGATGCTGCCGCGCTATCGGAACCCCGGAGGCGCGCTACAGGGATGTGGCAGCCAAGGATGCCGCGGTGGGCCGGCTGACGCGCGCCTGGGAGGAAGGGCGGGTCGACTTGCGACACGCCTGCAACGCTGCCTCGGCCGCCGTTCGCGTCGGCGGACCACAGGTGCTCGGATCGATCCTGAGGTCTCATCTGGGGATAGGACCGGCGGGCGCCGGAGCCGTTTGCCTCACGGCCCCTTGGCAGCCCCCAACCCAAGGACCCGGCACACACGTGCCAGGTCCTTGCTATGGGACCTGCGGACCGTGGACGAGTCCCGCTTCCGGATGGCGCGGCAGGACGGCAGGCTCGTGGAGTTCGACTCCGATACGGAGATCGACCGCGAGCGCTTCACCACGACGATACGCCCGCGGCCAGGCTGACAGCCCGAGGCGTCGGTCCGGTTGGGTGCCCAGGCCTAGACGATCCCGACGTGGCCGGCAGGCGAGCCGGACCCGCTCGGCGCATGCCGGACCTCGAACTCGTAGCTCACCAGCTCGTAGTGGACGGGTGCTCCGGACTCCAGCCGGGCGGTATTGCGGGTAGAGAGCGGATGCCTGATGTCGCCGCCGGTGCATCGTTCGATCGCCGACCAGTCGGGCCACGCCGAGACGCTCACGAAGCTAGCGGTGCCGTCCGTCGCCGACACCAGTGCACCGAGGCCATCCTGCCGCTGCCCATCGGTGATGGTGCCGGCCTGGGCCTCGGCGAGATACGCCTCGAGCTCTCCTGGACGTGTCCGACCCCGGAAGAGCCGCATGACGGTCATGGGTACCGTCCGCTCGAAGCTCTCGTAGATCCGCACGGGCAGGATCTCGGTCCTCACCTCGGCGATCCGCGCGGCAGGCCGGGGATGCTGCGAGAGGAGCTCGGACGCCTCCAGCGCCTCCTCCGCGTCCGGGCGCGTCGTCCACAGCGAGACGAGCACGAGCTCGTGACCGGCAGCGTCGGTCCGTCGAGCCAGCCAGCTCCAGCGGTGTCCGTGCTGGCCTCCATGCATCGCCATCGATCCGCGCAGGTGGGCGTCGACCTCCTGGTGGCTGTCCAGGGGCCGGAACGTCGTCAGACGCAGGTGGGGCCGCCGCTCCCAGGTCGGCTGCGATGCGTCCTCGGCAGGCATCGGAGCATCCTCATCGTGCACACATGACCGACACGCCCGAGTGTGCCAGTGGGACCAGACGATCGCAAGATGCCTGACATCGAATGGGGATGGCCGACCAGATCCTGGCGCGAGGGGACACGAGTCGCTGGCGGCGGTAGTCCGCTGGTGTCACCGCGTGCCGGCTGCCCATCGCCCAGCCGGCCAGGTCCGGCCGGCGCCGAGGTCCGATTCCGCTGCTGGCGAACCTTGTCGTACTCCAGGCCGTCCAGCCTCTCTGGTCGCCTAGTTCTGTTCTCCCACGAGGTTGGTGACACGAGGAGCCCGTCACCAGCTAGGTTGAAGGCGCTGACCTACACAACCTTCCTGGGAGGGCTCCTCGGGTGCATTGTCATGGCAACGCCCGTCTGACACCGCGTGGGCGCGCGGAGGTCTTCGCGGCGGTCGAGACGGGCATGACCGTCACGGCCGCATGTGCCGCGTTCCGCATCAGCCGACGCTGCTACTACCGCTGGCTGCCCCGGTGGCGGGTCGACCGGGCCTCGGGCCTGGTCGACCACAGTTCCCGGCCGGGCCGGTCACCCCAGCGACTGTCGGCCCCGCAGGAGGCCCGGATCGCGGCGGTGCGGCGCTCGACCGGCTGGGGGCCGGACCGCATCGGCGCCCTGCTGGCCATCCCCGCCTCCACGGTCCATCGGGCCATCGGCCGCCTGGGTCTCGGTCGACCGGGACCGGAGCCCGTGGTCGTCCTGCGCTACGAGCACGCGCAGCCGGGCGGCCTCGTCCACCTCGACACCAAGAAGCTGGGTCGCATCGTGGGCGGCCCCGGACACCGGGCCACGGGCGACCGCCGGCATCACCGGCGGGGTGTCGGCTGGGAGGTACTCCACGTGGCCATCGACGACGCCACCCGCCTCGTGTACGCCGAGATCCTGCCCGACGAGAGGGCGGTCAGCGCAGCCCGCTTCCTCGTCCGCGCACTGCGCTGGTTCCGGGACCAGGGTGTCAGCGTCCGGCGGATCATCACGGACAACGGCTCGGCCTACCGCAGCCGCCGCTTCGGCACCGTCCTGCGCAGGCTCACCATCAAGCACACGCGGACCCGGCCCTACCGACCCCAGACCAATGGCAAGGTCGAACGCTGGATCAGGACGGTCCTGTCCGAGTGCCTCTACCTCGAGGTCTTCGCATCGTCCGCCGGTCGGGCGCTTGCGCTGGCCCGCTTCATCGGGTACTACAACGACCAGCGCCCACACCTGGGTATCGACGGGCAGACGCCCCGCCGCCGCCTCGAGCTCCGGCTCGTCGCATGACGGGTGTCACCAACCTCGCGGGGGACTACACCTAGTCGATCTTCGGATCGGTCGCGGGTCATCTGCCATGGCCTTGCCGCGACTGTGACGGTCCCCATGCCGGACGGCATCGACGTCCTCGGGGACAGGGCGTCGAGCGACCGCGTCGTTGGCTGACGATGATCGCTCTGCTCCGGCGGGTCGTCCACTCCGCGAGGTGCTCCCCCGGGCCGCTCGGCGGGCTGACGTCCGGATGGTGCAGCGCCTTTCCTCCAGGCGCCTCCTGCGGCAGCCGGACCCGCCGGTGGAGAGCTGACCTGCGCCAGGAAGGACCCGACATGAGCCCTTCGCCGCGGCGCGAGCATCCGGCCACCACGGTGCCGGCGACTCCAGGAGCCTCAACGCGGCCGAGGGCCTTGCCGAGACTAGGAAACCGTCAACTCGGTCCGCATGCCCGCGAGATAGTGCCCCGGGATGTTGCAGATGATGACGTGGTGGCCCGCCGGGAGGTCCACGCTGAGCGTCGTGGTAGTGCCCGGCTGGATGGGCCCTGCCCGCTTCAGCGGAGGCACCTGGTCCTCGTCGACGGCGCCATCCTTGGTGGGCAGCTGGTCGACCGCGATGTCGGTGGGGATGACCACGAACTCGTGATCGACGGTCCCGGCATTCGTGATGTCGAAGGTCACCGGGCCGGCGGGGAGGCTCGTGACGTCCAGGCTGATGGCCATCTCGGTGAGCTGCGCGCTGACATGCGTCGAGGTGCAGGGGTCGATCGTCTCCGGCGATGCGGCGGCCGGAGCCGGGCTCGACGGGCTGAGGTCGCCCGATGCGACGGTGCCGGGGGAGGACGCTGGGACCATGGAGCCCGTGGCTGGCGGTGCGCAGGAGGCCAGCGAGGGAGCGGATGGGCTCAGCGCAAGCGATGCCGGCGCGGCGCTTGCTGCCGGGCTCTGGGCGCTGGCAGCGAGGGCCAGCGATAGGGACAGCATCGCGGTGAGTCCGGACGTGAGCAGGAAGCGCGGACGGGACATCGATCGGGACCTCCGTGGAGCTGGGACCGCGAGCGTCACACGACGGACCGACGGAGGGCGGCATCTGTTGGCGCCATCGACGTGACGATCGCGTGACAAGCCCGCCGAGCGACATCGGGCCCTGGCGCAGGGGGATGGCCTTTCATCGGGTCGCCGCTGGGATGTCTATGGTCAGACTTCGCCGTCCCGTCTCACGGACGGTCGATCCTCAGCCGGATGGGGCTGCTGCCGCCAGCGGCCCCACCACCTTCTCCGCGTGCCGTAGGCGGTCCCGATGAAGATCACGGCGAGGACGAACAAGATTACGAGGACAACGAGGTCGGAACTCATAGGGGCATCGTGGTGGCCCCTCCGACAGGAGGCCCCTCTCCACCTGGCGCTGTGCGTTACAGCGGCGTGACGGCCACCGAAGGGCACAGGCCGAACGATCATTCGCGCCAGCCGCAGGCACCCGCCCACCGGGCTCCTCCTCCCCAGACCGTATGGCTCCTGGACCACAGGTACGGGGACGCGGCATCGGTGAGCGGCCGGCTCCGCAAAACGCTGTGACCTCGGCATCGAGCCCACGCAGATCCGGGAGACATAGCTCCGCAGCCCGCTAGGGGAGCGCATAAGACCGTGCGCCGGCCCGACTGGACCCCCATGAACGCGGCCGGGCGCGCGTTGCAAGCACGCTGAGACCATTCGGCGCGATGGACGCGCGGGGCCGCAGTGGGACCTTCGCAATGCTGGTCTCCCGTCCCGACCCAGGAGATCCCATGGACCGAGAGAGCCCGACCCAGGCAGATCCAGCAGCGCCGGTCGATCCCCGCGGCGCAGGTCCGCGACCCGACTTCCCGCGCCAGCAGCAGGCCACCCCGGGGCGCGAAGGGGAGATGGACCCAGCGCCCGACTTCGGTGAGTCGACCTACGTCGGAGCGGGTCGACTCAGGGGTCGGGTCGCCCTCGTCACCGGCGCCGACAGCGGCATCGGGCGGGCCGTGGCCCTCGCCTTCGCGCGTGAAGGGGCTGATGTCGTCGTCTCATACCTCGACGAGAGCGAGGACGCGGCGGTCACCTGCCAGGCTGTCGACGACGCCGGTCGCCGCGCAATCGACGCGCCGGGCGACATCGGCGACGAGCGGCACTGCCAGCGACTCGTCGAGCGGACGATCGCGGAGTTCGGACGGCTCGACGTCGTCGTCAACAACGCGGCGCACCAGGATCGCTTCGACTCCCTGGACCAGATCACCACCGCAGAGTGGCACAAGACGTTCGATTCGAACATCCACCCCATGTTCTACCTGGCGAAGGCCGCCCGACCGCACCTGCGCCCGGGCGCCTCGATCATCAATACCACCTCGGTCCAGGCGTTCCAGCCCTCGCCCTCACTGTTGGCGTATGCCACGACCAAGGGTGCCATCTTGACCTTCACCAAGGCGCTCAGCCAGATGCTGGCTCCGGAGGGCATCCGGGTGAATGCCGTGGCCCCCGGACCCGTCTGGACGCCCATCATCCCCGCTTCCACGGCACCCGAGAGGACCGCCGAGTTCGGGAGGCAGACGCCCCTCGGCCGTCCCGCACAGCCGCGCGAGCTGGCGCCCGTCTATGTGCTGCTGGCGTCGGACGACGCCAGCTACATCACCGGCACGGTGTACGCGGTCGCCGGTGGGATGCCGCTGCCATGAGCGACCGCAGGCCGCGGGCCAACAGCGGCGACTCGTGCCGTCGCGATGAACGGGGCGGTTCACGGCGGCGCGACAAGCCGGCCAAGCGCGGTCAAGGGGATCCCGGTGACCGCCACGACTGATCGGCGCGCCAGGACGCCAGTGCCCGATGTAGACGCGCTGCGGTGCGCCTCGTGTTCGGCTGTCGAGTGGCGCAACGAGGGTTCCATCGTTGTCTGGGAAGAGGCTGCGAGCCGGCCACGCATCGGAGTGGTGCGCGGTGGTCGGCCCGGGCGGGGGCGCGTCTGGCGTTGCCGCTGCGGCCACACCGCGCATGTCGATGGTCAGTCGGACATGCTCGACGCCTTCCTTGCGCCCTCGTAGGGCGGACCTGGACGCCTAGGCCCTCCTCGAGGTTGGCCGGGTCTAGGACCGTGCACCTGTCTACACAGACGTGACCCGCTGGTCGCTATTGATCTTCGTGCCCAGTCTACGGTGACGGCTGGTCCTCCGGATCCGCGAGTCGAGGACAGGTGCTCCCCGCACCGGGACACCGACCGGGCCAGCCGTCGGCAGCGTCCCCAGACAAGCAACCCATGATGTCGCGATCGGCGCTCCAGGGACGAAGGACCCGTCCGTGCCGGCGTCGGAGTCCCATTGCGGGTCCCGAAAAGCTCACAGCACCACCCCGCCGTCGCACCGGCCGCGACCTCCGGGCGTGGTGTCGCGCCGGCGCAAGGTCGGGGCCTCGGGCACAGGCACGCCGGCAAGGCCGTCGGGCTGAACATCACGCATGGCCCTCAGGGGTGCCCGTCGATCCTCCTCGCGGGCCGGGCTCGTCTCATCTCACCCTTCTGATGGGACAGCCCCACCGTCGCCTCGCGGCCACAGACACGAGGCGACCGACGGACCCGCCGCAATCCCTTCGCGGCGGGTCCGTGGTTCGCCCGGACAAATGGTTGAGAGAGTTCGCCCCCGGATCGGACGCCGTCCGCCCTATGGCTCGGGCTGCCAGGTCGCGAAGTGGCCATATCCCAGGCCATCGGCGTACCAGGTGAGATGCGCAGCGTCGACGGGATGCTTGTCGCTGCCGTCCGACTTCATGAGGTCCCAGGTGCGGTTCCCCCAATAGAGGATCTGGTCGCCATCGGGCATCCAGGACGCGGCCCAGCCGCCACCGGCGCGCGTCATCGCACAGGAGCTGCGGATCGCCGACCCCCTCGCTTCCGAGCGGGCCTCGCGCAAGCGCCGCCCGCACGTTCTCCCCCGGGCCCCGCGTGCTGTGCCACGAGCGTCGCCGGCAGGAACGTCCGGCGGCATCCCCGGCTGGACCGTCAATCAGTCCCGTGCCGGTAGCTGGGCGTTCTTGGCCTCGAACTCCGCTGTGTCAGGAGACCGTCACACATCAGATCGCTATAGGTGTGGGGCTGGTCCGGCACCCCGCTGCCCTCTGACCGCTCCTCGCCGATGACCAAGGACCTGGTGATGGTGCCGGTGATGGCCGCCCACAGGGTGATGCCGAGGATCGTGAGCGCGACGGCTGCCAGGCGGCCCTCAGGTGTGGCGGGCGAGATGTCACCGTAGCCTCGCATGGCGGTACCACCCGGGATGGAGGCTGGACCCTCCGGAGGGCTAGGGGCTCACCGCGCGCAGCCGGTTCGCGACGAGGTAGACGGCCCGCGTGGCAGCCTCCAGCTCATCGTGGGGCACCATCAGGACCGCCGGGACGTGCTGCGGCTCGTGGGGCACGAGCACCAGCGTCGCCGGCCGACCGACCTCGACATCGAGCTGGACACGCCGGATCGCCTCGTGCGGCAGGTCGAGGGCCATCCGCTGGGCGGATGCCACGACGACGCGTCGATCGGTCACCGCCAGCAGCTCGGGCTCGGTGCGGGCCGCGATCTCCAGTCGCTCGTCGTCAGCGAGCCGGAACGGCAGGGCGTCGGATCGTTGTTCCATCGGTGCTCACCTCAAACGTGGAGCGGCGTGGCGGGCCCCCGACCGAAAGGGACGCGCGATCGTCGGGGGCCCATGGTGGAGCCCCGGACGACGGATCTCAACGGCCGCCCGGGGCTCGCATTGGAGCGAGTGGAGACCAGCGACGGTCTTCCCACCCTCCGAGGGACTTGATGCGAGGGCCTCGGTAGCCAGAGACACTGGCAGACCCACGCCTGGCGAACAAGGCCGTCACCACCTCCGGCCATATCGAACGCATCGCGGATCGTGGTCCGCGCAGGCAGCCGCATGCCCGCCCTCGCGGTCCGAGCCCTTCGGTGTCCCCCGTCTCCTGACCTATCGCTGGGGCTTGTCGGCCAGGTCGTCGGGTCCGTCCGAGCCGTAGTCGGTGCCACTCGCACGTGCCGGTCCCGGCTGTGATGTCGGCTCCTCGGGTCGGGGTTCCGTGGCTGGCTTGGCGGGCGGCCGTCGCCCATCTCCGTCGGACGCGCTGTCGGTCGGCGCCGGTCGCCCGGCGTTCGGCGGATAGGGCAGGTCCGTGCCGTCCGGCCCGCTGTCGGTTGCGTCGTATCGGTCGTCGGGGAGCGGCTGGTCGCCGGCCGTTCCGTCTGTCGGTGGCTGCTCATCCTGGTCTCGCACGAATGGATCGGCACCACGCCCCGTGGCGCGCTGCAGCTCGTCGATGCGCTCGGAGGCCTCGGCCTTGGTCATCGAATTGTCCGGCTCCTCACCCGCCTCGCGGGATAGCGTCTCGAGATACGAGCGCTGTGGGCCGGTCATCGGCTCGTCGCCGGTGACCCAGTCCTCCGGATCCTTGGTGGGATCGAGGTCGGGGCGGGAGGTATCGGGGTGTCGGGTCCATCGGCTCTGGGTCATGTGGAGCAGGGTGCCCGACGGTAGCTGCCATCGGCAGCTCAGCGGCCGCAGACGACCTTGCGATCGCCCACCGACTGCGGCGCGGTACCGGCAGAATGGCCTCCCGCACCGGGAGGCCTTCTGGCGTAGGGTGTCGGCTTGGATCAGTTCGACGACAGGACGACGGCGACGCTGACGCTGGGCTTGGACGATGGTGCGTGCTGCACCACGACCACGATGGTCTGCTTCGCCGAGCTGCCGAAGTGGGCCAGTCCAGACGACCGGCCGACCCTTGTCGCGTCACTGGTCTATGCGGTGGCCAAGCCGACGACTGCAAGGACGCTGTGATGTGCTGATGGGGCTGGTGGTATCCAGGGCACCACCCGCCGGGTAGCGTCGAGCTCCACCACCCACGAGGACGGACATGACCCAGCAGCAGACCGACGCACATGCACACGGCTCGCACGGGGGACGCGCTCCCGCACCGTCGGGCGGAGCATTGCCAGGGCAGGGAGGCACGCCCCCGCAGGCGCCAAGCGAGTACCGGGACCCCGGCGATCCCGATACACCCGCCGAGGAGGGCCCCGTCGCGGCCCCGGAACGGGAGCCGGTCACGGGACCCCGGGAGACGGCCATGGACCCCGTGGACGAGCTCCATCGACTGGAGCGACAGCAGCCGCTGCCGGAGTGTCTGCCGGGTGCCCAGAGCGGCTCGATGGATGCGCCACGCGAGGAGCGGGTCATCGAGGAGCAGGAACGGGTCATCGAGGAGCAGGATGGCGTCGCAGGGGTGGCGATGGGACCGAACCCCCCGGCCACCGGCCACGATGCGGGCATCGACCGTTAGCTGGGCGGGAGGTTCGACCATGCCCACCAAGGCGACTGGGATCGAGAACCCGCCCGGCCACGACGACACCGGGCTCGATGCCAGTCTGCCGGTGGCGGCACCAGGAACCGGGAGCGAGGGCCTGGTCAAAGCCCTGCGTCAGGTCGGCACGCCGTCCCGATATGTCGGTGTTGCGGGACCGCCGCGCGTCGGCTCCCGGTCAGGGACCCTCCGCGCTGGAAGTCAGGGACACCGTTGGCCATGGCCCTGCCGACCTCGCGAGCACGCCTCAGGTGCGCGGAGAACACGTCAGCTGCGGGGGGCCGAGGACATTGACGTGGCTCTCCAGGACGCCTCCATGGGGGATCGCCCTGCGGTCCCGGAGGGACCGCCCGAACCGATCGGCTGACGCTGCCCGGTCGCCGGTGCCAACGGCGCCCCTCCGTGTCTCGGGACCCTTCCAGCCGCCTCGCATCGGCCCCTGGCAGATGCGATCGTCATCCCGGTGCAAGGCCCGCCGAGCTCGCGATGGTCCGGCTTGGGTGGGATGTGCTGCACCGTGTTGCGACGGCACACGCGCAGCCGGGCAGGTGCCATCGATCGGCCGACGAACCCGATCGGATCACTCCGAAGGAGGTCACGCCATGTCCCGTCGGATCGGCCGTGTGGGCCTCGCACTCGCGATCCCGATGCTCCTGGCGGTAGCGGTGAACGCTCAGTCCCC
This sequence comes from uncultured Chloroflexia bacterium, assembly GCA_963843335.1. Taxonomy (GTDB): domain Bacteria; phylum Chloroflexota; class Limnocylindria; order Limnocylindrales; family CSP1-4; genus JAFMJV01. The sequence goes on from CAWJKF010000008.1 coordinate 153,967, forward strand.
TTCGCCGCTGGGCACGTCGCCGGAGCCGGTGGGATCGGACGCCGCGAGCGGGGCCCTGGCGCCCGCTTCATTCACGCCGCCGCCCGGCGACACCGCGCCCTTGCCCGCCCGCATCATGAGTGGCTGATGTGATGCCGTCGGCGAGGCGGTCCTCGACCTCCATGGCCTCGTCGCCGGTGCGCCGGCCGGCTCGGCAGCGATCACGGTGTATGCCAGCATCTCCGTGCTGGACCTCCCGCTGGCCGAGGTAGCAGGGTCAGACCGGGTCATCGTTGTCGGTGGGGAGGCCGACCCCGCGAGCGCTGTCGCCTGCGGCGTGTTGGCAGGGCCCGAGCAGGGACCCTCCGACCTTGCGCTCGCGCTCATCCCCTCCACACCTCCGCTTACTCGGGTACGGCGCAGTTGCACGAGGCCGACCGGACCACGTCGGTGTATCTCGTGGTCGTGGCGACGCTCGGGCAAGGTGGCTTCCCGGCAGCGTCAGGTTCACCGGGCGGCAGCATCCCGCCTGCCTCGGCATCGCCCGGTGGGACCGCGTCACCGGGCGCGTCGGGACTGAGCCCGGTGCGAAGCGCCCTGCCGGGCACCAGCGGCGCGCCGCCATTCAGCCCGCTGCCAGCGCCATCGGCCTCATGAGGCGGGTACATCTGGTCCGCCGGACAGAGATCCATCCATCTCGGGCGACCGAGGCAATCACCGGGGGAGGGATGCAACGCGATCGCCATGGTCAACGCGCCTGGAAGGGTCAGGCCGTAGGCGCGCATCGGTCAGCGTATGCCTCGTCGACACGGGCGGGGCGCTCCGTCGGCCGGCGATGGTCAGGACCATGAGGAGACAACCATGCGCTACACCGGACCGGGCAGGTCCCCCTGGCCGATGGTCGCGACCATCGCGATCGCGGTCATCGTGGTCATCGGCGTCTATCTGCTGTTCTTCCAGGCGAGGTGATGGTCATGCGCAAGGGCAGGACGGTCATGGGTCAGGACATCTACAGCGTGTCGGACGGCCTGCGGGTCGAATCGGTCAAGGATCTCGTGCTCGAGGACGGCGAGGACGGGGTCGTGGCGCTCCTCGTGTCCGAGGGCGGGTTGCTCGGGACGTCCCGGGTCGTGCCGTTCGCCTCCGTGGTCCGGTTCGGGCCATCGGCGGTGATGATCGACACCGCCGCCTCGGTCGTCTCGGCCGCCGACGAGCCACGCGTCCACGAGTATCCTCGATCGCAAGGGCACCCTCCTGGGTACCCGGGTGATGACCGAGGACGGCGAGGACCTCGGCACCATCGCGGACGTCTACTTCGACGAGCGTTCGGGCCGGGTCACCGGCTATGAGGTGTCGGGCGGCCGGATCGACGACATGGTGCATGGCTCGTCGTACCTGCCGTTCGAGGCCATCCGGACCATCGGCGCCGATGCGGTCATCACGGACGCGGCCGCCCGTGGGGTCGTCGAGCGCCCGGAGCATACCGACACCGGCGAGGACGCCACCGCGGGGCAGGAAGGCGGTCCGGGAACGTCGGACGACGTCACCGCGAACGACCCGGACGGGTCGCTCGTCGGTGCCCGCGCCCAGCGCGACCTGCTCGACCGGGATGGCTCCGTGGTCATCGCGAGCGGTCAGGTCGTGACCCCCGAACTCGTCGAGCGGGCCCGGGCCGAGGGCAACCTCGACCCGCTCTACGGGGCGGTGGGACGCGCGCGGCCGGCGCCGGGAGGCGACTCGCCGGATGCCACCGCCCAGGCGCCGGACACGGCAGCCGACCTGTGGGGCCGCTTCACCGCACGGCTCTCGGAGATGACCGATGCGGCTGGCCAGCGGCTGGACGCACAGCAGACCAAGGCGCAGCTCGACCGGATCAACGACAGCATCGGGCGACCGGTCACGAAGGTCATGCTCGACCGCGATGACTCGGTCATCCTCGACCTCGGTGATCTCGTCACCCACCAGGCCGTCCAGCGCGCCGATGACGCGGGCCTGCTCGGCTCCCTGCTCGCGTCCGTCTACAAGGCGGACGACGTGACCTTCAGCCGCGACGAGCTGCGCGCCCGGATCGAAGGCGACTCGACCGTCGAGAAGGCGTCGGGCGGAGCGAGCGTGGTCGATGACCTGGAGGCGCGGCTCGCCGCCCCGGCCGACACCGGGGACGATGGCGGAGGGGACCAAGGTGCCGGGGCCGAGGCAGGAGAATCCAAGAGCGGCGAGGGGACCCGCGACGGGTCCCCGTCCAACGGCGGCGGAGGCACCAAGGGGACCGAGCGGGAGACCGGTAGATTGCCCGTGGCGGCGGGTCCAGCGATTGGCGAGGGACAAGGTGACGGGGCGAACGGGGACCAACCCCGATAGGGGCCTCGTGATCCGATGGTGGCTCGTCCTCCGTTCCTGGTGGGTACCTCCGGATTCATGTACGACCATTGGGATGGAGCCTTCTACCCACATTCGTCGAGGCGTGGGGACTGGCTGGAGCTGTACGCCGAGGCATTCCCGACCGTCGAGTTGAACGTCACCTTCTATCGCCTGCCGGCGGCGTCGACATTCAGGGGGTGGGGTGAGCGGGTCCCTCAGGGGTTCGTGTTCGCCATCAAGGCGAGTCGATACATCACGCATGTCCTGCGGCTCCGGTCGACCCAGGACGCGGTCGAGCTGCTGATGGAACGGGCGACGGGTCTCGGCGACCGCTTGGGACCCGTCCTGCTCCAGCTCCCGCCCGACCTGCCCATCGACCTCGAAGGGCTGGCATCGACCCTGGGCGCCTTCCGGCAGGGGTGAGGCTCGCGGTGGAGCCACGACATCCGAGCTGGTTCACGGAGGACTGCCGACGCCTGCTGGTCCACCAGGGGGTAGCCCTCTGCTTGGCGGATCGACGGGGGCCGCGCACGCCTCTGTGGGCCACCGCGGACTGGACGTACCTGAGGCTCCACGGCGGCCGGGCGTCGCCGCCGACCTGCTACGGGCCCCAGGCCCTCTCGACATGGGGCGAACGATTGACCTCCGGCTGGCCAACCGGGTCCGGGTACGTCTACTTCAACAACGACGCGAACACCTGCGCCGTCCGCAATGCACTCACGCTCCGGCGGCACCTGGGTGATCAGTCGGGACGGGCATCGGCAGTCGCCCCTACGAGCCGGCCACCGAACCCGTGAGGCGTGGGCCGAGGTCCTCAAGCAGCTTCGCCATCTCTCGGGCGTTCACCGCGCCGTAGTTGGCGTAGCAGTTGTTCATGAGCACGTGCGTCTCTCGCGCCTCGGACGCGGCCTTGGCGATGCGTGGCACCCATGCCTGGAGCTCGTCGCGGTCGTAGAGGTAGCGGAACCGCTCGGCTGGCGTGATGCCCTTCGCCTCCCAGGTCGCGGCGTTTCGACCATGGAACCGGACGAGGGCGAGCTCCGGCGACGTGACGGCCTCGACCACGGGCACGCTGCTCTTGAAGCCCTGGGGCGCGTCGACCATGACGTAGGGGACCTCGTGGTCGGCGAGGAAGCGCAGGGTCCGCTCGACGTTCTTCTCATTGAACCAGGTCGCGTTGCGGAACTCCACCGCGACCCGGAGCCCATCGAGCCGCTCACGGGCTTCGAGGATCGCGTCACGGCTCTCGCTGATGGGGAAGAACCACCTCGGATACTGGAGCAGGATCGAGCCCAGCTGGCCGGCGTCACGGAGCGGGTTGAGCGCGTCGACGAACGCTTCCCAGACGGCATCGCGGACGGGCTCGGGCAGGTCCTTCGCGTATAGACGAGGCTTGCTGCGGATGGGCTCGGGCAGCTCATCGCGGACCCATTTGGGCAGGCGGCGGGTCTCGGACGGCTGACCGGTCATGAGGGCGTGCGCCTTGACGTCGAACGTGAAGTCAGGGGGCGTGCGCTCTCGCCAGAGCTCGGCGAGGCGCGGGGTCGGCAGCGCGTAGTAGGTCGCATCCACCTCGACGAGCGGGAACTGGGACGCGTAGTAGGCGAGGCGCTCCTCGGCGGTGCTCGCCTCGGTCGGGTAGAACACGCCCGGCGCGGTCATCGTCGGGTCGGTCCACGACGCCGTGCCCACTCGGACCTCCCCACCGTCCCTGCCGAGCCTGATGGGCTCTCGTCCGGCGTCGCCGGCCCACGCGCCTGCCTGCGCCGCGGTGAGGGCTCCGGGGTCGTGGTCTCTGACAGGATCTCGGCGTCTCGGTCCGTCGACGCTCTTGACCATCGTTCGCACCTCCACGTCCGATCCACGAACTACGAGTCCTTGGATGCCCGATCATGGTCCCCTCCCGGCCGAGATACAGCCCCTCGCCCAGAGCCTCCGACGGCTTCGTCCGCAGGGGATGGCCGACGAGCCGACCCTCGGTGAGAGCACTACCGCTGTGGCTTGTCCCCGAGCTCCCGTGTCCGTCCGTCCCGTACCCGGTGCCGCTCGACTGCTCGCGCGTGGCCGCGTCGCTCTCCGGACCCCGGGCGTCGTGATCGGTCCCGGTGACGGTCCGATCAGCCACCGTTCGTGCCGGGGTCGGGGTCCCCGACGCCGCCGCCGGGCCGGGCGGATATGGCAGGTCCGTCCCGCCGGGGCCGCTGTCGGTCCCGTCGTATCGGTCATCCGGGAGCGAACCTCCCCCCGAGTCCACAGCCGGGCCTCCTTCCGACATTTCGGCGCTCCGGCCGGTCAGCCGTTGTAGCTCCTCGATACCGTCATCGGCTCGCTCCCGGTGACCCAGTCCCGTGGGTGCTTGCTGGGATCGGGATCCGGTCGGGGATCTCGGCCCCTGGCTGGCGTCGGTCATCACCCATGCGCTCGATGATTTCGCTGACGACCTCCCATCCGCGACCTCCCGGTCGCGGATGACGTTGCGATCGCCAAGCTGGTATTTCGTCCTGGCCTCACCCGGGCATATTGGGCTGCGGGTGTGACACTTCCTCCATGTCACAGGAGCGCATGCCCGACTTCATCGATCCGATGCTCGCGACACTCGCCGCCACGCCCTTCGATGACCCCGACTGGCTGTTCGAGGTGAAGTGGGATGGCTTCCGGGTGGAGGCCGTCGTGCGCGATGGGCAGGTCCGGACCTGGACGCGCGGCCAGAAGGATGCCTCGAGCTACTTCGGGAGCTTCCTCGAGCCGCCGACCTGGATCGCCGCGACCGAGGCGATCGTGGACGGGGAGGTCGTCGCGTTCGGCGATGACGGCGAGCCGGATTTCGCGCTCCTCGGCTCGGGGTCCGGCCACCTCGAGTACGTCATCTTCGACCTGCTGTGGCTCGATGGGACATCGCTCCTGCGACAGCCGCTCGAGGAGCGCAAGGCGAAACTGGAGGAGGTACTCAGGGACGACCCGCGCGTCCGCATGAGCACGCACGTCGTCGGGGCCGGCCTCGAGCTCCATGCGGCCGCGGCAACGCGACACCTCGAGGGCATCATGGCCAAGGACCGGCGGGCACCGTACGAGCCCGGCCGTCGCGCGAGGTCGTGGCTCAAGGTGAAGATCCGGCCCGAGCAGGAGCTCGTGGTCGGCGGCTGGACACGAGGCACCGGTGCGGCCACCGACCTCGCGGCGCTCCTGGTGGGAGTCCATCAGGATGGGGTGCTGCGCTACGTGGGCAAGGTCGGTGCGGGCTTCACCCGATCGAGTCGTGCCGAGTTGCTCGCAGCGCTCGCCCCGCTCGAGGCAGACGAGCCGCCGTTCACGCCACCGCCACCGAGATCGGTGGCCCCGGGAGCGCGCTGGGTGCGTCCGGAGCTCGTCATCCGGGCCGAGTTCGCCGGCTGGACCGGCGGTGGCGCCGTGCGCCAGGCGAGCTACAAGGGCTTCGACCTGGGCAAGGATGCACGACTCGTCGTGCGGGAAGTGCCGGGCGCGGGTCCCTAGTGTCGTGGCCCGCTGATGTCTAGCGGCATGTGATGGGATCGGCTACGATGCTGGACATGGCTCAGCCCCCTGCTCCCGCGTTGGCCGTGACCGATGCCGACAAGGCCGTGCTCCAGGCGCTGGTCCGGGCACGGACGAGCGAGCAGCGGGCGGTCACGCGTGCCCGCATCGTGCTCCGCTCGGCCGATGGCGGCTCCATCGAGGGCATCGCGTCCGAACTCGGTGTCGCGGTCATGACCGTCAAGCTGTGGCGCCGGAGATACGCCCGCCTGGGCGTGGATGGCCTGGCCGACGCACCGCGTCCGGGTCACCCGCCCACGTACACCCGCGAGGACCGGGACCGGGTCATCGCCCTCACCCTCGGACCACCTCCCGAGGGCACCACGCACTGGAGCGCCCGGCGGGTGGCGAAGCGCGTGGGCATGGGCACCACGACGGTCCAGCGCATCTGGGCCGAGGCGGGCCTGCGGCCCCATCGCACCGAGACCTTCAAGTTCAGCACCGACCCGGCACTCGAGTCGAAGGTCCGGGACGTGGTCGGCCTCTACCTCGATCCGCCCGACGGGGCGATCGTCCTGTCGGTCGACGAGAAGACCCAGATCCAGGCGCTCGACCGGACCCAGCCGATGCTGCCGATGCGACCGGGCCAGGTCGAGCGGCACACCCACGACTACACCCGCAACGGCACGACCTGCCTGTTCGCGGCGCTCGAGGTGGGCACGGGACTGGTCACCACCGACACCCGTGAGCGTCACACCGGCGCCGACTTCCTCGCGTTCATGCGCCGGGTCGCCCGGGCCTACCCGGAGGGCGAGCTGCACGTGGTCCTCGACAACGTGTCCAGCCATTCCACCCCCGACGTGCGGGCCTGGCTCGCCCGCCATCCGCGCATCACCTTCCACTTCACGCCCACCTCCGCGTCGTGGATGAACCAGGTGGAGACCTGGTTCGGCATCCTCACCCGGCAGGCCATCCGGCGCGGCAGCTTCCGCAACGTGCCGGAGCTCGTGGCCATGATCGATGCCTTCACCCGCCAGTGGAACGAGGGCTCCGGCCCCTTCACCTGGGTCCGGACCGCCGACGAGATCCTGGCCAAGGCGGTCCGCAAGCCACGAGCGACTAGCGAATCGGGACACTAGCACCCAGGGCCGTTCGCTCGGGCCTCACGGGGATGGCCTGCCACAGCCTCCCGCTCTCGGCTCGTCCTCTCGGGGCGTACACCTCCGGTCGTGGGCGGTCGCCGAAGCTTGTTCACCGTGCCAGCGCGGCGGATGCGCTCCGTGGCCAGCTGATACCGACGCGCCGCATCTTCGAGTGCCGCCAGCGCCAGGCGCGCCCGCCCACGCGTGATCACGGGCATCCTGCAGGCGAGCCTGACCGCCTCGAGAGCCATGGGTCCCTGGCGATGCTCGCCATGGTGCCGCCTGCGATGCGGGCTGTATGCCTCGGTCCCGGACCTTGAGTCGGCCGAATCGCCCGAGCGCTGACCATGGTGTTCCGACTGACGACGACGAGTGGTCACACCCACGTGCCGGGCTTGACCGCGACAGGGATCTGCGAGGTGAACGATAGACAGCGAGGCCACGGACGAGTGGGCCCGGATGGTTGCGCCGCGTAGCGTGGCGCGACCGGGCCCGTAGACGCGATCGCTTGACCGTGCAGGGCCCAGATTCGAGGGCCGCCTCATGGACTCTCGGGACGATCATCGTCATCGTCATCGTCGTGTTGATCGTGCTCGCCGTGCTCGGCTACTTCGGGATGGGCCGCCGCGGGGTGTAGCGGCAGCGCCACCCCGCTCGATTCGTGCGAGGCGGCCTGACTGGCAGCCTCGCCCGGCGCTGATGGTGGCCACCAGCTCGGAGGAGGCCATGCCAGACCGGAGTCACACCAGCCGGATGTCGGGACCCATCGAACGCGGCACGTGGCAGCTCCGTGTCGACGCGGGCCCGAGCGCGCGGCCCTACACCACTGCGCCGCCGGCCCGATCGCCGCCGGGCTGGGAGCCTGACGGGGAGGGGCCCGGAGGGACATACCGCTGCCCGGCCTGCGACAGCAGGGTATGGATCTCCTAGCAGCTGCCGAGCGGTCCCGGTCAAGGGCCCTGATAGGCACGGCCATCTGGCTGGGCGGGCCCCAGGGCGTCGTGACGGCGTGACGGTCGACGGGGACGCCTGGAAAGCACCCCGCGCGCGACGCCGTCTGGAGGAGTCATGGGACGCATCTGGCGCAACAACGGCCTGAGCATCGTGATGTTCGGCTTGTTCCTGCTGTTCCTCGGGGGCCAGATCATCGCCGGCCATCAGGTCTATCTCGACGAGTTGCCAGCCGACGGGCAGCCGGCCGTGGACCTGCTCGGCTACCTCGCGAGCGGCCACTTCGTGGAGGCGACCTTCGAGAACTGGGAGAGTGAGTTCCTCCAGATGGGCGCGCTGGTGTTGCTGAGCGTCTTCCTCTACCAGAAGGGCTCCCCCGAATCGAGGGACCCCGATGCGGACGAGGACGTCGACCGCGAGCCGACCGGCCGGCGGCCGGGTGCTCCGTGGCCGATGCGGGCGGGCGGCCTCGTGCGGTCGGCATACGAGCATTCGCTGGCCACGGCGTTGTTCGTGCTGTTCGCCCTGTCCCTGTGCTTGCACGTCCTCGGTGGCGTCGCGGAGTACAACCGCCAACGAATCGCCGAGGGTCTGCCGACGACGTCCGCCGCCGGTTTCCTGTCCACGCCCGAGTTCTGGTTCCAGTCGATGCAGAACTGGCAGAGCGAGTTCCTGTCCGTCGGGGTCCTGGTCGTCCTGACGGTGTTCCTGCGGCAGCGAGGTTCCCCGGAGTCGAAGCCCATGGATGAGCCACATGCCAGCAACGGATGATGCCGTGATCCCTACCCACCGTCCGTCACGGCGGTGGCTGGTTTCTTGGTCAACCCTCGGACCGAGCGAGTCCGTCAGGCTGCTGTCACGGGCTGGGGCGTGAGCCCTTGACCCGCATCCCGATCTCGTCCAGCGTCGTGCCATGCACCTGACGCGGCGCGACCGCTGGATCTTCGGCACCTACGCCATCGCGTTCCTGGTCGTCGGCGCGGCGAACTACGCAGGACTGCCGCCGCCGATGGTCTTCGTCCTCGCCACGGTCGCTCTCGCGGGCGGCGCGCTCGCGGTGGGGGAGGCGACCGAGAAGCTCTCGACCCACCTCTCGCCCTCGACGACCGGCGTCGTCCAGGGCCTGCTCGGCAACCTGCCGGAGCTCTTCCTCTCGATCTTCGCGCTCCAGGCCGGGCTCGTCTCGGTGGTCGCCGCGGCGCTCGTCGGCTCGGTCCTCGGCAACGTCCTCTTCGTGCTCGGCGTCGCCTTCCTCGCGGGCGGCTTCCGACACGGCGTCCTGCGCTTCGCGGGCGAGGCGAACCGGCTGCTCGCGGGGGCCACCCCCCGAGCAAGAACAAGGCGGCCCCTGCCCACCAGCCAACGCCCGAAGGTTGGCGGGCGTCCCTGCACAGGACGCTCCCGATGCTCGGACCGACACCGTTGCCCTGGCGCCCGTGTCACCGGTCGTCGCATTGCGCCCGCGTGTCACGCTCAGCCCCTTGTGCTCATCTGAGTGTCCGGTAGCATCGCCACGTCCAGGGCCATGGGGCCGTGCGTTCTCACATGGCCAGGATGGGAGGACCGATGACCGAGCGAAGCGAAGGGGACATCAAGGCCATGTCCGGGGCACTCCAGCAGTGGCGGGTCGCAGAGCGGGCCGTGGCCGTCGCGAGGCGGGGCAGGCTCGCCGCGGAGGCCGCCGCGGCCGCAGCGGCAGAGGCGGCCGAAGCCGCGCTGGCGACGGCCGAGGCGGCCAAGGCTGCCTTGGCCGCATCGACCCTCGCCGAGGCGTCTGCCGCGAGGACCGCCACTGCCTCACGGCTCGTGGTCGAGTCGAGCCGCCTCGACGAGGCGGATGCCGCCTCCGAGCTGGCTATGGCGGAGGTGGCCGAGGCCCAGGCACACGCCCAGTACCGCAGCGCGGAGGCAGCATCGCTGAGCCGTTCCAAGGAGCCGTGACCGGGCCTCATGGGATCGCGCTGATGCGGGTGTCGGCATCGACCGGGACGGCGCCGAGGGGCGAGGCGGGCCATTGGACCGCGGGCTAGGGAGGAGTCCCTGCAGGCCGTCCGCGATGTCGCGACCGAGCTGGGCAGCTCCGCGATGCCCGACCTGATCGAGACCCAGCTGTTCCGGGACGACTCGGGGGTGGGGCTGGACCCGCCGGAGCGACCGACCGACGAGTGCTAGCCGCCCACGGACTGGAGGCGATGGCCAAGGATGTAGACCGCCCGCGTGGCAGCCTCCAGCTCGTCGTGCGGCACCACCAGGACCGCGGGCGCGTGCTGCGGTTCGTGGGGCACGACCACGAGGGTCGCCGGCCGCCCCACCTCGACATCGAGCTGGATGCGGCGGATCGCCTCCAGCGGCAGGTCGAGCACCGTGCGCTGCTCGGATGCCACGACCAGTCGCCGGTCGGTGACCGCGAACACCTCGGGTTGGGTCCCGGCGGCGATCTCCAGTCGCTCGTCGTCCGCCAGCCGGAACGGTAATGCGTCGGATCGCTGTTCCATCTCTCGGACCCTCCGGTAGCAGCGCGACAAGGCCACGCTCGGCAGATGTGTCGCTCCTCGGAGTATGCGCGTCGAGTCTCGCTCTGGAGCGCGTCTGCGGGGTCTGGATGGTTGCGCCCGTGTCGCACTGAACCCCGCGGCACGGTGAACACCTGGACCGGCAACACGGCGTCCTCGAGCGGCCCGACGGGAATCTGCGCGCCGGCGTCTCGCGCCAACCTCCGCGACCGACGAATGTCACCTTCGATATGACCTTGCGGAGGTCACATCAGGTCCTCTCAGGGCGGCCCCGGTCGCCTCGACAAGACGGCGGCGCGAGGGGACGAGCCCTACGCGCGCAGGCCGCGACGGGAAGTCTCCATCTTGGAAGGCTGCCGCTCTGCCAACTGAGCTACTCCCGCCCGATATCGTGCTCCGGTAGAGCGTTAGCCTGTTCCGGAGCCCTTCGCTTCGAGGTGCGATCGAGCAAACGCTATGGCATCCCGTGCGTTGCGGTCCCGCGACCTCCCCCCAGTCTAACGGGCCCGGCGCCGTAGGCGGCGTCAGTGGACCCGCGACTCGTAGCCGGTCCAGAACGGCTCGCGCAGCTCACCCTTGAGGACCTTCCCGGTGCCGCCCCTGGGCAAGGCATCCTGGAAGTGGAAGTCGCGAGGCACCTTGAACCGGGCCAGGTGCTCACGGCAGTGTTGCCGCAGCTCCCTGACCGTCGCCACTGCGTCGGGCTTGAGCACGACGATCGCGACCGGGGCCTCACCAAAGCGTTCATCCGGTGCGGCGACCACGGCACACTCGAGCACGGCCGGGTGCGCCGCGATGACATTCTCGACCTCCACCGACGACAGGTTCTCGCCCGCGCGGATGATGATGTCCTTCGACCGGTCCTTGATGGTGACGTAGCCAGCCCCGTCGATCGTCCCCATGTCGCCGGTGTGCAACCAGCCGTCTAGCGTCGCCGCTGACGTGGCATCAGGGTCGCGGTAGTACCCGTGCATCACCATGTTGCCGCGGGCCACGATCTCGCCGATCTGCTCGCCGTCCGCGCGGACGTCTGCCCCTTCCGCATCGATGACCCGGAGGGAGACTCCGGGGATGGGCCAACCCGTCATCGCCTGGCGCTCGATCCGTCGCTCTGGAGGTTCCGACTCCGTCAGGCCCCGGCGGGGCAGCGCGATGGTCAGGATGGGCGAGGTCTCGCTCAGCCCGTAACCGACCACCGCCTCGACACCAAGCTCCTGTTCCAGGGCGCGCACCATCGACGGCGAGGCCGGCGCGCCGCCGATGATCAGCTGGCGCAGGCTGGACAGGTCGAAGCGCTGGCGTTCACCGCTGTGGAGGACGGCGTTGAAGATCGCGGGGACGCCCAGCAGGCGTGTCACCCGATGACGCTCGACCAGGGTCATGAGCGCCGCCGGCTCGAATCTCCGGAGCATCACGTGTCGGCCGCCGAGCAGGGTCAGGAAGTGCGGTACGCCCCAGCCGTTGACGTGGAACAGGGGCACCACGTGCAGGACCACATCGCTCTCGTTGAAGCCGAGCGCAAGCTGGGCGTTGATCGCGTGCAGGTACAGGTTGCGGTGGGTCAATGCGACTCCCTTGGGCAGGCCGGTCGTGCCGCTCGTGTAGAACAGCTCGGCGATCGCGTTCTCGTCGACCTGTGGATGCCGCGGCTCGGATGACGCCCCCGCGAGGAGCGCCTCGTACTCGTCGGTGGCGATACCGCCCCGCTCCCCCTCAAGGACCACGAGCCTCGGACGGGAGGACATCGAGGGCACGATGGACTCGACGAGGGGCAGGAAGTCCCGGTGGAACACCAGCACCCGCGAGGCCGCATGGTCCAGGATGTACCCGATGTCGTGCGGGGTCAGACGAACGTTGACCGGATTGAGGACCGCCCCTGCCTCGAGGACGCCGAAATACGCCTCGAGCAGGTGATGCGTGTTGTAGGTCAGGAACGAGACCCGGTCGCCCGCGGCGACGCCCAGGTCAACGAGCGCGTTCGCGAGGCGATGGCTCCGTTCGGCGAACATGCGGTACGTGAAGGATCGCTCCCCATCGACCACCGCCACGTTGTCGGCGTAGTAGGCGGCGGCGCCGATCACGGAACTCCAGGACCGACAGCGGGACGAACATCGGGACTCACCTCCAGGTGTTCGCTGAGGCTACACGCACTCCACGCCGCCCGAGGTCTCCGGGGCGCATGACCCGAGCTCCGTGCTGTAGCCTCGTGCGGTCCGCTCGTGGCCGCCGCCCGGCTGCCGCTCGACGGGCCTCGAATCGACTGTCACGACGGATCGCTGCCATGCGCTCGTACTTCATGGGCACACCCAGACTCGGTTTCAGCACCTGGTCAGCTGCTGACCGTGATCTCGCCATCGCGCTGTGGGGGGATGCCCGGGTCACGGCCCTCATCGGTGGTCCATTCACGCTGGCCCAGGTCGAGGAGCGGCTCGCCCGGGAGATCAGGACACAGGCCGAGCTGGGGTTCCAGTACTGGCCCCTGTTCCGCCTCGCCGATGACGCACACGTCGGATGCTGCGGGCTTCGGCCGGTCCCCGGCAGCGACGGGGTCCTGGAACTCGGTTTCCACCTCCGGACCGAGCACTGGGGCCAGGGCTTCGCGACGGAGTCGGCCCGGGCGGCCATCGGGTACGCGTTCACGACCCTCGGGGTGTCAGCGCTCGTTGCCGGACACAATCCCCGCAACACCGCCTCCAGCCATGTGCTCCAGCGCCTCGGCTTCCGGTACACGCGTGACGAGTTCTACGCCCCGACCGGTCTCCGGCACCCATCGTATGAGCTCACGGCGGATGAGCACCGGCTGGATGATCCGCCAACCGCTGATGGCGGACGCCAGGACTAGAAGTCGGCGCTGGCCGGCGTGCGCGGGAAGGGGATGACGTCCCGGATGTTGGCCATCCCGGTGGCATATGCGACCGCCCGATCGAACCCCAGCCCAAACCCGGCGTGCGGAACGGTGCCGTACCGGCGCAGGTCGCGATACCACCAGTACGCGGCAGGGTCGAGCCCGGTCTCCCGGATCCGTGCGTCGAGCACGTCGAGACGCTCCTCGCGCTGGCTGCCACCGACGATCTCGCCGATGCCGGGCGCGAGCACGTCCATGGCCGCCACGGTTCGTTCGTCGTCGTTCAGGCGCATGTAGAACGCCTTGATCTGCTTGGGGTAGTTGACCACCACGACCGGCCGCCTGGCGTACTCCTCGCACAGATAGCGTTCGTGCTCGGCCTGGAGGGCGACGCCCCATGCCACCGGGAACTCGAATGATCGACCCGACCGCTCCAGGACCTCGATGGCCTCCGCATACTCCATCCGCGCGAAGCTCGACTCGACGAAGGCCTCGAGCCGGCTGACGGCTTCGGTGTCGATCCGTTCGGCGAAGAACGCCATGTCGTCGGCGCGCTCGTTCAGGACCGCGCGGAAGCTGTAGCGGAGCAAGTCCTCCGCCAGGTCGGCATTGGCCGCGACGTCGGCGAATGCGATCTCCGGTTCGACCATCCAGAACTCGGAGAGATGGCGACTGGTGTTCGAGTTCTCGGCCCGAAACGTGGGCCCGAAGGTGTAGACGCGGGTCAGCGCCAGGCAGTATGCCTCCACGTTGAGCTGACCCGACACGGTGAGGAAGGCCGGCTTGCCGAAGAAGTCCTGGGAGTAGTCGACCGCACCCTCCGGCGTGCGCGGGAGGTTCGCCAGGTCGAGCGTCGAGACACGGAACATCTCTCCGGCGCCCTCGGCATCGCTGGCCGTCAGGATCGGCGTGTGGATCCAGTAGAAGCCGTGCTCATCGAAGTAGCGATGCATGGCCATGGCGAGACAGTGCCGGACCCGGGCAACCGCGCCCCCGGTGTTCGTTCGCACGCGCAAGTGGGCGACCTCGCGGAGGTACTCGAACGTGTGCCGCTTGGGCGATATGGGATAGCTCGCCGGATCTTCCACCCAGCCGACCACGGTGACGGACTCGGCCAGGAGCTCGGTCGCCTGCCCGGCGCCCTGCGATGGGACCACCGTGCCGGTGACCGAGATCGCGCAGCCGGCGGTCAGGTGCAGGACCTCGTCGTCGTAGTTGTCAAGGCCTGCCGGGGCCACGACCTGGAGGGCGTCGAAGCATGACCCGTCGTGCAGATGCAGGAACGAGAGCCCCGCCTTCGAGTCACGACGTGTCCTGATCCAGCCCTGGACCGTTGCCCGGCCGCCGGCCACGATGCGGCCCGCGAGGACATCCACGACTCGTTCTGGCTGCGGCATGAGGTTCTCCTTCCGGCCTCGCGGAGCACCGGGTGTCAGGCGGCTTGACCCGATCAGGATGAACCATCGTCGATGCGATGGCTGGCTAGCCGTGATGGGTCTACGCGCACGGCCTTCGCACAGGTGAGACCTGGGTCACCATCACTTCCTGATGCAAGGTCATCACCCGACTGACCATGACCCGCCCGGGGCGTGAGCCGCGTCCCGCCGTCTGGGTACCACCACGGGAGGATCCACATGTCGTCCATCAGATTCGACCATGTCGGCATCACGGTCGCGGACCTCGACACGGTGACGGCGTTCTTCGTCGGGTTGGGCCTCGAGGTCGAGGGCAGGATGTCCATGGAAGGCGAGTTCGTGGACACCGTCATCGGCATCCCGGACTCCCGGTCCGAGGTCGTCACGCTCCGGCCGCCCGGCGGCGGGACCGGGCTGGAACTGTCGAGCTTCGTCCGACCAGCCCACGCACCGGGGTCGCCCGATGCCATGTCCAACGAGCTTGGGCTGCGCAACGTCATGTTCGAGGTGGACGACCTGCAGGCCGTCGTCGATCGCCTGGCTGCGGACGGCTACGGTCTGGTCGGGGGCATCGGCCAGTACGAGGACATCTGGCGCATGACGTACGTGCGCGGGCCGGAGGGGATCATCGTGGCCCTGGCACAGCGCATCGACTGACCCGCTCGTCGGCGTCGCTCGGAACACCGACCCGGAGCACCGGGGGCCATACGGCCCGTCCGCGCGGGGGTCATGTGGCATCTTGCGCGATCCAGCGGCGGGGGGATGATCCCGACATGCTCGGTGCGCCAGCTGTCTCGACTGCGTATGGATGGCGTCATCGGTCCCCGATGGCGGTACCGCGGGAATGGATGGCGGTCTCGTGGTCGCATGCGGTCCATGCTGGCTGCAGGTTCGCGCTCGACCTGGCCGCGGCGGGCTTGATGACGTTGGCCGTCCCGGTCGTGACCCTGGCCACCGGGGCCGGTCTGACGGTGATGGTGGGAACGACCATCACGCCGCCTGTGTCGGTGGAGCTGGGTGGCGTGCCCGGCGGGGTGGGTGTCGGGCGGACCGTGGCACTGGCATGGTGGTCCAACGACGGGGCGATGGTGGTCAGGGCGGTCGCCTCGGATCTGCTGTGCATCGATGCCTCGTGCGGCGCACCCGGCGCACCCGACGGCATCGCCGGTACGGCCGTGGCCCTCCGCTCCCTTGGCACGGCAGCCGAGCCTGCCGACCGATCTGGCGTCATCGCCATCATCGACGGGGTTCACAGCGAGGTGGCGTCACGAGGGTCGTTCGGGGTATCGATCGAGATCCCGGTCGTGCGACCGGGTCGATATGCGGGCTCGCTCGATTACGCCGTCATCGACCCGCAGCACCCAGGCGCCCCGGATCGGGTGTTCGCCGGGCCGGACGGGTCAGGCCACGTCGGCTCCCGTCTCCTGGTGACCGTTGGGCGAGTCACGGGACCGCCGGATCGGCGGTGATCACGCGATGCGGCCAGCGAACCCTTGACGGCCGCCGCCCGCCTCAGGGCCTGGTGCCGGTGAGCAGGAAGAGCGGATAGGGGCGGCCATCGCGCTCGATCGAGAGCGCGGACGCGGTCCGGGCGTCCACGAACCCGACCGCGCCGGCGAGGCGGACGATCTCGGCCCGCTCGAACCCGTGGTGATGGATGCCGGGCGCGTCCTCGTCGTGGAACGAGCCGTCCTCGGCGTCGAGGTCGAGGAGGGCGATCCGTCCGCCGGGCGCGAGGAGTGCGTGGATCGCGGCCAGCGCGGCCGTCGTGTCCGCGACATGGTGGAGGACGAGGAGCGACACCGCGAGGTCGAAGGACGGCGCGAGCGGTCGGTCGGCGACGAGGTCGAAGGCCAGCGCGCTGGCATTGGGCCACGCACCGGTCGCAAGCTTCTCGCGTGCCACCTCGAGCATCCCCGACGATGGCTCGGCCAGGACCACTTCCCCCACATCGCTCGTCAGCTCCAGTCCCAGGAGTCCCGTACCGGCGCCGATGTCGATGAGGCGCATGGAGCGTGTCAGCGGCACGTGCTGGCGGATGACTGCCGCGAGCGCCTGGGCGCGCTCGCGACGCTCGGGGGTGTCCCAGTCGCGTGCCCGTTCGTCGAATGTGGTCATGGTGGCCATGATGACCGGATCGGGCCGTGCCCGATATCGCCGGGCAGGTTCGCGATCCCTTCCACGGCACCCACGCGCGAGGCTGCCGCGCCCGTGGGGCACCCGCACGGGATGCCTCGGCCGGCGACGATCACCTCCGTATCGCGCGAACCGAAGCTGACGCATTGACTCCGTGCCCGACGACTTGCGACGATAGGGCCCCGCCCCGCGTCTGGAGGATCCGACCCTGCGTCCGAGCCGTCTCCCATCCGTCGTCCTCGTGATCCTGCTCGCCTTCGGCGGCGCCATCCCAGCGACCACGCTCGCCCAGTCGAGTGGCGACCAACGGGTCACCGTCACGATCGTCGCGGTCGGTGACACGGGCCTGAGCGGTCTCGCGATCCTGACGTCGGACGATGCGGGGACCGCCGCGAACGTCCTGGCGGTGGGTGCCCCCGCCGGCACGACCGCTGTCGTCCACGCCGGCACTTGCGCGGCCATCGATCCGGCACCGGTCGGATTGCTGGGCGACGTCAGCGCGGCGGGGCAGCTTTCGGTCGTCATACCGGTGCCCTTCTCGATGGTGGCGGATGGCAACCACGTCGTTGCCTTCCATCCCGGTCTCGACCTCGCCAGCACGCTCGGCTGCGGTGCGGTCCCGCTTGCCGCGACGACCGCCACGCCGGGCCCGGGGGGCAGCCCTGGGCCCGCGTCCAGTACCGCCGCCGGCATCCGGTTCGACAGCGCCACGTACGGGTTCGGCATCTCCTGGACGGCGCCGTGGACCCGGATGGGCCTCGAGGCGGTCTCCGGTATCGACGGGGTGCGTCTGGGTGATGGGACGAGCGAGGTCATCCTCGCGGGTCACCAGGTCGCGGACGGCGACGCTGTGACGTGCATCCGGGATTGGGAAGGCCGCCTCCTCGCGGCGTTGCGCGCCGGAGGCATCGGTGACCTCGCGCCTGCCGCCGGTGCTGACGGCAAACCCGTCGACGCAGGCGACGGGCAGCGATCGCAGGGCGCGTACCAGTTCAGCCTCCTCTCGGCGGACGCCCCGGCCAGGACGATCGTGGAGCGCGCCGACTGCCGTCGGCTGTCGAGCCAGTCGGTGCTCGAGATCACCATCGACATCCCCGCGGATGCGCTCGCCGCCGAGACGGTCGCCGTGGACGCCCTGTTGGCGGCAGTGACCACGACCGGCGTGGTGACGATCGACCCGACACCGGTCCCCACCACCGCGGCACCGGCCACCCCGGCGCCGACGGTCGCCCCGACCCCGGTGCCGACACCAACGGTCGACCCCGGCTGTGCCGGCATGGACATCTGGGTCCCCGCGACCCTCGCGCGGATCGACCAGCTCAAGGGCCTCGCTGCCGACGCCGCAGCGGCGATGAACAGCGGCATGGAGGTGTACGCGAACCGGCTCGCGGACAACTCCCTGGCTGTGCAGCAGCTGCTCCAGGCGCAGCGGCGGGACCCGGTGCCGACGGCGGTCCAGCAGGTCCAGGTGGACCTGCTGCGCATGTACCAACTGCTTGCAGATGCGTACGACCTGCTGTCGCAGGCGTACCACACCGGCGACACCGCGCTGCTCCAGCAGGGCCTCGGCAAGGCCAACGAATCCGAGTCGGTGGCCAGCTCGACGCGACGGGCCCTGCGGGAGGCCGCGTCACCCTGCGGCATCACGGTGCCTGCCGCCTGAGGATGCTCCGAGCGCCGGACTCTGGGTACCGGCATCGCGACAGAGCTGAGCGGCGCCCTCATCGATCCGGCCACCGGCCAGGTCGAGCCGTTCGCCACGATTGGCTCGTGGAAGCGCCCCCTCGTGCGGCCGCTGCCCGACCGCTGAGCCTGGCGCAGCCGGCCTGATCCGGCTCGCCAAGTCACTGGGCGCGGCGTCGTGAGGGACCATCTCGGCATGTCACCCTGGGCCGTCCTGGCATGAGCGATCCCACAACGGCCGATCCGGTCGCTCGTCGGCAGGCGGCGCTCCTGCCGACCGCGCCCGGCGTCTATCGTTTCCGTGACGCGCAGGGTCGCGCGCTCTACATCGGCCGCGCCGTGGACCTGCGCCGCCGCGTGCTGTCGTATTGGGGAGATGCCGCCGAGGTGCGCGGCCTGCGCCGGATGGTGGCCGCGGCGACGCGCCTGGAGGCCATCGAGTGCGACAGCCCGCATGAGGCAGCATGGCTGGAGCGCAATCTCCTCGAGCGGCGCCGTCCCCGATGGAACCGGGCCATCGGTGGCGAGGAGGTGCCGGTGTGGATCACGGTCACCCTCGATGTCCGTCGACCTGGGCTCCGGCTCGTGCACGAGCACGAGATGCCACATGGTCCGTTGCTCTTCGGACCGTACCTGGGCGGCCGCCGGGTACGCCTCGCCCTCGCGGCGCTGCACCGGGTCGCACCGCTGGCCTGGACCGGCACGGGCATCACCGGCTCGGAGCGCGCGATGGCAGGACGTCTTGGCGTCGGTCCGGCCGATGGTCCGGGGATCGGTCGTCTGCTGGTCGCGATCCTTGGGCGCGAGCCATCCGCGGTAGCGTGGGCACGCCAAGTGCTCCTCGCGCGTCGGGATGCGGCCGCCGAGCGTTTGGACTTCGAGACCGCGGCCACCGCCCGGGACGAGCTCAAGGCGCTCGCGTGGCTGACCGCACCCCAGCGAGTGACCATGCCGGACGCGGCCGATCGCGACCTGGCTGCCTGGCAGGACGGCCACCTCCTCACGTTGTCCATCCATGCCGGTCGACTGGACGAGTGGGGCGTCAGATCGATGGGCGCAGGGCCAGCCGCCGACAGGGTCGCGCGAACACCACCCGAGTGGCGAGCGTTCACGGAACGCGCCGTCGCCTTGGCTGCGCGTCTCGCCGCAGCCCTCGATCCGGGACTCCCCTTGCGCGCTCCTTGCCCAGGGGCGAACGACGGGCACGCCCGCCCGTAGTCCGTCGGACGGCGGTGCCGTCGCGGCGGTCGACCGGGACTCGTCGGGGGAGGGGGATGGCCCATGCGAGGCGTTGACCCGCCCCGCGTAGGCCGGCCATGGTGGCCGTCCATGACCCGCACGGCGGACCGCCCATGCACCAGAGCTCCCGCGTCCTCGCCCTGATCCTCGGCCTCGTGCTCGCATGCCTCACGATGACCCCCGTCGTGTCCGCATCCGGGCCGGTCGGCGCGAGCGCTGCGTCCTCCCCCGAGGTGGTAGCTGCTGAGCAGGCAGTCATCGTCGCCATCAATGCCAAGCGCGCCAAGCGCGGATTGCGTGCCATCCGGCTCGATCCGCGGGTCGCCAGGCTGGCCCGGGCGCGGTCGCAGGACATGATCGACCGGAACTACTTCGCGCATCTGGACCCGGACGGCCGCACCATCTCCGACCTCCTCAGGCGCGCCAAGATCAAGTTCAGCCGATCGTCGGAGATCATCGCCTGGACCCAGTCCCAGGATCTGGGGTCCGCCGCGGCCGATGTCGTCGAGATGTGGATGGGCGATTCCATCCATCGGCGCGAGGTCCTGAGCAAGACCCACAACTACTTCGGCGCGGGCGTCGCGACCAACGGTCGTAGGGTCACCTGGACCGTGGATTCCATCACCGGGCCCGATCGCACCGATCCTACGGCGCGCATCACGGGCGTCACGGGCTCGGACGGGCACTGGTCGGTGACCTGGACGGGGAGCGATCCGAGGCTCGTGACCAACACGGCAGGGCTCCGTGACTATGACCTTGCGCGTCGGCTCCCTGGTGGCATGTGGACGACGATCCGCACGCACACGACCGCCGTCCGGGCGACCACCTCAGGTCCTCCGGGGACGCAGTTCCGGGTTCGGGCCCGGGACGAGGCCGGCAATGTCGGCGCCTGGTCGAGCGTGGTCACCGCCGGCGGCTGACGGGGTCGGCTGCCTGATGGGTGGCCTCAGCCGACGGGCCGCGGGCGCATCGTCGTGGTGAAGCGCTCCCCGCGGACCTCCGTGTAGGAGTCGAACTCCACGAGCACGCCGTCCTGCCGCGACATCCGGAAGCGGGACTCCGCGGCACCCGTCTCAGCGAGGATCGAGAGCATCCCGGAGACCTGCTCGGTCGTGCCGGGGGTCACGAACTCCTGCCAGTGATGCCCGACGAGGGTGCGACCCAGCAATGCCGTCGCCGCCTCGTTGGCCCAGACGATGAGCGCCTGGGCGTCATAGGTGACCTGCGGCAGTGTCTCATCCGTCCACCAGGCACCGTCATTCCTGGCCGCGTCGGCAGCAGCCTCGCGACGCACGGTCCAGCCGTCGGGCCCGCCGTCGACCCGGGCGTGCGGGTAGAGCCGCCGGAGGCGCAGTTCCAGGCCCTCCGGAGTCGGCTCGGGCATCCGACCGAGCGCGAGCGCCGCGTAGCGGGCGAACGCCACGTCCGTGGATGGGTAGCAGCGGTACGCGGGGGTCGACCGCGCGTCGACCGCGACGTCACTCTCGATGCCCTCCGCCAGGCGGAAGACGGCCACGACCCCCGTGCTGTCGCCCTCGGCGCGGAGGTCGACCGCGATCGGCTCTCCCGTCACCTGGCGGAGCAGGACGGTGGCCTCGAGGGTCCCGCCAGCGGCGGCGATGGCGAACAGGTGGATGGCGTCAGCGATGGTCCCGGGCAACACGAAATCGGTGTAGTGGCGCAGCCCATGGTCGGATGGCTCGATTCCCAGCAGGCTCGCGGCGGCAGCGCTCGCATCCGTGACCCAGCCGTCGAGCGACACCCGGAGCGACGGCAGGCCATCGGCGGTCCACCATGGCGCGCTCGTCTCGGGCAGCCAGCGGCCATCGCGATAGACGTACCACGTCGGCCCTTCGCCGGAAAGGCCTCGTTCCCGGACGACGGCGCGTGGGAACAATCGCCGAAGCCGCGCTTCGAGCTGCTCCGGACGTTCGGCGCCGGACCCTTCGAGCTGCCCCGTGACGTGGCGACGGAACGCCTCATCGGATGCCGGGATCGTCAGCAGGAACGGCTTCGGTCCGTGCGTCATCGGCCCGCTGGCCCCGCCGCTGGTCGCCGCGCCGCTGCGGACACCCATCGCATGGCCCGGAGTGTGGCACGACCCACGGGTGGCCTGCCCACCCGGGACGGACACCACTTCGCCATGCACTGACTCCTCGACCACGCACCGGATGATCGAACACACGGTGACATCGGTGCCGTTGCGGCGGCTCACGGTCGCGGGCTCAAGACTCTCGCAATGTCATGTCGGACGGACGACAGGAAGCCGCGAGGTGCGATGACCCGGGCAACTTCTACCTCATCATCGGCGTGATGGTGGCGCTCGCGCTCGGCACGCTCGTGATCGCCAAGCTCCGCCGCTGGATCTGACTCCCCCGGACCCTGGGCCACGAGTGCGATCGGGCTGTGCGACGCCGAGACCCGCGTCCTTCAGGCCAAGGAGGCCTACCTGGAAGCCGTGCGCGAGCTGGCGGACCGGGCTGGCCGCACGCGTCCCGGTGAGGGCTGGTCGACGACCCGCTGTCGTAGCGGCTGCGGGCGGGAGCGGACGTCGTCGAGCACGTCCGAGAGCTGCGCGGTCATGAGGCAGACGCTCGTGTCCGCGGCGCCGTAGTAGACCCGCGACGTACCCGTCGCGGCATCGACCACCCATCCGGTCGGGTAGACCACCTGGCTGACGTCCCCGACCAGCTCGTAGGTCTCCCGGGGGCCGATGAGCCATTCATCGCTCCGGCGCAGCACGATGCGCGGGTCCTCGAGGTCGAGCAGCGCGAGACCGGCGCGGTAGATGGACCCGCCGACCGTCGCGTGGACGTCGTGGTACATGATCAGCCAACCCTCGGGCGTCTCCAGCGGCGGCGGCCCAAGGCCGATCTTGTCGGCATCCCACCAGCCGCCCTCCCGCGCCGCGAGGACCAGGCTCAGGTCGCCCCAGTGCTGCAGGTCCGGCGAGTACGCGATCCAGATGTGGGCGGCGCCACGCCTCTGCACCGGACGATGGAGCAGGACCCACCGACCACCGAAACGACGCGGGAAGAGCGGCATCCTTGTCCTCGGGTGGCATGGCAGGCCCGAGCCGCCGGATCGAGCGGAAGTCGTTCGTCACCGCGAGCGACACCAGCGGCCCGCGCCGGCCGTACGCGGTGTACGCGATCACGAACTCATCGCGCTCGGGCAGCCAGGTGATGCAACGGGTCCTCGATCTCCCAGACCCCCTCTGGGTGCTCCGCCGGATCAGGCATGAAGGGCCGTCGTCGATCCGCCAGTCACCCACGCCATCGCGGCTGCGGGCCACCGCCAGGTGTGAGATGCCACGCCGGTCCTCGACCCCGGCCAGGAGCACCCAGTCGCCGTCATGCATCGCGGCAGCTGGATTGAAGATCGTGTTCGCGGCATAGGGCAACGCCGCGGCGGTGAGGAGGGGGTTGGCCGGATGACGCGTGAAGAGCTCGCTGCCTGACATCACCTCGTCAGGCCACCGGGGCGTCATCGTCCGTGCACGGCCAGCGTCGGGCCGCTGCGTGGGATGCCACGGATCTGCAACGTTTGCGCATGCCGGACCGGCCGGGAGCGAAGGGCGTGCCGGCCATGCTGCACGTCCACTCGGAGGTCTCACGATGCTGTTCGCCGTCATCCGCTCTCTCCTGCTCGCCAAGCTCATCGCATGGGCCGTGCGGCGACTCGATGCGCGAGCCTCCCGATACCGGCAGCCGGGGCACCCGAGATGACGTTCCGGCCTGGCGCCCGCCTGGATGCCTCCGAGGTCCAGGACGTCGGAGGTCGGGGGGTCGGAGGCATCGGCACCCGAGGGCTCGTCGTCGGCGGAGGCGGCATCGGCTCGGTCGTCCTGCTGGCGGTGCTGGTCCTGGCCGGGGGCTACCTCAATGGTGGTGGTGGCGGGGATGGCAGCGGCCTCGGCTCCCTGGTCGGACGGTCCCTCGGCGACCAGGCCGGTGGCACCGACCTGGCGGCCGAGTGCCAGACAGGCACGGACGCCAACGAGCGAGAGGATTGCCGCGTCGTCGGCTTCGTCGACAGTGTCCAGGCGTACTGGGAGACGCGTTGACCGCCTCAGGCCGTCGGTATACCCGGGCGATGACGATCCTGTTCCAGGACAGTCTGGGCACCGGTTGCGGTACCGCCGATACCTCCGTCGGTCCGTTCTACTGCCCAGTGGACGGGAACGTCTACCTCGACGTCGGCTTCTTCGACGAGCTGCGGACCCGGTTCGGCGCCCAGGGCGGACCACTCGCCGAGGGATATGTCATCGCCCACGAGTTCGGGCACCACGTGCAGGACCTGCTCGGGGCGCTGCGATCCGGACCGGGTGGAACGGGGCTCGACAGCGATTCGGTGCGCACCGAGCTCCAGGCCGACTGCTATGCCGGTGTCTGGGCCGCCAACGCAGTCGATACCGGCTACCTGGAGCCGCTCACGCAGACAGACGTGGCCCAGCCGCTCGATGCCGCGGTGTCGGTCGGCGACGACCGCATCCAGCAGGCAACAACGGGACGTGTCGATCCCGAGGCGTGGACCCATGGCTCGGCGGAGCAGCGGCAGGCGTCATTCGCGTCGGGGTATCAGGGGGCCGCGCCCGGAGCCTGCGCGCAGGGCTAGCCTGGGCTCACCTGCCTCCTCGTCACGACGCTGCAATGCCCTTGGTGAGGGTCACGGAGTGGCCGTATCCCGGGACCGTCTACGGTGGCTGGAGCGTGACGTGGTCGCTGGCCAGTCCGCCCGAAGATGACAGCACCGCCACCTGGGAACACGGAGGCACCCATGACACACGACCACAGCGCGGGTGAGCCGCGGACCGAGACTGGCGACGCCTTCGCGGACGCCTTCGACGGTGACTCGATGGCAGGCATCGAGTCCTATGTCCGATTGGTGCCCTCACCGGACGAGGACCGGATCACCGACCTCCCCAGGCCACGCACCATGCCGACGGCAGGCGGCACGATGTTCGACCCCCACGATATCGAACGTCGCGAGTACCGACTGCTGTCGCGAGCCCTGACCAACGGGGACGATGTCACCGAGCATCTGGGTGCGATGACCCTCGTCCAGCTCGTCAAGTTCCTGCGCGCAGCAGGGGTCAGCGTCCCGGGCTTCCCCGAGACACCGAGCGCGCCAGACCCGGGCTGACGATCGGTCACGCTTCGTCTGGCCCCTCGACCGGACCGCACGTGTCCCTTGGTCAGGCCACCTGCTGCGCGGTTGATGAGGTCCCGCGGTCTCGGCTCTCGGCGTCGTCGAGGAACTCCCGGATCAGTCCGATCGTGAGTTCCGGTCGTTCCCACTGCGGCAGGTCGCCCGACCCCGTCAGCCGCTCGAACCGCAGCGCTCGCCGACCATCGGCCAGCGCCTCCACGGCGTCGGGGTCGCTGAAGCGTGGATGGTCCCCGTAGAGGAGCAGGGTCGGCACCTCGAGCCGGAGGTATGCCGTCGGGGCCTCGGGCGCGTCGAGCAGCCCACAGATGAAGGCATATGGCGCCCGGTCCGCACCCGGCTGATGCGCCGTCGCGACGGCGTAGGCGCGATAGCGCTCCGGGAGTGACGCCGGGTCCACCACGGTGCCGTCGAGGAAGCCATCGATCGTCCGCTGCCGCGTGAGCAGGCGGAACAGGGTGCTGCCGACGAAGGGGGCCCGCAGCAGCGCCTCTGCCGCCCGACGGACGCCGATGCCCCGATGCGCGGCGGGATAACGGCCGACACCCGTGGCGCTGATCAGCACCAGCCGGCCGAAACGCTCCGGTGCTCGGCTCGCCAGGATGGCCACGTACTGGCAGGGCAACGAGAGCGCGATCACGACGGGCGGCGCCCCATCGAGGCTGTCGAGCACCCGGTCGAGGACTCGCAGGTAGATCTCGGGTCGGTACCGGAGATCGGGGCGCTCGGAGGCACCGAAGCCGAGCCAGTCGATGGCGACGACGTGGTGGTCGGTGGCCAGCTTCGTGAACAGGGGGGCCATCTCCATGCTCGAGGCGGCCGCATTCAGGCTGTGCAGGAGCAGCACCGTTGGACCGCTCCCTGTGGCGTAGCGGGCGATCCGGCCGTCCGGCGTATCGAGCATCGTCGGCGCGATGCCGAACGGCGACGGAAGATCAGGTTCGTGTTCCATGCGGGCAGTCTGGCGCGCCCGACGTGTCATCGCCCCGGGTGGTCGCCGCCGTTGGTATCACAGCAGCATGCCGGTCGCGTTGACCGCGTCCCCTGGGCCCAGGTACGAAGGCCGCCAGGATGTGCCATTCGGCCCACTTGACACCGACTCGCAACCGTTCAGCATCTCTGCTGTAACCTATTGCGCAGCCGGTGCCGGTTACGCACTGTTCACAAGGAGTCTCCTGATGGGCGGTCTCGTGTTGTTAGCCATCGCGGTCGTGGTGCTCGTCGTCCTGGGCGTGTCCGCTGACCGATTTGGGGTGGATAGCCGCGACTGGGTCGGTGACTCGCACCTCCGAGGCTCCCGCTGATGTGGCAGGTCTACGCGATGCTCGCCGACGCCCGCATCCAGGAGGACCAGCGCATGGCCGATCGCGACCGGGCGGAGCACGGCGCGCCGCGACCTGCTGGCCACCACTCCCGGACCGCCTGGCTCCACCGACTGGTCCACCAGCATATCTGACGGGCCTCCCGGGATCCCTACCGTCGCGGAGCGCTCGCGTCGCTGAGCGTCGTGGGCGGCCGGTCACGGCATAGCCGGTAGGTGTCGTGCCACGGTGCGATGCGTTCGAAGACCGAGCTCGCCCGGAGCACCCCGGCGTCGTCATGGCGGCGCCCGATGACCTGCATCCCCACCGGCAGCCGGCCCTCGATGAGCCCCGCGGGGATGGACGCCGCCGGATGGCCGGTGAAGTTGAGCAGGTATGTCAGGCACCAGCCGATGAGCGGGTCCACCTCGACCCCGGCCACCATGCTCGGCCCCATGGTGTCGCCATCGGTGGCGTTGGGGACCTGGACCGCACCCACCGTGGGCGTCACGAGGAAGTCGTAGCGCTCCAGCACGCCGCTGAGCGCATCGTGGATGACGCTGCGCATCCCCTGGTCCCGGAGCGTGTCCGTGACCGACCGCTGATATCCCGCGTCGATCCAGCGCAGGTAGCTCGGTGGGAAATCGTCGCGATCGATCGCGCAGCAGATCGATGCCGACCCGCTGGAAGCCTTCGAACGTGGCGATGTTGAGCGGTGCGATGAGCCGGCACCAGAGGTCGCTGAGCTCCCGCTGGTCGTACGGGATCCGGATGTCGACCGGCTCCACGATGGCACCCGCGCTCTCGAACTGCCGCACCGCCCGCTCGACGACCGCGGCGATGCGCGGATCGACCGGGTAGACACCAAGGTTCGGGCTCCAGGCGATGCGCGCACCAGCCAGGTCACCGTCCAGGGCATCGAGCATCGCCACGCGGTCGGGCAGGCTGTACGGATCGCGGACATCGGGGCCTGCGAGCGTCTGGAGCACGAGCGCGGCATCCGCCACCGAGCGAGTGATGGGTCCCTCCGCCACGAAGGGGTCCGTGCCGGCGTATGCATTCGGGCGGATGACGACGGGCACCCGGCCGAACGAGGCCTTCATGCCGAACGTACCGCACCATGCCGCGGGGATCCGGATGGAGCCACCCGCATCGGTCCCCTCCGCGAACGGCACCAGCCCATCCGCCACGGCTGCGGCACTGCCGCCCGACGAGCCTCCGGCGTTCCTCGTCAGATCGAAGGGGTTCCTGGTCGGCCCGAAGAGCGGGTTGTCGCAGGTACCCCGGAAGCCCATGACCGGGCTGTTGGTCTTGCCCATGACGATCGCGCCGTCGCGCTCCACACGCTCCACGAACACGCAGCGAGCGTCGATGACCGTGCCTGCGAGCGCCCGGACGCCACCGAACGTCGATGGCCAGCCGGGCTTGAAGTCGAACAGGTCCTTCATCGCGGTCGGGACGCCATGCAGCGGTCCCAGCTCCACACCGAGCATCACGTCACGCTGGGCCCGCCGGGCTCGGTCCCGCGCCTCGTCGAACCCCCGATGGACGAATGCGCCGATGTCCGGGTCGCGCTGTTCGATGCGCTCGATGGTCGCCTCGATGACCTCGACCGGCGACAGCTGCCGGCTGCGGATGCGGTCGGCGAGCTCGGTGACCGACAGGTACGCGAGCTCGTCGGGAAGCGTGGTCACCCTCGCAGTGGGAATACCGCCACGGTGATGGGCGGGTAGTGCTCGTAGGTCTCGACCCGGCTCACGGAGCCGTCGCGGGAGACCTCGAAGCGATCCAGCGCAGCATCCGTGATGAGCGCATAGGCGGGGCTGCCGATCTGCTCGGCGGCGCCGTTCTTGAGCAGCCGATGGGCCATCACGACTTCCGGGCCGATGAGCTCATGGCCGCCGCCGATGGACGCGATGGCAAAGCTACCGGCGTGGACGACGAACTTGAGGTCGAGCGCATCGACCCGGGAGCACGCACCGCAGCGGCAGGTCCAGATGCGCTCGGCGCCCGCGAGCTGCTCCCGGAACGCCTCGTAGACGGTCGCGAGGCAGGCGAGGAGGGCAGCGCCGCGGGGCACCGTATCGGTCTCGTCGCAGAACAGGAATACCGCGTCACCCTCGATCTTGGACAGCGTCATGGGCGGCACGAGCCGTCCGATGATGCCGTCGAGCAGGGTCGAGATGAGCGCGTAGGCATCCGGCACCTGGCCGTTCGCGAAGGCATCGTCCGCATGCGCCGTGCCGACGTCCTGGAGGAATCCGGTGTACCCCGAGATGTCCGCGAGCAGCAGCAGCCCGGACGTCGCTCCGGTGCGGGATGGCTGGACCACGCAGTTCCTCCAGGAAGATGCCGACGATGAGGCACGACTGTATCGCGCCCGCCACCCTGCGCGCCACCGTGGCAGACTCCGGGCATGAGCCCCGAGGACGTGCCCGAGGTTCGCCCGGTGCACCACCTGGCGCAGGTGAACATCGGCACCCTGCGCGCCGACCGCGACGATCCGCTCGTGGCGGACTTCATGGCTGCGCTCGACCCCATCAACGCCATCGCGGACGGCAGCCCCGGGTTCGTCTGGCGACTCACGACACCGGAAGGCAACGCGACCGCGTTGCGGCCGTACGACGACGACCGGATCCTCGTCAACCTCTCGCTCTGGGAGTCGCTCGATACCCTTCGGGCATTCGTCTACCGGAGCGCGCACACCGACGTCATGCGTCGGCGCCGGGAATGGTTCGAGCGGTTCGAGGGCAGCTACATGGTCCTGTGGTGGGTGCCCGCCGGCCATGTTCCCAGCGTGGAGGAAGCGAAGGCGCGCCTGGAGCTGCTGGGCAGCGCGGGTCCGGGTCCCGATGCGTTCACCTTCCGGGTCCCGTTCCCGCCGCCCGTACCCGTCAGCATCACCGCAGCGCCTGGCACGGCCACTGGGTGATCGACGCCGGACATGACGAAGCCCCGGTGATGACCGGGGCTTCGGGTGTCTGGTTGCGTCGCCGCTAGGGTGCGGTCACCGTCCGGGCGGAGCTGAACTCGGACGTCTCGTGGGTCTTGCCGTCGTCGGTGGCGGTCGCGGTGATGATGGTGCCGGTGGCCAGGCGCGCGCCGGGCCTGAAGGTCCAGCTGGCCCGGCCGTCACTGCCGGTGCTCACCATGACCGAGCCCAGGAAGGCGCGGCCCTCGGGATCGCCGGGGTCGCTCTGGAAGACCTCGATGCGGTATGCGCGCTCGCGATGTGAGCGGAGCGTGCCCTTGATGGTCGTGTTGCTGGCGCTCACGACCGCGCTCGCGACGCTGGGCTTGTTCTGGAGATGGTTGGGGCCGGTATCCGCATCCGGCACCTTGTCGTTGGCCGTGACGCCATCGCCGCCAAGGTCGATGCCCAGGCCCACGTTGCGGCTGATGGAGTTGCCCAGGATCTGGATCGACGTGGGCACGAGGTCCAGGCTCGGTGTGTGGATGGCGATGACGTTGACGCCCGCGCCGTGGTTGGAGCGGATGACGTTGCCCTGGCCGCTGACCGTGCCACCGATGAGGTGCGCTCTGGAGCCCGTGACGAACACCCCATCGCCGTCATTCGCGAGGGCGCCCTGGCCGTCGCGCTTGGTGCCGATGAGCGTGCCCTGGATGGTCGCACCGGATGCCGCGATGCCGAGGCTGATGCCGGCGCTGCCATTGCCCGACACGAGGTTGCGATCGGCGCGGGCGATGGAGCCGATGCGCACGCCCGTTGCGTTGACGAGGATGCCGCTGCCGGTGTTGCCCCGGTCGAGGGTGCCGGTCCGGTCGGTGCCGATGAAGTCACCCACGATTCGGCTGCCGTCCGCGCCGCCGGAAAGCTGGATGCCGCGGGCGAAGCCCGAGATGGCGAGGCCCCGGATGGTCACCTTCGCGGTCGCCTGGAGCCCGGGCACGTTGCCGGCGTCCGTGCCTACGAGCAGGATGCGCACCTTGGCGTTGGTGCCGGTCGCGGCGGTGTTGGCGGTGGCACCAGGCTGGGTTGTGCCATCGATGGTCAGCGGACCGCTGATGACCGGCAGCGCCGATGCAGGCTTGATCGTCTTCCAGGGATTGCTGCCGGCAGTGATGGCGAACCGGATGCGGTCGAAATCGGGTGTCGCATTCGCCTCCATGATCGCGGCGCGCAAGGTGCAGACCTTCGTGGCGCTGCTGGTGGTGACGTCGCAGATGCCATCGCCGACCTTGCGATCGGGCTTGTCGCTGGTGGACCTGACCACGAAGGTGTGGCCCGCGGCGGCGACCGGGGTCGCGATGGCGGCGCCGGCCGTCCCCGCGACGACGACGGCGAGGGACAGGGACATCCAGGAGCGACGGCTACGGACCATTGGGACAGGTACCTCCTGTGCCAGACCCTACAACGACCGGGCGCCGCGGTCGCTCAACGTGGGATGACCGTTGGGGTACGAGTCCTTCACCTTGCCTGCCGGAGCGGCCGACCATCAGGCCCCCGAGCATGGCCAGAGGGTCATCCGGCGATCGGGAGTTCCCGCTCTTCTGGGACGTGGACCTGGCGCACATGGACGACTGCTACGCGACCATCGCCCAGAAGTGGTTCGGCGTGCCGGCAGCCGAGGTCATCAAGGGTGGCTCGCCGCTGACGGGCATCATCGACCCGTAGCCCCGCTCGCGGCCGACATGCCGCGATCAGTCGTCCGTCTCGCGATCAGTCGTCCGGTTCGCTCTCGTCGACGATGTGCCACACGAGCTGGATGACGCGCCGGCCGACGGCGCGGTCGGTCTCCAGGACGTCGAAGTGCGTCGTGCCATTCGACAGCAGGACGAGGTCGGAGTCATAGCCTGCGGCGTCGAGGACCTGGTCGAGATGCGTCGCATGGCCGACGTCCATGAACGGGTCGTTTCGTTCGAAGATGATGCCCACCTTGAGCCGATGGTTGCGGCCGATCCGGCGTCCGATGTGGCTATACAGCGAGGCCCGCTTCCAGACAGCCGGGATCCGGGCGTACGTGCCTCCCAGGAAGGCCTGGTCGATGCGATAGTCGGCATGGATCGCCGAGACCCCGGCCACGCTCACGAAACCGTTGGGCAGGGACGCCTTCATGCCCAGGGTCGACCGGCAGCTGTCGCCCGCGCTCGGGAACGTGTCACCGGCGAGCGCGACCATCGCGCCCACGTAGCCACCCATGGAGTGGCCGACGAGGACCACGTGATGCCGGTCACCGCCATACCGGCCGGCGTTCTGACGCGCGTAGCGGACCGCACACGCCACGTCGGTGATCGACTGCGGGAAGCCCTTGGTATATGCGGGCCGAACACCGCGGTAGTCGACGTTGAACACGACCGCGCCCTTGGCCGCGAGCGCCGCGGCGAGCTCGTCCATATCGCTGGGGAAACGCGGCCGCCCATGGATGGTGACGATGACCGGCCACGGACCGGCCTTGGACGGGTAGTAGATGTCCGCGACGTTGACACAGCCCTTGGCCGATTCGGCGCAGGGTTGGCGCTCCATGTATGGCACGTTCCGGCGCACCCGGATGCGGCCCGTTCGGGAGGCGGTCGCGGTCCCCGAGCCGGCCGCAGCGGTCCGGCGAGTGGGGGCGACGATGGCATCGGTCACGTTCGGCGTGATGTCCGCCTGGGCGCCGGCGTCGAGGACCGCCAGGCAGGGGAGTAGCGCGCCGGGCATCAAGGTCGGCGCGGGGAGTGCCGATGCCGCGGGGAGTGCCGATGCCACGGGGAGTGCCGATGCCACGGGGAGTGCCGATGCCACGGGGAGTGCCGATGCCACGGGGAGTGCCGATGCCATCGGTGCCCCGGAGCTCGATGTCGCGCCGGACGCGGGCATGGCGCAGGGATCGATGGATGCCGTGGGTGAGGCTGCCGGAGCGGGGGACTGCGCCGCGACCTGGGCGATCATGCCCAGCGCCAGGAGCATGGTCATGGCCAGGCCGACGGCCATGGAGCCGCCCCCTCCGGTGAGCGACCTCAACCGGGGTCGTGCTGTTCGAGGGCCCGGATCTTGTCCACGCGCCGTGCGTGGCGGCCACCAAGGAATCCCGCTTCCAGGAACGCCCGGACGCAGGCCAGGGCGACTTCGCTGCCCACGATGCGTGCCCCCATCGAGAGCACGTTCGCGTCGTTGTGCTCGCGGCCAAGGCGCGCCGTGACGGGGTCTGCTGCCTCGACGCAGCGGATACCCGGGATCTTGTTGGCCACGATCTGCTCGCCCGTGCCGCTGCCACCGAGCACGATGCCCAGGTCGCAGGTGCCGTCCGCCACCGCTCGCGCGGCGGGCGCGATGACATCGGGATAGTCGACCGGGTCGGTGCTGTGGGTGCCGAAATCGACGGGCTCATGGCCGGCGGATCGGAGCAGCTCGGTGATGGGATCCTTGAGGGGGAACCCCGCATGGTCGGTCGCGATGGCGATGCGCACGCATGGGAGCATACCCAAGGTACGGCCGACCGACACGTCGTGACACGCCTGATGCGTCGGCCGATGCTCGTCCCTTCGACTCCGATGAGCGACAGGTGAGAGGCTGGACTGGTGCGGGCCGCCCACGACGATCGCTCATCAGGCTGGACGCACCCCCGGGCCGTCGCTATAGTCGCGCGATCCTCGGGACGCCGGCGATGTTGACAGGACAGGTGTTGGAACAGGCATCCGGGAGAGACCCGACCGGATGTCCATTCCGGCGATATCCGTCGACGAGACGGTGCCCCGGGCGTCGATCGTTTTCGGGCGGAGGTTCCAAGGTTGTCATATACGGATCGAGGTATCACCTGCGTCGATTGCGGCCAGGAGTTCGTCTTCACCGCGGGTGAGCAGGAGTTCTACGCCCAGCGTGGATTCAGCGAGGCGCCCAAGCGGTGCTCCTCGTGCCGCGCGGCACGCAAGGTCCAGCGCAACGGGGCCGGGGGGACCACGGGCGCGGGAGGGGGCTCGTACGACGGGTACGGGCAGTCATCGGGAGGATATGGCGGCGGCGGCGGATATTCCGATCGGCGTCCTCGTGAGATGTTCGCGGCGACCTGTGCCGACTGCGGTCGGACCGCACAGGTGCCGTTCCAGCCCACCGGGGCACGCCCGGTCTATTGCAGCGACTGCTTTCAGACGCGTCGCTGACGCCGACCGACCGCGGGGGATCGGGTCTCCCCGCGGTCCACTCCTGGGATCACGACAAACGCACCCGCGGCATGCTCCCTGGTGTCCATGAGCGTTTGTCGTCGGGGATCTCCACAAAGGCCGCGGTAAGAGCCGCTCGATACCGTCATCCGTGCATCGCGTCCGACCGGCCGCGGTGGCCAACGCAGAGGCACACGGATGGAGAGCCATGGACACCGTATCGCTGCCCGTCTACCACCACGTCCGCGTCGACCGACTGTTGATGCTGTTCGGCGTCGTCCTGGTCTTGACCGCGCTGGTCCTCCTCGTCGCCGCAGGCCTGGACGTCGACCTCCTGTCGGGCCATCAGACCGATGAGCCACTCATGGCCCCATTCCGATGGTGGGCGCACCCCAACATCGCCTGAGCGGATCGGAGACTCGGTGGCTCAGCGGGTGCTGGTGGACTCGGTGCCCGCGAGCCGCTGAGCGATGTAGATGGGGATGGCCGACATCAGGATGACCAGCACCGCGACGACGTTCACGATCGGGCGCTGGTTGGGCAGCTTGATGTTGGACAGGATCCAGATCGGCAGCGTCTGCTCGGTGCCGGCCGTGAAATTCGTCACGATGATCTCGTCGAATGACAGTCCGAACGCGAGCAGTGCCCCTGCCAGCAATGCCGTGCCGAGCACCGGCAGGGTCACGTGGCGGAAGGTGGTCAGTGAGTCGGCGCCCAGATCCATGGACGCCTCCTCGAGCGACCGGGATGATCGTCGAAGGCGTGCGATGGCGTTGTTGTAGACGATGACCACGCAGAACGTCGCGTGGCCGATGATGATCGTCGTGAGGCTGAATCCGACACCCAGACCCTGGATGCTGGCAGCGAGCGCGATGCCGGTGATGATGCCGGGGAGCGCGAGTGGCAGCACCAGCGCGAACGAGATGGCACCACGGCCGAAGAAGCTGAACCGATGCACGGCGAGCGCGGCGAGCGATCCGAGGACGACCGCGATGAGTGTCGCGCCGACACCCGCCTGGATGGACAGCCAGAACGCCTCCCGCACCGCAGGATTGCCGATGGCCTTGGCGTACCACTCGGTCGTCAGCTCGCCGATGGGCCAGGTCTGGGTCCGGCTGGCGTTGAACGAGTACAGGAAGATGACCGCGATGGGGATGTAGAGGAAGGCCAGGACCGCGATGGTCGCGGCACGCAGCCCCCACCGGCCGAGCATCAGAGCGCCTCGAACGCGCCCGCCCGGCGCGCGATGAGCAGGTAGACGCCCATGATGACGATCGGGACGTACGCGTACGCCGCCGCCAACGGGATGTTCCCGGCGACCCCCTGGGCGCTGTAGATGACGTTGCCGATGAACTGGCTGTTCATCACCAGGGGCGGCGTGATGTAGTCACCGAGCGTCAACGCGAACGTGAAGATGGACCCGGCCACCACTGCGGGGATGGCCAGGGGCAGGATCACCCGCCGGAAGGTGGTCCAGTGGTGGCCGCCAAGGTCCGCGGACGCCTCCAGCAGCGATCCGGCGATCCGCTCCAGGCCCGCGTAGATGGGCAGGATCATGTACGGCAGCCAGAGGTACGTGAAGACGAGCCATCCGGACACCTCCGACAGGCCCAGGCGGAGGCTGCCGGTCCCCAGCTGCTGGCCGACCCAGTCGAGGGGTCCATTGGGTTGCAGGATGACGCGCCACGCGAAGACCTTGACCACATAGCTCGACCACAGCGGCAGGAGCGTCGCCATCACCAGCAATCGGCGCGTTCGGGGGGACGCCACGCGGGCCATGTAGTACGCGATGGGGAAGGCGATGAGCGCACAGGTCAGGGTCACCGCGATGGCCATGCTCAGGGTCCTGATGGTGATCGCCCGATAGACGGGCTCGGTGAGGATGGCCTCGAAGTTCTTGAGGCTGAGCTGCCGAACGACCTCCGAGGTGCGTGGGTCGAGCGTGAAGAACGCGGTCACGAGGAGCACCGCGAGCGACCCGAAGTAGATGATGGCCATCCAGCCCGCGGGCGGCGTGAGGATGAGCGCAAGGGCGGCACGGGGTCGCTGGTAGCACGCGGTCAGCAGGCGACCCAGCGCCGACGGTGGCCGTCGAGCGGGCAGGGGTGCCCCGGGAGCGACGCTGGTCATGGTTCCGGTGAGTGCCTCGGCTCGGCGGGGCTGGGGAGGGGGGCGTCCGGGCCCGGGTGGTCGGCCCGGGCCCGGACGCCAGGTTCAGACGAGGGCTGCTACCCCTTGATCTCGGTCCACTTGCTCGTCCACAGCTCGTAGTCCGTGCAGGTGTCACCGCGGTCGTCGCCGCAGGCGGTCTGCGGCGTCTTCCAGAACGCGATGCTGTCGTAGAACGATGGATCGTTGACGCCATAGGCATCGCAGAAGCCGGGCTGCGCGTAGGGGCCGTAGCCGACGTCGAGGTACTTGCAGGCCAGCGGGTTGGCGGGCGCTTCACCGAAGTTCTCGGCGACCTGGGTCTGGACCTCCGGCGTGAGCATCCAGGCCATCCACTTGAGCATGCAGTTGGGATGGGCGGCCTTGCTGGACAGCATCCACGTGTCCGCCCAGCCCGTCATGCCCTCGGTCGGCACCACGGCGTCCACCGGCACGCCGGCCGCCTTGAGGGCATTGACCTGGTACGGCCACGTGGTGCCGATGCTGCTGAGACCGCTCGTGAAGTTGTCGATCTCGGTGCCGAACAGCGACCAGTACTGACCCACGAACGGGTGCTGCGCCTTGAGCAGTGCGACCGCCGCATCCAGCTGTGCCGGGGTCAGCTCGTAGACATCCGTGATGCCCAGGTCCGGCTGGTGCGCCTTGAGATAGAGGGCAGCGTCCGCGATGTAGATGGGGCTGTCGTACGCCGTGACCTGGCCGCTGTAGCCGGCCATCTTGGCCGGGTCGAATACCGCATCCCAGCTGTTCAGGCCGGTGAAGTTGCTCGTGTTGTACATGAGCTCGTTGCCGCCCCAGCCGTGGGGCACGCCATAGTGCTTGCCGTCCACGACGTAGTGCGGCGCGTTCTGCAGGAACGGCGCGACATCGCTGAACCCGGGGATGGCGCTCACGTCGACCTCCGCCACGTCACCGGCGGAGATGAGCCGCAGCGTGGCGTCGCCGGACGCGGAGACACCGTCGTAGGCGCCGGTGCGCATGTCCGTGACCATCTGGTCGGACGTGTCGTCCGGTTTGGCGTTCACCTTGCAGCCCGTCGCCGCGGTGAATCCATTGACCCAGTCGTACGCGGGCTCGTTGCTGCCGTCCTCGGCATAGCCGCCCCAGACGATGAGGTTCAGCTCCCCCTCGCCGGGGCCACCCACCGCCGACAGGTCGATGGTGGGCAGCAGTGGGGTCGGGAACCCCGAGGCGGCCGGGGATGCATCCTGGGCGAGTGACCCCGCCGGGGTGACCGCCACGGCGAGGGCGAGACTCGCCCCCACGCCGATGCAGGTCCTGATCGTCGATCGCATGCCTGGCTCCTCCTGCTACACCTTGGGCTGGGCCGGGTCGCCCGTTCCGCGCGGGATGTCCGGCAGCGCCGTGGCAACGGGCAGCATGTACTGGCGGTCCCAGACCAGCCGCACCTGCCGTCCCTTCAGCGCGAGCACCTCCATGGAAGAGGTGGTCACGTTCTGCTTGATGACCTCGAGCTCACCACCTGCGTCGAGCGCGACGTGATAGCGGGTGTCCGAGCCGAGGTAGACGACGTCCCGAACGTGCCCGTCGACGGCGACCGAGCCAGGGGGCACGGCCACGCCGGGTTCCTCCAGGTGGATCTTCTCGGGCCGCACCGTGAACGTGCCGGGTCCCCCGCTGAGTTCCTGCGCGACCTGACCCTCGAGCACGTTCGAGATGCCCACGAACCCGGCCACGAACGCGGTCGTGGGGCGTTCGTAGACATCCGCGGGCGTCCCGACCTGCTCGATCCGACCGCGCGAGAAGATGGCGATCCGGTCGCTCATGGCGAGCGCCTCGTCCTGGTCGTGGGTGACATAGATGAAGGTGATGCCCGTCTCGCGCTGGATGGACTTCAGCTCCAGCTGCATCTCCTGGCGCAGCTTGAGGTCCAGTGCTCCCAGTGGCTCGTCCAGGAGCAGCACCCGCGGCCGGTTGACGAGCGCGCGCGCGAGCGCCACACGCTGGCGCTGGCCACCGGACAGCTGTCCGGGCTTGCGCGTGCCGTAGCCCTCGAGGCGGACCATCCGAAGCGCCTCCTCGACCCGGCGGCGGCGTTCGTCCCGGGGCACCTTCCGGATCATCAGGCCGTAGCCCACGTTGTCGCCCACGTTCATGTGGGGGAAGAGGGCGTAATCCTGGAACACGGTGTTCACGTCACGCTCCCAGGGCGGCAGGCGCGACACGTCGGCGCCGTCGAGGATCACCCGTCCCTCGGTCGGCAGCTCGAAGCCCGCGATCATGCGCAGGGTCGTGGTCTTGCCCGAGCCCGATGGACCGAGCATCGAGAAGAACTCGCCGCGGGCGATATCCAGGTCCACGCCGCTGACGGCGATGACCTCGCCGTACAGCTTGCGGACACCGTCGAGTCGCACGGCCGGGATGGGGCGGGGATCAGCCTCCTGGCCGGCCCTTCCTGGGTATGGGACGACCGTCACGGGTTCCTCGTGGTACGAGTCGCAGGCACGGTCCCTGGGCGCATGGCCCCGGACGATGGGTGACAGAAGCGTGGCGCCTCGGTCCTGCCTGTGTCAAGGATCGCCGCAGGGCGACCCGCTGTGGCGCGTGGCTGCGCGACGCCGGACCATCGGGGTCCGCCGGCAGTCCCCGGACCGTGGGCATACAGTCGGCATGTGACCCAGGATGCCGCCCCCGATCCGTCGACCGCGCCACGTCGTCCATCGCTCGCCCCGCTCATCGTCGTCGCGGTCTTCTTCATCGTGGCTGTGACGCTCGTGCTCATCGGTGCCCAGCAGTCGGCGGCTCCGGCGCCATCGGTCAGCATCACCCGACCCGGGACCCCGGACGACCCCCGACCCGTGACGGTCCTGATGCGTGACTACCTGTTCGATCCGACGCCACTCGTGCTCGTGGCC
Source organism: uncultured Chloroflexia bacterium (assembly GCA_963843335.1). GTDB lineage: Bacteria > Chloroflexota > Limnocylindria > Limnocylindrales > CSP1-4 > JAFMJV01. Next base: position 192,339 of record CAWJKF010000008.1, read on the forward strand.
GGCGAGACCATCCGGCTCACCGTCTTCAGCGCGGGCATGACGGCCCATGAGCTGGTCCTCGGCGACGATGCCGTGCAGCAGGCATGGGCCGATGCGGACGCGAGGGCGACCCCGCCCGCCCCGTTCGCGACGCCGCCCCCAGCGAGCGTGCCACCAGGTACCGGTGGCGTTCGGCTGCTCCTGGCCTCGGGCGAGACCGCCACCGTGGACTACGTGGTACCGGAGACAGGCGTCCTCAAGCTGCTCTGCCACCTGCCCGGCCACATCGAGCGGGGCATGATCGGACAGGTCGACGTCCGACGCGCGGCCGACATCGCCGGGACGCATCCCGGGCAGTAATATGGGTCTGGCGCAGGCCATCGCCTCGTGCCGTGAAGGTGCCATCTGTCCCCCGCTCCCGGCGTGACATCGGGGGCCCCGATCGCTGAGGTGTGTGGAATGACCTACGTCATCGCGGACGCGTGCGTCGATGTCATGGACCAGTCATGCGTTTCCGTCTGCCCGGTGGACTGCATCCACTTCGACCAGGGCACGGACCGGATGCTGTACATCGACCCCGACGAGTGCATCGACTGCGGCGCCTGTGAGCCGGAGTGCCCGGTGAACGCCATCTATCCCGAGGACTCGGTGCCCGCGGAGTGGGCTGGCTTCACGGTCATCAACGCGACCTGGTACAAGGACAAGGCCGCCGCCCGGGCCGCTCTCGACGAGTGGAAGCCCGCCTGACGCTGCTCGAGCGCCCGCTCGGGGCGCTCCCGGCCGCTTGCCCACGTCGTGGCGCGCGCCGGCCGATCGCTGCTAGCGCTGCGCCCCCTGGTCGCGCGCGAGCATGGCGTCCATGATCCGGCCCACGCTCGGACGCACGCCGTAGAGCAGCATGGTCGCCCGGAAGACACGTGACGATGCGATGGTGGCCAGCACCACGAAGATGGAGAGGCTGAGCAGCGAGACCACCACCATCGCAAGCGGGACCGGGTCCGCGATGGTGAGCACCATGAGCATCGTGGCGGGCGCGGTCAGGGGCACGACGGCCAGCACCCAGACGAGCGGCGAGGTCGGGTCCGTGAGCACCACGCTGCTGAACACGAGCGGGATCACGGCCACGAAGCCGAAGAACCCGGAGTACTGCTGGGCCTCCCGATTGCCCGGCGCGATGGCGCCGATGGCGGTGAAGATGGCGCCGAAGCAGAGATACCCCAGGACGAAGTAGACGAGCCCCAGCAGCAGCACCGCCGGCGACACGTGGAGGTCACCCAGACCGCCAAGCTGGCCACCGATGATGGGCACGAGCACGAGCGACGCCCCGATCCAGATGGCGACCTGGGTCAGGCCCGAGGCGCCGAGACCCAGGTCTTGCCCGCCATGAGCGGCAGCGAGGGCACCGAGCTGAGCAGGATCTCCACCACCCGGTTCTCCTTCTCCTCGGTCACCGACTGGAGGAGATAGCCGCTGGTGATGAAGATGCTCATCACGAACAGGAGCGTGAATCCGAAGGGCAGCAGCAATGAGGCGGCCTGCGCGGCATCCGACACCTCCGAGCCACTCACGGTGATGGTCGTGACCTGGGCCGGTTCGATGGCGCGGGTGATGACGTCCGTGCTCACACCCGCCGATGCCAGCAGCCCGGCACGCAGGGTCGCGTCCAGCAACAGGTCCTGGACCTGGTGCCGTTGGGCGGCGTCCAGGCTGAACCCACCGGATGACGGCTCCACGCGCTGGATGTCGGGACGCGCCGGCCAGGTCGAGGGGATGATGTAGAACTCGGCGATGGAGCGGCTCGACATCGCCTGGTCCGCTGCCGCCCGGGTCAGCAAGGTGACAGTGGGCGCCGTCGCTACCGCGCGCAGGTCGACATCGGAGTCATTGACGATGACGATCCGGGTGCCGTTCGACCCGGGCGAACCGCTCCCGGACGACGGTGCCAGGGCCGCCGAGAGGCCGAACAGCGCCAGCAAGCCGATCGGCAGCAGCAGCGTGCCGACGATGAAGCCCCGTCGCTTGACGGTGCGCACGTAGTCGCGGCGAGCCACGATGCCCAGGAGGCGCAGGAAGCTCGTGCGGTCGGCACCTGGCGTGCCGGAGCCACGTCCGGGGACGCCGCTCACGCGACGCTCGCGGTACGAGCGTCGCCGGCCACCGCGCGGATGAAGATCTCGCCCAGGTCCGGGGCATCGACCGAGAACCGCTCCACGATCGCATCCGTGGCAGCCAGCTCCCGGAACAGGTCGTGGGCGGTGGCGCCGTCGCGCAGCAGGAAGCGCACGGAGCCATCGAGCACGGACACGTGGCTGACGCTCCGGAGCGCGTCCGGCTCGGTGGGGATGCCCCGGCCCACGACCTCGACCGCCCCGTCGCTGAAGGCATCCCGGACGACCGGGACCGTGCCGTACAGCACCCGCTGCCCGTCGTTGATGAGCAGGATCCGGTCGCACAGCGTCTGGGCATCGCCCATGTCGTGGGTGCTCATGACCACCGCCGCGCCCCGGTCGCGCTGGGCCAGCAGGACGCCCTTGAGCAGCTCGGCGTTGACGGGATCGAGTCCCTGGAAGGGCTCGTCCACGATGAGCAGGTCGGGCTCGTTCATGATGGTCGCGATGAGCTGCGCCTTCTGGTGCATGCCCCGGGAGAGCTCGGCGCCCTTCTTGGTCAGCGAATCGCCGAGACCGACCTCCTCCAGCAGCTGCTTCGCGCGGGCGTGGCTGGCCGACGTGGACATCCCCCGCAGCGCCCCGAAGTAGGTGAGGGTGTCGATGATGGGCACGTCCCGATAGAGACCCCGGTCCTCGGGCAGGTAGCCCACCCGCTGCTGGTGCTGGACGCCGGGCAATCCGCCGAAGACGCGGATCGTCCCCTCGTCGGGGCGGATGATGTCGAGGATCATGCGCATCGTGGTCGTCTTGCCGGCGCCGTTGGGTCCCAGGAAGCCGAGCAGCTCGCCGCGGTGCACCTCGAACGACAGGTCACGCACGACGTCCGTGCTGCCGAAGCGCTTGCGCACACCACTGACCACGACCGCGCTCGCATCGACGATCGGGGTCGTGGGGCCGCCGGTCAGGGTGCTGACCGGGCCCGATGGGCTCGGCGAGCCCGGGGCAGTGGGTGCGCTGGACATCGGTCACAGGCTACACGACCGTCCGCGACCGATGCCCTGGCGCCGCCGTGGCGGCAGGCGTGCGTCATCGGTGGGACGATGTCCACGATGCGTATCGTCTCCCTCCTGCCGTCTGCCACCGAGATCGTCTTCGCGCTCGGCCTGGGGGACGAGCTCGTGGGGCGGACCCCCGGCTGCGACTACCCGTCCGAGGTCGTGGACGTCCCGGTGGTGAGCTGGACCGACCCACCGCCGACATCGGTCATCCGTCCACCGCTCGAGCTCCGGGAGCAGGGGACGGGCGAGTCAGCCGTGTATGCGTCGCCCCATCACATCGATCTCGACGCGCTCGCCGCAGCGGCCCCGGACCTCATCCTCACCCAGCGTCTGTGCGCGGTCTGCGCGGTCACCGCCGACGACGTGCGTCACGCGACGCAGCGCCTGGGCATCGATCCCTCGATCGTGAGCCTCGGTCCGGAGAGCGTCGAGGGTGTCCTCAACTCCATCTCCACCGTGGGCGCATTCGCGGAGGCCGAGGACGAGGCGGTCGGGCTCATCGAGATCCTGCGCCAGCGGCTCGCGGCGATCGAGGACCGGGTCCTCGAACGGCGGCTCGCGGGGATCGCGCCACGCCGCGTGGTCGTCCTGGAGTGGATCGAGCCGCCGTTCTCATCGGGTCACTGGATCCCCGAGATGGTCCGACGCGCCGGGGGTTGGGACCTGCTGGGGACCGAAGGCGAGCCGTCGGTGGAGGTCGGCTGGGAGCGACTCCGCGAGGTCGAGCCGGAACAGATCATCCTCGCTCCGTGTGGCTTCGATGCCCGGGCGACCGCGGGGATCTACGACCGCGCGTACCTCCCGGCGTGGTTCGATGACCTGCGTGCCGTGACCGAGGGTGAGCTGTTCGCGGTCGACGGATCGGGTCTCTTCAGTCGTCCGGGCCCGCGCATCATCGATGGCATCGGGCTGCTGGCGGAGCTGTTCGATCCGGAAGGCCTCGCGGGTGCAGCGCCGCCGGATTCCTCGATCCCCTCGGTCCCGGGCTCGAGCGCGTCGGCCTGCGGCCCTGAGGGCAGCGCCGGAGATGCCCTTCCGATCGCGGTTCGACTGCCTCTGGTGCGGGCGTCCCTGGAGCGCGTCCTCGGAGGCCGACCTGACCGGCTGGGCCGGGCTGTGCGCGGACTGCCTGGAGCGTGCCGCCGACAACCAGTTCCTGCGCTATCGGCTGCGGACAGCGCTGCGCGAACGGTCCGGCGGGGGCCAGCCAGTGGTCGCGCTGCCGCCGGTGGCCGAGCCACTCCCGGACCTCGACCGCGAGCTGCGCGAGTACTACGCGGCGCGGACCCCGGAGTACGACGACTGGTACCTGCGCCGGGGCCGGTACTCACGGGGCCCGGCGCGGGACATCGCGTGGCAGATGGAGCTCGACGAGGCGACCGGGTGGCTCGACCGCCAGCCGATCTCGGGCGACATCGTGGAGCTCGCGGCTGGGACCGGCTGGTGGTCACCGCTGCTGGCCCAGAAAGGAGAGCTGTCACTCTATGACGTGAACGCCGGACCGCTGGAACGGGCCCGAGAGCGGCTTGTAGCACATGGCCTCCGTGCACATCTGCATGTGCGGGATGCCTGGGCTGAGCCCGACCGGACCGTCGACGCCGTCTTCTGCGGCTTTTGGCTCAGCCACGTGACCGATGATCGGCTCGGGGCGTTCCTTGCGATCGTCCGGCGCTGGCTGCGCCCGGGCGGCAGGATGGTGTTCATCGACTCGCTGCCCGATGCCGAGTCGGGGGCGGTCGACCACGATCCGGTCGGCCAGGATGGCATCGCGCTCCGCCGCCTGGCCGATGGCCGCGAGTTCCGGGTCGTCAAGGTATTCCGGGACGAAGCGACGCTGCTCGACGCATTCCAGCGCGCCGGGTTCGAGGAGCTGCGACTGGACGCGACCGCGCGATTCTTCCAGATGGGCAGCGCCGTCAGAGCTGGGTGAAGGTCACCGCGCTGGTCGCCGGATCCCAGGCCACCTCGCATGCTCCGGCGGTCGCACCGACGGTTCGGGCGGGGTCAGGCGGGGGCGACGGGTGCGGCGGGCACCATGGCGAGCCCTCCGACGATCTCGACTCCCGGGTAGCTCGCCAGCAGGGCCCCGGGCAGGAGCAGCTTCGAGCCGCGGATGCCGCTGCCGATGACGACTGCCGGGATCCCCGCCACGCGGTCATCGATGAGCACGCGCCAGCCCGCCGGCAACCCGATGGGTGTGATGCCGCCGTACTCCATGCCGGATCGGGCCACCGCGTCGTCAAGGCCCATGAACGAGCACTTCCGGGCGTCAAGGAGTCGTTTGACGACACCGTTCACATCAGCGCGCATGTCGGCCCGGATGGCGGCCGCGCCGATCCGCTCGTCCTCGCCCCGACGGCCCAGGATGACGACACAGTTCACGGAGGCGGTCCAGGGTACGTCGTAGGCGGTGACGAACGCCGCGGTGTCCGCCAGGCTGGCATCGATGGCCGCGACCGCGACGGATCCGGCCACGGCGGGGTCGCTGGCGACCCACGCGGTCAGCGAGGCATGGGTCATGGGTGCCAGGAGCTCGGGGTGGTCGAGCGCGGGCACCCATTCCAGGATGCCCAGGGTCGGCAGCGTCATCGGGCCTCGTCGTCTCCTGCGGGTGCGGATGGGTCGATGATGGGGCAGGCGGCGCCGGTCCCGCCACCTATACTCCCGAGCGTGTCACTCCAGGACGTCACCATCGCCACCGTCGGCACCGGCGTGATGGCGGAATCGATGATCACGGGTCTCCTCAAGGCCCGCGAGGTCGATCCGCTCCACGTCATCGCCAGCCATCCCCGCGCCGAGCGCAGGGAGCACCTGTCGCGGACCCACGGCATCCGCACGGTCGAATCCAACCGCGAGGCGGTCGCCGGGGCGGACATCGTCGTGCTGGGCATCAAGCCCCAGATGATCAAGCGGGTGGGCCTGGAGCTGGCCGAGGTGCTGCGTCCAGAGCAGCTGGTCATCAGCGTCATCGCCGGCGCCACGACGGCCGCGTTGACGAACGTGCTGCGCCATCGAGCCCTGGTGCGGGCGATGCCCAACACCCCCGCCCAGCTGGGCAAGGGGATGACGGTCTGGTATGCGACGCCCACGGTGACCGCCACGCAGCGGGAGCATGCCGGTGCCCTGCTGCGGAGCCTGGGCGCCCAGATCGAGGTCGAGGACGAGAAGTTCGTGGCCATGGCCACGGCGGTATCCGGGACCGGGCCGGCGTACGTGTTCCTGGTCATGGAGGCGCTCATCGACGCCGCGGTCCACCTGGGCTTCCCGCGCCATGTCGCGCACGATCTGGTCATCGAGACGCTCGAGGGCAGCACCCTGTTCGCGAAGGCGAGCGGGATGCATCCGGCACAGCTGCGCAACATGGTCACGTCGCCCGGCGGCACATCCGCCGCGGCCATCCATGAGCTGGAGCGCGGCCGGTTGCGGACGGTCCTGTCGGAGGCGGTCTGGGCGGCGTATCGGCGCACCGACGAGCTGGGCCACCAACTGGAGGCCGAGACGGCGTCGCTCGGCGATCACGGGGACGAGGGCGACCGCGCGGACTGAGCCGCCCGCCATGGAGTCGTCCCGCCGACACGATCACTGGGTCCGGTTGACGCTGCTGTTCGCGGCGACCGGGTTCGTGGAGTCGATGAGCTTCGGGCACTACCTCACGTTCCTGCCACTGCTGGTCAAGGACCTCGGCGTACCGTCGAGCTCGGTGCCCGAGACCGTCGGGTTCCTGGCCACGGTCTCGCTGCTTGCCGGGCTCCCCCTGGTGCCCTTCTGGGGCGCCTGGGCCGACCGCTACAGCCGCAAGATCATCATCGTCCGCTCGGCGGTCGTCGAGGCGCTCCTGTTCGTGCTGCTGGCGTTCGTCTCGGATGTGCGCCAGTTGTTCCTGCTCGTGCCGCTCGTTGGGCTGGTGCTGGGGAACACGGGCGTGATGCTCGCGGAGATCACCGACCGTGCGCCTCGCGAGCGGCTGGGGTTGGCCATCAGCGTCGTTGGTGCGGCGGGACCGCTCGGGCTCGCCGTGGGACCCCTCATCGGCGGCCCCATCGTCGACCAGCACGGGTTGCAGACGCTGTTCCTCCTCGACGCCGCCATCACCGGCTGCATCGTGGCAGCACTCGTCATCGGGTACCACGAAGCAGCCGACCGCGTGCGCAGCCTGCTGCCGGTGTTGACGCTCGTCCGGCGCTCGCTCATCGCGGTCCTGCGCACGCCGCTCGCGCAGGGTGTGTTCGTGACCTACTTCTTCGTGCTCCTGGGCCAGCGACTCGTGACCCCGTTCCTGGCACTGTATGTGGAGGCCATCAACGGACCGGTGCTGCTGGCCTCGACGGTCGGGCTCGTGGCCGGGGTCTACGGGCTCGCCGCGACCGTCGGATCGCCGCTCGCGGGCGCGCTCGCTGACCAGGTCGGCTTCGGCCGGGTGCTGCTGGGCTCCATCGCACTGGCGTCGATGGCCTCCTTCGCGGCCGCCGCCCTCCATTCGCTGCTGCCATTCGCGGTCGACTACGCCCTGCTCGGCATCGGGTTCGCGACGGCCGGGGCGATGCTGTTCGCGACGCTCGCGACCGGTCTGCCTGCCGATATCCGCTCGGCGGTCCTCAACCTGGCCCTCGTGCCGGCGTACCTCAGCGGCATCGTCGGCTCGCTGCTCGCGGTCCAGGTGGTCCAGCGCTCCGAGGGCGACCTGCGGGTCCTGTGGGTCATGGCAGGGCTGCTGGTCGCCGTGGCGCTCATCCCGGCATGGCGCCTGGAGGCGCTCGTCCGCCGACGGGCTACGCTGTCCGCATGATCACGCCTCGAAGCACGCGGGGAGTCGTGGCGCGGCGCGCAGCGGCCCTGGCCACCATGCCGGTACTGGCTGTCACGCTGCTGGCTGCCTCCTCGCTGGCTGCGTCCCCGACGCCGTCCGGCTCGGTGGTCCCCGCGGTCTCGATCGCACCATCGACGGCGCCCGTCGCACGGCTGACATGGGAGGTGGTCTCCACCCGGCCGCACGACACCACCGCCTGGACCGAAGGGCTGCTCGTCGACCCGACGGGGGCGATCTACGAGTCGACCGGCCTGGTGGGCCAGTCGACCATCCGCCAGGTCGACCCGACGACCGGCGCGGTCACCAGGAGCGCGCCCTTGCCGGGGGATCTGTACGGCGAAGGGCTGGCGCTCGTCGGCGACCGGTTCGTCCAGCTCACCTGGAAGGACGGCGTGGCGCTCGTCTGGGACGCGGCCACCCTCACCCAGACCGCGAGCTTCGGCTACACCGGCGAAGGCTGGGGGCTGTGCAACGATGGGACGCGCCTGGTGATGAGCGATGGCAGCTCGACCCTGACGTTCCGCGACCCAGCCACCTTCGCGGTCACGGGTACCGTTGGGGTCACGTTCCAGGGCCAACCGGTCGCCCAGCTCAATGAGCTCGAGTGCGTCGATGGCTCGGTGTGGGCGAACGTGTGGGAGACGCCCTACATCGTGCGCATCGACCCCGGCTCGGGGGCCATCACGGGCGTCCTGGACACGACCGGCATGATCACCCCCGACCCGTCGGTCGCCGATCCCGGTGCCGTGCTCAACGGCATCGCCTACGACCCAGCCGCAGGCACGTTCCTGCTCACCGGCAAGCGCTGGCCGACCATGTTCGAGGTGCGCATCGGCGACAGCTGAACGCGCGCGGCCCATGGGCCGAGCTGAACGCGCGCGGCCCGCGGCTCACGGCCACGCCGGGGACTCGAGCGGGCTCGGATCGAGCCGCGTGGGCGTGCTGCCGATCCTCGCCATGCGCCCAGCGGATGAGCAGGCCACCGAAGGGCCGTATCGGGGCAGATCGAGGCTCGTCGAGCCGCTTCGTTGGCGACATCGCCCTCCACGTGGGCGATATAGCCGTCGACGGGTCGAAACGCGCTGATTCCGCCGTGTCCCGGGCAGTTCGTTGGCCCGCTCATGCGCCCGACGCATACCGGGCGCCGGACGCTTGGTGAGCCACCGGACCCGATGACCGCGGCCACCGGGCCATGCCCCTAGCTCGCGGGTGCGAACGTGAAGCCCGTGTTGCCAGCCAGGACGCTCACCATGGAGAGGGTGCCGTCCGCCTTGATCTCGGCCGTATCCAGGAACGGCAGCAGGCTGAGAAAGCCCTGTTCCAGGCTCGAGGTCGTGGAGTCGCAGGTGCCACCCGTGGCGGGCACCACATCCTTGAGCGCGAGCTTGGTGCCATCGAGCGTCCAGCTGCCCGTGAAGTCATTGCAGCCGCCGTTGCCCGCGAAGGTCCCGTCGGCCGCGAAGGTGATGCTGATGTCCAGCAGGCCACCCGGCAGGGCCTGTCCGGCGTACTCGGTCATGTTCCACGCACCGACGATGCCACCGGCGATGCCACCAGAGGCGGCTGGGGAGGCCGCCGGTGACGCAGCAGGGGAGGCACCGGGCGACGGGGCCACCGACGGGCTTGTGCCGGGTGCCGCGGTCGCCGCGGCGCTGGGCGGCGGGCCACCCGCGGCTCCGAGCACGAGCGTGCTGCCATCCGTCGCGTTGATGGTCAGGCCTGCGGCATCCACCGCGAACCCACTGGCAGCCTGGAGAGCGCCCAGGAACGTCGCCTCGGCGTCGTCGACGGTCGTCGAGCACGCCTTGCGCGTCGAGCCGATCGCTCCACCGTGAGGCTGGCGCCATCGGCCGTCCAGGTGGCGTGGTACTGGTTGCAGCCGGCGAACCCGGCAAGGGTGCCGTCATCGAAGAAGGTGGCCGTGATGCCGAAGGCGTCCATCGTCGCGCCGTTCATGGTGCTCAGCTGCCAGTCACCGGCCGGGGTCGCACCGGCGGACGTGCCGTTGCCGAACACGAGCTGGGTGGCGCCGTCGATGGTGAGCGTGCCGCCCTCCACCGCCCAACCGGTCGCGGCCTGGAGCGCGTCAAGATAGGCGTCCTCGGTATCGGACGCGCCGTCGCAGATCGCGCGGGTCGCCGCGAGCGGGCCGACGGTCAGCGTCGCGCCATCCACGGTGTAGGCGCCCGCGAACGTGTTGCAGCCGCCGGAACCGCTCAGCGAGCCATCCGAGCCGAACGTGGCGGTCGCGACGACATCCGCGGGGATCGCGTCACCGCCGATGGACGCGAGCGTCCAGTCGCCGACCAGCGGGCTGTCCGCAGCGCTGCCGCCGAACACGAGGGTGGAGCTGTCCGAGGTCACGACATCCACCGCGGAGCCATCGAGGCTCCAGCTGGCCGCGTCCTGGAGCAGGCCCAGGTACTGCGTCTCCAGCGAATCCACGGCCGGATCGCAGGCCTTGCGGGTCGCCGCGATGGGGCCCACGGTCAGCGAGGTGCCGTCGCTCTGGAAGGTCGCGTTGTACTGGTTGCAGCCGCCGAAGCCGGACAGGGTGCCATCGGATGCCGAACGTGATGGTGATGCCCGCATCGGGCGTGATGGCCGTGCCCGCGAGCTCGGTGAGTGGCATCTCCTGGTCGAAGATGGTGGCCGGTGTCGGGCTCTGCGCGAGCGCAGCGCTGGCGCCGAGGCTCATGGGCAGGGCGAGGGCGAGGGATAGCAGGGCGCGGGTCGTTCGGCTCATGGCGCCGATGATACGGGGCGCATCCTCGCTGGCAAGCCCTGTCGGCGCGGGACAGGACGACAGCCGCCCCGGATGGGACGGCTGTCGTCGAGCGCTGGACCGGGCCAGGCCGGGGGTGACGGCCTGGGTCAGGCGTGGGATCAGGCCAAGTCGGGCCTGGACGAGGCCTATGGAGCCGTGCTCGCCGCGGGTGCCGGCACGGAGCCGTCAGCGGTGGCCACGAACCAGACATCACCGATGCCCTGGCCGTTGGTCTGACCGCCGGCCGAGTCGCCGATGAAGTAGTAGACGGGTCGTCCGTCATAGGCCACCTGCATCGTGCCGTCGGAGCGGGCGAACGTGGACAGCACGCCCGTCACGCCATCGCCGGCGGCCAGGGTCTCGTCAGCCTCCAGCGTGAAGGCCGGCCAGTTGGCGAGGCAGTCAGCCTCGCAGACGCTGGCTCCGGGAGCCGTGTCCTTGGGGAAGATAGTACAGGGTCTTGCCATCCTCGCCGGTGAGGAAGGTGCCCAGGTCGCTGGTCGCCGTGGCGACGGTGTAGACGGTCCCCGCGGCAGCAGGGGATCCGGAGGGAGCCGGCGCGGCCGGCACGGAGCCGTCGACCGCGGCCACGAACCAGACACCGCCCTTGCCCTGGCCATTGACGTCAGCGGCGGCCTTGTCGCCCGCGAAGTAGTACAGCGGCCGGCCGTCGTACGCGACCTGCATCGTGCCGTCGGAGCGCGCGAACGTGCCCACGACACCGGTCACGCCTTCGCCTGCGGCGAGGGTCTCGCCCGCATCGAGTGTGAACGCCGGCCAGTTGGTCGGGCAGTCGCTCATCGCAGACGCTCTTGCCCGGCGCGGCGTCCTTGGTGAAGTAGTAGAGGGTCTTGCCGTCCTCGCCGGTGAGGAAGGTGCCCAGGTCGGTCGTCGTCGCGGTGAGGGTGTACGCCCCGCCCGCCGCGGCGGGTGACGCGGACTGCGCCACGGGCGAGCGCGCTGGCGACGGCCCGGTACCCGAGCGACGAGCGCGCCGACGGTGAGCGCGAGACCCATGGTGCGCATACGGCCTGCGCGCAGCTGGTGGATGGTGGATGACACGGCTGTCCGTCCCTCCTGACTGGCCATGCCGGCGAACATCGCTGCCGGGTCGGTCCCTGGGGCGTGATACGTCATCCGGTGCCCCGCCGGTTTCCTGGCCGGCTACACTCGACCCTCGATGACCGCACCTCCGACCCGGACGCGCGCCGCGTCCAGCGCACCGCCCGGCTGCCCGGACCTGCTCCGGGAACGGATCCTCATCCTGGATGGCGCCATGGGCACCATGATCCAGACCCATCAGCTGGACGAGGCCGCGTTCCGCGGGGAGCGCTTCCGCGACCACCCGTCCGACCTGCGGGGCGCCAACGACCTGCTCGTGCTCACGCGGCCGGATGTCATCGAGGCCATCCACGCCGACTATCTCGACGCGGGTGCCGACATCATCTCCACCAACACCTTCAACGCCAACGCCGTGTCCATGGCCGACTACGGCCTGGAGGCCTCACCGGCGAGATGAACCTCGTCGCGGCCCAGATCGCGCGACGTGCCGCGGACGCGGCAGAGGCGCGCGACCCCGGCAGACCGCGGTTCGTGGCGGGTGCCCTTGGACCCACGACGCGCACGGCTTCGCTGTCACCGGACGTGAACGACCCGGGGGCGCGCAGCGTCACCTGGGACCAGCTCGTCGACGCCTACCGCATCGCCGGCCGGGGCCTGGTCCAGGGCGGTGCGGACATGCTGCTCATCGAGACCATCTTCGACACCCTCAATGCCAAGGCGGCCATCTTCGCGGTGGAGAGCGCTGTTCGACGAGCTGGGCTACCGCGTCCCGGTGATCGATCAGCGGCACCATCACGGACGCCTCCGGCCGGACGCTCTCGGGCCAGACGGTGGAGGCCTTCTGGGCGAGCGTCCGGCACGCCCGACCACTGAGCATCGGCCTCAACTGCGCGCTCGGCGCGAAGCAGCTGCGGCCGTATCTCCAGGAGCTGTCGGGCATCGCGGACGTGTTCGTGTCGGGCTATCCCAACGCGGGCCTGCCCAACGCGTTCGGGGGCTACGACGAGCAGCCACCCGAGACCGCCGGCGTCCTGCAGCCAGCTCATGGACAGCCGCTCGCTCAACTTCGTGGGCGGCTGCTGCGGCACGACGCCCGACCACATCCGGGCCATCGCGGCGGCCGCCGCCGGCCGTGCGCCTCGCGAGGTGCCCACGCCAGCCCCGTGCACGCGCCTGTCGGGCCTGGAGCCGCTGACCATCACGCCCGAGTCGCTGTTCGTCAACGTCGGGGAGCGGACCAACGTCACCGGCTCCCGGCGCTTCGCGAAGCTCATCACCGACGGCCGATACGAGCACCGCGGTCGAGGTCGCCCGGCAGCAGGTCGACAACGGCGCCCAGGTCATCGACATCAACATGGACGAGGCGCTGCTCGACTCCGAGGCGGCCATGGCCCGCTTCCTCAACCTCATCGGCGCGGAGCCGGACATCAGCCGCGTGCCGGTCATGATCGACTCCTCGAAGTGGTCGGTCATCGAGGCGGGGCTCAAGTGCGTCCAGGGTCGGTCGATCGTCAACTCCCTGTCGCTCAAGGAGGGCGAGACCGAGTTCCTGCGCCAGGCGCGGCTCGCGCGCCGGTATGGCGCCGCTGTCGTGGTCATGGCCTTCGACGAGAACGGCCAGGCAGAGACGGTCGAGCAGCGGGTCGCCATCGCCCACCGCGTGCACCGCCTGCTCACGGAGCAGGTCGGCTTCGAGCCCGAGGACATCATCCTCGACCCCAACATCTTCGCCATCGGCACCGGCATCGAGCAGCACAACGGCTACGCCGTCGCCTACATCGAGGCGACCCGGCGCATCAAGGCGGAGCTGCCGGGCGTGCTCATCAGCGGTGGCGTGTCCGAACGTCTCGTTCTCGTTCCGGGGCAATGACCCGGTGCGCGAGGCCATCCACGCCGTCTTCCTGGTCCATGCCGTCGCGGCGGGCATGGACATGGGCATCGTCAATGCCGGGGCGTTGCCGGTCGTCGACGACCTGGACGCCGGACCTGCGGGAGCGGGTCGAGGACCTGGTCCTCGACCGGCGGCCGGATGCCACGGAGCGGATGCTCGAGGTCGCCGACACCATCCGGGAGAAGGTCGCCACCGGCACGGGCCGGGACCTGGCCTGGCGCGAAGGGACCGTCGAGGAGCGGCTGCGCCACGCGCTCGTGGAGGGCATCGGCGACTACGTCGTCGCGGACACGGAGGAGGCACGGCTCGCGGCGGCGCGTCCCATCGAGGTCATCGAGGGACCGCTCATGGCGGGCATGAACGTCGTCGGTGACCTGTTCGGGGCGGGCCGGATGTTCCTGCCCCAGGTCGTCAAGAGCGCCCGGGTCATGAAGCAGGCGGTCGCGCACCTCATCCCCTACATCGAGGCGGAGCGCACGGCGCGGCATCGCGGCCAGCGGCGGCATCGACACCGAGGGTGAGCGCCAGACCGCCGGCCGGATCGTCATGGCCACGGTCAAGGGCGATGTCCACGACATCGGCAAGAACATCGTGGGCGTCGTCCTCGGCTGCAACGACTACGAGGTCATCGACCTGGGGGTCATGGTGCCCTGGACCGCGCATCCTCGAGACCGCGAAGGAGCTCGACGCCGACCTCATCGGCCTGTCCGGGCTCATCACGCCGTCGCTGGAGGAGATGCGCACGGTCGCCACGGAGATGGAGCGCGCCGGCTTCCAGGTGCCGCTGCTCATCGGTGGCGCGACCACCTCGCGTGCCCATACCGCGGTGCGCATCGAGCCCGCCTACAGCGGCCCCGTGGTCCATGTCATCGATGCCTCACGCGCGGTCGGCGTCGCGCGGGCGCTGCTCGACCCGGCGCAGCACGATGAGTTCATGCGCCGGACCCGCGCCGAGTACGCCACGGTCCGGACCGCTCACGAGGGGCGCGACCACAAGGAGCAGCGGCTGAGCCTGGCACAGGCAAGAGAGCTGCGGCTGCGCATCGACTGGGACGTCGGTGGAGCCACCGGTGCCCACCTTCCTGGGCCCCCGGACGATCCTCGCGCAGCCCCTCGACGCGCTGGTGGAGCGCATCGACTGGAGCCCGTTCTTCACGACCTGGGAGCTGGCCGGCCAGTACCCGCGGATCCTGTCCGACCCGACGGTCGGCACGGCGGCGACCGAGCTGTTCCGCGACGCCCAGCGTGCTGCTCGACCGCATCGTCTCGGAGCGGCTGCTGCAGGCCAACGCGGTGGTCGGCTTCTGGCCAGCCGGGTCGACGCCGGACGATGACATCGAGGTCTACGCGGACGCGACGCGTTCCACGGTCGTGGCGCGATTGCATACCCTGCGTCAGCAGATGGCCAAGAGCAACGGCCGGCCGGACGTGGCGCTCGCGGACTACACGGCGCCCGTCGGCTCGGGTGTCGCGGACCACATCGGGTTGTTCGCGGTGACCGCCGGTGTCGGTCTCGAGGAGCTGCGAGCCCGGTTCATCGCCGACCACGACGACTACGGCTCGATCATGGCGGCGGCGCTCGCCGACCGGCTCGCGGAAGCGTTCGCGGAGCTGCTCCACGAGCAGGTGCGACGGGGGCTGTGGGGGTACGCGCCGGACGAGGCGCTCGACAACGCGGCGCTCATCGCCGAGCGCTACCAGGGCATCCGACCGGCCCCGGGCTACCCGTCGTGCCCCGACCATACGGAGAAGCGGACCATCTTCGCGCTGCTGGACGCGGAACGGACGGCCGGCATCACGCTCACGGAATCGATGGCGATGCTCCCGGGTGCCTCGGTGAGCGGCTACTACTTCTGGCATCCCGAGGCGCGCTACTTCGGGCTCGGCCGCATCGACCGTGACCAACTCGAGGACTATGCCCGACGCAAGGGCTGGTCGGTCGAGGAGGCCGAGCGCTGGCTGGCGCCGAACCTGCTCAGTGGCGTCATGGGCGGCTGACCGGCACGCAGATGCCGACGGGCTCGCTCGCAGTGCCCGTGGCGTGGCGCCAGCTGTTGGCGGTGCCCGCCGTGCCCGAGCCGGACGACGCGTCGACGCAGTCGATGACCGAGCTCCGGGTCGCCCGAAGGTGGTCGATGCGGACGTGGCGTGCCCCCGGACCGAGGCGGATGCCGGTGACGCTCCGGTCGGTGTCGTCGCCAACGAGGCGTGCCCCCGTGAGCTCGTCGAGGAAGATGCCGTCACCGTAGCGTGCGCCGGACGAGGGTGTTGAGGATCGACACCCGGTCCGATCGGATGACCCGGATGCCGTAGCGCCAGGTGCGGGTCACCACGCTGTCGCCGCGGATGGTCACCGGACCGCTGGCGTCGGCGATGTCGATGCCCGCCCAGAGCAGCGACGGCAGCTCGTCCGGGTCCGTGGGCACCCTCGTGAACACCGTCACCGTCCGGAGGCGGGCTCCGGCGACGCCGTCGAGGACGATGCCCGCGGCCTCCGGATCCAGGGCGGAGCCCGGGAGCGCCTGTTCACGGTCGCCATGCAGGAAGCGGACGTCGGTATGGTCGATGCCCACATCCGATCCGGACCGGGCCACGATGCCTCGCCCCAGGAAGTCCGTCACCTGGTCGACGCTCACCGTCGCGCTCGAGCCGGCGATGTCGATGCCCACCTGGTAGCCGCAGGCCGGGCCCGCGCCGATCTTGTCGCCCCGGATGGCCGCGTCGGTCGAATCGCGGATGCGGATCGCCACCGGTGCTGGCGAGCAGACCCGGGTCCCCGCGATGGCGAGGCTGCCGATGGTCATGGGTCCGACACGGCCGGATGGTCGGATGCGAAAGCCGCGCATCTCGAAGCGGTGCACGCCCCGGATGTCGACCGACGGCCGGCTATCGGTCGGGGGAGGGGTGAGCACGGCCTGGAACGAGACCTCGGTCGCGAGATAGACGTCGTCCATGCCCGGACCGATGCGCAGCGCCTCCGGGTAGCGGCCCGGACACACCGAGATCCGCTCGCCCGGTCGAGCGGCGTCGAGCGCGGACTGGATGGTCCGGAACGTCGGTCGGCGCGACCCGCAGTCGTCGGGGGCCGCGCGTCCGTCATCGTCCACCATGACCCACGGACGCCCGGCGCTCACGGGGCCGTTCTGCGCCGCCGCGGCAGGGGTCGTCCCCGTGAGCATCGGGACGACCAGGAGACAGGCGGCGAGCCACAGCCGGCCGCCAGGCCGGCGCGTTGGTCGCGGGACGATCAGGCCGCGGCTTGCGTCTCGGGGCGGGCCCACCGTCGCCCCTGGAAGACGAGGAGCAGGTTCAGCAGCGCGAGGTAGACGAACAGGATGGTCACGCCCACCGCCGAGATGGACCCGATGCGGTCGATCCGGTCGTCTGCCCCGGTCAGCCTGGTCTCGACATCCGCAAGCTTCGTGCGCGCGGTCTCGAGGCCCGGGATGACCACCTGGATGACCTCGTTGATGGCGCCCACCTGGGTCGACAGCTGTGTCAGCTGCTCGCTCGTCGTGACGCCGTTGCCCGCGATGTCGTTGATGGAGGTCACGGTCTGGTCCAGCTGCGTCAGCTTGGCGTCGATGTCATCGACGGTTCCCGAGACGACACCCGGCAGCTCCAGGCCCGGGATGGCCGCGTCCAGCCGCTGGACGGTGGTCGACAACCCCTGGACCCGCTCGACGAGACCCGAGACATCCGCCATGAGGTTGGCGTACGGCCCACCGACGAAGCCCGAGATGGCATTCCGGATGTTGGTGCCGACGGCCGTGTCCACGAGGGGTGAGCCGGCCACGGAGGTCAGCAGGCCCTCGATGTTGGTGAGCTTGTCGCTGACGGTCGCGAGGTGCCCACTGGCCGTGACCGCCAGGTCGTCCGCCTTCTGGACGCCCTCATGGGCGATGGCCACGATCTCGTGGGCCCGGTCCGTCACCTGGGGCGTGACCACCCACACCCCGACAGCGACCACGAGACAGAAGATGACACCGATGACACCGACCACCATGGCCAGCCAGCCCAATGCGCGCATGCGTCCCTCTCGTATCTGATCGGGGGACAGCATAGGCTGCAGGGCACCTCGTGTCCTGCAGCTGGTGCCGCGACCGATCGCGACCGCGAAGCGTCGTCGTCAGCCCGCGGGGCTGAGCACCACCCCACTCGTCGGGTCGGTCACCGCATCCGAGTCGGCGACCGGCACCGTGAAGCCCACGGGCTCGATGAGCCACATCCCGTCACCGAGCTGCGCGGGTCGCGCGAGGAGCGACCGGGCAAGCTGCGAACCCGCATCCCGGTGTGCCTCGAGCAGCGCTCGCAGCTCGGCCGCACGCTCGCCGCCGTCCCCGCGGCCTCCCACGATGGACCGGAGCCTGGCCCACTGCACCGAGCTCGCATCCGCGGCACGGATGCCCGTCCCGGTCGGATCCCAGAGGTAGGCCCGACCACCGGTCATGCCCGCTCCGAGGTTGGGCCCGGCAGTGCCCAGGATGACCACGACGCCACCCGTCATGTACTCGCAGCCGTGGGCGCCGACGCCCTCGACGACCGCGGCGGCCCCACTGTTGCGGACCGCGAACCGGATGCCGGCCTTGCCCACGAGGTGCAGGCTGCCGCCGGTCGCGCCGTAGAGGCACGCATTGCCGGCGATGGCCAGGTCCGCGGCGCGCTCCAGGAGCGCCTCGTCGGGCCGCACCACGACCTTGCCGCCAGACAGCCCCTTGCCCACATAGTCGTTCGCCTGGCCGACGAGCTCCAGGGACACGTGCCCGTTGGAGAACGCGCCAAAGCTCTGGCCAGCGGCACCCGCGAGGCGCCACCGGACGGGTCGGCGGACGCGTCCGCGCTCGATGACGCCCGACGTATGGGCACCGAACGATCGCTCGGCGGTCGTGATGGTGGCCGCGATACCCAGCGGATCGGGGTCATCGCCACCGACCGGGCGCTCCACGCCGGGGACCGTCGGATCCTCCTCGACATCCGGCAGGTTCAGGTACTTGTCCGACAGCCGCGCCTCTGCCGGCGAGGCGGGTTCGCGCTGCACCTCGATGCGTGCCCGGGACGGATCGTCCCGTCGCTCGGTGCTGGGCATCCAGGCGGGGCCGCTGACGAGTCGCTCCAGGTCGAAGGTCGATGGCCGGTCGATGGCCGGTCGGAGGAGGCTGGCGTCACCGACCACTTCCGCCAGGCTGCCACGACCCAGCCTGGAGAGCTCGCTGCGCACGTCCTCCGCGACGGCCGTGAAGTAGCGCACGACGTCCTCGGGCGTGCCCGTGAACTTGGCCCGCAGGTCCTCACGCTGGGTGGCGATACCGGTCGGGCAGGTATCGAGGTGGCACTGGCGGGCCATGTCGCAGCCGAGCGCGATGAGCCCCGCGGTCCCGAAGCCGTACTCCTCGGCCCCGAGCAGGGCTGCCACCACGACGTCCCGACCCGTCTGGAGGCCGCCATCCGTGCGCAGCGCGACCCGGTCGCGCAGCCCGTTGCGCATGAGCACCTGGTGGACCTCGGCGAGCCCGAGCTCCCACGGGATACCCACGTGCTTGATGGACGAGAGCGGGCTGGCGCCCGTGCCGCCGACATGCCCGCTCACCTGGATGTAGTCCGCGCCCGCCTTGGCGACCCCGGCCGCGATGGTGCCGATGCCCAGGGCGGCCACGAGCTTGACGCCGATGCGTGCGCCGGGATTGATGGCGCGCAGGTCCGCGATGAGCTGGGCGAGGTCCTCGATGGAGTAGATGTCGTGATGTGGCGGCGGGCTGATGAGCGAGATGCCCGTCTGGGCACGACGCAACCGGGCGATGAGCGGCGTCACCTTCTTCGAGGGCAGCTGGCCACCCTCACCCGGCTTGGAGCCCTGGGAGATCTTCGATCTCCAGCTGCTCGGCGCGGGCAAGGTACTGGGCGGTGACACCGAACCGGGCAGAGGCGACCTGCTTGATGGCGGCGTCGTGACGGATGCCATCGACATCGTCATACCACGCCGGATCCTCGCCGCCCTCGCCGCTGTTGGGCGACATCCCCAGCCGCCGCAGCCCGATGGTGAGCGCCTGGTGGGCCTCGGGGCTGAGGGCGCCGAGGCTCATCGCGGCACCCACGAAGCGCCGCAGGATCCGGTCCGCCGGCTCGACCTGGGAGAGGTGCCGCGGCTGTGCGGCGTGCACCAGGTCCAGCTGGTCGCGGACCGTCGCCGGGTCGCGATGGAGGGCGGCCCGGTACTCGGGCAGCGCTTCGGTGTCCCCCGCGCCGCGCCCCGCCAGGTCCTGGATGGCCTTGACGATGGACGGCGCATACAGATGGCGCTCACCATCGGAGCGGTAGCGCGCCCATCCCGGGTCGGGCAGCTTGATGCCGGGACCCTCGACCGGGGCGCTCGCCAGCCTGCGGAGCTGCGCCTCAGCGAGTGCCGTGAAGCCGATGGTGCCGGGCCACGACGGCGCGGCCGGGAAGCAGCGCCCGGTGACCTCGGGCTGCAGCTCCAGGATCTCGAACAGCTGGCCGCCGAGGTAGGAGGCTGCGGTGCTGATGCCCATCCGGGCGAGCACCTTGCGCAAGCCCGCTTCGAAGGCACGCAGCAGGTTGACGATGGCCGCCTCCGGCGTGACGTCCTCGGCACCCCGGCTGCCCGCGAGCTCGGCAGCCAACTCCACGGCGAGCCAGGGCACGATGGCGCTGGCACCCGAGGCAAGGGTCATCGCCGCGGTGTGGACATCGAGGACGTCAGCGGCGTCGACCACGATGTCCGTCTGGCCCCGCAGCCCGGCATCCGTGAGTGCGGCGTGCACGGCACCCGCGGACAGGACGGCACCGACCGGCAGGCGACCCTCGCTCGCGTATCGCCGATCGGAGAGGATGAGCAGCTCGATGCCGTCGCCGGCCGCGGTGCGTGCCTCGGCCGCGAGCCGGCTGGTCGCCGCCTCCAGCCCGGCCGACCCGAGGGATGGGTCCCAGGACGTGTCGAGCGTCCGGACACGTCGACGTCGGCCATCGCCGATGCCGGCTCGGCCGCCCACGAACATGTGCTGGAGCGACGGCAGGTCCGCCACGAACGGGGAGGGCAGCCGCAGCGTCCGGCCATGGGGTGGCAGCGCGGCGAGCAACTGGGCGCGACGACCCAGGTCGACCGTGAGGTCCATGACGATCCGCTCGCGCTCCGGGTCGATGGCCGGGTTGGTGACCTGCGCGAAGCTCTGCCGGAGATGGTCGGCGAGCGGCCGGTCCATGTGCGAGGTACCCGGGGTGGGCGTGTCGTCGCCCATGCTCCAGAGCGGCTCGTGCGCCTCGAGGGCCATCGTCTTGATGTCCAGCCGGGCACGCTCGGCGTCCAGGCCGGCCACCCAGCGGGCAGCCAGCGAGGTCCGCGACACGGGCGCCACCACGGGCAGGGAGACGGGCCCTGTCTGCGCATCGGGTGGCGTGGCGACCTGGCGGCGGCTCTCGGCGCGGACCGTCGATCGGGCGGCGTCCTCACGCGCCTGGCGGTCGTAGCGGATGACCCGTCGCTGGACATCGACGACGAGGATCTCGCCCGGGCCCAGGCGACGACGCTCCACGGTCTCGGCGGCGGTGACCGGGATGGAGCCGCCCTCGGAGGCCGCGGCCACCAGCCCAGACGAGGTGACGCTCACGGAGAGTGGCCGGAGCCCGTTGCGGTCGAGCATCGCACCGACCCGGACACCGTCGCTGAAGCACAGCGCCGCGGGCCCATCCCAGGGCGCCAGCAGCCCGGCGGCACGGCGTCTCAGCGCGTCGAGCTCGGGCACGATGTCCGTG
Organism: uncultured Chloroflexia bacterium; assembly: GCA_963843335.1. GTDB lineage: Bacteria > Chloroflexota > Limnocylindria > Limnocylindrales > CSP1-4 > JAFMJV01. The sequence continues at coordinate 213,781 of CAWJKF010000008.1, forward strand.
CGCAGCCCGGCGGCATCAGGGATGGCGACCAGCAGCGCGGCGTCCAGCCGCCAGCCGGAGGCCACGAGCAGCTGGAGGGTCTCATCGAGGGAGAGGGAGTCCGAGGCATCCTCGTTGAGCAGCGAACCCAGGGCCGCGAGCCGCTCACCGATGCGTCCGCCGAGCTTCGCCCGCCGGCCACGCACCTGCTCCCGGTTGCCGCGCACGGTATTGATCTCGCCGTTGTGGGCGAGTACCCGGAACGGCTGGGCCAGCGCCCACGTGGGGTGCGTGTTGGTCGCATACCGCTGGTGGAAGACCGCGTGGCTGAGCGGCAGGTCGAGCCCCAGGTCGGGGTAGAGGGCACCCAGCTGCTCCCCGGCGACGAGGCCCTTGTAGACCACGGTCCGGGACGACGCCGAGGCCACCGAGAAGCCGGACAGCCCGGCCGCGCGGCAGGCGATCTCCACCCGTCGGCGCGCGAGCAGGAGGTGCCGCTCGAGGTCGGCGCGTGGCGTCCCTGATGGCGCGGTCACGATGGCTTGGGTGATGATGGGCAGCGTGGCCCGTGCGTCACGCCCGAGCGCGTCGGGGTCGACGGGCACCTCGCGCCACGACTGGACGGTCAGCCCTTCGGCCTCCGCGGCGGCCACGAGCGCCTCGCGTGCCTGCTGGGCCGCACCAGCCTCCGGGGGCAGGAACACCATGAACACGCCCGGGTCGCCGGCCACACCCGGCGCGATGAGCCGGAGGAGGGGTCGCTCGAGCGGCAGCATGATGCCCGCGCCGTCGCTCGAGGCGCCATCGGCCGCGAAGGCACCCCGATGCGCCAGCGCCCCCAGGCCTGCGAGCGCGAGCGACAGGACGCGCTCCCGGGCCGTCCCGGACGAATCCGCTACGAAGCCGACGCCGCAGGCGTCATGCTCGTATCGCGGGTCGTACAGCGGGTAGGCGGGATCGAACGGCATTCGGCTACCTCGGCAGGGACGGCGACCCTACGGCACCCGGACCCTCCAGACGCCGCTCGGTCATGTGACGGACCTGCACCGTACCGGCCGTGGCGGCCCGCGGTCAGCAGCGCGATGGTTCTGACACGGTTGCGAATGGGTTACGCTGGCCACGGTCGTGGTGCTCATCGGTGGCTGCGGCCCTCCATGACAGGACGCTTCCTCGGCCGGGCATGCGACCATCTAGGGGCCTGTGGCGCGTCCGAGCGTCGCTGAGTCCCACCCGCTGACGCGGAGCGCCCGTGGAGCACGAGCCCGTCCTCATCGCGACCATCGCGGTCGGCCTCTCCCTGGCGTTCGTGTTCGGGATGGTCGCCCGGCGGCTCCGGCTGCCGTCGCTCATCGGCTACCTCATCGCGGGCATCGTCATCGGGCCGTACACCATCGGCTACGTCGCCGACGCGGCGATCGCCACGGAGCTCGCCGAGATCGGCGTCATCCTGCTCATGTTCGGCGTGGGCATCCATTTCTCGGTCAGGGACCTCCTGGCCGTCCGCGCCATCGCCGTGCCGGGCGCCCTGGTGCGGATCCTCATCGTCACCATCGCCGGGACAGCCGTGGGCGTGTTCCTGGGCTGGGGCCTGGTCGGCGGCCTCGTCCTCGGTCTGGGAATCTCCGTGGCCAGCACGGTGGTCGTGCTGCGGGCGATCATCGAACGGGGCGAGCTCGACTCGGTCCAGGGCCGGGTCGCCGTCGGCTGGCTCATCGTCGAGGACCTGTTCACCGTCGCAGTGCTGGTCCTGCTGCCCGGCATCGCCCCGCTCATCGGCGGTTCGCCCGATGTCCATCCGTCCAGCTTCGGCCCGATCGGGGACCTGGTGATCGCCGTCATCAGCGCGTCCGTGTTCGCCGCTGGCATGCTGCTGCTCGGTGTCCGGGTGGTGCCGTGGGTGCTGGACCTCGTCGCCCGCGAGCGGTCGCGCGAGATGTTCGTCCTGGCGGTGCTCGCCCTCGCCCTCGGTATCTCGTATGTGGGCTACGAAGTGTTCGGGGTGACCCTGGCCCTCGGCGGCTTCCTGGCGGGTGCCGCGGTCAGCGACTCGGACCTCAGCCACCAGGCGGCGGCGGAGGCGTACCCGCTGCGGGACGCCTTCACGGTCCTCTTCTTCGTGTCCGTCGGCATGCTCGTGGATCCGGCCTCGATCCTCGCCAACCCGTTCCCTGTCCTGCTCGTGTCGGCCGTCGTCATCGGGGTCAAATGGATCGCGACCTACGGCATCGTGGAGGCGCTCGGACACTCGTCGCGTATCGGCATCACCGTGGCGGCGGCGTCGTCCCAGGTGGGTGAGTTTTCGTTCATCCTCATCACCCTCGGCGTGACCCTCGGCCTCGTGCCGGCTGCAGCGCTGCAGGTAGTCGTGGCCGCGGCGCTGGTATCCATCGCGGTCAACCCCGTGTTGCTGCGGATGATCGATCCAATGGTGGTGCGGTTCGACGCCGTGCCGTTGCTGCGGCGCCAGAGTGAGCGCTCGGTGGCGGGCGTTGGGATGATGGAGCGCTCGCATCCAGAGGGACGCCTGGCGAACCACGCGGTCGTGTGCGGCCACGGCCGGGTCGGCCGGCTCATCACCTCCGCGCTGGAACGGCGCGGATTCCCCTACGTCGTCGTCACGGACGATCGCTACGAGACGATGCGGCTGCGGGCGCTGGGCGTCCCGACCCTGTTCGGTGACGCCGCCAACGCCGAGCTGCTGGAGCACGCCCGTGTGTCGAATGCCCGGGTGCTCATCGTGGCCATCGCGGACGGACACGCGTCCAGGCTCATCGTCGATCGAGGGCGACAGTTGGGGCCCCGCGTCTCGGTGGTCGTGCGAACCCACGACGAGGCCGCTCGCGACGCGTTCCAGGAGATGGGTGCTGGTGTCTGGCCGGTCATGGGCGAACTGGAGGTGGCGGTCCAGATGACTCGCTACGCGCTCACCCGCTTCGGGGTCAGCATGCTCGAGGCGGAGGCCGTCGCCCAGGGCCTGCGCGGCAGGAGCGGCCGACGGTACGAGCCGCCCCGGTCGAGCTTCACACGTGGCACGGAGCCGCGCGAACCCACCGTCTGACGACACGGCCGCCCTGGGCCGCCTGCCGCGCCGGATCCGTCGGTGGCCGTTTGACCGCTGGCCCGGCTGGTCGCACCATCCGCATGTGCCCGAGACCCCGACACCCGCACCGAGCATCGCCGCGCCCGCCCTAGGGGAGCCCAGCCGTGCCGAGCATGCCCGCGGCCTCGAGGAGATGACCTTCCTGGCCGAGGTCGCCCGGCTGGCCGCCTCGGCCCGGACGTTCGCGGAGCTGATGGGTACCATCATCGACCGGGCGCGTGCGGCTGCGCGCGCCGATGTCTGCTCCATCTACCTCATGGACCGCGATGGGACCGGGGTGACGCTCGCCGCCACGGACGGTCTGGACCAGGATGCCGTCGGCCGGGCGCGCCTGGCCCTGGGTGAGGGCCTGACCGGTCTGGCGGCGCGCGAGCGAACGCCCGTGACGAGCGTCGATGTCAACATCGACCCGCGGTTCGCCTGGATCCGCGAGGTGGACCAGGCGCGGTACACGTCGATGTGCTCCGTGCCCATGATCTGGAACGACCAGGTCATCGGCGTGCTCAATGTCCAGACCGTCGACCGGCGTGTCTTCGATGCCTCCGACGTCGGCTTCCTGGAGACCCTGGCGGCGCTGCTGGCGGGCCTCGTCGAGAAGCAGCGGCTGCAGCAGGAGGCCGAGTCGCAGCTGGAGTCGCTGCGGGCCATCGATGAGGCCCGGGCCAATCTCATCGCGGTCGTGACCCATGCCCTTCGGACGCCGCTCGCGGTGGTCCGGGCGTACGTGGAGCTCCTCGGCGGTCGGGTCCAGGCCACCGAGCAGCCCGATGCAGCGCACTGGGAGGCGGAGGCGCTGACCCAGGTCGACCGGCTCGACCGGACGGTCGACTCCATCCTCGAGAGTCTCCGGGTCTTCCCGGATGCACGCGCCACGCTCTCGTCCATCGACCTCGCGGCCCTGGTGGAGGAGGAGACCCGGATCATCGCGCCGATGCTCCGGCGACATACCCTGTCATCGACCTTCACGGTCCGGCCGCTGCGGGCGTGGGCGTCCGACGAGATGCTCCGACGGCTGCTGGGCTACCTGCTCGAGAACGCCTCCAAGTACGCACCCCAGGGCGGCACCATCGATGTCTATGGCTGGGAGCTCGATGGGCACGCCTACCTCGCTGTCACCGACGATGGCCCCGGCATCCCGCCCCAGTGGCGGGACCGGATCTTCGAGCCGTTCGTGCGTCTCGATGACTCGCCCCGCGGTGCCGGCATCGGCCTGTTCGCGGCCCGCCACCTGGCGCGTGCCATGGCCGGCGACCTGCGCGCCGAGGCACGGGAACCGGCCGGGTCCCAATTCGTGCTGACGCTCCAGCAGACGCGCCCGGAACCGTAGCCGATCGCGGCGTCCGCTCGATTCGGGTGTCGTGCTCCCACGTCCGTGAGTCACGCCGGTGCATCTTGATCTGGGTGGGCCCGCGCGCCACGGGTGCGCATGTGCGCCGCCTGGCCCCGTTACCCGTTGGCAGGGTGAGTGGGCGGCGAGTGCCGCGTCGCGCCCTCCGATGGTGGTCTCGCTCGGCCGGATTCGCCCGCATGGCGGGTCATCCGGCCAGGGAACGGGCCTCGGACCGCCTCCCGGCGCCCCGGAACGGTATCCGCCGGTCCACTCGCCCGCTGGGCGGGTACGGTGCCCGAGACCCGACGATGGCATGGCCTCGGACGGCGCGACGAGGGCGGCGCGACTGGTAGTCGCGAGATGGCACGTTGGGCGACGGCAGGCGCGGGTCACACCAGGTCGCCGGACCCGGGCGCGTCTGCTGGTCGCCGCTGTGTCCATGGGCGTGCCTCGCCGCGACTGACAGTTGCGCTGCGAGCAGCCGTAACGCGCCCGACGGCGAGCCATGGCCTGGAGCCGGTCACGTTGCGCACCGTCCTGATGCACCGGCGCGACTCAGCAGGATAGGGGCCGCGGGCCATCGGCCGGGCTGGGGCTGGGGCACGGCCCGGAGCGCAATGGACCTACGCTGCGTACGTACCCCGGTCCTCGACGAGCGTGCGCCCGAACCGGTCATGGAGCGCATCAGCGCAGGCCGGCCGGCAGCCGCGGGCGTCCTGCCCCTCGACCTCTGACGGGAAGTGGCGCCAGACCTCGGTCTCGACGAGTACGAGGCGACAGCCGCAGGCATCGCAGGTCACCGGACCGCGGGCATCGGCTGGGGGAGCCAATGGGTCGATCATGCCGGTCACGGAAGCCTCCGAACACCTCTGTCCCAGGGACGACGAACCCGGGCCAGGTCGACGCGGGACAGACCGAGGCTACGCCGTCCGCGGTGCATCGTCAGCCCCGAGCCGGTTGCGGATCGGTTGCGGCAGGGTTGCGTGCCGGGACATGGCAACGCCCCGGCCAGCATCCCATCGGGAGCGGGTCGGGGCGCCGGTCAGCTGACCGGAAGCCAGTACCTCAGATCTGGTAGGCGACCTCGCCATGCTGTGACAGGTCGATACCCATATCCTCGTCGGCCGAGGAGACCCGCAGACCGACGACCTTCTCGATGGCCTTGGCGATGATGAACGTGGCGGCGCCCGCGAACACGACCGTGAACGCGACCGCGACGAACTGGATCCAGATCTGCTCGGGCTTGCCGTCGATGGCTCCCTGGCCGAGCGGGTTGATGGCACGCGTCGCGAAGACGCCGGTGGCGAGGGCGCCGAAGATGCCCCCGACACCATGGACCGCGAACACGTCGAGCGCGTCGTCGACCTTGAGGCGCTCCTTGAGCAGCGTGGCGGAGTAGCAGAGGGCACCGGCGCAGAGGCCGATGATGAGCGCCGCGCCCGGGGTCACGAAACCGGACGCCGGGGTGATGGCCACCAGGCCCGCGACGGCGCCGCAGGCGGCGCCGACCGCGCTGAACTTCTTGTGATGGAGGTACTGGGCAAGGACCCAGGTGACGGTGGCGGCCGCGGCCGCGATGTTGGTGGCCACGAACGTGGTCGAGGCCAGGCCGTTGGCGGCCAGCGCGGAACCGGCGTTGAAGCCGAACCAGCCGAACCACAGCAGCCCGGCACCGAGGATGGTCATCGGCACGTCGTGCGGATCCATCTTGTCCTCGCCGGCACGACGCTTGCCGATGACGAAGGCGACGACGAGGGCCGAGATACCCGACGAGATGTGGACGACCGTGCCGCCCGCGAAGTCGAGCGCGCCCAGCTGGAACAGCCAGCCGCCGGTCGACCAGACCATGTGGGCGAGCGGCGAGTAGACGACGAGCGACCAGATGAGCGTGAACACGACGAACGCGCCGAAGCCCTTGCGCTCAGCGAAGGCGCCCGAGATGAGGCAGGGCGTGATGGCCGCGAACATCAGCTGGAAGGCCGCGAACAGGACGAACGGGATGGTCGGACCGTAACTGGCGTTGGGCTCGGCACCGACGCCCATGAAGCCGACGTAGTCCAGGCCACCGACGAACTGGTTGCCGGGCGCGAACGCCAGCGAGAAGCCGAGCAGCACCCACACGATGCTGATGAGCGCCAGGCCGAAGAAGCTGTGCATGATCGTCGAGAGCACGTTCTTGCGGCGCACGAGACCGCCGTAGAACAGCGCCAGCCCGGGCAGCATCAGCATCACCAGGGCCGTCGACATGAGCATCCAGGCGGTATCACCAGTGTTCATCCGCAGAGCCTCCTCCGTGCCGGGGCGTCAGAAGGGCGGACGCAGCCCGGGCGATCGGGGAAGGCTATGCAAGTCGATGCGACCAGTCAGCGCCGGCGCGGTGGGATTCGGGGTGCCCCTTGGTCGCGGTTCGGTTGCGACCCGGCGGAGTCGTGCGCGCCGACCGATCCGCGCGGGCCGCGAGCTGCACGGGACGCGCAGGGCGCGAACAGAACGGGACGCGCAGGGCGCGCGGCGTCAGTCGGCCGTGTGCTCCTCGAGCAGGTAGCCGACGCCCCGCACCGCGACCGGGATGGGCGCGCCGGCGTTGACCAGCTTCTCTCGCAGCCGGGCCAGGTGCGGCTTGAGCCACAGGGGATCGGGGTCGGGGACGTCCGGCCAGCCGGCCTTCAGCAGGTCGTCGTGGGAGACCACCTCGCCCAGCCGCCCGACGAGCTCCCGGAGCAGCCGGAACTCGGTGACCGTGGCTGGCACGACCGTGCCCCGCCAGCGGATCTCGTGCCGGCGACGGTCGAGCTCCCAGCCCGTCTGCGCGACCGGCGCGGTGCTCTCGGCATTGCGGACCCGTGGCGTCTGGGAGGTCCGCCGGGCGACGGCGCGGACCCGCGCCAGCAGCTCATCGGCACGGAACGGCTTCCGGATGTAGTCATCGGCGCCCAGGTCGAGCAGCTCCACCGTGGCGGCGCGGTCGCGCTCGCCGGAGACCACGACGATGGGCACGTCGCTCGTCTCGCGGATCCGCTGGCAGACGGTCGCGCCATCGAGGCCGGGCATCGCCAGGTCCAGCAGCACCAGGTCGGGCTCATCCTCGTGGAAGCGTCGGAGCGCCTCCTCGCCGTCGTACGCGGCCACGATGCGGTGGCCCGCCTGACCCAGGAGCGCGCCGAGCGCTCCGACCATGGCGGGCTCATCGTCGACCACCAGGATCTTGAGCGACTCGTCGGGTGCGCCGGTCCGGCTGGTGCTGGTCATGTGGTCTCCGCGTTCAGTGGTTGCTTCGGGATCGTGACCCGTCCCCGGGCCGGAAGCGGTCGAGGGCGGCTCGCCAGCGCAGCAGGCGCTCCTCGTCGGCGAAGAGCACCAGCACGGTGTTCTCGCCGGCCAGGGTCCCTTCCTGGTCCTGGAGCGTCGATTCGTCGATCGCCTGGGACAGCGCGCTCGCCATCCCGGGCGAGGTGATGAGCAATAGGGTGAGGCCTGAGCGCCGGACCGTCACGGGCAGGTCGCCGAGCAGTCGGCGCAACGGCACGTCAGTGGCGGTCGCGACGAGGGCCAGGTCCTCGGGCGATGCGTAGATATGCCGGTCGGCACGTGCGACCTTGGCCAGCCCGAGCTCGGCGATGTCGCGGCTCACGGTGGCCTGGGTGACATGGAAGCCACGCGCGCCGAGCAGCTCCACGAGCTCCTGCTGGCTCGAGATGGGGTGGCGCGTGACGAGCTCGCTGATGGCAGCCTGACGCTCGCGCTTCGATTCGCGCAGGGTCGGACCGCGCTCGACGTGCATAGCAGCCTGGGCCATCGCACGAGTATACGGTTCGGACTGCGAGATCATGCATCCAGCCCGGTACCATCGGGCCAGATGCGCACGTCCGCGACCGGGTACACTCCGGCGCATGTTGCCGCAGGACACCGTCATGGTGATGCCCTGGGCCCCGTCGGGATCTGACGGGGCCTGAGTCCTGGCGCACGCCCAAGCAGGGCGGCGGCGCCAGCCAGGCACGATCCCAGGGGCCGCGACCACGAACGAAGGTCGCGGCCTTCGTGATTCCGGGCCGGATCACTCCGGACCATCCCCACCCATCCATCGACAGGAGCATCACGTGAGCCAGATCGTCGCCACCCGACCCGAGCCGTTCCAGAGCGAAGGCTCGTCCCCGCCATCGACCGTCGACGACGCCCGAGCCTTCCGGCCGGGCTTCACCGGTCTCCGGTGTCGCAACTGCGGCACGCCGCAGGAGACCGCACCGGTGTTCGTGTGTCCCCGCTGCTTCGGGCCGCTGGAGGCGACATACGACCTGGACTCCCTGCGCACCCGGCTCGATCGAGCCACCCTCGACGCCCGACCCACCGACATCTGGCGCTACGCCGAGCTCCTGCCCATCGAGACCCTGCCCACCGAGGGACTGCGCGTCGGGCTGTCACCGCTCGTGCCCACCCCGCGCCTGGCGGCGGCGATCGGCCTCGACCGGCTGTGGGTCAAGGATGACTCGCGCAACCCCACGCTCTCATTCAAGGATCGGGTCGTGGCCTGCGGCGCGGTCCGCGCCAAGGCGTTCGGGTTCACGACGCTCGCGTGCGCCAGCACTGGCAATCTCGCCCCCGCCGTCGCCGCCGCGGCCGCCTCGCTCGGCCTCAAGGCCGTCGTGTTCATCCCCGCCGACCTGGAGGCGGTCAAGGTCGCCCAGGCGCAGGCGCTGGGTGCCACGGTCGTGCGGGTCGACGGGCCCTACGACGCTGTCAACCGGCTGTGCCTGGAGCTGACCGGCGAGCAGGAGGACTGGGCGGTCGTCAACGTCAACCTGCGCCCGTTCTACGCCGAGGGCTCCAAGACCATCGCCTACGAGATCGCCCAGCAGCTCGGCTGGCGTACCCCGGACGTGGTCGTGGTGCCGCTCGCCTCCGGCTCGCTGTACACCAAGATCGGGCGTGCGTTCGGGGAGCTCACGCAGGTCAGGCTCATCGATCCTGCTCCCATCCGCTACGTCGGGGGCCAGGCCACGGGCTGTGGGCCGATCGCGAGCGCCTTCGCGGACGGCGCGGACGTGGTCACGCCCGTCGAGCGACCCGACACCATCGCGCGTTCGCTGGCCATCGGCTCGCCCGCGGACGGTCCCTACGCGCTCAAGCTGGCACGCGCGTCGGGCGGCTCCATCGAGGGTGTCACGGACGCCGAGACCACCGACTCCATCCGGCTCCTGGCGCGCACCGAGGGCATCCTCACCGAGACCGCCGGCGGCGTGACGCTCGGCGCGTTGCGACGCGCCATCGCGGCCGGTCGCGTGCGGCGGGACGAGGAGGTCGTGCTGGTCATCACGGGCAATGGCCTCAAGACCCTCGAGGTGCTCGACGACGGCACTGCCCTGCCGGAGCCGATCGCGCCGACCTACGAGGCGTTCGAGCGATGGTGGGAGTCCCGCTGACAGCCGACGAGGCTCGACGCCGGCCGCCGAGGCGCGCTGGCGTCGGCCGCCGAGCCAGGTCGTGACGAGCCTGGGCCATGGGCGAGCGGCCCTGAAGGTCGGCCGACTCACACTGTGAGCCCGCCGTGGGTCGCCACCCGGGCTCAGCCGGGCCCGGGTGCCATCAGCAGGACCTGCCAGCCGAACCACTTGCGCCAGGCGCCCCATCCATGGCAGACTCCCGCAGTCATGACACCACATCTCGTCTCGAAGCCGAAGCGATGGCGACCCTGCCTGGAGGCACGGGTCTAGCAGGCCTCGCGCGGACGACGCACACGGGGCCTGTCGGACAGGCTCCGAGGGTCGCAGCACCGAACGAACGGTGACTGCGGCTTTTTTGTTGGCTTCGGAGCCCACCCGGCCGGTCCCGTACCCCAAGCACTGGGATCGAAGGGACAGACGGACACGATGCGAGCACTCCTCCTGGGCGCCGGCAACATGGGCCGCGCGATCCGCACCGCGCTGGACGCACGCGGCGACACCATCGTCGCGTCGCTCGGTCGCGCGGCCGGCACGACCGACCCCACGACGCTGGCGTCCGTCGACGCCGCGTTCGAGTTCAGCCACGCGGATGCGTTGCTCCGCAACGCGCGGCTCGCGGCTGCGTCCGGGGCACGTGTCCTCGTGATCGGCACCACCGGCTGGGCCCACGATCCGGCCACAGCACACCGAGCTCGCCGACCCTCGCAGCGTCGTCGGGCATGCGCGTCGTCATCGGCCCCACGTTCAGCGTCGGGGTCGTGCTGTTCACGGCGGTCGCCGTGGACGCCGCGCGCCGGTTCGGCCGCTTCGCGGAGTACGACCCATACGTGTTCGAATGGCATCGGCGGACCAAGCCCGATCGTCCGTCCGGCACCGCGAGCGCCATCGCGGAACGGATGCTGCCGCACCTGGAGCACAAGCGCCGGGCGCGTCTCGCCGAGGGGCAGGGCGCGCCGGATCCCGAGACGCTGGAGGTAGTCGCGCTCCGAGCCGGCGCCTCACCCGGGATGCATGTCGTCGGCTTCGACGCTCCGGGCGAGTCGATCGAGCTGCGGGTCACCGCGCGGGACCGCTCGGCGTACGTGGCGGGCGCCCTGCTCGCCGCGGACACGCTGCTGGCCCAACCCGATCGCTTCCCCGGCGTCACGACCTTCGAACAGCTGCTCACCGACCTGACGCACCGACACCACCGACGAAGGAGCATCTCGATGACCGACCAGACGACCGATACGACCACCCGGCCGACGCTGACCCTGCGTGGCGCGTTCACCGCGCTCGTGACCCCCTTCACCCCCGACGGCGCGCTCGACGAGACGGCGTTCGTGCGCCTCGTCGAGCGACAGCTCGACCTCGGCATCGACGGCCTGGTGCCCGTCGGCACGACCGGCGAATCGCCGACCACCACCCACGACGAGGACGACCGGATCATCGCGCTGACGGTCGACGCGGTGGCCCGGCGGGGCCTCACGGGACGGGTGCCGGTCATCGCGGGCACCGGCTCCAACAACACGGCGACGGTCGTGGAGGCGACCCAGCGAGCGAAGACCTTCGGCGCGGATGCCGCCCTCGTCGTGGCGCCGTACTACAACAAGCCCGACCAGCGGATGCTCGAGGCGCATTATCGGACCGTCGCGGATGAGGGCGGCCTGCCGGTCGTGGTCTACAACGTGCCCGGCCGGACGAGCTGCAACGTGGATGCCACGACCCTGCTCCGGCTCGCCGAGCATCCCGGCATCATCGCGGTCAAGGAGGCGTCCGCGAACCTGGAGCAGATCATGACCATCCTGCGCGACCGGCCCGCCGGGTTCTCGGTGCTGTCCGGGCGACGATTCCTGGACGTACACGTTGCTGGCCCTCGGTGGTGATGGGGTCATCTCCGTGGCCTCCAACGAGATCCCCGCCGAGATGGCGCGGCTGTGTGCCCTGGCGCGTGCTGGCGACTGGGACGGCGCACGAGCGCTCCACGAGCGACTGCTGGACCTGATGCGCATCAACTTCATCAGCCCCAACCCGGTGCCCGTGAAGGCCGCGCTGGCGGAGATGGGCCTCATCTAGGATGTCCTGCGTCAGCCGTTGCTGCCGCTCGCGGATGAGCAGCGACCCCGCCTGTTCGGCGTGATCGACGGCGCTCGGGCTGCTGCCGACCGCGGACGAGCCCACGTCAGCCACGCCGAGCACCTCGACCCTGGTGGCGGCGTGACCGAGCTGCTGCCGGTCGTCGCTGCCGGGCTCCGGGAGGACGTGGCGTCGCTCGCCGACCGCTGGCCGACGGCCGGCGAGCCGCCCAGCGCGGAGCTGCACGAGCGTGGCCACGGAGGTCATCGCCCGGCTCGTCGCAGCCCTCGAGGCTGGCGAGGTCCGGGCCGCGGAACCGGACCCCACGGCAGCTGGTGGCTGGCGGGTCAACAGCTGGGTGAAGGCCGGCATCCTGCTCGGCTTCCGCATCCCGGGGATGCGTGACTTCCGCGATGGACCCATCCTCGCGGCGCGCGACCGTGTCGCGTACGGCCTGCTCGACCTGCTGGGGAGTCCGGGTGCCCGCGCCGCCGCCGATTCCGGTGCGCCCTGGAGGGTCGTGCCAGGCGGCACGACGGCGCGCTCGGGCGTCCACCTCGAGCCCGGCGTGACCATCATGCCGCCGGCGTACCTGAACATCGGCGCCTGGGTGGGGAGGGGCACGATGGTCGACTCGCACGCGCTCGTCGGGTCGTGCGCCCAGGTCGGTGCCCGGGTCCATCTCTCGGCGGCGGTCCAGGTCGGTGGCGTGCTGGAGCCGGCCGGCGCTCGACCGGTCATCGTGGAGGACGATGCCTTCGTCGGGGGTGGCTGTGGGCTGTTCGACGGGGTGGTCATGGGCGCCGGCGCGGTGCTCGGGTGCGGGTGTCATCCTCACCGGCCAGTCGCGTCTGGTCGACCTGACGGAGGAGCGCGAGCTGCGCGGGACACCGGACTCCCCGCTCGTCGTGCCGCCCGGCGCGGTCGTCGTGCCGGGGACCCGCCCCGCCGGGGGTGTCTGGGCCACCGAGCGCGGCATCTCGCTCGCCGTGCCCGTCATCGTCAAGCGGCGAGACGGCGCGACCGCGGCCCGGGTCGTCCTGGAGGAGGCGCTCCGATGACCGTCACCGCCGGAGCGGTCGGTGTCGCTCCAGCCACGCTCCATCCACGGATCGCGACCGGTGTCACCGTGGCCGGTCTCGACCCTGCCGCGCTCGTGCGCGACCACGGCAGCCCGCTCTACGTCTATGACCTGGACGTGATGTGCGAGCGCGTCGCGATGCTCCGGGCGGCGCTCCCGGCGGACCGTCGAGGTCGCGTATGCGGTCAAGTCCAACCCCTCGCCCGCCATCCTGCGTCGACTTCGCGGGTCTGGGCATCGGCGCTGACATCGCCTCCGCGGGCGAGCTCGCCGCCGTCACCCGCGCGGGATTCGACATGCGCCAGGTGATCTTCACGGGCCCCGGCAAGACGGATGCCGAGCTCGCGGCGGCCGTCCGGGCGGGGGTGCGTGCGATCACCATCGAGTCGCTCGAGGAGCTCGACGTCCTGCTGGACCTGGCCCCGCTCGCGGGTCGACACCAGGGCCTGGTGCTCCGGCTCACCGCCGAGGAGATGAGCCGCGGCGCCGAGGGGACACCCATCATCGGTGCCGGCGGCGCATCCAAGTTCGGGCTGCTGCGCGCGGAGCTCGACGAGGCCGTCGACCGGCTGCTGCTCGCGGGTGCCATCGGCGGCCATGGCACCCCATACAGCTGCTGGGGATCCACGCCTTCGGTGCATCCAACGTGCGCGATGCCGATCGCCTCGTGGAGGGCATCCGATGGCTCGCCGACCAGGCCGAGGACGTCTGCCGGATCGCACGGCCAGCGGCTGCGGGTCATCGACGCGGGTGGCGGCCTGGGCATCCCGTACGCGGACGACGAGCCACCGCTGGACCTCGAGCGGCTGGGCCGCGGGCATCGCCGACGAGCTCGCCACGTGGCACGGTCGGACGGGCCTCGCCGACGCCCGGCTGCTGCTGGAGCCGGGCCGGTTCCTGGTGGGACCAGCGGGTGCCTACCTGGCGCGTGTCGTTCGCACCAAGCCCCGCGGTGGCCGGACGATGGCCATCGTCGACGGCGGCATCCACCATCTGCTGCGGCCGGCGCTCGTGGGTGAGCCGCAGCGCATCGTGGCCGTTGGCGAGGCGGCCCGTCGCGACACCGCGCTCCCGACGTCCGTGGTGGGGCCGCTGTGCACGGGTCTGGACATGCTGTCGCTGGAGGTCAGCCTGCCGGCGCTGCGCTCTGGGGACCTGCTCGCCGTCCTGGACGCGGGTGCCTACGGCTTCACGGAGTCGATGCCGCTGTTCCTGTCCCACCCGATGCCGGCGGAGGTCGTCGTCTCCGGGCGGCGTGGCACGGGTGGCGCGGCTCCGGCAGGAGCCATCAACGGGAGCATCAGCCTCGATCTGGTGAGCGCCGGCGGCTTACGGCGTATCCGGATCGCAACACGAGCGACCTGATCGTCACCCGAGCGTGTCGAAGGCGGGACCGTTCCGCCATCGACCGCCGGCGTCGAGGCTCGTATGGTGATGTTGCCCGGAACGATGGGTTCGGACAACGGAAGCGGGCTCGTACCCACAGCCGGCGGACCCATCGACCGACGGGGAGAAGGGCTCTCCGTCGGTCGGCCAACTCAGCATCTTGACTCTTGTCCTCCTCGGGCCAACGTCGGGCTCCCGGATCCGCCAGCCGGGAGCCCGACGATCTTTTTGCCCGCGCCGTCGGCCCGGCGCCCCCGCGGCTACCCCAGCCGAGCCTGCGCGCGCGCCAGCTCGTCGGCCACCCGCTGCGGTGCCGTGCCGCCGATGACATCGAAGCGGGCGAGGGCGCCCTCCACCGATGCGGCGCTGCCGCAATCGGCCGGCGGCCAGCGGGTCCTTCGCCAGGGCTGCGGCGATCGGGTCATCGCCGGCCACGAGTGCCTCCTGGATGGACGCGTCCGGCACTCCGTCGAGTGGCAGGCCGCGCGGCCTCCGCCACGGCCACCAGGTTGCCCACGATGCCGTGAGCCACCCGGAACGGCACGCCCATCTCCACGAGCGTGTCCGCGACGGCGGTCGCGGTCGTGTAGCCGTCGGCCGCGACCGCGGTCATGCGCTCCCCGTCCACGCGCAGGCCGGCGATCATGCCCGTCATGACCCGCAGGGACGACTGGAGCACCCGGAATGCCGCGAACAACGGCGGCTTGTCCTCCTGGAGGTCGCGCTGGTAGCTGGCGGGCAGGCCCTTGAGCAGCGTCAGGGTCGCCGGTGAGCTGCCCGATGACCCCGGCCGTGCGGCCGCGCACCAGCTCTGCCGGGTCGGGATTGCGCTTGTTGGGCATCATCGAGGAGCCCGTGGAGTAGGCGTCCGACGGTCGCAGGAACCCGAAGCGCGGGTTCGACCACCAGACGATCTCCTCGGCCAGTCGCGACAGGTGGACCATGGCGAGCGCGGCTGCGGCGAGGGACTCGACCACGAAGTCGCGGTCGCCCACCGCGTCGATGGAGTTGCGGGTGACGCCGCCGAAGCCCAGCTCGTCCGCGACGGCCTCCCGGTCGAGGCGATACCCGGCACCCGCGAACGCGCCCGAGCCGAGCGGGGAGACGTTCGCGCGGCGCGCGGCGTCCGCGAACCGACCGCGGTCCCGCTCCGCCATCTCCACGTACGCCAGCAGGTGATGCGCGAACAGGACGGGCTGGGCAGGCTGGACGTGGGTGTGCCCGGGCATGACCACGTCCCGATGGCGCCCCGCAAGGTCGACGAGGGCGCGCTCGAACCCCAGGAGCGCCTGGTCCAGGTCACCGATCCGCCGACGCAGCCAGAGCCGCAGGTCCGTCGCCACCTGGTCGTTGCGCGAGCGGCCGGTGTGGAGCTTGCCGGCGACCGGACCGATGCGGGCCGCGAGCGCCATCTCGAGGTTGAGATGGACATCCTCGAGCGCGGGATCCCAGGTGATGGTGCCGGCCTCGACCTCCCGCTCGAGACCGTGGAGTCCCTCGATGAGCGCACGTGCCTCGTCGGCGGTCAGGAGCCCGGCGCGCTCGAGGCCGCCGACATGCGCGATGGAGCCGCGCAGGTCGTCGACGAGCCAGCTCGGCATCGACCTCGATGGAACGACCGAACTCGGCCGCCAGCGCATCGGGCGCCTCGCTGAAGCGCCCGCCCCAGGCTTTCATCGACGGCCGGATCGAGCCGGCCGCGACCTTCGCCTCGGCCGCCGTGACGGTCACCGGCAGCTCCGGCAGCAACGGCTGCGTCCAGCTCCAGGCCGAGCCGTGGCGTGCGGCCTCCGTCTTGAGCGGCAGCCCGAAGATGCGGATGAAGCCGACCGCCGCGGCATGATCGAAGGCGTCCTCGGCGTCGTAGGTGGCGAGCGCCCGGTCGTAGAGGGAGTCGTCCGAGCGGCGACCGACGATGACCGCATTGCCGTGGTCGAGGCGCAGGCGGACCTCGCCGTTGACGACCCGCTGTGCCGAAGCCGACGTACTCCCGCAGGTCCCGGTGGAGCGCCGAGAACCAGATGCCGTCATATGTCGCCTGGGCGAGCTCGTCGCTCACGAGCCGGTTGAAGCGCAGCTGCTCCTTGGACAGCGTCAGACCCTCGAGCGCCGCGTGCGCGGTATGCAGGATGACCGCCGCGGGTGCCTCGTAGATCTCGCGGCTCTTGATGCCCACGAGCCGGTCCTCGACATGGTCGATGCGACCGATGCCGTGCCGTCCGCCGAGGGCGTTCAGCCGCTCCACCAGCTCGACCGGCGGCATGACCTCGCCGTCGAGCGCGACCGGGATGCCGCCCTCGAAGCGGATGATGACCTCGGTCGGGATGGGCGGCGCGGCGCCGGGGTCGACGGTCCACTCGTAGACGTCGGCGGGCGGCGTCTGCCAGGGGTCCTCGAGGATGCCGGTCTCGATGGAGCGTCCCCAGAGGTTGTGGTCGACCGAATAGGGCGACTTCTTGGTGATGGGGATCTCGATGCCCCGCTCGATGGCGTAGTCGATCTCCTGCTCGCGGGACAGGCCCATGCCGACGCGCATCGGCGCCACGACCTCGAGCTTGGGATCGAGCGCCCGCACCGCGACGTCGAAGCGGACCTGGTCGTTGCCCTTGCCGGTGCAGCCATGGGCGACCGCATCGGCCCGCTCGCGATCGGCGACCTCCACCAGCAGCTGGGCGATGAGCGGCCGCGCCAGCGCGGTGGCGAGGGGATAGATGCCCTGGTACTTGGCGTTCGCCTGGAGGCTGGGGAAGACGAACTGGCGCACGAACCGGTCACGCCCGTCCACCACGTAGGCCTTGCTTGCGCCGGCGGAGATGGCACGTTCCGCGACGCCCTCGCGCATCGAGCCACCGCCCACATCGACCGTCAGGGTGATCACCTCCGCGTCGTGCTGCTCACGCAACCAGGCGACGGCGACCGATGTGTCCAGACCGCCCGAGTAGGCGAGCACGACCTTCTTCACGAGAGGGACCTCCGACGGGCACGCTGTGGGATGGCTCGCCGGGGGGCCGGCGGCTGCGCGCCGCATGATGGACGAGCCGGGGAACGGATGCAGGCATCCGAACCTCCGGGGAAGGTGCCGGCGCAGGTCGAGGATCTCAGTCCTGCATTAACATGCGCTCGTGGCGATAGTATTGCATATCCATGCAAGACCCGCCAGAGGCGCAGATGTCCACCCAACCCGCCCAGGCGGCCCCCCGCTTCCTGTCCGTCGCCGACCTTGACCCGGCCGGGATCCGTGAGCTGCTGGTCATGGCCCGCGCCCTGAAAGCCGGCGCCACGGCAGCCGCCACCAGCCGGCCGTTGGCCGGGCGTTCGGTGGCGCTCATCTTCCAGAAGCCCAGCCTGCGGACCCGGGTCAGCTTCGAGGTCGGCATCTCCCGCCTCGGAGCCACCCCGGTGGTGCTCGTCGGGGACGAGGTGGGTCTTGGCTCACGGGAGATCCCGCGCGATGTGGCGCACACGCTGGAACGGTATGTCGATGCGATCGTCGCGCGCGTGTTCGACCACTCCCTGCTGGAGGACCTGGCGGACGCGTCACGGGTGCCGGTGCTCAACGCGCTGTCGGACTCGGAGCACCCATGCCAGGCGCTCGCCGACCTCATGGCGCTCACCGAGCACTGGGGCGGCATCGATGCCCTCGCCGGACGCCAGCTGGTGTACGTGGGTGACGGCAACAACGTGGCCGCGTCGCTGCTGCTCGCGGGGGCATCGGTCGGGCTCCACGTGCGTATCGCCAGCCCGGAGGGCTACGAGCCCGACCCGCTCATCGTCCATCGCGCGCGCCACATCGCGGAGGAGACGGGCGCGCGCATCGAGCTCACCACCGACCCGGTGCAGGCGGTCGTGGGAGCCGACGCGGTCTACACGGACGTCTGGGCGAGCATGGGCCAGGAGGAGCAGGCGGAGCGCCGGCGGGAGGTGTTCCGGTCGTATGCCATCACGCGCGGATTGCTGGAGCACGCCCCGGCCGCGCTCGTCATGCACTGCCTGCCTGCGCATCGTGGTGACGAGATCACCTCCGACGTGCTCGACGGTCCGCGGAGCATCGTGTTCGACCAGGCGGAGGACCGACTGTGGGTCCAGATGGCGCTGCTGCTCCGGCTCCTGCGGCCCGACCTCGCCTGACAGCAGCGCGGTGAGCGTGATGCGCCCAGTGGGTGATCAGGCCGATCGGGCCCGCGATCCCATGACTCGATGGCCATCCGATGCGCCTGGTGGGCACGCCGGCCGATGATCGGCCTCCGGAGGCGTCCAGCGACTCGTTCGGCTGCCCGTGACGGTCGAAGCGCGCTCCGTCAGCCCGATCATGCGCCAGGCGACTCATGCCCGACCACGGGCGACTCAGGCCCGACCAAGGGCGACTCCAGCCCGGCCAAGCGCGGCTCAGGCCCGGTTCAGGCGTCCCAGCGGGTGCCGAAGCCGGGGTCGTCGAGTGCCCGGCCCAGCGCATCGGCCGCCCCGCCGTCGGCGATGACCACCTGTCGTGCGCCAGCGTCGATGGCCCGCAGTGCGCAGCGCACCTTGGGTACCATGCCGCCCGCGATGACGCCAGCAGCGATGAGTTGCTCCGAGGCCTCCACGGTGAGCGTCGGGATCCGTTGACGGTCGACGCCCCAGACGCCGTCGGCGTCGGTGAGCAGCACGAGACGTGCCTGGAGCGCGCCAGCGAGGGCCGCTGCCGCGTCGTCCGCGTTGACGTTGCAGATGACCCCTGACGCGTCGAGGGCGGCCGGTGCCACGACCGGCAACGCACCAGCCGCCAGCAGGACCTCCAGCAGCGCCGTCCGCACCATGGTGACGCTCACGACCCGACCCAGCCCGGGAACACGATCGCCGCGCAAGGTCCCGCCGTCCACCCCGGACCAGCCCATCGCATCAGCGCCCTGATCGCTGGAGCGCGGCCACGAGCTCGGCGTTGATGACACCCCGGAGCACGCCGAGCGCCACCTCGAGGGCCGCGTCATCGGTGACCCGCAGGCCACCCTCGAACCGGCTCTCGACGCCCATGCGGGCCAGCCACTCGGTGAGCCGCTTGCCACCGCCGTGGACGAGCACGAGCCGCTGACCGAGCGAGCGCTGTGCGACCTCGTGGAGCGTCGCGGCCTGCTCCGCGAGGGTCGTGCCACCCAGCTTCACGACGATGGTGTCCGCGCCGGGCGCGGCCGAGGTCACGTGGAGTACTCGCTGTTCTCGCGGACGTATTCCTCCGTCAGGTCGCAGCCGAACGCCTCCCCGACGCCGTCACCGACGCCCAGGTCCACGCGCACCAGCACCTCATCGGTGGCCATGGCGGCGCTCACGACACCCGCATCGAAGTCGCAGGGCGTGCCCGCGAACACCTCCACGCCCGCGATGGCGATGCGCACGCGGCCCGGATCGAGGTCGAGCCGCGAGCCGCCGCGTCGGACGGCCTCATCGAGCGAGAGGCCCGCCGCCTCCAGCACGGCCGCGTCGGCCAGCTGGGCGTTGCCAAGCGCGTCCGCGATGCGTCCCCAGTTGGGGTCACGACCATGGACCGCGGCCTTGAACAGGCTGCTCGAGACCACGGCGCGGGCAGCCGCGCGCGCATCGGCGTCATCGCGGGCACCGCTGACCTGGCACGTGAGCAGGGAGGTGGCACCTTCGCCGTCCGCGGCCTGCTGCCGTGCCAGCGAGCGACAGACGGCTTCGACCGAGCTGGCGAGCTTCGCCCACGCCGCCGAGCCCGCGGTCACCGGCGCCGCAGCCGACGCACCCGATGCGACGAGGAAGACGGTGTCGCTGGTGCTGGTGTCGCCGTCCACCGACAGCTGGTCCCAGGTCCGGGCCACGATCGGTCGGAGCATCCGGGAGAGGTCGGCCGGGGCGACGGTGGCATCCGTGAGCACGTAGGCGAGCATCGTGGCCATGCGTGGGTGGATCATGCCCACGCCTTTGGCGACGCCTGAGACGGTCACGGCACGCGCTGTCCCGGTCGCGTCGGGCAGCTCGGCGCGCACCGTGGCCCACTTCGTCCGCGAGTCGGTCGTCCGAAGCGCCTCGGCGACCGCCTCGAAGCCATCGTCCGTGCCGGTCAGGCCATCCGCCACCAGCCGCTCGAGTGCCGGCTCGATGCGGTCCATCGGATAGCGCGGCCCGATCATGCCCGTGGCCACCGCGAGCGTCTGCTCGGGGCGTACCCCCACCGCGGCACCCAGGACCTCCGCGAGCCGTCGCTGCTCGGCCATGCCCGCATCCCCGGTCGCGGCGTTGGCGCAGCCGCTCACGGACAGCAGCGCCGCGGTCGTGCCATACCGTCCGACGCCGCCCGGGTCGACCGTCGCGAGGTGCGCCCGGCTGAGCAGCACCGGGGCGGAGGCGAAGCGATTGGGGGTGAACGTGGCGGCGACGGCTCCCGCACCACCCTCGACGAGCACCACGGACAGGTCCGGGTCGCCCCGACTTCTTGACCCCGGCGGTCGCGGCGCCCGCCCGGAAGCCCGCTGGGCAGACGGGCGGCGGCCTCCACGGGTGGCAGGTCGGACGGGAGCGCGCGGAGCAGCTCGCCGGATGCGGTCACGATCTCAGGGAGCGAGCGGTCGCTGCTCCAGCCCTGCCGTCTCGGGCAGGCCGAAGACCACGTTGAATGCCTGGATGGCCTGGCCTGCGGCGCCCTTCACCAGGTTGTCGACGACACCGATGGCAAGGATGCGGCCGGTCCGCTCATCAAGCGTCACGAACACCCGTGCGAGGTTGCTGCCTGTGACGTGCTTGGTGGCTGGTGGCGTGTCCGTCACCTCGACGAACGGCTCGCCCCGGTACGCGTCCCGGTAGAGGTCGCGCAGCTCGGTGGTCGAGACCGGGCGCGTCGGCCTGACGTGGCAGGCGGAGAAGATGCCCCGGGTCATGGGGATGAGGTGGGGCAGGAAGTCGACCGACCGCACGCCCGGGTTGGCCTCCGGCGCGAGTCCGAGCAGGCCCAGCTCCTGCTCCATCTCCGCGACATGCCGGTGCCCGCCGATGCCGTACGCGCTGACGCTCTCGTTGACCTCGCTGAAGGTCAAGTGCGGCTTGGGGTCACGGCCGGCACCTGAGACGCCGCTCTTGGCGTCCACCACGAGGTCCGCGATGAGACCGACCCGTGCAAGCGGTGCGAGCGCCAGGATGGTCGCGGTGGGGTAGCAGCCAGGGGCGCCGACGATGGCCACGTCCGACCCACCGAGCGCGGCGAGCTCCGCCCGATGCAGCTCCGGCAGACCGTAGACGGCACAGGCCAGCAGAGCCGGCGCCGGATGCTCGAAGCCATACCAGCGGGGATAGTCGGCCGGGTCGCGGAGCCGGAAGTCGGGACCCTGGTCGATGATCGCGGCCCCGGACGCGAGGAGGTCGCCCGCCTGTGCCGCCGCCAGCCCGTGCGGCAGGGCCAGGAAGACGGCGTCCGCCTCTGGCAGCACCGACATCGACCGTGTAGCCGGTTCGGGCCAGATGGGGATGCATGCTGCCCACCGGCTCCTGCTCGCGCCCGCGACCCTGGAGCCCGACGACACGCACGTTCGGGTGCTGGTCGAGCAGCCGCACCATCTCGCCGCCGGCGTATCCGGTGGCGCCGATGATGCCGACGCGGATGCGCGCGCGACCCCCGAGCGTGGGTGCAGCAGCGGGAGCATCGACGGTTGGGGCCATGGTCTCGGTCATCGTCGCCGGATGATACCGGCCACCGGCGTCAGGCGGACGGACGGATGTCGGCGCTCCCGACGTGGTCCGCGAGCAGGCAGACCGCCATCCCCGGCGCCAGGTCGGATGCCGCGGCGGCCAGTCGACGGTCGTTGGTCACCAGGTAGGTCGCACCGGCCAGGATCCCGGTGGCCAGCATGATGGCGTCCGGCAGGCGCAGCGATGACACGGCGCACATCCGGGCGGCCTCGGCGGCGACCAGGAAGTCCACCGACCGGATCGTCAGCCCGGGCATGTCCACGATCTCGAAGGCGACGCTACGTGCGGTTCCGTCCCGATGTGGTCGAACCAGGATCTCGCCGGCGGCAAGAGCGGACAGCACCGCGTCGTTGCGTTCGCCGCCGAGGTAGTCCTCGATGATCACGCGTGCGACCGGAGATACGGTCTCAGCAGCAGCCAGGTATGCGATAAGGACCGAGCTATCCAGGACCAGGCGCGCACCCGCGGCGATGGAGGCATCAAGACTGGTCATCGCGTTCCCACTCGTCCCGGAGCTCGTTGATGTGCGCGGCGATCTCCTCGGAGTCGCGCCCCCACATGCCGGGGAACTTGCCGTACGCGCTCGCGCCGATCTTCTGGAGCTGGATGGACCCGTCGGCCTCGACCCAGATGCGAAGGCGATCCCCCGGGTGGGCATCGATCGCTCGTGCGATCGCCTCTGGCAGCGTGACCTGGTTCTTGGCCCGCAAGCGTACGGTCTCGATCACGGCGGGGATGGTGGGTGCGGTCATGCTCCGACTGTACCACAGCGAGTACGACGACTCACGCGGCAGTGCGACGTCATGCGCACACTCCCACCACCACACGCTGCCCGTCCACGCCCTGCTGCGGCCTCGGCGTCACCGCATTTGCGCCATCAGCGAACGGGCCGGTCGCCGTTGCGTCGATGCCGGGCCCTTGGGCGGTCCGTGACGCACGCTTCTTCCTGCCTGCGCGCAAGACGGTGAGCCTGGAGGGCGTTCCCGGTCCAGGAAGCCGTCGCTCACGTCACCGGCGTTCGCGGATGGTGAAGATCTGTCCTCCACCGGCTGGCCCAGCGGCCGTGCCCGTGCCTCGGGGGCCGGCTGTCGATCGCATATCCATGCGCTAGTCTTGTCGCTCCCATGGATGATGCCGAGGACCTTGACGCGCTCCTGCCTGCCGAGGGTGAGCTCACGTCCGCCGAGCACGTCCCCGCCGAGCCGGCACACCCCGACCTCCAGATCCCGCTGCCTGGCAGCGTCCTCTCCGCGGTCAGCCTTCGGGTGGGCCCGGACGCCGACTTCGTGGAGCTGCTGCTGCGGCTCCGGACGGCGGGCGCGGACGTCGTGTCCGTCAACTCGTTCCCGGCCACGCGCGGCGAACCGGGTGTCGATCGGGTCATGGACGTGGAGTTCCGCGACCTTGACGGCGAGTCGGCGGCGGCTGCGGTCCGGGGCGCCCCGGGTGTCGTCGTCCGCCGAGCCCCGGCCGACCCTGGGCCAGATCTTCGGCAAGCGGGTGATCATCATCGGCGGCGGGGCGCAGGTCGCCCAGGTGAGCCTGGGTGCGGTCACCGAGTCCGACCGCCACAACCTCCGGGGCGAGCGCATCTCCGTGGACACCATCGCGCTCGTGGGCGAGAAGAACATCGCCTCCACCGTCCGCGCCGTCGCGGACCTGCCACGCGCCCACATCCTCGTGCTCGCCGGGTCGATCATGGGCGGCGACATCACCCAGGCGGTGCGCGAGCTCCAGGAGACCGGCATCCCGGTCGATCACGCTCAACATGGTCGGGTCGGTGACCTCGGTCGCCGACCTCGTGGTCAGCGATCCGGTGCAGGCGGGCACGATGGCGGTCATGGCCATCGCGGATACCGCCCGCTTCTCGCTCGAGCGCGCCCGGGGCCGCCGTCTCTAGCCTGCGTCGCGAGCGCGGCGCGGGCACACAGGCTGGTACCCGGTCGGGTGCCATGCCGCTACCCTTGCGCATAGATATCCACCACAGCGGAACGGAGCCATGACCCACAGCACCCTCATCCCTGGCGAGTCGACCAGCGCCCCGGACGTGCCGGATGGCAACGCCGCCCTCGCCGAGCGTTCCGCCGCGCACCTGTCGCCGGTCCTGGCGCGCTACTACCAGCGCGGCTGGGTCCGCGGGGCGGGTCATCGCCTCTGGGACGCGGATGGCAAGGAATACCTCGATTTCGCCTGCGGTCTGGCGGTGACCATCCTTGGCCACGCCCATCCCCGGGTGAGCGCCGCCATCCATGCCCAGACCGACTCGTTGCTGCACATGTGCAACGGCCTCGGCTACCTGCAGCCAGTGACCGACCTCGCGGACGCCCTCGTGGCGACGTTGCCCGCATCGCTCGACTCGGTCTTCTTCGCCAACTCCGGGGCGGAGGCCATCGAGGCCGCCGTCAAGCTCGCTCGACGGGTGACCGGCCGGCCGGCCATCATCGGCTTCTCGGGGGCATTCCACGGCCGGACATACGCGCCCCTGAGCCTGACCACGAGCAATCTCAACTACCGCGTCGGGCACGGTCCCTTCCTGCCCGAGACGTACATCAGCCCGTTCCCGAGCGTCTATCGCGGCTACGGCGGCGATGAGGCGGCCGCGGTCGAGGGCGCTCTTGGTGCGCTGCGCAAGATGCTTTCCGAGCAGGTTCCCCCGTCGTCCGTGGCCGCGTTCATCATCGAGCCGGTCCAGGGCGAGGGCGGCTACGATCCGGCACCCGCCGCGTTCATGCAGGGGTTGCGGGAGATCGCCGACCAGCACGGGATCCTGTTCATCAGCGACGAGATCCAGGCGGGTCTCGGTCGCACCGGCACCATGTGGGGCTTCCAGCAGTCGGGCATCGTGCCCGACGTGGTGACGCTGGCCAAGGGCATCGCCAATGGGCTGCCGCTCGCGGCGATGGTGGCCAGCAGCGACCTCATGCGTCGCTGGGGTGCGGGGTCGCACGGCTCGACGTTCGGCGGCAACCCGGTCTCCTGTGCCGCCGGTGTCGCCGTGCTCGAGACCATCCGCGATGAGCGGCTGGTGGAGAACGCTGCCGCGCGCGGCGCGGAACTGACCGCGGGCCTGCGCGAGATCGCGGCCGAGGACCCACGTATCGGGGACATCCGGGGCCCCGGCCTCATGATCGGGGTCGAGTTCGTCAAGGACCGCGAGACCCGCGAGCCGGATGGCGCCATCGGCGATGCGCTCATCGCCCGCTGTGCCGACGAAGGGCTGTTGCTGCTCACCTGCGGCAAGTTCCACAATGTCATCCGCTGGATCCCGCCGCTCGACGTCACCTCGGCGGAGATCCAGGAAGCGCTGGGCATCTTCCGGAGCGTCCTCACCAGCTGACGCCGGCCGGGCGGGCGGGGCTGGGGCGAGGTCGGCGCGCCCCTCTCTGCCGCCAGGCTCGCCCTCCTGAGGCCGGGCGCTCCTGACCCCGGGGTTCCTGCGCCTGGGGCCTGCTCGGTTCACACGTGGCGTGCACCCGCGACCGATGAGCGTACCGGCGCGGGCCGTTTGGTCGCGTCCGCACACCAGGCGTGCACGGACGACGGCTGTGCGGGTCGTTCGGGGCACATCCAGGCCGGTGAACCCCCCGCGCAGCAGCTCGCCGCCATCCGAAGGGGTCAGGTCGTCGTGGGTGCACACCGCACGTGAACCGCCGGCACGGCCCCTTCGGCCCCGCACCTCATGTGGTCCCGGACATCAGGCCGCGCCCTGCCGGGGGAAGGCCGTCCCCGTCTCGTGCCGGCTCTTGAGACCCGCGACGATGGCAAGATTGGTCGCGGAACCAGTGCGATGAGGAACGGTTGGTGATCCCGTGACCTTCGTGCCATGGAAGGCGGCGCCCGCCGCCATCAGGATCCGGTCATGGCGCCGATGCTGACCGCAGCCATGTCCCGTCCCGGGGTTCGCGGTCGCGCATCGTGGTCGCCAACGGGCCGACCCGTTCCTCGCTGCACGGCCAGCGACGGTGCGTGCACCTTCGCGTGCGGTGGTAGCCCGGGAGCCCCGGCGCTGCCCACCACGGCGGACCGCCCGACCTGCGCCATCACGCCCGGCGCACCCGAGGTTCGGGTGTCCCCGGTCCTGATCACGCTGTGATGATCGCGAGGCGCCGCGTGTCAGCGGCCGGCGTGGCGCTGCTCGCCGTCTGCGTCCTCGCCGCATGGAGCGTGTTCTTTCGCCCAACGCCGGCGACCCTCTCCAACGGTCCCGGTCCGGGCTTCTACGCCGTGCCACTGGAGCCGCTGGCGACCCTGTCGCTGCGGGGCGGCCATCAGATCCTGCCGCCGACCGGGCATCCGATCCCGACGACCACGTACAGGGTCGACTGGGTCGCCACCTGCGAAGCCCGCGCGCGGCTCCAGGGGATCGACCTGTTCGATACCGTCTCGGACGGACTGACCGGCGAACGTCTCGTCACCATCACCGCCTCCAACCCGGACACCCGGTTCGAGACGACGCACTGCGGCGACGACGACACGGTCGACGTCTGGCTCTCCAGGCCCTGACCCGTCCTCCGGAAAGCTCGTCGTCCGGGCGTCCGTCCGGGTTGCGTTTCGGGACGACAGGTTGGAGCACAGAGGCAGCCCCGACGGCTATGAGGCGGCTCTCCATTGGCAGTGCTGACCGCCGATGGCACGAAGGTCAGGCGATCACGGTTGGTAATCGGTGGCTTGGAGCAGGTGCTCGGGCGGTGCCAAGCATCGGGCGGACAGAACCGTGTGGGGTGACCCGGTCGCGGTGCTCGTCGCGCTCGAGAGGGATGGGAGGGTATCCGATGCGGATGCGGCCGTCCTGCCGTCGAGGCCCTGTCTTGCTGTCCGCGTTGGTCCTGGCGGCGTTCGCGGGAGCGGCTCCGACCGTCGCCCAGTCCCCGTCGCCCGGCAAGGATGAGGGGCTCATCGTGTTCGGGACCGAGGGCTCGACGCATTGCCAGACCTTCCACACGATCCGGCCCGACGGGTCGCAGCCGACCCAGCTGGCAGGTGACTGCGGGCCCCAGAACCACGTCCGCTGGCTGCCGGGCAGCGCGGGCGTCATCTATGACCGCGGCCCGGATCCCGCGCGCAACCTGTTCGTGTCCGCGCCCGATGGCACGGAACCCCGTGCCATCACCGCCGTCACCGACGGCACCCTCTGGTCACCGAGCGTCTCGGCAGACGGGACGACCATGATCTACGAGCGGGATACCCTGAACACGGCCCGGGGCATCTTCCTCGCTGACCCCGATGGCACCCACGAGCGCCAGCTGACCGTCGTGTCCGACCCGGTCCGAGGATACGACGGCAGCCCTGACCTCTCACCGGACGGCAGCACGATCGTGTTCACGCGCGTCACCGGCCCAAACACGGCGGACCTCTGGCTGATCGACGCGGACGGCAAGGGCCTGAGGCGGCTGACCCATGGACTCCCGTTCCCCGACTACCCGCGATGGTCACCGGACGGACGACGTGTCCTCTTCGCGACCGACCTGGGCGTCGGTTCGATCTCGACGGTCTCTCCGGTTGGACGCGTCCCGTCAGGCGGGCGGGTCGGCGGCCCACCGGAGGATGTCGCCCGGCTGGCAATCGAGCACCCGGCACATCGCGTCCAGGGTGGTGAAGCGGATGGCTCGGGCCCGTCCGTTTTTGAGCACCGCGACGTTCGCCGGGGTGATGCCGACGGCCCTGGCGAAGTCGCCCACGGACATCTTGCGTCGGGCGAGCATGACGTCGAGCTCGACGACGAGGGCCATCAGATGACCCAGTCGAGCTCGGCACGGTCGGCCGTTGCCGCCTCGAGCAGTCCCCGCATGACGATCATGAGCAGCACGAACGCAAGCGTGAGGGCGATGCAGACGACCAGGAGGTAGACCGTCGGGCCGCCACCACTCGGGACGAAGCCGAGCATGTGGACCAGGACGATGGCGGTCAGCGTCGCGGCCACCGCTGCGCAGGCGATGATGACGTCGACCCAGCGCACGGCACGACGGGTGAAGATGATTCGCTCGCCGACGAATGACAGCAGCCGCCAGACGGCGACCAACGCCACCTGGCCACAGGCGATGAACAGGATCGCAGCCATCGAGTAGGGGATGACGAGATACGCGACCTCGGGCACCCTGGTCCCTTCCCCGGAGGCCCACACGGGTACGAGGACCTGCACCAGCACGGAGACGAGCAGGAAGACGACGAGCGCGACGCGCAGAGTTTGCATGGCGAGCCGGTTCATCTAGCGAGTATCGATTGGTTCCCATCGAGTGTCAATCGGTCCGGACCAAGCGCCGTCCGATGGCCGTCCGATGGCCGTCCGGCCAGGACGCCAACTCCGTGCGAGAATCCGCCCGGTGGAGCGGCACGAGCTGACCCCGGCGCTCGTGCGGTGCCTCATCGCCCGCACGTACCCGGCGTGGGCGGATCTCCCTGTCCGGCGGGTCGACCTCGACGGCTGGGACAACGCGACGTTCCGCCTCGGCGACATGCTTTCCGTCCGACTGCCGAGCGCCGACGGCTACGTGCCCCAGATCGCCAAGGAGCACCGCTGGCTGCCGCACCTGGCCGCGGCGCTCCCGCTGCCGATCCCCGAACCGGTCGCGATGGCCGGGCCGACGTGCGGGTTCCCACGGCCGTGGTCGGTCTACCGATGGCTGGATGGCGACGTCGCGGCGTCCACGACCATCGCCAACCCCGTCACGTTCGCCGGCGACCTCGCGCGGTTCCTCGTGGCCCTGCGGGCGGCGGACGCGACCGGCGGCCCGTCTGCCGGCGCGCACAGCTTCGGTCGGGGCGGCCCGCTCGAGATCTACGACGCCGAGACGCGTGCGGCCATCGTATCGCTGGGGCCTCGGATCGACGGGACGGCGGCGATCCGGACCTGGGAGGACGCGCTCCATCGGCCATGGCGGGGAGCGCCGGTCTGGGTCCATGGCGACGTCAGCCCATCGAACCTGCTGGTGCGGGATGGTCGGCTGGCCGCCGTCATCGACTTCGGCTGCAGCGCCATCGGTGACCCCGCCTGCGACACGGTCATGGCCTGGACCTTCTTCGATGGCGTGGCCGCAACGACGTTCCGGCGCACGCTCGAGCTTGATGCCGACACCTGGGCGCGCGGTCGTGGCTGGGCCCTGTGGAAGGCGCTCATCACCCTGCGCGACCACCAGGACGACGATGCCACGATAGCCGCGACCATCCGGCGCTTCGGCTGGCGGCTCGGGCCGGCGGAGGTCATCGCCCGCGTCACCTCCGAGCACGTCGGAGGCGGGCCATTGACGATGCTCAGACCGGGCAGGCCCAGCTCGACAGCGGATGGCGGTGCGTGCGATCCGATCAAGACAGAACATCACCTGCGGACTGATCGCCGGCAGACCGGCCGAGGCCGACGCACACCGCCACGCTCAGCTCGGGCGCCAGTCCGGCCAGAACCCGTGACGATCAGATCGTTGGACAACGATGTGTCATGGCGCGACTGGCCATCAGTCCGTGGCGGATGATCGGTCTCACGGGGTCGCGATCGGATCAGGCCGAGACCGAGAGTTCCCGGCAGGTGTTCGTGAGCGCGCCGATGCCCTCGATATCGATGGTCACGACATCCCCGTCACGGAGACGGTTGGGGGGCTGCTGGTAGACCAGCACACCTGATGGCGTGCCGGTCGCGATGACATCACCCGGCTCGAGGGTGAAGGCGCGCGAGCAGAAGGCCACGATGCGCGCGACGCTGAACACCATCTGCGACGTGTTCGAGTCCTGGACGGCGACGCCATTGAGGATGCCCTTGATGGCCAGCCGCTGCGGGTCCGGGATCTCGTCCGCGGTGGTGATGACCGGACCCATCGGCCCGAAGGTGTCGAGCGACTTCGCCCGCACGAACTGCTTGTCCGCTCGCTGCAGGTCACGGGCGCTCACATCATTGACGCAGGTGTAACCGAACACGTACGACAGTGCGTCCGCCTCGGACACCCGCCGGGCGGTACGGCCGATGACGACGCCCAGCTCCGCCTCCAGATCGACCGACTTCGTGAGCTCGGGATCCCAATCGATGGTCGCGCCGGGTCCCACGATCGAGGTCGTGAACTTGGTGAACAGCATCGGCTCGACCGGCGGCTCGACGCCGCCTTCCTTGGCGTGATCGAAGTAGTTCAGGCCGACCGCGACCAGCTTTCCCGGACGGGTGAGCGGCGCGAGGATCCGGACCGATGTTGCGTCGACCGTCGACGCGGCAGTGGCGCCGACGACCGCGGCACGCAGGGCGTCGAGGGCCGCTTCCCCGCCGGCGATGAGCGCCGGCATCGTCGACGCCACGCCCGCACCCAGGGCCGCCGTCGGCAGCAGCCGTCCATCCGGCCGCTCGACCGCGAGCCGTTCGGTGCCGTCGCCCTGCTGGAATGTGACGAGTCGCATGATCCTCCCGAGCCTCTGTACGCCCGATGCGTGAACGGGCTACCGCGTGAGCGTGCCGCCACGGTAGCTGGATGTGTCGGCGTCCGGGACGCCAGCGGCCGCCCAGGTGTCGTCGGCCTCCCGGCCGCCGCGATCCCCCGTCTCCGCCAGCAGCACCCCCATGATGACGAGCGCGCCGCCGACGAGCTGGATGCCCGTGAGCGTCTCGCCCAGCAGGATGCTCGCCAGGATGATGGTGTAGACCGGTTCGACCGTGCTCAGTAGCGCCGCGCGTGCCGCCCCGATCCGCCGGGTGCCACCCAGGAATGTCTGGAACGCCACGGCCGAGAAGGCACCGAATCCGAACAGGGCCAGCCAGGCCTCGCTGGGCACGGCCGTGGGTGCCACATCGTTGCCGGCCAGGAGTGCCAGGACGGCCGCGGCCAGCGCGGTCGCGCTGGTCATCACGGCGGCGGACGGCAGGATGTCCGGGCCCGCCGTCACCACCTCCGCGTCCATGGGCACGATCTCGACGCCCTCAGCAGCCTCGTTGGCAGGACCGGTGGGCCGCTCCCCACCAAGCCGTGCGGCGAGCACGATCCAGATGGCATAGACGATGGGGCACGTGAACGCGAGCAGCAGGCCCACGAGCGGGACGTCCTCCCCGGCGGGGATGCCGCCGACCGCGAGGGCGATGCCGAAGGTCGAGATGGCGAGCGCGATCCAGGCACGTCGCCCCTCCAGCCGGCGCGCGAAGCGGACCGAGAGCACGGCCACGAGCGCCGGATAGAGGTACGCGATGATCGAGACGAGCGGCACCGGCACCGTGCGCAGGGCGGCGGTATACGACCCCGAGTTGCCCACGTAGAGCACGCCGAGCGCCACCAGGATGAGCAGGCGACGGCGGCTGATGGACCGCAGCGACCGGCGGCCGCTCGCACGAGCCACGAGCAGGACCCAGGCGACCAGCGCCGCGAACACGAAGCGCCACGTCAGCAGGGGCAGCGCCGTCATACCCGCGTCGTAGGCCACCCGCGCGAAGAACGGTCCGGAGCCGAAGAGCGCCGCCGAGAGGACCACCAGCCCGATGCCGGCGAGCTGGGCCGTCCGGACCGGGGGTCGGGGAGTCTCCGCGCGCACCGCGCCGATGCTACAGGGGATATCGTGCCCCGATGTCCGACCAGCCGACCGCATCCCGCGCCGTGCCTGCCCTCCTGGGCATCGACCTGGGTACCACGAGCGTCAAGGCGGCCTGCGTCGGTCCGGACGGGCGGCTCCTGGGACTCGGGCGAGCCGCTGTCCCGACCTTGACGCCGGGTCCGGGCACCGCGGAGCAGGATCCGGCCGATTGGTGGCGGGCCACGGTCAGCGCGGCCCGCGCCGCGCTCAGAGCAAGTGGTGGCGCTGGCGCGCTCGAGCTCCTGGGCATCTGTGTCGTTGGGCAGGGTCCGACGACCGTCGCGATCGATGGGGCGGGCCGGGCCCTGGGCATGGCACTGACCTGGCTGGACACCCGACCCGCGGCTGAGGCCGCCCATCTGAGCGCTGCCATCGGGCTACCGGCATGGCAGCTGGGCTCGCTGCCCCACGAGCGCTGGATGGCGCGCGAGGATGCCGACCGGCATGCCTCCGCCGCCGCGTTCCTGTCGCCCTGGGACTGGCTCACCCTGCGTCTCTCGGGCGAGACCGTGCGTGCGGTGCCCCCCGTGTCAGGGCACCCGACCGATGCCACATTGCATGCTGGTGGCGCGGACCCGGCGCGGTTCGGGCGTGCCGTGGAGTGGACGACCCTGGTGGGCACGACGTTGCCGACGCCTTCGGCAGAGCTGGGCGTCCCCACCGGCACGCCGGTCGTCGCCGGTGGCAATGATGCGCTCGCCAGCTTCCATGGCGCAGGACTCGTCGACCCCGGTGACGCGGTCGACACGGGCGGCACGTCGGGTGGCCTGGGGGTCTACTGGGACCGGGAGCTGGACATCCCGGGCACGTATCGGGCGCCGGCCGGTCTGCCGGGGCTGTGGCTGTACGGCGGCGCCATGAATGCCATCGGCAAGTCCGTGGACTGGATCGGCGAGCTCCTCGCGCCGGCGGGCGGGGATGACCTCGACGCGCTGTTCTCCGATGCGGCGTCGACCCCGGCGGGCGCGGCGGGTCTCGTGTTCCTGCCATATCTCGCCGGGGAGCGGGCGCCCATGAACGATGACCGGGCGCGGGGCGTCTTCGCCGGGCTGTCGCTCATCCACGGTCGGGGGCACCTCACCCGGGCCGTGCTGGAGTCGGGTGGCTTCGCACTGCGCCAGGTGGCCGCACCCATCCGCGAGCAGGGCATCCACCTCGAGCGATTGGTGATGTCCGGCGCGAACGATCGACTGCTGCCCCTGGCCCAGATGCGCGCCGACATCCTGGGCGTCCCGGTGGACGTGCCCGAGGTCCCGGACACGGCCGTCCTTGGCGCCTGCATCCTGGCCGCGGTGGGCACGCACGCCCATGCCGATGCCCGTGCCGCCATCCGGGCCATGGTCCGCATCACCGCACGCCTGGAGCCGCGGGCCGAGCTCACCGCGCGCTACGACGAGCTGTTCGGCGTCTATCGGGAGCTGTACCCGGTGACCGCGGGTCTGCTCCATCGGCTCGCCGACGTCGCCGACGCCTCGACCGGGGGCTGATCGCCGATCCGGCCGTCCCAAGGCTCCCGCCTTACGGCGTATGCTGGCGGCCGGAGCGCCTCTGGTATCATGTGCCGGACATCTTCACAGATGCCTCCTTCGGGGTTGGGTGCGATTCCCGACCGGTGGTCGGTCCGAGCGGACGGGGTCCGTGATGGCCAGCCCACGACCCGGCGCCAGTCATGGCGACGGTGGATCCCCTGGCAGGGAGCCGACGGTGACAGTCCGGATGGGAGAAGGGTGGCATGACATGTCCGTCGACCGGCGCGTTCGCGTCCGTCGCCGACCTGCCGTAGCGCTCGTCCCCCTGACCGCCCCGTCGAAGGCCCGGTCATGGGTGGGACACGACGCTGGACGACATCACGCTCCGGGGCATCGGACGCTCGTTCGCATTGGCC
Organism: uncultured Chloroflexia bacterium; assembly: GCA_963843335.1. Lineage (GTDB taxonomy): Bacteria > Chloroflexota > Limnocylindria > Limnocylindrales > CSP1-4 > JAFMJV01. The sequence continues at coordinate 247,237 of CAWJKF010000008.1, forward strand.
GAGCGGCGACTCGTCGCGCTCGAGGCCATCGACCTGCACGTGCCCGCCGGTGATGTCGTCGCCATCGTGGGCCCGTCAGGCTCCGGCAAGAGCACCCTGCTGCGGCTCGTGGCCGGATTGCTGTCACCGGACGCCGGCAGCGTCGAGGTCGGTGGCGCCCTCGTCAGCGGTCCCGATCCGCGTATCGGGCTCGTCTTCCAGGAGCCACGCCTCATGCCCTGGCGGACCGCGCTGGACAACGTCTGCTACCCCCTGGAGCTCGCCGGTCGGCCACGTCCGGAGCGGGAGGCACGCGCCCGGGAGCTGATGACGCTCATGGGTCTCGATGGCTTCGAGACGGCATCACCGGCGCAGCTGTCCGGCGGCATGGCGCAGCGGGTGGCGCTCGCGCGCGCCCTCACCCTCGAGCCGCGGGTGCTGCTCCTTGATGAGCCTTTCGGCGCCCTCGATGCCCTGACCCGCGACCGGCTGGATGCCGAGCTGCTGGGCATCTGGGAGCGACTGGGCGCCACCATCATCGTCGTCACCCACAGCATCCCGGAGGCGGTCTTCCTCGCGGACCGGGTCGTGGTGCTCTCCGAGCGGCCGGGCCGGATCATCGCCGACGTGCCCGTGGACCTGCCACGGCCGCGTGCCTGGGCTGCCATCGACGAGGCGGCCTCGAGCCGCGCCGCGCACGCTGTCCGGGCAGCGCTGGAGGGCAGCGCACCCACCCCGGTGGATGTCCCGCACGCTTTTGCGGCTGTCGCAGGATCGGCCGTCTGATGCGCGACGTGCTCGCCGTCATCGCCCTGGGCATCCTGCTGCTCCTGGGCTGGCAGGTCATCGTCTGGGTCGGCGACTACCCCCAGTTCGTGCTGCCGGGGCCGCTCGCGGTCGCCGGACGCTGGTGGAAGGCCGTCAGCGACGGGACGCTCCAGCCACATGTCGTGACCACGCTCTCGGAGGTGCTGCTGGGTCTGCTCGTGGGCGTCAGCGCCGGCTTCGTCACCGGCTTCCTGCTCGCTCGCTCGGCCTTCGCCGAGCGTCTCCTGTCGCCCTATATCGTCGCCGCACAGGCCACGCCCATCCTCGCCCTCGCGCCGCTCATCGCGATGTGGTTCGGCAGCGGCATCCTGAGCAAGGTGCTCATCTGCGCGCTCATCTGCTTCTTCCCGATGGCCATCGCCACGACCGTCGGGCTGCGCTCGGTCGACCCGAGGTTGATGGAGCTGGGTCGCAGCCTGCGGGCGACGCGGCGCCAGCTCATCACCACCATCGAGGTCCCGGCCGCCACGCCCCAGATCATGGGCGGGGTCAAGGTGGCCGTCACGCTCGCCACCGTGGGCGCCATCGTGGCCGAGTGGGTCGGTGGCGACAAGGGCCTGGGGGTGCTCATCAACCTCGCCCGGGGTGGCCTGTTCGATACCCCGTTGCTGTTCGCCACCCTGCTGACCATCGCTCTCATGGGCGTCACGCTCTACCTCATCGTCGTCCTCGTCGAGCGGCGACTCATCGGCACCCGCGCATGAGCCCGGTGCCGTTCCTCGTCCGTCCCACCGGTCCACACCTACGGAGGTCCGTCGTGTCCGCGTCCCTGACCCATCATCGTGGTATCGCTCGACCACTCGCCGCACTCGCGCTCCTGGCCGCGGTGGCCCTGCCGGGTGCGGCACTGGCCGCCGGTCCGTCGCCGGCTGCCTCGGGAGCACCCGCGAGCCCGGCCCCGGCAGCCACCGGCCCGCTCACGCACCTGAGCGTCGGGCTGGGCTACATCCCCAGCGTCCAGTTCGCGCCCTTCTACCTCGCACAGCAGTCGGGCGCATACGCGGCGGCCGGCCTCGATGTCACGCTCCAGAACCAGATCGACCCGGAGCTCATCACGCTCGTCGGCCAGGGGGCCGTGGACATCGGCGTGGGCGACGGCACGAGCATCATCACCGCTCGCAGCCAGGAGATCCCGGTCCGCTATGCCGCGCGCATCTACGCCCACTCCCCGAACGTCGTGGTCGCGAAGACGTCGAGCGGCATCACCAGCGCCGCGGACCTCAAGGGCACCAGCGTCGGCACTCCCGGCCGGTTCGGCAGCGGCTGGATCATGCTCCAGGCCCTCCTGACGTCGGCCGGCCTGACCACGGATGACCTGACCATCACCCTCTACCCCGACTTCGGGCAGCGCGTCGGCCTCGCCCAGGACCAGGTCCAGGCGGTGACCGGGTTCGTCAACAACGAGCCCGTCGTGCTGCGACTCCAGGGCACGCCCGTGAACGTCCTCACGGTGGACGACGTGGTGCCGCTGCCGGGTCCCGGGCTCATCGTGGGTGAGTCGACGCTGGCCGCGAAGCACGATGCCCTCGCCGCGTTCGTGGCCGTGACGCTCGACGCGATGCGCCAGATCCAGGCCGATCCCCAGGCCGGCCTCGACGCGACGTTCGCGGTCGTGCCCGATCTCGCCGCGGATCCCGTCACGCAGCGCGCCATCCTCGACGCGACCGTCGCGGCATGGTCGGACGCGTACACGGATGCGCACGGCCTGGGTGCCATCGACCCCACTGCCTGGGAGCGGTCGATCGCCTTCATGACCACCATGCCCGGCAGTCCGATCGCAGGACCCGTGGTCGCCGCGGATGCCATCACGACGGAGCTGCTGCCGGCGAACTGACGCTGTCGCGCGCTTCGGGACCGGGTGTCCTACCCTTGACCGCCTGCACCGGGGGGAGCAGCCACCGCGCATCCCGACCGCTCCCCGGGGGCACCATCGGCGGCTGCGCCGGTACGCCCCTCCCATGGTTGCCGGATGGTTGCGCGCAACAACGTAGAATCACCCGGACCGCAACGGTCCATGCGTATCCCACAGGATCCCACAGGGAGGCCAGGTAGAGGGCCCGTGACCACTGACATCGTCACCCGCGACCAGACCCAGGACGTCCAGGACCTGGATCGCGTCACGATCCGGTTCTGCGGCGATTCCGGTGATGGCATGCAGCTGACGGGGACGCAGTTCACCCGGACCGCGGCCGTCTATGGCAACGACATCGCGACGCTGCCGGACTATCCCGCGGAGATCCGGGCGCCCGCCGGCTCGCTGCCGGGCGTCTCGGGCTTCCAGATCAGCTTCTCCTCCAACGACATCCACACGCCCGGTGACGCGCCCGACGTGCTCGTGGCCATGAACCCCGCCGCGCTGCGCACGAACATCGGGGATCTGCCGCCCGGCGGGGCGCTCATCGTCAACAAGGATGCCTTCACGACGGCCAACCTGACCAAGGCCGGCTACCCCACCGACCCCCTGGCGGACGGGACCCTCAGCTCCTGGAGCGTGTTCGAGATCCCCATCAGCACCCTCAACGAGCGGGCGCTCGAGGGGCTGGACATGACCAGCAAGCAGAAGGACCTGACCAAGAACTTCTTCGCCCTGGGCATCATGTTCTGGCTGTACGAGCGAAGCATGGAACCGACCCTGCGCTGGGTCGAGGCGAAGTTCGCGGCCAAGCCCATCTCGGCGGAGGCGAACAAGCGGGCGCTCAAGGCCGGCTACGCCTTCGGTGAGACGACCGAGATCTTCCATCACCAGCACTACCGGGTGAAGCCGGCCCACCTGCCGCCGGGCACCTACCGGAACATCACGGGCAACGAGGCGGCCGCGCTCGGCTTCGTCACGGCATCCAAGCTCGCCGGTCGTGACCTGTTCTATGGCTCGTATCCCATCACGCCCGCCAGCGAGATCCTCCACCAGCTCTCGACGTACAAGAACTTCGGCGTGCGCACGTTCCAGGCGGAGGACGAGATCGCGGCCATCGGCTCGGCCATCGGCGCCTCGTACGGCGGTGCGATGGGCCTGACGGCCAGCTCCGGCCCGGGCATCGCGCTCAAGGCAGAGGCGATGGGCCTCGCGGTCATGGTGGAGCTGCCGCTCGTCGTGGTCGACGTCATGCGCGCCGGGCCGAGCACCGGGATGCCCACCAAGAACGAGCAATCGGACCTGCTCCAGGTCATGTTCGGGCGAAACGGCGACGCGCCCGTGCCCGTGGTGGCCCCGGCGACGCCGGGCGAGTGCTTCGACTACGCCGTCGAGGCGTGGCGTATCGCGCTCCGGCATATGACGCCCGTCGTCTTCCTCTCGGACGCCTTCCTCGCGTCGGGCTCCGAGCCCTGGCGAGTGCCCGAGCCCGCGGACCTGCCCAACATCTCGGTCCAGGGCTGGACGGACCGGGAGACGTTCCACCCCTACGACCGCGACCCGGTGACGCTGGCCCGGCCGTGGGCCGTGCCCGGCACACCCGGCCTGGAGCACCGGATCGGTGGCCTGGAGAAGGCCGACATCACGGGCAACATCAGCTATGACCCCGAGAACCACCACCGGATGACCCAGTTGCGGGCCCAGAAGGTGGCGCTCATCGCGGACGAGATCCCGGACCTCCAGGTCTTCGGTCCGACGCGGGGCGATCTGCTCATCCTCGGCTGGGGCTCCACCTACGGCGCCATCCGGTCCGCCGTGGAGCGGCTCCAGACCGAGGGCCTGTCGGTGGCACACGCGCATCTCCGCCACCTCAACCCGTTCCCACGGAACACGGGCGAGGTGCTGGCGAGCTACCGCCGGGTGCTCATCCCGGAGATCAACATGGGTCAGCTCCGACTCCTCATCCGGGGCCGCTACCTGGTCGACGCCGTGGGCCTCAACCGGGTCCGGGGCAAGCCCTACCGGATCGCGGAGATCGAGGACGCGGCACGCCTGATGCTGGAGCCCGAGGGGACCGCCCGATGACCGACACCGCCGTCCCCGCCGGAGCCGCCGCGCTGCCGGTGCTCAATCGCAAGGACTTCGTGTCCGACCAGGAGGTCCGCTGGTGCCCCGGCTGCGGGGACTACTCCATCCTGGCCCAGACCCAGAAGGTGATGCCCGACTTCGGCTACCCGAAGGAGAACATCGTGTTCATCTCGGGCATCGGCTGCTCCGGCCGGCTGCCCTACTACATGAACACGTACGGCTTCCACTCCATCCATGGCCGTGCGCCGACCTTGGCCACCGGCCTCAAGGCGTCGCGGCCGGACCTGATGGTGTGGGTCATCACGGGTGACGGCGACGCGCTGTCCATCGGCGGCAACCACGTCCTCCATTCGATGCGCCGCAACGTTGACATCAAGCTCGTGATGTTCAACAACCGCATCTACGGGCTGACCAAGGGCCAGGCGTCCCCGACAAGCGAGTTCGGCAAGAAGACCAAGTCGACGCCCGCGGGCACCATCGACCAGCCCATCGTGCCGCTGTCGGTGGCCATCACCGCGGAAGCGACGTTCGTGGCCCGCTCCGTGGACACCCAGACCGAGCATCTCCAGGAGACGCTCACCGCCGCCGGCTTCCACAAGGGCTCGGCGTTCGTGGAGGTCCTCCAGAACTGCAACATCTTCAACGATGGCGCCTGGCGCTCGTTCACGGACAAGGACGTCCGGGACGACGCGATGCTCGTGCTCCGGCACGGCGAGCCGATGGTCTTCGGCAAGGAGCGCGACAAGGGCATCCGCCTGCGCGGCTTCACGCCCGAGGTCGTCCAGCTGGGCGTCGACGGCGTGACGGAGGCGGACCTGTGGGTCCACGACGAGACGGCCGAGGACCCCACGGCGGCCTACATCCTGTCACGCATGTGGGCGCCGCGGTTCCCGGTGCCGGTGGGTGTCTTCCGGCGTGTCCTGCGCCCGACGCACGACCAGCTGGTCCAGGGCCAGATCGATGACGCCATCGCACGCCAGGGCGAGGGCGACCTGCGCAAGCTGCTGTTCGGCGGGGAGACCTGGCAAGCATCCTGAGGCAGATGGCGGCGGATCGGCCGTGACCGCAGGCCGCCGGGCGGTCGTGGATCGACCGGAGGACCCAAACGACGGAGGCAGGCGGGGCGTGGACCCGGTCGGCCCCCTCTATGCCGGTTCGTCCGTCGGATCGCGGCTGCCCAGAGTCATCGTGTCGGAGCACGGCGAGCTGGATGGCCCCACGAGCGGCCAGGCTGCGGTACCTCCGTCGCAATGACTCCCCGGTGATCCAACGCGGGGCCAGCTCCGTGCCAGACGGCTGGTGTCCCGGGGGCACGTGATGCATCATCGGCGGATGCTAGGGAGGGTGACCACGTGACCAGCATGCCGGACACCCCGGCCGGACCGCGGGTCGCGGTCGTCGCGGACGACCTCATCTGGGCCTCGCGACTCGTCGCGGCCGTCCAGCAGGCGGGCGCGACGCCGGTCCGGATGGGCACCGACCACGACGTCCTGATCGCGGTCGAGGACGGCCGAGCTGCCGGACTGCCGCCGACCCGGAACCCGACGCGTTGCCGGCCATCGCCGCGCGCCATCGTCGACCTCTTCGGTCATCGGTACGACGGTGTCGAGGCCGTCCGGCAGCTTCGGGGCATCGGCTGGCAGGTCCTCGCCGTGGCCCAGCACGATGACCAGGAGACGCGCACGCTGGCGCTCGACGCGGGTGCGCTGCGGGTCTTCTCGTACAACAAGTTCTTCCAGGATGGCCCGGCGCTCGTCACCCGGTTCCTGCTGCAGCCGCCCCCCGAGCAGTCGTCCCTGGAGGAGGGGTCCTGAGCGGGGTCGGGAGCGCCGGCTATACGGCCCGCATCGCCGCCGCGCAGGCCGCCGCGCGGAGCCAGGGCGTCCGGGCGCTGCTCATCGGGGTCGGGCCGGAGCTGGAATGGCTGACCGGCTACGAAGCGAAGCCGCTCGAGCGCCTGACGTTGCTGGTGGTGCCCGCGGAGGGTGACCCGGCGATCATCACGCCACGCCTGGAGGTCGGTGCCGCGGAGCAGGCACCGGGCATCGGCTCTGGCGGCGTCCGCATCCGTCCCTGGCTCGAGACCGACGACCCGGTGGACCTGGTCTGGGAGTCGGTGCCTGCTGGCCCCGGCGCACGGCTGGCGGTCTCGGACACCCTGCGGGCCGCCTTCCTGCTGCGACTCCAGGCCGCCTTCGCCGGACGCGGCGTTCGAGGTCGCGGGCCCGGTCGTGGGGCCGCTCCGACGCGCCAAGGACGCTGCGGAGGTCGCGCTGCTCCGGCAGGCCGCCCATGCCGCCGACCGGGTCGTGACGGCGCTCGCCGCCGGCAGGCTCGTGGGTCGGACCGAGGCGGACGTGGCCGCCGAGGTGCGCAGCCGGCTCGTCGACGAGGGCCACGACAGCGCCAGCTTCTGGATCGTGGCCAGCGGCCCCCGCAGCGCATCGCCCGCATCACGAGCCGGACGACCGGGTCATCGCGCGCGGTGAGCCGCTGCTGCTGGACATCGGCGGCCGGCTGGGTGGCTATTCCTCGGACATCACGCGGACCCTCTGGCTCACCGGTGGCGACGGACCCGGCCCCGACGACGAGTTCCGGACCATCCACCGCCTGGTCGGCGAGGCCAACGCAGGCGGGACGGGATGCGGTCCAGCCAGGGGTGCCCGCCCAGGACCTCGACCGGGCCGCGCGCGCCGTCATCGAGCGAGCCGGGTATGGCGCGGCATTCTTCCATCGCCTGGGCCACGGCATCGGCGTCGAGGGCCACGAGGACCCCTATCTCGTGGAGGGCAACACCTCGCCGCTCGTCCTTGGTGATGCGTTCAGCATCGAGCCGGGCATCTACCTCGAGGGTCGCTACGGCGTCCGCATCGAGGACATCGTGGTCTGCTCCAGCGCGGGCGCGGATGTGCTCAACGAGGCGACCCGCGAGCTGCTTGTCGTCAGCGGGCTCTGAGGCGGTCGAGGGTTCGTCGAGCCTGGGCCATATGGACCCGGTCGTGCCCTGCGGACAGGAGCGTCGTCAGCTCGTAGCTCTCCGGGCCGCGCTCGCGGTGGAGGCCGACCCGGATCCGGGCGCTGACCGGGATGCGCGACCAGAGGTCGAGGTTGGCCGCCCGCAGCCCGTCGAAGAGGGCGAGCAGGATCGCCGGGTCATCCTCGTCGTGCCGGAGCGCGTCGACCCACAGGTCCTGGTCGTAGCCCACGATGTCCGGCCGCTCCTCCGCCACGATCCAGCGGACGCGAGTGGAGATGACCAGCTCCGCGTCCACGATATGGCCGATGCATTCCAGCACCGACCACTCGGCCGGGCTCGGGACGCATCCGCAACAGGTCGCCAGCCTCCGCGATGAGCTGTCGGAGCGCGGCCGGGCTACTCGCGAGCGCCACCGCCGGGTCATCATCGCCAAGCGCGGCGAGCAGCGTCGCACGATACGCATCGGGCTCGTTGACCGGATCGGGCGCCTCCACCATCGGGTCCACCTCCATGCCGGGTCGTGACGACCCGCTCGCGGGGGAGGGTATCGGACGCTCGGCGCAGCCGCTCACCGGCGCGGATGGGCACATCGAGCCAGTCCTCGGGTGGCGCCAGCGGGCACGCCCAGCGCGGGTCGAAGGCGCATGAGGGCTGGCTGGCGTCGTCGCACTCATGCGTCGCCACCAGCGGTGGAGTCGGATGGGGGTCTATCATCGGCGGCCCGGCGTCGTGCCCAGCGACGCATCGGATGTACCAGGATGACGGCCCTGTGACCCAGGAAGCAACCATCGGGCCCGGCCCATCGACGACGGCGGAGGCCGACAGACCGGCCCCGGTCCCGCAGCACGAGGACCTGCCGCCCGGCGACGGCCACGGCCAGACGCAGTCGGAGGGCGGCTGCACCCAGGCGCAGCTGCGCCGCTTCATCAAGTCGCGCCCATACGTGCCGATGCACGAGCTGCGGCGCCGCTTCGAGCTCAACGGCCAGCCCGATGACGTCACGCCCATCCCGAGCCCCGACGGCGTCATCTATGTCGGCCTGCCGGGCCGGGAGTCGGTGTTCATCGCGGAGCTGCTGCGCCAGGGCGACATCGGTGTCGAGCTGTGCCGTGATCCGGCGGTGCCCATCGTCGTGGGCGTGTTCGCGATCCGTCCGGTGACCCGCTGAGAGAGACGGGCGACAGCGCCTGATATACTCCATGGGAGTATCCGGCGCATGCCGGACCGCAACACGAGCCCATCGTGTCCGCGCACCACTCTGCATGCCCGCCCGCCACCCATCGAGATCGTCCTCGACGTGGAGGGGATGACCTGCGCCTCCTGCGTCAACCGCATCGAGCGGTATCCTCAAGCGCACCGATGGCGTGCTGGACGCGACCGTCAACCTCGCCACGGAGCGTGCGACGGTGCACGTGGATGCGGCCGTCGGCCGCGACACGCTCGTGCGTGCGGTGGAGGCGGCAGGCTACGAGGTCCGTCCGGAGGTCGCGCCGGCGATGAGCCGTCGCTGGCTCGGTCCGGCCGGTGGCCGACCGGGACGCGGAGCGCGCGGCCGAGCAGCGCCAGCTGGGCATCCAGGCGGCGCGTCTCCATCGCGGTCGCGCTGGGCATCATGGCGCTCATGACCCTGGGCACGGGCGCCGGCCTGTCGATGGAGTCGCTCAACAAGCTGGCGCTCATCCCGGCGACCTTCATCCAGATCTGGGCCGGTGGCCGGTTCGTGCGTGCCGCGGTGCGGGCCGGTCGACACGGCAGCGTGACCATGGACACGCTCGTGGCCATCGGCACGACCGCCGCCTGGGGCTACAGCGTCGTGGTGACGCTGTGGCCGGAGGTCATGATGGAGGCGGGCCTCGCACCAGCCGCCTACTTCGACTCCTCGACCATCATCATCGGGCTCATCCTCATGGGTCGCTGGCTGGAGGCGCGCGCCCGCTCGAGCACGGTGGGTGCGGTGCGGGCGCTGATGGCGCTCCAGGCGCCCGTCGCGCATCGCGTCGATGGCGACGCCGGTCACCGGTGCGACCTCCGAGGTGGACGTCGCGGTGGCCGAGGTGCGACCCGCGGACCTGCTGCGGGTACGCGCCGGCGAGACCATCCCCGTCGATGGGGTCCTGATCGAGGGTGCCTCGAGCGTCGACGAATCGATGCTCACCGGCGAGTCGATGCCGGTCCGGCGCGGCGCCGGCGATCCGGTCATCGGCGCCACCTTCAATGGCAGCGGCAGCTTCGTGATGCGTGCCACCCGCGTGGGCGACGACACGGTGCTCGCCCAGATCGTGCGCATGGTCGAGACGGCCCAGGGATCGAAGGCGCCCATCGCCCGCCTCGCGGACACCATCAGCGCCCGCTTCGTGCCGCTCGTGCTCATCCTGGCTGCCATCACCTTCGGCGTCTGGTTCGCGTTCGGGCCCGAACCGGCGCTGACATACGCGCTCGTGGCGGCGATCTCGGTGCTCATCATCGCCTGCCCCTGCGCCATGGGGCTCGCCACGCCGACGGCCATCATGGTCGGTACCGGGCGGGCCGCCGAGTCGGGCATCCTCATCCGGGGTGGCGCCGTGCTCGAGGCTGCGGGCAAGGTCGATACGGTCATGTTCGACAAGACCGGCACCCTGACCGAGGGTCGCCCGTCGGTCGTGCGCGTCAGCGCCGTCGAAGGCATCGCCGAGGACGAGCTGCTGGCCATCGCGGCGGCCGTGGAGCAGGGCTCGGACCATCCCCTGGCGGCCGCCATCGCGGCGGCGCGCCACCGCGCGGGCTGTGGATGTGCCAGTCGCCACCGGCTTCGAGTCCGTGGCCGGGTCGGGTGCCTCGGCGACGCTGGGGAGCGCCCGGGTCCTGGTCGGCAGCGCCCGCTTCCTGGTCGCGAGGGGGCGCGGATCCGTCGGCCCTGGAGAGTCACGGCGAGCTGCTCGGCGGCAGATGCCCAGACAGCCGTGTACGTGGCCCGCGACGGCCGTGTCCTGGGCGTCCTGGGCATCGCCGACCCGGTCCGGCCGGGTGCCGCAGGCGCCGTCGCGGCGCTCCGGTCCCGGGGCATCGAGGTCTGGCTGATGAGTGGCGACAGGCCGCGCGTCGCCGCGGCCGTCGCCCGTGCGGTGGGCATCGAGCACGTGCTGGCGGAGGTGCTGCCCGCGGACAAGCAGGCGCGCGTCGCGGAGCTGCAGGACGGCCGGACGCTCGGTCGCGATGGTGGGCGACGGCATCAACGACGCGCCGGCCCTGGCCCAGGCGGATGTCGGCGTCGCCATCGGCACCGGCGCGGACGTCGCCATCGAGGCATCCGACGTGACGCTCGTGGGCGGTGACCCGCGGCTGGTGGTGAGCGCCATCGACGTCGTCACGCGCCACGCTGCGGGTCATCCGCGAGAACCTGTTCTGGGCGTTCGCCTACAACGTGCTGCTCATCCCGGTCGCGATGGGCGTCCTCTACCCCTTCACGGGCATGACCCTGGACCCGGTGCTGGCGGCTGGCGCGATGGCCCTCAGCTCCGTGACCGTGGTCGCGAACTCGCTCCGACTGCGTCGTCTCAGGACAGTCTCATGGACTTCGGGTAGCGTCTAGGCAGTGCTCCAGCCTCGAGACGTCTCGCGCATGGCGGCGCAGAGCCACCGTCCCGGACCGATCACCGCACGCTTGACGCGCCTGATGCGCGTCGCGCTCGTTGCCACCACGGCGTTCGCCCTGGCTGGCGGTCGGTCGCTGGCCAGTCGCCGTCCTCGAGCATCCCGCCGCCGGTCGGGGTCGATCCGCGCCCTGCGCCGCCGGCATCCCCGACCAGGCGCCGCGCGTCCGCGCCCTGGCCGACGCGCGAGGTCTTCGGCTTCCTGCCCTACTGGGAGCTCGCGGATGCCGCCCAGAGCGTCGACCTGGACCGGCTCACGACGCTCGCCTGGTTCGGGGTCGAGGCGGGACCCGGCGGTCGCCTCGTCCGCAAGTCGAGCGACCGGTGTCGTCCCGCTCGGCTACCGCGGCTGGACACGATCCAGCCTGGAAGGCGCTCATGGCCGATGCCCAGGCGAAGGGCGTGCGCGTCGTGCTCACCGTGGAGCGGATGTCGTGGGACAGCAAGAGCCCGAGCCCGGACCATCAAGCTGCTGGGCAAGCCGGCCGCCCGCACCCGGCTCGTCAACGAGATCGCTGACCGAGGTCATGGCCACCGGCGCTGATGGTGTGAACCTGGACTTCGAGCCGATGCCCGCGGAGGTGCGCGACGACTTCACGCTGCTTCGTCCGCGAGCTGCGGAGCGCCCTCGACGTGGCCCGGCCGGGCCTCCAGCTGACGTTCGATATCACGGCCAGCGTCGACACCTACGACATCGCGGCGCTGACCGCCGATGACGCCGCCGATGCGGTGTTCCTCATGGCCTACGACTTCCGGGGCAACAGCGCAGCCCTATGCGGCGTCACACAGCCCGCTCGATGACCCGACCGGCTTCGACATCCGCACTACCGTCACGGAGCTGGTCACGGTCGCCGACCCGGCACACGTCATCCTGGGTCTGCCCTGGTACGGCCGCGCCTGGACGACGAAGGGTCCCGAGATGGGTTCGCCAACGCGCAGCGGAAGCGCTCTGAGCGCCCCGGCGCTGCCGTTCTACGAGGCGGCGGTTGCCATCGCGCGCGAGCGAACGGCCGCAACTATGACCCGGTGTCAGCGACGCGCCTGGACCGTCTATGTCACCAAGGCCTGCGACACCTGCCCGGAGGCGTGGCGGCAGCTCTGGTACGACGACGTCGATGGGTTCGGCACCAAGATCCGCTTCGCGCTCGAGCAGGGGCTGCGCGGCGTCGGCATGTGGGCCCTGGGCTACACCGGCAGCCTGCCGGGCATGTGGAACGTCATCGGCGCTCACCATCGGTGACCTGGTCGACGCGACCGCCCCGGACGGCCAGGCGAGCGTCGCGCCCGGCCCGCTCGGCCGCGACGACGGTTGCCGGTCGCTGACGGCCCGGTGACCGTGGAGCTGCAGGCGGCGGATGAGCAAGGGCGGCAGCGGCCTGGCGTTCGTGCGGCTGTCCAACGACCCGGCGGTCGGATGCCGAGGGTGCGCTCGTGAGCGGCACCACGTGGCCGTCGACCCGAGCGTCAGTGGTCGGTCGAGGCGGGCCAGGTGGTCGTGGGCCCCAAGCCGCACACAGACGCCGAAGCCCACGAAGAAGCCCGGCGAAGACGACCCGCGCCGAGCCCAAGCGCCGCCCGTGGTCATGGGCATCCGGACCATCTCGGTCCAGTGGCGCGACGTCGCGGGCAACTGGTCGACACCCATCGCGGTCGATGTCTGGTACGCGCCGGAGGGGTCCGTCGAGGCGCCGCCGTCGCGTCCGCGCCATCGCCGCGCCGTCCGCCGCCCCGCATCCGACGGTTCCGGCGGCGCGGAGGCGCCCGCCTCCGAGACACCCGCGCCGACACCCGACCAGCTCGACCCGACCGGCACGCACCTCCGCCCGGCCGGACCCCGTCGCCGCCCTGATCGAGCGACCGGCCGCGTGGCGCTACCCTCTGCTGCGCATGAGGGAGCTGCGGGGCACGTCGTCGTGTGCGGGCTGGAGGAGCTCGGCCTGCGCGTGCTCGAGGAGCTCGACCGGCTGGGGGAGCGGGTCGTCGTCCTGGTCGCAGGCGCCGGAGCCGCGCTACGCGGCCATCGGCGACCCGGCTGGGCGTGCCCATCGTGGAGGGCGACCCGGCTGACGCCGGGTGCGCTGCGGGCGTGTGGCATCCCGGGCGCCCGGGCGGTCGTGTTCACGGCGGACGGTGACATCGCCAACATCCACGGCGCGCTCGCGGCGGTCGCCCTCGATCCGGCGCATCCATGTCGTGATCCGGGCGTTCGACGAGGACTTCGGACGCAGCGTCGAGACGCTCATCCCGGGTGCCGTGGCGCTCTCGGCGTCGTCGCTCGCGGCGCCCGGGTTCGTGTCGCGCTCGTCGACGACGGGACCGACCGGCGGCTGGACATGCTCGGCCGGGACCTGGCGCTCCGGGACGCGGACCCGGACGACCCGGATGTGCTCGCGGTGCTCGCCGACGAGGGCAAGCGGCCCGTGGAGCTGTTCCCGGGGCCGCCGGCCGCAGCGGAGTCCGCGGATGGCGGCACGGGTCCGGGTGCGACGGATGCGAGCCCCGACACGGCCACCGCCCGAGCCGCGCGACGACGGCTGTGCATCGTGGATGCCTCGGGTGACCCGGCGCGCGCGGTCGCGCCCCGGCGGTCAGGCCGGGTGCCACGCCATCATCGCGCCCGGTCCGTCGGCGATCCGCCGGGTCGACCGGCGCTTCTGGGTGCTGGCCACGGTCATCGTCGTGCTCATCCTGGCGGCGGCGGCGTTCTTCCAGCTGCGTCGCGATGACATCGGCATCGTCGACGCCATCTACGAGGCGTTCGCGAGCATCCTCGGCAACGCCGACCCATCGAGCCTCACCACGCAGGACCTGAAGTTCTTCGCCATCGGCCTCGCCATCGTGGGCGCCATCGTCCTGGCCGCCTTCTACGGGCTGGTCGTGGATGTGCTCATGAAGACCCGGGTCTCGAGCATCCTGGGGCCGCATGTCGGGGACGCGCACGACCACGTCATCGTGGTCGGCTTCGGCTCCCTGGGCTACCGCGTCGCGACGGCCCTCCGGGAGCGGGGCATCCGGGTCGTGGCAGCCGACTCGGCGCCCGGACGTCCGGTTCGCCGCCGGGCGCACGCGAGCGGGGCATCGCGCTCGTGGCCACCGATGCCCACAGCACGGACATGCTCCGGACGCTGCGCATCGGGCAGGCCCGGGCACTGCTGGCCGCGACCGACGACGACGCCGCGAACCTGGCCACCGCGCTCCGGGCACGCGCCATGCGGCCCGGACCTGCGCATCACGGTCCGGCTGTTCGACCCCGACCTCGCGGCGCGCCTGGAGACGGCGTTCGGTGGCTTCGAGTCGCGCAGCATCCATGCGCTCGCGGCCCCCGCCTTCGCGGCGGCGGCGGTCGGCCGCCAGGTGCTCGCGACCATCCCGGTGGGCACGTCGCGGGTGCTCGTCGCGGCGCGCGTGCCCATCGAGGAGGAGCCCCGGCCGATGGCTCGACGGTGGCCGTGGAGGAGAGCGCGGCATCCTCGGTGGAGCTCGGCGGCTGTCGGGTCCTGGCCATCGTCGACGGTGATGTGGTGCGCTGGAAGCCCCTCGCCGGGGAGCGGCTGACCGGGGGGCAGGAGCTGCTCATCGTGGCCACCCGACGGGGGCTGGCCATGAGCGTCAGGCGCGGTCGCGTGGCGCGCCCCGACCCCGACCCGGCGCGGGCGTCACGCCGGCAGCGACTGCGGCAGTCGACGGGTTCCCTGCTGTCGGGTCTGCGACAGCGGGTCGGGGGCCTCATCCAGCGCTTCCGCCGCTGACTCGTCTCCCGTCTGCGTCCGGTCGTACGGCGGGCGGGTGGGGGCTCAGGCGTCCTTGCGCACGACCAGGAAATGGGACAGGCCGAAGGCCTGCAGCCGGGTGTGCTCGGCGGTGTACAGCGCCCTGCGCAGCAGCGGTCCCAGGGTCGCGTGGCGGGCCGTGATGTTGTCGAAGCCCGGGTAGATGACCCCGTGGTGGACGAGGCGCACCGGCTGGCCCGCGGAAGAGGGACCGGATGCCGTGGCCGGTATACGCCCGGACGTGGGGCACGAACCGGTCCCGGAGCGGGTCCGGCAGCCAGTTGACGAGCGGGATGTTGCCGAAGCGATAGCGACCGCCGAGGTAGGCGCCGTGGGTCTCGAAGGGGTACAGCCGGTTGGGCGCGAAGGTGACGATCGACCCGCCCGGCCTGGTCACCCGGACCGCCTCCGCGATGGTCTGCCGGTCGTCGTCGACGTGCTCGATGACCTCGTTGGAGAACACCAGGTCGAAGGTGTCGGCCTCGAAGGGGAGGGCCTCGCCGTAGGCCAGCTGGATGTTGGGCAGCTCCAGGCTGGCCTCCGCGACGCGGTCGGCCTCCACCTCGACGCCGTAGACCTCGTCGCTGTACTGCCGGAAGCGGCGGACATAGGTGCCGATGCCACAGCCGATATCGAGGATCGCGGGCAGCGTCGAGGTCCACGTACTGCGCGGACCATCTCCAGCCGCCGGTCCTGCCCGAAACGCCAGGAGTAGCTGGGCCGGCCGCGGCTGATGGCGACGGGGGATGCCGTGTCCTCGGCGGGCTGGTCGGGGGTCGTCGCGATCTGCTCCATCGCGGGGGATGGTACCCGCTGGGCTCGTGCCTCCCGAGGATCGGGCCCGGACGGGTGTGACATCGCCCCCCGCGCGTGAGAGACTGCGCAGCGTCATCGCCGCGTGTGCCTCACCCAGCTGGAGGCCCACCCTGGATCCGAGGAGGAACCGTGGACGACCCGACGACGGGTGGCGTGCCAACGCCTGACGCCGTCCCGACGCCCCCAGCCGAGCCAGCGCCCCCAGCCGAGTCGACTGCCGTGGCGGCCACCGACCCGGCCGCCACCGCGACGCCGTCCACCATCCGCTGCGACCAGTGTGGCAAGGACGTCCCGGACCTGACCTGGTGCGTCCGCTGCGGCGACCCCCTGGGTCCCGAGCAGCGGCAGGGCCGCGAGGGACGGGTGCGCGACGCATATGCGGCCGCTCCGGGCGAGCGCGCGACCGCGGTGCGCCTGGTGTCGACGCTGTATCCGTCCCTGCCCCGGGAGGAGATCCGGACCTTCCAGATGGCGCTCATCGGGGGCGCCATCCTCATCGTCGCGCTGGGGCTGCTGGGCTTCTTCCCGGTCGCCATCGTGGCCGCGGCCATCCTCGTGCCGCTCGTCACGGTCATCTACGTCTACGACGTGGACGTCTACGAGAACGAGCCCATCCGGGTCGATCGCGCTGACGTTCCTGTGGGGCGCGCTCGTCGGGGCGCTGTTCAGCTATGCGCTCGATGCGTTCCTGCCGGCCCAGGCGACGAGCGTCGTGGGCGGATCGGTCACCGGCGCGGGCACCTCCGACTTCCCCTGGGTCCGGGGCGTCATCGCGCCCATCCTGATGGTGCTGCTGATGGCCGCCGGGCCGCTGGCACTGCTGCCCTACAAGCGCTTCAACGATGTCCTCGACGGGGCCACCTTCGGCGTGGCGTCGGGCGTCGCGTTCATCGGCGCCCAGACCTTGGTCACGGCCCTCAACCTGTTCGACAGCGGCCTGCGGCCGGTCGGCGACGTGCTGCCCTGGATCGTGCGGCTGCTGGTGCTGGGCGTCGGCCTGCCGGTCATCGCGGCGGGTGCCATCGGCGGCCTGTGCGGCGTCTTCTGGCTCCGCTACCGGGCCCCGGTCGAGGACCGGGGCGCGCTCGGCGCCCTGGGCCATCCGGTCGGTCGCGGCCGTGGTCGCGGCGGCGCTCATGCTCGTCGCGTCGCTCTCCGTGCTGCTGCTGGGCGACCTGCTGCACCTCGTCGTCATCGTGCTGCTGGCCGTCATCGCCCTGCTCTGGCTGCGCCGGATCATCCACGTGGGACTGCTCGAGGAGGCGAACGAGATCGCCATCGGGGCGCCCATCGTCTGCCCCGAGTGCGGCAAGGAGACGCCCCTCCACACCTACTGCGGCAACTGCGGCACCTCGCTGAAGGCGCTGCCCAGGACCCGTGGCGTGGCTGCCGCAGCGGCCTTCGGGAGCGGCAAGGTCGCGCCGCACGAGGAGCTGACGACGCTGCCCGAGTCCACGGGTACCGGTCCGGCAGCCGGAGCGGCGGTGAGCGTCGCGACGGGTCGGGCCACGGACGTTGCGGCCACTGCCGCCGCGCCGGCCCGCCATGCGTGGCTGGGCTCGCGAGCGCTGCTGACGCTGTTCGCGGTCATCATGCTCGGCGCCGTCGCCATCGCCGCCGCGTCCGCCTACGTCACGACGCAGGGTCGGGACAAGCCCGACTGCCCGGACAAGACGCTGCCCTGCTCTGGCGCCGCGGTCGGTGGCCGTTCACTGGCCAGCGGACTCGCGGTCGCGCGACCAGGTCCAGTCCGAGCCCGCCGTTCGCGGACCGCACCAACTACCACGACGACGCGCTCGGCTTCGGCCTGGAGTACGACCCGACCATCTGGACGCGTGAGCCAGCAGGACGCCGGCTTCCTCATCCTGTCCGCGGGCAACGGCGCCGTGGCGCTCATCGTCGAGGGAGGGCCGGCAGACCAGTTCGACCCCCAGAAGCTCTTCGATGCCCGCCAGGGTCTGCTCAAGGACCGACTGCTCGCCTACACCACGGACGATGACGCGGCGCGGGTGCTGCTGGGTAACCCCATCCTGGGCTATCGCGAGGGCGTCGGCGGGTTGTTCGGTGGGACCCTGGACACATCCCAGGGCCCGTCGACCGACTTCAGCGTGGCGTCGGTGGCGGCCACGGACGGCACCATCACCATGGTCGCCACGGTGATCACGCCGGTGGAGGTCCGCGAGGCCGGCCTCTCGATCGCCGACTCGGTCGTCAACAGCTTCACCTGGCCCGCTGACGAGGTCGTCCAGTGAACACGCCGCTCCTCCATGACACGACAGGACGGCGCGGTCGCCTGGCCCTCATCCTCTGCCTCGCGCTCGCGGCCACGACGGTCGCTCCGGGGGCCCTGGTCGCCGCCCAGGGTGGCGGCACGGATGTGCCCGAGTCGTCGAGCGCGCCCATCGACCTGGGCACGGCCGATCCGGCCGACCGGGTGGAGGTCAACCTCGTCCTCGCGGAACGCGACCCGGACGCCTCGAAGGCATACCTCGCGGCGATGAGCGACCCGACGTCGCCGGACTATCGGCACTTCCTGACCGCGGCCGAGAGCGGTGCTCGCTTCGGGCCCACCGACCAGACGCTCGCGCGCATCAGGGCCGCGGTCGGCGCGGCCGGCCTGGACGTGGTCTCGATGCCGGCGCAGCGTACGCGGCTGGTCGTCGGCGGCAGCGTCGCCGCCATGGACGCCTTCCTGGGCACGAGCATCGGCACCTACCAGGACTCGCGAACGGGCGTCGTCTACCACGCGTCGGAGGCCGATCCGGTGGTGCCCGCCGCCCTCCGGGACGTGGTCGTCGGCGTGACAGGCCTCTCGCGGTTCCTGCCCGTCTCCGCCATCGACCCCGCCGACGCTCCGCCGCCCCCGGCACGTGGCCTCAAGCCCATCGACCTCGCGAAGGCGTATGACTTCCAGTCGCTGTGGGACCAGGGCATCGACGGCACCGGCACGACGGTGGCCATCCTCCAGTTCGGCGTCGACACGGACGAGGACCTCGCGGTCTTCGACGCCACCTTCGGTATCCACGGCCCGCTGCCCACGCGCATCCCCGTGAACGGCGGTCTCGTCGGTGCCCCGGCCGACTTCGGTACCGAAGCGACCCTCGACACCCAGGTGGTGCGCGCCGTCGCGCCGGGCGCCCAGATCCTGGTCTACGGCTTCCCGGCGGCCACGACCTTCGGCGCCGCGATGGACGCCATCGTCGAGGACGGCAAGGCACAGATCGTGTCCGTCTCGTACGGCAAGTGCTACTCCGGCGGCTACATCGGACTTGACGAGGTGACCGAGGCGCAGGCCGCTCTGCAGCGGGCAGCCATCGCCGGGGTCAGCCTGTTCGCGGCGTCCGGCGACTGGGGCGCCTTCTCATGCCACGCCTTCGACAAGACCGATGGCCACGTCTCGAGCTTCTTCCCCGCCTGTACCGACAACGTGGTGAGCGTCGGGGGCACGTTCCTCGAGGTCCGTGACGACGGCAGCTACCTGCGGGAGACCGGTTGGGAGGACTACCTCACGACCAGCGGCACGGGCGGCGGCGAGAGCCGCCAACGGCCCGGACGGCCCGCTCGATCCGCTGCCCGCGTACCAGCAGGGCGTGGCTGGGATCGACCAGGCGAGCGGGCGACGGCAATGCCCGGATGTGGCCGCCGCCGCCGACTCGGACACCGGCTACCTGCTGTTCTTCACCGACCCGGAGACGGGCGTGGGCGAATGGAAGATGGTCGGCGGCACCAGCGCATCCGCGCCGTTCTGGGCTGGCGCCATGGCGCTCGTGCAGCAGCAGGCGGGCACGGCCGGCATCGACAAGCTGGGCTTCCTCACGCCGCTGCTGTACCAGGTCGCGCAGACCCACCCAGAGGCGTTCCACGACGTCACGCGGGGTGGCAACCTCGTGGATCAGGCGGTCGCGGGCTGGGACAAGGCCACCGGGCTTGGCTCGCCGGATGTGGCGGTCCTGTCGAAGGCCCTCATCGAGGCCCTGGGCGGCACCCCCAACTGAGCGGCTCGGCCGGGCGGTGACATGAGCGTGCGTGGTCGGCCCATCGAGGGCGGCTTCCGGTACCGCCACCCCGTCGAGGTGCGCTACGGCGACACGGACGCCCTGGGGCACGTGAACAACGCCACGTACCTGTCCTACTTCGAGGCCGCCCGGGCCGGCTACTACGCGGCCGTCGCGGGTCGTCCCTTCGGGACCGGTCCGGATGCGCTGCGGCACACGTTCGTCATCGCCGAGGCGCGGGTGGTCTATCGGCAGCCCGCCTACTTCGGCGAGCCGCTCGTGGTGGAGGCGCGCGTCGCGTGGGCGTCGCGGTCCTCGTTCGGGCTGGAATACCGGGTGCTGTCCGAGGGCGGACCCATCGCGCCGGCGCGCCTGGTGGCGGACGGCGACACGACCCAGGTGATGTTCGATATCAGCTACGCGCGCCCGACACGCATCCCCGTAGACCTGCTCACGGCCATCGAGGCGTTCGAGGGTCATCCGATCCCGCCTCGGCCCTGATCTCTCGGCCGGGGCCGTCGCCCGGACCTCGGGCGTAGCGAGCCGTGGCTCGTGGGGCGAGTCAAGGGACCGGCGGCCGGCCTCCAGCGTCCCGCTGGCCGATGTGATGGACACCATGGCTCCCCGGGCGAGGCAGGGGGCCGGTGGCAGCCCTGGCGACCGCGGTTCATCCGTCGAATGGTGCACCGGCGGAGCGGGATGGCGGTCCAAGCCGCTCCAGCTCCGCTCCCGGCCTGAAGTCCCGATGCCCGACCGCCCGTTGACTCGCCCGGTGAGCCCCATCACGCGGCCGGCAGCCGGACCGTGATGGTGGTACCGACGCCCGGCTCGCTGAGGGCCTCGATGGCGCCGCCGTGCGCCTCCACGATCGCCTTCGCGATGGCCAGTCCCAGGCCGCTGCCGGTGGAGTCGGCAGACCGCGTGAAGCGCTCGAAGATCGTCGGCAGGATGGCGGGGTCGACGCCCTGGCCAGTGTCCCGAACGTTCACCACTGCCCCGGTCGCCCCCGCCCCGGCCGCGACCGTCACCTCGATGGTGCCGCCAGCGGGCGTGTGGCGCAACGAGTTGGCGACCAGGTTGCGGATGACGCTCGCGATGCGCCCCGGATCGATGGGCGTGGGCGCCAGGCCGGCGGTGACCACGACCGACAGACGCACCCCGGCGTGGTCGGCGCTCGGCCGGAATGACTCGACGACCTCGGTCACCAGCGCACCGAGGTCGGTCGGCTGCCGGACGAGCCGGAGGCTGCCGGAGTCGCTCAGGGCGAGCGTGCGCAGGTCATCCACGAGCGACTCGAGCGTCCGGACCTGGCCCAGGGCAGGCGCGATGTGGGCCGCGTCCGCTGGATAGACCCCATCGCGGATCGCCTCCAGCTGGCCCTGGATGACCGTCAGCGGTGTGCGCAGCTCGTGGCTGACGTCGGCCATGAACGATCGACGCTGCGCATCGCTCTCACCGAGCCGTTGGCTCATCTGGTTGAACGCGCGGGCCAGCAGACGTTGCTCCGCGGAGCCGGTCTCGGGCACCCTCGCCGAGTAGTCCCCGTCCTGGACCCGTGCGGCTGCGTCCACGAACGGCGCGACGGCCGTCGTTCGTCGCCAGAGCCAGAGCCTCGCCACCAGCGCGGCCAGCAGGAGCATCACCACCAGCCCCAGGGCGACCGCGACCAGCGCACCGAGGAGCGATCCGCCGTTGCCGGACCAGAGCGCCAGGACGACGATGACCACCGGGATGGCGACGACGGACAGGCAGCCCACGGAACAGCCACGGCGGTGGGTGCGCCGCCAGGAACCCGCAGCGTATGCCCACGGCGCCGAGCTCTGCGGTGGCCACGGCTCGTCCTCGGGCCACCAGGGTGGTCGACGTCGGGGACGCGGTCCGTGTCCCGGGCTCACCGGTCGTCGGCCAGTCGGTAGCCCACCCCGAACACGGTCAAGAGATAGTGGGGCGCCCGCGGGTCCGGCTCCAGCTTCCGGCGGATGTTCTTGATGTGGGCATCGATGGCCCGCTCATACGACTCGAACGCCACGCCATGGACCGCATCGAGCAGCTGTGCCCGGGTGAAGACGCGCCCCGGCTGGCGCGCCATCACGGCGAGCAGCTGGAACTCGGTCGGCGTCAGCTCCACCGGCCGCCCGGCGACCGTCACGAGCATCCGGTCCAGGTCGAGCACCAGGTCGCCATCCTGGAGCAGGGTGGCAGGTGCGTGGGCGGTCTCGGCCCGCCGGAGCACGGCTCGCACCCGCGCGACGAGCTCGCGCGGACTGAAGGGCTTGGTGATGTAGTCGTCCGCGCCAAGCTCCAGGCCGATGAGCGTGTCGGTCTCCTCGGTCCGGGCAGTGAGCATGATGATGGGCAGGTCGCTCGTGCGCCGGATGGCACGAGCGACGTCAAGGCCGTCTCCATCGGGCAGCCCCAGGTCAAGGATGAGCAGGTCCGGCCGCTCCGTCCGCGAGAGTCGCAGGGCGCCCTCGGCGGTACCGGCCGTGACGACCCGGAACCCCGCGTGGACGAGGTAGTCAGTCGTGAGGCGCAGGATGTCGGTCGCGTCGTCGACGACGAGGATGGTGGGCATCGCGGAAGATGCTATGCGACGGACGTGACGGGGGAGGGCATCGGCCGTCCCCCGTCGTCCTGCTCGCTCGGTCAGGATGCCGAGCCGGGTCCGCCCTCGGGAGCGTCAGCCTGCGGCGTGGCGCAACCTTCCGGTCGGGGTCCCCAACCGCCGGCTGCCCATGGACCGCGCGGTGCCCAGGGACCCGGTCCACTCGCCGCGTGCATCTGTGCCCAGCCGCCCCGGCCGCCCCACGCCGCACGTCGGATGATGCCGACGATGAGCGCGAACAGCAGGATACCGACGAGCAGCCCCACGAAGGGGAAGCCGAAGCCCCAACCCCATCCGGACTGGACCACATACGTGACCTGCGCGCCGCTGGCCGCGACCGCGTTCGCGGTCGCGTTGGCAGCACCCAGGGTGTAGCCGATCCCCCCGGCTACCAGGGACAAGAGCAGGACCAGGACCACCCCGATCCATCCGAACCGCCGCATGAGGACCTCCTTGCGTTGCATCGGTGATGTGACTACGGTGGCGGCGAGTTGTGCGCAGGATGTGCACGAGGCACGCAGATGGCGTGGACGTGGGAGACGGGCGCAGGCGCGTGCCAGCCCGAGGGGATGACATCAATCATCGGATGACCATCGTGCCCCTGGACGTGTCGCTGTCGTGCTGCTGTCGCGACGCTGGTCCGCTACCCTATGAATCATCGGATGACCCGCGCGGACGCACCCCGCTGGTCGTCCAGCCAGACCGCACAACACTGGGTGAGTCGTTCGATGGACATCCGAGAGCGCATCGCGCGCTGTGGCGTCATCCCGGTCGTGGCCATCGGGCGCGCCGAGGACGCGCCTGACCTGGGCGGCGCGCTCGCCGACGCGGGCCTGGCCTGTGCCGAGGTCACCCTTCGGACAGCGGCCGGCCTTGCGGCCATCCGGTCGATGCGCACGGCGCACCCGGACATGCTCGTCGGAGCGGGGACCGTGCTGAACCCGGACCAGGCGGCGCGCGCCATCGACGCGGGCGCGCAGTTCATCGTGATGCCCGGCTTCCGCGATGACGTGGTGGCGATGTGCCGCGACGCGGGCATCCCGGTGTACCCGGGGGTCATCACGCCGACGGAGATCATGCGCGCGCTCGATGCCGGGGTCACGGACGTCAAGTTCTTCCCCGCCGAATCGGCCGGCGGCCTGGCGCACCTGCGAGCGCTGGCGGGTCCATTCCCGATGGTCCGATTCATCCCCACCGGCGGCATCGGGCTCGGCAACCTGGCGGCGTACCTCGGCGACCGGTCGGTGCTCGCGGTCGGTGGCAGCTGGATGGTCAAGTCGGACCTGCTCGATGCGCGTGACTGGACGACCGTGCGATCGCTGACCGCGGATGCGGTGGCCGCGGTCGCCGCCATCCGCGCTGGATCGGGCGCATGACGCCCGCGATCGCATGACGCTGACCATCAAGCCGGCCGCATCGACCCGCTGGGACCTCGTCGCGCTGGGCGAGGTGATGCTCCGGCTCGACCCGGGCGAGGAGCGTATCCACACGGCCCGCATGTTCCGGGCCTGGGAGGGTGGTGGCGAGTACAACGTCGCGCGCGGGCTGCGACGCTGCTTCGGGATGCGCACGACCGTCGCGACGGCGTTCGCGGACAACCCCATCGGTCGTCTCCTGGAGGACCTCATCCTCCAGGGGGGTGTCGACACCAGCCATGTCGCGTGGGTGCCCTACGACGGCATCGGTGCCTCCGTGCGCAACGGCCTGAACTTCACCGAGCGGGGCTTCGGGGTCCGGGGCGCCGTCGGCGCGTCCGACCGCGCCAACTCCGCGGCATCCCAGCTGCGGCCGGGGGATGTGGACTGGGCCGCCATCTTCGAGACGGAAGGCAGCCGCTGGCTGCACACCGGTGGCATCTTCGCGGGCCTGAGCGCGACCACCCCGGCTCTCGTGGCAGAAGCCATCGAGGCGGCGCATCGGTCCGGCGCCATCGTCTCCTTCGACCTCAACTTCCGGGAGTCGCTCTGGAAGTCGCGCGGCGGCGCCGCGGCGGCACGCGCAGCGATGCAGGAGCTGGTCCGGTCGGTGGATGTCGTCATCGGCAACGAGGAGGACTTCTCGGCGGCCCTGGGCATCTCCCTGCAGGGCGTCGATGCCGACTACCAGCACCTCGATGCGGCGGCGTACCGGTCGGTGCTATCGGAGGTGGCATCGGCATATCCCAACCTGGCCGTCATCGCAGCCACGCTCCGGGTCGCCCGGACGGCAAGCCGCAACGACTGGGGTGCCGTGGCGCTCGCGGATGGCGCGTTCCACGAGGCGACCACGCGGCCCGACCTGGACATCCTCGACCGCATCGGCGGCGGCGATTCGTTCGCCTCCGGTCTCATCTACGGGCTGCTCACGGGCAAGCCCGCGGCCGAGGCGCTGGAGTACGGCGCAGCGCACGGCGCGCTCGCCATGACCACGCCCGGCGACACGTCCATGGCGTCCCTGGAGGAGGTCGAGCGGCTCATCCGGGGCGGCGGCGCGCGCGTGCGTCGATGACGAGGGCGATGCTGCTCCTTGCGGCCCACGAGTTCGATTGGCGCGACGTACCGGAGCCGACCCCGGGTCCCGGGGAGGTGACGGTCCAGGCGCGATTCACGGGGTTGTGCGGCACGGACCTGCATATCGTCGAGGGCAGCCATCCACGTGCCCGGTTCCCGCTCGCGCTCGGGCATGAGATCGTGGGTGAGTCGCGCTCCGGGCCGTACACGGGCCAGACGGTGCTCGTCGACCCGCTGCTGCCATGCGGCCGATGCGTGGCCTGCGGGATGGGCGCGTCCAACGCCTGCGCCAACCTGCGGCTGATCGGCATCGACCGCGATGGCGCGATGGCGGGACAGGTGGTCGTGGCGGAGGACCGGCTGCACCCGATCCCGGCCGCCATCCCGGACGAGGTGGCCCCGCTCGCGGAGCCGCTCGCGGTGGCGGTCCATGCGGTCCGGCGCGTGCCGCCGCTGCTGGGGGAATGCGTCGTGGTGGTGGGCGGCGGGCCCGTCGGGCTGCTCATCGCGCACGTGGCGCGTCGGGCCGGGGCGATCGTCCACGTGGCCGAGACGGCACCCGCGCGACGCGCGGTGGCGGGATCGATGGGCCTCCGCCTGCTGGACGCGGACGCCCCGGTGGCCGATGTCGAGCGCCTCACCGGGGGCCGGATGGCGTCCGTGGTGTTCGACGCGGCCGCGGCGCCGCCAGTCGCCGCGATGCTCACCCAGCTGGTGCGGCCCGGCGGCACCATCGCCATCGTGGGCACCTACGGACGATCGACGCCCCTCGATCTCCAGGCGGTGATGTTCAAGGAGCTGGCGATCGATCGGCCACCGGACGTATCAGCCGCCGGATATCGACGCCGCGATCGGCATCCTCGCCACGGACCTCGACGTGCTCCGACCGCTCCTGAGCGGCACGGTCCGACCCGACGGAGGTGCCGGCCACCATCGCGGCGCTGCGGGCCGGCGAGGGCATGAAGGTCATGGTGGATTGCCGCCCATGATCGGCCTCGTCAAGGTCGCGCCCGGGGACACCCAGCTGCAGCTGCGGGAGGTCGACCAGCGCGAGCCTGCCTCGGGCGAGGTCGTCATCCGGGTCCGCTACGCGGGCATCTGTGGCACCGACATCCATATCCGGGACGACCACTTCCAGTCCTACCCGCCGGTGGTCCTGGGCCACGAGTTCACGGGCACCGTCGAGCGCCTCGGCGAGGGCGTCGACCCGGCGTGGCTGGGCACCCGAGTGGTGTGCGAGCCGCACGCCCGTGCCTGCCACACCTGCCACCTCTGCCGACGGGGCAACCCTGAGATCTGCGCCGCCAAACGATCGCCCGGCTGGGGCATCCATGGGGCCTTCGCCTCCCACGTCGTCGTTCCCGCGTGGCTGCTGCATCGCGTGCCCGACGCGGTCCCGGACGAGGTCGCCGTGCTCGCGGAGCCGATGGCGGTGACGATGACCGCGCTCCGTCGTGGCAGCCTCGCGGCCGGCGACGCGGTGCTCATCGTCGGTCCGGGTCCGGTGGGCCTGCTGGCGGCCCTTGCCGCGCGTGCCGCCGCGGCGAGCGTGGTCGTGGTCGCGGGCCGGAGCGACGGTGCCCGCCTGGAGACGGCCCGTCGACTGGGCTTCGCGACGACGACCGCCGAGGCGGCGGGCGAGGACCTGCGCGCCCGGACCGGGGGTCGTGGCGCGGACCTCGTGCTCGAGGCGACCGGCACGGAGGCGGGCGTGGATGCGGCATTCGAGGCGGTACGTCGACGTGGCCGGATCACGGCCGTCGGCCTTTCCGGGCGGCCGTCGATCAGCATCCGCTGGGACTTCGCGACGACCCGCGATGCGGACCTGTCGTTTGCGATGAGCTCCAGCTACGAGGCGTGGGATCCGGCGCTCACCATCCTCGAGCGGGTGGCCGCGGACGTGGCGACGTTGCCCACCATCTTCGCCCTGGAGGATTGGCGCGCGGCATTCAGCGCGGTCGAGGCACGCAGCGTGGTCAAGGCGGTCATCGATCCGACGAGCCAGCAGGGGAGACAGGCATGAGCCGCATCGTCATCACCGACTGCGATCAGGGCAGCATCGAGATCGAGCGGACCGTGTTCAGCACGGCCGGTCACGAGGTCACGCTGGCCCAGTGCCGGACGGCCGACGAGGTCATCGCTGTCGGGTCCAGGCGTCGATCGCGCTCCTGGCCCAGTACGCGCCCATCACGGCAGCGGTCATGGATGCGCTGCCGACGGTCCGGGTCGTCGGTCGATATGGCGTGAGCCTCGACAACATCGAGCTGCCCGCTGCCGCGGCGCGGGGCATCCGGGTCGTGAACGTGCCCGACTACTGCATCGATGAGGTGGCCGACCACGCCATCGGGCTGCTGCTGGCACTCACCCGGGGCATCGTCGCGCAGGATCGGGCCATCCATGCTGGCACCTGGGACTTCCACACGGGCGGCGAGCTGCGGCGCGCCCGCGGAAGGCGGCTGGGCATCATCGGCCTTGGGCGCATCGGGTCGGCGACCGCGCGACGCGCGCAGGCGCTGGGCTTCCAGGTGGTCGCCACCGACCCCGCGCGCCGGTGGTCGACGGCGTGCCGCTGCTGGCCCTCGACGAGCTCCTGGCGACGAGCGACATCGTGAGCCTCCACGCCCCGCTCGACCCGTCGACGCGACACATGCTCGATGCTGCGGCCCTGGCCCGGATGCGACCCGGGGCGCTCCTCGTGAACACTTCGCGTGGCGGCCTCGTCGACCAGGCCGCGCTCGTGGAGGCGCTTCGGTCGGGTCATCTCGGCGGTGCTGCGCTCGATGTCCTGGAGCGGGAACCGATCCTGCCCACTGACCCGCTGCTGACCCTGCGGAACGTCATCCTCACGCCCCACGCCGCCTTCTACAGCCGCGAGTCCTTGGTGGAGATGAAGCGACGCGTGGCGGAGGGCATCGTCGCCGCGCTCGCGGAGCTGCCCGCCTGAGCCGAGGTGCCGTGGCCGATGCTCGTGGGCACGCTCCGGCGCTGCACACGAGGTGTGCACCCGCGACAGAGTTGACGGCCTTCGCGCCGCCAGGCGTGCCCTGGCGTTTCGGTGCGCGCTGTTGCTGGGCCCCGATCCGTCGTTCCTGCACGGTGGACGTGAATCCCGACCCTACGGGGTCGATCGCGTGTCGATCGCCGGTCATCCGCGGGCGATCCGCTCGTCATCTCGTCGCGGGTGCACACCTGATGTGAACGGGCCGGGCACCGGCGTCCCGCACCGGGCACGGGCGTTCCCGTGCCGCACCGGGCCGGAGGACCGAGCCGGGCCGGAGGACCGAGCAGGCCGGAAGGAGCGAGGCAGGCCGCAGGAGCGAGGCAGGCCGCAGGAGCGAGGCAGGCCTCAGGCCTGGAAGCGCCGGAAGACCGCCACGGCGTTCTGGCCGCCGAAGCCGAAGCCGTTGATGATCGCGGTGTCCACTCGCCGCTGGCGCGCCACGTTGGGCGTGTAGTCCAGGTCGCACTCCGGCAGGTCGGGGTTGCGCCAGGTTGATGGTCGGCGGCACGACGTTGTCGCGGATGGCTCCGATGGCCGTCAACGCGCTCATCACGCCCGCAGCGCCGAGCAGGTGGCCGACCATCGACTTGGGTGACGAGATCGCCACCTTCCGCGCGTGGTCGCCAAAGGCCGCCTTGATGGCGCGCGTCTCGGTCACATCGTTGAGCGGCGTCGAGGTCCCATGGGCCACGATGTAGTCGACCTCATCGGGCGCGATGCCAGCGTCGCGGAGCGCCAGCGTCATGGCCCGGGTCGCGCCGCGGCCGGTCGGCTCGGGCGCCGAGATGTGGAAGGCGTCGGCGGTCAGGGCCGCGCCAAGGACCTCGGCGTGGATGGTCGCGCCGCGGGCGAGCGCATGCTCGGCACTCTCGAGCACGACCACACCCGCGCCCTCACCGAACAGGAACCCGTCGCGGTCGCGATCGAACGGCCGTGAGGCGCGGCTGGGGTCGTCGTTGCGCTTGGACAGCGCGCCCATGTTGGACAGCGCGGCGAATGCGATGGGCAGCAGTGGCGCCTCCGAGCCACCCGCCAGGACGACGTCCACCTCGCCCCGCTGGATGAGGCGCAGGCCATCGAGGAAGGCGATGACCGAGCTGGCACACGCGGCGACCTGGGTGGTCACCGGTCCGGTCAGCCCATACTCCATCGAGAGCATGCAGGCGGCCATCGAGCCGGACAGTGCCGGGATCGCGAACGGGCTGACCTGCCCGGGGCCCTTGCGCTGGAGGGTCGCGGTACCATCGATGACCTGCTCCTGGCCGCCCCCGCTGGTATTCACCGTGACCGCCACGCGATCCCGCTGGTCGGCGTCCCAGGTCGAGAAGTCGAGGCCGGCGTCCGCGACCGCCTCCTTGCCTGCTGCCATGCCCAGGTGGATGAAGCGGCTCATGCGGCGAGCCATCTTGCGATCCATCGCCACGGTCGGGTCGAAGTCCTTGACCTCGGCCGCGATGCGCACGTCATACGGGGTCGCGTCGAAATGGGTGATGGGACCGCCTCCGCTGACGCCGGCGACCAGGTTCCGCCAGAACGTGGCGTGGTCGTTGCCGATGGGCGTCACGGCACCCAGGCCGGTGACGACGGCGCGGCGGGACAGGTCGGTACTCGGGCACGATGGGGCTCCTCGGGGTGGTCAGCGTATGGTAGCGGTCAGGGCGCGTCGCTCTGCCGCCCGCGCCTGCGGCATCGCCCGCCAGCCGCGCGGCACCAGATGGGTCCAGAGGCGGACGCCCCGGCCGAGGAGTCGGGCTCGTCGCGCCCGGGGATATCCCCACGCGATGCCGTAGCCGCACGGATCGGTCCGGCAGCAATCCCAGGCCCGGCAGCGCCAGCACGTCGACCGCCCAGCCCGGCGCCCGTGGGAGCGGTGGCCGGATGAGCATCGGCGCCATCGACCGCGCCGTGTCGGTGACCTGGATCGGCCCGTCCGGTGCCAGCATCCGGTCCCACCAGGCCACCAGGTGCGGCCAGTCGACGGGGCTGACCGCGCAGCGGGATGCCCATTCGTACGCCGACCCCCCGTGCCTGCTGCCACAGGTCGTCCGCCTCGTGTCGGTGACCGGCCCGACCCACGAGCGGTATGCGTCGACGCTCGTCATCACCAGCGTGGCCTGGACCCACAGCAGCAGCTCCGGGTCGAGCGCCCGGTACCGAGCGGCACCGCTGATGCGCGCCGCATCCGGATGGGTCACGTCCCCACGGACCGTGGCATGGACGCCGTTGAGCCTCCGGAGCGCACGCTCGGCGGTCGGGCCATCCCCGAACACGAGGGCCATCGTGGTGTCGAGCGTCCGCCGGAGACGCCCGAACGGGTCCGCCCGGAAATCGCTGTGCTGGGCGACTCCCTCCGCCACGAGTGGATGCGCGACCTGGAGCAGCAACGCCGCGGGTCCGGCGCCGAGCAGCACCGCCTCGCGATTGATGCGCCACATGGCGGACCCGGGACCGTAGAAGCCGAGCACCGGGTCCGGCCGGCGGGCTGGGGTCACTCGGCGGGAAGCTCGAGGTCCGCGAGCGGCACATCCCAGTGCGCCTCGAGCAGCTCGAAGCGACGCGCCTCCTCCGCCAGGAAGCGCTCCTGGTCGGGGTACAGCCGGAGCTTGATGGCGGCTTCGCTGTGGGCCTCCAGGGCGGCCCAGTCGCGATACGTGATGGTCACCATCACATCCCAGTCCGCACGGCCATCACCGTGGTAGCGCGGCTCGTACAGCCGCACATCGGTGAAGCGGCCGGACGTGAGCTGCTCGCGGAGGATCGGCCAGTGGTTGCGCCGGAAGAGGTCGAGCCACTCCTCGTGGTGGCCCCACCGGACGCGGTAGAAGTAGGCAGCGGTGATGGGTCGGGCAGCTGACGGGGTGTTCATGCTCATGGCTCATCTTCGCACCGGAAGCCCTTGGGCCGGGTCCGCCGCTGCGGCGGGAGCCCGATGTGCCTGGAGCCGTCGCGCCTTGACGCCGGATGTGACACTGCCCGGGACACCCTGCCCGGACGAGAGAAGGAGACCCAGATGTCGCGCACCCGACACCTGCGCCGTGCGCTGCCCGCTGGCGTGCTCGCGCTCGCCCTCGTGGCTGCTCCGGCGCTCGCGGACTTCCATCCGTCGATCGTCATCCAGACGAGCGACGCCAACGAGGACCTGACGGCCAGCGACATGGGGTTCCAGGGAGCCGTACAGGTGGTCGGTATCGACCGGTCGACGGGCGCCGGTCGGTCGATCACGATGGCATACAGCACCGATCGTGGCGCCAGCTGGAGCTCGGCCGGGCAGGCTGACGCGCGAGAGTCGCAGGTGACGGTCTGTGGTGGCGACCCGATGGTCATCTACGCCCAGGCGAATGGCCCCGGCAGCTGGACCATCGGGAGCATGGCCTTCGATGTGTCGGGCAGCATCTTCGGCTTCCGTGACTGGACGAGCTCGGGTGTGGCGCGCAAGCCCGATGTGGCGTGCGTCGCGGGCGCCAGGGTGGTCGCGGCCTGGTTCCAGAAGTCGGGCAGCGACTACCGGGTCAAGGTCAGGGCCCAGAAGGTCGTCGGCGAGGACCTCACGCCCCAGGCGTTCGACCTGGGTGTCGGGACGATGGGCCGTGGGCTCGCGGTCGCCACGAGCAAGACCCGCGCGTACGTGGCCTGGTTCCAGGGCAACGACCTCAAGCTCCGCCGGTTCTCCATCGGCACCGACGCGGGTCACACGCTCACCAGCCTGGGCACGAGCACCATCGCGAGCCTCCGGTATGGCCTCTACCCCGAGCTCGGCGCGCAGGGCAGCACGGTGGTGCTGGCGCTTATGGACCGGGCATCGCTCAAGGTCCGTCGGAGCACCAACAGCGGCGGCTCGTTCGGGGCGAGCGTGACGCTCCGCACCGAGCCCTTTCCCTCGGAGATCGGGATCTCCCCCACGACGGTCGCGGTCCGTGGCTCGCGGGTGGCTATCGGCGCCATCGAGATCGGGGGTGACATCACGGTCCAGGGCAAGGGGTTCGGGTACCTGAGCACGAACCGGGGGTCGAGCTTCACCAAGCAGGCGAGCCACGCCGGCGGACGGACGGTGGCCAGCCTGGTCCTGGTCGGTGACACCTATCGCTATTCGGAGGCGTGGGACCAGTCCATCAGCGACCCCACGACCCAGGTCATCCGCTACCGACGCCAGTAGCGGGGACTCGGGCGCCGCGACCCGGCTCCTCAGTCGCCGTCGTAGCGCTTGAAGATGACGGCGCCGTTGTGGCCACCCAGCCCGATGTTGTCGGACATGGCATAGCGGATCTCCATCGGCCGCGACTTGCCGTGGACCACGTCGAGCACGATCTCCGGGTCCGGCTCCGTGTAGTTGAGCGTCGCGGGCGCCAGCTGATGGTGGACCGAGAGGACCGTGAAGACGCCCTCGACGGCTCCCGCGGCGCCCATCAGGTGGCCGGTCATCGACTTGGTGCCCGTGATGGCGATCTCCGTGGCCCGGTCGCCGAAGACGGAGTGGATCGCCTGGGCCTCGCGCAGGTCGCCCAGCGGCGTCGACGTGCCATGGGGGTTGATGAGGTCGATCTGGTCGCGTGGCACGTCGTGGCGATACAGCGCGAACTCCATCGCCCGCCGCGTGCCATCGCCCTTCTCGACCGGCTGGATGAGGTCCCAGGCGTCGCCCGCGGAACCAAAGCCGACGACCTCGGCGTAGATCCGGGCGCCGCGTGCCTTCGCCAGGTCGAGGTCCTCGAGCACCATGGCGCCGGCGCCCTCACCGAGCACGAAGCCGTTGCGGCTCTTGTCGAACGGGCGAGAGATCGATGACAGCCCCTCGTCACCGCGGGGCGTGCCCATGCCCCGCATGTTGCTGAAGCCGACGTAGCCGACCTCGAACAGGGGGGTCTCGGTCGAGCCGCAGATGACGGTGGTGAAGTCACCCCGGCGGATGCCCTCGGCCGCCTCGCCGATGTTGTGGGTGCCCGTCGAGCAGGCAGTGACGATGCACATGTTCGGGCCGCGGGCGCCGAGCTCGATGGCGATCTGGCCCGACGCGGTGTCGGGCAGCATGTTGGCGATGAAGAATGGGCTGACCGAACGGGGCCGCGACTTCATGGTCTCGATGGCATCCGCCATCAATCCCGGGCCGCCGACGCCGGAGCCGAAGACGACGCCGACCTCGTCGGCGTTCGAGTCGTCGATGACGAGGCCCGCGTCGGCCGCCGCCTGCTTTGCCGCAGCGACCCCGAAGACGACGTTCTTGTCGGTGCGTCGCACCGCCTTGAAGTCCATCCACGCGTTGGGGTCGAAGTCATGGACCTCGCCCGCGGCCTGGCAATCCATCGCGGACGCGTCCCAGTAGGTGATCTGGCGCAGTCCGGACGTGCCGGCGGTCAGGTTCGCCCACGCGGTCGGGATGTCGGACCCCACCGGGCTCACGATGCCCAGGCCGGTGACGGCGACACGACGGCTGAAATCGGGCTTGCGCATTCGGGACTACTCCGTGGCGGGGGGCTGGTGCAGGAGGGTGGCGGGATCGGCCACGCCACCTGGCGCGGCCGGGTCGTCGGTGGCGAGCGTCGTCGCATCCGGGGTGATGCGTCGGATGAGGTTCGTGAGCACCTTGCCCGGGCCCACCTCCAGGAACGTGTCGACGCCGTCGTCGCGCATCGTCTGGACGGCCCGGACCCAGTCCACGCCCCGCGTCAGGTGCTCGATGAGCTCCGCACGGCAGTCCTCGCCGGTGGTCAGGAGGTGCGCGTCGGCATTGGCCAGGAGGGGCGCGACCGGGTCACGGAAGGTGATCCGCGCCAGCTCCGTGCGCATCCCCTCGGCGGCCGTGGCCATGAGCGGCGAATGGGCCGCGACGCTCACCGGCAGCACCAGTGCACGCTTGGCGCCAAGTGCTCGGGCGGCATCCGCGGCAGCCTGGACGGCCGCGGTCGAGCCGCTGACCACGATCTGGCCGGGTGAGTTGCGGTTGGCGACCGTGAACACTCCCACGGCGCTGCCGACCGTCTCGAGCTCCGGGATGCGCGCATCGTCGAGACCGATGAAGGCGGCCATCGCGCCGTCCGGCGACGAGCCCTGCATCAGCTGGCCCCGCACGCGCACCAGCCGCAGCGCATCGGCGAGGTCCAGCACCCCGGCGGCGACCATGGCGCTGTACTGGCCCATCGAATGACCCGCGAAGAAGGCAGGTGCCGGGAGGCCGACTTCGGCCGCGAGCGGGGTCCAGGCGCGGTAGAGAGCGATGGACATCGCGAGGATCGCCGGCTGGGAGTTCTCCGTCAGGTCCAGCCGCTCGGCCGGGCCGTCGAGGATGAGCGTGCTGAGGGCGCCGCCCAGCGCGGCGTCTGCCTCCAGGAACGTGCCACCCGCAGCCGTCCCGGCGAGGGTGCGACCCATGCCCACCGATTGCGAACCCTGACCGGGAAAGACGAGCGCCAGTCGCACGCGATGGGCCTCCTCGGGGTGTCGGAGCGTGACCCAGAGGCAGGCGCGCTCAGGCCGCCAACGGCGTCCTCCGCGAACCCTACCAAACTGGTGACGACCGGTGGCTGGAATATGTGCAACGATGCACGCATCGCTGATGTCGGGTCCGGCTCTCCCGGCCGCGCCAAGCTGTGAGGAAGCGCATTCGTGACCGCGGAGCAACGCACGGAAGGGCTGCTCGACCCCGTCGTGCAGGCGGCCCGCGAGGAGCTTGGCGCCGCCGGCCTGCCGGGCGACCGGATCCTCGTGCTGCGGGCGATCTGGCGCGACCTCATCATCGGTTGCGCCTCCCAGCTCGAGCGAGCAGGGGCTGGGATTCCTCCAGCTCATCGCCCTGTACGCGGTCGCCGGCACGGGCACGCTCACCGTCGCGGACCTGGGGGAGTCGCTCGCTCGCTCGCCGTCGGCCGCCAGCCGGGTCGCCAGCGGCCTCGAACGGCGGGGTCTGCTGCGCCGAACCGAGGAGGAGGCCGACAGGCGTCAGCGGCTGCTGACCCTGACCCCGCAGGGCGCCGCGCTCCTGGCGGTCTTCGACCGTGCCCGAGCCGACCAGTTCCTCGCGGTCGTCCGACCCCTGCCGATGGCCGACCGGGCGATGCTCGGCATGGCGGTCGGCTCGCTCGCGACCCGCGCCATGACCCGCTCCGGCCGGCTCATCAAGGTCGCAGGCTGAGCCCTCTAGAATCGATCCGCCGCACCCACTGGGCGCCGGCCGTTGCGGACCAGGGGGCTAGAAGACGCTGTTGGCGTTGTAGAAGCGCTCGACGTTGTCGATGGTGATGAGCGGCGAGGGCAAGACGGTGTCCTTGGGTGCCTGGGCACCGGCGAGGATGGCCATCAGGCGGTTGAAGCCGGCACGGCCGATCTGGTCGGCGCTGTTGAGGCCGGTCGCCTGGTAGATGCCGTCCTTCATGATCTCGACGAGAGCTTCCTTCTGGCCGTCGACGCCAGCCACGAAGACCTGGTCGGCGAGGCCCTGCTCCTCGATGACCTTCTGGGCGCCGAGGCACATGGAGTCGTTCTCGCAGAAGATGGCCGCGAGGTCAGGGTTCTGCGCCAGCAGTGTCTCGGCTGCGGTGACGCCGCCGTCGGTGCTCCAGCCCGCGAAGTCGGGGTAATCGACGACCTCGATGCCGGTCCCCGAGACTTGCTGAGCAGGCCATCGGTGCGGTCCGAGGCCGATGCTGTTGTCAGCCGGGCCGCCGCGGATGACGCCGAGCTTGCCGCTGCCGCCGAGCTGGTCGACGATGAACTGGCCATCCTGGACGCCGAGGGCGTAGTTGTCGGGGCCGACCCAGCTGGTGTAGTCGCTGCCCTTGAGCATGCGGTCGACCATGACCACCGGGATGCCGGCGGCTGCGATCGCGGCAAGCGCTGCGGGCGCGGCTTCGATGAAGGCGGCGCTGAGCACGATGCCGTCGACGTTCTGCGCGATGAGGTCCTCGATGTCCGAGGTGAGCTTCTCGACGTCACCGTCGGCGTTGGTGACGACCACTTCGACGTTGGGATAGACGGCGGCCTCGGCCTGGACGGCCTCGGACATGCCGATGAAGTAGGGCGCAGCTCAGCGACAGGTTGGCCATGCCGATCTTGAGTTGATGCCTTCGTCCTGGGCGCGACGCCACACCGACGGTGGCCAACGCCAGGGATGCGGCGAGCATCGCCGCCGCCAAACGCTTGATTCGCTTGCATGATCCTGACTCCTCGTTTCCAGGGCCTGCTTCGATGGGCGGGACCGTGATGCCGGATCGTGATCGCGGTCAGTTCAGGTCATAGCTCAGCGCTCCTTCCGTCGCGCAAGGACGGCGATGACGATGAGGGCGCCCTTGAAGATCTGCTGGTAGTAGGACTGCACGTTGAACAGGTTGAGCAGGTTGCTGATGAGGCCAAGGAGCACGACGCCCATGAAGGTGCCTCGGACGCTGCCGCCGCCACCGCCGAGGATGGCCCCGCCGATGACGCAGGCGGCGATCGCGTCGAGCTCCACGCCTGAACCCACGCTGGGCTGGGCGATGCCGACGCGCGATGCTAGGACCACGCCGGCCACCCCGGCGAAGAAGGCGCAGATGGCATAGGCGAGGACGATGTGGGAGCGGACGTTGATGCCCGCCAGGCGGACGGCTTCCTCATTGCCGCCGATGGCCGATGATGGCGCGCCCGGGGGTCGTGCGATTCAGGAAGAAGCTCACCGCGAGGTAGGCCACGCGCATGAACACGGTGATCGGCCGGCAGGGGCCCGAGGCATCGCCGAGCCGATGCCGAGGAAGCTGGGATCGGACGTAGACGACCGGCGTCTCGGAGATGACGAAGACCAGCCCGCGGACGGCCGAGAGCGTGCCAAGGGTCACGATGAACGGCTGCGATGGCGAAGCGGGCGACGATGAAGCCGTTGACGAGGCCCGACGAGCGGCGCGACAGCGAGGGCGAGGACGACGGCGAGCGGCGATCGGGCATGGACTCGACTGAGGACGCCCATGGCAGGATGGCGCTGAGGGCGACGACTGCGCCAACAGAGAGGTCGATGCCACCGGAGAGGATCACCACGAGCATGCCCAGGCTGATGAGTCCATTGATGACCGATCTGGCGCAGCAGGTTGAGGATGTTGTTCTGGGTCAGGAACGTATCGGAAGAGACGGCGGCGACGGCGATGAGGAGCAGGAGCGCCGCGGGCACCATGACCACGGCTCCAGCGGAAGCCCTCCCGCGATCGCCAGCGCGGCGACACCGCTCATGCCACGGCCTCTGCGACGCCCGACGCGATGGCCAGCAGACGTTCCTCGGTCGCATCGCACGCGGCGACCTCGCCGGCGATGCGCACCCTGGCGCATGACCACGATGCGGTCAGTCATGCCGATGATCTCGGGCAGGTCGGACGAGATGAGCAGCACCGCCCGCCCTTCGTCGGCGATGCCAGCGATGATCTGGTAGATCTGCACCTTGGTGGCGACATCGACGCCTCGCGTCGGCTCGTCGAGGATCTGGACGCGAGCACCGCGGATGCAGCCATTTGCCGAAGACGACCTTCTGCTGGTTGCCACCACTCATGCGCCGGACTGGGCCGTCGAGGCCGCGGCGGCCGGATGTCGAGTGACTCGACCTGGGAGCGCGCGGCCTGTCGCTGACGCCGACACGGACAGCAGTCCATGGCGGCTGAGGCGCTGGAACGAGGCCAGCGTGAGGTTGTCGGGGACCGCGCCCGGCATGACCAAGCCCTGGCGAGCCCGCTCCTCGGCCAGCATGGCCACGCCGGCCCGCAATGCGTCGGCCGGCGAGCGCGGCGCGTACGCTGCTCCATCGACCAGCATGCTGCCGCCACTGGTCCGCGCGGCCCCGAAGATGGCTCGAGCCAGCTCCGTACGTCCCGAGCCGACCAGGCCGAAGACGCCCACGATCTCACCCTGGGCGAGCGACAGGCTCACGTCCCGGAAGCCCGGGCCCGACAACCGGTCGAGCTCCAGGGCGCGCGGCCCGGGTTCAGGGGTCCGCACCGGGTAGATCTCACTCAGGGGACGGCCGACCATCATCCGGATGAGCGCCGGCTGGTCGATGGCTCCGGGTGTGACGGTACCCACCATCCGTCCGTCCTTGAGCACGGTGATGCGGTCCGCGATCTGGAGCACCTCGTCGAGACGATGCGAGACGTACAGCACGGTCGTGCCCGCCGCCCGGACGGCATGCAGCACGGCGAACAGACGGTCAAGCTCGGCATTCGAGAGCACCGCGGAGGGTTCGTCGAGGATGAGCACGCGCGGCTCGCCCCGGAGCGCCTTGGCGATCTCTACCATCTGGCGCTGCGAGATCGCCCAGCCGGTCGACCCGGGTCCGTCCGTCGATGCCGCCGAAGTCCAGAGCCGCCAGCATCCGCTGCGCTTCCCGGTGCGCCTCGGGCCAGTCGATGATCGCCGGGCAAGCTGGTGGGCATCTCGCCCAGGAGCAGGTTCTCGGTCACCCCGAGATGCGGCACCAGGCTGAGCTCCTGGTGCACGGCTCGGATGCCCTGGCGCCGTGCATCCAGTGGGGTTCGCGGATCGACCCGCTCGCCATCGAGCGAGATCGTGCCGGCGTCGCGCGAGACGACGCCTGCCAGGATGCGCATCAGGGTGGACTTGCCAGCACCGTTCTCGCCCACCAGGGCATGGATCTCGCCACGCTGAGCGGAGAAGTCCACCCCGTGCAGCACCTGCGCCGCGTCGTATCGCTTGTCGATGCCGAGCATCTCGACGCGATCGGGCTCCGTCATTTTCGATCGGCATCCGGGGCAACCGAGCCGCGCAGCGCCTCGTGCAGCAGGATCACCTTCTGGTGGGTCATGGCGAGGAGCGTGTCGTGGATGCCTTCTCGTCCATGGCCGCTCGCCTTCACGCCGCCGAAGGGAAGGTTCTCGGCACGCAGCGCGGATGACCAGTTGACCATCACGCCACCCGCCTCCAACCGGTAGCTGATGTCCATGGCATCCCCGATATCGCGGGTGAACACTGCCGCCTGGAGGCCGTACGGCGAATCGTTGGCCATGGCGACGGCATCGTCGATCGGTCCGGAATGGGAGCACCGGCACGACGGGGCCGAATGTCTCTTCCCGGACCACTGTCGCGTTCGCTGGCACATCGCCGAGCACGGTCGGCTGGATGAAGGCGCCACGCCGGGGTCCGCCCGCGAGCAGGCTGGCACCGCCGGCGACGGCCGCATCGACCACCCCCTGGACCTCGGCGGCGGCCGCCTCGGTGATGAGCGGCCCGACATCGCTCTGCTCGTCCAGGGCGTCGCCGACACGCAGCTCCCGGGTCATCCGGACCAGGATCGTCACGAAGGCGTCGACGACGGTCGCGTCGACCAGGACGCGCTTCACGGCACAGCAGATCTGACCATTGCCGCGCGCCAGGCGGCCCAGGACGATAGCCGTGGCTGCCTTCTCCAGGTCCGCGTCGGCGCACACGATGACGGCGTCGTTGCCGCCCAACTCGGCGAGGAACGGCTTGTGATGCTCGGCCGCGATCCGCCCGAGCTCTACGCCGGTCGCGACGCTCCCGGTGACGGTCACGAGGTCGACGCCCGGATCGGCGGCCAGCGCGGGGCCGATGCGCGACCCAGGCCCGGTGAGCACCTGGTGGGTCGCCCGTGGCAGACCGGCCTCCTCGAGGATGGCGGCGATCCGGAGCACGGCAAGGGGGCAGTCGCTGGGCGGCTTGCCGATGACCGCGTTGCCGGCCGCCAGCGCGGCCGCGGCCTTATGCGCGTAGAGCTCCACGGGGTAGTTGAAGGGCACGATGGCGGCGACCACCCCGATGGGCTGCCGGATGGTGAACGCCACGTGGCGTTCCATCCCCGGCACGGCGTCCATGGGCACCTGGCGCCCGAACAGGCGGGTCGCCTCCTGACCAAAACCGCGGAAGATCCGCGCAGCCGCGGCGACCTCTTCGCGCGTCTGGCGGATGGGCTTGCCATTCTCTCGGGCAAGCAGTCGGGCCAGCTCCTCCTGCTGCTCCACGATGCGATCGGCCGCCCGGATGAGGATCGGCGCTGCGCTCGTGGGCCGGCAGAGCAGCCATGCGCCGGCGACCAAGACGCGCGGCCGCGATCGCGGTCGCGACGTCGTCATCAGTCGCAGCGGGCACCCGGTCGATGAGCTCTCCGCTGCCCGGGTCGAGGACATCGAAGCGGCCCCCGTCCGACGCATCCACCCACATGCTGTCGATGAGCATCTGCATCAGGGTCGCCTCCGCAATGACACGTCGTTTCGTATCTTGAAACGTGACAGGAGATATTGATATCATGACGCCACGACGTGCTACCCGTCAAGTCGTCGTCGCTGCCGAATGCTTTAACGACAGTCCGATAAACGAAAGGGTGAGACAGAGTGGTCGAGCCGCCGATGGCGCACGAGCCCGCGGGCAATGTCGCGAAGAGCACGACGGCGCTGAAGGCGTTGCGCGTCCTGGAGGCCGTTGCCGCAAGCTCCGGCCCAGCCAGCCTGGGCGATATCGCGGTCCGCGCGACGCTCGACAAGAGCACCACCTACCGGATGCTGTCGACGCTCGTGTCGGCCGGGTACGTACGGCAGGACGGCGTGTCGAGGCGGTACGCCCTGACATACCGCGTGGTGTCGCTGAGTCGCAATCTGCTCGCGGACGACGAGGTCTTCCAGCTCACCCGAGGCGTCCTCGACCGCCTGTCGACGACGACGGGCGAGGCGATCCATCTGTGCGTGCTGGATGGCCTGGAGAGCGTGCTTGTCCAGCGGGTGCGTGGGACACAGCTGGTGGCCGTGGATTTCCAGGTGGGGGACCGCAGCCCGCTCCACTGCACCTCGATCGGTAAGGCGCTCCTGGCATACCAGGGTCCCGGGCTGATCGACGAGGTCATCGCGGCGGGCCTGCCCCGCATGGCCGTGAACACCATCGTGGAACCTGAGGCCCTGCGGCGGGAGCTGCGCCTGGTGCGGGAGCGCGGGTACGCCATCGACGACCACGAGCTGGCGGACACGATGCGCTGCATCGCCGTCCCCATCTTCGAGCTCGATGACCGGGTGCGCATGGGCATCAGCATCTCGGGTCCGGACAGTCGGTTCACGATCGCGCACCTGGAGTGGCTGCGGGGGCCGCTGCTGGCGGCATCCCACACGTTGTCGGAGCAGCTGGGTGGGGTGGCCCTCCGTTCCTGACCGGGCCTGCCGACTATCCGGGGTGGCGGGTGGTTTCGGCGGCCAACCACGACCGGGCGCGAGGCCGGATGGCGATGACGGCGCAGGTCCAGGTCGTGCGTCGCGTACTGCGGGTAGCGGCCCGGAGCGCCGCGATCGCGCCAGCCCGTGCTCGTCCGGCGTCGGTCGGGCCAGACGACCCGGGCGACCCCTGGACCCGCAGCCAGGCCAGAGCTTGGCCCAGTCCTCGTCCCAGTGGTCGACGAGCAGCGTCACACGCGGGTCGCGCTCGACATCGCGGACACGCGCGAGTTGCGCGGGCATCCGATGCGCGCTTGGGCTTGGCGTCGATGGGGGTGACGATCATCTGGCCATCGGGCCGCTCGACGAGCGCGAAGCAGCAGGGCACCAGCCGCGCACGTCCGTCCGGGGCGAGGGTCGCCAGGGTCGCGCGCCGTGCGAGGTCCAGCAGCCGCAGCTGCCCAGGGTCGAGCCGGATGGTCACCGGGGCTCCGCCGGACGCCGGGTGTGGGTCCGCCGCTACAGGTCGAGGTCGGTGACCGCGCCCTTGCTGGCGGACGAGACCGACGCTGCGTACTTGGCCATGACGCCCCGGGTGTAGCGCGGCGCGGGACGGGTCCAGCCCACCTTGCGCCGCTCGAGCTCGGCCGCATCGACCTCCAGATCGAGCACCCGCTTGTCGACATCGATGGTGATCATGTCCCCCTCGCGCACGAACGCGATGGGCCCGCCGTGGGCCGCCTCCGGCGCCACGTGCCCGATCATGAGCCCGTGGGTGCCGCCGCTGAATCGCCCGTCCGTGAGCAGGCCCACCGAGTCCCCCAGCCCTTCGCCGACGAGCGCGCCGGTGACCGCGAGCATCTCCTGCATACCCGGGCCGCCGACCGGCCCCTCGTAGCGGATGACGACCACGTCACCGGGGTGGATCTCCTGGCGCGACACGGCCTGGAAGCAGGCGGTCTCGGAGTCGTAGACCTTGGCGGGTCCCCGGTGATAGCGCCGCTCATGGCCCGCGAGCTTGATGACACAGCCGTCAGGTGCCAGTGAGCCCCGCAGGATGGCCAGGCCACCGGAGGCCTTGATGGGTGTCTCGATGGGCTTGACCACGACCTGGCCGGGCGTCTCGACCGTCGCCTCGGCGATCTGACGCAGGGTCTGACCGGTGACGGTCGGTGCGTCGCCGTCGATAAGGTCGCGCTTCAGCAGCTCACGTGTGACGAGGCCGACACCACCCGACTGGTACAGCTCGTACGCCCGATACCGTCCGCCCGGCTGGAGGTCCGCCACGATGGGTGTCCGGTCCGAGATGGTGTCGAACTCGTCGATCTCGATGGGGATGCCGAAGGCATGGGCGATGGCCAGCAGATGCAGGACGCCGTTGGTCGAGCCGCCGGTGGCCGCGACCGAGGCGATGGCGTTGTCGATGGCTCGCCGGTCGACGATCGATGATGGCCGCACATCGCGCCGAACGAGGTCCATGGCCAGCGCGCCGGTGGCACGGGCGGCCTCCAGCTTCGCGGGGTCGATGGCCGGGATGGCGTTGAGGCCGGCAGGGGAGAGGCCCAGGAACTCGAGCACCATCGCCATCGTGTTCGCGGTGTACTGGCCACCGCAGGCGCCCGCGCCGGGGCAGGCGGTCGACTCGATCTCGTACAGCTCACGGGCGCCGATCTTGCCCGCCCGGTACGCCCCGATCGCCTCGTAGATGCTCACGATGTCCGTGTCCCGGCCGTTGTGATGGCCGGGCATGATGGTGCCGCTGTAGAGGATCACGGTCGGGATATCCAGGCGACCGGCGGCGATCGCGGCACCCGGACCGGTCTTGTCGCAGCCGATGAGGCAGACGAGGCCATCGAACAGGTGGCCGCGGCTGACGAGCTCGATCGAGTCGGCCACGATCTCGCGGCTGATGAGCGAGGCCTTCATACCTTCGGTGCCCATGGTCACGCCATCGCTCACCGAGATGGTGTTGAACTCCATGGGCGTGCCGCCCGCGGCCCGGATGCCTTCCTTGACCGCCAGCGCGAGGTCCCGTTGGTTGAGGTTGCAGGGCATCGTCTCGATCCACTGCGTCGCCACGCCGATGATGGGCTTGGCGAGGTCCTCGTCTGTGAAGCCCACGGCCTTGAGCATGCCCCGCGCGCCGGCCCGGTCAGGTCCGTCGGTCAGGGCCGCCGAGTGGCGCTTGGCGGGATCGGATGGGCGGTCGTAGGGCAGCGACATGATGGGTGGGACTCCTCGGGAACTCGGGATGGCGCCAGTGTACGGCGCGGGTCCGGTAACCGGCCGGCACCAGCTCGAGTGCGCGGGTCGGTGCCCGGCCGCCGCCGGCTCGGGACCGCGAGTCGCCCAGTGGGTGATCAGGCCTATCGGGTTGCCGTGATGGCCCTGCACCGGCCGTTCGATGCGCCCAGCGACCAGGTCGACCGACGACGGGTCCGGTCAGCCCGGATCAGCTGGGGCGGTCTGGCCCAGCGTGATGCCCAGGGCGGCGCCGGCCTCCCCGCGCAGGAGCCCGAAGACCAGGTCGGTGTGGAGCGCGCCATCTGATGCCCGATAGCGGTCACGGAGGGTGCCCTCGAGCCGGAAGCCAAGGCGCCGGGCCACGGCACCGCTCGCGGTGTTCTGCTCATCGCACCAGATCTCGAGCCGCTGCGCGGCGAGCTCCCGGAACGCGAGCGCGGCGAGGGCTCGGGCCGCCTCCGTCACGTAGCCCTGGCCGGCGAAGCGAGTTCGGACCCAGTAGCCGATCTCGAACCGGTCGGCGGCCCAGTCGATCCGGTGGAGGCCCGTGGAGCCGACCATGATCCGAGGGTCCGAGCGCAGGTA
Source organism: uncultured Chloroflexia bacterium (assembly GCA_963843335.1). Taxonomy (GTDB): domain Bacteria; phylum Chloroflexota; class Limnocylindria; order Limnocylindrales; family CSP1-4; genus JAFMJV01. The sequence goes on from CAWJKF010000008.1 coordinate 291,204, forward strand.
GATCGGGAAACGCAGGTCCCGTCGGAGCAGGAAGTCGGCGCGTGCCAGGCGGACGTTCTCCTCGGCCGACTCGGCGTCGGGTGCCTCCTGCGCCCAGGGCAGCCACGGCCGCAGCTCGTCGAGCGACTCGGTGACGGCGGCCCGGAACTCCTCGCCATCCCCGGGGCGCGGGGCACGCAGCACCAGCCGCTCGGTCTGGAGCTCCTCGGGGACGTGGCGCAGGATCGGGCGGCTCATCGTTCGACGATACCGCGAGCGTGCCTCCAGCGGCCACCGTCCAGGGAGCAGTTGAACGTTTCGGTCGCGGCGTCGCTCATAGTGGGTAGTCCGCGCCATGTGGCGCGGTACCGCGTGAGGTCCAGGGTGGATCCAGACCTCGTGGAACGAGCCCGTACTGGCGATACCGACGCGTTCGCGGTCCTGGTGCATCAGGTCAGCGATCCGCTGTTCGCGGTCGCCTATCGGATCCTCAGGGATTCGGACCTCGCGGAGGACGCGCTGCAGAACGCCCTCCTCACGGCATGGCGGCAGCTTCCGGAGCTGCGCGATGCCGAGCGGTTCGAAGCCTGGGCCCATCGGATCCTGGTCCACGCCTGCTACGCGGAGGCGGGTCGACGCCGGCGATGGTCGGCGAACATCCGCGTCATCCATCCGGATGTCTCATGGTCCCCCGACGCCAGCCAATCGCTGGCCGACCGGGACGAGCTCGAACGCATCTTCCGGCGTCTGCCCATCGAGCAGCGCGCCGTATTCGTCCTGCATCACTACCTGGGCCTGGCCCTGACCGAGATCGCCGGCACGCTCGGCATCCCCCAGGGCACGGCCCGTTCCCGCCTGCACTACGCCACCCGCGCGCTGCGGTCGGCCATCACGGCCGAACGTGGGGTCGCGATCACGGAGGACCGCCCGGCATGACCGACGACGAGCGGTTCGAACGCATCGCGAGCGACTGGATGTCGGTCGGGCCCGCACAGGCTCCCGACCATGTCATCCAGGCGGTCCTCCGCGCCCTTCCATCGACACACCAGGAACGGGGCCGTCGTGCCCCGCTGTGGAGGTTCCAGCGAATGTCCGGCTTCATCCGGGCGGCTGCGATCGCGGCCGCCGCCATGTCCGTCATCTCCGTGCCCATCATCGTGAACGGCGGGCGCCCGTCGGCGCCGCGCCCTGCGCTGCCCCCGACGGCATGCCCGAGCGGCAGCCCACTGGCGAGCGGCACCATCGCCACGGTCGCCGGCACGTTCGGTGCCGGCAGCCCCCAACCCTTGACCGCGGGCACCGCGGCCATCGGTGCTCATGTTGGGGTCAACGCCGTTGCGGTCGCGCCAGGCGGGACGCTCGTCCTGTCGGACGGGATCACGCCCGCCGTGTGGCAGGTCGGCAGCGATGGATCGCTCCAGACCTTCGTGGACACGTCGACCGCTCCCCAGCTCCAGATGCCCAACGGCATCGCGTTCGATGCCGACGGGAACCTCTTCATCGCCGACACCATGGGCTCCAGGGTGTGGCGGCGCACGCCGTCGGGCGAGGTGACGCTCGTGGCGGGTACCGGCGTTGGCGGCACGGATGGCAACGAAGGCCCGGCGCTCTCGGCGACGCTCGAGAACCCGAGCACCATCGCGGTCGGGCCGGACGGTTCGGTCTACTTCGACGACCACAACAACTTCCGGCGGGTCGACCCACAGGGGACGATCCACGCCTTCGCCGGCAGCCTGACGCCGGGCTACACGGGCGACGGCGGTCCGGCCACCGCAGCCACTCTTGGCGAGAGCGTCCTGGGTGCCGCGGCGGACGGACGGGGGAACATCTACCTGGGGGACGAGTCCAACCACGTGGTCCGGAAGGTCGACCCCAAGGGGGTGATCACCACCGTCGCCGGCACTGGCACGCTCGGCTACAGCGGTGATGGCGGCCAGGCGACCGAGACGGACCTGGAGGAACCGGTCGGGCTCGCGGTCGACTCGGACGGCTCGATCTACCTGGTCGACAACCAGTCTGGCACCGTCCAGCGCATCGATCCCTCAGGCGTCATCACGACCGTGGCCGGTACGGGAGCGATCAGGGCCCTGGGCGGCCCGGGCAGTGCGGAAGCGGCAGGCGATTGCGGTCCTGCCACGCTCGCGACGCTCGACCTGCCGAGCGCCCTCGCCGTCCGGGATGGCGTGCTGTACATCGTCGACGGCAGCAACACGCGGGTGCGCATGGTCGTGCCGTAGCCGGCGCCGTCCCTCCCGTGGGGCACCCGGTGGGCCACTGGACCCGTCAGCGCGCACCGGCTCACCCGGTGAGCCAAGGGACCGGTGAACCGCACGGTCGCGGCCCGTGCCGGGGTCCGCCGCCCCCTGGAGGCCGTCCTCGATGGTGCCGAGCGGTCGATCAGCGCATCTCGTGAGCCATCCGACCGGCGACGCTCTTCAGGAAACGTGCTGAGGTCGGGTCTTGGCATGACGGCCACGCCCGGCGGTCCCTTGACGCAGGACGTGAGCCATGACGCCGCGCTCCCGGGCGACCGACCCGTCGACCGGGCCCGGACCCTAGCCGCGCATGAACTCCGAGACCGCGTCGGGATCCTCGGCGGTGTAGAACCAGACCTCGGTGATCATGCCGTTGGCGACCTTGAACACGCCGATCTCGCGGCCGGACATCCAGCCGCCGTGGCGCTCCGCGGAGAAGTCCACGAGCGCCACGACGTGCTCGTCGCTCGCGAGCAGGTCCGTGAGCGTCAGCTTGAAGGTGCCCTCGGTCTCCACCATCGACTGGCGGATGGCATCCATGACAGCCTCCCGGCCGTTGAGGGTGCCGAGGTACTCGTAGGGCTCGTGCCAGATGACCTCGGGCGCGATGAGGTCCGCGGCGGCCTCCAGGTTGGTGCCCTGGCGCGCCTCGTACAGCTTCCGGACGACGTTCGGGTCGGCGGTCATCGTCTCTCCCTCAGCCGGCCGCGGCAGGCACTGGTCGGGTATCCACCCGCGCCGGGTGGGACGCCTCCCAGGCGTCGATGGCGGTCGAACGCTGGAGTACCCAGCCGACCTCGTCGGTCCCTGCGAGCATCATCTGACGCGCAAAGGGGTCGACCTGCGAAGTCGACCGTGGAGCCGTCCGGCAGCAGCAGGCCCAGCTCCGAGAGGTCCACCGTCACGCCCGCATCGGGGTCGGCGTCGAGCATCTCCGTGATGCGCTCGTGCGTGGCCGGGTCGACCACGATGGGCAGCAGCCCGTTCTTCATGCGAGTTGTTGCGGAAGATGTCCGCGAAGGAGGTGCTGATGATGGCCTTGATGCCCCATGCGGTGAGCGCCCATGGGGCGTGCTCGCGGGACGACCCGGCGCCGAAGTTGTCGCCCACGAGGAGCACCTGGCGACCCTGCATCTCGGGCTCGGTTGAGGACGAAGTCCGGGTTCGGGCTGCCGTCGGGCAGGTAGCGCCAGTCGTTGAACAGGGCGCTCGCGAGGCCCGACTTCTCGGTCGTCTTGAGGAACCGCGCGGGGATGATCTGGTCCGTGTCGACGTTCTCTGCCGGCAGCGGGATGAGCTTGCTGCTGAAGGTGGGGTACGGCTCAGGCATCTGGCGGCTCCTGTGCGGGGGTCAGCGGGCTCCGACGTCGTTGCGCTGCGGCCGACGAGCGGCCGCGGATCGCTGACCACGCCCGCCAGCGCGGTAGCAGCGGCGGTGAGCGGCGAGGCCAGGAACGTGCGCGATCCCTTGCCCTGGCGTCCCTCGAAGTTGCGGTTGCTGGTGGACACGATGTACTGGCCGGGTGCGCCCTGGTCGCCGTTCATGGCGATGCACATGGAGCAGCCCGCCTCACGCCACTCGGCGCCGGCCGAGCCGGAAGACGTCGTCGAGGCCCTCGCGCTCGGCCTGCAGCCTTCACCTGGGCGCTGCCGGGCACGACCATGACCCGCACGCCGTCCGCGATGTGGTTGCCGCGGAAGATGTCCGCCGCCTCCCGCAGGTCGCTGATGCGGCTGTTGGTGCAGGAGCCGATGAACACGATGTCCACCTTCTGGCCCAGCAGCGGCTGGCCCGGCGGTCAGGCCCATGTACTCGAGGGCGTGTGTCGAGCGCCCGCTTGCCTGCCTCGTCCGGCTCCGCGTCGGGGCTGGGCACGTGCGCGGTGATGCCCATGCCCATGCCCGGGTTGGTGCCGTAGGTGATCATCGGCTCCAGCGCGGAGGCATCGATGGTGATGGACTTCTCGTAGATCGCGCGCCGGGATCGGAGGGGAGGGTCCGCCAGCGCGCGACCGCGGCGTCCCAGTCGGCGCCCTTCGGGGCGTGCGGCTTGCCCGCGGACGTACTCGAAGGTGGTCTCGTCGGGCGCGATGAGGCCGGCCCGCGCGCCGCCCTCGATGGACATGTTGCAGATGGTCATCCGCTCTTCCATCGACAGGCCCCGGATGGCCTCGCCGGTGTACTCGAACACGTGGCCGGTGCCGCCGCCGACGCCGATGCGCGAGATGAGGTTGAGGATGATGTCCTTGGCCGTGACGCCCGGCTGGAGCTGGCCCTCGACGCGCACCTCGTAGGACCGCGGCGGCCGCTGGAGCAGGGTCTGGGTGGCGAGCACCATCTCCACCTCGGACGTGCCGATGCCGAACGCGAGCGCCCCGAACGCGCCATGGGTGGCGGTGTGCGAGTCGCCACACACGATGGTCATGCCCGGCTGCGTCAGGCCCAGCTCGGGCCCGATGACGTGGACGATGCCCTGGTGGTCCGAGCCGCGGGAGTAGACCGGGATGCCGAACTCGGCGCAGTTGCGCTCGAGCTGCTGCGACCTGGAAGGCCGCCTGCTGGTCGAGGATGGGCAGGCTGAGGGGCGTCGTCGGGCGTGGAGTGGTCCGCGGTGGCGACGGTCCGTTCCGGATGGCGCACCCGCAGGCCGCGGTCGCGCAGCCCCTGGAACGCCTGGGGGCTGGTGACCTCATGCACGAGGTGGAGGTCGATGCCGATGACGCTCGGGGCGCCCTGCCTCCTCGAACACGACGTGCTCGTCCCAGATCTTCTGGACGAGCGTGCGCGGGGCGCTGGAGGGGTCGCTGGTGGGGGTCGGGTGGTCGGGCATCGGGGTCTCGCTGGCGGTAGTCGGTGTGAGGCGCGTCCTGCGCGGCACGCAAGCCGATACCGGAGCCTAGCAGACACCACGGGAGCGGCGAGCATGCGACTCGGCGGCAGCCCGGATACAGCGCGTGTGCCGGGCCGGAGCTTTGCAAGCATCCTGCAAGGCCCCACCGGATCGGATGCGCCTTGGTGGACCCACCCGCGCCCTACGGTCCCATGGTCGCAGGATCGGTATCGCGGCGCGTCCGCGCTTCGCCCCCGCTGCTCCAGGAGGATGGGTTATGCAACGACATCGAGGCATCGGACTCACCACTGCGGCACTGGCAGTCGGGGTGCTGGCCGCTGGGTCGATCCCAGCGATGGCCCAGAGCCCCGCCGCGAGCACGGGGACGGACTGGGCATCGACCATCAGCGGGCCCGTGGTCCTGTCGGGGTGGCAGTCCTCGCCGGCCGAGGGCAACGCCCTGACGCAGACGTTGCTGGGTTTCCAGGCGAAGTACCCCAACATCAAGGTCGACTACCAGCCGGTCGCTGGTGACTACCCCACGGTCATGGCGGCGAAGATCGCCTCCGGTGACGTGCCGGACCTGTTCTACGTCAACGCCGACTATGCGCAGCAGTGGATCACCGATGGGTACCTGTACCCCCTCGACGACGACATCGCGAAGTCCGGCTTCGACCCCAGCGCCTTCTACCCGGCCTACGCTGACATCTTCAAGCAGGACGGCAAGACCTACGGCTTCCCGAAGGACGGGAACACCATCGCGATGGCGTACGACACGGACATCGTGAAGACGCCGCCGACCACGATGGCGGATCTCCAGACGGCTGCCGAGAGCCTCAAGGGATCACCCGGCATCACGGCTCCGCTGTGTCTCAACCCGGGACTCGACCGCGGCCTCGCGTTCCTGTACGCCAATGGTGGCGAGCTGCTGAACGCGGACGGTACCGCCAGTGACATCACCAGCGACGCCTCCAAGGCCGCCGTGCAGTGGTACCTGGACATGTTCAAGAACGGCCTGGCCATGACCGCCAGCGACCTTGGCGCGGGCTGGTGCGGCGAGGCACTGGGCAAGGGCTCTGCCGCCATCGCCTTCGAGGGCGGCTGGCTCGACCCGTACATGACGAGCACCTTCCCGGACATCAAGTACGCCTGGGCAGAGATGCCCGTGGGTACGTCCGGCAAGCCGGTGACCATCGCGTTCACCGTCTCGTATTCCATCGGCGCCGACTCCCCCAACAAGGATGAGGCGTTCGCGCTGGCGACCTACCTGACCGGCCCCGAGGGGATGGCCAAGTGGACCGGCACCGGCGTGGCGCTCCCGTCGCGCTCGGACGTCCCGGCCCCCGCCAGCCTGGACGTGCTCGCCAAGGGCAGTGCCTATGCGCGACCTGGCTCCGGGTTCATGCCTGGTTGGACGGACGTCCAGAAGGCCTTCCAGGACGCATTCACCTCCGAGATCCAGAACAAGACCTTCGATGCCGGCACCGTGGTCACCGCCACGGACGCTGCCATCACGAAGGCGCTTGCCAAGTAGTCGATCCGTCGCCGTATCCGAAGCCGGGGCCGGCATCCGCTGGCCCCGGCTTCGACCATGCCTGCGATGAACATCCGCTCCGCGACCTCCGGATCGCCGCGCTCATCGCGCCGACCCGAGGCCATCGCCGGGTACCTGTTCATCGCCGTCCCGGTCCTGCTGTTCCTGATCCTCAACATCGGGGCGCTGGTGTACGCGGTGTACATCAGTGTCTGGAAGTGGAACCTGCGAACCGGCCCGGTCGCGTTCATCGGTCTCCAGAACTACCAGGACGCGCTGGCCGATCCCGTCTTCCAGACGGCCATCAAGAACACGCTCTACTACACGGCCGTGTGGGTGCCCTTGACGATGACCCTGGGGCTCTCCCTGGCCCTGATCGTCAACCAGAAGCTGCGTGGCCAGACCTTCTTCCGGGGCGCGTTCTACTTCCCGGCCATCGCCAGCTCGGCGGCCATCACGATGCTGTGGGTGTTCATCATGGCGCCCGACGGCCTGTTCAATGGTGTTCGCGGGCTGCTGGGCCTGGACCCACTGTTCGAGCTGTTCGGCTACGGGCCGCACCAGAACTGGATCGGTGACCAGCGCACCGCGATGAACACGGTCATCCTGCTCAACGCGTGGACCACGTCGGGCACGTTCATGCTGTTCTACCTCGCGTCCCTGCAGTCCATCAGCAACCAGGTCTACGAGGCGGCCGCCATCGACGGGGCCAGCTGGTGGCAGGCGTTCTGGAAGGTGACGATGCCGCTCCTGCGGCCGGGCCACTTCTTCGTGGCGACCGTCGCGGTCATCGGTGGGCTGCAGCTGTTCGACCAGGCGCTCATCGGCGGCGGCGTCAACGGTGACCCCAACAACGCCCTGATGACCATGGTCCTGTACCTGTACAACGCCGCCTTCCGGCAGTTCAACTTCAGCTACGCCGCCGCGATCGGGCTCATCCTGTTCGTGCTCATCTTCAGCGCGACGCTGGTCCAGCGGAAGCTGTTCGGGACGGCGCCCCAGTGGTGACCCGGTCGTGACCGCGTCCTCCACGCCGGCCCCCATCGTGGCGAGCACCGCCGTGCAGCCCACGGACGGTGGCTGGCGGTGGCGCCGCCGGGCCGCGTACACGCTGCTCATCGGCTATGCCGTGCTGATGTTCATCCCGTTCGGCTGGTCGGTGATCACGTCCTTCAAGACCCTGCCGGACTCCGTGACGCTGTCCATCATCCCGCATCCATTCACCCTCCAGGGGTGGCAGTACGCGTGGAACGAGATGCAGCCACCGCTGCCGGTCCTGTTCCTCAACAGCGCCGTGCTGGCGGCCATCATCACGGCCACCAACCTGGTCCTGGGCAGCATCGCGGGCTATGCCTTCGCTCGTCTCCGCTTCCCGGGGCGAGAGCTGCTGTTCCTCATCGTGCTCGCGACCCTGATGATCCCTGACCAGCTCCGCCTCGTGCCGGTGTACCTGCTGATGAACGGCGTGGGGCTCACGAAAGGCCTCGGCCAGTACGTCGCGGTGACGCTCGTGCTGGCGATCTCGGGCACGAGCATCTTCCTGATGCGCCAGTTCTTCATCGCGATGCCGCCCGAGCTGGAGGAGGCGGCGCGCATCGATGGCGCCGGCTTCTTCACCACGTTCCGCAAGGTGATGCTGCCGCTCGCGGGACCAGCGCTCGCGGCCGTCGCGATCCTGACCTTCCAGGGCACCTGGAACGGGTTCTTCTGGCCCCTCATCTTCCTCCAGGACCCCGATCACTTCACCCTGCCCATCGGGCTCAACTTCTTCCGCAACGTGGGTGGCTTCGGCAACAACTGGCCGCCGCTCATGGCGGTCGTGGTCATGTCCACGATCCCGATCCTGGTCCTGTACATGTTCTTCCAGCGCTACTTCGTGGAGGGCATCGCCTCCACCGGCGTGAAGGGATGAGCGTGGCGGGCGTCACGTCGGCACGCCCACCAGCGCCCCGGTTGGCCCGCGCCGTGCGCACCGCGTTGGGCGACTTCTTCGCCAACTCCTGGCGGCTCGTGGTGGCCAATGTCACCTGGGGGTTGGGTCTCCTCGGGCTGCTGACCGTGTCCAGCCAGGCGCCCCTGGTCATCGTCCTGGCGCCGCTCCTGGCGTTGCCGACCGTGGGCATCTTCCGCTTGGCCGCATGCATCGCCCGGGACGAACCGGTCACGACGGTCGACGGCTTCCGGGCGTGGCGGTCGCTGGGTGGCCGTGCCCTGCTGCTGGGCACGGCGCTGCTCGCCGCGGCGTTCGTGTTCGTCACGAACCTGATGACGGGTCTCCAGGGTGGTGGCGTCGTGGGCTGGTCGCTGGCCACGCTCGCCGGCTGGGGACTGGTGGCCACGGGCCTGCTGGCGGTCGTGGCATGGCCCCTCGTCGCCGACCCGTGGCGCGAGGAGCTACCGCTGCGGACCCTGGTTCGGCTCAGCGCGCTGATGGCGCTCGCATTCCCGCTCCGGCTGGGGGCGTTGCTGGCGCTGGTCGCGGGCGTGCTCGCGATCAGCACCGTGGCGCTCGTGGCTGTGCTCTCGATCTCGCTCGCGTTCGCGGCATCGGTGTGCTGCCGGTACGTGCTGCCAGCCACCGATCGGTTCGCCCCGCCGCCGGGTCGCCGGGAGCGTGACTGACCCTGAGGGCGACGTGGCCGATGGCGGGCCCTCGGTGAGCGCGCCGTCAGCGAGGTGACCACACCGTCACTGTCTCGTGCATGCGTGTACTTTCTAGGCCGTGAGAGATGGGCGCGATCGCCGGGTACACCTGGCGATAGAGCTCGAACGCGCGGGCATACGCCTCACTCCGGGCGGGGTCGGGAGTATAGGTGTCGGTCAGTCCCACGGATCGTGCTGCGGCCTCTGCGGCCGTCGGGAACAGCCCGATGCCGACGCCCGCGAGCAACGCCGCGCCGAGCGCCGCCGCTTCCGTCACGCGTGGTGTCACGACCGGGATGCCCGTGATGTCGGCCTTGAGCTGCAGCCAGAGTCGCGACCTGGCGCCGCCACCGATGGCGCGGAGCACGTCGATCCGGACACCTCCGGCCTGCAGCAGGTCCAGATTGGTGCGCAGCTCATAGGTCACGCCCTCCAGGATGGCCTTGGCGATGTCGGACCGCGTCGTGGCGAAGCCCAGGCCCAGGATCGCACCCCTGGACGCGGTGTCGAAGGTGGGCGTGCCGCTGCCCGCGAAGTGGGGCAGGACGAGCAGGCCGGTCGGGCCCTGGGAGGCTCCCGACAGCATCAGGTCGTAGGCGTCGCCGCCTGAGCGCGCTGCCTCCAGCATCTGCGGCTCACACAGGTTGTCGCGGTACCAGCGCAGGACGAGGCCGCCGCTGTGGTTCAGGGTCATCGCCAGGAACTGGCCTGGGACCACATGCCGGTAGACCGAGACGTTCCCGTCGCAGAGTGGCTGGCTGACGACCGGCGAGGGCAACACCACCTCGACGACCTCGGCGGTGCCGGTCGAGACGGAGGCCAGGCCGGGAACGGTCAGACCGGCGCCCAGCGCACCGCAGGCCTGATCGTGCCCGCCGGTGACCACCCCCGGGGGCCGGCTCAGCCCCAGGGCGCTCGTCAACGTCGAGGAGAGCTCGCCAACGAGCGTGCCCGACGGCCGGACCTCGCTCAGTCGATCGGCGTCGAGTCCAAGGGCACCCAGGATCTCGTCGTCCCAATCGCCCTGCTCCAGCCCGAACATCTGGGTGCGTGAGGCCAGGCACTGGCTCATGACGGCCCACCCGGTCAGCCGCTGGATGAACAGGTCCTCGACCAGCAGGTACCTGTGAGCGCTTCTCCAGATCTCCGGTTCATGCTCCTTGATCCAGAGCAGCTTGGGGAGCGTGTTGATGGTGTGGATGGGCATGCCAGTACGCTCGAACAGGCCCTGGCCACCGAACCGCGCGCGCAACCACTCGTTCTGGGGGCCGGTGCGCGTGTCCATGCCAAGGATGGTCGGGCGCAGAGGCCGTCCGGCCTGGTCGACGGCGGTGACGGCTTCCCCATGGACCGCGAGGCCGATGGCCCCGATCTCGACCGCACCGGCGGTGGCGATGGCCTCCCGCATGGCCTCGAGCGCGAGCGCCCACACGCGCTCGATGTCCTGCTCGACCCAGCCGGGTCGCGGCAGATCCACGACATATTCGCGGCTGGCCTTGCCCACCACGGCGCCGTCCTCGTCGAACAGCACCGCCTTGCAGCCGGTCGTGCCGATGTCCAGGCCCAGTCGATCGCATCCGTCCGCTCGCCTCGCCTACAGGGGGACCGGATCCGGGCACATTCGCCCTGGTCCCGGTTCCACGCGGATGTTCCGCCGCTCCACGCGCTTCAGCATGCGCATGCGCAGCGCGTCGATGAAGACCGCGAAGAAGATGACGATCGATCCTTCATCGGCACCTCATTCGTCCGCTACTCATGCCGGTAGACCTCCCAATCGAGGTAATTGCCGAGGGCCTCCGCCACGGCATCCGCTGTATGCGCGGGGCTCATCGCGGAGTGATGCTCGAAGCCCGTGTTGCAGATGTACTTGAGGAGCGGCTGGAGGTTCGGGATGGCCACCACGGCGCGCGACCCGAACGTCTCGAGCGGGTCGTCGAGGAACTGGCCCTGGGCGACGTATGCCTTGCACTTGCCATGGATGTCGTCCGTGCTGATGCGGGCGATCGTCAGCGGACCGGCCGGCGCACGCCCATTGATGGCGCCCCAGACGTTGTCGGCTCCGAGGGTGGTGCCCAGCACCTCCGCCGTCATCATCTCGGGCCTGGTGTAGAAGTTGAGCGGCCAGTTGCCGCAGTGGAACAGCACGCACGTGTCGGGGTCGTCGCCGTAGTTGTTGTTCAGGTCGACGATCGCCGCGGGCTCGCCCGCGGCGAGCTGGAGCGCGTACATCGAGGCCAGGCCCGTGATGTCCGTCTCACAGGCGCTGGGCATCATCTTGCTGCTCATGATGCTCATGAGCGTGCAGACGTTGACCCCGTAGTACTCCTGGAGCGAGTGCCAGCACTGGATGGCCGTGGCATCGAGGTCGTTGTCGGCCATCCAGTCGTCGATGACCACGCCCAGCCTGGCCATCTTCACCAGCTTCTCGTCGGGCACGAGGCTGTGCGAGATGTAGGCCTTGATCTCGTCCAGCTTGGCCGTCACCCGGGAGTGGTCGTCGGTGAGCTTGCCGGCCTGCCCGAAGACCTCCGAGAAGTCGATGACGCTCACCGCGATGCCGGATGCCTCCAGCAGCTTCTCGCTGTAGCGCACCGTCTTGAACGCGTCCGGCCGGGTGCCGATGGCGCCAAGGCGCGCGGAGCGCATGCCGTTGGCGACCTTGCACACCCGCACGAACTTGTCCAGGTCGGCTCGGAATGCCTCCGAGGCGACCGGGATGGTGTGTCGCTCGGTGAGCGAGTAGGCGAACCCGTACTGGCGCAGGTCGTTGCAGACGGAGATCTTGCCGCAGAACGAGTCGCGTCGGCGGTCCAGCGTGAACGCCGTCACATCATCGGGATACGCCTGGATGAGGATGGGCACGTCGAGGCCCGAGAGCCGCATCGTGTCCGCCACGCCCTTCTCGTCGCCGAAGTTGGGCAGCACCACGAGCACGCCCTCGATGCGGCCACGCTGCTGGCTGAACAGCTCGCCACAGATCTTCGCCTCGGCGCGTGTCTCGACGCCGCCGAGCTTGGTGGCCGCCGCATCCACGATGACCGCTTCCAGGTCCATCTCCGCGAACAGACGCAGGACGTCGGCCCGTGCCTCCGTCACGAGGGCATCCGGGAAGAAGTCCCGGTTGCCGACGATCACACCCAGGGTTGCCCTTGCCATCACTCTCTCCTTGGCTATTCGGTACCCAATGCATCCACGGCAGCCAGCAGGTCGGGTTCGCTGACGGTGCCCTCGAACCACTGCTCCTGCAGCCGATGCAGGCTCGATACGCTGGACGGCGCGACCTCGACGTCCGCGAAGGTGATGGGCGCATCGATGCGGACGGGCCGCACCACATGGGCGCCCTTGGCCAGCCCGATCGGCAGCAGGCCTTCGGTCCTGGCGACCGCGTAACTGTCGATGAGGCTGTAGTAGGTGGTGCCGCCGATGGCGTCGAGGGTGTCGCCAGCCGCCAGCTCGCGCTTGGCGACGGCGAAGACCTCCGAGGACAGCCGGGGGAGGGGCGTCATGTTCGAGCGCTTGCGGATGGCCAGCATCGCGCAGGTCAGTGGCACCTCGATGCTGCATAGGTGGAAAGGCCGGAACAGCGTGTAATACGGCCCGTCACCCATGTCACGCAGCACCATCGCCTCGCGCAGCCGGGGGTGGTCGGTACGCACGATGACGAACACGCCGGGCGCGACGTGCCCGACGCCATAGTCCACGACCCCGATCCGGCTCAGCACACCACCGTCCGCCTGGAGCGCGAATGTCGTGCTCAGGTGCTCCCGGTCGGTGCTCGGCCCGTGCATGCCCCGGATGTCCGGTACGAGCCCGGTGGCATTGGAGACGGCGGCCATCTCGATCATCGTCTTGCTGCCGTCCACGAACTCCACGAGCATGTTCGGGCTGAGGCCGCGACGGGCGGCCTCCCTCTGGACGGCCGGGTCCGCCGGCGTCGAGTGCCGGTCCAGCGGGTTGTTCTTGCCCTTGCCGGCGGCCACGACGGTGAAGCCCATGGAGACCGCGAGGTCATACAGCTCCATGCAGGCAGCCGGCTCGTCCCCGGCCGCCAGGGCGTACAGGACGCCCTTCTGACGGGCGTACCAGTCGAGGATGGGCCCGACGGTGATGTCCGTCTCGACGTTCATCATCGCGAGGTCATGGCCGTTGCGCGCCGAGCGAAGGGCCGCGATAGCGCCGACCTCCGGGACACCCGTCGATTCCAGCATCACGTCGATGCTGCTCATATCGGTCACGATCCGGAAGTCGCGCACGGCGACCCGGCGCCCGGCCTCCACGGCAGCGTCCGCCTCCGCGGCCGTGCCCACGACGACGACCTCGTCCTCGACCCGCGCGATGCGGTAGCTGTCACATGCCCGCTGGATGTCGAGGTCCGCGGTGACCACCACTCGGAGGCCGCGCATCATCGTCGTGGTGGCGACGACATCCGTGCCCATCTGGCCGGCCCCGATGAGCCCCACCCGAACCGGCTGGCCGGCCGCCTCTCGCGCTTCGAGTTCGCTGCTGAGGCCGATCATGGCTGCTCCTTGCTCGCTGCTGGCTGCATCGTCACCATGACCTTCAGCGCTGCCCCACCGGCCACGGCGTCGAAGGCGTCGCCCACCTGCTCCAGCGGGAACGTGTGACTGATGACCTGCTGGCTGTCGATGAGCCCTCGCGCGATGACATCGAGGGCGAGGGCGTGGAAGGACGGGTGGTACGAGAACGAGCCGACCACGCGGATCTCCTGGTAGTGGACGCGGTTCGCGTCGATGGAGGTCATCGGGCTGGACCTGGGCAGGCCGCCGAAGAGCACGACGGTGCCTCGCTTGCGCACGAGCTCGACCGCCTGGGCGTGCGTGGCGGCCACGGGGTTCGCGCAGATCGCGATATCCGCCCCACGCCCACCCGTGGCCGCGCGCACCTCGGCGACCACGTCCTGCGCGGTCGGGTCGAGGACCAGGTCAGGAGCGAATGGGCTCGCCATCCTGCGCCGCATCTCGGACGGCTCCGACAAGATCACCGTCGCGCCGCGCAGATGCGCCACCGCAGTGTGCAGGCAGCCGATGGGGCCGGCACCCATCACGACCACGGTGTCGCCCAGCGTGGTACCGACCTGTGCGTGGGACGCGAGCACGGAGCTCAGGGGTTCGGCCAGGGCGGCCTGCGGGTGGCTCAACGTGGCCGGAGCCCGGTGGACGACACCGCCACGCAGGACCTCACCGGTCAGGGCCACGTACTCGGCCAGGCCACCGTCGTAACCCGGCGTGATGCCCACGAGCCGCAGCCGGTCGCACAGGTTGTACAGGCCGCGCTCGCAGTAGAAGCACATCCCGCAGTGGACATCCGGGGCGACCGCGAGGTGCTCACCGACCTGGTAGTCCTTCACCTGGCGTCCGACCTCGGCGATGACGCCCGAGAACTCGTGCCCCGGCACGACCCCGCCGCCGGTATCGGGTCCCTCGCGCCAGCGGCGCAGGTCGGATCCGCACACGCCACAGGCCCTGACGGCAAGCAGGATGCCGTCGTCCGGAACGCGCGGTGGCGGCACCTCGAGGACCTCGATGCGCCCGGGGCCGGCCAGGTGGGCGACTCTCACGATGCCTCCGCGTCCTTGAGCCGATGGCCGACGGCGCCGCCCGGGTGGGTCTCCCCGAACGTCTCGACGGGATAGCGGCGGAGCTCCAGCAGGACCACGCAGATGGCGTCACAGAACGCCGAGTTGAACAGCGAGCTGCCCGTGGCGATCATGCCGAAGGGATCCACGCCTTCCGGCGCCCGGATATCCAGGACCACGTCCGCGAGCCGGCCAAGGGTCGAGTCGGGCTGCTCCGTGATGGCGATGACGCCGGCGCCGCGCTTGCGCGCGATGCCTGCCAGGAACGACACCTCGGTCGTCTCGCCGCCCTTGGACAGGCCGACCCAGACGTCCTCGGGTCGGACGGCACCGGCGGCGCCGTGCTGGCTGTCGCCCGGATGGAGGAATAGCGCCGGGGTGCCGACGCAGGACAGCAGGTGCGCGAAGCGGAGTGCGACGGCGTGCGAGGTGCCCGACCCGGAGACGATCACGTGCCCTCGACAGTCGTACAGCATCCGGACCGCCCGCGCGAGATCGTCCGGCAGTGCCACGGAGAGCTGACGTACGGCCTCGCTCTCCCGGAGGATGACCGCGGCAGCCAGCTCACGGATCTCATGGTCGTCCATGGGTGTCTTCCAACAGTCGTGCCGCCGTGAGCGAGTCGGTGATCAGGACATCGAGCAGTCCGCCCCGCAGTGCGCCGCCCAGGGCCGCCAGCTTGTCCGGACCACCGGAGACACCGACCACCTTTGGCACTCGGCGGAGCTGCTCCAGGGTGATGCCGATGAGCCGGTCCTCGACGCCCGAGGCGATGACGCGGCCTTGGGCGTCGAAGTAGTGGAGGGCGACGTCGCCGACTGCGCCCTTGCGCAGCAGGGCATCCATCTCGGCCTGGCTGATGATCGAACCGTCCCGCATCGTCACCGAGTCCGGCGTCGGCGCGCCGACGCCGACGAACGCAAGGTCCAGGTGCTCGAACGCCGCCACCGCACGTTGGACATGGACATCGGACAGCAGCGCGTCACGCGTGCGCTCGTCGGCGACGATGCCGGGGACCGGCAGCAGTGTCAGCCGGCAACCCAGCGATCGCGACACGCTGCGACACAGCTCGGTCGCATGGACCTCCGCATCCGGCGGACCCAGGCCGCCGATGATCTGGACCACCTGGCCGCCGGGATGGCGCTGCGGGAGGAGCGCGTTGGTCATGTGGTGGAGGGTGTTGCCCCATGCGAGGCCCATCGTGCTCTGGGGTCCGAACGAGCGCGCGAGGTAGCCTGCGGCGGCAGTGCCGATCGCTCGGTTGACCTGGTCCTGGGTGTCCCCCGCCTGGCCCTCGATGACCAGCGCTTCCTGGAGGCCGAAACGCTCCTCCAGCTGGCCCTCGATGTCCACGAACATCCGGACAGGGGCCGCGACCGTGATCTGCACGATGCCCATCTCGCGCGCCTGGGACAGCAGTCTCGACACCTTGGACCGCGACAGCCCCAGGCGCACCGTGATCGCGTCCTGGGTCAGGTCGTCCTCGTAGTGCAGCCGGCTGACCTTGACCAGCAGGCGGATGTCTTCGCTGGAGGGTTGACCGGGCATCTCTTGTGAGAGACCTCTCGCACTTGAAAACTCTTTCAGAACTGTAGCACCGGGTCATCGGGGCGTCAACGTCCGCGCACCAGCGTCTGCGTCCCCTGACCATCGCCCGACCGGCCGGGACCATCGGCACTGGCTGGACATGGTCCGCCGGACTCGTGTACAGTCGCTGCCTACCCCAACCACAGGGAGCGTCCTCGGCTCATGGGTCAGCAGCAACGGAACCGCCGTCTCGTCGCAATCGCCATCCGCGAGGACGGCCGACGTGTGCCCCTCCAGCTGTCCTCCAGCGCCGACGTATCCCTCCTTGCCAAGCTCGAGCTCGTAGCGCTCGAGCTCATCGGCATCCTTATCGGCTCCCGGCGGGAGTCCGGAGGAAAGCGGGGGTAGGGACACCGCGAAAGCGGCCCAGCACCACGAATCCACCAGGACCCTCGCCGGGCAGCGAGGGTCTTTCGTTTTGTCAGCCACCACGAGCCACCACCGACCACCGAGACAGCATCAGGAAGGGACAGCACCCATGACCACCGAACAGTCCCGGGCGATCGCCCCGGACGCGACCGAACCGGGAGGCGGCTCAGCCGGCGGTGCTTCGGCCACCGGTGCTCCAGCCACCGGCGCCCCAGCCGCCGCACGACAGCCCGCCACCGGGCGCCACGTGCCGGGCGCGGGCACGGAGGCGGCCGCGGAGATCGAGCGGGCGCGCATCTCGATGCTCTCCGACGCGCGCCCCCGGGATCGCCGGCGCATCGGCGCTGACGTCCTGTGCGAGGCGCTCATCCGGCAGGGTGCCGATGTCGTCTTCGGCTACCCGGGCGGCGTGATCCTGCCGCTCTACGACGTCTGGGACGACCACCCCGAGATCCGCCACATCCTCGTCCGCCACGAGCAGGGCGCGGCACATGCGGCCGACGGCTATGCCCGGGCCAGCGGCAAGGTCGGGGTCTGCCTCGGTACCTCGGGCCCGGGCGCCACCAACCTCGTCACCGGCATCGCGACCGCGCAGCTCGACTCCATCCCGATGGTCGCCATCACCGGCAATGTGCCCGGCGCGCTCATCGGCAAGGACGCCTTCCAGGAGATCGACATCACGGGCATCACGCTGCCCATGACCAAGCACAACTTCCTGGTCCGGAGCGCGGACGACATCCCGCGCGTCATCGCCGAGGCGTTCCACCTCGCGCGCACCGGTCGGCCCGGTCCTGTCCACGTGGACATCACCAAGGATGCCCTGATGGCCGAGACAACGGCCACCCATCCCGACACGGTCGACCTGCCCGGCTTCAAGCCCACCTTCGACGGTCACCCCAAGCAGATCCGCATCGCGGCGGAGGCCATCGAGGCCGCCCAGCGACCGGTCATCCTGGCCGGCCACGGCATCCTGCTCTCGGGCGCCAGCGAGGAGCTCCGGGTCTTCGCCGAGCGGACACAGATCCCCGTGACACATACCCTCCTGGGCGTCGGTGCCATCGACGAGCGCCATCCGCTGTCCTACGGCTTCATGGGCATGCACGGCTGGAAGCACGTCAATCGCGCCATCCAGTCGGCGGACCTGCTCATCGCCCTGGGGATGCGCTTCGACGACCGGGTGACCGGCAACGTGAGCACCTACGCGCCCCATGCGCGCATCGTCCACGTGGATATCGACCCCTCCGAGATCGGCAAGAACGTGGCCGTTGACGTGCCCATCGTGGGTGATGTCGGCCGGGTGCTGCGGGCGCTCACGCCCCTCATGCGCGAGCGGACCGCCGACGAGCGGGCCGCCTACTTCGGCCAGCTCGCCGAGTGGCGCGCCGACTCGGAGGGTGCCAGCTGGCATGGCTCCGGCGCCTGGCGCGATGGCCTGCTGTCAGCGGATTTCGTCATCGCACGTCTGGGTGAGCTGACGAACCACGACGCCAACCTGAGCTCGGACGTGGGCCAGCACCAGATGTGGCTGGCGCGATACGCCGGCTTCCATCGGCCTGACTCGCACATCTCGTCGGGTGGCCTGGGCACGATGGGCTTCGGCCTGCCCGCCGCGATGGGTGCCGCCATCGGTCGTCCAGACAAGGAGTCCTGGGCCATCGTCGGCGACGGTGGCCTGCAGATGACCAGCCAGGAGTTCATGACCGTCGTCGCGGACCATATCCCGGTCAAGGTCGCGCTCCTGGACAACGGCAAGCTGGGCATGATCCGGCAGTGGCAGGAGATGATCTACGGCGGCAAGTACCACTCGTCGACGCTGCCCGGTCCCGATTGGGCCAAGCTGGCAGAGGCCTACGGCGTGCCCTGCTTCCGGGCCACCCAGCCAGAGGAGGTGGATACGGCCATCCGTGCCGCGCAGGCGGTCGATGGGCCGGCGCTGGTCTGGTTCCAGACCGCCGAGAAGCAGAACGTCCTCCCGATGATGCCGGCCGGCAAGGGCCTGTCCGACCTCATCGAGACCTGGGAACCGGAAGGCGAATGACATGGCAGCCATGAACGATCCGCTGGCCGCGCCGCCCGCCAAGGCCGCGCCATCGCGCTACGTGCCCGGGACGGGCTCGGTCAACCGCCACGTGGTGGTGGTGTTCGTCAATGACCGACCGGGTGTCCTGAACCGCGTGTCGAGCCTGGTCCGCGCGCGCAACTTCAACATCGAGTCGCTCGTCGTGGGCCATACCGAGCGCCCCGGCATCAGCCGCATGACCGTGACGCTCCGGGGCGATGACTTCGCCGTGGAGCAGATGGGCAAGCAGCTCTACCGGCTAGTGGATGTGCTCAAGGTCCAGGACATGCCCGACCAGCATCTCGTCGAGCACGAGCTGGCGCTCGTCAAGGTGCGCGCCACGAACCACAATCGGGCCGAGGTCCTGCGCATCATCGAGCTGTACAAGGGGCGCGTCATCGACGTCTCTCCTGATAGCCTCATCGTCGAGCACAGCGGCACCGAGCAGGAGATCGATTCCCTGGTCGCGCTGCTGGGTGGCTTTGGCATCCGGGAGCTGGTGCGGACCGGTACGGTGGCCATGGCCCGCGGCTCCAGCGCCGTCGATATCGACGCCATCCTGAAGGCCGGTACCGTGCCGGCGTTGCCGCCCACCAGCGCCATCACCGAGGAGTGACGATGCCCGCACGCATGTACTACGACAACGATGCCGATCCGGCGGCACTGGCCGGCCAGACCGTCGCCATCATCGGCTACGGCAGCCAGGGGCACGCCCACGCCCAGAACCTGCATGACTCCGGCATCGACGTGGTCGTGGGGCTCGCGCCCGGCAGCAAGAGCCGGGCGCACGCGGAGGCGGCCGGTCTTCGGGTCGCGGATGTCGACGCGGCGGTGCGCCAGTCCGATGTCGTGATGGTGGCCCTTCCCGACACGGTCCAGAAGCAGGTCTACGACAGCCAGATCGCCCCCAACCTGAAGCCGGGCGCGCTGCTCATGTTCGCCCACGGCTTCAACATCCGGTTCAGCCGCATCACGCCGGACGCGGGTATCGACGTGGGCATGGTCGCGCCCAAGGGCCCCGGTCACCTGCTGCGCTCGGTGTACGTGGCCGGTGGCGGCGTGCCCGCCCTGTTCGCGGTCGAGCAGGACGCCACGGGCACGGCGCGGGCACGCGTCCTGGCATACGCCCGGGGCCTGGGCTCGACGCGCGCGGGCGTGCTCGAGACCACCTTCAAGGAAGAGACGGAGACGGACCTGTTCGGGGAGCAGGCGCTCCTCTGCGGCGGTGTCTCGGCGCTCATCAAGGCCGCGTTCGAGACCCTCGTCGAGGCGGGCTACCAGCCCGAGCTCGCCTACTTCGAGACGATGCACGAGCTCAAGCTCATCGTCGACCTGATGTACCGCGGCGGCCTCAACTTCATGCGCTTCAGCGTCTCGGATACCGCCGAATACGGCGATTACGTCAGCGGCCCACGGGTCGCGGAGGGCGTCAAGGCCACCATGAAGGACGTCCTGACGGACATCCAGAGCGGCGTCTTCGCCGACAACTGGATCAGGGAGATGGAGGCCGGTGGGCCCCAGTTCCAGCTGATGCGCAAGGCCGACCACGACCATCAGATCGAGGTCGTCGGCGCCCAGCTGCGGGCACAGATGCTGTGGCTCGACCCGGTCACGGTCGAGGCAGGCCAGGCACAGGCGTCCGCGAGCGGCGCCGCAGGGGGAGCAGCGAGATGAGCGTCGGTGGCGTAGCCATCGGCTCCGGCACGCCCGGGGCCAAGGGGTCGATCCGGATCTTCGACACGACCCTGCGCGATGGCGAGCAGGCACCCGGTGCCTCGCTGACCATCAGCGAGAAGCTGGAGGTGGCGCGCCAGCTGGTGCGCCTCAACGTCGACGTCATCGAGGCCGGGTTCCCGGCCGCATCGCCGGGCGACTGGGAGGCGGTCAACCGGATCGCCAAGGAGACGAAGGGGGTCGCCGTCGCGGGGCTCGCCCGCTGCAAGGACGGCGACCCGCAGCGTGCCGTGGAGGCGATCCGTGACGCCGAGCGGCCGCATCTCCACGTGTTCATCTCGACCAGCGACATCCATCTCCAGCACCAGATCCGGATGTCCCGCGAGGACGCCCTCGCGGAGGCGGTCAAGTGGGTGCGCTACGGTCGGGCGCAGCTGGGTCGTGACGCGGAGCTGGAGTTCAGCGCCATGGACGCCACCCGGAGCGACCCGGACTACCTGATGCAGGTGGTCGCGGCCGTGGTGGAGGCAGGCGCGACCACGGTCAACCTGCCCGACACCGTGGGCTACGCCATGCCCAGCGAGTTCGGCCCGCTCATCCGGCGCGCGGTGGACCTCGTCGGCAGCAGCGCCGTCATCAGCGTCCACTGCCACAACGACCTGGGGCTGGCCGTGGCCAACACCCTGACCGCCATCATGGCCGGGGCCCGCCAGGTCGAGGTGACCATCAACGGGCTCGGCGAGCGGGCCGGCAACGCCGCGCTGGAAGAGGTCGTCATGGCCCTCCAGACGCGCTCGGCGGCGCTCGGCGGCCACACCACGGGCGTCGTCAGCGAGCAGATCGCCCCCACGAGCCGCCTCGTCAGCTACCTGACCGGCTTCGTCATCCAGCCCAACAAGGCCATCGTGGGTCGCAACGCCTTCGCCCACGAGTCGGGCATCCACCAGGACGGTGTGCTCAAGAACCCCCTCAACTTCGAGATCATGACGCCCCAGTCGGTGGGCCTCTCGGGCAACCGGCTGACGGTCGGCAAGCTGTCGGGCCGTCGAGGGCTCCAGGGCAAGCTCAGGGACCTCGGCTTCGATGTCGACCCGGCCGCGCTGGACGCGGTCTATCGCGCCGCCATCGCCCTCGCCGATGTCAAGAAGGAGGTCACGGACGCGGACCTCGTCGCGCTCGTCGGCCAGCAGGCAGCAGGCGCGACGCTCGAGGTCCAGGCACCGGTCGCGCTCGAGGGCTGGAGCGTCACCAGCAGCCACGGCGGCAGCTCCCAGGGACACGTGTCGCTCGCGCTGCATGGCACGAGCCATACCGCCGAGGGAAGCGGCAACGGCCCCGTGGACGCGCTCTTCGGGGCCGTCGATGGTGCCGTCGAGCCGGTCGTCGGCTGGCATCCCAAGCTCGTGGACTACGAGATCCGGGCGGTGTCCGGCGGCGAGGATGCCCAGGGCCAGGTGACGGTCCGGGCGCGTCGCTCATCGGACACGGAGGGTCGCGGTGAGACGGTGACGGGCCACGGCCTCTCGACCAACATCATCGAGGCCTCACTCGAGGCATACGTCCATGCGTTCGAGAAGCTGCTCGCGGAGCAGCCGGCCCCCGAGCCCCAGGCAGCCACCCCGTGACGACCGGCGGCACAGGGACATGGCGCATCACGGCCATCCCGGGCGACGGCATCGGCCCCGAGGTCGTCGCGGCCACCCGGCAGGTGCTCGAAGCGCTCGGGGTGGCATCCGGGTTCGCCATCGAGTGGTCGTCGATCCTCATGGGTGGCGTCGCCATCGACGCCTACGGCGTACCCATCCGGGACGAGGACCTCGCGATCTGTGCCGCCTCCGATGCGGTGCTGCTGGGAGCGGTGGGTGGTCCCCGGTGGGACGTGCCAGGCGCCCCGGTGCGTCCGGAGCAGGCGCTGCTCCGGCTGCGCAAGCACCTGGGCCTGTTCGCCAACCTGCGGCCTGTGGCAGCCGAACCTGCGCTCATCGGGTCGTCGCCGCTCCGGCGGGACCTCGTCGAGGGCGTCGACATGCTCATCGTGCGGGAGCTCACCGGCGGCCTCTACTTCGGGGAGCGCCGCGAGACCCACGACGGCCCGGACGGCCGACAGGCCTACGACACGCTGGTGTACACGGAGCCCGAGGTCGCGCGCATCGCGCGGCTCGCGTTCGAGCTGGCGCGTGGCCGGCGCAACCGGGTCACGAGCGTGGACAAGGCCAACGTGCTGGCGTCGAGCCGGCTCTGGCGGGCCGTCGTGAGCGAGGTCCACGCGGCGTTCCCGGACGTCGAGCTGGAGCACCGCCTCGTCGATTCCTGCGCGATGCAGCTCATCACCTCGCCGGGCATCTTCGACGTCATCGTCACGGAGAACATGTTCGGGGACATCCTCTCCGATGAGGCGTCCGTGCTGGCCGGTTCGCTGGGCATGCTGCCCTCGGCCTCGCTCGGGGAACGCCGGACGGCCCACGGCATCCTGGGCGTCTATGAGCCGATCCACGGCTCCGCGCCGGATATCGCGGGGACCGGTGTGGCCAACCCGGCCGCCACCATCCTGTCGGCGGCGATGATGCTCCGCTGGTCATTCGGGCGGCATGCAGAGGCCGCGGCCATCGAGGACGCCGTTCGCCGGACGCTCGCGGACGGCATCCGCACGGGGGACCTGATGGGCCCGACCGACGACGGCCTGGCCATCACCCGCGTCGGCACGGACGGCTTCCGGGACGCGGTCATCGCGCATCTCCATCCGGTGGTGGCGGCATGACCGAGCTGGACCCGCGGCCGGTCATCCTCTACGACACCACCCTCCGGGACGGCACCCAGGGCGAGAACATCACGCTCTCGCTCGCGGACAAGCTGCGCATCGCCCGGATGCTCGACGAGTACGGCATGCCCTATATCGAGGGCGGCTGGCCGGGCAGCAATCCCAAGGACATCGAGTTCTTCGCGGCGGCTCGGACGATGACCTGGCAGACCGCGAGGCTGGCGGCGTTCGGGTCTACCCGGCATCGGGCCAACCGACCCGACGCCGATCCGAACCTGCGCGAGCTGGCCGCCGCCGAGACCCCGGTCGTGACCATCTTCGGCAAGAGCTGGCTGCTCCACGTGATCGAGGTGCTGGGCGCCACGCCCGCGGAGAACCTGGACATGGTCGCCGAATCGGTGGCGTTCCTGGTCGATCGGGGCCGCGAGGTGGTCTACGACGCGGAGCACTACTTCGACGGCTACAGGGCGGACCGGGGCTATGCCCTGGACACGTTGCGCGCCGCCCGCCAGGCCGGCGCCCGGTCGCTCGTGCTGTGCGACACGAACGGCGGCACCCTGACCGACGAGATGGTCGCCATCCTCACCGACACCCGGCGATCGCTCGAGGCCGATCCCGGAGCGCCCGCCGTCACCTGGGGCATCCATACCCACAACGACGCCGAGATGGCGGTGGCCAACTCCATCGCCGCGGTGCAGGCCGGCGTGCGCCACGTCCAGGCGACCATCAACGGCTATGGCGAGCGATGCGGCAACGCCAACATGGTGAGCATCCTCGCCAACCTGGCGCTCAAGACCGATGTGACGTTGGTGCCCGTCGGCGGCGGCGAGATCGCCGGCCTGACGAGCCTGTCGCGGAGCGTCGCGGAGATCGCCAACCAGGTGCCCAACGACTACCAGCCGTTCGTGGGCCGCTCGGCGTTCGCCCACAAGGGCGGCGTCCACGGCGCCGCCGTGGCCAAGGTCGAGCGCAGCTACCAGCATGTCGACCCCAAGCTCGTCGGCAACGAGGGGCGCCTGGTGGTGTCGGAGCTGGGCGGCAAGGCCAACACCCGCATCCGTGCGGAGCAGCTGGGGATGCGTCTCGAAGGCGTCGTCGATCCCCAGGTGCTGTCCCGCCTCATCAAGGAGATGGAGGCCGACGGCCTGGCCTTCGAGGGTGCCGAGGCATCCTTCGAGCTGCTCATCCGGCGGCATGGCGAGGGCTACGCGCCGCCCTTCCGGATCGTGGACTACACGGTGCTGGTGGAGCAACGGGAGGGCCGGGAACAGCTCGCCGAGGCGACCGTCAAGGTGGCCGTGGACGGCGAGGTGCTGCATACCGCCGCCGACGGCAACGGGCCCGTCAACGCGCTCGATGCCGCGCTGCGCAAGGCACTCTCGGCGTTCTACCCCGAGCTGGACACCGTCCACCTGGTGGACTACAAGGTGCGCATCCTCGATGGCGACGCGGCGACCGCGGCGCGCACCCGGGTCGTCATCACCTCCACGGCAGGGTCGCTGGAGTGGTCGACCATGGGCTCCGCCACGAACATCATCGCGGCGTCCGCCCAGGCGCTCGCGGACTCGCTCGAGTACGCCATCTGGAAGACCGGCGCGACGCTCGTCCGACGCGACGAGCGGTCACTGGCGACGGCCGCCATCAGCGCCGTGGGGCAGGGGAGCGTCGCCAACGACGCCGGCTGAGCGCGCTCCGCGACCGGGTGGCTCAGTCCTGCCAGGACGACCGAAGGGCATCGGCGACAGCCTGGTGCTGTTCGCGGGTGAGGCGGCCAGCGAAGACCCGCTCGATATCCGCCCGATGCTGGACGATGCCGCGCTCGTAGGTCGCCGCGCCCTCATGGGTGAGCACCACGTGAACACCCCGCCGGTCATGGGGGACGCGCTCACGCCGCACCAGCCCCTGGGCTTCGATGCGGTCGATGAGCCGGGTCAGGCCGCTGTACGTGAACAGCAGCCGGTCCTGCAGCTCCTGCATCCGCAGCGTCCGGGCCGGGGCGTCGTAAAGGCGGCTCAGGACGTCGAGGAAGACGAGGGAGATCCCCGTATGCTCCTCGAGATCCCGGGACACCACCCGCAGCACCCGCGCATTGGTGAACACGACGCCGCGCCACGCATCCCACCACACGTCGGTCCCGTCGTCTTCGGGCATCTGTCATGACCTCCTTGGATGGGTCGCGTCCCAGGACAGAGTAGCTGCAAAGTAAGTAGTTGACAAGACAGATACCGCAATGACAGACTTCCGACCTCGGCGCCGCCACGGCGTCACACGACCGGAGGAACCAGGCAATGGCAACGATGTTCGTCCATCACAAGGTCGCCGACTTCGCCGCGTGGAGGCAGGTGTATGACGGGTTCATGTCCACCGCCAAGGGGATGGGTCTGACCGCCGAGTCGGTGTACCAGGCGTCGAACGACCCCAACGACGTGACCGTGACCCATGAGTTCCCATCGGTCGAGGCCGCCCAGGCATTCGGGGCCAGCGACGCGCTCCACGCGGCCATGGGCAGCGCCGGGGTCGTCGGCGCACCGACCGTCTGGATCACCAACAAGGCGTAGCCGCCGCCGGAGCCGGCGCGATCCTGGGCTGGCATCCGGCCTGACTGGTCCGGGTACGCCCAGGCTTGCCGAGCTGCGGCCCCGGCAGGCCGCGGGCCGGGTACGCTGAGGCGCATGTCCGCGTCCCCGCCCGCCGAGCCCGCACATCCATCTGCCGCATTCCCGGGCGAGCCCGGCTCCTTCGCCGAGGACGCCGCGCTCGCCTACTTCGGCGCCGACGCTGCCATCGAACGGCTGCCCGGGTTTCCGGGACGTCGTCGAGGCCGTCGCGAGCGGGTACCGTCGACCAGGGCATCGTGCCCATCGAGAACGTCGTCTTCGGCACCGTGCAGCAGGTCCAGGACCTGCTCGCAGCATCCGACGTGTCGATCGTGGGCGAGGTCATCGTGCCCGTCCGGCTGTGCCTTGCGGCCCTGCCCGGGCAACGGCTGGAGGACATCGAGCGGGTCTACTCCCACATCCAGGCCCTGGGTCAGGCCGAGGCGTTCCTGCGCACCCGGGATTGGGCATTGCTCGCGGCGACCAACACCGCGGGTGCCGGCAAGATGATCGCCGACCGTCGTGAGACGGGGTCGGCGGCGGTGCTGTCGCCGCGCGCCGCCGGGCTGTTCGGTCTGGAAGTGCTGGCCGCGGACATCCAGTCCGAGCCCCGGAACCGGACCCGGTTCCTGGTGCTCGCGGCGCCGGGGGCCGGCGTGACAGCGTCCACGGGGGAAGCCGCGGCCACGATGCACTCCACGCTCATCGTGTCCGTGCGCAACGAGCCAGGCACGTTGGTGCGGGTGCTCAACGTGCTCGCGGCGCATGGCCTGAACATGACCAAGCTCGAGTCACGGCCGAGCCGGACGCACACCTGGGAATACGTGTTCTGGATCGACCTGGACGCCGACATGTGCGCTGACGTGAACGAGGGGGCGCTCGCCGACCTGCGTGAGGCGGCCGTCGATGTGCGTGTGATGGGCTGCTACCCCAAGGCGCCCGAGCCCGCCTGAGTCGGTGGGCACCTCGCCAGCGCCGGATATCGAGGGTCGTGTGGTGACCCTGCGACCCACCGCGGCCGGGGACGTGCCTGCGCTGACCGCGATCCTCGCCCAGCCCGCGGTGGCCCTCTGGTGGCCCGGGTACGACGCGGACCGGGTCGAGCGCGAGCTGGTGGAGCCTGAGGCCGACGAGGCGCACTACGTCATCGAGCACGACGGACGTATCGTCGGCTACATCCAGTCCTTCGAGGAGGAGGATCCCGATTTCCGGCATGCCAGCATCGACCTCTTCCTGGCGACCGAGGCCCACGGCCAGGACTAGGTCCAGACGCCATCCGGTCGCTCACGGCGCACCTCATCGCGGCGCGTGGCCATCACCGGCTGACCATCGACCCGGCGGCCGACAACGCAGCGGCGATCGCGGCGTATCGGAAGGTCGGTTTCCGGCCCGTCGGCGTGATGCGTGCCTACCAGCGGACGGCCGACGGCAGCTGGGCAGATGCCTTGCTGATGGAGTTGCTCGCGAGCGATCTCGACGCTGAGGCGCGCGGCGGAGCCTGACCGCGGGTCGGGAGTCAGGGGAGCGTGACCCAGCCCTCGATGACGGGCACCACGGCGCCGGTGACGCGGACCTCGGCGGGGGCGCCGTCGGCGCCGAAGTCGGCGGCCGCCACGAGCCGTGACGGCCGGCCCAGCTCGGAGCCCTGCTCGATGACCACCACGAAGGTGGTGTCCCGTGACGGCACGAGCTGGCCCAGGTAGACCGCGATGGGGCCGGCCGCCGCACCCGTGGCCGGGTCTGCGTCGATGCGCAGCGAGCCCGCGTCGAAGAGGCGGACGCTCACGTCGGCATCGGCGATGTCGCCACTGCCACCCGCCGCCACGAGCGCCGCGCTGTCGCAGCCCATGGCGTGGCAGATCTCGGCCACGTAGGACCGCCGCTCGTGGTCGATATCCATGAGCACCTCGCGGTCGGCGATGGGCACGATGAGATGCGGCAGGCCGGCGGAGATGACCTGGGGCCGTGCCTTCCGCTTGCGACCGCCGCGAGCGCCATGCCGATCTGGTTGGAGGGGACCTCGAGCGCCTCGCACAGCTCGGCCAGCTCGTCGCCGTCGAGATGCTCCAGCAGCTCCACGTCGCGGTGGATCAGGGTCACGTCGGTCGCGCCGCCGCGTCCCGCCGATATCCGAGACGCGCAGCGACAGTCGCATGACACCCGCCGCCATCTCCTGGCGCACGACATGCCGCGGACCCTCGAGGGCGATGCTGCCCTCGTCGGCGAGCACCCACGCGGCGCCGATGGCGGGATGCCCGGCGAAGGGCAGCTCCATGCCGGGGGTGAAGATGCGCAGCCGGTGGCTCGCCCCGGCCGCGGCCCCGGCCCGCGTCGGCGGCAGCACGAACGCGGTCTCGGAGAGGTTCATCTCGCGCGCCAGCGCCTGCATCTCGGGGTCGCTCAGCCCGACGGCATCGACGAACACCGCCAGCGGGTTGCCGCACAGCGGCGTGTCCGTGAACACATCCACCTGGCGGAACCGGAACCGTCGTCGTCACCCAGCGAGTGTACGGCGGACGTACGATCGGGGACCATGCAGCAGCGCTTCGATCTGGTCGTCCAGGGTGGCACCGTCGTGACACCGATGGAGCTCGCCCGCCGGGACATCGCGATCCGTGACGGCGCGTTCGCGGCGATCGGTGCGCCGGGCAGCTTCTCGACCGCGACCGTGGACCAGGTCCTCGATGCCCACGACTGCCACGTGATGGCCGGGGTCATCGACGGCCACGTCCATTTCCGCGACCCGGGCTACCCCGAGAAGGAGGACTTCGAGAGCGGCTCGCGGGCGGCGGTCGCCGGCGGCGTGACGACGGTCCTCGACATGCCCAACACCGACCTGCCACCGACTCGGTCGCCCGCGCGCGGGCCAAGCTGCGAGCGGGCTCGAGTGGCGTGGTGCGACGTGGGCCTGTTCGGACTCGTCGTCGACGGCTCCATCGACGAGCTGGCGCCGATGGCCCAAGCCGGCCTCGTGGTCGGCTTCAAGGCCTTCCTGGGGCCGACCACGGGCGGCCTGCCAGCCCCGTCCGGACAGACGCTGCGGCGTGCCATGGACATCATCGGGGCCCTGGGGATGCGTCTCGCGGTCCACGCCGAGGACGAGACCATCGTCGCGGCGGCGACGGCACGAGTGCGGGCGACCGGCCGGACCGATGGCCTGGTGCACCCGGAGGCACGACCGATCGAAGCCGAGGTGGTGGCCATCGATCGGGTCGGTGCGCTGGCCATGGAGACCGGCTGCGGGGTGCACATCGTCCACCTCTCATCGGGCGACGGGCTGGCGGCCATCGAGCGCTGGCGGGCGCGCGGGGCGGACATGACCTGCGAGGTGAGCGCCAATCACCTGTTCCTGGGCGCCGAGGAGATGGACGGCATCGGGCCACGCATGAAGATGAACCCGCCAGTCCGGCTCCGCTCCGGCGGCCACGGCGCGGCGCTGCTGCGGGGCCTTGCGGATGGGCGGGTGGACATGTTCGCGTCAGACCATGCGCCGCACACCCGGGCCGACAAGCTCGGCGGTGATATCTGGTCCGCGCATGCCGGAGCGGTGGGGGTCGAGACGAGCCCCGCCGTGCTCCTGTCGCGTGCCGTGCTCCGGGAGCCGATCGCTCGGCCTGGGCCGGTTCGTGACGGTGACCTCTGCCGCGCCGGCGCGCATCTGGGGCCTCCTTCACAAGGGACGCCTGGAGCCTGGTGCCGACGCGGACCTGACCCTCTGGCGCCTCGACGGGGAGGGGCGCATCGACGAGGCACGCATGCATGGACGGAGCAACCTCAGTCCGTTCCAGGGCGAGCGGCTCCTGGGGCACCCCGCGGCAGCGGTCATCCGCGGACGTGTCGTGATGCGCGATGGCGAACCCGTCGGCTCGCCCGGCGGTCAGCCGGTGGCCGCGTCCTCGACCCAGAACGAGCCATCGGGATAGCGATAGCGATCGATGGAGGCGGGCAACAGCTGGGCATAGCCCGGCGACCGGGGCATCTGGTAGCGGGCGCGCACGACCCGCGCCGGCTCCCGGAACTGCTCGTGGAGATGGTCGACCCATTCCACCATGCGGCCCTCCATGGTCCCGCTCACGCACACGAAGTCGATGGCGGCGAGATGCACGACGAGCTCGCACAGACCGACACCGCCCGCATGCGGACAGACCGGCACCCCGAAGCAGGCGGCCAGCAGCTGGACCGCGAGCACCTCGTTGATGCTCGCGAGGCGGCAGGCATCGATCTGGGCGAAGCTCACGGCATTCGCCTGGAACAGCTGCTTGAACATCACCCGGTTCTGGACGTGCTCCCCGGTGGCCACCCGGATGGGGGCGATGGCCCGCGCGATGGCCGCGTGACCCAGGATGTCGTCGGGGCTCGTCGGCTCCTCGATCCACATCGGTCGCACCTCGGCGAGGCCCGCCATCCAGTCGATGGCCTCCGGCACGCTCCAGACCTGGTTGGCGTCGACCATCAGGCGCCGGTCGGGGCCGATGACCTCGCGCGCGATGCGGGTCCGGCGCAGGTCGTCCTCGAGGTTCCGGCCGACCTTCAGCTTGAAGGCATCGAACCCATCGTCGAGCGCTTCCTGGCACAGCCGGCGGACCTTGTCGTCGTCGTAGCCCAGCCAGCCTGCGGAGGTCGTGTACGCCGGGTAGCCGGTCGACTCGATGTGCGCGATGCGCGCCGGCCTTGCCCGGCTCGGCTGCTCGCAGGATGTCCAGCGCCTGGGCCGGTGTCAGGGCGTCGGTGAGGTAGCGGAAGTCGACGAGCGCGACGAGCTGCTCGGGCGTCATGCCCGCGAGCAGCCGCCATACGGGCACGCCCCGGGTCTTGGCGAACAGGTCCCAGACCGCGTTCAGGACCGCCGCGGTCGCGAGGTGGATGACGCCCTTCTCGGGGCCCAGCCAGCGCAGGTGGCTGATGCCGATGAGGCTCCGCGAGAAGGCCCCCATGTCCCGCGAACGCATCCTCGAGGCCAGCCCGGTCGAGGTGCGTGCCGAGCGTCCGGATGGCGGCCGCGACGCAGATCTCGGTGCCTTCGCCGATGGTGAACGCGAAGCCGTGCCCCTCGAGCGACGGGTCACCGGTGCGCAGGACCACGTACGCCGCGGAGTAGTCCGGGTCGGGGTTCATGGCGTCCGAGCCGTCGTGGGCCCGGGCCGTCGGGAAGCGGACGTCGAACGTGTCGACACGCGTGATGGTCAGTGGTCCAGCCAACGTGGATCTCCCTTCAGCCTTTGAGCGCGCCGACCAGGAGGCCGCGCGAGATGTAGCGCTCCAGGACGATGGCCATCACCACGACGGGGATGATCATGATGAACACGAGCACCGACATGGTCCACCACTGGGGACCGCGGGTCGCGTCCTGGGCAACGATGAGCAGGGGCATCGTCTGGGCGTTCGCGCTGGAGAGGATGTTCGCGATGAGGTACTCGTTCCAGCCGAAGATGAGCACGATGAGGAACGTCGCGACGAGCCCCGGCACCGCGAGCGGCAGCACGATGGAGCGGAAGATGCGGTAGATCGACGCGCCGTCCACGGAGGCCGATTCCTCGAGCTCCACGGGCAGCGTCGCGAAGTAGTCGCGCATCAGCCACACCGCGATGGGCAGGTTCGCTGCGACATACGTCAGCGCGATGGCGAACTGCGTGTCCAGCAACCCGATCTGCTGGTACAGCACGAACAGCGGCAGCACCACCGCGATGGGCGGCAGGATGCGCTGCGAGATGAGCCAGAAGGCGATGTCGTTGTTGCCCAGCGAGCGCCGGAAGCGCCGGCCGATGGTCTGGGCCAGCAGGAAGAACACCGCCAGCGCGGAGACCACGGCCACCAGCCAGGGCACGCCCATCCCGATGGCGATGGACAGTCCCGCCATGCAGCCGATGAACAGGCCGATGATGCCCAGGCGTGGCTGGTAGCGGAAGCGCACGAGCGCATACGCCGACGTGGCACCCAGGAGCACCGTCACGACCGCGCTGGCGAGCCCGACGACGATGGTGTTGATGTACGGCCGGAACGTCTCCGAGGTATGTGCGCCCAGCACGTCCTGCCAGGCATCGAGGGTCGGCTGGAAGTCGACGAAGGGGAGGTAGAAGGGCCCGCGACCGACGGTGTCCGAGGTCTTGAACGAGGTCACGAACAGCCAGTACAGCGGGAACAGCACCATGAAGGCCCAGAACACGAGCACGAGCCAGCCCACGAACTTGGCCGGCGGCGAGACATCCATCGCCGAGCGGCGCCGGAACGGGTTCATCATCGAAGGGCCTCCCGGCGCGGCTGGGTCATGCCGCCAGCTCCGCGCGTCGACGGACCAGGCTGCCGTACGCCGTGGCCACGATGGTCACGGTGATGAGCAGCAGATAGGCGATGGCCGCCGATCGACCCAGGTCCAGGGTGCGCCACGAGAAGTACGACTCGAGCGCCAGCGTCTGGGTCGCCGTGCCCGGTCCGCCGCCCAGCAGGATGTTGGGCATGTCGATCATCTTGAACGACTCGATCATGCGGATGAGGATGAGCGTCGTGCTCACGGGCAGGATCGCCGGGATGGTCATGTGCCGGAACGCCTGGCCGCGTGTCGCGCCATCGACGAACGCCGCCTCCAGCACCTCCTGGTCCTGGCCCTCGATGGCTGCCAGCAGCACGATGAACATGAACGGGATCCATTGCCACGAGTCCGCGAGGATGACCACCACGCGCGCCGACCAGGCGTCGTTGACCCAGGTGTAGTCCGTCAGGCCCAGCGCCCGGAAGATGGGCACCATCGGGCCGACGCCCGTGTCGGTCATCATCCGCAGCATGTAGCCGACGCCGACCGGCGTGATGGTGAGCGGGATGAGGAACACGACCCGGAAGAAGCGCCGACCGGGGATGCGCCGCACCGCCAGCAGCGCCAGGACCAGGCCCACCGTGTACTGGAGGCCGATGCCCCCGACCACGAACAGCATGGTCACGATGAGCGCGCCGGGTCGGCCGCCCTCGCCCAGCAGCGTCTGGGCCAGCAGCCAGGCGAAGCCGACGAGGATGAAGCATGCCCCCAGCCGGACGGCGAGCCCGAACGGACCCAGCTGGCCGCCCCGGACCGATCGCCGGAACCACCAGACCGCGAGCGCGATGCTGCCCAGGATGAGCAGCCAGCCGAGGGGCGTCGGTGCCCGCGTGACGCCCAGGAAGGTCTTGCGCTCGGTGCCGAAGAGGAGCGCCGAGAAGTTGTCGAAGCCCACGAAGTCGATGGCGATCGCGCCCTGCTTGAACACCAGGTTCGAGAGGGCCAGCACGAGCGACGCCACGAGCGGGAAGATCGAGAGCAGCAGGATGACGAGGACGGCGGGCCAGATGAACAGCCATCTGGCCGTCGCGTCCGTGCGCAGCGCGCCGAGGGAGGAGAGCCCTCGGCGCGCTGTCTCTGCCCCGGGTTCCGGGCCGGTCAGGTCCGATCCGCGGGGATCCATACGGTCAGTGCTTACCGGTTGACGGTGAGGCTGGCGTTGTATGCCGCCAGCTGCGAGTCCCGACCGGCCTTGTCCGTGATGGCGTTCCAGCCGTCGGAGATGGCCTGCATCGTCTCGGCCTCGTCGGCATCACCGACGAGGTAGGACGCGACCGCCTTGTCCAGCACGTCCTGCTCGTAGGCCGCGGTCTGGGGGATGCGCAGGTCGAGCACCATGTTGGGGTTGGCCAGGGTGTCCTTGATGGCACCCAGGTAGTTGTTGGCGGCGGTCTCGCTGAGCCCGGCGTCCAGCCACGGCTGGATGTTCGTGAACTGCGAGGTGCGGTACGGGATTGAAGCCCGACTTGCCGATGGTGACATCGATGTTGGACTGTGCCGGTGCCGTCATGTACGACAGGAACGCGTAGGCCGCGTCCTTGACGATCGGATCGGCAGCCGCGTTGACCGCGCCCGACCAGCCACCGAAGGCGGCGAGGGGAGCGTGGTTGACGCCGTCGATGGCGTCCGGGCAGGTGGTCGCGTCGCAGGGCACGAGCGCGCTGGTCGCCGGATCCCAGACCTGGGTCGAGCCCGGCAGGACGAGCGAGGCGTACTTGTCCGCGACATAGGTGCCGGGCGCCAGGGTGCCCGTGTCGCCCCAGTCGAGGGTCAGGGCACAGCGACCGGTGGTGAACAGGTTGCGGATGGTGCCCAGGTCCGTGTTGTTCTCGTCGGGCGGCCCGTAGTCGCCCGTCTTCTTGTAGGTCTGGAGCGCCAGCTTGACCGCATCGTTGTTGAACAGCGGATCCATGGTCTTGGTGTCGAAGAAGGCACCCTGACCCGTCCCCTGGCTCTGGATGAGCGGGGCGACGAAGTCGATGAGCCACCAGTAGCTCTGGCCGCCCACCTTCTTGGCGATGCAGGACCCGTAGTCCGGGCGTGCCGTCCTCGTTGAGGTCCTGGCCGTTGTACTTGGCCGCGACCGCGAGCCAGTCGTCCCAGGTCTTGGGCGCCGCGATGCCGTCCTTGTCCAGCAGGTCCTTGCGGTAGTACGCCATGTGGAAGTCGCCGTCGAGCGGGATGGCATACGTCTTGCCGTTGTAGGACGCGCTGAAGTCGCGGAAGAACGGGGCGATGTCGTCCCACTGGATGCTCGGGTCAGCCGCGATGCGGGGCGTCAGGTCCTCGAGGTAGCCCGGCGTCGCGAAGTCACCGAACCACTGGGGGTTGAACACGTAGGCGTCATAGGCGTTGTTGCCGGTCGACGCGTCAAGGATGGCCTTGGTGTAGATGTCCTGGAACGGGACCGCGATGACGTTGACGTGGATGCCGGTGGCCTTCTCGAAGTCCGGCGCGCGCCGGATGAGCGGCTCCGCGACCTGCGGCCCGTTGAAGGTCAGCAGGTTGACCGTGGTCCCGGCCGGGATGCACGGGTGCGCTGGGGGACTGTGCGCCGGACGGCACGCTGTTGGCTGCGATGAGCAGCCCCAGGCTGGCGACCACGGTCGCTGCCCGGACGGAACGAGCTCTCGCCATGTGAGCCTCCTCCTACGTGCGGTGTCGACCGTCCGGAACCTTCGGCGCGCGTGCCTATCATCGGACGTATGAGCCGCCAGGCTGTCGATCGCTCCCCGCGTTGTCCCATGAGCCGTCCGGCGTCTCACCCGCGATTCCCGGCGTGATCGCCGTCAGGCGGGCACATTACCCGGCGTAACATCCGATGTCTATACCCTATTCGCAACCAAGGTGCCGGTCGGGTATCATCGGATGTCTGAGCCCCAGCAAGGAGGATGTCGCCCGTGGCCGCGCCGATGACCGAGGCCGCCATCGAGCGTATCCGGGAGCTCATCGGCACCGGCGGCCTGCCGCCCGGCGCGCGGCTGCCATCGGAGGCGGAGCTCGCCGTCCAGCTGGGCGCCTCCCGGAACACGGTCCGTGAGGCGGTGCGGGCGCTCGTCACGGCACGCGTCCTCGACGTCCGCCGGGGCGACGGGACCTACGTCACGAGCCTCCGGCCGGAGCTGCTGCTCGAGGGCATCGGCTTCGCCGCGGACATGCTCCAGCCCGACTTCTCGATGGAGCTCATCGGTGTCCGGCGCATCCTGGAGCCGGCCGCGACGGCGCTCGCGGCACGTCACGTCGATCCGCAGGGCATCGTGGCGCTCACGGATTGCCTGCAGCGGATGCGGGATGCCGGCTCGCAGGATGTGCTCGTCCAGTACGACGCGGAGTTCCATGCCCGAGTCGCGAGCGCATCCGGGAACGCGACCCTGGCCTCGATGCTCGCAGGCGTCTCGGGCCGGACCCAGCGAGCGCGGATCTGGCGGGGCATCGTGGACGCGGATGCCGTTGCGCGCACCATCGCGCCAGCACGAGGACATCCTGCGGGCGCTCGAGGCGCGTGACCCGGTGCTCGCGGAGGCGACGGCCCTGGTCCATGTCGCGACCACCGAGGCGTGGCTGCGCCAGATCATCGCGGCAGGCGTGGGCCAGGACGAGCCCTCCCGGCATCCGCGCCGGACCCGGGCCCGGCCAGACGGCTGAAGCCGGCCCACGGAGGTCCCATGGACCGCTCCGCGCCATGCGGCGTACGATCGCGCGCAGGGCCGGCCCGAGCCGGCAGTCGGACGCTCGTCACACGGCACTGGAGGTCTCGATGACTCGGATCATGTACCGCCCGACACGGGCAGGCATGGTTGGCCTGCTCGCGCTCGTCGGGCTGCTGCATGGCGCCCGCGAGCGCCTTCGCGGCGCACTCCATCGGCCACACCGGCAGTCCCGGCACCTGGGGCGCTCACCGACCGGGCCGCGGAGCCGGGCGCCAAGTGCTCGTATGCCGGCGGCGGCACGGCCGGATCGGTCTACCTCACGGGCATCAAGCTGCTCCACGACCCGGTGGTGTGGGGCATCCACTCGGGGCTTCGCTCCGTGGGCTACCAGCCCATCATCCAGCAGTGGAAGAACGGTGCCTGGGTCAACGTCCACAAGGGCACCCTCGTCACGGGCCCGGCGAGCCTGACCCATCCGGCGGCGCTGCCGGCGGAGCGGACACCACTGCCGCCGGTCTCGAACCCGAGCCAGTTCCGGCTGGTGCTCAAGCTCATCTGGTACCGCGCGGATGCTTCGGTCGAGGCGACGCGACGCGTCGTGGTGGACAGCTACGCCCGGCTCACCGGCGGCGTTGGCTCCAGCTGCAAGGGACGCATCATCACGGTGTGAGCCGATGCCCCGCCTGCGCGTGGCATGACATCGGCCGGCGCCCATCCGGGTCGCCGGCCGAGGACCGAGCAAGATGACCGACCGGGATGCGTCGCAGCATCCCGGTCGACCGCGTCTAGGCCTCGGTGATGGTCACCGAGGTGATGCTCACCGGGTCGACGGGACGGTCCTGGCTGCCCGTCCGCGCGGTCGCGATGGCGTCCACCACCTCCTCGCCCGCGGTCAGCTTGCCGAAGATGGTGTAGTTGGGCGGCAGCCGGTAGTCGGCATGCATCACGAAGAACTGGCTGCCGTTCGTGTTCGGGCCGGCATTGGCCATCGCGAGGGTGCCCCGGGTATACGACCGGGTCACCTTCTCGTCCGGGAAGCGGTAGCCGGGCCCGCCCGTGCCACGACCCGTCGGGTCGCCGCCCTGGATCATGAAGCCCTCGATGACCCGGTGGAAGATGACCCCGTCGTAGAAGCCCTCGCGGGCAAGGAACACGAAGTTGTTGACCGTGTTCGGGACCTCGGAGGCGAACAGCTCGGCGGTGAGGGTGCCCGCCGAGGTCTCGATCACGGCGCTGTAGCGCTTCGCGGGATCGATGGTCAGCGCGGGCGGGTTGGCGTACTGCTTGGCCACGGTGTCTCCTTGGGCTTGGGCGGTCCGGGTCGCGACGGTGGTGGCGAGTCGACCATCTCCATCCTGAGGGTACCCCAGCCCGGCGCGTTCGTGCCCATGGGGTCGTCGACCTCCCGCGTGCCCCCTCCGCTGTTGGGCTTCCCATGGACCGGCGGAGGGTGGCGGGCTAGACTCAGTCGTCGCCCGACCCCCGCTCCCTGACCCATCCCTGGAGGACCCGATGGCCACCGCGACCGTCACCACGCCACATCCCATCTATCTGGCTGGTCGCTGGGTGGAGTCGCCCGATGTGCTCGTGGTCGATGACCCGGCGCATCCCGGCACGCCGGCCGGTGCCACGTACACGGCGACGGCGGCGCAGTACGAGGAGGCGGTCACGGCGGCGGTGGCTGCCTTCGAGCAGACCCGGAAGCTGTCCTCGATGGAGCGGTCGAGGGCGCTCCACCATATCGAGAACGGCATCCGCACCCGACGCGAGGAACTCGGCCGCATCATGGCCCGGGAGTCGGGCAAGCCCATCCGGGACGCGCTGGCCGAGGTCGACCGGGCCATCCTCACCTTCCGCCTGGGCGCGGAGGAGTCGGAGCGCATCACGGGCCAGACCATCCCCCTGGACCTCAACGCGGTCTCGCGTGGCCGCGTGGGCATCACCCGGCGCTTCCCGGTCGGTCCGGTGGCGGCCATCAGCCCCTTCAACTTCCCGCTCAACCTCGCGGCCCACAAGATCGCGCCGGCCATCGCGGCGGGCTGCTCCATCGTGCTCAAGCCACCCTCCCGTGACCCGCTCACGATGCTGACGGTGGCGGAGATCATCGACGAGGCAGGATTGCCCCCGGGCGCCGTCTCCATCCTGCCCATGACCCGGGAGCTCGGGGACCGGCTGGTGGAGGACGACCGCTTCCGGCTGCTGTCGTTCACCGGTTCACCCAGCGTCGGCTGGGC
Source organism: uncultured Chloroflexia bacterium (assembly GCA_963843335.1). Taxonomy (GTDB): domain Bacteria; phylum Chloroflexota; class Limnocylindria; order Limnocylindrales; family CSP1-4; genus JAFMJV01. The sequence continues at coordinate 329,276 of CAWJKF010000008.1, forward strand.
GATGAAGGCGCGCGCCGGCCGCAAGAAGGTGGTGCTGGAGCTCGGCGGCAACGCGGGCGCCATCGTGGATGCCACCGCGGACCTCGACTGGGCGCTCAAGCGGACGCTCATGGGTGCCTTCAGCTACTCCGGCCAGGTGTGCATCAGCGTCCAGCGTCTCTTCGTCCACGCCTCGATCTGGGACGAGTTCATGGCCCGCTTCGTGGAAGGCGCACGGGCGCTCAGCGTCGGGCGACCCGATGGACCCCGAGACGCAGCTGGGCCCGATGGTCGATGCCGAGTCGGCGCAGCGGACGCAGCGCTGGGTGGACGAGGCGATCGCGGCGGGCGGCCGAGCCCTCTCGGGTGGCCGCGCCGACGGCCAGGCATTCCCCGCCACCGTGCTCGTCGACGTGCCCCGGGATGCCAAGGTGTGCTCCATGGAGGCGTTCGCGCCCATCGTCGTGGCATTCCCGTTCGATGACTTCGACAGCGTCATCGAGGCCGTCAACGACAGTGCCTTCGGGCTCCAGGCCGGGGTCTTCACCAACGACCTGGCGCACACCTGGCGTGCCTTCGAGGAGCTCGAGGTCGGCGGCGTCATCATCAATGACGTGCCCACGTACCGCATCGACAACATGCCCTACGGCGGGGTCAAGGATTCGGGCCTCGGCCGCGAGGGGGTCCGGTTCGCCATCGAGGACATGACCGAGATCCGCATCCTGGTGATGGCCCAGCCCGCCTGACGGCGATGGCCGACGACGCCCGCGGGCGTCGGACGCGGGTGCTCGACGTCATCGCCCACCTGGCCACCGACCGGTGACGACATCCCGGCTCGAGCGCTGGCGACTGGTCGACCCCGCCTCACCCTCGTACCGCTGGTGGCTGCTGGCGGTCACCAGCCTCGGGGCACTGCTCGCATCGCTCACGAGCGGCACGCTCGTCATCGCGCTCCCGGACATCCTGCGGGACCTCCACACCGACCTGTTCGCGCTGCTCTGGATCGTGGTCGGCTATACGGTCGTGACCACGGTGCTCGTGCTCAACGCGGGCAAGCTCGCGGACCGGTACGGACGGGCGCGGATGTTCCTGCTGGGCGTGGCCATCTTCACGGTCGCCTCCGTTGGCTGCGCGCTGGCGCCCGACTCCGCGTCGCTCATCCTCGGACGCATCGCCCAGGGCGTCGGGGGCGCATTCATGCTCGCGACATCCTCGGCGCTCGTCACGGATGCCTTCCCGCGCAACGAGCTGGGTCGTGCCCTGGGCATCAATGCCATGGTCGTCGGCGCGGGCCTCATCCTGGGCCCCATCCTCGGCGGCTTCCTCACCACCTTCGGCTGGCGCACCATCTTCTGGGTCAACCTGCCCCTCGGCGTGCTGGCGGTCGTCCTGGGGGCGCTCGTCCTGGTGGAGCAGGTGCAGGGCCAACGGTCCGCGTCCATCGACTGGCTGGGGTCCGTCATCTACCTCGCGGCGCTCCTGGGTCTCATGACCTCGCTCGCATTCGGCGGGCTGTACGGCTGGGATACCTGGTGGATCATCGGCGGCCTGCTGCTGTTCGTGGTGCTGATGCCGGTGCTGCTGTGGGTCGAGCGGCGTGTCCGGTCGCCGCTCATCGACCTGGAGCTGTTGCGCGACCGCCTCTTCCTGATGGGCAACCTCACGGGCCTGCTCAACGGTGTCGCGCGCAACTCCGTGCTGTTCCTGCTGGTGTTCTACCTCCAGGGCGTCAAAGGCGTGGATCCGGTGCAGGCCGGCATCCTGCTCGCGCCACTGGCGCTGGGCCTGGTGGTGCTGTCGCCCATCAGCGGCGCGCTCGCCGATCGGTACGGGTCCCGACTGCTCGCGACGTTGGGCATGGTGGTCACGGGTATCGGCCTGGCGGGGCTGACCACCATCCAGGTGGATACGCCCTACTGGCAGCTGGCCCTCTGGCAGCTCATCATCGGCGCCGGCTCGGGCCTGTTCGTGTCACCCAACACGAGCGCCGTGATGGGTGTCGTGCCACCCGTCAAGCGAGGAGTCGGGGCAGGCATGCGGGCGATGCTCACGAACACCGGGTTCGTGCTCAGCATCGCGCTGTCCATCGGCCTCATGACGAGCGCCATGGACCCCGACGTGATGGTCAGGATCTTCTCGGGCACCCAGACGGGCGCCCAGGGGATCGGCCTCGAGCCGTTCATCGATGCCCTGCACATCGCGTTCGGGGCCGGCGTCGTGGCATGCGCCGATCGGTGCGCTCGTATCGCTCGCCCGAGGCAGCAACCGCTCCTGGGAGGCGGAGCAGGGCTCCACCACGGAGCCCGCCGAGGCGTTCGCGGCGGAGGCCTTCATCGAGGACGTCGAGGCTGGCGCGTCGATCTGACCGAACGCGGACGACCGACGGATGATCCGTCGGTCGTCGTGCTGGGAGCCGTGGGCCGTGGTGCGCCCGGGCCGGGCAGGCGCCCCCAGGGCGCCAGGAGGCTACTGGAGGACCAGGTGGACCGGGTTGCCCAGGATGCGGGTGGTCCAGGTCGTCACGTCGTTGGACGTCCCGTTGCCGCTCATGGTGTAGCGGATCTTCCACCAGCCCTGCTGCGCCGCGGTGTAGCCGGTGGGGATGGGCACCCGGATGGTCAGCCAGCAGCCGTTGTACGTGCCCGCGGTCGACCCGACGTTGGTCTGGACGGACATCACGCCCGTACCCGTGAGCGAGTTGCAGTTCGCGGCCCCCGAGTTGGTCGTACCTTTGGCGGCCGTGTAGCTCATCGCGGTCGGTGACCAGCCGGCGGCGGTGGGCGCCAGGATGGCGAGGGTCGCGGCCAGAGGATTGGTGTCGCCCGGGTCCCAGAGCTGGATCTCGATGGTCTTGCCGGCATAGTTCGCGTCGATCTGGGCCAGGTAGAACTCCGAGACGACCGTGGAGCCGGAGGCGGACAACGGGGTGAAGGCCTGCATGGCACCGAGGCCGTACAGCTTGGGCGTGCCACCGGACGCGGACGTGTACAGCGCGAAGCTGTTCTCGGCGTTGGTGCTCTTCTGGGCCGCCACGTTGGAGGGGTCCGTGGAGGTGGTGTGGATGCGGTAGATCCGGCCGCTGGAGCCGCCCGTCATGCCGCTGTACAGGAGGTACCACTGGTTGTGGTAGTCGCGACCGTCGCCGTACGTGGCGTCCGTGAACTGGACGCACTCCGAACCACCCGAGCCACCCATCGCGGTGTCCGCGGCGGAGATGTTCCGGAAGAGGTTGCCGGACGATGCCAGGGCAGCACCGTCATCGGACGTGTCATAGAGCGTGTTCTTGGTGTCGTAGACCTCGTAGAACGAGCTCACCGCGTTCGTGCCGCTGAACCACCGGTCGCCGGTGCCCTTGCTGACGGTCACCGCACAGAACTCGGGGTCGTACACGTAGATGGAGCCGTTGGTCGATCCGGGCGGCATCTCGATGGCGTAGTTGTAGTAGTTGTCGGAATCGTAGGCAGGGTTGCTCGCCGAGGTGCGCGTGTCGTAGAACGGCTGGTAGGCGTCACCGTTGACGTTCTCCGCGCCCTGGCTGTTCATCGTGCCCCAGAAGCCCCGCGGATTGAGGGTCGCACCGTCCGCGCGATAGCAGTTGACGATGCCCGAACCGCACGCGGTTCCGGGGCCCTGGAGGTTCTGGTCGGCGACGGCGGTCGTCTGGACCGACGTTGTCGTGGTGGTCGTGGACATGCTGTAGTAGACGCGGACCTGGATCATGTCCGCCCTGAGGTTCGTGCCTGCGGTCGCGCATCCTTTGACGGCAGTGATGCGCATCTGGAAGTCGGCATTGGTGAAGTCGCTGGCGTCCCACGAATGCCCACCCCACGCACTCGTGCTGGTAGTGCCCCCGGATGCGGGCAGGGTGTAGTCAGTAGAGGTGGAGGTCGTAAGGTTGGGTGTCGCGACGACGCTGGACCAGGTCGGCGTCGCGTTCGACGCGTTCCAGGTCAGGTCGACATTGACCTTGGAGTTGGCGCAGGTCGCCGAGACGAACGTGTCGGTCAGCTGGACCGTGAGGCCCACGATGGACAGCGACTGGTTCGCGTTCGGGGTGGGCAGGGTGATGTTGAAGTCCCCGAACTGCTGGATGGTCGCGTTCGTGCTGGTCTGGATGTAGACGTTGTTGTTGGTCCCGACCGCAGCCTGCTTCGTGCCGCTCGTCGCGGTCCAGGTCCCCGACGGAGCCGTCGTCGGGACCTGAAGGCCACTGTTGCCACCCGCCGACGTGGTGTTCGTGCTGGTGACGGTCTCGGCGGTCGCGAGGCCACGGGTCATGCCGAACACGCCGTAATAGTTCTCCGGGCTGCCCATCGGCACCGGCAGGTAGTACTCGGCGCGTCCGGTCGCGCTGGAGCCGAACGAGGAGATGCCTAGAGCCTGGGCGAAGAAGGCGCCCACGGATCCGTCACCGTGACGACGAGACGTCGCTTGTTGACCGCGTCCTGGAGCGGGGTCACGGTCACGCCGTTGACGCCGCTGGTGAAGCCGTTCTTGGTCGCTTCCTCGCGCGCCGCCTGGTAGGCCTGCGAGGGACTGCCGGGCAGGTAGATGGCTCCCGCGAGAGCTGCGGCGTCAGCGGCGCGCTGCATCCGCTGGTTGCCGTACCACAGCCAGGAGACGTCCGTGACGATGGCGACCGATCCGATGAGGACCAGGGAGAGGAGCACGAACAGGACGAGGGCCTGGCCGCGCTCAGCGGCGCGACTGGCCATCGGAGCCCGGTCTGGGCCGACGAGCGCCTCGGTGGAGACGCGACGCGTATTCCGTCGCAGGGATGGGCTCGACACGGTGGTCCTCACTGGGTGGGGTTGACGGCCATGATGGTTTGGTCGTTGAGGGCGTACGTGGTGGCCTGGGTGCCGCCGATGAGCTGCGCGATCGCGACCAGCGGTGTGGTGAGCTGGTAGCTGTAGACGACCTGCACGCCGATCGAGTCCGGCGTCGGGCTGAATACCCGACTGCAGGCGGGCCACCCGACGCTCTGCTGCGAGAAGTCGAGCTTGTCCACGGTGGAGCCGTCATCGATGTCGGGCCCGGCACCGGGGGTGTAGGTCCAGACGTTGACGAAGCTGCCGACCTGGGAGCCGGTGGAGGTCGCCTTGTAGATCCTGGATCTGGGAGACGCGGTTCATCTTGATGTCCGAACCGGGCGACTTGAGGATGCGCTGGGCGGCCGCCACGATCTGCTTGTCGACAGCCGCCGCGGCCGCCGCGTTCGGGTCGGACCCGGAGCAGGAAGCGGCGCCGCCATTGCCGAGCGCTGCCGCGGTCCGGGCGCCTTCGCGGGAGGCGTAGCCGACGGTCAGCTTGTGACTGAAGGCAAGGCCGACCTCGAGCATGATGAGCAGCAGGAACAGCGCGATGGGCAGGACGAGGGCGAACTCGACGAGCGCCTGGCCCCGTTCGCGGTGCTCGTGGTCGGGGCGGACTCGCCTGGCCCCCTGGGCGTCGGTAGATGCGCATCAGACCTGCGGCTCCATCCGGAAGGCGCTCCGTCGATCGAAGGCGAAGGTCGTGCCCGAGGACCCGCCACCGTTGACGAGCTGCATGACGGCAGCCAGCGGGGTGCGCCAGTGATAGGCGTAGCTGACCTGGATGCCGATGGTGTCGACCGTGGATCGGGATGGTGTCAAGGTCGGGCACCCCTTCAGGACGTTGCAGCGCTGGTTGACCGGGTAGCCGGTCATGGTCGCCGTGTAGGGCACGGAGATGGATGTCCCGTCGGCGAGGGTGCAGTTGGTCACCCCGCTCCGGATGTACCTGTTGCGGGCGTAGACCGTGACCCCGGAGGGATTGGTGCGCTGGATCTCCACGCCCGTGATCTCCCGCCGGTCGCTGGGTGCGCCGACGTCGTTCTCGATGCTCTGGAGGATCAGGCAGTCGGCGCCCGGCAGGTTGCCGGCCTCGGCGGCCACGAGTGCCGCCACCTGGCTCGCGCGGTTGACACCCAGCGTGGCGTTGAAGGCCAGCGCGAACTCGATGATGCCCACGATGACGAGCATGAGCACCGGGACGATGAGCGCGAATTCCAGCATCGCCTGACCGTCCTGTCGACGCCGTGAGCCGCGCGCGCCCAACGGTGGGCGTCGACGACGGGATGCATCGGACGAGCGGGCACGGACTCTGCTGGGCATGGATGTGATTTACAGGCCTGCGTCCCCATCGAGCCAATGGGACGAAGGTCCGGGTGCACCAGTACCAAGGTCGGGGGTCCACCGCCACGGAGTGCCACGGACCCTGCCAGACCCCACGCGCGCCATCGGATGCCCATCTGCCCGGATGGCGGTCGGGTGCCCGATCGGCCGGGATGCACCGGACGGACAGGCGACCCGGTGAGAGCCAGGGAACGGGGTCCGTCGCCGCCGCGCGCCGGCGCCGGCAGCTGACCCTGTGGGTGTGTGCCCCAGTGCACCACCGCCGTTGGTCGGGTCCTTGACCTCCCCCGTACCAAGGTACTAGCGTGCCCAGCATATCCGGCGAGATGCAGCCGTGGATGGCACCCAGACCGACCCAACCCAGACGGGTCGGAGCCCTCGCACAGCTGCCCGAGACGTCTCGCATCGCCCATGGGCATCCGTGCCCAGAGCAATCGGGGGTCTCCGCCTGTGTCCGCGCCCACGATCAGTGTCGTCGTCCCCGCCATGAATGAAGCGGCGAACCTGCCGCACGTCCTGCCGCGCATCCCGGCCGATGTGTCGGAGGTCATCCTGGTCGATGGTGACTCGACCGACGATACGGTCGCGGTCGCGCGGGCGGTGCTGCCCAGCGTGCGTGTCGTGAAGCAGCACGGCCGGGGCAAGGGAGCCGCCCTCCGCACCGGCTTCGCCGCGGCGCGTGGCGACATCATCGTGATGCTCGATGCCGACGGCTCCACGGCGCCCGAGGAGATCCCCGCATTCGTGCGCGCCCTCATCGACGGGGCGGACTTCGCGAAGGGCTCCCGCTTCCTCGCCGGGGGCGGCACCGCCGACATGCAGCTCTACCGGAAGGTCGGCAATGCCGTGTTCGTGGGCATGGTCCGACTGCTGTTCGGTGGCCGATATACGGACCTCTGCTACGGCTACAACGCCTTCTGGCGCCAGGTCGTGCCGCGTCTTGGCCTCGACGGCGACGGTTTCGAGATCGAGTCGATGATGAACGTGCGGGCGCTCAAGATCGGCCTGCGGGTCGAGGAGGTGCCGTCCTTCGAGGCGCATCGGATCCACGGCGAGTCCAACCTGCACACCATCCCCGACGGCATGCGCGTGCTGCGGACCATCATCCGGGAGCGGTTCTCCGGGCCGGTCCGGCGCGTCGCGCCGATGCCCCCGCCCATCGTCATCCTGCCCGTCGCAGCGGCCCCGATGTCCATCCCGGTCGAGGTCGAGCGCGGCTCGAGCCTGCCCTGGCATGACCCGCTGTGGGTCGAGGGTGGACCGTCCGCGGCCGAGGCGCTCATCGCGCGATAGGCAGCGTCGCGTGGAGGCGCTCATCCTCGTCGGCGGCGCGGGTACTCGTCTGCGGCCCGTCATCGGCGCGGACCTGCCCAAGCCGATGGCCCCCGTCGCGGGCCGTCCATTCCTGGACTGGCTGCTGGCGCAGCTGCGCGACTCGGGCTTCGAGCAGGTCTGGCTGCTCACCGGACATCGGGGCGATGTCATCGAGGAGCATGTCGGCCGCGGGCTGCGCTGGGGTCTCGATGTGCGCTACTCGCGGGAGACCGCCCCGCTCGGCACGGGTGGTGCCCTGCGCCAGGTACTGCCGCGCCTGACGGACGAGCCGTGCCTGGTGCTGAACGGTGACTCCTACCTCGCGGCTCCGCTGGGCGACCTGACCGCCGCGCACGCAGCGTCCGACGCTGCCGTCACCCTCGCCCTCGCGCGCGTCCCTGATGTCCGCCGCTATGGGTCAGTGGAGCTGGCCATCGACGGCACGGTCAGCGCCTTCCGGGAGAAGCAGGACTCTCGCGACGCTCGCCCCGGGCTCATCAACGCCGGCATCTACGTCATGACGCGGTCGGTCATCGCGAGCATCGAGCCCGATCGGGCCGTCTCGCTCGAGCGGGAGGTCCTCCCGGGCCTGCTGCACGGGCGTGCCCGCGGGGTCGTGTTCGAGGTGCCCTTCGTGGACATCGGCGTGCCCGAGTCGTACGCCGCCCTGGGTGCCCACCCCGCAGCGGTGCTGCCGATCATGGCCGTCGACGAGGCCCGGGCACGGACGACCGAGTCGCCGCCGCCTTCGGCGGTCGATCGAGGTCGGTCGGTACCTTCGTACGGGGGACGCATGGGACCGGGGCCTTCGATACTCGGCTGAGCCGGGTTCCCCGTACCGGCGGCGCGTTGGCGCGTCCCAGCAGATCCGCTCGGTGACTCCCTGTGATCCACGACTCCCCCGAGGCAGCCTGATGCTCATCCGGGCCAAGGCGCCGCTGCGGATCAGCTTCGGCGGCGGAGGCACGGACGTGCCTCCGTTCCCCGAGCAGGAGGGTGGCTGCGTCCTGTCCGCGACCATCGACCGCTATGCCTGGGGGACGCTGCGGCCGCGCCATGATGGCGGGGTCTGCATCGAGTCCCGCGACTTCGGCACCTCGCTCAGCTACAGCTCCCGTCGGGAGATGGTCCTCGACGGGGAGCTGGACCTGGCCAAGGCCGCCATCCGCAGGCTGACGGGCGACGACGACCAGGGGTTCGACCTCTACCTCCACTCGGACGCCCCACCCGGTTCGGGCCTTGGCTCGTCGTCCGCGATGATGGTCGCGATGGTCGGTCTGCTCAAGGAGTGGAAGGGCCTGTCGCTCACGGACTACGAGGTCGCCGACACGGCCCACCAGATCGAGCGCACCGACCTGGCCATCGCGGGTGGCATGCAGGACCAGTACGCGGCGACGTTCGGCGGTGTGAACTTCATCGAGTTCCGGGCCGACCGGGTGGTGGTGAACTCGCTGCGGTTGGGCCGGGACATCCTCAACGAGCTGGAATACAACCTGCTGCTCGTGGACACGGGCCGGGTGCGCCTCTCGTCCAACATCATCGCGGACCAGGTAGCGCGCTACGAGCGGCGGGAGCACGACTCGGTGGACGCGCTGCGCCAGGTCAGGTCCATCGCCATCGAGATGAAGGACCGGCTGCTCCACCGCAAGTGGGACGACTTCGGTCGTCTGCTCGACGAGGAGTGGCAGCAGAAGAAGCGGATGTCGGACCGGATCTCCGGCCCCGAGCTCGACGACCTCTATCGCTACGCCCGCGAGCATGGCGCCATCGGCGGCAAGATCACCGGCGCCGGCGGCGGCGGCTACCTGCTGCTGTACTGCGGCTTCGAACGCAAGCATGCGCTCGCGGACCTGCTGCGCGCCCGTGGCTGCGATGCGTCGGAGGTGGCGCTCGAACCGGACGGGCTGCAGACCTGGCGGGTCTGCTGAGGTGACCGGGGTCCTGTTCCTGGACCGTGACGGCGTGCTCAACGCGTCCCCGCCAGAGGGCGACTACGTCCGGGACGTCGCGGGGCTGCGGCTCCTGCCGGGTGTCACGGACGCGCTCGCCAGGATCCGATGTGACCTGCCGGACGTACCGGTCGTGGTCGTGACCAACCAGCGGGGGATCGCGCTCGGGCGGATGACCGGAGTCGCGGTCGATGCGGTCCACGCGGAGCTGCTGCGCCAGGTGCGGGATGGCGGCGGCGACCTGGACGGCATCGAGGTCTGCCCGCACGACATCGGGACGTGCATCTGCCGGAAGCCGGGCATCGCGATGTTCCTTCGGACGCTCGCGCGGCACCCGGGTGCCACGGGCGCGACATCCGTGGTCGTCGGGGATTCCCTCAACGACCTCCAGGCGGCAGCCGCCATCGGGGCGCGGAGCGTGCTCGTCGGGGAGACCCCCCGGCGGACACGGGTCCGCGCCGAGGCGGCGCTGTGTCCAAGACCTTCGCGACGTTCGCGGTCGTCTGGCCGTGCCGCACCAGGATCAACTTGCCCATCACAGATCACCTCGTCCGGCGCGAATGTCGGTCAACCACTGCACGTGTTCGTCGATCGGCGGCGGCACCGATCCACCGGCTCCTGTTGCGATTGGCCATGATCCGAGGAACCGCAGCGGCATCTTGCGGTGAAATGCCGTCAGCGCCTCGGCGACGAGCGGATCGTCGATATGACCCGCGCAGTCGACGAAGAATCTGTACGTACCGAATTGCGAACGGGTGGGCCGTGATTCGATGAAAGTGAGGTCGATGTTGCGAATTCCGAACTCGGCCAACGCCGCAGGAAGGGTGCCGGGGTCGTTCGGTGGCTCGAGCACCACGGCGGTGCGGTCGGCACCGGTCCGAGGAGCAACGGGCCGAGGTGGTGTCACCAACACGAAACGGGTTCGCGCACCCTCGACGTCGATGATGCCGTCGGCCAACGTGGGCAGTGACAGTCGCTCACCGGCCAGCCGCGTCGACACAGCCGAGTCGACGATTCCGGCGGCAACGTCTTCTGCTGCACCGGCATTCGACGATGCCGACTGAATCACCGCGTCGGGCATCGTGGCCTGCAGCCATTGCCGCACCTGGTTCAGCGCAATGGGGTAGGCGCTGATGGTGCGGGCCGAGTCGACGGTGACGCCGGGTCGACCGAGGACGGTGAAGGCCACCTCGATCTCGGTCTCGGCGACGATCTGCAACCGGTGCCCTTCGGACAACGCGTCGAGCGTCGGCGGTACCGCCCCCTCGATCGAGCTTTCGATGGGGACTACGGCCGCGTCGGCCGCGCCCGAGCGCACTGCCTCCAGTGCCGCGGGTGGGCTTGCAGCCGACACCCGCTCCACGTCGCCGCCGCCCAGACCGACCGCGGCGATGGTGCCGAGCTTTTCGAACTGCGCCAGCGCCATCTCCGTGAACGTTCCGGATGGGCCGAAATAAGCGAGGCGAGGCACGTCTCGAGGCTACGTTGTCGATGTCCACGAAGCGATCAAACCGACCTCGACAAGCCGAGCGTGGGCGGCAGCGGCGTCGGCGATCTCGATGCCGAGCAGCACCTCACGCACCGCCTCCGCGGCCTCGGGGATCAGCGCCCGCAGCGCGGCGACATTCGGTGCGGCCAGTGCGGTGCCGATGTCGTCCCCTCGCAGTGACGCCACCGTTGCGGCGAGGATGGCCAGGACATCGTCGCCGGTGTCGGCCCGGGCGACCAGGCCCACGTCTGCGTGGGACACCACGGCGAGAACGTCGGCGATGCGTCGCGGGGTGTCGGCAACGCTGATGCCCGGGGTCCGATGCGCGAAGACGACGGCCTCTGCCGTCTCGGCCACGTCGATGGCGTCGAACACCGGGAAGACGACCAGCGGCGAAGGCAACCGCAGTGCCAGCGCATCGGCGAGATGTTCGGCGGAGGCGTCCACGTCGAATCGGACGACCTCGTAGCCGCACGTCCGACCCGCCCGAAGCTCGTCGGGGTCGACGTCGAGGTGCACCACGATGCGGCCGAGTTCGGCCGTTTCCGTCATCGCGAGCAGGCTCGATGCCCGAACGACGGGTGGACCGTACTCGGCTCCACGCGGGGCGGCGTTCAGCTCGCCGGAATCGGAGCAGATCGGCAGCAGCAACCCGTGCACGAGTGCGTTCGGGTCGGGTCGGTGTGGCACACCGAGGGTCAGCGGAATCGGCACACCCTCACCGTAGACCCGGGATGCTCTTGCGGTCCTCGCCACACCGGTATAACTTAGGTATGCATAAGTTAGGCATGCCTCACCTTCTTGTCCAGCCCGATCGCATCGGAGGAGCCCATGCTCGGCGCAACCACCACCACCGGACCGTCCACTGCCGAACGCGTGCGCAGTGCCTGCATGCGCGCCGACGGTGCCGCCCTGGCCATCGACGGCAGCGATCCGGTGATCACGTCCCTGCACCACCTACGTCCCAACGGCGAGATGATCCTGGCCGTCCCCACCGACTCTCTCGACGACGCCAACACCTGGCAATCCTCGCGGGCGGGTATTCCTGCCGTCCTCGAACTCACCGATCACGCGCCACTGGCTCTGCGTGAACCGGTGCGTTCGCTGGTGTGGTTTCGCGGCGATCTGCGTCCGGTCCCGGAATCTCTGATGCGACCCATGGCCGGAGCGGTGGCCGCCGAACATCCGCACCCGGCCCTGCTCGACGTCGGCCACACCACCTCGTTGGTGCGACTGATCGTCGGATCCGCGGTGGTCGCAGACAGTACCGGTGCGGAACCGGTCGACGTCGAATCGCTGCTGGCGGCCGAACCCGATCCGTTCTGGGAGATGGAGACCAGCTGGCTCGAGCACCTCGATTTCGACCATCCCGATCTGCTCGCCCAACTGTCCCGACGCCTCCCGCCCTCGCTGCGGCAGGGCCGGATCCGTCCACTTGGCATCGATCGTTACGGCATTCGGTTGCGGATCGAAGGCGAGTGCGGCGACAACGACGTCCGGCTGGGATTCGCCGAGCCCGTCGACGACGTCCTTTCCCTCAGTCGCGCACTGCGCGTGCTCGCCGGTTGCCCGTTCCTCAACGGCCTGCGAGCCCGCGGCTGACCCTGTTTCCAGAAACAGGGCAGACTCGTGCGGTGATCGACTTCAAGAGCTGGTTGACGCCACCACCGCCGGAGCGCACGGCTCCCCTGCCCGACGCCCGCGAGCGCACGACCATCAAGGTCGAGATCGCCATCGTGCTGTTGGTGACGTTCGGCCTGAGTGGGATGAGCAGCATCCTCTCGCTCGTCGAGGACGCGTTGCAGACTGCCGCCCTGTCCGATCAGACCGTGGCGTTGAACTCGTCACGATCGAGCTTCAGCCTGATCGACCTGCTCTTCCAACTGCTGAGCATTCTGCGGTTGTGCGCGTGGGGCGCGCTGGGGTTGTATCTGCTGTGGCGAGCCGATCTGGCTCCGCGAGCGATAGGACTGGCCCGGCCGCGCCTGAAGATCGACCTCGGTCACGGCGTCGGATTGGCGGCGCTGATCGGGCTGCCCGGTTTGGCGCTCTACCTCGTCGGCAACGCACTCGGCTTCAATCTGAACGTTGTTCCCAGCGCCCTCGACGACCACTGGTGGCGCGTCCCGGCACTGATCCTGTATGCCCTGGCCAACTCCGGTGCCGAGGAGATCATCGTCGTGGCGTATCTGATCTCCAGGCTGCGCCGTCTCGGGCTCGGCGAGAACGCGTCGTTGCTGTGGTCATCGCTGCTGCGCGGCAGCTACCACCTGTATCAGGGGGTGGGCGGAGGCGTCGGAAACTTTCTGATGGGCCTGGTGTTCGGCCGCTACTGGCAGCGCACCGGCAGGCTCTGGCCGTTGCTGATCGCGCATGCCTTGATCGACATCGTCGCCTTCGTCGGCTACGCCCTCCTGCGCGAACATCTGCCGTGGCTGCCGTGAATCCATGCGCGAGGAACCCGGTTGTTCCGGTATCGACAGCTACAGTCGATCCGTGAACGACGACGATCGCTACGGACGGCACGGCGCGCCCGACCGGCGCACGCCGCCTCCCGATCGCACCCCGCCTCCAGGTCGGACGCCGGACAGATCGATGCCGAGTCGTCACGGCCGACCCGATCCAGCGGCCCAGCCCGGTCCAGCACCCCAGCCCGGTCCAGCACCGCGGCCACGTCCAACACCCCAGCCGGGTTCGACGCCCCAGCCGGGTTCGACAGCCCAGCCTCGTCGCGCCGGGGGGCAACCCCCGCAGCAGCCGCCTCGCCGGCCGTCACCCGCGCAACCATCTGCCCAACCGCCACCCCATCGACAGCCGCCCGGCCAACAACGTCCGGGCCAGCAACCTCCCGGCCAGCGGCCCTACCGACAGCCGTCCGCCCAGCCGCCTCCACCTCCTCGCGGGTATCGCCCCGGGCAGCCGCCACCCGATCGAGGCCCGCGCCAGTACAACCCCGAGCCGCCGCGACGTCCCGGAGCACCGCCCGAGCGTCCGGCACAGAATCGTCCCCTCCCACAGGGTCCGGCACCGGAGGGCACCGAGTTCATCCGACGCGACGGCCGACCCATCGCCGGACCGAAACGCTCGGTAGCCGCTCAGCAGGCGTGGTCGCAGGCTCCGGAGCCCGGATCGGCGCAATCTCGTACGCCCCAGTCCAATACAACCGACGCGCCCAGTTCTACGCGTCGGTACTCACGCTCCCAGGACGAGCAGCAGGGCCGCACCGGGTACGCCCCGCGGCAGACGCCGGAGCCGTTCGCCGAGGAGCGTAGGCAACCGGAAGCGCCTGCACCCAGGCGACCCGAACCTGCTCGGCCGCAGCGTGATTCACGGCCACCGAAGGTCGCGAAGCCGCGCAAGCGCAGACGCTGGGGTCGACGCTTCCTTATCGTGTTACTGGTACTCGTGCTGGGAATCGGCGGTGCCGTCTACTACGTCGACAGCTCGTTGACGCGCGTGGATGCCCTCACCTCGTATCCCGGGCGCATCGGCGACACCCCTGGCACGCAACTGGCTTCTCGTCGGATCGGATTCGCGCGCCGGCCTGACGCCGGAGCAGGAAGCCTCGCTCGCGACCGGCGGCGAGGTGGGCCCGAGCCGCACCGACACGATCATCCTGATCCATATCCCCGAGGGCAGCGGTGCGCCCACGATGGTCAGCCTGCCGCGCGATTCGTACGTGTCGATTCCGGGCAACGGCCAGGACAAGCTCAACGCGGCCTTCGCATTCGGCGGTCCGCCGTTGCTGGTACAGACGGTCGAGGGTGCAACCGGTGTGCACATCGATCACTACGCCGAGATCGGATTCGGTGGCTTCGCCGGAATTGTCGACGCGGTCGGTGGAGTCAACGTATGTGTGCAGAATGCGATCGACGATCCGTTGGCGGGCATCAACATTGCCGCCGGCTGCCAGGATCTCACCGGAGCCGAGGCGCTCGGATTCGTACGGTCCCGAGCGACGGCCTTGGCCGACATCGACCGGATGAACAATCAGCGCGCATTCATGTCCGCCCTCCTGGAAAAAGCAACGAGCGCTTCGACTTTCCTCAACCCACTGCGGTTGTGGCCGCTGGTATCCGATACCGCGTCGTCGTTGAGCGTCGACGAGGGAGATCACATCTGGAACCTCGCCGCACTGGCGTGGGCGATGCGCAGTGGTCCGGTGACCACGACGGTTCCCGTCGGCGGATTCCAGGACTCCGACGTCGGAAACGTACTGCTGTGGGACGACACTCGCGCTCCGGCATTCTTCGACGCCATCGCGCAGGATCGCGAAATACCACCGGATCTGCTGACCGGCGGCCCCTGATGGGCCGGCAACACCGGTAGGCGGGAGAGGAGCCTGCGGAACGACCCTGGGTTGTAGGCGGGAGAGGAGCCTGCGGAACGACCCTGGGTTGTAGGCGGGAGAGGAGCCTGCGGAACGACCTGGGTTGTAGGCGGGAGAGGAGCCTGCGGAACGACCTGGGTTGTAGGTTGTGGACCATGACATCGCCGTCTGGTCAGACCCCCACTACTCCCGGTACGTCGTTCCACGATCTTCTGCGCGCCCAGGTGCGGCACGAATTCACCGCATCGCAGCAGTACGTCGCGATCGCGGTGTTCTTCGACCGCAATGATCTGCCGCAGCTCGCGACGCGCTTCTACGCTCAGTCCGCCGAGGAGCGTCGGCACGCCATGATGATGATCCGCTTTCTCATCGACAACCGACTCGACGTCGACGCGTCGAGCATCGGCGACGTGGTGACGGCGTTCGAGTCGGTGGTCGAGCCGGTCGAGTTGGCGCTGGCACAGGAGACGACGGTGACCGATCAGATCACCGCACTCGCGCGCGCCGCCCGGGCAGAGGGCGACTACATCGGCGAACAGTTCACCCACTGGTTCCTCACCGAGCAGGTCGAGGAGGTGGCGGCGACGCAGAGTCTGCTCAATATCGTTCGCCGGGCCGGATCCAATCTGTTCGACATCGAGCAGTACGTCGCGCGCGAGATCGGCTCGACGGTGATCCGCACCACCAATGCCCCGAAAGAAGCCGGAAGGGCGTAGTTCGTGCGCTGCTCAGGGCCGACATTTAGGATCGACTGTATTAGGCAACGTTCGCCTCAATAAGGCTCGACTTGGATGACAATGCCCTCTGACCAGGCATAACGTCCTCCTCATGAGCGTAGATATCAAAGAAACCAGCCACACCAAATTTCACGCCCTGCTGCATGATCAGATTCGCCACGAATTCAATGCCGAACATCAGTACATCGCGATCGCCGTATGGTTCGACAATGCCGATCTTCCGGCAGCTGGCGAAACTCTTCTACGCCCAGGCCGTCGAAGAACGCAATCACGCGATGATGATCGTGCGGTACTTCCTCGATCGGGATATGGGTGTCGAACTCTCCGGGGTGCGATGCGCGCATTCGCAATTCGATTCCGCGCGGGAGCCGATCCAACTGGCACTGCAGCAGGAGAAGACCGTCACCGAGCAGATGATCCAGCTGGCCGGCACCGCCCGCGAGGAGGGCGACTATCTGGGTGAGCAGTTCATGCAGTGGTTCCTGAAGGAACAGGTCGAGGAGGTCGCGCGGATGACGCACCCTGCTGACCGTCGCCGAGCGGGCGGGCACGAATCTGTTCGACCTCGAGAATTTCGTCGTCCGGGAGATGAACAGCACCGGCGACAGCATCGGCGCCCCCGCGGCCGCGGGCGGCAACATCTGATCGACATCGCGATCGCGACGAGCTCGGCCCGGCCCCAAGGCGAGCCGAGCTCTTTCGTTCAGCGCAGCGTGACCTGCCGCGAACGCAGGCCGTCACGAGAACGGCGCTCATCCGAGGTGAGCGGCGCCTCCGAGGCCAGCGCCTCGGCCAGGCGGGCGCCGAATTCGGTTGCGGGCGCGACCCATTCACTGGGGTGACGCTCCCGATCCAGATCGAAGACCGGTACCAGCAGACCGTGGGTACGGAACGAGCCCGCGAACCGGGAGCCGTCGCCGAGATGCAGTCCGCCCGCGGCGTGGACGCGAGCCAAGGCCAGCATCAGCGCATCCTCGTCCTCGGGCCGGACCCAGCGCACATGCGCCTTCTCGCCGGCATCGACCCACCACGCCGCACCGGTCGATTCCGCGCCCAGAGCCAGTCGATCCGAGGGCATGATCGCCTGATCGGCCTGTTCGATGGTGGCCGCGACCTGCGGATCCGGCTGTACACCCTCGGGCACCCACCACTGGAAGTTCTGATGCACAGTCAGATCCAGTTCGGCCTTCGGATCGATCACCTCCGCGAGTTCGGGCACCGCCGTCAGGACGAATTCGCTCGCGGCGTTCAGCGATTCGCCCGGCTCGGCGGCCTGCGTCCACAGCACGGACGCGGCCAGATCGGTGGCCGGATTCTCCGACTGGAACTGCACCTGCGCGCCGACGAAACCCATCGGCTGCTCGGCCGCGCGAACCAGTGCCGCGACCGCGCCGGGCAGCACCGTGGCGAGGGTGACCGGGCGTTCGGCGGCGACGCCCGGAGCCAAGGTCAGGGTCGCGGTCGCCGACGGCACGAATTCGCGCAGTGCCACGAGATCGCATTCGGCGGCGAGGCCGGCGAACGGACGCGTGACGACCGCGGCGGCCTCTTGTTGCGCCGCACGACGTTCGGCGAGGCGCTGGGCCCGATTGCTGTCGGGCTTGGGACTGTTCCGCTTACTCTTACCCACGAACGCAGAACCTACCGGTTCGGCCGGGCCGAGCTGCGCAGGGGCGCGCGGACGCGGGCGGTGGCGACAGCATCCGTGCGGATCCGGTGATTCAGATACCGTCCAGCACGTTCTTGATGCGGCCGGGATGGTTGGTGGCGACCCAGCTGACGCCGAGTTCGGCGCACAGCTCCACGTCCTGCGGTTCATCCACGGTCCAGCAGTAGGTGGCCCGCCCGGCGGCGGCCGCCCGGTCGACGAGTTCGGGGTGTTCGCGCAGCGTTTTCACCGACGGTCCGACCGCGGTGGCGCCGACGGTGGTGGCGGCGCTGCCGCCGAGATAACGCGAGGATTCACCGAGCAGCACGGTCGGCAGCAGCGGCGCCGCACGGCGGATACGCCACACCGCGGTGGCGGCGAAGGACATCACGACCGCGCGCGAATGATCGGCCGATGCGGGAGTCGCGATACCGAAGCGCTGCAGTTCGGCCAGCACCTTGTTCTCGACGAGTGCGCCGTAGCGGACCGGATGCTTGGTCTCGATGAACAGTTTCGTCGGCCGGCTGCGCCAGTCCAGGACGAGCGTGATGAGCTCGCTGAGGGTCAGTACGGGCGCGGGTGACCCGTCCTCGCCGAAATCGAGATCGCGCAACTCGTCCAGTGTCATCTCACTGACCAGACCGGTACCCGAGGACGTCCGGTCGACCGTGCGATCGTGGACGCAGACCAGATGGCCGTCGCGAGTGAGCCGGACATCGCATTCGACGCCGTCCGCACCCTCCTCCAACGCCAGCTCATAGGCGGCGATGGTGTGCTCGGGACGCGTCCCGGACGCACCCCGATGCGCGACGACCAGTGGCCCGCGCCGATCGGGACTCACTACGCCATCACCGCCTCGGGCTCGGCGGGCTCGCCCTTCGGTCGCTCATCGGTGGCGATCACCCAACGGGTAGGACGCGCCAGGGCCGATCCGCGCAGCGTGCGGCCATCGAATCGGCGCATCACCGCCAGGGTCAGCACGGCCGAACCCGCAGCCACCGCCGCCACGACTGCCGACAGGAGAACCCCGTCGGCCCTGGCCTGCAGGCTGCCTTGCAGATTCCACAGCAGCTGAACGATCACCAGTACGTTGCTCGCGGCCCAGACCGCCCACCAGATGCGCACCAGCGACAGCTCGCGGTGCACGTCGGCTTCGGTGTCGCCCCGCAGCCGGGCTACCTCGGTGAGGTACACACCCGGCATGACGACGCGAACCAGCGGCAGCATCGACAGCAGCAGCATCCGCCGCACCGACCGCGGATCGGTCGCGCCCACTGCGGCGTAGGCGAGCCGCCGTTGCCGGATCAACCAGCACGACGAGCTGATCAGCGCAAACAGACCGACGACGAGCGAGCCCACCTGAGCGAAATACACCAACGCGTCGGACGTGGCCAGGGTGATCGGTGAGACCAGTCGGGTGCGGTTGTACAGCAGGATCCCGTAGCGGAACACCTCGGCGAACGCGGAGAGCATCAACAGCAACGCGGTCACCGTGACGAGCAGCTGAGCGTTCGCGGCGTACTGCTCGACGCGACCCACCGGCCGGTTCGCGGCGGGATCGCGCGGGATGTCACGCAAGCCCCAGGTAGGCGTCGAGTCGTAGCGCGGCGTCGGAGTGGGGCCGACGGATCGACCGCGGCGCGCAGTTTTCGATGTCGGCGTCGCCGGGCGGGCGACCCAACGAAAATTTCGGCGGCCCTGCGCAGGTGCCCTGCTGGACACCGGCGAGAGCAGGACGCCGTGGCAGCGAGGGCACCACGTGCCCGGCCGTGCACCGACTGCCCAGCGAGTGCTGCAGCGGGCACAGACCTGGAACGCCTGTGCGCGTCCCTGCGGTGCCGTCATCTAGATGATTCTCGCTTCGTGGGAGTCGTCTTCACGCTGAATCGGGCGACCCGAAGCCTGCCAGGCCAGCATGCCGCCGTCGACGTTGATCGCGTCGTAGCCCACTCGGTTGAGGTACTCGACGACGCGAGCCGAGCGGCCACCCACTTTGCAGACGACGTAGACCTCGGATCGATTGTCGATCTCACCGGCGCGGGACGGGATGTCGCCCATCGGGATGTGGACGGCCCCGGGCGCGTGACCGGCCTGCCACTCGTCGTCTTCTCGTACGTCGAGCAGCAGGGCCGTCTCCGGAAACGGCGACGGGAGTCGGTCGACGGTGACAGCAGGCGACTGCTCGGGGTGAGACACACCTCGATCTTGTCACGGCTTCGCGCGAGCCTGCCACCCGTGCCCCGACGACCGATGTGACGCCACGCTATGACCTATGTCACTCTCGTCACAGAAGTTATCCACAGTATCCACAGGTTGATGCACAGAATCGGGGCCTGTGCCGGTTTCTATCCACAGGTCAGAGCGTCGAGTCGGTCTCGCGGTGTATCGAGTACCAACGCACGTTGTGGATCGATGGTGATTTGACACAGTCACCGTCTGCGGTCCCGTGGATCTGCTGTTTAGGCTGGCGAACATGACTTCCATCCCCCAGGCCGTTCCGCAGGCTCCACTTCCGTCCATCGAGCTACGTGTCTTCACCGAACCGCAACAGGGTGCCACGTACGACGACCTTCTTCGTGTCGCGAAAGCGGCCGAGGAGTTCGGCTACGGCGCATTCTTTCGATCCGATCACTATCTTGCAATGAGCGGTGACGGCGGCCCAGGGCCCACCGACGCCTGGATCACGCTGGCAGGCCTGGCCCGCGAAACGTCGACCATTCGTCTCGGCACACTTGTCACCTCGGCCACCTTCCGCTACCCGGGCCCACTGGCGATCAGCGTCGCCCAAGTCGACGCCATGAGCGGCGGCCGCGTCGACCTCGGCCTCGGTGCCGGCTGGTTCGAGGACGAACACAAGGCCTACGGGATTCCCTTCCCGTCGCTCGGTGAGCGCTTCGACCGGCTCGAGGAGCAGCTCGCCGTCATCACCGGGCTTTGGGATACCCCCGTCGGCGACACGTTCTCGCACGCCGGCACGCACTACCCCGTCACGGACTCCCCCGCGCTGCCGAAGCCGGTGCAGACCCCACACCCGCCCATCGTCATCGGTGGCGGCGGCAAGAAGCGCACCCCCGCACTCGCGGCGAAATATGCCGACGAGTTCAACATTCCCTTCGCCTCCCTGGCCGACACCGAGACCCAGTTCGGTCGCGTCCGCGATGCCTGCACGGCCGCCGATCGCGACCCCGACTCCCTCGTCTACTCCAATGCCCTCGTCCTGTGCTGCGGCCGCACCGAAGAAGAGATTGCGCGACGCGCCGCCGCTATCGGCCGTGAGGTGAGCGAACTACGCGAGAACGGTGCCGCAGGAAGCCCGGCCGAACTGGTCGACAAAATCGGTCGCTTCGGAGCTGCCGGAGCCACCCGCGTGTACCTACAGACCATGGATCTCACCGATCTCGATCACCTCGAACTCGTCGCATCCGAGGTTCTCCCGCAGCTCTAGCCCCCGACCCCGCCCGCCGGAGTCCACTCAACGTGACATCGACCCCCGAAAAGTCCACCGAATGTCACATCGAGTACCAACGGGGATCGCGCTCAGGCGGCAGATCGGGCAGCGGCTCGGGTGCGCAGGCGCGCATAGGTCGAGCTGATGTGTCGTGCCGCGGGCAGTTCGATCCAGCGATAGATGATTTCGGCGATCAGGGCGGTGCCGGCGAGGAAGGCCAGCACTGCCGCGCTCGGGCCCAGGTGCGGTTCGACGGTCGCGTAGATGCGGTACAGCACGAGGGTATGGATCAGGTAGATCGCGTAGCTGCGGGTGCCGATCCAGTGCACGATGGGCCAGCGGGTGATGGGTCCGTCGTATCGGGCGAGGATCAGGACGGTGCCGGTGATGACCACCAGGGTCCACAGGTAGGTGTCGCCCATCCAGAAGGTGTGCACTTCGATGGAGAGTCGGACGACTTCGATCTGCGCGATGACGCCGAGAACGACCCATCTCCACGTGACCAGTTTGGCCCAGCCGAGGTAGATGATCTGGCCTAGGAACAAGGTCGGTAGTACGCCGGCGACTTTCGTCAGGAACGGGATCGTGTAGGGCTGCGGCAGGTAGAGGTTGTAGGCGATGACCAGTGCACACAGCGCCGCGCCGATCAGTGGTACCGCGACGGGCCTGGTGCTCAGCACTCCGCGCATGGAGATGCAGTAGAGGTAGAACACGATCTGCACGACGAGTGTCCAGGTGACGCCGAGGACGGCGACTTCGGGTCGGAGAAAGAATCCGCCGAGGAAGAAGCTGAGCACCGCCTCACCGTTGGTGATTCCTGGCTGACCGCTGAACATTCCGTTGAGGCCGAGCTTGACGAGGATGACGGCCATCGCGACGGCGAACCAGAGTGCAGGGACGAGGCGGGCGAGACGGGCAACCATGAAGTCCCGACGTGAGTGTCGCATCGCGGATCGAGTGATCAGCAGGCCGGTGAGCAGCATGAACATGCCGACGCCGACGAAGGACAGGTGCAGGTTCAGTCCGGCGTCCTCGATGAATACGGTGTTGACCACGTCGATCACCCACCAGCCACCGCCGATGTCGTCGATCAGATAGAACGAGATGTGCGAGTACAGGACTGCGAAGACGGCAACGACGCGAAGCAGGTCGGCCCCGTTCATCTGGACTCGGGGTGCCACGACCGGCTCTACGACGACGGACTCGTCGACCGAATTTCGGCTCGGTCGGTCCCCATCCACACCCGCGAGTTTAGGTTCCGTTCAACTTCAAGACCAATTCGGAGCTACTCCGCAACTGATTCGTGATATTCGGCTGGTTTCCAGCCGAGGAATTCGACTGTGACGTTCACACGAATTTATTCCGAGAAAAGCATCTCGGTTACAACTGTTGCAACGAGGGTAGGAATGAGATTGGGTTGAACCCTACGAAAGATCCGCAGTAGGACGAACGTGCCCGCATCACACGATGGGCACGGCGTCGTTAGAGAAGGGAACCACGTGTCCGAGTACACCTTGCCCGATCTTGATTACGATTACTCCGCCCTCGAGCCGCACATCTCGGGCGAGATCAACGAGCTTCACCACTCCAAGCACCACGCCACCTACGTCGCGGGCGCCAACACCGCACTCGAGAAGCTCGCCGCAGCTCGCGAGGACGACGACCACGCAGCGATCTTCCTGCACGAGAAGAACCTCGCGTTCCACCTGGGCGGCCACGTCAACCACTCCATCTGGTGGAAGAACCTCTCCCCCAACGGTGGCGACAAGCCCGAGGGCGACCTCGGCTGCCGCGATCGACGACCAGTTCGGTTCGTTCGACAAGTTCCGCGCACAGTTCACCGCTGCCGCCAACGGCCTGCAGGGCTCCGGCTGGGCCGTACTGGGCTACGACACGCTCGGCCAGAAGCTGCTCACCTTCCAGCTCTACGACCAGCAGGCCAACGTGCCGCTCGGCATCATTCCGCTGCTGCAGGTCGACATGTGGGAGCACGCCTTCTACCTGCAGTACAAGAACGTCAAGGCCGACTACGTGAAGGCGTTCTGGAACGTCGTCAACTGGGCCGACGTCCAGGCTCGTTTCGAGGCCGTAACGTCGAAGACCCCGGGTCTCATTTTCCAGTAGTCTTTCGCACTACCAGCGTTCACCGACTGCGTCGATGGCCCGTTGCCCTCGCTCGAGACGGGTGCATATGGTCAATGTCCATGCTTCGCCAGGGAGTACCTGCTTAGCACTCTCCCCATCTTGTGTGCCAGCCGTTTTCGGTTCATTCTCTCTCCTACCCAACGTCGTGTACCCGGCTCGACAGCCTGTACCTGTCTCGGGAGGAATGTCGAGATGGACGAGCGAGATCTCTCGGTGTATCACCGTTTCATGCCGCCGGTCTGCTGCGCGGGTTCGTAATTTCCGGGCGGTGGCCGGACACCACCAAGGAATGGGCTCAATTTCTGGCCCTGGCCGTGCGGGTTGCCTCGTTGCCGGGGCTGTTGTCGACGTCGACGGTGTTCGGAGTGCGTGAGGAGTTGCCCGACGATCCGGAGCCGGGCACTGTCGGACTGGTGGTCGCCGAGGGGCCGGTGATCGGCGATTTCGCGTTGGCTCCCGGACGATTCGCCGACCATCAGCCTGCCTGCCCTGATGATGCTGCATCCGCCGTCGGAGACAACATCCGTCGCTCCCGGAATGTGCCGGCGCGCGCGTCGGGTTGCGTGCTTCTGCCCGGTCTTCCGCACCTGGGTCTCGACGCATCGCGCGGCGTGGGTGGAGGCAGAATCCGACGGCACCGTGACCTCGATGATCAGCCGGGTCGGCGTCGATCCGATCAGCGATCCCGACACCGCAGTTTTGGCGATGCTTCTCGCCGTCCTGACCGCTCCCCGCACAGGAATTTTCGGGAACCCAAACTTATTGGCGCATTGGACAATTGGCGATCGGATGCCTAACAGTCGACTCCAGCGAAGGGGAGTAGCCCCCAATCATCGTGTCGACATACTGGTCGCCCAATTGCGACCCGGCACCTGAACCGGCCTGTTCCGGTGGGCGAGACCTTCGGTCCGTTCGACGACCGAGGAGTCTGCTGTGCTGTCCGCATTGCTGTTGAGTTTCGCTGTCATTTTCGTAGCCGAGTTGGGTGACAAATCCCAGCTGATGGCCATGACATTCGCTTGCGCTACAAGTGGTGCGTCGTCATCGGCGGAATCACCGTCGCCACCACCGTCGTGCACCTGGTGTCTGTCGCCGTCGGCCACTTCCTGGGCGTGTCGATCCCCACCGAGGCGATCTCGATCGTCGGCGGCATCGCGTTCGTCATCTTCGGACTCTGGACCTTGCGCGGCGACTCGTTGTCCGACGACGAAGGTGCAAGGCTCCCGCGTCACCAAGTCCGCCTTCCTGGCGATCGCGTCGGCGTTCTTCCTCGCCGAGCTCGGCGACAAGACGATGCTCGCCACCGTCACTCTCGCGACCGACAACGACTGGGTCGGCGTGTGGATCGGCTCGACGGTCGGCATGGTCGCCGCCGACGCGCTCGCGATCATCGTCGGCGCGGTCCTCGGAAAGCAACTGCCGGAGCGGATCATCAGTACGGCGCAGCCATGCTGTTCTTCGTCTTCGGCGCCGTCCTGTTCTTCGAAGGCCTGCTGCCGGGCACACCCGCCCCGTACATCGCAGCAGGAGTGGTCGTGGCGATCTCGGCCGGCGTCGTCGCGGTGTACGCCCGACGCTCCCGCACCGGCACCGCTCCGGAATCCGAGAAGCAGACCACCACCGAGGACGTCTGACCTTGGTTTACACTCCTCCTCCGGAGGGGTGCATGAACAATCAGCAGCAGGTCATCGGTACGGACGCCGCACATCGCTCGACCGACCGTCTGATCAGAATCTTCGGCCGCTTCGTCGGTACCGGCTACGCATCTATCTGCTGCTGCTGCTCCCCGACATCGGGCGCAGCACCGAGGTGGTTCCCGGCTGGTGGACCCCGGTCACCGTGGCAGTCGTGTTCGGTAGCGGATTCGCGTTCGGAGCCTCCACCTTTCATCCGAGCATCACCGTGATCAGAATCGCCGGTTCGATTGCGGCGGCGACTTCCCGATCATGGCGCTGCTGTGGTGGGTGGCCTGGGACGGTGCCACCTTCGATCAGGCCGGCACCTTTCTCGCGGTGTTCCCCGGCCTTGCCGCGCTCGCCGCCGCCACGGTGTGGCGTGCCGTCCCGGCGTTCGTCCACATGACCATCAGCGTCGTGATCGTTCAGCTCATCAATCAGGCTGTGCGAGAACCATTTCCACGCAGCAATGTCGTGGCGGAGATTTTCTTCGGCATGATGTTCTGCACGGTGTTCGTGGCCGCGACGCTCGCCGCGGTCCGCACCGGACGCATACTCGACGCCACCGTCTCCTCAACTCACGGCGACGCCGCCCGGGCAGCGGCGGCCACCGCGCGCGAGGTCGAACGTGAGCGATTCGACGCGTTGATCCACGACGAGGTCATGTCTTCGCTGCTCGCCGTCGCGCGCCACGGCCGCACCCCCGGTCTGGCGCGCCAGGCCCGCTCGGCACTCGCGCATCTGGACGAGTTGACCACCGGCACCGTCGCCGACGCCTTCTCCGCGGACGAGGCTCTGGCTCAGTTTCGTTCTGCTGCGACGACGGTCGACGAGTCCATCGATTTCACCGTCGACGAACAGGACCTCGACCACCAGGCGCAGTACCCGGCCGACGTGGTCCGAGCCATCGCCGCCGCTCTCGCAGAGGCGCTGCGCAACAGTCGAATTCATGCCACAGCGTCGAACCGATCGGTCACCGCCCGGCTGGCCCCGTCGTCGCTGCAGGTCACCGTGCGCGACGACGGCGCAGGATTCGACCGGCGTTCGGTGCCGCCTCACCGACTCGGCGTCACCGTGAGTATCGAGGGCAGGATGCGTCAGCTCGACGGCGGGTCGGCCGATATCGACTCCTCCAGTGCCGGCACCACCGTGAAGTTGGGGTGGAAACGTTGAACGGCCAGGACATTCGCGACCTGCTGGCGATGAAATCGACTGCCGCGTACGCCGTCGCCGTGTTCTACGTGCTCGCATGTGCGGTGTGCGCAACGGCGACATCGGACGGGTTGTCGGCGGTGTGGCCACCGTATGTGGCCGTGCTCGTGTTCACCGGAGCAGTCGCCGTATTGCTCGGTGCCCCGGGCGATCCGTTGGGGGTGCGCTCGACGGCTTTGCTCACCGCGTCGGGCCCAGTGGCAGCGGCGTTGGTCTTCGCTGTGCTGCCGGTACCACTGACCGGCAGCCTGCAGACCTGGCCGTTCGGCATGTCCGTGGTGATCTACACCTTCATGTGCGTCCGCGGTCGCACACTGGCCGCCTGGATCGGGCTGGCGCTGAGCATGTCCGTCGCCGTCGGGTGGGCAGCGTTGACGAGCCAGGGCGTGCTGTACGGGCTCTCGTACAGCGCCATCAACGTCGCGCCGCTGTTGATGTCGACGTTCTTCGCCTTCACCATTCGGCCGTTGGCCGCAGCCATTTTCGAGCTGCGCAAGCAGTCGACGGTGCGGATCGCCTCGCAGGCCGCAGCGGCTGCCGTCCTCGAGGAACGCGACGCGCGCTTGGCCAGTCTGGACGCGCTGGCCCGTCCGCTGCTCCAGCGCATCGCCGACGGTCCCGATCCCACCGACGAGGAAATCCTCGCGTGTGTGTTGCTCGAAGCGGAGCTACGCGACTCCCTGCGCGCCCGGGGCCTGGTGCGTCCGGACCTCGCCCACGCAGCGAGATCCGCGCGCGCCCGAGGCGTCGAGGTGATGATGCTCGACGACCGTGGCCCGGCCGCGTTGGACGACGACGTACGCGACCGAATCGTGGCCGCCGCGTCGAACAGACTCGACGGTGCCGAGACCGGCTCGGTGACGGTGCGGCTCCTGCCTCCCGGACGGACGGCCGCGGCCACCGTGCTGCTTGACGACTTCGGTGACGGCGCGCAGCGAGTCGAGTACGACGAGACGGGTCGAGTTCAGAGCTGAAAGACGGGTTTGGGCGCGAGACCGTCGTGGTTACTCTGCGGCGGACCAGTAGGTCTGTACGCCCGCTGCCGGTGAATGGAGCCCCATGATGCCTCTCGATCGTCGATCGTTCCTGATCGGATCCGGTGCCGCCGCGGTACCGCTGCTGTTGGCCGGATGCGGCTTCGTCAAGTCCAGCCCGTCGCAGCAGAGCCGAGGGCACGTTGACGTTCACCACGTGGGGTACCGACGCCGAGTTGGCCGGCTTTCGCGATCGATCAGTGCGTTCGAGGCGGCCATCCGGGTCGACATCAGCCTGAACGCCGTGCCGTACGAGCAGATGTTCACCAACATCGACGCCCAGCTCCAGGCGGGCAATCCGCCCGACATCTTCCGCGTTCCGTACTACACGTTCGGCGCATATGCCGGCCGCGGCCAACTGCTGGATCTGTCGCCGCTGTTGGCGTCGGACACGCGTGATCAGTTCACGCCGACGGCGTGGGCCGCGGTGCAGAACGGCGGGATTCCCTACGGTCTGCCGCACCACACCGACACCTCGGCGATCCTGGTGAACCGAAACCTGTTGTCGCAGGCAGGTATCGACTCGCGTTCCGACAAACTGGACGACGCCTGGACGTGGGACGAGTGACGCGCGATCGGCGATCGGCTGCGGCCTCGTTGCCCGCCGACAAGTACCCGTGGGCATACAACTGGCAGGGCAACGGTGTCACCCGGTGGCTGAGCCTGCTGTTCCAGGCCGGCGGTGCATTCCTGGCCGAGGACTCAGAAGACCCCGCTGATCGACTCGGACGAGGGTCGCCGTGCCGTCGAGTTCTCCTCGTCTTCTTCCCGAAAGGCTTCGTGCCGGCCGAACAACACCATCGAGTCCTCGAGCTACGCCAGCGAGGCCTGGTTCTCGCAGTCGGTGGCCATGGTGTGGTCCGGGGCGTTCCAATTCCCGACGCCGACGCCACGGCCAGTTTCGACTGGACGGCCACCTTCGCACCGCGAGATCAGCGCGGCGGCGGCGACTTCGGCGGCAATGCACTCGTCGCGACAGCGCAGACCTCGCAGCCGGAGCTGGCCGCGTCGTTCCTCGAGTTCGTCACCCAGCAGGAGCAGATGCGCAACTTCTGCAGGGCAGCCTCCCTGCTGCCGACGCGCACCGATCTGCTCAACGCCGACCTCGAGTTCGACGTCCGCTCGGAGCTGGCCCCGATCTTCGCCGGCGCAGGCGACGACGGTGCAGCCGCGGGACGCGGCTCAGGTGGCATCGCCGTCGATGTCGGGAATCATCCCGGTATTCAAGGAGCAGCTCGATCTGGCCTTCGCAGGTTCGCAGGACGCCGCGGCAACGGTGTCGGCATTGCAGCGCGGGATAGCCGGGGTCACCGGCGCATGACGGTCGCACCGACGTCGCACCGACCGGGAACCGAGCAAAGGGACGCAAGACCGGGACGCACGACCACGCGCGCCGGGGCCAGGAAGGAGGCCTTCGCGGCATGCGGGATTTCTCGCTCCCAGCTACGCGCTGCTGGCCGTGTTCGTGCTCGTCCCGCTCGTCGCCGCGTTCGTCGTCAGCCTGCAGCGGACGGACGGATTCGGTGCCGGCGAGTTCGTCGGGGCTCGCCAATTACGCAGGCTTGGTGCAGGATCCGCTGTTCTGGCGGGCGTTGGGCAACACGCTGGTGTTCACCGCGTTGGTCACTCCGCTGTCGATGCTGTTCGGTCTGATCGCGGCCGTACTGCTCAATTCCGCATTGCCTGCGCGGCCGCTGTGGCGCTCGCTGGTGATCCTGCCGATGGCGGTCTCGGGCGTGGCGACCGGCGCTGATCGGCATTCTGGTGTTCGACCAGAACTCGGGCGTGCTGAACAATCTGATCGGATTCCTCGGGCTGCCTGCCATCGACTGGCAGTCCTCGCCCGGACCCGCCTTCGCCTCGATCGTCATCGCCACGGTGTGGTGGCGCACCGGGTTGAACATGCTGATCTACCTGGCCGGTCTGCAGGGTCTGGGACCCGACCTGTACGAGGCGGCAAGGTTGGACGGCGCGAACGCATTTCAACGCTTCCGCAACGTGACGGTGCCGCTGCTGGGCCCGACGTCGTTCTTCCTGCTGGTACTCAACGTCATCTACTCGTTCCAGGTGTTCGATCTGGTCTTCGTTCTCACCGGGGCGGACCGGGCGGGGCGACGTCGGTGCTGGTCACGTACGCCTACGAGACGGGCTTCGTCACCCGCGATCAGGGCTACGCCGCGTCGATCGGCATGGTGCTGTTCCTGTTCGCCCTCACCTTCGCCGCCGCGCAGTGGCGCGCGAGCCGCACGAAGGATCTGGTCGAATGAGCCGGCCGAGCGAAACGCGTCCGCGACGCCGCGGCACTGGTGCTGCGCACGGTCGATCATCGCCGTCCATCGGGCTGATCACGATCGCGCCGCTGTACTGGATGCTCGCCGTAGCGTTCTCGACTCGCGGCGAGTTGCTGGGCGGCGGCGAGTTGCGGCTGTGGCCGCGGCAGGTGACGTCGGAGAACTTCTCCCGTGTGTTCGAGTCGTTCCCGGTCGCGACGTGGCTCGGCAACTCGGTCGCCATTGCGGTCGTGGTCACGATCATCACCGTCGTGACGAGCCTGCTGGCCGGATATGCGTTCGCGCACTTGCGCTTTCGATTCTCGACCGCCGCTGTTCTTCATCGCGCTGGCGACGCTCGTGCTGCCCGTGCAGGTGATCATGGTGGCGCTGTTCCGCATCGTCGTCGGGCTCGGCCTGTACGGCACGTACTGGGCAGTGATCCTGCCGAGTTCGGCATCGGCGTTCGGACTGTTCCTCGCCCGCCAGTTCATGCTCGGCATTCCCCGTGAACTGCTCGAGGCCGCCCGGCTCGACGGTGCCGGCCACTGGCAGATCTTCCGACGCGTCGTGCTGCCGCTGTCCGGGCCGCTGATCGCCGTCCTGGCCTTCATGAGCCTGCTGCAATCGTGGAACGACTTCGCGTGGCCGCTGATCGCACTGCGGGAGAACGAGCTGTTCACACTGCCATCGGCCTGCTGTACCTGCAGGGCCAGGCGAACAGCGACTACGGTGCGACGATGGCCTTCGCGCTGATCAACGTCGTGCCGATGGCGCTGCTGTTCCTGTTCTTCCAGAAATACTTCATCGCCGGATTCGCGCGCAGCGGAATCAAGTAGGCCCCCCGCTGAATGGGGGTCTGCCCGGCCCTGAGGTTCCCGCCGGTTATGGTGCAAGCGACTACGAGGTCGCAGCCTGTGCAGTGGCCCGCCACCGTGAGCGAAGGGGATCGTACGACGTGGAAATTTCAGGAACAGCAGCACTTGTCACCGGTGGGGCATCGGGCCTCGGTGCCGCAACGGCCGCACGTCTGGCCGCCGCAGGCGTCACCGTCTTCGGTCTCGATCTGCCGCAGTCCATCGAGCGCGCCGGGGACAGCGTCCCGGCCGGGGTGACTCTGCTCCCCGCGGACGTCACCAGCGAGGCCGAGGTCGAGGCCGCACTGGACACGATCGTCGAATCGGGTGTGCCGCTGCGGATCGTCGTCAACTGTGCGGGCGTGGGCTGGGCGGGCCGCATCCTGTCCAAGAAGGGACCGCACGATCTCGAGCTGTTCCGCACCGTCATCACCATCAACCTGCTCGGCACGTTCAACGTGATGCGACTGGCCGCGAATCGGATGCAGTCGCAGGCCACCGTCGACGACGCAGGCCAGCGCGGCGTCGTCATCAACACCGCGTCGGTCGCGGCGTTCGAAGGACAGATCGGGCAGATCGCCTACACCGCCTCCAAGGGCGGCGTGCACGCGATGACCATCACCGCCGCCCGCGACCTCGCGCAGGTCGGCATCCGCGTCAACACCATCGCCCCCGGCATCGTCGACACCCCGATGCTGGCCGGCGTCACCGAGGAATACCGCCAGGGCCTCGAGGCGTCGGTGCCGTTCCCGTCGCGTCTGGCGCAGCCCGGCGAGTACGCACAGCTCGTCCAGATGATCGCCGAGCACGACTACCTCAACGGCGAAACAATCCGCATGGACGGCGCGATCCGCATGGCTCCGCGCTAGACACCCGTCGCTGCGCGTGACCCCGCTTCTCGAGGCGGGGTCACGCGCGAGCGCGCAGGTCCGCCACGGTCAGCAATTCGTGGC
>CAWJKF010000009.1:0-218312 GCA_963843335.1 uncultured Chloroflexia bacterium
TCCCGCCGATGATTTTGGCGTTCTGCCAGTCGCCGACGGAGCTCCAGTAGGTTTCGGCCAGCTTCCCGCCCGAGTTGTAGTACACCTCCACGTTGTCGTTACCGGCGTTGTAGACCGCCGACGGATCCCCGCTGATGGTCCCGCTGAGGGTCTTCGGGTTCTGCCAGCCGCTGATGGAGCTCCAGTAGCTCTTCGTCGAATCGCATCCGGAGTTGGAGTACACCTCGATGTTGTGGTTTCCGGCGTTGTAGATCGCCGAAGGGTCGCCGGTGATACTCTCCGCCGATGATTTTGGCGTTCTGCCAGTCGCCGACGGAGCTCCAGTAGGTTTCGGCCAGCTTCCCGCCCAAGTTGTAGTACACCTCCACGTTGTCGTTACCGGCGTTGTAGACCGCCGACGGATCCCCGCTGATGGTCCCGCTGAGGGTCTTCGGGTTCTGCCAGCCGCTGATGGAGCTCCAGTAGGTCTCGGTCAGATGACCACCGGAGTTGGAGTACACCTCGATGTTGTGGTTAGCGGCGTTGTAGATCGCCGAAGGATTGCCGGTGATACTCCCGCCGATCGTCTGCGGGCTTTTCCAGCCGCTGTCAGGAGTCCAGTAGGTCTCCGTGAGCCTGCCGCCGGAGTTGTAGTACACCTCGACATTGCCGTTGCCCGCGTTGTACACCACCGAAGCACGCGACGCCGCGGGGTCATCCTTGACATGGGGGTAGTGGTAGGCGACGTAATGACTGGCCGGCCAGCTCGCGATATCGGCTCCGGAAGCGAAGCTTCCGTTGGTGAATGCCGCATGGGCGTCGACCCGAAGCTGTAGTACGAGAAGTGAGCGTGATCCGCCGCCCATGAATCGAACAGAACGGCATGCCCCGTCCCCGACGTCATCGAGAAGATCACCTTTCTCCAAATCACTATTGGAGATCCGCGTCGCCGCGCTCGGCAAGGTCCGAGTGTTGAGTCCGCCCAACGAGCCTGGAACGAGGTGCCAGGCCATCGAGACCATCCCCGAACAGTCCGGACCGTACTTGTGAGCGCCGTCCACGTCGGTGACCAACGTGCTCGCGGCACGAGTACTGTTGTAGGTGAGGTTTCGCGAAAGCCAGTTCTGCGCCCGCGCTATGACCTCCGATCGAGCAATGTCCCCGCCGGCCGTAGAGGCCACTGCCGGAGAACTGTGAACGCAGGCAAGCGTCGCCGCCGCCAACAGAATTGACGCACCGGCGGCCAGCCTGGTGCGAAGTCGCGAACCTCGGGTTCGCATTGACCTGGACATTTATCTCCAAACATAGGCGAACAGCCGACATTGTTGTCAGCGGGGGTGCCACGGAAGTCGCGAATGCGGAATTTCTGCGAAGGGCGTGCCGACCTTGCCAGCACGAGACTCTGGTATTGTGACGGCGAGATCCGCTCGTCGTGTTACATCAAGATCACAGGGGCCGGGGTCATTGGCAAGTAGGGTTTTCCCTATATCTATATCCGTATGATCTAAAATCTGCCGCTGAGCCGGCTGGCGGTAGACCTCACGGGTCGCGCGGCGGGCAGAGCAGGCGTTCGCCGATGGCGTTGAGGTTGACCCCGATGGCGCCGACGGTCCTCGCCCGCGACGCGAGCAGCAGGCGCGTCCAATGCCGGCGCGGGCCCGCCTCACATGAACCGGCGGGAGCCCCCCTCCGTGCCGTGCAGACCGAAACCGAACTCCGGGGAGCCCGGCGTCCCCAAAGACAAGAGCCACACTGGCCGAGCGGCAACCGTTCGGCGAACGGGTTCCCGTGTAGATGACCCCGGCCGCGACAATCGTGTGTCGGTCGCGCGTAGGAGGACGAACGCTACCTCACGGTCGCGCGGCAGGCCGAGCCTGGTGCACGAGACCGGCGGGCGTCGTCGTGGGCGCCGGGCCGTTGATCTCGACAAGCTGCGGCGCGACGAAGCACTCGCAGGCGTGACGTCGTGCGGACGGCCCAGATCGACGGACCGCTCGGGCCATTCCGTACACGACGCCCTCTGATTCCTCGCTGCTGTCGGTGACCCATCGGCCACCGGTCCGGTGCAGGAACAGCGGTCGCAGGAGCGACCGGCAGGGAGTTATCTGGCCGATCCCCGATCCGACCTCCAGGCACCGGTACGTTGTCCAGCTTCGGCTTGCCCGGGGCGGGCGCGGACACCGTCGGAAGCTTCAAGACCGCCACGGCTCGAAGTCTGCCGGGCCGACCGCACCGCCCGGGTGGACGAGTGATGACAGAACGCCCATCGACCGGTCGACGGAGCCCTTGGCCATGGTCTCCCTGTTTCGCCAATGGGAGGACCACCAGCCAAGGGCTCCACCGATCAACCGTCGCGCCGGCAGCCCCGCCTGTCCGGGTGGAGCTCAAGCCGGAATCGAGGACGAGTCCCCGCTCTGTGGGTCAGAAGGTGCCGCCGATGGCTTTGGCGTTCTGCCAGTCGTTGTCGGGGTCCCAGTAGGTTTCGGTGAGCTTGCCGCCTGAGTTGTAGTACACCTCGACGTTGCCGTTGCTGGGGTTGTAGAGCGCCGAGGGGTTCCCGCTGGTCGTGCCGCTGAGGGTCTTGGGGTTCTGCCAGCCGCTGCGGGGCGTCCAGTAGGTCTCGGTCAGATGACCAACGGAGTTGGAGTACACCTCGATGTTGCCGTTTCCGGCGTTGTAGACCGCCGAGGGGTCTCCGGTGATGCTCCCGCCGACGGTCTTGGCGTTCTGCCAGTCGGAAGTGGAACTCCAGAAGGTCTCGGCCAACTTCCCGCCCGAGTTGTAATACACCTCCACGTTGCCGTTGCTGGGGTTGTAGAGCGCCGAGGGGTTCCCGCTGGTCGTGCCGCTGAGGGTCTTGGGGTTCTGCCAGCCGCTGCGGGGCGTCCAGTAGGTCTCGGTCAGATGACCACCGGAGTTGGAGTACACCTCGATGTTGCCGTTTCCGGCGTTGTAGACCGCCGAAGGATTGCCGGTGATGCTCCCGCCGACGGTCTTGGCGTTCTGCCAGTCGGAAGTGGAACTCCAGAAGGTCTCGGCCAACTTCCCGCCCGAGTTGTAATACACCTCCACGTTGCCGTTGCTGGGGTTGTAGAGCGCCGAGGGGTTCCCGCTGGTCGTGCCGCTGAGGGTCTTGGGGTTCTGCCAGCCGCTGCGGGGCGTCCAGTAGGTCTCGGTCAGATGACCACCGGAGTTGGAGTACACCTCGATGTTGCCGTTTCCGGCGTTGTAGACCGCCGAAGGATTGCCGGTGATACTCCCGCCGACCGTCTTGGGGTTCTGCCAGCCGTTGTCGGGGTCCCAGTAGGTCTCGGTGAGCTTGCCACCCGAGTTGTAATACACCTCGACATTGCCGTTGCCCGCGTTGTACACCACCGAAGCACGCGACGGCGCAGAGTCATCCTTGACATGGGGGTAGTGGTAGGCGACGTAGTGACTGGCCGGCCAGCTCGCGATCTCCGCTCCGGAAGCAAAACTTCCACTGGTGTAATGCCGCATGGGCGTCGACCCGAAGCTGTAGTACGAGAAGTGAGCGTGATCCGCCGCCCATGAATCGAACAGAACGGCATGCCCGTCCCCGACGTCATCGAGAAGATCACCTTTCTCCAAATCACTATTGGAGATCCGCGTCGCCGCGCTCGGCAAGGTCCGAGTGTTGAGTCCGCCCGACGAGCCTGGAACGAGGTGCCAGGCCATCGAGACCATCCCCGAACAGTCCGGACCGTACTTGTGAGCGCCGTCCACGTCGGTGACCAACGTGCTCGCGGCACGAGTACTGTTGTAGGTGAGGTCTCGCGAAAGCCAGTTCTCCGCCCGCGCTATGACCTCCGATCGAGTAATGTCCCCGCCGGCGGTGGAAGCCACCGCCGGAGAACTCTGGATGAAGCTGAGCCCCGCCGCCGCGAACATGATCGACACACCGGCGGCCAGCCGGTTGATGAGCCGCGAACCTTGAGTTCGCTTTGACCTGGCCATCCATTCTCCCAACATTAACGGGCAGCCGACATTGCCGTCGGCCGGTGACGCCAAGGAGGTTCATGAGAGCTGGAACTTTGCGGAAAGCCCGTGACGGTACGCGCGACCAGGGTAGGGAGAAGCGCCACACCTGTTCGATTACCGGGGCTTCGTCGCCATGGTGTGATCAAGAGAGCGTGGAGCGAGGGTCCCATTGAATGGCGACATCAAGTGGCGCCATTAGCTCACATTCAGCATGGCTGATCGGTAGAGGTCGTTGGCCGTGACGAACAACGCTGTCGGCTTGACGGTGATCAGGGCGGCGTAGCGGGCATGCTTTCTCACGCCCGCTACGTTCGTGGAATGGCTCGCACAGGGGCCGGCGCGTACAGATCGGCATGCACGAAGTGCTGGAATGTTTTGGCGAGTTCCGGTTTTCGTACTCGTAATCGAAGATCGCAGATGTCTGATTCGTAAGGAAGTGGGGGTTTCCCTACAGTCGATCTTTCATCCGGAACCGAACGCACCGTGTCCGTGGAGAATATCCCGTTCCTCCGTCGGCATGCGCCGATCTCAGCGCCGAATCTCACGGATCGCGGGGCAGGCCGAGCAGGCGCTCGCCGATGACGTTGAGGTTGACCTCGGTGGTGCCGCCGCCGATGGTCATCGCCCGCGAGGCGAGCAGCAGGCGCGTCCAGTGCCGGCGCGGGCCCGCGTCACGTGAACCGGTGAGGGCGCCCTCCGCGCCGAGCAGCCCGAAGCCGAACTCCGTCACGTGCTGGCCGTGTTCCATGCCGACGAGCTTGCCGACGTTCGCGGTCGCGCCCGCGTCGACGCCGGACAGCGTCTTGAGCGTCGCGCGTACGCCGAGCAGCGCGAACACGTGCGCGTCCGCCACCAGGCGGCCCAGCCCGTCGCGTACGACCGGGTCGGCCCGCAGTCCGAGGTCCTTGACCAGGTCCAGCAGCGCGGGTACCTCGGCGCCGAGCTGCCAGGCGGTGGAGAGGTTGACCCGCTCGGCGGTGAGCGTGCGGCGCGCCACCTGCCAGCCCGCGTTCACCTGCCCGACGACCATCGCGTCGGGGACGAACACCTCGTCAAGGAAGACCTCGTTGAAGACCGCGTCTCCGGTCATCTCCCGCAGCGGGCGTATCTCGATGCCGGGCGTGGCCATGTCGACCAGGAAGTAGGTGATGCCCTGGTGCTTGGGCGCGGCGGTGTCCGTGCGTGCCAGGCAGATCCCCCACTGCGCCTCACGTGCGAGCGAGGTCCAGATCTTCTGCCCGGAGATCTTCCACCCGCCTTCGGCGCGCTCAGCGCGTGTGCGCAGCCCGGCCAGGTCGGAGCCGGCACCCGGCTCGCTGAACAGCTGGCACCACAGGATGTCCCCGCGCAGCGTCGCGGGCAGGAAGCGTTCCTGCTGCTCGGGCGTGCCGTGCGCGGCCAGCGAGGGCACCACCCAGGCGCCGATCAGCAGCGCGGGCGGTCGCACGCCCGCGGCGCGCAGCTCCTGATGGATGATCACCTGTTCGAGCGGTGAGGCCGCACGGCCCCACGGCTCGGGCAGGTGCGGCTGGACCCAGCCGCCGTCCGCGAGTGCCACGACGCGTTGGCGCCCGCCGAGCGCGGCCAGCTCGGCGACCTGCTCGCGGATCCGCCTCCGCAGCGGCTCCGCCTCCTCGGGCAGGTCCAGATCGTGGCCGCGGGTCACGCCGGCCAGGGCGAGCGCGGCGACCTCGTCCCGCCAGTCCTCTCCCAGCAGCGCGCGGAGGCTGAGGGCTCGCCGGTAGTACAGGTGGGCGTCGTGCTCGAAGGTGTAGCCGATGCCCCCGTGCACCTGCACGCAGTCCTGCGTCGCGGTGACCGCGACACCGGGGGCCACGGCGCCGGCGACACCGGTCGCGTACGCCGCCTGCCGCGCGTCGTCGCCGCCCGCGGCGTGGGCGGCGTCCCAGACGGCGGCGCGTGCGCGTTCGAGCTCGACCAGCATGCGGGCGCACTTGTGCTTGATCCCCTGGAACTGCCCGATCGGCCGCCCGAACTGCTCGCGCGTACGCGCGTACGCCGCCGCCGTGTCGACGGCCCACCCGGCGAGGCCGCACGCCTCGGCGCCAAGGATCACCGCGGCGATGCCGTGTACGCGCTCGCGGGTGAGCCCGCCGAGCGTACGGTCCGCGGGCACGGTCACGCCGTCGAGCGAGACGGACGCCACACCGCGCATGAGGTCGAGGCTCTCCAGTGGCTCGACGGTGACCTCGTCCCGCAGGATCGCCACCCACTCCTCGCCGGCCCGCAGCACGAGGACGTCGGCGGCCTCGGCGCCCAGGACCGGCCCGGTCGTGCCGGACACGACGAGCGCGTCGCCGTCGCGGCGGCCGGTCAGGCCACCGGCCAGTGACACCGCGCCGCAGGCGGTTCCACCGGCGAGGTCGCGCACCAGTGCGGAGTCGGCCGCGACCAGGACCGCGGAGGCCAGCACGGTCGGCACGTACGGCCCGTGCGCCGCGGCGCGGCCCATCTCCTCGACCGCGACGGCCAGCTCGACCAGCGAGAAGCCCTGACCGCCGAACCGCTCGGGAACATGCAGCGAGAGCAGCCCCTGATCGGCCAGAGCCGTCCAGAACGACGGTCTTTCCGTCCGGTCCGGCCTGCACACGGCGCGTACGGCCGTGCTCGTGACATGGCGCCTGACCTCGCGCGTGACGTGTCGCGCGGTGAAGGCGCGCACCGAGGCGGCGAGCTCCTCGTGCTCCCCCGTCAGCCCGATCCCCATCTCGTCCTCCCGCTCGTCCGCGCCGCCACCCTAGATCAAATCGAACGGGATTCGGTAGGACGTCAGCGGCGCAGCGCCTCGCGTACGGCCGGGTCGTGGCGCGCGGCCGTCGCCAGCGCGGCGTCGAACATGTCGACGAGGATGCCTTCGAGCTGTGCGCGGTCGGGCTCGCCCGCCTCCATCCACTGCCGGCTGAGCACCTCGACCGAGGCGAGCCAGCCCTTGAGCACCGACCGCAGCACCGGCGGCTCGGCGGTGGGCCGCAGCCCCTTCATGACCAGGCCGAGGATCCGCTCGCGTAGATACTCGATGACGCTCTCGTCCCCCGCCGGGTGGGAGCCGTGGCCGATCAGCGCGGAGAAGCCGATGGGGTTGGCCTCGACGTGGTCGAGGTAGGCGCGTACGCCGGCGGAGACCCAGGTCTCCGGCGACCGCCCCGCCGCCTCGCGCATCGTGACGAGGAGGTCCTCGGCGGTGTGCCGCAGCGCCGCGACGAAGACGCCGAGCTTGCCGCCGTAGTAGTGGTAGAGCAACGGCCGGGACATGTCGGCCTCGGCGGCGATGTCGTCGACCGACACCTGGTCATAAGAGCGCTCGCGGAACAGCCGCAGGGCCGCCAGCATGAGGGCGCGTTTGCGGTCGTCGGGGTGCAGCCGCCGTCTGGGTCCCCGGACCGGAGTCGCCGCGGCGCCGGCGTGATCCGTTGTCGTACGCCCCACCTCCTCCACATAACGGAGTGCTCATCGGGTTGTCAATGCGGGGCGCGGACAGGTCCTGAACCAGCCTGGGGCGATCGTCGCACCGGGTACGGGCGGCGCCGCGTAGCCGCGCCGGAACACCTCAGGCGGTACGGAGACGAACCGCGGCCGGTAGACCGACGCCTGCCGGAGGTTCTGCGGCACGCAGTCGACGTCCACGAGCGAGGTGTTGACGTTGTAGGACATGACGATCCGGCCGTGCCGGGAGAGCTGGGGATGCACGCGCGCCTGGTACACGTACCAGCCCGACGACGTCTCGGGCGCCCGGTAGATCAGGGCGCTGTCCCTGTCGCCGAACGGGCCCGCCGGGGACGCCGCCAGGTAGGCCAGGATGGCGCCGTCGGCCAGGTCGGCGGAGGGGCGCCGGGTGATCAGTGCGTAGCGGTCCTTGACGCGGGCGATCCCGAACCCGCTGTCGACGCGGGTCGGGAGTTCCGCCGCCTGCGCGAGGTCCGCCGACCAGCCCGACCCGGTGGCGTACGACCACCGCCCGAGGTCCGTGACGTGCCCGCGGGGAGCACGCGCGAGGTAGAGCCACTTGGGCTGTTCGAGGCGGTCCAGGTGACCGCGGTAGCCGTAGACGTACGTCCACGGCCCCTGCTCGAAGACCGCCGCACCCCACATGATCGGCGTACGGGCCGGGAGCGGCGGGGCGGCGGGCAACTCGCGCACGCTCTCCAGCCCCAGGCCGGGCAGCGAGAACGTGGCCAGCGCGACGCCCTGCTCGGCGAAGTTCCACTCACCGAAACCGGAGCCGTTGAGCCGGTGGTAGAACTCCACGAGCTTGCCGTTCTCGACGAGGCCCGCCCCGGCCCAGTACCAGCCGGGCGTCCCAGGCGGAGGGTTCACGGGCGTGTCATGGGGGACGGTCGCCAGCCGGTCACCGTCCTGCACGACCACCGAGTTGTGCACGAACCGGTTGCCGGTGCGCGAGCCGCCCCGCTGCACCGTGCCGAGGTAGGTGTCGGAGAAGAACCATGCGACGCGGCCGTCGGGAAGGCGCACCGAACTGGTGCCGTCGGCGCCGCTCCACTGCCCCGGCCCGGCGGTGTCGCCGAGGTGCCGCCACTGGGAGTCGGCGGCCGTGTCCGGCACGGCGACGGCGGGCCGGTGCGCGGATGAGCAGGCGGCCTGCAGGCACAGCACCGCGCACGCGAGCACACCGACGATGCCACGGGTGCGCGCCACACCTCGAATGCTATTCGGCGTCGAGTTCCTTGAGGAGCTCGGCAGGGTCACGCCCCAGGGTGGCGAGGGCGTCACGACGCGCCAGGAGCGTCTCGTGCCGCTCGGCGGAGGCCGTCTCGGAGTGGTCGGCGAGCAGCACCGGGATGCCGGTCTCGACCCGGTAGCCGCGCCGCAGCCTCGGGTTGTACAGCAGGTCGTCGTCGGGGAAGTACAGCAACGCCGCCTTGTCGATCGGGCACGCCAGGAGACGCAGCAACTGGTCATCGATAGGCATAGCAGGAGTAAACACTATGGCAACGGCGCAACCGGGGCGGATCCCGCCGATCGTTCCTCGCGCCGGAGGATCAGCAGGAGGTTCCAGGTCAGCAGCTCGCGCAGCAGGGGCAGGCGCACCAGGAAGCCGCACCAGCCGGGGTAGTAGCGCGGCCGTGCCTCCAGCACCGTCACGTCCTCGCGGGCATCGACGAGACGGAGCACCCGTCCCGCGCTGATCGCGAACAGGCTCTCCCCGTAGCGGTTCTTCGGCGGGTGCCCGTGACGGCGCGCGTAGCGGCGCGCGGCGTACCGGCCGCCCAGGAAGTGCCATGGTGACGTCTCATGGCCGCCCCACGGCGACAGCCACAGCGTGTAGGACAGGTAGACGATCCCGCCGGGCCTGGTCACGCGCACCATCTCGTCGATGAACGCCGCCGGGTCCGGCACGTGCTCCAGGACGTTGGAGGAGAAGCTGACGTCCAGGCTCGCGTCGCGCAGCGGGAGCCGCAGGCCGTCGCCGACCACGGCGTTCGGCCTCGGCCGTCCACGGCTGCCCAGCTCGGCGGCGTCGGGCTCGACCAGGACGCAGCTCGCCCCGCGCCCGCCGAAGGCGGCGGTGAAGTAGCCCCCGCCCCCGCCGATGTCCACGACCGTACGGTCCGCCAGGCCGGCGTGGCGTTCGATCTGCTGGACGGCGTCCTCGGCCAGCAGCGTGTAGAAGCCTTCGGGGTCGGACTGCTCGGTGCGGAAGGCGCGGAACAGCCGCACCGAGCGCCCGAGGTCCGCCCGTGGGCGGGTACGGCCGGCGGGGGCACTGGTGGTCATGCGAGTTCTCCTGGTTCCGCTGGTCGCCCTGGTTCGCCTGGCGTTGGAGCTGTTTCATCCGGCGCCCTCCCGGCGCCGGAGCGACGTTGACAGTCCATCAATAGCAGCCACAGAATGACGCCGGAAGATCCCCCTTCTCGCGGTGGCGACGCGCGTCCGCCGGAACGGGATCCGCGCGGCGCCTCATCGCGGCTGTCCGAGGCCCGCGCGAGCGATCACACCGGCCGCGGGAGGGAGCGGTCAGGTGACGACGACCGGGACGCCGGCCGCCGGTGGCGAGACACTTCGGCACTTCTACGAGGACCCGCGCGTGCCGGTCGGGTCCGGGTCCGGTCGCGCGCAGCGGCAGTTGCGGATGCTCAAGGCCCTGCTCGCCGAGGCCGACGGGCCCCAGGTGATCGTGGACGTCGGCTGCGGCGACGGCGCGGCCACCGGCCTCGTACGCAGGCTCGGTCACACGGTCGTCGGCGTCGACTGGTCGATGATGGCGCTGCGCGCCGCGCGAGAGCACGACCTGCTGCTGGTCCGCGGCGGCATCGACGCGCCCGGCCTGCCCCTGGGCACGGGCAGCGTGGACGTGGTCATCTTCAGCGAGGTGATCGAACACCTCGTGGACACCGACTCGGCGATCGACGAGCTCCACCGCGTGCTACGGCCCGGCGGGCGGCTGCTCGTCTCCACGCCGAACCTCGCCGCCTGGTACAACCGCGCTCTGCTCGCGCTCGGCATCCAGCCGATCTTCTCCGAGGTCAGCCTGCGCGGCGTGTACGGACGGCCGGGCAGCCAGGTCGCCGGCCACCTGCACATGTTCACCAAGCGCGCGCTCACGGAGTTCCTCACCGCGCGCGGCTTCACCTGCGAACGCGTGGACGGCGCGCCGTACCACGACGTGCCCGCGGTGCTGAAGCCGGTGGACCGGCTGCTGTGCCAGTGGCCGTCCGCCGCCAGCATCCTCCTCGTGCAGGCGCGCCGGACGTGAGCCGGCGCCGGGACCCGCCATGATCGTCGGGGTCGTTCTGGCGCTGGTCACGACGCTTGCCTTCAACACCGGGTTCGTCCTGGAGAAGGGCGCGCTGGCGTCGCTGCCACCCCTGGACGCACGGCTACCGTGGGCCCTCGCCCGCATGCTCGTCACGCACCCGCGCTGGATGGCCGGGTTCACGCTGATCCTCACGGGGGTCGCGTGCCAGCTCGTGGCGCTGACGCGGATCCCGCTGACCGTCGCACAGCCGGTGTTCTCCTCCGGGATCGTGTTCCTGCTGCTCATGACCATGACGTTCCTCGGCGAGCGCCTCACCCGCGAAGAGTGGACCGGCCTGGCCGGGATCACCGCAGGGGTCATCTGCGTCGTGGCGTCGCTGGACTCGCGGACGGACGTCGCCGGGACGGACGGCCACGTGTTCCGCGTACTCGCGGTCGCGCTGCCGTCGACGCTGGCCGGGCTGGCGGTGTTCCGAGCCGCGAGCCGCCGCGGCGGGCGGCACCGCCGGCCGACCGGTGACGTGACGTACGGGCTGGCGGCGGGCATCGTGTACGGCGCCGCCGGCATGATCACCAAGGGTCTGTCGGCGTCGATCGACTTCCATGGCGTCGGGGCGATCGCTCGGTCGGCGCTGGTCTCGCCGTACCTCTACCTGCTGGCGCCGGTGACCCTGTGCGGCTTCCTGGTGTTCCAGACGGCGTTGCAGCGGGGACGCGCCTCGATCGTCGCCCCGGTGTCGAGCGTGATGGGCACGCTGTACACGGTGATCGCCGGGACGCTGATGTTCGGTGAGCATCTGCCCTCCGGCGGCGTTCATCTCGGCCTGCGCCTGGGCGGCCTCGCTGCGATCGTCGTCGCCCTGCTCTGGCTGCCGCGGGGGAACCGTACGGGGCCCATGGGCCGTACCGCACCCCACGAGCCGACACGGCCCTATGTGTCGCGCGATCTCTGACCTGGGGTTTTACGTCTTGCGGCGTTTTGTCCCCAGCGGGAGCGGGCAGGGCGCAACCGATGTCCGACGACCTGATCAGCGTGCTGATGGAGGACCACCAGGAGCTGCGGGAACTCCTCGTCGAGGTGGAGGTCCTGTCCGGCGGTGAACGCCTGCGGCGCAACCTGACCAACCAACTGATCATCGAGCTGGTCCGCCACGCGATCGCCGAGGAGTCCTACCTGTACCCGGTGTGCCGCGCTCGCCTGCCCGACGGCGACCGGATCGCGGAGGAGGCGAACGCCGACCACCGTCGGATCGAGCAGGTGCTCAAGGGCCTGGAGGCGCCGGACCTGGCCGATGAGGGGTTCTCGCTCCTGCTGTCCCGGCTGATCGCCACCATGCGGCCGCACTTCGACGAAGAGGAGCAGCGGGTCTTCCCGTTGCTGGCCGAGTACGCGAGTGAGAAAGAGCTGCTCGATCTCGGTGAAAAGGCCCGGCGGTCGAAGACCGAGGCGCCGAGCCGTCCCGGTGCGTCGAGGCCGGGCGTGCCCCTGCTGCACCTGCTCCTGGAGAGCGGCGCCGGGCTGGTGGAACGGGTACGCGCGCACATCTGCGGACGTGACCGGCCCTACCCGGAACGCCCCGCGCCTCTCTGACCAGGCGTGATCCCGTCCGTCACAGGGAAGGGCCCTGGGTGATGACCGTTGCGATCGCGCTGTTCACGGCCGACCTGCGTACGCACGACAACCCGGTGCTGCGCGGCGCGCTCGGCTCGGCGGAGCGGATCGTGCCGCTGTTCGTCCTGGACGACGGCGTACGCGAGGCCGGGTTCGCCACGCCCAACCGTGCGGCGTTCCTGGCCGGCTGCCTCTCCGACCTGGACGCGTCGCTGCGCGAGCGAGGCGGGCGCCTCGTCATGCGCTCCGGCGACACCGTACGCGAGGTGTGCCGGGTGGCCGAGGAGACCGGCGCGGTGCGGGTACACGTCGCCGGTGACGTGAGCGGGTTCGCCCAGCGCCGCGAGCGGCGGCTGCGGGAGGCGCTGTCGCGCCGTGAGCTGACGGTGCACGCCGACGCGCTCGCCGTCGTACCGCCCGGCGCGGTGACGCCGTGGGGAAAGGACCACTTCGGGGTGTTCACGCCGTACTTCCGGCGGTGGTGCGACGCCGGGTCGCGCCGGCCGCTGGAGGCGCCACGCGCGGTCCCGGTCGCCCCGGCCGAGCTCCGTGCCGTTGCCCGCGGCGTCCGTGATC
Source organism: uncultured Chloroflexia bacterium (assembly GCA_963843335.1). GTDB lineage: Bacteria > Chloroflexota > Limnocylindria > Limnocylindrales > CSP1-4 > JAFMJV01. The sequence goes on from CAWJKF010000009.1 coordinate 12,902, forward strand.
GCCCGCGGGGCACCGTCGCCAGAGCTGCCCGCGGGCGGCGAGAGCCGAGGCGCGACGCCGGATGACGGCATGGCTGGCCGGGCCGATCGACCGGTACGAGGAGCTGCACGACGATCTGGCGGGCGACGCGACCTCGCGGCTGTCGCCGTACCTGCACTTCGGCTGCGTGTCCCCTGCCGAGCTGGTGCACCGCGCCACACGGCGGGGCGGGCCGGGCGCCGACGGCGTTCGTCCGGCAGATCGCGTGGCGTGACTTCCACCGTCAGCTGCTCGCCGCGCGGCCGGGGGCGGCGCGGGACGACTACCGGCCCCGCGGTGACCGGTGGCGAGCCTCCGCCGGTGACGCGGCGGCCTGGCGCGAGGGACGCACCGGATATCCGCTGGTCGACGCGGCGATGCGCCAGCTCGCCGCGCAGGGGTGGATGCACAACCGGGGACGGCTGATCACGGCGAGCTTCCTGGCCAAGACGCTGTACCTCGACTGGCGAGTGGGGGCGCGGCACTTCCTCGACCTGCTCGTGGACGGTGACGTGGCGAACAACCAGCTCAACTGGCAGTGGGTCGCGGGCACCGGCGCGAGTACCCGGCCGAACCAGGTACTCGGCCCGCTGGTCCAGGCGAGGCGCTTCGACCCGCGCGGTGACTACGTACGGCGCTGGGTACCCGAGCTGCGGGAGATCGAGGGCGCGGCCGTGCACCGGCCGTGGCTCCTTTCCGAGAGCGAACGGCGACGGCTTGGCTATCCGGATCCGATCGTGGATCTGGACGAGGGGCCGGCGCGGTTCAGGAGGGCACGAGGAGGGTGACGAGAGGTGACGTTGTGTCTCGTGACCGGCGCGACCGGATACATCGGCGGGCGCTTGGTCCCCCTGCTGCTGGCACGCGGCCACGACGTACGCTGCGCGGCGCGGTCGCCCGAACGCCTGCGCGACCAGCCGTGGAGCGGGCAGGTCGAGGTGGTGCGCGCGGACCTGTCCGATCCCGCGGACGCGCGCCGGGCGCTGGAGGGCGCCGACGTGGCGTACTACCTCGTCCACGCGCTGGGCAGCGGGCGCGACTTCGGCACACGGACCGCCGCACGGCCCGTACGTTCGCGGAGGCGGCGCGCGAGGCGGGCGTGGGGCGGATCATCTACCTCGGCGGCCTCCCGCCGTCCGGCGGTGAGGTGGTGTCGGAGCACCTGCGCTCGCGCGGCGAGGTCGGTGACATCCTGCTCGGGTCCGGGGTACCCACCGCGGCGTTGCGTGCGGCGGTGGTGATCGGGTCGGGTTCGCTGTCGTTCGAGATGATGCGTTACCTCACCGAACGGCTGCCGGTCATGGTGACGCCGCGGTGGGTGCGCTCGCGGATCCAGCCGATCGCCGTGGGCGACGCGCTGCACTACCTCGCCGGATGTGTCGCGCTGCCGCGTGAGGTCAACCGGTCGTTCGACATCGGCGGGCCGGAAGTGCTGACCTACGAGGAGATGATGCGCCGGTACGCCGCCGTCGCGGGCCTGCGCCCGCGGCGGATCCGGCCCGTCGCGGTGCTCTCGCCCCGCCTGTCGAGCCTGTGGATCGGCCTCGTCACACCCGTACCCGGAGCGATCGCACGGCCGCTGGTCGACTCCTTGCGGCACGAGGTCGTCTGCCGCGAGCACGACATCGCGGCGTACGTCGCGGACCCGCCCGGCGGCCTGACCGGCTTCGACCAGGCGGTACGCCTCGCGCTGAAGCGGATCGGCGACGCCGACGTGGCGACGCGATGGTCGTCGGCGTCGGTGCCGGGGGCGCCGAGCGATCCGCTGCCGACCGACCCCGACTGGGCGGGCGGCACCCTGTACACCGACCTGCGGGAGTCTCCCGTCGACGCGTCGCGTGACGCCCTGTGGGCGGTGATCGAGGGGATCGGCGGGGAGAACGGCTGGTACTCCTGGCCGCTGGCCTGGGCGGCGCGCGGCCTGTTCGACCGGCTGGTCGGCGGGGTGGGGCTGCGGCGCGGGCGGCGCGACCCGTACCGCCTGCGCGTCGGCGACTCCCTCGACTTCTGGCGTGTGGAGGAACTCGACCCCGGGCACCTGCTGCGGTTGCGCGCGGAGATGCGGCTGCCCGGCCTGGCCTGGCTCGACCTTTCGGTGTCGACGCGTGACGGGCGGGCCTGGCTGCGGCAGCGCGCGCTGTTCCGCCCGCGCGGGCTGCCGGGACAGCTCTACTGGTGGGGCGTGCGGCCGTTCCACGGCATCGTGTTCAGGCGGATGCTGCGGGGCATCCGGCGCGCGGCCGAGGCGCGTGAGGGCTGTCCGCCTCGCCCGCCTGCTCCTACTCTTGGCGCGTGAGGAACTTCTTCGCCGGTGTGCGCTACTTCGCCCGCGGGCTCGGCTGGGTGGCGCGACGGCCGCGGCAGTGGATGTTCGGGCTGATCCCCGCGTTGATCGTGCTGATCGTGTACGCGGTCGGGCTGACCTTCCTCGGCATCTACCTCGGCGACCTGGTCAAGGCGGCGAGCCCGTTCGCGGACCACTGGTCGAGCGGAATGCGCGACTCCACGCGGGTGCTGATGGGCGTGCTCATGTACGCCGCGGCGGTCATGATCTCGATCGTGACGTTCACCGGCGTCACGCTCGTCGTGGGCGAGCCGTTCTACGAGAACATCTCCGGGCGGGTGGAGGAGTCGGCCGGCGGGCTGCCGCCGGAAGCAGACGTTCCCCTGTGGCGGCAGCTCGTGACCGGCCTGGGTGACGCGATCATCGTCGGGCTCATCACCGGCCTGCTGGCCGTGTTGTTCTTCACCCTCGGGTTCCTGCCGGTCGTCGGGCAGACGGTGGTGCCGGTCGTGGCGGGGTGCGTGTCTGGGTACTTCCTCACGCTGGAGCTGACCTCGATCGCGCTCGAACGCCGTGGCCTGCGTCGCAAGCAGCGGTTCGCGTTGCTGCGGCGCAACCGGGCCCTGGCGATGGGGTTCGGCGGAGCCGTTTTTGTGGTGTTCCTCATCCCACTGGGGGCGGTCCTGGCCATGCCGGGTGCCGTGGCGGGCGGCACGCTGCTCGCACGGGAACGTTTCGCCGATCCCGGTGTTCTCGCTGGTCAGGGCGTGTCTTCGATGGGCACCCGTTAGGCCGGCTGTAACCTCGTTGGCACTCTACGGAGAGAAAGCTGTGGCCGGAGTGTAATTAGCGCCAGAAGCGAGAAATGTTGATCTTCACGTACCCTGTGCGGCATGTCGGATCAGGGGGACGCCGGGCAGTGGCGCCCGGCCACGAGCCAGAGCGACCAGTTTTCCGCGCCCGATGACGCGACCGGCCCGCTCCCCGCGGTGAGGGAGGACGAGGCCGACGAGCAACACTTTCCGTCCGTACGCCCGGCGGAGGGCTCGTCGTCCGGCGGTCGCACGTCATGGTCTGAATGGTCTGATGACGACGCGCCGACGGGCGGGTTCCCGGCGGTGTCAGACCCGCAGGAACCCGCCGGAGCCGCCGGGCCTCCGGCGCCTCCGGCCCCCGCCGCGCCGGTCACACGGTCGCCGTTCGAGCCCGCGGACCGCTCGGGCTCATCCGAACCCCCGGCGTCTTCGCCGGAGGAGTCCCCCGCGCCTCCCCCGCCGGCCCAGCCTGAGGTCCCGGGCCCCACGGACGCGACGCCGCGCTTCGGCACGGACGTGGCCGCCCCGGACCCCGAGCCCGAGCGCCCGTTCCGATCCTTCGACGAGTCGTCGCTCGGTGAGTCGTCCTTCGCTGAGTCGTCCTTCGGCACGAAGCCCTACGAAACACATGAGACCCACGCGACATACGAGGCGTACGAGCCCAAGTCCTACGAGCAGCCGGAGCCGTCATACGGCGCGCAGGACACCGCACCCCCGCCCGACTCGAACGGTTCGTACGGCATGCCGGCCCCGCCGGAGCGCCACGTGACCGCCGAGGACGAGGCGGCGGAGAACGAGTTCTTCGCCTCCGACGACCACCCGCCGATGTGGGACAAGGTGGTCGCGCCCTCTGGGCCGCCCCCCAAGCCGGGCAAGCCGAGCAGCGGCAACCTGCGCCTTCCCGACTGGATGCGCGACGAGCAGAACGCCGCCGCCGCGGGCGGGACACCCCAGGGCCCGCCCGGTGGCCCATCGGACGACGACGAGGGCCGCTCGAAGCGCCCGCTGATCATCGGGCTCAGCGTCCTCGCGGTCGGGCTCCTCGCGGCCGCCGGCGCCTATCTCCTCAAGCACGACGGTGACAATCCGGCGTCGAACGCCTCGGCGCCGAGCCGGTCCACCACGGCACCAACGCAGACACCGGCGCCGCCGGCCAACACGACCAAGCCGGTGCCGAATAAGCCGCTGCCGCAGTTCAAGGGCATGCACACCAAGGCCGTCGGCCGGCTCAACGACTCCAGGTCCGGCCTTTCGTACGCGCGCCTCGCCAAGCCGTGGGCGGTGCCGCCGCGGAGGAGCCCGATGACCGAGTTCGGCTTCAGCGCGAACCAGTTCGCCGTGACGGAGAAGGCCGGCGGCGAGCCGAAGCGCTGGGCGCGGCTGATGAGCGCCCAGCTCACCGGTGCGGCGAGGACGTCGTACCAGGGCCCGGAGACCGCACGCGAAACGGTGACCGACCTCGCCCAGGTCTACGAGGCGAGGATGTTCAACTTCCGGCATCGTCAGAGGCACCTGGCCTCGCAGCCGCTGACCATCGCCGGGCACAAGGGCTGGCTGGTCAGCGACTACGTGACCTACCACCGGCGGGGCATGAAGGCCACCGGAGACGTGGTGATGGTGGCACTGGTCGACACGGGCAAGAAGTCGCCGGGCGTACTGTTCATGTCCGTTCCGAACACTCACCGCAAGCTCTGGCCGGACGTCGACTTCGTCGTCCGCTCCCTCCGCGTCACCTGACCCCGCCGGGCGAGGGCTCTCCGCCCGGCGGCACCGAACCTTTGGGCAACGCCGCTCCATGGTTACGGTGCCAGGCATGACCTCAAGCCGCTTAGTGCGGCGGCTCACGCCGCCGCTCCTCGCCGACCGGCCGTTCCGGCGCTACTGGACCGGCCAGACGATCTCCCTGTTCGGGGACCAGATCTCGCTGATCGCGCTGCCCCTGACCGGGGTGCTCGTGATGCACGCCGGACCCGCGCGGATGGGTTACCTCATGGCGTCGTGGCTCGTGCCGAGCCTGCTGTTCTCACTCCCCGCCGGATCGGCGATCGACCGGTACGGCCGCCCGCCGGTCGTCCTGGACTTCGCCGACGCGCATTTCGGCAATCCGATGCTCGACGGCGGGCGCGCCGCCGACTTTCTGCCCGAGGGGAAGAGTCCCATCGCGCGGCAAGCCTGGATCGACGCCTGGAAATCGGCCGTGCCCGGCTGCGACCCGGCCCGCGCTCTCGCACTGGGCGAGATCCTCGCGCCCTTGTGCTACGCGGTTCGTTACCAGGAGTTTCTTGACGGCATCGAGCCGTCCGAACACATCTACCACCGCGGCGACCCGATAACCGTGATCCGCGCGGCATTGCGGAAAATCGTTTGGAAACAGAGAAGAAATCGCACTGCGCTAGCTTTCTGAAACGTCCACTCAGATCGAGAGAGCAGGGGTTTCAGAATGGACAACTTCAGCCAGGTACTCGAGGCGACGGCGAACGACTACCAGCGCTACATCCTTGACCACCCGCTGTTCACCGCCATTACCAGCGGTAAGATCACACGTGAGCACTACGTCGCCTATCTGCGCGAGACGTACCACCTTGTCGGGCATACCTCCAAAGCCACCGCGCTCGTGCCCCCGCGCCTCGGTCAGGAACGTCCCGAACTCAGGGAATGGTTCGAGGACGTCGCGCGTACCGAACAAAATCACGACCAGTTCTGCGTGAAGGACCTGAAGGAACTCGGCCTCGATCCCCAGCCCGTTCTCGACCAGGGCATGGGCCCGGGCGCGTGGGCGATGGTCTCCCAGCTCTACTACATCTGCACGATCGAGAACCCCATCGGCGTCCTCGGCGTCGCGATGGCTACAGAGGGCCTCGGCGCCGATCTCGCCACGCCGTACGCCGACATCCTGGAGAAGGAGTACGACATCCCGCACGGCGCCACGACGTTCCTGCGCAGCCACGGCGTGCTCGACGTACGCCACGTCGAGGAGGTCCGGCAGGGTGTCAACGAGCTGCCGCTCGGCCCCGAAGAGGTCGACAAGATCATTCATGCGCGCAGGATGACCGTCTTCTACTACGGGCAGCTCTTCAGCGACGTGCTCGCGGCCGTATGAGCGGCCCGCGGACGGGACTCCACGCCGGCACCGGCCGTGGTCCGGCCGTTGACGACGGATCGACGCTGCTGGACTTCCGCATGGCGATCGAGGGCATCGTCGCCCAGCCGGACGGCACCCTGACACCGTTCGGGGAGTGCTCGGGCCAATCCGCGGCGGACGTGCGCAACTACCGTTTCCGCTCGCTGCGCCCAGACGAGTACCACCAGTACGACACGCTGGTCAGGGCGTCATTCAACGAGGCACGGATCTTCTCGGAGAACTTCATGCCCGACGAGAACACCCGGCGCTACGGGGCGGTGCACATCGACGACGGGCTGGTCGGCACCTGCTCGTTCCGCGACGCGTCGGACAACCCGGTCCTCATGGACCACCTCGCCAAGCACCTGTCCGCGCCGCCGAGGCGGATCTGGGAAGTGAACAACTTCGCCGTGGCGCCGGACCACCGGAACGGTACGGCGTCGGCGCTCCTGCTGATCGGCTGCGCGCTGTCGGGCCACCGCAGCGGCGTCGACGCCCTGGCCGGAGTGATCCGGAGTACGGCGATCCCGGCACTGACCAACTTCGGGCTGGTGCCGACGTACCACGAGCCGCTGCACGTCCTCGGCCGCCCGGACGTCTGCGACTTCATCTCCTACTACGACACGAGGGAAGAGGAGTCGGTCATGTACATGCGCGAACGCGCCGCGCGCTTCTTCTACTCGGCCCACGTGATTCACCAGATCCGCGCGCACGCGAGAAAGGTGAAGAGCGCGGTATGACCTCCGCCCGGCCGGCCGGTGTTCGCCGCGCGGTCAACCGCGCCGGCCGCCTCCGGACTCGGGGTGGCCCACGTGCCCGCGGCCCAGGCGCCGGTGGCAGGGGCGCGCGTGGCCGGTGTGGCCGGCTACCGGCCGCGCAGGGTCGTGGGCAACGCGGAGCTCGCCGCCGGGCTCGGCGTCACCGCCTCCTGGATCGAGCGGCGCCTGGGCGTGCGGCGCCGGCGGTTCGCCGGGTACGGGGAGTCGGTCGTGGACATGGCCGTCGCGGCGGCGGCCAAGGCGCTCGCCACCGCCGGCCGGCCCGCCTCCAGCGTCGACCTGGTCGTCGCATGTCAGGGCAGGCGGTCTACCGTTGGGCGACGACCGAGCTGATACCGGTCGCCGAGGCGGCGTGCCGGACGGCCGGGCTCGCGCCCGCCGAGCTGAAGGCGTTCGTGTCCCACCAGGCGAACCTCAGAATGATCAATCGGCTCGCGGCGGCGCTCGGTGTCGAGGGCGCGGCGGTCGCCGAGGACGTCGTCTTCTCCGGGAACACCTCCGCGGCGTCGATACCGCTCGCCCTCGCCCGGCTGATCGACCTCGGCCGCGTACGCTCCGGCGACCCGGTGCTGTTGCTGGGTTTCGGCGCCGGGCTGAGCTACGCCGCCCAGGTCATCGAGTGTCCCTGACGGAACAGCGTCGCGCGTACGGCGACGACTCGATGAATCTCGGACTCTGTACAGCGCTTTAGCGATTCTGGAAGCGTCCGAAACCGGCCAGGTCGCGCATGCGCCGATGCCCGGCCATCCCCACGCAGCTCAACCGGCGGCATAGCCGCGAGATCGCACCGGCGATCGTCGGATACGAGCGTCGCCTCCGTGACGATGATCTTGCGGGCAATGGGAATGTAAGCGATCCTCCCGATGTCGCGCCGCAAGTGCTCGTGATCGAGAGGCGCCGCGCGTTCACAGTGAGCGAGGAGTCAGATGACCATCTGGACCGAACGGCTCGACAAAATCAAGGCGGGCGAGGCCAAAAAGCCGCGCGTCGTGGAAATCCTCCGGTTGCCCGACATCGTTTCCTGGCAGGCCGGCCAGGTGGTAACCACGTGGGAGATCGACGAGGATTTCTTCACCATCGGCGGCCAGCTCTTCGGCGGGTACATCGTCGCTCTCGCCGATCAGGTCATGGGCCACACCGCGATGACGGTGCTGGAGGACGAGAACATGTTCCGGACCATCCAGATGAACACCACGTTCTATCGTCCGATGCGGAAAGGCGTGTTATGGATCACCGGCAAGGTGACACAGAAGACTCGCCAGGCCATTCATGTCAACGTCGATTTTTGTGACGTCGACGGTGCTCTCCTGGCCTCGGTCACCGGCATCCAGATCATTATCCCGATAAAGCCAGAATTCAATCCGCCGGCATGAGCCAGGCCGTGGCGGAGGACCGGCGTACGGCCGCCGGCTACCGCGTGTTCCTCACCGGGCAGGTGCTGTCCGGGGTCGGCGGCTGGATCTACGGCACCGCCCTGCCGTACATCCTGTTACGCGACGGGCGCAGCGGCCTGACGCTCGGCATCGTGACCGGCGCCGGGATGCTCGCGCTCGTGCTCCTCACGCCGTACGCCTCCGGCGTCGCCGACCGCGTGGACGCCCTCCGGCTCTGCACGCGCGTCAACTTCGCCCTGGGCGCCGTCTTCCTCGGTTTCTACGGCGGCTACCTCCTCGTCGGCGGTGACCTGACGCTGATTCTCGTGGTGGTCCTGCTCAGTGGCGCGGCACGCGCCTTCGAGGCGCCGTCGCGGCAGCGGTTCCTGCCCGAACTGGTCGGGATGGAACGCTGGCCGAGCGCGATCGTGGCCACCGGTCTGATCTACAACGTCTCGCGATTCGCCGGCCCGCTGCTCGCCGTCGGCCTGATCACGACGGCCGGGCCCGCGACGTGCATCGCCATCAACGGCGCGTCGTTCTTCGTCGCCGGCGCCTCGCTCGTGCACCTTCGCGGCGCGCTCGTGCCCGTTCCGTCCCGGCCGGCCGGAAGGACGGGCTGGGTCGCCGCGATGCGCGTCTGCCTGCGGAACCGCGACTTCGCCGTACCCGTCATCGCCTTCCTGCTCGTCTCGCTCGTGGCGATCAACGAGCAGGTGACGATCCCCCTGCTGTCGGCCTCCCTGTACGGCGCCGCGGCCACGCGCCTGTCGGCCCTGCTCAGTGCCGTCGCCGCCGGCGCGCTGGTGGCCGGTCTGGTCCTGCTCAAGTACCGGAAACCGTCGAGCCGGGCGTTCACCGTGGTGATCCTGGCCCTCGGCGCCGCGAACGCGGGGCTCACCCTGCCGCGGTCGTTCCCGGCGCTGCTGGTCCTGTGCGCGCTGACCGGGGCGGCGATCGGCGCGCTCACCTCGATCGCGAACGTGCTCATCCAGACGACCGCGCCGCTGGAGTACCGTGCGCGCGCGTTCGCGACGTTCTACCTGCTGATGTTCGGGACGACCGCCGCCGGTGCGCCACTGTCCGGGCGACTCGCCGACATGGCCGGTGCCCGCAGCCCGTTCGCGGTCTCCGCGGTGGTCTGCGCCGTCGTCGGCGGATCACTCCTGCTCGTGCGTACGGCCGCGCCGGACCACGATCCTGATGAGGAAGTGAGGCGAAAATGAACGATCGGCCGTCATCGGTGGATCGCCGCCAGCTGGAGCACTTCGACGCGCTGGCCGAGGAGTGGTGGTCGCCGACCAAGGGCTTCCGCCAGCTCAACCGCGAGAGCACCCTCCGCCAGGACTACATCCGCGAGGTCGTCCTCGCGAACCTCGACGTCCCGGACGGCACGGACGCGCTTCCTCTCGCCGGGCTGAGCGTCGCCGACGTCGGCTGCGGCGGCGGGTACGTCTCCGAGCCGCTGGCGCGCTGGGGGGTGCGCGTCGTCGGCGCGGACGTCGCGCCGTCCAACATCGACGCCGCGCGCCGGCACGCCGAGGAGACCGGTCTCGACATCGACTACCGCGTCGTCGCCGCCGAGGAACTCGCCGCCTCCGGCGAGCAGTTCGACGTCGTCGTCTCCCTGGAGGTGGCCGAGCACGTCGCCGACGTCCCCGTCTTCCTGCGGGCCTGCGCCGCGCTGGTACGCCCCGGCGGGCTGCTCGTCGTCAGCACGATCAACCGGACGGTACGCAGCGCGCTGACCGTGATCTTCGCCGCGGAGTACGTCCTGCGCTGGATCCCCAAGGGCACGCACCACTACGCGATGTTCGTCACGCCCGAGGAGGTCGACGCCGTGGCGCGGGAGTCCGGGCTGACGCGGGTCGCACGTACGGGGGTGAAGTTCGACGTCCGCACGAAGTCATGGAGGCGCATCGAGTCCGAGACGGGCAGTTACATCCGGGCCTACCGGCGTGCCTGACGATCGCCGGCCGCCGGTGACGGCCCGGATCCTCGGGCCGCTGGACGTACGTGCCGGGGAGCGGCAGGTACGCGTCGCGGCGGGCCGCCAGCAGACCGTGCTCGCGACGCTGCTGCTCAACCGGGGGAACGCCGTGGGGATCGGGCGGCTGGTCGACACGGTCTGGTGCGACCCGCCGCCCACGGCGGTCAACCAGATCGCGATCTGCGTCTCCCGGCTGCGTGCGGCGCTCGCGCCATCGGAGGTCATCACGACCGTTCCACCCGGATACCGGCTGGACCGCGTGGTCCTCGACATCGACACCGTCGACGCGTACGCCGACGAGGCCGAGGCGATGGTGCGCCGCGGCGACCGGCGTGCGGCGGCCGCGCGGCTGCGCGAGGCGACCGGCCTGTGGCGCGGCTCGGTCCTGGAGGGCGTGGCGGGCGCGGCGCTCCGCCCGGTGGTCGCGCGCTGGGAGGAACGGCGGCTGACGCTCACCGAGCGGTACCTGGAGCTGGAGCTGGAGAGCGGGTGCGCCGAGGCGGCCGTCGGCGAACTGCGGGCGCTGGTGGCCGCGTATCCGCTGCGTGAGCGCCTGCGCTGCCTGCTCATGTCGGCGCTGTTCCACGGCGGACGGCAGAGCGACGCGCTGGCGGTGTACCGCGCGGCCCGCGACCTGCTCGTCGAGCAGGTCGGCGTGGAGCCGGGCACCGAGCTGCGGGCCATGCACCAGGCGATCCTGCACGGGACCCTCACGCCGGCGCCGCCGGCGTCACGGGCCACCGCAGTGTCCCGGCCGGCGCGCCCGCGGATGCTGCCGCACGACCTGCCGGACTTCACCGGCCGTACGGAATGGGTGCGGGAGCTGCGCGCGAACCTCAGCCCCGCGAACCGTACGGAGCTGGCCATCACGGCCGTCAGCGGGCAGGGCGGAGTGGGCAAGACCGCCCTCGCCGTACGCGTCGCGCACACGCTCGCCCGTGAGTTCCCCGACGGCCAGCTGTACGCCGACCTGGGCGGCCCGGCGCCATCGCCGCGCGAACCTCGCGAGGTCCTGGGACATTTCCTGCGTCACCTGGGCGCCGACCGTACGATCATCCCGGACGGCGAGGAAGAACGCGCGGAGATGTACCGCCACCTGCTGGCGGGACGGCGCGTCCTCGTCGTGCTCGACGACGCGCACGACGAGGCACAGGTGCAGCCGTTACTCCCGGGAGACGGCCCGATGGCGGCGCTGGTCACAAGCCGGTTCCGGCTGACGGGCCTGTCGGGGGCCCGGCATGTGGAGCTGGGCGTGTTCTCCGACGCCCAGGCGATCACGCTGCTGTCGCGCACGGTCTCGCGGGAACGCGTGGCCGCCGAGCCCGCCCAGGCCGTACGCCTGGTGCAGCTGTGCGGGCGGCTGCCGCTCGCGCTGCGGATCGCGGCCTCACGGCTGGCCGCCAAGCCGCACTGGACCCTCGCGGACCTCGCCGGACGCCTGCTCGACGAGCGTCGCCGGCTGGACGAGCTGACGCACGGGTCGCTGGCGGTGCGTTCGAGCTTGGCGCCGTCGTACGAGGCGCTGTGCCCGGAGGCGGCCCGGCTGTTCCGCTGCCTGAGCCTGCTGGACGTCACGGACTTCCCGGCGTCGGTGGCCACCCCTCTGCTCGGCGTGTCCGCTGATCTCGCCGCCGACCTGCTGGAACGCCTCGTCGACGCGCGGTTGGCCGAGGTTTCGGGCCGCGACGCCGCGGGGCGGCTGCGGTACCGCTTCAATGACCTCGTCCGGGTGTACGCACGCGAGCGCGCCTGGGAGATCGACGGTCCGGAACACTGCCGCGCGACCGTCGCCCGCGGTGCCGGCGCGCTCCTGATGCTGGCCGGCACGCTCCGCCGCGTGACCCCGGACACGACGCTGGTCACCCGTCATTGCCGGCGGCGCGAAGCGGAGGACGCCGGCCCCTTTGTTCCGCGGCGGGTCCTGTAACAGAGGACATGCGGTGCTGGAGGAGCGCCTCCACGACGCCTCAGCGTCGGTCCGGCCTGAGACACCGTCCGGCGTGAGACGCCGGTCCTACTTGCCCGGCTCGGGGTCGCGCGGCAGGCCGAGCAGGCGTTCGGCGATGACGTTGAGCTGCACCTCGGTGGTGCCGCCGTAGATGGTCATCGAACGGCTGAAAAGCATGAAACGCGCCCACATGCCGGTCGGCCCGCTCATGTCCTCCAGCGTGGCGGCCGGGCCCTGCGACTCCCAGATGAAGTCGGCGACCTGCTGGTTGAACTGGACGCCGAGCAACTTGCGTACGCTCGCCTCCGCGCCGGGCTCGGCGCCGGAGATCTGCTTGAGGGTGAGACGCAGGCCCAGCAGGTCGATCGCCTGGCCCTCGCAGATGAACGCCCCCAGCTCCGCGCGCGTCAGCGGGTCGAGGTCCTTGCCGCGGAAGAAGTCCAGGAGTTCCTTCGTGCCGGCGCCGAGCCCTCCCGAGCCGCTGGACAGCTGCACGCGCTCGTTGCTGAGCGTGTTGCGTGCCACCTTCCAGCCCTGGCCGACCTCCCCGACGACGCGGTCGTCGGGGACGAAGACGCCGTCGAGGAAGACCTCGTTGAACATCGCCTCGCCGGTCAGCTCGCGCAGCGGGCGCACGTCGACGCCTTCGGACTTCATGTCGACGATGAAGTAGGTGATGCCGTCGTGCTTCTTCGGCTCGGCCGAGGTGCGCGCGATACAGATCCCCCACTTGGCGTGCTGGGCGATGGAGGTCCAGATCTTCTGGCCGGTGAGCTTCCAGCCGCCCTCGACGCGTTCGGCCTTCATCTGCAGTGACGCCAGGTCGGAGCCGGCGCCGGGCTCGCTGAACAGCTGGCACCAGACGATCTCGCCGCGCAGCGTCGGGGCGAGGAAGCGTTCCTGCTGCTCCGGCGTGCCGTACGTCACGAGCGAGGGGATCACCCAGGCGCCGATCGCGAGCTGCGGGCCGCGCACCTTGGCCGCGCGCAACTCCTGCAGGATGAGGACCTGCTCCATCGGCGGGGCGGCCTTGCCCCAGGGCCGTGGCAGGTGCGGGAACACCCATCCCTCGTCGCCCATCTTCGCGTGGCGCGCCGCGGTGTCCTCGATCGCGGCGAGCTGCGCGACCTCGTCGCGGATGCGGTTGCGCAGCGGCTCGGTGTCGTCGTCGAGCTCGACCTCGACCGCGCGGCGTACGCCGTCGAGGGCGAGCGTGGCGACCGAGCCGGCCCAGTCGCGGGCAGGCCCGAGCAGCACGCGCAGGGTGGAGGCGCGGCGCAGGTACAGGCCGGCCTCGTGCTCCCAGGTGAAGCCGATGCCGCCGAGTACCTGGATGCAGTCGCGTGCCGTGTGCAGCGCGGCGTCGACCGCGACGACCGCCGCGACCCCGGCCGCGAAACCGGACTCGGCGGCGCCGTCGTCGTTCGCCCGCGCGGCGTCCCAGACGACGGCTCGTGCCTTTTCCAGCTCGACGAGCATGCGGGCGCACTTGTGCTTGACGCCCTGGAACTGCCCGATCGGCCGGCCGAACTGCTCTCGCACCTTGGCGTACTCCGACGCCGTCGTCGACGCACCACGCGGCGATGCCGGCCGCCTCGGCGCCGAGCAGCAGGGAGGCGAGGTCGAGGACCTCTTCGCCGTCGAGCCCGCCGAGGACCCGGTCGACCGGGAATCCGGACCTCGGACGCCTCGACGCGGGCGACCCGGCGCGTACGGTCGAGGCTGTCCAGGGTGGTGACCGTGAGGGCGGCGGCGTCGACGGCGACCCACTTCTCGCCGTCGCCGGTGGCCACGGGGAGCACGATGCACGTCCGCGAGCCCGCCGCCGAGGACGGGTTCGGCGGTGCCGCTGATCGTCAGGCCGTCACCGACCGCCCGGCCGGTGAGCCCGGTGGCGAGGGCGAGCGCGCCGGCCGTCGAGCCGTCGGCCAGACCGGGCAGGAGCTCCTTGCGTGCCTCGGCGTCCTCGTCCGCCTTCAGCAGGGCGGCGCTGGCCAGCACGGTCGGGAGGAACGGTCCGGGCACCAGGTGCAGGCCGAGGGTCTCGACGGCGACGGCGAGCTCCAGCAGCCCGGCGCCCTGGCCCCCGAACTCCTCGGGCACGTGCAGGCCGAGCAGTCCCTGCTCGGCGAGGCCGCCCCAGAAGCCGGGTCGCGTCTCTCGTTCCGCGTCGAGCGCCTCGCGTACGACGCTGACGGATGCGTGGCGCTCGGCCCACCCGCGCACCGCGTCGGCGAGCGCGTCGTGCTCCTCGGTCAGCCCGATGGCCATACTCCACACTCCATTCGCCCGGTCCTCTACGCCAAGCCTAGAGGCCGCCGGGGAGAAATTGGAATGGGATTCGGTGTGATACGCCCGCCGGTTGTCAGCGACTGTTCGCGCGCCGGTGCCGATGCGCGGAGAATTCAGGAACCGGCGGCGGGCGACCCGCGTCGTACGTGCGTCGGCCGACGTTTGCGATCATGGGAGGCGCGATGGTTTCAGCAGGTGACGATGGCGGCAACACCTATCTCGATCAGGTCGTCGCGCAGCAGGCGCTACTCGAGGGTGATCTTCGGTCGAGGCGGGCCGCGAGCACCGCCGGCGCGCCGATGGCGGTGGCCCCGCCCGCCGCACCCGGCTCGGCGGGTTCCCCAGCGAAACGCGCCGCCCCCAGCGCCACCCGCGGCTCCCGCAGCGCCGCCCGCCGCCCCGCCGCCGTGCCCGCACCGCCGCCGCCCGGACCCGTCGACGTGCGGATCAGCGGGATGTGGCGGTGGAAGACGGTGATCGTGCCGCCGAACGCCTTCGTCGTGCACACCCGCCGTGGCAGGCCGGAGCCGCTGCACGTCGGGCTGGGCGTGTCGTTCCGCTACAACCCGGCGACCGACTCGTTCCTCGTGGTGCCCGGTGCGACCCAGACGATCCTGATCAACGCGTACTGCATCTGCCAGGAACTGCAGGGTGTGCTCGTCCAGGGCTACGTCCAGTGGATCATCCAGGACTTCCGCACCGCGTACCGCAAGCTGGACTTCAGCGACGCCGAGGACCCGATGCGGCTGGTGAACCTGCAGCTCAAGGAGCAGGCAGAGGCGGCGATCAAGGACAAGGTGTCCACGATGGGCGTACGCGACGTGCTCAGCGACAAGCAGCCGATCATCGAGGAGCTGACCGCGCGGCTGCGGGCGGTCGCCGAAGGCGAGGGCGACAGCGACCAGGGCCTGGGCCTGCGGATCGTCACCGTGCAGATCAAGGAGGCGGTGGTCAGCTCGTCGCGGCTCTGGGAGAACCTGCAGAAGCCGTACCGGTCGGAGCAGGCACAGATCGCCCGGCTGGCGGAGCTTCAGACGGAGGAGGCGATCTCCGAGCGCGAGATGGCGGCCTCACGGCTGAAGGAGACGCGGCGCATCGAGAGCGAACGCGAACTCGCCGAGCTCCGCGCCCGCAACGACGCCCGCCGCTTCGACGCCGAGACGACGGAGAAGCTGCGGCGTACCCACCAGGAACACGACACCACACGCGACGTCGCCGAGCTGGAGAAGGAAACCGTCCTGCACGCGCTGCGCCTGGAGCGGGAACGCAACGCCGAGGAGGCGGAGACCGGCCGGTTGCGGATCATGACGGAACAGGAGCTGGCACGGCTGAAGGCCGACGGCGAGCTGGCCCTCGCGGCGGCACGCGGCCAGGCGGCACATGACCTGGACCTGCTGGCGCTCGAACGCGAACGCCTGCGCGCGGCGATGACGAACGAGCGGACCCCCGCCAGCATCCAGGCCCAGCTCGTCAGCTCCCTTCCAGAGATCGTGGAACGCCTGCCGAAGCCGGACGAGCTCCGCTCGGTGACGATCGGCGGCAACGACGCCACGACCGTCGCCGGCCTTCTCGCCGAACTGACCGGCATCCTGGGCGCCCTGAAGTCCGCGGTCGCGGACGGCCGGCCCGAGTAGGGACCGGGCGGTAGCCCCTGCCGACCACCGCCGGGCGGCGGCCCGGCCACGCGGGTGACCGCCGCGGGCGCGCCGCATCCCCCGAAAGTGGTGCCTGCGCACCCCAGATCGGGGGTGGGGTTCGCGTCCGGGACGGTGCCTAGTGCAGCGCCGCGTTAGTCCTTCGGGGGTTGGATTCCAGGCGGTGGGGTCGTTGAGGTAGAGGCCGCAGGCGCAGTCGAGGGCTTCTTCGGGGGTTCCGGCGAGGCCGCCGGCGGGCAGGATGTTGAGTTCGTAGCCGTCGCGGCTGGCCAGGTAGATCGCGAATCCCCAGTGGTCGCGGTGGCCGTTAGCGCAGTCGGCACAGCGGCCAGATCGCCGTCGGGGGTGACGGCGTCGATGTAGGCGTAGCGCCGCGGTAGCGCACGTCGATGCTGGTCAGCTGCGGCCAGCGGTGCGGCGTGGGCAGTCGAGCGCGCCGGTGCAGCGTGGCTTTGGCGGTGTCGCGGCGGGGCCATGACTGTCATGGTGCCGTGTCCGGCGTGTCGGCCGCGTACACGAGCACGGGTAGTGGGCATTCTTCGCGGCCGGCTCCCCGTCTCCCGATCGCGGGGAGGAACACGATGCGCGCCGTGGCGCCACTTTGTCATCATGACGATACGATGCGGAAACCGCTGCACGGCTCTGGCGCGTTCACAGACACGCCCCCCACGGCTGGTTGTACGGGCCAGATCGTGCTGGCCGCCGCCGATGGCACGCCCAACGCGGCGATCGCCCGCGACTGGTCGCTCAGCGAGGACACCGTGCGCGACGTGGCGGGGCCGGTTCAGTCGAACGGCGGCACTGGCGGGGCTGGCCGACCGGCCCCGGCCGGGCGGCCCGCCGTCTACGGCCCGGACGGTGCATCTGCGCGATCGTCGCCACCGTCACCGGCGAAGTGCCCGAGGCCGACTCGCAGTGGTCGCACCGGCTGATCGCGAGCACCTTGCGCCGACGGATCGGGATCTCCGCCTCCCAGATCGGCCGGATCCTGGCCTGTGGACCTCAAGCCGCACCGGGTCCGCGGCTGGCTGAACCGCCCCGCCGATCCCGACTTCTTCGTCAAGGCCGCCGCGATCTGCGACCTGTACCTGCACCCACCCGCCGGACACGGTCGTGCTCAGCGTGGATGAGAAGACCGCCATCCGGCGCCCGAAGTCCCGCAAGCACCCCGAACACCGCGCGCGCCCGGCCGGGCGGCCCGCCGCGAGTTCGAGTACATCCGGCACGGCACCGTCTCGATCATCGCCGCCCTGAACGTGCCAGCGGCCAGGTCCTCGACCGAGATCATCAGCGCAACAACTCGGCGACCTTCATCGGCTTCCTGAACATGCTCGACGCGCACATCCGACCCGGACCTGAACATCCACCTGGTCCTGGACAACGGCTCCAGCCACACCTCGAAGGCCACCAAGGATGGCTGGCCGCGCACCCCCGGTTCAGGGTCACCTACACCCCCAAACACGCCAGCTGGCTCGACCAGGTCGAACTGTTCTTCTCGATCCTGACCCGGCGGCTCCTGCGCCGCGGCGAGTTCACCTCCCGCGAAGACCTCGCCGACAAGATCGAGAACTTCATCGTCGTCTACAACCGCACCGCCAAACCCTACCGCTGGACCTACGACGGCGACCCCTCAAAGCCGCCTGAACCCCGAAGGACTAACGCGGCGCTGCACTAGTGCAGCGCCGCGTTAGTCCTTGGGGGGTTCGATCTGCCAGGCGGTGGGGCTGTTGAGGTAGAGGCCGAGGGGCAGTCGAGGGCTTGCTGGGGTGTGCCGGTGAAGCTTCCGGTGGGAAGGATTGAGTCTTCGTAGTCTTCGGTGCTGGCCTGGTAGAGGCCGAATCCCCATTCATCGGGCAGGCCGAGGTAGCGCAGTCGGCACAGCGGGATCGATTCGGTGGCGGTCACCCAGGCGGCGACGTAGCCGAAGGAACCACGCCAGGCGATGGTGACCTCTTCCAGCTGTGGCCATTGCTGGGAGGCGTAAAAGTCGAGTTCGCCCTCGACCTGCTCTTTCGTCGGTTTGTTGGGCACCGGCATGACTGTCATGGTGCCTGATCGGCGTGTCGGGCCACAGCATCGATCACGATCCGGGCAGTCTTCGCACATCCCCCGGGTATCGATCTTGCAGGAGCGTCCCATGCGCGCTGCCAGCCGCGACGTGGTCATCTTGGGTGAACGGCGCCGCAGGCGCTTGGAGGCGATCGTGGCCAAACAGACAGCCCCGCAGCGGCTGGTCCTGCGCGCCAAGATCGTGCTGGCCGCTGGCGCGGCCAGCCCAACGCCGAGATCGCCTGTGACCTGGGCGTCAGCATCAATACGGTGCGCACCTGGCGGCACCGGTTCTGCACCGAGGGCATGCCAGGCCTGGCCGACCAGCCGCGTCCCGGACGGCCTCCGATCTATGACCTGGATGTCCACCTGGCGATCGTGGCCACCATCACCCGCGAGCCGGACGTCGACTCCCAGTGGTCCCACCAGCTGATCGCACAGAACCTGGCCGCCGCCGGGATACCGATCTCCGCCTCACAAATGGGCCGGATCCTGGCCGATCTGGACCTCAAGCCACACCGGGTCCGCGGCTGGCTGAACCGGCCTGATGACCCCGACTTCGACGTCAAGGCACGAAGGATCTGTCGAGCAGGCAGCGGATGGTCGTGCTCTTGCCGGCGCCGTTGGGGCCGAACCGCTTGACCAGGGCATGGGTCCGGATGGCCGGGGGTGTCGGTCCTGGAGCTGGGGTGGTGCGTCGATGACCGTGGCGTGATCAGTCGCGGGCAGCGCTGATCCACTCGCGTGCTCCCTGCATGTCGACCAGCGCGAACTCGCGCACGTCCCCGGGGATGAGTGGGCCGAAGAGGTGGATGGCGTGGCGGAGCCAGTCGGTGTCGGTCACGACCGCGATCCGCGCGAAGGTACCGAACTCATCGAGACCTAGCCCTGCGTCCGCCAGGATGGCGCTGCCGTCGTAGCCCTCGAACCCGTCACCCAGCTCGAGGTAGAGGCGGACCTTCCTGCCGCCGGCCGCGGCCTGCCTGATGGCCGGCCCGAGCACCGACCGGTAGTCGTCGGCGGTGACGCGCCCGACACCCCGCACGGCGACCACCCCGTCGGTGAAACCGTCGATGACCTCGAACACATCGCACCTCCCGACCTTGTCTGATCGACGGTCCCTGCCGCCGCCGGTGCCTTCGCCCCAGGCCCGTTCCGGGGAATCGTACTAGCCTACAGGCTATCATCACGTAACCCGGGAGGTCGCCATGGGGAACTGGAAGCTCACGCGCACCCAGGAGCCGCAGGCGCTGACGGCGGAGGTGCGCCGGGAGATGCGCAGCGGCGCCCCGGCCGGTCTCTCCCGCCGTCAGCTCATCCGGCGCTCGCTGGGTGCGGCCGTCGGCGTGTGGCTCCTGGAGACCCTCGGTGGCACCATCGGGTTCCTGTGGCCGAACCTGTCGAGCGGCTTTGGCGGCACGTTCACCCTCGGCGACCTGGACACGGTCGCGGCCAACCCTGCGGTGCCGGGTGCGACGCTCGCCTCGGGGGCACCGGGCTACTTCCCGGATGCGCGCGCCTACGTCCAGCTCGATCGATCCGACGCTCGCGTTCATCGACGGTGATAGCCCCGACGGCTCCGGCCAGGACACCAATGTCCGCGTCATCTACCAGCGATGTCCCCACCTCGGCTGCAAGCCGAACTTCTGCACCACCAACTACTGGTTCGAGTGCCCCTGTCACGGGTCCCGCTACGACCGACTCGGCATCAAGGTACCAGGAGCTCGGCCCGGCGCCGCGGAGCATGGACCGGTTCGCGAGCAAGGTTGCCAAGGGGGTCCTGACGGCGGACACGAGCAAGATCACCCTCGGACCGCTCCCGGTCCCGCTGGGCCAGCCCGGGCTCATCCCCGCCAAGGCGCCCGGGAGCTGCATCTGAGCCGAGGTCGGCGCGAGACGGCCACATCCACGCGAACCGCGGATCTCCCGTGCCGCGGTCCGCTCGTCATCGATCCGTCACAGACCGGGGTCATGGTGTCAGCGGTTCGGTCAGGTCGACCGACACGCTGATGGAGAGGTCCCTTGAACGCACGACTCCTGACCGTGGCAGGCGCGCTCGCCCTGCTCGGCGCCGCATCCCTCACGGCCGGCGCCGCGGCCCAGACGTCCATGACCCCGCACCCTGCCCACATCCACGATGGGTCATGCCCGACGCCCGGTGGCATCATCGCGGACCTCGCCGATGTATCGGGGCAATTCCTGCACGACAAGACGGCGATGATGACCCCGGCCATGGGGCCGACGCCGGCGATGCTGCTCGAGGCGAGCGTCACGACCGTGCCGATGGCGTATGGGGACCTGTTCACGGCCCCCCACAGCATCGTGGTCCATCAGAGCGCTGACGCCATGGGCACGTACCTGGTGTGCGGCGACATCGGCGGTCCGGAGATGGGCGCGGCGGACATCGCCATCGGGCTCGGCGCGGTCGGAGACTCCGGGTATACCGGGGTCGCCACCCTGCATGACGACGGCGATGGCACGACGAGCGTGACCGTCTACATCACGACCCAGGCCACCATGATGGACCAGCCGTCCGCCAGCCCGGACATGATGATGGAGCAGCCGTCCGCCAGCCCGATGGGCTGAGGCACACCCTCAGCCGGGCTCCGGCATGGGGCCGTCGCCGATCGCGGCGGCGGTCCCGCCCATCACCGCCCGTGCTGCCTCCTCCGAGCCCTCGGCTGCGAGGACCGTCAGACGGTCGCCGACGAGGATCCGGATGTCGCCCTTGGGCACCACCAGGCGGCGGTCGCGCTCGATCGACACGAGGGTCGTGTCGGCCGGCCACGGCACCTGGCCCACGCTCACCCCGTCGAGGGACGAACCCATCACGACCTCTGCCTGCAGCAGCACGCCCGCGTCGTGGAGGTTGCGCACCTGCCGGACCATCCCGCCAGCGCCGCGCGGTAGCCGGCCATCGCGTCCCGCACCGATAGCACACCGACCAGTCGATCGTCCTCGATGACGGGTGCCCACTGGCGCCCCGAATCGGCGATCGTGCCCAGGGCGTCATCGAGCGGGTCCTCGGGTGCGATGACCGGCGCATCGCGGTCGACGACCTGCTCGACGGGCTCCGAGAGGTCGGCGCTGTCCCCGCGCTCCATGTCCATCACCCCGAGGTATCGCTCCGATGCGTCGCGCACCGGCGCGCCCGACAGCCGGACGGCGTCCAGCTGCTCCCGCGCCGTGCCGACCGTGAGCGCCGACGAGAGCACCAGCCGCGGCGCCCGCATCACATCCCGCACGGGCAGGGTCGCGAGCACCGGCATCGCGAAGCGGAACCGGTGGGCCGGTGAGTCGGCCTTGGTCGCGAGCTGGCTGTGGTAGATGGAGCGATCGCGCACGACGAGCATGGCGATCCCGACCGAGACCATCGCGGGAGGCAGCATGCCGAGGTCGCCGGTCATCTCCGCCACCATGAGCATCACCGCCAGGGGCGCGTGGGCGATGCTCCCGAACAGGGCCATCATGCCCACGATGACGAAGGGTGCCGGGTCGACCGGCATGTCCGGCGCGACCGGTGCGAGCAGCCGCCAGATCCCGGCGCCGACGAGTCCGCCGATGACCATGCCCGGTCCGAACACGCCACCCGAGCCGCCGGTGCCGATCGACAGCGAGGTCGCGAGGATCTTCGCGAACGGCAGCACGAGGATCATGGCGAGCGGCAACGCCATGAGGGTCTCCCGGCCGAGCGCCGCCTGTGCCCAGCCATAGCCCGTGCCCAGGACGCCCGGGACCGCGAGCCCGATGCAGCCGACCAGGAAGCCGCCGATCGCTGGCCGGAACCAGACCGGCGGCGTCCAGCGTTTCGACCATGTGGTCACGCCGTAGAAGGAGCGGATGTAGAGGAGGCCCATGAGGCCCGCCGCGAGTCCGATGAGAGCGTAGTAGCCGAGCTGGAAGGGGTCGAAGTGGGACGCCGCCTGGACCCCGAAGATGGGGTCGTTGCCGAGCAGCAGGCCGTAGACCGAGAAGGCGACGATGGTCGCGATGAATGACGGCAGCAGTGCGGATGACTCGACATCGTCGCGGTACAGGAGCTCCGCGCCCAGGACCGCGGCACCCAGCGGTGCCCGGAAGATGGCCCCGATGCCCGCCGCCATGCCCGCCGCGACGGCGATCCGTGCGTCGTGCTGGTCAAGGTCAAGGGTGCGGGACAGGAACGATCCGAAGCCGGCGCTGATCTGGGCCGTCGGCCCCTCGCGACCGGCAGAGCCACCGGAGCCGATGGTGAGCGCCGAGGCAACCAGCTTCACGATGGGGACCCGGCCCCGGATGCCACGGGGTCGATGATGGAACGCCGCGATGGCGGCGTCGGTGCCGTGACCCTCCGCCTCCGGCGCGAGGCGGAAGACGATGATCCCCGAGAGCAGACCGCCGAGGGCCACGCAGAACGGCAGCGCCCACGGACGGAGAGCGTCGGTGATGGGCGCGCCGCCCTCACCGGCCGGACTCGCTGGGGTGAACCCGACGACGATGCCGAGGAACAACCGCGTCGAGAGCTCCAGGGCGAGCGTGAAGACCACAGCTCCAAGGCCGCCGATGACGCCGATGAGCGTCGCCAGCACCAGCCACTTGGGCTCGTAACGGGCGCGCCGGACCCAGTGCCGGACCGCCGGCAGCCACGTATCGACCCGGGAGCCCACCCGGCCGCCTGCCGCCACACCCGGGGACGCCGTCACCGATGCGAACCCAGGAGCCGCGCTGCCATCGCGACGTCGTGTTCGGTCGTCGGCGACACCACCAGAGGAGCAAGGGCAAGCCGCAGTCGTTGACGCCGAGAGGCCATCACGTGCTCCCGGAACTCCGTCCCCGCGGCCGTCAGTCGTGCGCGCATGGCGCGTCGATCCTGGGCATCGACCGAGAGCGACACCAGCCCCCGCCGGGCGAGCCGCTGGAGCTGGCGGCTGGTCGCCGGGACGGTCACCCGCATCCGACGGGCGACCTCGCTCACGGTGGCACCGTCGTCGGTCGAGCCGAGGACCACCAGCACCCGCCACATCGGCAGGGTGAGCTCCGTATCGTGCGCTGCGTCAGCGAGCGCCTCCGTCGTCAGGGCGACGCCGGCGATGATGATCGACTCCAGCGAGTCGAGGAAACGTGGGTCGGACACGGATGCTCCTCGTGTGTATGCAATCACTAGCCAGTAGGCTAACATCCAGAGGGTCTGGTCCGATGGCACACCGCGCTGGGGAGGCGGGCGACCGCAGGTGGGTAGGAACTACCACACGATGGCTCCGACCGCGGCACCCAGGCACGAGCCGATGAGCATCGCGGGTCCGATGACGCCGCCGACGAAGCCTGCCCCGAGGCTGCCGGGTGTCAACACCAGCTTGGCGACCGGAGCGCCACGAGCGTGGCCAACGGGATGGTCGCGCCGCTGAACAGCTGCTTCATGGTCCCGGTGCCGGAGCCGGTGACATCCGGGAGCGCCACCGCTACGACCCCGACCATGGCACCCGCGAGCGCCCTACGGGCCCACGTCGGCCAGGCCAGTCGTGCCCATGTGGCCTTCAGGACCGGGAAGAGGCGCGCGCATGCCACGGCCGCGAACGCGGCGACCAGCGCGGGTACGAGATACAGCGCCAGGCTCGCGTCCCAGTGGACGGTGTCGGGCGGGATGGCATAGACCGGCGGGGTGCCGTCAAGCGGAAGGTGGTGATGGCGGCGGCGGCCACCGCGAGCAGCGCGGGCACGATGAAGATGAGCCCGCCGATGCCGCCGAGCACGACCTCCAGCGCGAAGAAGACCGCCGAGAGCTGCGCCAGGAAGGTGGCCGAGATGCCTGCGCCACGCCCGCCACGATGAGGGATTGGACGAACACCGTCGGCCAGCCCAGCCGCAGGGCGATCCATGACCCGAGATGCCCGCCGATCATCGCCGACGGCGTATCCGCACCGAGGGGCATGCCCATGCCCAGCCCGACCGCCGCGCCGGAGACGACGACCGCGGCATTGTGCTGGTCGAGATGGCCCTCGTGCTCGGCCACCCCGTCGATGATGTGACCCATCGCTGCGAGCTTCTCGGGCCGCGTGAACCGGACGATGCCGGCCACGAGCAGGCACGCGAGGGCGAGGATGGGCACGATGCCCCACACCCCGATCGGGCCCAGGGCGGGCACGAGCACATCCCGCACGACCCGG
The DNA here is from genome assembly GCA_963843335.1 of uncultured Chloroflexia bacterium. Classification (GTDB taxonomy): domain Bacteria; phylum Chloroflexota; class Limnocylindria; order Limnocylindrales; family CSP1-4; genus JAFMJV01. Next base: position 37,369 of record CAWJKF010000009.1, read on the forward strand.
CCGACCAGGTCGATCGCCTGGTCGAACAGCCACACCCCGACCGCCGTGACGCTGCCGAGCGCCAGCGCGACCGCCCAGAGGAGCACACGGCTGCGAAGGGGCGCCCCGTCGATGGTCATCTCCTGCTGGGCAGCCGCGCTCGAACGCGTGCCTGTGGCCGTGGGGACAACCATCCGCAGGGTCAGAGTCCCGAGGGGCTCTCGTCGAGGATGCCCTGGGCAGCCTCGGCGCCGGCCTTGGTAGCCTTGCCCTTGAGCGATGTACTCGAACCCGACGGCGATCATCGCGCCGAGGGGACCGACCGTAGATACCAGGAGTGTCGCAGGTCGCCGTAGACCGAGCAGCGGCGCCAGCGAAGCGCGCGGCGGATCATGGAAGCACCCGTCAGGTAGAGGCACTCAGACAGAGACCGGCCGATGTAGGCGCCAACGGCGATGGCTGGCGCCGTTAGGCCCACGTCCCGTGCCCGGGACGCCGTGCCCAGGATGACGCTCAAGCAGGCGGCCAGGGTGAGCACGGCCGTCCGTGAGCACCGCGACCGTGCCGTCCACCTGGTCCCGGAACCAGCCAGTGGCCCGATGAGGATGCGTGCGCCGTACATCACCTCGCAGGAAGAGTCGGCAGTACACGAGGCGGGTGGCGTCGTCGATGGCCAGGGATGTACGCCCGGCGACACGCCGCCGGGATGCCGGCGGTCGCCCGAGGCGCGGGTCCGGGGCCGCCCACGAGGCGACGAGCTTCTTGGTGTCGAGGTGGACGAGGCCGCCCGAGCTCCGCGTGCTCATAGAAGAAGATGACGCCCATGACCATCGATCCCGGGAGCGAGCGCCTTCATGGCGGTCAGGCTCGATGACCGGAGGCCGGATCGCCAGAGGGCGCCGATGGACCGGCCCCCAGCCGGCGTGCGACCAGCACCAGCAGGAAGGTGCCCCAGACCTCGCTGAACAGTCGCCGGTACTCCAGGCTTGCATCGTCGAACTGCGCTCGCTGTCACGAGCGGACTTGGTCCGTCGATGCCAGCCATGCGAGGAACGGGTAGTCGCAGCTTCGTGCTGATGCGGAACGTCGGCGCAGCGTGCCGTCATGGTTCTCGTCCCTCCAGTCGCCGGATGACGGATCCGCTCGACGTGACGCGGGTCAGAGGCGTTGCCGATTGCATGCCTAGCCGATCGAGGAAGGACCGTCGCGTGATGACCATGCGTCCTGCGTGATGGCCCATCCGAAACCCCTCATCGTCCCGTGGCGCCAGTCCGGCAAGCAGCATACCCGCCAGTCAAGGACCCCCGACACGGGCGCAGCGGCACCCGCGAACACATCCCTTGGCGCGGTGCTTCGGCTCAGCGGGTATAGGCGAGCGTGAAGCGCGTGTCCCTGGGCGCACCGGATCCATCGAAGCACGAGACCCTGACGCGCGGCGGGGTCGAGGTGGAGGTGATGCCGGCGATCGTGCAGACTCGCCGCTCCGCGCTACTGACCGCTGTCACCTGCGCCCCGCCTCCCTTGGGCATCCCGGCGAAGCTCACCTCGTAGCGGCCGGTGCCCAGGCGCCGCACCCTGATGGCGCCCCCGGACGAGCTGTACCGGTCGAGCGACGAGGGAGTGTAGGACCTCGTGCTGGGCTTCCGGGCCCAGACGTACGCCACCCTGCTTCGCACCACGCCCTTGAGGCCGAGGCCCTTCATGAACACGACCACGTGCTGGTGGTAGATGTTGGCGCTGCCATCGATCTCCCAGCACTTGACATCGGCGTACTTGTCGAGCGTGTCGTCACCCGGGTCCGGGATGGTGTGCTGGTTCAGGACGGTGGTCAGGCGCGCGAGGGAGCACGATGTCGGGAAGGAACCGCTCACGGACCGGTCCCCGTCGGTCGCCGCGACGATAGCGATGCCACCGTCGACACCCTGGTCCCCGAAGCGCAGCTGCGCCGTCTGGTTGTCAGGATGGACCTCGATCGGACCGCCCCGGGAGTCGTAGACCTCGTCCGGGCTGCCACCGTTGCTCGTGGGACTCCAGTTGAAGGCATAGGCGAGTCGCCCGCCGACGCCACTCGCCGCGAGCCAGTGGACGACGAACCGGCTGTCCTTCGGGGTCCCGCCGAGCGTCTGGCACCTGACCTCCACCACCTCGCTGGAGGTCACCCGCTCCCAGCTCACGGCGGCGCAGGTCCGGGGCGTGCTGCCCATCGGGGTCACCAGCGCGACGCTGGCGCCGCTCCCAGCTTCCTGGGCTCCGTAGAAGGTGACCTGGTAGTGGCCGGTGCCGACCCGATGGATACCCGCGCCGCCCGAGTTCCAGCTGCCGGCATCCGGGGACCCGGACACGAGGCTGTCACTGGTCGCGTTGCGAACCGTCACCCACGCCCACACCGCACCCGCATCGGCCGACACCGGCGCGGCTGTCGCAGCGGACACGAGCACGAACACCGAACCGATGAGTCCATGGCGCCAGCGCCCAGGGATGGACATCGGACCCCCTCCGTCTGCTTCTGACCGGCCACGCCACGAGCAGCATGGCGCGATGGGCGCCGATCATCGCATCCTCGTCTACCCCGATGGGCCCGGAAGCCGATGACGACGACCACGAGCGAAGCGATCCCATCCACCAGGGTTGACAGTATCGAAATACTAGGGGGGAGTATCTCGGAGACGACATTGGACACGAGCCCACATCACGAAGGACACGTCGGAGGGGACGCGGGAGCAGCCGACCATCCGGCGCACCCTGTCCAGGACACGGGTGGCCCGCACAGCACGCACGACCGCCACGAGGGGCACTCCGTCGCCATGTTTCGCGACCGCTTCTGGCTGTCCCTGCTGCTGACCATCCCGGTGGTCATCTGGAGCCCGGACGTCCAGGAGTGGCTGGGCTACCAGGCACCGACCTTCCCCGGCAGCGATCGATCCCCGCGGTCTTCGGCACCGCGGTGTTCCTGTACGGCGGCCTCGTCTTCCTGCGCGGCGGGCTCTCCGAGCTGCAGGCCCGCCAGCCGGGCATGATGCTGCTCATCAGCCTGGCCATCAGCGTATCGTTCGTGACGTCGCTCGCGGCGTCGCTGGGCTGGTTCGAGGTCGAGGTGTGGTGGGAGCTCGCGACGCTCATCACCATCATGCTGCTCGGCCACTGGCTGGAGATGCGCTCGATCGCCCAGGCGCGCGGCGCGCTGTCCGCACTGGCTGAACTGCTGCCAGATACGGCCGAGCGGGTCACCGGTGCCGACACGCAGCTCGTGCCGCTCGCCGACATCCGGGTGGGAGACATGCTCCTGGTCCGCCCCGGTGCCCGGGTACCGGCAGACGCCATCGTGGTCGAAGGGTCGGCTGATGTGGATGAGTCGATGATCACGGGCGAGTCGGCCGCCGTGATGAAGGTATCCGGCAGCAAGGTCGTAGCCGGCACGGTCGCGTCGGGCGGCAGCCTTCGGGTGCGGGTCACCGCGGTCGGTGAGGCGACGGCACTGTCGGGGATCATGCGGCTCGTCGCTGCGGCGCAGGCATCGAGATCCCGCGCTCAGGCCCTTGCGGACCGCGCCGCTGCCCTCCTCTTCTATGTCGCACTGGGTGCCGGCATCGTGACGCTCGTGGTCTGGTGGGCCGTCGGCGACCCTGAGGAGGCGCTCGTGCGCACCGCGACCGTCCTGATCATCGCGTGCCCACATGCGCTTGGCCTCGCCATCCCGCTCGTCATCGCCATCTCGACGTCCCTCGGCGCCCGGAACGGGCTGCTCATCAAGGACCGCCTGTCGCTCGAACGCGCTCGCGACATCGACCTCGTCGTCTTCGACAAGACCGGCACCCTGACACGGGGCAGGCCCGTCGTCGCCCTGGTGCGGTCGGAGGGCGCGCGGGACGCCGACGAGGTGCTCCGGCTCGCGGCATCCGTGGAGGGTGACTCCGAGCATCCCCTGGCGCGCGCGGTGGTCGACGCAGCCGACGCGCGCCACGTGGTACGGGCCGCGACGACGGAGTTCGAAGCGCTACCCGGGCTCGGGGTCCGCGCCAACGTCGATGGGCGGACGATCGAGGTCGGCGGACCACGCCTGCTCGCTGGCGCGAATGCCGTGCCATCGCCGACGATGGTCGAGACGACGGCGGGGTGGTCCGCGGCCGGGCGCACCGTGCTGTACGTGGTCGAGGGCACCATCGTCCTCGGCGCGGTCGCGGTCGAGGACGAGGTCCGGGCGGAGTCGGCCGAGGCGATCGCGCAGCTGCACGCCCTCGGCGTGCGGGTCGCCATGATCACCGGCGACAGCCGTGCCGTCGCCGATTCGGTGGCAGGGCGTCTCGGCATCGACCAGGTGAGGGCGGAGGTGCTGCCCGCCGACAAGGCGGCAGCCGTCGCAGCGTTCCAGGAGGCCGGCCATCGGGTCGCGATGGTGGGCGATGGCGTCAACGATGCCCCGGCCCTGGCCCGGGCCGATGTCGGAATCGCCATCGGGGCGGGGACCGACGTCGCGGTCGAGTCGGCGGGCATCGTGCTCATCGGGGACGATCCACGTGATGTCGTGGGTGCCATCCGGCTCTCGCGTGCCAGCTACCGGAAGATGGTCCAGAACCTCGTCTGGGCGGCTGGCTACAACATCGTGGCCATCCCGCTGGCAGCCGGCCTGCTCGCGCCCTGGGGCATCGATCTACCGATGGCCCTGGGTGCGGTCGCCATGAGCCTCTCGACCATCATCGTGGCCACCAATGCCCAGCTCCTGCGGCGGGTCCGTCTCCATCCCGATGCAGCACACCTGCCCGACGGCGGCCTGCGTCCGCGGCGTGCGTCCGCCTGAGCGGCGAGATGCCAGGGACGGTTGCGCGATCCGTACCCGCTGGGACCCCGTGCGGTGCCCGCGAGCAGGTCAGGATGCTCCGCCAGTCAGGTGGAGGCGGGTTGGTGGCATGTCGCAAGGGCTGTCGTCGTGCCCATGAACGAGCCCGCATGCACCGAAGCCCTCCGGGCATCGAGCCGGCGGCACCCACCACCCGGATGGACGTCCCGGACAGCACGAGACCCGGTCCCCCCATGGAGCCCGGGTCCCGGTTCGAGCGCTTCGGAGCGCTTGGTCCTAGTGATGACCGCCCGGCTTGCCGACCGAATGGCCGTTGACGCTGATGTTGTCGAGGATGGAGACGCCCTGCTCGTCCTGGATGATGGACACCTTCAGCAGCGTGGCGCCCGCCGCGACCGGCGGGAAGGCGACGGTCGGATCGGTGAGGTCGAAGGTCACCCGGGACCACGCCGCGCCGCGCCGGTCGAGGCCGACGCTCGTCGGCACGCCGTTGCCGCAGCCGCCCACGAAGTGGAACCCGTCGGATGCCGTCACGTTGAAGCGTGCCGATCCGCCGCTGCAGTACGAGTCCGCCCGATAATCGAAGCCGAGGGTCGTGGCCGGCAGGCCCTTGACGCCCCGGACGATCGCGTAGGCGCTGCTGCAGTCGCTGAGGGCGACCCGCTTGGCCAGGAAGAGCGCATGGTCGGATCGACCGGAATCACGCAGACCCTGGTGCGTCCGCCAGGCGGCCCGGACGCCACCCTTGGTGCCTGCCGGCGTGCCCGCGCCGCAGTCCCCGGCCGCGCCGACATAGGTCCCAGGCTTGACTTGCAGGTGAACGTGCCCGACGGGCTTCGCAGCGAGCGCGGTCGTCCCGAACGCGGATAGCAACGTGAGGGTGACGACCCCGATGATGCCCAGTCGCTTCATGGATGGTGCTCCTCGTTTCGGCCGAACGGTCGTCCGGCCCCGCAACTACCGAGACATCGGTCGCAGCATCCGTTTCATCGGCCATCAGGTACCTTGGGTCCTCGGGGGCCGGGCGACGGGTACCGATCGACTCGATCGGGGGTCGCTCCCGACTACGGCCCCGTTGTCCGCTTGGGCGTCGGATGCGGCTTGGCCGTCCGCTTCGGTGTGGGATGCGGCTTCGGCGTCCGGCCCGCCTTGGGGGTCGGGTGCGGCTTGGGCGTCCGGTCAGCCTTGGGCGTGGGGCGAGGTTTCGGCGTACGGTCGACCTGGGGCGTGGGATGCGGCTTGGGCGTCGGGTCCGTACCCGGTGGTCCACCCACGCCTGGACCCGGGACACTGGGCGACGGGGCGTTGACCTGCGGGCTCGACGGGGCACGCCGGGGCGCATCTGGTCCCGCGGATGGGGGCATGGCCGACCGTACCGGGACCACGGGTGTCGGCTGAAGCACCACCGGCGTCGGCGGTGGGGTCCGCGGGGTCGGCCGGACGGTTGGCGTCGGGCTGGCCGCCACGACCCGTGGGGTGTGGGTCGGCCCATCGGGCTGTCGCACCATCGCATCGAACACGACGGCGCCGCCGGCACCGACCGCCCCCACCGAGAGGACGACCAGGAGGACGAGCGCCATCGCCTGGGCACGCGCCATCGCCGGGAAGCGTCCACGGCCGAATGCGGCCCCGACGCTCGCGCCAAAGGCTGCGGCGGCATCGCGCGGCGCCAACGCGCCAAGAGCCAGGAAGAAGCGCCGCGATGGTGTCGGCGGGGGTTCCGCGACGATGCGCAGGTGGATCTGTCGGACCCACTCGGGCCGCGGCGCGACGGCGGTCAGGACCGCGTATCTGCCCAACAGCTCGTCCATCTCGTCGGCCGGGCCGCCGCCCGCCGAACCCGGCCGCCCCTCGCTGGCGCGCGGGGTCACGGGCGTCGGTGTCGGCCAGCCCGGGCGATCGCTCATCGGATGCCTCGCGGCAGGAGCGTCCGCAGTCGTTCCAGGCCGCGTCGCAGCTGCGTCCGGACCGTGGCCTCCGGTCGGCCCGTCGCGGCCGCGATGTCAGCCATCGACAGGTCCCCGAAGTAGCGCAGCGCCACGACCTCCCGATACGGTTCCGGGAGCCGTGCCGCGGCGGCGCGCACGGCACGCGCCTGCTCAGCCGCCAGGACGTCGCGTGCCGGATCACCGGGCCCGGCAAGGGTGGCCGCAAGGGCGTCGTCGATGGTCGTGGTCGCCGCCCGCCGGCGCGACAGGCTGGCCGATCGACGCCAGCAGACCCGCGTGGCGATCCGAGCCAGCCACGCGCCCGGAGGTCCATCCGCGCGATAGCTGCCGAGCGCCCGATATGCCAGCACGAAGGTCTCCTGCGCCGCGTCCTCTGCCTCGTCCATCCGCCCGAGGATCCGATAGCAGAGCCGGAGGATCGCGGTGGCTTCCTGATCGACGAGCGTGTGAAAGGCAGCCTCGTCCCCGGTGGCCAGGGCTCGCGCGAAGGCGAGGTCATCCACGAGACATATGAGGCATGGGCCTCCGGGATCGCTTCAATGGCGTTCGGGTGAGCGCGCACGGAGGGTAAGCCGATCGTCGTCTCGGGTGCCAAGACGGGTGGCCACCAACCGCAGGCCCATCCTGCCCACGGGGGGAGACCCCAACGTACCCCGGCGGATGTTGAAACATCGACAGCCGAACCCGGCTCAGGCGTTGATGGCGGCTGGACCTGTCCAGCGCACCGATACGACCCCGCCTGCCGTGGGACCGGACGTCGGCACTGGCTCCCGCGCACCCCGCCGACGATGAGGCACGACGCGCCGCGTGAAGAGGAGAGGGATGGCCACCGCTCGGCTGAACCACTACCAGGTCCTCCAGCTCGACCGTGGGGTCGACGCGGACATGCTGGCGACCGTCTATCGACGGCTCATCCAGCGCCACCAGCTGGCGCTCGCCGGCGGTGCCTCGACCACGGAGCACATCCAGAGGATCGAGCAGGCGTATGCGGTGCTGCGCGATCCGTTCCGCCGCGCGCGGTACGACGCCGAGCTGGCACGCGGCGGCGACCCTGATGCCTCGACGGGCCCAACGGCGCGGGCGGCCGTGCCGGTGATTGCCCAGCAGGCACCGGTGGCGGTTGCGCAGCGGCCACCGAGCCCGGGTGCCGTGCGGACTCCGGGCAAGGCGCCGGTGTCCGTGAGCGTCCTGGATTTCGGACGCTACGCGGGATGGTCGCTGCGCCAGCTCGCGGCACACGACCCCGACTACCTCGAGTGGCTGCTCCGGGCGCCCGGCGGTCGCCAGTACCACGCCGAGATCACGGCCATCCTCCAGCCGCGATAGGAGCGGCCGGTCCCGTGACATGACGAGGCCGCGCGTCAGACCCGGCATGGGTCGTGCCGCGCGGCCCCGGTGCAGGCCGTCGTGATGTCACCTGCGGGCGCGATCGCCCGCGGGAGGACCTGCTGTCAGTGGCTCACCTGTGGTCGGACTACTGGCAGTCAGCCGAGGTCGCACCGTCCGCGACGGGTGCGAACTTGTAGTACTGGCAGGCGTTGTCGGGGGTCAGCAGGACCATGTCGATGGACTGCTTCTCCGGCAGGCCGGTGGAACCGGTCTGGATGTACTGGTCGGCCTGCACCGCGGCCTGGAGGGCCATCTCGGCCACTGGCTGCAGCGATGTCGCCTTCAGCTCGCCCTGGTGGATGGACTTGATGGCATCGTCGCTGCCATCGAAGCCGACGACGATGATGCCGGGCTTCTTGGCGGCGAGCACCGCGGCCTGGGCCCCGAGCGCCATCGTGTCGTTACCGGCGATGATGCCCTTGACGTCCGGGTACTGCGAGAGCAGCGCCTCGGTGACGGAATAGCCCTCGGTCTGGCTCCAGTTCGCGGTCTGCTGGGCGACCATCTTCATGTTGGGCAGCGCGTCCAGCACGTCGTGGTAGCCCTGTGACCGGATGTGGGCGTTGGTGTCCGTGTCCTTGCCGGTCAGCTCGATATAGGTGCCCGTCTCGCCCATCAGCTTGGCGAACTCCTCGCCAAGGATGGCGGCACCCTGTGCGTTGTTGGAGACGATCTGCGAGACGGCCACGCCTTCCTGCGTGATCTCCCGGTCGACGAGGAAGCTGGGGATGTTGGCATCCTTCGCCTTCTGGACGGCCGCGACGGTGGCGTCCGCACCGGCGTTGTCGAGGATGATCGCCTTGGCGCCCTGGGCGATGCAGCTCTCGAACAGGTCGAGCTGCTTGTTGGCGTCATCGTCATGGACCAGGCGGGTCGTGCTGTAGCCCAGCGACTCGGCCTTGTCCGCGGCGATCTGCTGCATGGCACCGAAGAACGGGTTCTCCACGGGGGGCACGATCACGCAGATCGATGCCCTTCGCGCCCGCAGCAGCGCTGCCGGCCGGCGCGGGGCTCTGGGCAGCCGCCACGAAGGCGGTGCTGGCGGTCAGTACGGCGATAGCCCCGGCGACGGTCACGCCCTTGAGGCCAAGTCTCCTGGTAAGCATTTGCTCCTCCAAAGGTTGCTGCTACGGTCAGGTGGACGGGGGTACGGTCCTCAGGCAGGTCCTCCTTTCACATGGCCGGTCGCACGGCTGTCGGCGGTGCGGCGCCGTCGTGGGTGATCTGGGCCGCCTGCTGTTGCAGGGCGAGGCGCCGTTCGGCGCGCTGCTGCAGCTGATCGACGATGAGGGCGAGCACGATCACGAGGCCCTTGATGATCTGCTGCCAGAAGGACGACACGCCGAGCTGGTTGAGGCCGACCGTGAGGACGCCGATGACGAAGGCGCCGATCATGGTGCCCACGATCGTGCCCCGACCGCCCGCGAGGGAGGTGCCGCCGAGGACGACCGCGGCGATGGCGTTGAGCTCGAAGAAGGTGCCTGTGGCGGGATGCGCTGCGACGAGCTGCGAGGAGATGATCAGTCCCACGGTCGCGGCACAGAAGCCGCTGATCATGTAGACGAGCATCTTGGTGCGCTTCACCCGGACGCCCGACAGCTCCGCCGAGCGCTCGTTGCCACCCACCGCATAGACGGCCCGACCGAACGGCGTGCGGGTGGTCACGAACCAGGCCACGATGGCGAAGCCGATCATGATCCAGATCGCCCAGCTGATCCCGAACAGCGATCCGGTGCCCAGCTCGGAGTACCCGGTATTGCCGAGCTCCGGACGACCGATGAGGTTGGGGAACGTGTTGCCGTTGTTGAGCAACCCGGCGGCGCCCCTCGCCACATACAGCATGCCCAGGGTGGCGATGAACGGGGCGACGTTGAAGCGGGTGATGATCCAGCCGTTGACGGCGCCGACCAGGGTGCCCGCTGCGAGCGAGATGACGACCACCATCCACGTGTGGGGGTAGAGGATCACCCCCAGGGCGCTCGCTTCCAGGCCCTGGTTGATGAGCAGCCCCGCGATCATCGCGGTGAGGCCGACCACGGAGCCGACGGACAGGTCGATGCCGCCGGTCAGGATCACGAACGTCATGCCGATGGCGAGGATGGCGTTGATGGCGGTCTGCTTGGCCAGGATCTCCAGGTTGGTGGGCGCCAGGAACTTGTCGGCCCCGAGCAGCGCGGTGAAGATCAGGAACAGGATGACGAGCGCGAAGACCGCCCGACCGCGAAGGGCGACCTGCGCCATCTCGGCCCTCGTCCTCCCCGTCATCGCCTTCGTCCGGGCGCCTCCCGTCATGGCCGCTTCCCTTCCGCTTCGGTCGCCTGGCCCTCGGAGGACGCGGCTGGTCGCACGCTCGCTGGACCTGCTGCCGACGCGCCCACGAGGCTCGCCTCCGTCGCGTCCCCCCGGGCGAAGTCGGCCGTGATGCGTCCCTTCGACATCACGAGGACGCGGTCGGACATGGCCAGGACCTCCTTGAGCTCGGAGGAGACGAACAGGATCGCGTAGCCCTCCGTTGCGAGCCGACTCATGATCTGGAAGATCTCCGACTTGGCACCCACGTCGATGCCCCGCGTCGGCTCGTCGAGCATCAGCACCCTGGGCACCGTCAGCAGGCCCTTGGCGACCACGACCTTCTGCTGGTTGCCGCCCGAGAGCGATGTGATGGACGCGTCCGGTCCAGCGACCCTGATGGACAGGTCGTGGATCATCGCGTCGACCGCCGTGCGCTCCTTGGACCGGGCCAGCCAGAACCGTGTCCGGTAGCGCCCAAGGCTCGCCAGCACCATGTTGTGCGCCACGGACAGCGTGGGCACGAGAGCGTCCGCCTTGCGATCCTCGGGCACCAGGACGATGCCCGCCTCGATGCGCTCGGCCACGCTCTCGACGGTCAGGCGCTCGCCGTTGAGCCATACCTCGCCCTCGGCCTCCGGTCGGACCCCGGCGAGCACCTCCAGCAGCTCGGTCCGCCCGGCGCCCATCAGCCCGTAGAGGCCGAGGATCTCGCCCGCATGCACCTCGAAGCTCACATGGTCCAGGAGGAACCCACCACCCAGACGCGGCAGCGTCACGTCCCGAGCCGCCAGCAACACGTCCCCCAGGGGGTGCTCGGTGCGCGTGAACAGGGAGGCCGGCGTCCGGCCCACCATCTGCTCGATGATCCAGTCGACGTCGATGGCCGCGGCATCCTCCGCGGCGACGATCCGCCCATCCCGCATGACGGTCACCCGGTCGCCGACCCGCAGCAGCTCATCCAGCTTGTGCGAGATGTAGACGATCGCGACGCCTCGGGACTGCAGCTCCTCGATGACCTTGAACAGGCCCTCGACCTCGGTCTGGCTGAGCGCGGACGTGGGCTCGTCCATGATCAGCACCCGCACGTCGTGGGTCAGGGCCTTGGCGATCTCCACGACCTGCTGCTGGCCGACCCGCAGGTTGCTCACCATCTCGTCGGGGTCGATGTCCTGGCCCAGGCGCTGCAGCAGCTCCCGCGCCCGTGTCCGCTCCGCCTTGCGGTCGATGGACCCGCCGCGGGTGAGCTCCTGGGCGAGGAACAGGTTGTCCAGCACGGACAGGTTGGGGCAGAGGTTGAGCTCCTGGAAGATGATGCCGACCCCGTGCTCGGCGGCCACCGTGACGCTGGTCAGCTCGACCGGCTCGCCGTCGATGCGGACCACACCACTGGTCGGCTGCTCCACACCCGCGAGGATCTTCATGAGCGTCGACTTGCCGGCGCCGTTCTCGCCCACCAGCACATTGACCTTGCCCGCGAGCACATCGAACGTGACGTCGTCGAGCGCCGTGGTCCCCGGGAAGACCTTGGTCACGTGCTCCGCGCGCAGGGGTACGGTGCCCGCCGCTCCGGCAGGCATGTCGGCCGTGATCGATGGGTCGGCCACGATGGTCATTGCGCGGCGAGCTCCACCGGTACCAGCGTGACGGTGCTCACGTCGATCTGGGGCTGGTTGAAGGTGCGCATCGTGAACACCCCGGTGACCGTCACGGGCTTGCCCAGCAGCGCCTGTGCGTCCTTGCCCGCCACCCCCTGCGCCTGCAGGTCCGCGACGACGCGCTTGTTGATCTCCGAGCCGACCTTGCCGTACTCGGTCTGGTCCTTGAAGTCACCGAACGAGATGAAGCCGGCTGCGTCGCGGATGGACGAATCGTCGCCGGGGATCCGGGTGCCGACGTAGACCCGCACCTTGATGGGTCCGTCGTATCCGTCGACCTGCAACCCGAGTGAGCCGAGGCTGGAGTCGGTCGCCACGTCCGTCACAGTGCCGGTCGCCTTGACCCGATACACGTGCGCGTCACCCGTCGTGATGAGCCCCAGCTCCTTGGCGATCGGGGTGAGGTCCTCCGTGGACGCCTTGCCCTGGGCGTCGGGCTTGATGCGGTTGAGCACGTCGGCGAGGGGGACCGCGTTGTCCTGGATGGCGACCTTGAGGTCGCCCCAGATGCCGTCCACGTAGGTCACCGGGTCGAAGCCGACGCGGGATGCCGCCTCGTCCTTGGTGGAGACCACCGTGAAGCCGAACAGCACCGCCACGATGACGATGAGGGCGATGGCGAAGGCGCCGATCGTGCGCGCCGGGGTCAGACGTCAATTCATGGCACACCCACTCCGATGGCATCCACGTGGTCCTCGGCATCACCGGCGGGCTCGAGTAGTCGCTCGGCGGTCGTCCGGTCCGTGATGAGGCAGTTGATCCAGCCGCCGATGAGGGCCGCCCGTATCGCGAGCACCTTCGATGGCCCACCGGCCACGCCGATGGCCCGGGGGACCCGCTTGAGCTGCTCCAGCTCGATGCCGATGACGCGCTCGTTCAAGGACGTGGGGACGGGCCGCCCATCGGCGCGCAGGAAGCGCAGGCCGATGTCCCCGACGCCACCCGCGGCACGCACCAGCGACAGCTCATCGGCGGAGAAGACATTGCCGCTGCTCGCGAGCAGGCCGGATGGCTGCAGCCCGCCGATGCCGACGAGCGCCACCGTAAGCTCGTCGAACAGCGCCGTCGCGCGGCGAACGAAGGGCTCCTCCAGCAGCACCCGGCGAGCCTTGGCCGAGCTGACGCTGCTGGGAGCGGGCAGGAAGGTGGCATCCGCACCCAGCAGGTCGGCCAGCCGGCGGACGAGGTGGGTGGCGTGGCCCTCTGCCGCAGGGTCGCCGCCGCCACCCAGGATCTGCACCAGGCGCACATCGCTCACGTCGCGCACCTGGTGCATCGCGTCCACCATCGCGAGCAGCGTCGCGCTCCAGGACGAGACGCCGATGAGGTCCCCGGAGCGTACGGTCTGCTCCAGGTGGAACGCCGCCGCGTCCCCGAGGTCGCGGGTGATGTGCTCGGCGTCGTCGATGCCGACATCCACAACCTCGGCGTCCTGCAGCCCGTAGCGCTGCTCCAGGGCGAGCTCCAGGTCCGGGTGGGTGCCCATGGGGGCGCGGACCGTGATGCGCACGATCCCCTCCTCCTGGGCCTGGCGCAGCAGGCGCGACACCTTGGGCTGGGAGAGGCGCAGCCGCGCGGCGATCTCGGGCTGCTTCACGCCCTCGCCGTGATACAGGCGTGCGACGCGGGTCATGAGCCGCAGCTCGTCGATGCGGGCCATCAGGCGGCCTCACGGCTGGCGGCGCGTCCGAGGGCGACCCGCCAACCGGCATAGCCGTCGCTGGCAGCCGATGCACCGGATCCTGGCTCGAACCGGTCGAAGGACCGCTCCAGGCCCCGGATCTCGTCCAGTGACGCCCACATCCCCACGGCCAGGCCGGCCATGTAGGCGGCACCCAGCGCAGCCACGCTCTCCGCGCGATTGATGAGCACCGGCATGCCGATGACGTCGGCCGTCAGTTGGGCGAGCAGGCGGCTCTGCATCGCACCCCCGTCCGCGTACAGCGCATCGAGCGGCGAACCCACGACCGGCGCCAGCACCTCGAGCACGTCGCGGACCTGGTATGCGACGGCATCGAAGGCCGCGCGCGCGAGGTGCGCCTGGCTGGTGCCCCGGCTCAGCCCACACAGCAGCCCGCGCGCATCCGGATCCCAGTGGGGTGCCCCGAGGCCCGTGAACGCGGGCACGAGATAGACGCCGTCGGCATCGGGCACCGACATCGCGAGCGGCTCCAGCTCCGCCTCGCGCCCTTCGCGGCCCACGATCGAGGCCACCCAGGCGATGGCGGCACCCGTCGAGGTGATGTTGCCTTCCAGGGCCGGCACAGCCTCGATGCCTCCCGCATCCCCAGGCTCCACCGACCACGCGACCGTGGCGGACAGATGCTCGTGGCGAGCGGCAGTGTCGAGCGGCGCCATGACCGACGTGCCCGTCCCGAATGTCGCCTTGACCGAGCCCGGACCGGGTGCGCCGTGGCCCATGAGCGCGGCGTGGGAGTCGCCCATGAGCGCCGCGAGGGGGACACCCGTGGGGACCGCGGTCGTGCCCTGTGTCGCGCCCACCACGGCGCTCGAGCCGCGGACCCCGGGCAGGGCAGCAGCGGGGATGCCGAAGAGCGCCAGCAGCCCGGGGTCCCAGGCCAGGAGGTCCAGGTCCAGCAGCAGGGTCCTGGATGCGTTGGTGGCGTCCGTCACGAACGCCGTGCCGCCGGATAGGTTCCAGGCCAGCCACGTGTCCACGGTGCCGACACACAGCTCGCCCTGCTGGGCCCGGCGATGGCCATCCTCGACGTGGTCGAGCAGCCAGCGTGCCTTGGAGGCGGAGAACATCGGATCGAGGGCCAGGCCCGTCCGCGAGCGCACCATCGCCTCGTCGCCCCCGGCCCGGATCGCCTCGCAGATGTCGGTGCCGCGTCGGCACTGCCAGCCGACGACCGGTCCGAGTGGGCGTCCGGTGGCCCGCTCCCAGATCACCACCGACTCGCGCTGGTTGGCCACACCGATGGCCACCACCCGGGTCGCGTCAACGCCGGCAAGGCAGGCGGCCATCGCCGCCTCCACGGTGGCCCATAGCTCGAGGGCATCGCTTTCGACCCAGCCGGGACGTGGGAACGTGACAGGCACCTTCACCGACGAGGATGCGGCCACCTTGCCTGCGGCATCCACGAGGAGGGCCTTCGTGTTGGTGGTGCCCTGGTCGATGGCGAGGATGAGGTCGGCGGTCATGGTCGGCCGGCACCTTCGAGGATGGACAGCGCAGCTGCCTCGATCCCGGCGGCGTTCAGCCCGAAGTGATCGAGCAGGAACTCCGAGGAACCGGTCGGAGCGAAGACCCCCGGGATGCCGAGGATGCGCATCGGCACGGGGTGGTGGGTCACCACGACCTCGGCCACGGCGCCACCCAGGCCGCCCCGGACCGTGTGCTCCTCCACGGTCACGATGCCCCGCGTCTCGCGAGCCGCGGCGACGATGGCGTCAGCGTCGATGGGGCTGGCCGTGGCCATCTCGACCACCCGGGCGGAGATGCCGGCAGCGGCCAGGAGCTCGGCTGCGTCCAGTGCTCGATGCACCATCACGCCGTTGGCGATGAGGGTGATGTCCGTCCCCGCCCGGAGGCACGTCGCCTCACCGAACCGGAAGACGAAGCCCGGCCCATGGACCATCGGCACGGGCGTCCGGCTGGTGCGGATGAACACGGGCCCTTCCGTCGCGTGCGCCAGGCGGATGGCCGCGGCGGTATCGATGGGGTCGGACGGGACGACCACCGTCAGGTCCGCGATGGCGCGCATCCAGGCCACATCCTCGATGGAGTGGTGGGTCGGACCGAGCTCGCCGTAGGCCACGCCGCTGCTGACCCCGACGAGCTTGAGGTTCGCCCTCGAGTACGCGGCGTCGACCTTGATCTGCTCCAGGGCGCGACTGGTCAGGAACGGGGAGGCCGCGCACACGAACGGGATGCGACCCCCGTTCGCGAGTCCGGCACCGACGCCCACGAGGTCCTGCTCGGCGATGCCCACGTTGATGACGCGTTCCGGGAACTCCTTGCCCACCACGCTCACCTTCGTGGAGCCGACGGAGTCGTTGACCACCACGATCACCCGGCGATCGCTCCGCACCAGCTCCAGGAGCGTCTCCGCGAACGCGTCACGGCAGTCGTACATGGGTCGGTGCTCGCCCGGGCTGCTCATGCCACGCCCGCCGGCTGCTCGTCCAGCTGGGCCTGCAGCTCCGCGACGGCCCGCTGGTACTCATCGGGCGTGGGGACGTGGTGGTGCCAGGCGACCTGGTCGCTGATGAAGGAGACGCCCTGCCCCTTGTGCGTGTGCGCGATCACGCAGCTCGGCCGGCCAGGCTCGAAGGGCGTCGCACGGAAGGTCGCCAGCAGCTGGGCGTGGTCGTGCCCGTCGACCTCGCGCACGTGCCAGCCGAACGCACGCCACTTGTCCGCGAGCGGCTCGAGGCGCATGGTCGACTCGGTCGGAGCACCCTGCTGCAGACCATTGCGGTCGACGATGACCGTGAGCCCGTCGAGCCCGAAGTGACCGGCAGCCATCGCCGCCTCCCACATCGAGCCCTCCTGCAGCTCGCCGTCGCCGGTGAGCACGAACGTCCGCCGGTCCGCGCCGTCGAGCTTGGCGGACAGCGCGATGCCCACGGCGACCGGCAGGCCGTGGCCCAGGGGACCGGTGTTGGTCTCCACGCCCGGGAGCTTCGTCCGGTCGGGATGCCCGCCCAGCCGGGACAGTGGCGCCTGGAAGGTGGACAGCTCGTCGGGGTCGAAGAAGCCGGCCTCGGCGAGCGTCACGTAGAGCGCCGCCGCGGAGTGACCCTTGCTGAGCACGAACCGGTCCCGGTCGGGGTCGAGCGGATGATGGGGGTCGACGCGCAGGACGCCGAAGTACAGCGTCGTGAGGATATCGATGGCCGAGAACTCACCGCCGATATGACCCAGGCCGGCCTCATAGACCATGCGCAGGTCACGCAGCCGGATGCGCACCGAGCGGCGACGCAGCTCGGCGACCTCGTCCTGCGGGATGCCGTCCATCGCTGATGCGCCGTCAGCCGGCCGTGCCGAGGAGCTCGTGCAGCACGAGTCGCTGGGCAGCGACAGCGTCCTGGCGCTCCTGGGCGCCGTCGAGCGCTGCCACGTCGATCCGGTCGAGCAGTCGCTCCATCCCCTCGATCGCCTGGATGCTCAGGGTGGCTGCGCCGACGGGATCCTCCCGGAACGGGAACTGGTCCAGCAGCACCGGCTTCTGCCAGCCGATCTGTCGCAGGGCCCACAGGAACTCGAGGATCTCGACCGGATGCACGGAGCCGACGATCATGTCGTCGTCCCACTCGCGCAGGTTGTCGTTGACCTCGACGCTCACGAGCCGACCGCGGCGCTGGATCAGGTGCAGGACGTCGGCCGGGATCTCCTTCGCGAAGAGCGAGTGACCCATGTCCAGCACGATGCCCAGGTTGGGTGCCCCGATGTCCTCGATGCCGAGGAGCGTCCTGGCCGCCGTGCTGAACGCCATGTGCGCCCGCGGCTCCTTGAGCTTGTACTCGATCGCGAACTGGGTCGCAGGCGCGGACTCCACGACCTGCCGGACCCCGTCGAGCTGCAGGTCCCAGAGCCGCGCGTGGTTGACCTGGAACGGATAGTCATGGCCGTCCTGCCCGGGCCAGAACTTGAGATAGCCGGCGCTGAGCCGCCCGGCCACATCGACCCCTCGCTTGCACAGGTCGACGGCCTGCTGGCGGATCATCGGGTCGGGGTTCGTGAACGCTCCCATCCGGAACTGGCGCATGTAGATGTGGGGCGTGATGGCGATGGCCCGCAGGCCGGTCCGGTCGAGCGCGGCGGCGACATCCTCGACCGTCTCGCCCGGCGAGTTGAAGGGGAAGTTGATGTCCAGCCACTTCATGCCCGGTACGGTGGCCGCCCGCTCGATCGCCTGGACCGTGGTCACGGGGGGTCCGTACGCATCGGACGCATAGCGATCGACGAACTGACCGAAGAGCCAGATGCCGGCTCCGTACTCTCGCACTGATCCCTGCTCCTGAATATCTATTCAGTCACGCATGACGAGTCAGAGTGTAGGGCGCGGACCATGGAGGTGTCAACCTGGTTGCTGGAGCGTTGTCGCAGGGTCGCCCGCCGGTAGCGGCCGGGCGCCCCTCCCGCTCGCCGGACTGGCGGGCAGAGCCTCCGCTCAGGCCTCTGGCGGCACGACCCCCTTGCGCAACATGAAGCAGCCCCAGAAGCGTCGTTCGCCCGTCTGGATGACCGCATACGAGGTGCGCGCGAGGTCGTAGAACGCGAACCGTTCGATGCCCACCATGGGCCGCGGTCGGCCCGCGTCGCGATCGATCTCGGCCTGGACCTCGGCCTGGACGGGCGGGATCTCCGCGGCGTGGCCGGATACCTCCATCCGCCCGGCGAAGTCCTCCACGGCGGTGTCGAGCGGCAGCACCGACAGGATCGCGTTGATGGCCTGGGCAGCCGTCAGGTTCTCCATCCGGAGCAGTCGCCCGGAGACGGTCGCGCGGGCCACCGATGCCGCCGGGAAGTTGGTGTCCGCGACGATGAGCATGTCGCCGTGGCCCATCTCCCTGAGGCAGGCGAGCACCTCGGCATTGAGCCGGTGATCGATCCCCTTGAGCATCTCCTGCCTCCTCCGTGGCGTCCGGTCATGGCCGACGTGCGAACGCGCGGGCGTCTGCCACCGCACGCCATCCCATCAGGTATCGAGGGTAGTCCGATGGCACCCGGGATGTCGGCACGGGGCGCGGCCCCGGTTGGTGGCGCGTGGAGGCCACGCCATCCGGGGCCGGTGCTGGCTGGCGGTCCGGCCGCGCCGCAGGATATGGGTCGGGCCCGCGCGCGGTCGCGGGCTGGTATCGGCAGAGGTGGTCCGGTGTCCGTACAGGGTGGCGGCGCATGAAGCGCTGGTTCGTGCGCGCGCCGATACGCAACGGCGATGGGGTGGCGCGAGAGCGCGTGGGCGGCGTACGGGCGGCATACGCCGGCCTGTCCGTGGCCGCGCGATCGGGCTCGGTCGAGCGCCAGGATGCCGCGTGGGAGGCGCTCCGGGCAGCGGCCGGATCGGCCCGCGCCGGCAGCGTCCTCATCGCCATGGAGCTGGTGGAGGAATCGCACCATGGTGGTCCCCTGACCCATCCGCAGGCCGTCAGGCGGCTGACGGACGCCGTCGCCGACGCCGCCCGGGACTGAGCGACCGTCGCGCACCGAGCCGGGCCCCGGCCAGGATCGCGCTTGCCCGCGCTGGCCGATCGACCTACCCTCGGGGAGGGCCGGATCGACGGCCGCAGACCCCGCTGCCAGCGGGTGATGGACGAGGGAGGACGACGGGCAGACCGGTGATCCTCCCCACGGTCCGCGATCCGAGGCTCGTCAGCGTACGTCGCGGTGGCAGCCTGCAGGACGCCGACCACCGCCTCCTCGCTGTGTGGGCCGCCGACTGCGCCGAGCATGTGCTGCACCACTTCGAGCGTGCGGGCCCCGGGGACGATCGACCGCGGCGGGCCATCGAGATGGGGCGTGCCTGGGCACGGGGCGAGGTCACGATGACGCAGGCACGCTCCGCCGGCGGTCATGCCAATGCCGCGGCCCGGGACCTGGCCGGGCCTGCGAGGCATGCGGCATTCGCCGCTGGCCAGGCCGCGTTGGTCGCCCACGTCGCGGCCCACGAGCTCGGCGCCGCCGCCTACGCTGTCAAGGCGGCGCGGGCGGCGTCCCCCGAGGGCGACCGGGACGAAGCCGGTCGCCGGGAGTGCCGGTGGCAGCGCGCCCAGCTGCCCGAGGCCATCCGGGCGCTCGTCCTCGACGACCAGCGGCTGCGCAACGAGCTGTGCTGGTTCGCCTTCGTGTGCTGACCGGACAGGTCCAGACGCGCCAGGGACGAGCCGTCGTCTGCGATGCGCGACGATGCGGCGTACCGTACCGATCGAGGGTCGGAGGATCGGACATCCGGAGGAGATCGTGGCTCAAGGACGACCCGCGCATGCGTCATGGGCGCTCGCCGTGGCGCTCACCATCGTCGCGGGCTTGCTGCTCACCGCTGCCCCGGTCAGCGCCGCGACCCCCCACTTCCTGACGCTCCCCTTCCAGAACGCGTCGAAGAAGCAGATCCAGCAGGGCTTCTACTGGACCGGACCCGGACATGAGGCATATCACGGGGGCATCGACTACATCCAGGGTCGCCTCGACCAGTCCCGGACCTGGAAGAGCTACCCGGTGTACGCCGCGGCGGCGGGCATGGCCTGTGCCCAGGTCGCGAGCACCCAGAAGGGCTGCATCCCGGGCGTCGGCAACCGGGTGCTCATCAAGCATCGGGTGAACGGCAAGGTCTTCTACACCTACTACGGGCACCTCCGGACGATGGTCGCCAGGATCCCACTGGGCAACCACAAGGTGTACGTCAAGCGCGGCGAGTTCCTGGGCTACTCCGGCTACACCGGTGACCCCTGCTGCGTCACCCATCTCCACTTCCAGCTGATGGACGGGAACTGGCGGACGATCGACCCGTACGGTATCTACGGCACCCGCGGCGCGTATCCGAACCCCGCGGGCACGAACGGCAAGCGCAACGGCAACCCCAGCTACTGGCTCAACGACCCGCCTGGCTCGTCGCATGTCGCGACCGGTGACCGGGGACCGGTCCGGACCCCGCGTCCGGCCGCGACACCCCGGCCGACGCCCAGACCGACACATCGCCCGAGACGCACCCCCAGGCCCACGCCTCGCCCGACTCGCACGCCGAAGCCGACCCCACGACCGACACGCGCACCGGCGCCGAGCCCGACGCCCGCTGCGTCGCCCGCTGCGTCGCCCGGCGTGGGCCTGGGCGTGGATGACGTCCAGGTCGCGGCGGTCGTACGCCTGGTGGAGCAGCTCCTTGCCGCCGTTGCCCACGAGCTGGGCGCGGACCTCCGGGTGCCATAGCTGTGGTTCCCACACACGTTGGTGACAGCTGAGAGCCTGGCACGCGGCGCGGCTACCCATCCCCTGAATGGGTTCGACGGGTCTTCGGCCGAACGGGACCGGATCACCCACCGCGGGCATCGGGTGTGACGTTCGGTCCACGGGGTGGGTAGGACGTGCATCCGGGCGGTCAAGACGGTCGAGCTCACTCACCCGGTGGGTCGTGGACCGCAGACGGACGCGACCCCGGTGATGCGAGGCACGCCTGCCCGGACCTTCGGGTGCCCTGAGCCGGGGATCGCGGCTCGCTCACGAACGGCACCCACCCGGTGCGCATCAGGTCGGCGGCAACCCTGCCCGTCGCTGGGCCGAGGCCAACCATGCAGCCTCGAGGCTGCGGAGGCGAGCCTTGCGGATGTTCTCACGGACGATCCAGCGGACGTCCGGGTCGTCGCTGGCGATCCATCGGTCGAAGGTCACCGTCCCGATGTCCGGAGCCGCCACGATCGCGACACTCCAGCCGTAGCCAAGGGCCTGTCGAAGCACGCGGACGTCCGGCTCGCGTCGATCCTGGCGGGCCACGAGCGTGGTGGTGATCGCGTCCAGCGTCGCCACGACCCGCGCCGCCACGCTCGGATCGCGCAGCAGGGCCGGCTCGCAGAGCGCGGCGACGACGGCCCGCTGCACGAGTGGGTGGGGATCGGCGGACCACGGCGCGAGCAGGTCGACCACGGCGCCCGGGTCGGCACGGCCAGCAGCCTGGAATGCCATCGCCACCGCTTCACGGACCCGCCACCGCGGGTCGCGGGCCCGCTCGTGGAGCAGCGCCATGATGTCCGGCCGCCCGAGCACGGATCGACCGAGCCCCACGACGCCGGCGCAGACCAGGATGACCGGCGGCTGGTCCCCCGGCGCCTCGGTGGGCGACATCTCGCTCCACCGCAACAGCACCCCTTCGTCCGCGAACGCCGCGAGCGCGGCGATGAGCTCCAGGTTGCCTCGTGGTCCGGGCAGCCCCGACTCCGTGAGCGCGAGCTCGACCGGGTTGCGGCCTTCCCGCAAGGCGGCGGCGTAGGCGTCCGTGCGGGTCATCCGAGCAGCCCCTCCGTGACCGGGTCCGGCAGGCCATCGAACGAGCGCTCGAGCACCGCGGGGAACAGCGGCTCCTCAGGGGCCGCGCGATGGAAGAGCGTCATGCACGAGCGGAGCTTCAGGGCGTCGATGTCCCCGAAGACCCGCTGCGCGGTGACATCCGGGAGCGCCAGCAACGCGGCGACACACTCCCGCAGACGGGCGCCCAGGGTGGCGTCCGCGAGATAGGCACGCGCCTCCGCGAGCGACCTGATCGCGTATCGCTGCGACATCTCGCTGTGCCCGAGGCCGGCAAGCTGCGGGAACACGAACCACATCCAGTGGCCGGTCTTGCGGCCGCGCCGGAGCTCCCCGAGCACGTCCTCGTACACCGGATCCTGGGCGAGCCGGAACCGCTCGAGGTCGGACATGGTGCCATGGTCCTGCATCGGACCGGGATCCGCCACTGGAGCGGTCGCGGCGCCGTGGGACGCCCCGATCAGCGGACGGCGACCGGCTCCGGCAGCAACGCGAGCAGGTCGCTTGCGAGCTCGTCGGCCTGCTTGGTGCCGTCCAGGCGCAGCAGTGGCAGGCCCGCGCTGTCCCAGGCATCGATGATGGGCGCCACGCGCGTCTCGTAATCCCCCAGCCGGCGCTCGAAGGCGGCCGTGTCGACATCGTCCGTGCGCCGCTGGAGCCACTGTCCGCAGTGCTCGCAGATCGTGTCCGGGTGGTGGCCGGTCCAGCCGCAATCGTCGCAGACCATGCGACCGTTCACGCGTTCGCGGCAGATGTCCTCCGGCGTGTCCACGACCACCGCGATGCCGTGCTCCGCGGGGAATGCGAGCCACGCGTCGAGCTGTGCCCGGTCCCGGGGGAAGCCGTCGAGGATGACGCCCGGCACCTCTGCCGGCAGCGAGCCGATGAACTCGCGCACGATACGCACCGCGAGCTCGTCCGAGCCGTAGCCACCCGCGGCCATCGTCTGCCGGAGCATCACCTGCTCCGGTGATGGCCCGGCCGCCCAGGCACGCATCGCCTGTCCGGTGGAGCACGCCCGATAGCCGGCGGCCTCCGTCAGGTGCTGTCCGAGGGTGCCCTTGCCCGATGCGGGCCGGCCGAAGAACACGAGTGTCGTCACGTCAGGTCTCCCATAGCCATGGCATCGTCGCGCGCGTCCGCCGGGGGGACGTGTGCCATGGGTCACCTGTTGAGGGGCCGCTCGGCCCGCTCGTCAATCCGGTGGTGGAACGGGCGCCGGGGCGGACGAGACGGCCGGAGGCGGCACCCGCGGCGGTGTGTCCGTGAGCGACGGCTCGGGCGAGACGGCGACGTTCGGGACTGGGGTGCTCCTGGGCTTCGCGGTCTTCTTCGGCTTGTGCTTGGGCTTCTTGGTGGGAGCCGGCGTCGGCGTCGCGAGGCTGATGGCGAGCAGGCCGCAGAGCTGGTAGCCGCCCAGGCCGGAGGTGGACTCGGCACACCGGTCCGCGAGGAACGCGGTCGCGCTGGGCCCCACGGCATCCCCGCCATATGCCGTCACGGCCGACTGCCACTGCTCCAGGCTCTTGCAGGTCTTGATGGACCGGTCGAGCCAGTCGATCCGGCCGGGACCCGGGGTCGCCTGCGCGGCTGTTGCCACGTACGCCTCGCAGAGTCCCTTGCCGGGGACGGACACCTGGCCCTTCGAGCCTCCCGAGCATGCCGACACCACCACGGTGGCCGCGATGGCAAGGGTGACGAGGGTCCGCCGCACGTGTAGGTCTCCGCTGGGCATCATGGTCCGTCGGTCGGACCATCACCATGCTCGGGGCCTGGTCACGCGCGGCACATCCCCTGAAGGTACCGAACCTCACCGCCCGCTTGACGCGCCCCAGCCGCTGCCTGCCGCGCCCCGGCCGCCCGCTCGACGCCTAGAGATGGAGCTCGTGGTGACAGGTCGCGGGGACGGGCAGCGCGATGGCGGCGAGCTCTTCACCCATGGCCCACGTGTACTGCCGGTCCTGCTGCAGTCGCGCCCGCTCCGTCTGGAACAGGTGCCACATCTCCGGCTCGCAACCCTGGAGGATGGGCGCCTTCTCGAACCTGGTCGCACCGTCGCAGATGAACGCCGCGTAGCGCGCCATCGGATCAGCACGGATGACCCGCTGCTCCGCGGCCGGGCTCACGGTCATCGCGCCGCGAAGCCTGCCGAAGAACGTGGCCAGCGGCACGGCCGCTTCGTCAGCGACCTGGGAGTGGCCACCCATCCGGAGCATCGGAGCCGCGGACCGGAAGACCACCACCGCGGTACCAGCGACGTCCTCCGCCCGCATCGTGCCGCCGAAGGTGAGGAAGTCGTTGGTCACGTGCAGCCGGTCGACGATGCGGATGATGCCCCACGAGAAGGCGTCGTGGATGGGCATCTTGGTGCCCCGCCAGAGGGTCATGGCACAGCCGTGCAGGCCCGCATCGATCCAGTAGTCCGCCTCCTCGGGGTCGTAGTGGCGGAGCGTGGGGTGGTCGCGAAGGGCGACGAGCAGGAAGCCATCGATGGACCGACTGGGGACCGTGGGCACGATGAGGAAGCCCAGGTCCGCCAGGAACCCCGCGGCCACCTTGGGCGTGAGGGGTGTCGAGGTCGTGTTCTCGGTATGCACGATGGGGGTGGCGTGGTGACCCTGATCCGGTCCGTGAGCCGCGTCACTCGCGGGCATCCTGCAGCTCCTTCTGCCTCGACCGCTCCGGCGCGACGCGACGCCGTGCGTGGTCTGGGGGCCATGCTCACCATCAGTCTGGGCGCGATGGCGGATGGCCGCAGCGTGCCGAATGGCCCGTTCCGGCACGACGCAGGTCAGGTCTCGTGCTCCATGCGGTACGGATGACGTAGCCATCGATCACGTCGTCCGCCGGTATGCCGGGCGACGCCCGGGGTCCAGTGTGATGCCTGCGACCGGCCAGACGGGTCGGTCTCGACAGACAAGGGCACGGTGACGAGATGACGACCATCCCCGACTACCTCATCCTCATGGCAGTGGCGCCCACGCGCACCCACCGCGACGCGAGCCGCCTCCCGGTCTCGGAGCTCCAGGCGTCCCGCGACTCCACGCGGCGGATGCCCGGCCGGATCGGTCGCCGACTGACCCGCTGGGCCGTCGCCGCTACCCCGGCGGTCACGACGACCGAGACCCTGACCCCGACGCTCCGGGACTACCCCTACCGCGTCCCCTGCTGATCCTCCCTGTCGCGAGCGGCGAGTGACCAGCATTGGCCGCTCGCCACCGTTTCCGCCATGATCGGCAGGTGATGTCCACCCTCGATCCGGACGTTCGTGGCGCGCGCTGAGCGAAGGGCCCGCCGGTCGGCGCATCAGGCCCCACCGCCTCCGACGTCCGCGGCTCCCCCACCGCTGCCGGTTCCGTCACGACCGGAGACGGCCACCAGCAGTGGGCTGGATCGCATCGACGCCCTGGTGATGCTCGTCATCCTCGTGGTCGCCATCGTCAGTCGCGGCTACCGGCTCGAGGAGCCGCGCGCGATGTACTTCGACGAGGTCTATCACGCGCGGACCGCGACGGAGTTCCTCCAGGACTGGCGCTACGGCGTGCCCCACGACATCTACGAGTGGACGCACCCGCACCTGGCCAAGTACGTCATGGCCGTGAGCGTCGCGCTGTTCGGCGATGACCGGGTCGTCGCACGCCAGGATGTCCAGACCCCGGTCGCGGCTGCCAGGTACGAACGGCCCTGGGAGGACGACAGCGGCCAGTACGGCGACGTCCTCTGGGTCGGTGGCCCCGACGGGCTCGTGGCCATCCCCTCGTCGACCGGCGCACCGTCCCGGATCAGCTCCATCCCGGTCACGAGCCTGGCGCTCGACCCCGCCGCGCACCAGCTGTACCTGGCGACACCGACCGGCGTCTCGGTCCAGGACACCGGCGCGGGCTCTGGTGCGAACCTCGCGCCGCTCATCACGCAGGCCGGCATCAGCCAGTTCGCGCTCACCGGCGATGGCGTCGTGACCCTGGGTGCGGATGGATCGGTGGCCGCCTGGGCGGCCGACGGCACCCCCACCGGCACCACCCTCATCCCCGACGCCGCGTCGGTCGCGGCCGCATCGGAGATGCGCCTCGTCGTCGCCGACCCGTCCGGGGTCACCGACCCCGGGCAGATGGCGCAGACGCTCTCGGACATCACGGGTGACGACACCGCCGTGCTCGAGGCACGGCTGGGGTCCGCGGCACCCCTCGTGGTGCTCTCCGTCGCGCCCGACGACGAGATGGTGTCGGCCATCGACGATGCCGCGGCGGACCTGCCCGGCGTGCGGGTCGAGACGCGGCCGCTCGTCGCGGTCGGGACCTCATCCGCGGGCGATCTCCATCTCCTCGACGCCACCACGCTCGTCGAGGTGACCGACGTCCCCATGGCGCACCCGGTCGTCGCGATGGCCCTCGACCCCGACCTGGACCCGCCGACGCTGTTCGTGGGCGGTGGCAGCTCGCTCAGCACGGTCGCGCTCGGCGATACCGGGCCCATCGCCTCCGACCCCCTGTCGATGCCGGGGCCGGTGACCCAGGTGGCCTGGGACCAGACAGCAGAGCTCATCCACGTCGCGACCCGGACCGCGGCGGGCGAGCCCACCATCGCGGTCGTCGAGCCCAACGGTCTCACGCTGTTCGCGGACGCGGTCGTACCCGCCGCCCCCGCGGCGCTCGCTGTCGTCGATCGGCCGGATGTGCCAACGGCGCCGGTGCGGGTGCTCTCGATCGCGCCCGATGGGGTGGTCTCGACCATCGACGCCGGCTCGAACGCCTGGGCGTGGCGACTGCCGGGCGTGCTCGCCGGCGCCCTGACGGTGGTGCTGCTGTACCTGTTGGCCCGGTTCGTCTCCCGCCGCAGGTCGGCCGCGCTCGCGGTGGCCGGGCTGGCCCTGCTCGAGGGCATGATGTTCGTGACCGCGCGCATCGCGATGAACGACGTCTACGTGACCCTGTGCATCACCGCCGCGGTCACCCTCTTCGCGGCGGTCTGGCTGGGTCGATGGCGTCGGGCGTGGGTGGTCGCTGCCGCGCTGGTCGGAGTGGGCCTGCTGCTGGGTCTCGCCCTTGCCTCCAAGTGGGTCGGGCTGTACGCCATCGGGGGTATCGGCCTGCTCCTGCTCGCGCGGTCGGCGCTCGGCCGCGTGCTCATCCTCCTCGGCCTGCTCGCCGCGACCGCGGTGCTGGGCGCCATCGCCATCACGCCCGCCGATGTCCCCGACCCGCGACAGGACTGGACCTTCCTGGTGCTCATGCTGGGCATCACGGCGCTCGTCGGTGCGGCGATGGTCCGCAGGCCACTCGCGTTCGAGCCCGGCGAGCTCCGCGCGGGCGGTGCGATCGGTGTGGTGCTCGGGCTGTTGGCAGGCCTGGGGGGTCTGGTGGGCGGCATCTGGCTCAGCACCGTGGTCGGTGCCGCCTTGCTGATCGGCGGCCTCCTGGCCATCATCGCGGGGCGCTCGTCGGCGATGGCCGCACGCGCGACGCCGGCGTCCCCTGACACACCCTCCTTCCTGCTGCCGGCCCGCGGTCGTGGCGTGCCCTGGCTGCTCGCGCTCGCGTGCCTCACGGTGGTCCCGGTGGTCGTCTATGTCATCTCGTACCTGCCCTGGGTCGCCCTCGGCAACCAGCTCGTGGCGGGCATCCCCGGGCAGACCGGCCAGACCCTGCTCGACCTCACCCGGGCGATGTACGAGTACCACGACCAGCTGCGCGTGGCACATCCGGCGTCATCCCCATGGTGGGCCTGGATGCTCGACCTCAAGCCCGTCTGGATGTACCTCGGTGACATGGCCGGTGGCCTGACCGCGACCATCTATGACGGCGCCAACCCGCTCATCCTCTGGTCGTCCATCGCGGGGCTCGTCTGGACCGGGGTCGTCGGCTGGCGACGGCGGGATGCCGGCCACGCGCTGGTCGTCATCATGTTCCTCAGCCTCTGGCTGCCGTGGGCGCGCATCGACCGGGCGACCTTCCAGTACCACCTCACCAGCAGCCTGCCGTTCGCGCTGCTGGCGCTGGCGCTGACCCTCTCGGCGATCTGGCACCGATCGCGGGATGGCCGCTGGCTGGTGGCCGGCTTCGGGGTCGCGGCGGCACTCATCTCGCTCGCGATGTATCCGACGCTCGCCGCCCTGCCGGTCGGTGCCGATCTGGGGAGCTGGGTGACCACGCTGCTGCCGACATGGGCGTACGACTTCCAGTACGGGGTGAACCTGGACCCCGCCGTGGAGCGCTCGCTCATCGATGCCACGACGGTCGTGCTGGGCATCATCGCGGTGTGCGTCACGGCCGCCTCGATGGCCCTGGCCAGTCGCTGGACCGGAGCCGGCCTCAGGCCAGGACCTCACGATCCGTCCGGCCGCGACGTTATCGGGGTATGAACCTCCAACCCTTCGAGCATATCGTCGCCGAGCATGGGGCCACCGTCCTGCGTGTCTGTCGCGCCGTGCTGGGTCCCGATGACGCCGAGGACGCCTGGTCCGACACGTTCCTGGCGGCGATGCAGGCGTACCCGCGCCTGCGCCCGGACAGCGATGTCACCGCATGGCTGGTGACCATCGCCCACCGCAAGGCCATCGACCACGTGCGTGCCGCCGGTCGGCGCGCCATCACCGTCCCGGAGCTGCCGGATCGGCCGGCGCCGCGGGAGCCTGGCCACGACGACTCCGGGCTCTGGGAGGCGCTCCGGGCGCTCCCGCTCAAGCAGCGACAGACCGTCGCGTACCACTACCTGGTGGGCATGTCATATCGCGAGGTCGCCACCATCGTCGGTGGCAGCGAGGACGCCGCCCGTCGTGCCGCCGCGGACGGTATCGCCGCCCTCCGCCGTGCCATCCCCGAAGGAGCCATCCGATGACGACCACCGAACCCACCCTGCTGCATCTGCTGCCCGTGCCCGACACCACCACGACCGACCGACTCCATCGCCGACTCGAGGACGCCGCGGCGACCGCGGGCCTGCTCGATGTCGCCTACCGAACGATCGACTCGCCCATCGGCACGCTGCTCCTGGCCACGACCGAGGCGGGCATGGTGCGGGTCGCCTTCGAGCGTGAGGGCATCGACGCGGTGCTCGAGGAGCTCGCCCGAGAGGTGAGCCCCAGGGTGCTCCGGGCCCCTCGACGCCTCGACACTGCCGCCCGTGAGCTGGACGAGTACCTCGAGGGCCGCCGACGGACCTTCGACCTGCCGCTTGACCTGCGCCTCTCCCATGGCTTCCGACGGACGGTGCTCACGCACCTCACGGACATCGGCTACGGCCATACCGCGAGCTATGGCGAGGTCGCCCGGGCGTCGGGTAACCCGCGAGCTGCCCGGGCCGTCGGCTCGGCGTGCCGCACCAATCCCCTGCCGCTCATCGTGCCCTGCCATCGGGTCGTGCGGAGCGACGGCACCATCGGCGAGTACCTTGGAGGCGTGGAGGCCAAGCGCCTGCTGCTCCAGATGGAGGCCAGCGCGTGACGACGGCTGCTGGTGCACCACCGGCGAGCGGGCCAGCGGGCAGGACCTGGACCCTGATGGGTCCGGATCGACGGCCGTATCAGAGCCCGGTCCCAGGCTCGCTCGGCGGACACCACCGGAGCCGCATCTACGGCCGCCTTGACTGTCCTGGCGCGGCGCGGGCGATCGCCCGAGGCGGCTACGTGGCGAGCCGGGTCTTCTTCCTCGACGAGCCCGCCGCCATCGCTGCTGGCTATCGTCCCTGCGCGGAGTGCCTTCGGGAGGCGTACCGCCGCTGGAAGGCCGCCGGCCCAGCGACCACGGGAGCGTCATGACCATCGATGGCGGACCCGTCATCGGAGCGGACGGCATCCCCCGCTGTCCGTGGGCGGCCGGCGATCCCCTGATGCGCGTCTATCACGACACCGAGTGGGGCATGCCGGTCCGCGGTGAGCGAGCCGTGTTCGAGCGCATCACGCTGGAAGCGTTCCAGAGCGGGCTCAGCTGGCAGACCATCCTGCGCAAGCGGCCGGCGTTCCGCGCCGGGTTCCACGGTTTCGACGCGGCCGTCATCGCGGCCTACACGGACGATGACGTGGCTCGCCTCATGGCGGACACGGGCATCGTGCGCAACCGGGCCAAGATCCTGGCCACGCTCAAGAACGCCCGGGCAACGGTCGCGATGCGGGAGCGCGGTGGGCTCGAACGGCTCATCGAGGCGCACCGGATGGACGACGGCCACGCCCCCCGGACGATCGCCGACCTCCAGGGTCAGACGTCCCAGTCACGGGCCCTCGCGTCCGACCTTCGCCGCAACGGCTTCGTGTTCGTCGGCCCCACCACCGCCTGGGCCCTCATGCAGGCCGTCGGGCTCGTGGACGACCACCTCGTCGGTTGTCACCGGCGCGGCACGCGAAGCCTGGTCACCGGCCGCGACATGCAGGGGCCGGTCGCCCGACCCTGATGCACCTCAGGCGGGTGTCACCCACTGCGGGCTGAGCCGGGCGGCGACATCGTGCGCCCAGGTCGCGGCTCGGACGTCCTCACCCGGGTCGAGCTCGGGCGGGCTGCCGCGGGTGACGAAGAAGCTCTCGGGCGCATCGACCACCTCGGCGCCCGCCTTGCGCAGCAGCTTCGCGGCAACGCCAGCTGCCGAGCCTGTCAACGCCCGGGGCATCCGGAAACGGGTGTCGAACACGGCCACCGGGACGCCCTTGAGCGACCCGCTGGGCAGCTGATGGAGCGCCTGCTTGAGTGGCTGCGACGCGCCATGTGCGTGGGTGGGCCCGCCGACCAGGACCAGGTCGTAGTGGGCGGCGTCCGTGGGTGCGCTCACCAGGGCCCGTGACGAGACCCGGTGCTGGCTGCCCATGGCGGCCTGCATGGCCACGGCGAGCCGCTCGGTGTTGCCGAACTTGGAGTCGTAGAGGATGAGGATGTTCATGACCCGCCTTCCATCACTCCGACGGGCACCAGCGAGCGCGGAGTCCGTCGGATCGCGTGACACCAGCATCCCCTCACCGGGGCCCGTGCGCGAGTGACCGAGGACCCGACTCCGTGGGCCGATCGGCCCTATCCACCCGTCGCTGTCGACGCTCACGCTCAGGTCGACCGAGCGACGGGCCCAGACGGCCGGGCCCCCGCGGGGATGGGCGAGGCGACACGATGAGACTCCTGCTGGCGATCGACGGGACTCCCGGAGCGCTGACCGCTGTGGATCTTGTGGCGGGTCTGCGCTGGCCATCCGACCTGGTCGTGGACGTGGTCGCGGTCGTCGATCCGGGCGCCCCCACGGCGTTCGCGTTCGCACCCGTCCCGGTCGTCCATGGCTACGACGAGGAGCGCTCGGCCAACGCGCTCGCGACCGCACGCGAGGCCGCCGCTCGCCTGGGTCGCCACGGCATCATGGCGTCGGCCCGCGTGATCCATGGTCGAGAGGCTGATTCCATCGTCCAGCGGGCCATCGAGACCGAGGCGTCGCTCATCGTCTGCGGCAGCCGGGGTCACGGCGCGTTGCGGACCAAGCTGCTGGGCTCGGTGTCCGCCGAGGTGGTCCAGCGGGCCCACTGCTCCGTCCTCGTGGCGCGTCACCCCACCGTCGCGGGCGTCACCCTCGCCACCGATGGCTCGGCACCGTCGCTCGCGGCAGAGCACCTCGTGATGCATCTGCCGCTGTTCGCGCAGACGCCCATCGAGGTGGTCACGGTCACCGACCAGGCGCAGGGCGGACGACGCCCATGCCAGCCAGCGGCACCACGTCGAGGAGCTCCAGCACGAAGCCACCGCGCGGCTGCGGCGATGTGGCCGCACCGCCCACGAGGTCCTGCTGATGGGTGACCCGGCGCACGAGATCGTCGAAGCGGCGCAGCGCGCGCACACCGACCTCATCGTGATGGGCACCCACGGCCGCTCCGGCCTCGACCGGCTGCTGCTTGGCAGCGTCGCCCGGGATGTGCTCCTCCACAGCCACGCGTCGGTGCTGGTGGCACGCGAGCCGGTGACGCAGCCGCAGCGTGGCGGCGGTTCCCGGGTGCGTGTCGAGTCGGTCGCCCCGGTCCGTCTCCGGTCGATGGCGTGCGCCTGGATCCTCGCCACTGACGGGTCGGCCGGCGCGCGCCTCGCCACCGACCTCGTCGCGGGACTCCCCTGGCCCGCCGGCACGGAGGTGGAGGTGCTGGCCGTGACGGACACCGGTGCGCTGCTGCCGATGCCCCTCATGGCCGTGCCGGGCGACACCTCGGCGCTCTCGGACGCGGTCCGCGAGTCCGAGCGGGACAGCGCCGCGAGCGCGGTCAGGCTGCTCGAGGACCACGGGCTCAGCGCGACCATGACGGCATCCATGGGTCGACCCGGCGATGCCATCGTCCATCGCGCGACCGACACGCAGGCCGATCTCGTCGTGTGCGGCAGTCGAGGGCGCGGCCCGCTGGCGGCACTGCTGCTGGGCTCCGTCTCCGCGGAGGTGTGTGACCGGGCACCCTGTCCGGTGCTCGTGGCGCGTCGGCCCCGGGTCACGCACATCCTGCTGGCGCACGACGGTTCCGGGCCGGCTCGAGCGGCGGAGGAGCTGCTCTCCGGGACCAGCGCGTTCGGTGGGGTGCCCATCACCCTCGTCTCCGCAGTGGCGACGCACGCCGACTGGGGACTCGATCGGCAGGTCATGACGGGGGCGGCGGTCGCCGACGGCCTGGATGCCGCCCGACGGTCGGCTCGGGAGCGGCTGCAGGAGGTCCAGTCCGAGGCGATGGCACGCCTCGCGGTGACCGGCCACGCCGTGAACGGCGTGCTGCGCGACGGTCCTGCGGCGAGCGTCATCCTCGATGAGGCGGCGCGCTCGGGCGCGGACCTCATCATGCTCGGCACCCATGCCCGGCGCGGGCTCGACCGTATACTCCTCGGGAGCGTCGCGAGGAACGTCCTGCTGCACGCTGGAGCCTCGGTCCTCACGACGCCGGGTCCCTGACCGCGTGAGCGTGCACCGCGCCCGACCCCGGCACCCCGAACGCCACGCCCGGCCCACCGGACGTCGCTGAGCACGCACCTGGTATCGACCCTTGCCACAGATCATCACCCGAGCACGCGCCGCCTGGCTCCTGGCCCTGACCCTGGGCGGCCTGGTCATCGGCATCGCGGCGCTGTGGGCCGGCAATGAGCAGCTCGCCTGGTGGGCGTGGACCGTGCCGGCGGTCATCGTGGGCGTCCGGCTGGCCTGGTCCATCGTGCGCGACCTGCTCTCCGGTGAAGCGGGTGTGGATGTCATCGCGCTGCTCGCCATCGCGGGTGCTGTCGCCATCGGGGAATCGTTCGCGGCCGCGGTCATCTCGGTCATGCTCGCCACTGGCGAGGCCCTCGAGACGTACGCCGAGGGCCAGGCGCACCGGGAGCTGACCGCGCTGCTCGGGCGGGCGCCCCAGGACGTGCGGCGCTACACGGGCCAGGAGCTCCAGGTCGTGCCCATCGGCGAGGTCGCGCCCGGTGACCGGCTGCTCGTCCGGCCGGGCGAGGTCGTGCCCGTGGACGGCGTCGTCCTCACCGCCAGCGCCACGCTCGATGAGTCGGCGCTCACCGGCGAGAGCAGGCAGGTGGTCCGCGAGGCGGGCGATCCGCTCGCGTCAGGTGTGGTCAACAGCGGCGGACCCTTCGACATGCGGGCCACGGCGACCGCGGATGCGAGCACCTACGCGGGCATCGTGCGACTCGTGGAGCAGGCCGGTCGAGCCAAGGCGCCCTTCGTGCGCCTCGCCGACCGCTACGGCCTGCTGTTCGTGCCCCTCACGCTGGTCATCGCGGGCATCGCCTGGCTGGTGTCGGGCGATTCGGAGCGGGCGCTCGCGGTGCTCGTCGTGGCGACCCCCTGCCCGCTGCTGCTCGCCGCGCCCATCGCCATCGTCAGTGGCATCTCCCGGGCCGCGCGGCGGGGCATCATCGTCAAGGGCGGCGGCCCGCTCGAGACGCTTGCCCGATCGCAGGTGCTGCTGTTCGACAAGACCGGCACCCTCACCGCGGGACGGCCGCGGCTCGCTTCCATCGAAGGTCCGGCTGACCCGGACGAGGTGCTCCGGCTCGCCGCTGCGCTGGAACAGGCGTCCCCGCACGTCCTGGCGGGCGCGGTGGTCCACGCCGCCCACGCCCGGTCACTCGATCTGCCGCTGCCGACCGAGGTCGAGGAGATCACCGGCGCGGGCATCCAGGGCCGGGTCCAGGTCGGGGCCGACGCACGCTGGGTGGCGGTCGGGACCGCCGCGTTCGCCGCCGGGGGGCCCTTGCCCGCCTGGGCACGTGACCTCCAGCGTCGGGCGGCCATCGAGGGCACCACCAACGTCTACGTGGCCATCGACGGCGCGATGGCGGGCGCGCTCGTGCTCGATGATCCCATCCGGCCGGAGACGCCCCGAGCGGTCCGCAGTCTCCGACGCGCGGGCTTCACGCGCATCCTCATGGTCACCGGCGACCGAAGTGCGCTCGCCGACATGGTCGGGCTTGCGGTCGGGCTCGATGGCGTGCTCGCCGACCGAACACCCGCGGACAAGGTCGAGGCCGTGCGTCACGAGGTGGAGATGGCGGGCGGCCCGATCGTGATGGTCGGCGACGGGATCAATGACGCGCCCGCACTGGCCGTAGCCGATGTGGGCGTCGCGATGGGTGCCCGGGGCGCGACCGCGAGCTCGCAGGCCGCGGACATCGTCATCACGGTCGACCGGCTCGACCGGCTCGCCGAGGCTGTCCACATCTCGCGCCGCTCGCGCCACATAGCGCTCGAGAGCGTCATCGTGGGCATGACCCTCTCGCTCGTGGCGATGGTCATCGCGGCATTCGGGTTCCTGCCCGTCATCGCCGGCGCCCTGCTCCAGGAAGCCATCGATGTCGCGGTCATCCTCAACGCGCTCCGAGCCCTCCGGGGTGGCGTGCCCGCCCCCGTCCGGGTCGCCGGCTGGACGTCGACGCACGCGGCGATCGCCGCGGCGCACCGGGAGCTCGCGGGTGGCATCGCACACCTGCGCACGACGGCTGACCGACTCGATGTGCTGCCGCCGGCCGAAGCACGGCTGGACCTGGAGGCGGTGGACGCGTTCCTCAAGGACCGGCTGCTGCCGCATGAGCTGGAGGAGGACCGGACCATCCACCCGGCGCTCGCGACCGCGATGGGCAGCGACGAGGCGACCGCGGCGCTGCACGTCACGCATAACGAGATCTTCCGGCTGTCGCGGCTGTTCGGTCACCTGGTGGAGGAGCTGGCCGTCGAAGGGCCGGCGCCCGACGACTGGCCCGACCTCCGACGCGTGCTGTACGGGCTCGACGCCATCCTCCGGCTGCACATGGCCCAGGAGGAGGAGCTGTACGGCTCGATCACGGACCTGTCGGGCGCACCTGCCAGCCCCGAGGTCGAGCCGGCGTAGGTTCGGGATCCGTCCCCTGGCCCGCCCAGCGGCACCCCGTCCCCTGACCCGCCCAGCGGGCGAGTGGGACGGCGGGAGGCCGGTAAGCGATGACAGGCAGACCCTCGTTGGCCGCCGTGCCCGCCAGGCGGGCCATCGACCCGGAGGCCGGGTGGACCGGCCAACGAAGCCCGCGACACGGGAACCACGCTGCTTCCCGAGACCCTCCGGTCGCCTACTCACCCTCCTGCCGGGTACGCGGATGGCGACCAGCGCACGCACGCGGCATGGACCGGACGCCGCGTTGGCCGAGGTCGCGTTTCACCGCTTGACACGCCCGTCGTGGGGTATATTCTGGTCACTGTGACCAGAAACAATCCGGGAGATTCGGGCGGCCTCGCCGTCACGGTCGATGTGGTGGCCCTGACCATCCGCGAGGGCTCGCTGAGCGTGATGCTCATCGAGCGGGAGCAGCCGCCGTTCGCGGGCGCCTGGGCGCTGCCGGGGTCGTTCGTGCGGCCACGGCCGGACGGCACCTGGGAGTCGCTCGAGGAGCTTGCCGCGCGCGTGCTGGCGGAGGAGGCAGGCGTCAGCGACCTCGGCGGCCACCACCTGGAGCAGCTGGCCACGTTCGGCGACCCAAGCCGGGACCCTCGGCAGCGCGTGATCTCGGTCGGCTACCTCGTCTTCGCGCCCAACCTCCCGGAAGCGGTCGCGGGGCGGGCCGCCCGGTCGGCGGCATGGGTCCCCGTGGAGCCCGGTGCCACCGGCCTCGATCGGCCGCTCGCCTTCGATCATGCCGAGATCCTCGCCGCGGGCCTCGAACGGGCCCGCGCCAAGCTCGAATACACGACGCTCGCCACCCGCTTCCTGCCCGACCTGTTCACGCTCACCGACCTTCAGTCGGTCTACGAGGCCGTCTGGGGCACGGACCTCGACCTCTCGAACCTGCGGCGCAAGGTGCTGGGCGCATCGGGGTTCGTGGCGGCGACGGGCCTCGCGGCGACCCGCGCCCAGGGTGAGCGAGGTCGACCCGCGGAGCTGTACCGAGCGGGTGCCGGGGCCATCCTCAATCCGCCCATCACACGACCGACCGCCCGGGCGGCGACCCGGTCGACGGCTGAACGCGCCCGCCAGCACAGGAGCTCCATGGAACCCGAGGTGGACCTCATCGTCGTCGGTGCCGGCATCGCTGGCCTGACCGCCGCGCTCACGGCCGCGGAGCGGGGCGCCCGCGTGCAGCTGCTGGTCCGCGGGCCCATCACCGAAGCCGCATCGTCGAGCTGGTTCGCGCAGGGCGGCGTCGCAGCCGTCCAGGGACCTGACGACGGGCTGGAGCTGCACGTCGCGGACACGCTCGTCGCGGGCCGGGGACTCTGTCGCCGGAGCGCGGTGGAGACGCTCGTACGGGAGATCCCCGACCGGGTGGCGGAGCTTCGGGCGTGGGGCGTGCCATTCGATGACGACCTGGGCCTCGAGGGCGGGCACTCCCGGCGCCGGATCGCCCATGTCGAGGGTGCCGAGACGGGTCGGGCCATCACGCAGGTGCTCGTCGACCGCGTCGTCGCCGATGGCCGGATCCGGGTCGCGGAGGGCGAGCGGGTCCTCGCGGTCGTGCCCGGCTCGCATCTCGTCACTGACCGGCGGGCCATCCCGGCTCGCTCCATCATCCTCGCCACCGGAGGCTATGCGGCACTCTGGAGCCGCACCTCGAACCCGGTCGGCTCCATCGGCGACGGGCTCGTCATCGCGTGGCGGGCGGGCGCGCGGCTCGCCGACCTGGAGTTCATCCAGTTCCACCCCACCGTGCTGGTGCATTCCGACCTGCTGCTGTCGGAAGCGCTCCGGGGCGATGGCGCCACGCTCATCGAGCTCGACGGCTCGCGCTTCATCGATGAGCTTGCGCCGCGGGACGTGGTCGCCCGGGCGGTCGCCGCGCATCCCGACGCGCGACTCGACCTGCGCCCGGTGGATCAGCACAAGTTCGTGGCGCTCATGGACCGGCTGACGGAGGCGGGTTACCTGCCCGACAGCAGCCCCATCCCGGTCCAGCCGGCGTCCCACTTCTCCGTCGGTGGCATCGTCACGGACCTCGATGGCGCCACGAACGTGGCCGGTCTGTTCGCCGCCGGGGAATGTGCCAACACCGGGCTCCATGGCGCGAACCGGCTGGCCTCGAACTCGCTCGCGGAGTGCCTCGTGTTCGGTCGGCGCGCCGCGATCGCCGCCATCGACGACCGGTCGCGAC
This sequence comes from uncultured Chloroflexia bacterium, assembly GCA_963843335.1. Classification (GTDB taxonomy): domain Bacteria; phylum Chloroflexota; class Limnocylindria; order Limnocylindrales; family CSP1-4; genus JAFMJV01. The sequence continues at coordinate 74,952 of CAWJKF010000009.1, forward strand.
CGCGCGACACCCCCATCGCGGGTGATCCGGCACCCATCGTCCCCCCGGCGCCCCGGCTGGACGACGGGCCGCTGACCGAGGAGGAGCGTGAGGCGCTCTGGCGCGGCGCTGGTCTCACCCGGGATGCAGCAGGCCTGACCGAGCTGCTCGCGTCGCCCGTGCCGCTCATCCGGATGGTGGCGGCGAGCGCCCTCTCGCGGCGCGAATCGCGCGGCGGGCACTTCCGGTCCGACTATCCCGAGCTCGACCCGGCGCTCGACGGGGTCCACACCATCATCGCCGGCGACGCGGCGCCGATCCAGGAGACCTGGGCATGAGCACCGTCGTGAACGGCGCTCGGATCGGCGGCGCACCGGACCTGACTCGGGACATCAGGGCATGGCTCACCGAGGACCTGGGCGACGGGGACCGGACGACCACCGCCGTCGTGCCCGCCGACGCCCGCTGCCGCGCCAACGTGCTGCTCAAGGAGCCCGGCGTCGTGTGCGGCATGGACCTCATCCGCCAGGTGTTCACCGTCCTCGACCCGGAGGTCAGCGTCGCGCGCGTCGCCACCGATGGCGACCAGGTCACCCCGGGGATCGTCGGCAGGCTCGAGGGCCCGGCGCGCTCGATCCTCATCGGGGAGCGCCTGGCGCTCAACCTGCTCGGGCGCTTGTCCGGCATCGCGACCCTGACCCGTCGCTACGTGGACGCGGTCGCGGGCACGCACGCGCTGATCCTGGATACCCGCAAGACGACACCCGGCCTGCGCCTCGCGGAGAAATGGGCCGTCCGCTGCGGTGGCGGCAGCAACCACCGGATGGGGCTCCACGATGCTGTGCTCATCAAGGACAACCACCTGCTGTTCGCTCCCGGTCTGCCAGACGCGGTCGCATCTGCCCGCGGGACGGGGCTCCCGGTCGAGGTCGAGTGCGACACGCTCGACCAGGTGCGGGATGTCCTCGATGCGGGCGCCGACCGGATCCTGCTGGACAACATGTCCCTGCCCCACCTGCGCGAGTCCGTCGCCCTCGTGGGGGGCAGGATCCCGCTCGAAGCCTCTGGGGGTGTGACCCTCGAGACCGTCGCCGACATCGCGCGCACGGGCGTGGACTACATCTCCGTGGGTGCCCTCACCCACGCTGCTCGTTCGCTCGACGTCTCCATGGAGGTCATCCGATGACGCCCATCGCCCTGCCCATGCTGGGCACGGACGCCCCCCGGACCGACGATGAGGCGCGTGCGCGGCTCGACCGGATCCGCGAGCTCACGGCGGAGGTCCGGGAGCTCGCCGGGGAGCGTGACGCGGTCATCCTCGCGCATCACTACCAGGTGCCGGAGATCCAGGACGTGGCCGACTACGTGGGCGATTCCCTGGGGCTGTCGCGCCGCGCGGCGGCGACGGGCAACGCGGTCATCGCGTTCTGCGGCGTCCACTTCATGGCCGAGACGGCGGCGATGCTCAGTCCCGACAAGACGGTGCTCATCCCCGACCTCGACGCGGGCTGCTCCCTCGCCGACTCCATCACGGTAGAGCAGCTGCTGGCCTGGAAGGCGCAGCACCCGGACGCGGTCGTCGTCTCGTACGTGAACACCACGGCCGCGGTCAAGGCGGAGTCCGACTACTGCTGCACCTCGGGCAATGCCAAGGCGGTCATCGATGCCATCCCCATGGACCGCCAGATCCTGTTCCTGCCGGACATGTTCCTGGGCCTCTGGCTGGAACGCGTCACCGGCCGCAAGCTCACCATCTGGTCGGGCGAGTGCCACGTGCACGCCGGCATCCGGCCCGACGACATCGACCGGATCACGGCCGAGGACCCGACCGCCGACCTGCTGGTCCACCCGGAGTGTGGCTGCGCCAGCCAGGCGATGGCGTTCGCGAACGATCGCACCCACATCCTCTCGACCGAGGGGATGCTCCGCTACGCCCGCGAGACGCAGGCACCCCGGCTGCGCGTCGCGACCGAGACCGGGGTCCTCCATGGGCTGCGGAAGGCCGCACCGGACACGGTGTTCGAACCCGTCCGCGAGGACGCCATCTGCCGCTACATGAAGATGATCACGCTCGAGAAGCTGCGTGACTCGCTGCGCGACATGCGCTACGTCGTGACCGTGCCCGAGGACGTCGCGGTCCGGGCACGCCTGGCCATCGAGCGGATGGTCGCCATCGGGTAGGCTCCGGGCGGACGCCCAGCACCCCGCCGGAGACCGTATGCACCTCCTGACCACCACGCCGCCGCCGGTCGACCCGACCCTCGAGACCGAGGTCGCCACACGCCGGACCTTCGCCATCATCAGCCACCCGGACGCGGGCAAGACGACGCTCACCGAGAAGTTCCTGCTGTTCACGGGAGCCATCGAGGAAGCCGGCGCCGTGAAGGCCCGCCGACGTGCGAAGGCGACGACGAGCGACTGGATGGAGCTGGAGCGGCAGCGGGGCATCTCCATCTCCTCGACCGTGCTGCGCTTCACGCATGGGCCCTGGACCTTCAACCTGCTCGACACGCCCGGTCACGCGGACTTCTCCGAGGACACCTACCGGACGCTGTGGGCGGCGGACGCCGCGGTCGTGGTCATCGACCGGGCCCGGGGCATCGAGACCCAGACCCGCAAGCTGTACCGGGTCTGCCGCAGCCGGGGCGTGCCGGTCATCACGTTCATCAACAAGTGCGACCGGCCTGGGCGCGCGCCGCTGGAGCTGATGGACGAGATCGAGGCCGAGTTCCAGATCCGACCGGTGCCGCTGACCTGGCCGGTCGGCGACGGCATCGTCTACTCCGGCATCGTCGATCGTGCGGACGGGGTCGTCGTCTCGGTCCAACGCACCGCCCACGGCGCCAGTGCCGGCGAGGAACACGTCCAGCCCATCACGGCAGGTGCGCCAGCCGGCTGTCCTCCGGGCGACTGGCAGGAGACGCTGGACGAGCTGGAGCTGCTCGACCACGCGGGCGACACGCTCGACCACGACGCGGTGCTCGGCGGCCGCCAGACGCCGGTGTTCTTCGGCAGCGCCCTCACCAATCTGGGCGTGCAGCGGCTGCTGGAGGGCTTCGCCCAGGTCGCACCAGCCCCACGTGCCGCCCTCAGCTACCCGGACGGCGAGGCGCGTCCCATCGACGCCCCGTTCGCCGGCTTCGTGTTCAAGATCCAGGCCAACACCGACCCCCGGCATCGAGACCGGATCGCCTTCCTGCGTATCGCGAGCGGCAGGTTCCGACGGGGCATGACCGTCATCGACGCCCGCACGAACCGGCCCATCACGCTCCGATTCGCCCACGAGCTGTTCGGCCGGGAGCGGGTGACCATCGACGATGCCGTCGCGGGCGACATCGTGGGCACGGTCAATGCCACCGGGGTGCTCGTCGGGGACACCCTCTACGAGGACCAGCCGGTCGCGTTCGCGCCCATCCCGACCTTCGCGCCGGAACGGTTCGTGACCGTGCGCAACGTCGACTCCGGCAAGTACAAACGGTTCCGGCTGGGCATCGTGCAGCTCGACGAAGAGGGTGTCGTCCACGTGCTACGACGGCCCGGCATCGGTGACCAGGAGCCCATCTTCGCGGCGGTCGGTGATCTCCAGTTCGAGGTGGCCAAGTATCGCCTCGAGAACGAGTTCGGCTGCCGGGTCGAGCTCCGGCCAACGTCCTACGTTGCCGCGCGACTGGTGGTGGGCAGCACCGAGGACGTGACGGGCTACGGCGTCTCCCTCGTCGAGGACTCCCGGGGCCGGAGGGTGGCCTTGTTCGGCTCCGCGACCACGCTCGCGCGGCTGCTCGACCGACACCCGGGCAGCGTGGTGCCCATCGGCATCGACGCCAGCGAGGTCGCCCGACTCGGCAGCTGAGGGCTGGACCGTCCCCGTCGCGCCACATCCTTACGGTGTATGCTAGACTTACGGTGTATGGGCACGCGCATCCCGCCGTGGCCGACCCGACAGGAGAGCACACCCATGGCGATGGACTGGCAGGCGATGGAGCAGGACCTCTATACACAGATCAGGACCGGCGACGGCTCGGTCACACGGGGGTTCTTCGCGGGCCGCCAGGTGCTGCTGCTGACGACCATCGGCGCCAAGTCGGGTGAGCCGCGTACGACGCCGCTCGTCTATTCCGTCGAGGATGGGAAGCTCGTCATCATCGCCTCCATGAACGGCGCCCCGACGCATCCGGCGTGGTACCACAACCTGCTCGCGCAGCCCGTCGTGACCATCGAGACCGGTGGCGATACGTTCCAGGCGCTCGCGACGGTCGTCGCCGACGAGACCGAGCGCCGCCGGATCTACGACCAGCACGCCGAGCTGCATCCGAGCTTCTCGGAATACGAGGAGCGCGCCGGCGGACGAGTCATCCCGGTCATCCTGCTCGAGCGCGTCGCTTCCCTCGCCTCCAGCGACTGAGCGACCGCGCCCCCGTGATGGGGCGCATCGCCAGCGGCGGACGTGACGCCCGGTCACCGGATGCCGGGCGGACGGGCCGCTCCGCACCCGGGGATGTGCCGATCGGCCCTCTCGCCCGGTCCCCCCGCTCCGCCACCATCGGGACGAACCATCCCCATCGGTAGCGTCCCGTGCCCCGCCCCCTGCCACACGAGCCAGCAACGACCCTTGACCGGCTGCAGGCCGGTCAGGTCGCCTTGGTGGTCGGCGTGGGCGGGCCTGCCGCGGGTGAGCTCATCCACGAAGGCATCGCTCCCGGGATGTCCATCGCGGTCGGCTCCCGGACGCCACTCGGTGGGCCGCTCATCCTGCTGGTCGGGCGGGCCCGTGTCGCGGTCGCGCGACCGGCAGCCGCCAACGTCCGGGTCGTGCTCCAGGGTCCGGACCCCGAATGACGGTCCTGGAACGGCAGGCGCGTGCAGGCGTCATCACCTCCACGCATGCGACGGCCATCGATCCGGTCCTGCCTGTGGTCGCGCTCGTCGGGCGACCCAACGTGGGCAAGAGCACCTTCCTGGGACGGGCCTGTCGTCGGTTCGTGGAGACGGCCAACGCCCCCGGCACCACCGTGGGTGCGGAACGGCGCCGCGTCCAGGCGGCCGGACGAGCCGCGTGGCTCGTGGACCTGCCCGGGACCCGGGGCCTCACGGACACCCCGACCGGTGACGCCGCCTTCTGGCAGCTGCTGGCCGCGGAACGGCCCGACGCCCTGCTCGTGGTCACCGATGCCGGGGATGTGGGGCGGCACCTGCCACTGGTGCTCGCTTGCCGGGACCTGGGGTTACCCGTGGTCATGGCTGCGAACATGTCCGACGAAGCCCAGCGCGCGGGTCTGACGCTCGATACCGGGCGGCTCGGCCAACTCCTGGCCCTCCCCGTCCATGCCACCACCGGTCGCACCGGCGCCGGCATCGATGGCGCGGTGGCGGATGCAGTCGCGCTCGCCGCGCAGCGCATCGCACGACGCGAGGGCACGGCCTCGCCGCGCGCCACCGTGCCGGTCTCGATCTACCCGCCGGCGCTGGAGGCGGACCTCGTCGCCCCCAACGGCACCCTGGCCTCGACGACGGCGTCCGGCGCAGCCCTGCAACGACTCGCGGAGGCCGGGGTCTTCTCCCGGCGCGGTGCCGGCTGCCTGGCCCGGGCCGAGACGCTCGAGCCCTATCGGCGCGCGGCGGCCCGTCGCTTCACCGCCCAGGTCGAGCACCATGACGGCTCGCCGGACCCGTTCGCGGTGCGCCTGGCGCGGGCGGCAACGAGCCCTTGGCCTGGATTGCCCCTGTTGTTCGTGTCGACCCTTGCCCTGTTCACGGGGGTGGTGCTGCTCGGCGGCTGGCTCTCGACCGTGCTCAGCGACGCGTGGGCGACGTGGGTCAGCCCGATCATGACCGGTCTTGTCGGTGCGCTCGTGCCAGTCCCGGTGCTGGGTTCGTCCATCCTGTGGGCGCTTGACAGCGGGTTGCTCGCGATGCTCGCTGTGGGCATCCCCTATGTGCTCGTGTTCACGCTCGCCCTCGCCGCCCTCGAGGACTCCGGCTATCTCACGAGCGCGGCGATCCTGCTCGACCGGGTGTTCTCCGGCCTGGGCCTGCCGGGTCGGTCCGCCATCCCGCTGCTCACGGCCGCAGGCTGCAACGTGCCCGCCATCTATGGCACGCGCGTGCTCCGGACACGACGCGAGCGGACCCTCGCCGCGTTCCTCGTCACGTTGACGCCATGCTCGGCCAGGTCCGCGGTCATCATCGCGGCGCTGGCGCCGTTCGTCGGACCCGTGACAGCGATGGCGGCATTCGGGGTGGTCCTCACCCTCGCCCTCGTGGCGGGTGTCGCAGCCAATGCGATGGTGCCCGGACGACAGAGTGCCATGGTCATGGAGCTGGCACCGCTGCGGATGCCGCTCGCGCGTGGCGTCGCCGCCAAGGGCTGGTCGCGGTTCCGGGCGTTCCTGGTGACCGCCACGCCCATCATGCTCGTGGGTTCCCTCTGCCTGGGGCTGCTCGTCGAGTCGGGTCTCTGGGCCCCGCTCGCGTCGGCGCTCGAGCCGGCGTCCCGCTGGCTGCTGGGTCTGCCCGCCATCGTCACCGTCGCCATCGCGATGGCCATCCTGCGCAAGGAGCTGGCCCTGCAGCTGCTCGTCGTGTTCGGTGTGCTGGGTGTCGGCGGGGCTGTGGCGGTCCGTGACCAGGCCCACCTCCTGACACCCGGCCAGTTGTTCGTGTATGCCGTCGTGGTGGCCATCTCCATCCCCTGCGTGGCGACCCTGGCCGCCTTGCGGGCGGAGCTCGGCGGGCGGACGGCGGCAGCCATCGCGGGCGCCTCCCTCGGGCTCGCGGTCATCACCGGTGCGATCACTCGCCCGACTCCTGGGTCTCACCTGAGCTGCTTCGCGTCACGGGCGACGATCCACGTGGCACTGGGCACGGCGCACCTGCTGCAGGCCACGCTGACGTCGACGACGTCCCCGTGGATCACGGGTAGGCTTGGGGCGTGAACGGATCGCTGCCCATCGCCGACCTTACCGACCGCGCCCTGGCCGCGTACGACGCGCTCACCTCGCTGGGTGAGGACGTCGAGGCCGAATGGAGCTATGTCAACGACCTCTCGAGCGCATGGCGGGAGCGCATCGAGTCAGTGACCTCGATACGTGCAGCTCAGATGGTCGAGGGCCCGGTCGTGGCCGCGCTCGACCAGCTCATCGACGAGGTCGGTCGCATCACTGACCCGCACCGAGCCATCGACTGGCTGTCCACCTTCCCGCAGGTGCTGCTGCTCGCGATCGGTGAGCAGGCATGAGGTTCCAGGACGCCGTCAAGGACGCTCGTGCCGTGGTCTATGCCGGCATCCAGGCGGACCCCCTCGTCGCCCGCGCGGCTGGGTTGCTCGCCGACGCGAGGCCGGGTCAGCGGCTGCTGGCACGCGCGGTCATGAACGGCGAGTCGACCGATGCCGATGGCTGGCGCGCGATGTTCCCGACGTTGTTCGCGGCGGCCACCGATCCGGCAGAGCTCGCCCGGTCTGCAGCGATCCTGGATGCCTCGCTGGAGGTCGCTGACCGCGGCGAGCAGGTGCGCAGCCAATTCCGGGGCGCGCTCGTCGAGGAGCTGACCGCGGTGTTGCTCGCACGTCGTGTCCCGCGGGACGCGATCCGACGCGAGCGGCGGGTGCTGTTCGACGGGGTACGCGCGGAGGTCCACCCCTACGACGTGACCGTCGAGCGCGAGGGCGCCGCCGAAGTCTACGACTGCAAGTGGGGTGCGCGGGGGATCAACGCGGACGTCCTCCACCAGCTCGATGACGCGCGGAGCCATGCAGTCGAGGAGGACGAGCCGATCCGGGTCGCCCTCGTGGTGTTCGACGCGGAGCGCTCCTGTGCCGTCCGGCTGGCGCAGCAGACCGCGCCGACCGAGGGCACGACGCTCGTCTCGCTCGGATCGCTCGACCGGCTCGCGACACGTCCCGGGGGCGCTCCCTGAGCGAGGTGCTCCCGCCGCCGTTCGAGATCGATCGAGCCCCAGCCGGACGGGTCCCGTGCGATGCCGGTGGTCGCGCACATCCCCCACGGCTCCACGATCATCCCGGCAGCGGACCGGACACGCATCCTGCTCGATGACGCGGGCCTAGACCGCGAGCTCGTCCGGATGACCGACTGGCGCACAGATCAGCTGTTCGGGTGGGTCACCGAGCGTGGTGGGACCGCGTTCGTCCATCGGCGCTCCCGGCTCGTCGTCGATCCCGAGCGCTTCGCCGACCGGGCGCTGGAGCCGATGGAGGCGATCGGCCAGGGCGCCGTCTACACCCGGACATCGGATGGGGCACCCCTCCGGGACCTGCGGCCGGGGGACCGGGAGGCAATCATCGAGACCCTGTTCGAGCCCTATCACCAGGCCCTCGCCGCGCTGGTGGCGGCTCGCCTCGCCGAGTCGGGTCGATGCCTCATCCTCGACTGCCATTCGTTCGGGACGGTCCCGCTGCCGAGCGAGGCGGACCAGGCGCCCGGCCGGCCCGACATCTGCATCGGCACCGATGCGTTCCACACGCCGCCGGACCTGGTCGAGGCGCTCGACGCCGCGTTCGTGGCCGAGGGGTTCCGCGTCCGTCGTGATTCGCCGTTCGGTGGGGCGCTCGTGCCACTCGACCGGTATCGGACCGACCTCCGGGTCGCTTCCGTGATGGTCGAGGTCCGCCGCGGCCTCTACTGCGACGAGACCACGGGCGCGCCACTGGCCGCCTTCGGGGAGGTGCGCTCGGCCATCGAACGGGCGTGCGTGGCGGCCGGCCTGATGGACGCCGCGTAGGCGGCTCGGGACGACAGCGACGCCCGGGCGGGACGACAGCACCCACGGCGTGGCAAGGGACCCTCGCGGCGAGTGCGCGGATACTTGGGGGATGGAGCCGCCCATCGACCACGGTCTCATCGGTCGCGTGGAGCGGCTCGCGCTGCTGGCGACCCGCACGTGGCAGGCCGTGGCCGACCAGGAGCGAAGGCTGGGTGGCGATCCCGACGCGCCGGTGAGCGCCTCGGAGCCCATCGGCCCTCGACAGCGCGCCCGGGAGCTGCTCGACCATACCCGCAACTACCTGCTGCCGCGCGCCCGCGACCTGGATGCGCCGCTCGTCGTCGTGCTCCTGGGGCCGACCGGATCGGGCAAGTCGACGCTCATCAACACCCTCGTGGGCGGCTCGGTGAGCGAGACGGGGGTGCTCCGACCCACCACTCGCGAGGCCATCGTCGTCGCCACCGCCCAGGATGCGGCCGCGCTCCTGGGCACGGAGGGACCACTGGCATCCCTGCCACGCGAACGGCTGCGGCTCGTGCACAGCGGCGCCCGTCCGGGCGTGGTGCTCGTGGATGCGCCGGACATCGACTCCGTGGAGCAGGACAATCGCGCGCTCGCCGACGCCATCCTCGAGCTCGCCGACCTGTGCCTGTTCGTGACCACGGCGACCCGCTATGCGGACCGGGTCCCGTGGGACGTCCTCGGTCGGGTCGCGCAGCGGGGGATGCCGCTCATCGTGGTCGTCAACCGGCTCCCGGGCGGGGACGCCTCAACGACGGTCGTGGGCGACGTCCGGCGGTTGCTCACGGATGCCGATGTCCCCCTGGAGCGGATCGTGGGCGTGGACGAGGGGCGCCTCGACGCGTCCGGCGAGGCCATCGACCGCGCCGACATCAGCGACCTCCTCGAGCGTATCGATGCCCTCGCGGCCACCGCCGACGCGCGGCGGGCCGTGGCGCAGCAGGCGCTGGCGGGCGCGGTCGCCGGCATCGTGCCCCTGACGACGGCCGTGGCCACGGACCTGGAGCGCGGCGCGGACGAGGCGGACCGGCTGCGCACGATCGCGGCGAGCGACCATGCCCAGGAGCTCGTCCTCCTCCTCGAGCAGCTCACGCGTGGCAGCGTCCTCCGGGAGGAGGTCATCCGTCAATGGCACACGTTCGTGGGCGCCGACCAGGTGACCCGCTGGTTCTCGCACGGCATCGGGCGCGTTCGGGCGGCGGTCAGCACCTTCGTCCGGGGCGCACCGCCGGTGCCCGCCGCCGCGGTCGCCGAGGGTGCGACCGATGACCTGACCGCGCTCGTGGTCGCGGGTGCGTCCGACGCGGCGCGCCGGACCGCGACCCACTGGTCGGCCGACGACCAGGGCTCGCGGCTCGTGGCCCAGGATCCATCGCTGTGGACCAACGCTCCGGACCTGGATGCCCGGACCCGCGCCGAGCTCGAGGACTGGATGCGCACCATCGCGGTCGATGTGGCCGCGACGGGTGCGACCAAGCGGGGCGTCGCCCGAGGGCTGTCGCTGGGCGTCAATGCCGGCGCGGTGACCATCATGCTCGGCGTGTTCGCCCATACCGGTGGTGTCACGGGCGCCGAGATGGGCATCGCGGCGGCCACCGCCTTCCTCAACCAGAAGCTCATGAACGCACTGTTCGGCGAGGCCGCAGTGCAGGAGATGATCGACCGGGCACGGGACGGGCTGACCGACCGACTGCGGGCGCTCGTGGACGGTGAGCGGGTGCGCTTCGACCGTCTCGTCGCCGATGGCGGGGAGCTACGCGAGCTTGCGGCCGCGCTCCGGGACGCCGCGTGACGTCGCATCCCCTGACCGGCGGGGCCGTGATCGACGGACCCGCTCGACGACACGCGCACCCGGCTCGACAGCGCCATCGGCGCCGCGACCACCCTGGGCATCGACACCAGCGCCGCGACCGCGGCCCGCGATGCGATCACCGGTCGGGCGGGATTCCCGGGCGACCTCTACGTGCTCGCCCTCGCCGGTGGCACGGGTGTCGGCAAGTCGAGCCTGCTGAACGCCATCGCGGGCAGCGATGTGAGCGCGACCGGGGTCCACCGACCGACCACCACGGATGCGCTGGCGTGGGTCCCGGCGGCACGCGCGGAGGCTGCCGCCCCCCTCCTCGACTGGCTCGGTGGCGCAGACCTGCGGACCCATCCCGCGGCCGACGGTGACCCGCTGGGCGCTGTGGCGATCCTCGACCTGCCGGACCTCGACTCGGTGGAGCCGGCGCACGCGGCACGCGTCGACGGGGTGCTGCCCAGGGTGGACGCGGTGCTCTGGGTATCGGACCCGGAGAAGTACGCCGATGCCGTGCTCCACGACCGCTACCTCCGTCGCTGGATGCCCAGGCTTGGTCGCCAGGCATTCGCGCTCAACAAGACGGACCGCCTGACGGATGACGACATCCGGCGGTTGCGGGACGACCTCCAGGCACGGCTCGGCGGTGCCGGCGCCGGCGCCGGCGCCATGCCCATCCTCGCGACATCCGCCATCGGTGATGTCAGCGCCCTCAACAGCTGGCTGGCGGATGGCATCGCGGCCAAGGAGATCGTCGCCCGCCGGCTCGTCGCGGCGGGTCAGGCTGCCGTCGCGGACCTCGTCCGGGGTGCTGGCCTGGATGCAGCCGCCGCGCCCGCGCCGCTGGTCGGTGACCGGGAGCGCGAGCGAGCCACGACCGCGGCGGCTGCCGCGGTCCTCCGGGTGGTGGACCTCGACGGGCTGCGCGGGCAGGCCGTGGCCGCGACCCAGGCCCTGGCACGCGGCCGGGGTGGCGGACCGATGGGCATCCTGCGGTCGCTCGTCGATCGGGGCACCGGCACCCAGGGACGGAGTGCGGACCCCGAGGGCTACCTGCTGCGCTGGCGCGAACGAGGCACGCTGGCGCCCGCGGCAGCTCCTGTGCGGGACCTCGTGACCACGTCCCTGGCAGTCCTGCCTGCGACCGCCCGACCCGGACTCGCGTCCCTCGCGGACACGGACGCCATCACGGCACGGCTGACCACAGCCACGGATCGGGTCATCACGGGGCCCGCCGGCCGGTTCGGGACACCCACCAGTCGCGTCTGGCCGCTCATCGGGGTCGGGCAGCTGCTCGCGGTCGCGGGCATCATCGCGGGTGCGATCTGGATCGTGGCGCTCTGGGCGAGCGGCGGCAACGCACCCACCGCCACCGTCGAGCTGCCGCTGCTGGGTCCCGTGCCCACGCCGGCCGTGCTCATCTTGGGCGGCCTGTTCGGCACCTTCCTGCTGGGTCGGCTGTTGCGCTGGCATGCCGCGAGGCTGGGCTCGACATGGGCGGCTCGCCTCTCGTCCGATATCCGCGCGGGCGTGGGAGCGGCAGTCGGCGCCACCGCGCTGGCGCCGCTGGAGGCGTGGGAGGAGGCACGCACGACCCTCTGGGCCGCCGGACGACCGGACACGTCCGCGTCGTAGGTCGCGAAGCGGGGCGCGGACGACCCCCGGCGACCGTCATCTCAGACCGCCCGCCAGACCGACAGCGCCACCGAACCGGTGATGGCCATCGGATCCGGGAACGCTCCGAGGGTCTTGTCCAGACCCGCCGCCGTGACGTGATGAGCGCTGGGGCCCATCGACACCAGGTCCCGCTGGCTGGCTCGATCGAGCGTCATGAGCCACTCGACGGGTCGGCGATCCGTCCGGACGAAGGCACCGCCAAGCGATCGCTCCAGTCGCACCTCCTTCTGCTCGTCCACCCGGAGCATGCCCGGCACGCCCGCCAGCTCGCGCAGGTGACGCTCGGTGGGCGTGACCACCAGCAACCGCCCACCCGGCGCCAGGATCCGGTGCATCTCGAGGGCGGCTCGTGGCGCGAACACGTCAAGGACCAGGGCGGCCGAGCCGTCGCGGATGGGCAGCCGGTGACGCACGTCGCAGACCACGGCGACCATCCGCGGGTGCGCACGTGCCGCGACCCGCGCTGCCGCCCGAGAGAGGTCCAGCACGATGCCCGTCGCCGCAGGCAATGCGTCGAGCACCGCCCCCAGATGGTGGCCGGTACCCCCGCCGATGTCCACGACGCCGGCCTCGTGTCCGCCCGCGGAAGTCTCGGCGGTGGCTTCCACGAGCACGCGCGTCAGGGGCGCGAACGCGCCCGTCGCGAACAGTCGTCGACGAGCCTGGACCATGTCGCGGGTATCCGCCTCGGCGCCCGGCGCGCTCCCCGGCAGCATCGAGACGTAGCCCGCCCTGGCGATGTCGAAGGTGTGACCCAGGGGACATCGGAGCGAGCCACCCGTCCCCGTGAGCGGACCGCCGCACCAGGGACATGCGAGGTCCCGACACACGGCGTCATGCGTGGGCATCGCACCAGCTCCACGGCTGACGTGCCACCATCGCCAGGTCGGCCGGCGCGTCGTGACATTGGAGGCATCGCACCCGTGGATCATCCCACCCGCCCCGGAGCCGCGGGTGACGCTCCCCTCCGTCGGCGTACCCCGCTACACAGCGGCTGGCGGCTGCGGCTCACGTCCGCCCATGCCGAAGCTCCGGTGGCCCTGCGCGACGGCTCGATCCCGGCGACGGTGCCCGGCAGCGTCCACCTGGACCTGCTCGCGGCCGGTCTCATCCCGGACCCCTACCTGGGCACCAACGAGCTGGCGCTCCGCTGGATCGGGCGCTGCGACTGGACCTATGCGCTGACCTTCGACTGGGCACCCGATCCGGGCGAACGGCTCGAGCTGGTGTTCGAAGGGCTCGACACGCTCGCGTCGGTCTGGCTCGATGGACGCCACGTCGGGGATGCCGCGAGCACCCACCGTACGTGGCGATACGCCGTGACGGACCTGCTCACGCCCGGCAGGCACGAGCTCGAGGTGCGCTTCCGGGCGCCCGTGACCGCGGCGGAGGCGCTCGTCGCGGCGCTCGGTCCATACCCGCACGCCAACGGGGCGGTCGAGCCCTACAACATGATCCGGACGATGGCCTGCAGCTTTGGCTGGGACTGGGGACCGCAGCTGCCGGGAGCGGGCATCTGGCGAGCCGCCGCCATCGAATCGAGCTCCGTCGCCCGGATGGGCTCCGTCATGCCTCGAGTGACCCTCGACGGCGGCACTGGACACGTGGCGGTCAGCGTGCAGCTGGAGCGCGTGGGCGATCCGACCCGGTCATGTCGGGTCGTGGCGCGCCTCGGCGACGCGGTGACCGAGACGACGACCTCGCCCGACCTGCACCAGCTCCAGCTGCAGCTGGAGGTCCCCGACGCCCAACGTTGGTCGCCGCACTCCCGCGGCTCGCAGCCGCGATACCCGCTCCGAGTGGAGCTCTGGGACCGCGACACGTTGCTCGACCGCTGGGAGCGGCAGGTCGGCTTCCGGACCATCGCGCTGGACACGGGTGCGGATCCCATCGGGTCGCGGTTCGAGCTGTCCATCGACGGCGAGCCCATCTGGATCCGCGGCGCCAACTGGATCCCGGATGACTGCTTCCCGGCGCGGGTCACCCGTGACCGCTATCGAGAGCGGATCGAGCAGGCGAAGGCGGCCAACATCGACCTGCTCCGAGTCTGGGGCGGGGGCGTCTTCGAGTCGGACGACTTCTACGACCTGTGCGACGAGCTGGGGATGCTCGTCTGGCAGGACCTCCCGTTCGCCTGCGCCGCGTACCCCGAGACCGCGGAGCTGACCGAGCATGTCCACGCCGAGGCGCACGACAACGTCGCGCGGCTGATGTCCCATCCCTCACTCGCCCTCTGGAACAGCAATAACGAGTGCGTCTGGCTCGCGGAGCTGCGCGACTGGCGAAGCATCATCGGCGACGCGCCGTATGGCCGGACCTGGTGGGAGGAGCAGCTGCCGGCGCTCGTGGGCCGCATCGATCCCGAGCGGCCGTACTGGCCCGGATCGCCCACCTCGCCGGCATGGACCGGCGCGCCACCCAACTCCCCCGACCACGGCACGATGCACGTCTGGGACGTCTGGAACGAGCTCGACTACGACGCCTACCGGGAGCATCGGCCGCGGTTCGCCGCCGAGTTCGGCTGGCAGGGACCGGCGACCTGGTCGACCCTGGAGCGCGCACTCGGGCGCGACGAGCTGGTCGTCGCATCCCCGGTGCTCGCCCATCACCAGAAGGCGACCCACGGCGTGGCCAAGCTCGCCCGCGGCCTGGAGTCGCACTTCGCGGCGACCGACGACTTCGATGACTGGCTGTACCTGACCCAGCTCAACCAGGCACGGGCCATCACCCTCGGCGTCGGCCATCTCCGGTCCATCCGTGACGTCTGCAGCGGTTCCATCGTGTGGCAGCTCAACGACTGCTGGCCGGTGACCTCATGGGCGGCCATCGACGGCGACGGGCGTCGCAAGCCGATGTGGTACGCCCTTCGACGTGCCTACGCGGACCATCTCCTGACCATCGAGCCGACGGAGTACCGGCTACGGGCGGTGATGGTCAACGATGCGGCGACCGACTGGTCCACCATGGTGCACGCACGCCGGATACGGCTCGACGGGACGCTCCTCGCGGAGGTCCGGCTCGATGCGTCTGCCGGCCCCCGGACCCTGACCAGCATCGACCTGCCCACCGCCGTGGCGGTCCCCCAGGTGGCCACGGACGAGCTGCTCATCGTCGATGCGGAGCAGCAGCGGTCCGTCTGGAGCTGGCTGCCGGACCGCGACCTGCGCTATCCACCAGCCCGGATGGCGACCCGGGTCGAGACTGTCGCGGCGGGGACCCGTGTGACCGTCATCGCGGACAGCCTGCTCCGCGACCTCTGCCTCTTCCCGGACCGGCTGCACCCCGACGCGGTCGTGGACGAGATGCTTGTCACGCTGCTGCCGGGTGAGGCGAGCACGTTCCTCGTCACGGGCGTGACGCTGGACGACATGACTGTCCTCACGCACGCCCCGGTCCTGCGCTGCGTCAACGACATCCCGGGTGGCTGAGACGCGCCGCGCCCCGGCTGCCCGTCACGCGCGGACGGCGGACGGCCCGATGTGACCTGTGGCCCTCGCGGCCATGCCGACCGGCACTCCCCGGGCCCGGATGGCACGCCCATCCTCGCCCGATGGACGAGACCGCGAACCTCCCCCTCAACCTGATCCTGTTCTCGGGTACCGATGACAAGCTCCAGGCGGCGGCGATCCTGACCGCCGGCGCCGCCGCGCTCGGCAAGCCGGTCCATCTCTTCCTCCAGTACTGGGCGCTGGATGCGTTCCGCGCCGATCGCATCGACCTCGACCACGGTCTGGCGCTGGAAGCGGGCGCCGCGGGCCGGGTCGCGGTCGACGCGCTGCGCGCCGCGGGACAGGTGGGCTGGGCCGAGACCCTTCGCCAGGCGAAGGAGCTCGGTGGCGTCGACATCCAGGCCTGCTCGCTCTCGATGGACCTGCTGCATCTCAGCCCTGCCGACCTCGACCCGCTCGTGGACGGGGTGGAGGGCGTCACCGGCTTCTATCTCGAGGCCGGCGACGGCCCGATGGTCTTCATCTGAAAGGGAGGGACGACCGATATGACGCTCCAGGCCAGCCACACGGTGGATGCCCGCGGCCTCTCGTGCCCGATGCCCATCGTCAAGACCGCCCAGGCCATCCGGCCGCTGACGTCCGGGGACCTGCTGGAGGTCCTCGCCACCGACCCCGGGTCGGTGAAGGACTTCGCGGCGTGGTCCCGGACCACGGGACACGAGCTCGTCGAGCAGACCATGGACGGCGGCACCTACCGCTTCGTCCTGCGTCGGAAGTGAGGCACCAGCCATGACCCTGACCACCGAGCGACCGGCAGGAGCCGTCGCCGATCCTGGAGTCCCCCTCCCGGACGAGGCCGTCGACCCGGACGTTGGCGGCGTCGTGGGCACCAAGGGCCTGGTGATCGTCAACTGGAGCGGCGAGTTCGACCGCGTCCTGCCGACGCTCATCCTGTCCAGCACCGCGGCAGCGAGCGGCTACCGCACCAGCGTGTTCATCACGTTCTGGGGCCTGTTGCCGTTCGTCAAGGACCAGAAGCGGATCGTGGGCGACAACTGGATGCAGAAGATGCTTTCGCTCATGCAGCGGCCCGGCATCAGCCACCTGAAGCTGTCGAAGATGAACTTCGCGGGCATGGGACCCTGGATGATCGGCAAGCTGAGCAAGCAGTACAACGTCGCATCCCCGGCGGAGCTGCTCGAGGCCGCCCAGGCGATGGGCGTGGAGTTCATCCCCTGCCAGATGACCATGGACATGTTCGGCCTCAAGGCAGAGGACATGATCGATGGGCTGGGCGAGCCGGCCGGCGCCGCGACGGTCATCGAGCTGATGACCCAGCCGGGCACCGCGTCGCTGTTCATCTAGGAAGGACAGGCCTCGAATGACGGATACCGCCACCGCCGTCCCCGACCGCATCATCGACGCCCGCGGCAGCTTCTGCCCCGGCCCCCTCATGGAGCTCATCCGGGGCATCCGCGAATCGACCCCGGGCACCGTGCTCGCGGTCTACTCCACCGATTCGGGCAGCAAGTCCGATATCCCCAAGTGGGTCGCCAAGGCTGGCCACACGCTCGTCGGTGTCTTCGCCCGCGACGGCTACGACGAGATCATCGTCGAGAAGACCCACTGAGCCGACCGATGCAGCGCATCCTCATCCTCGGTGGTGGCGTCGGCGGGACGCTCACCGCCAACCTCCTCGCGAAGCAGCTCCGGCGCGACCTCAAGACCGGTGGCGTCTCGCTGACGGTGGTCGACGAGACCGGCCAGCATACGTACCAGCCGGGCTTCATGTACATCGCGATGGGGGGCGAGCGAGCCGAGAACCTCGAGCGTCCCGAACGCGGCCTGCTCGACTCGCGGGTGAGCCTCGTGGTCGGCCAGGTCGAGCGGGTCGACGAGACGGACCGGATCGTCCACCTCCGGGATGGCCAGCGACTGGGCTATGACCAGCTCGTGCTCGCGACGGGCTCCCGCATCGTCCCCGAGGCCATCGAGCACTTCGACACCCAGGCCCACCACTTCTATTCCGCGGCTGCCGCGCTCCGTCTCCGGACCGCGCTCGACGCGTTCAAGGGCGGCAAGATCGTCATCGGCATCGCGGGCATGCCCTACAAGTGCCCGCCGGCGCCGCTCGAGGTCGCCTTCCTCATCGAGGCCGAGCTGCGCGAGCGCGGGTTGCGCGACGCGAGCGAGATCCATTTCTGCTCGCCCATCGGGCGTGCGTTCACCATCGAGTCGGTGTCCGAGATGGCCACCCCGATCCTCGCGCAGAAGGGCATCGAGCTGCACACGTTCTTCAACGTGGAGACCATCGATCCCGAGCGGAGGGCCGTCCAGAGCCTTGAGGGCGAGGACCTGCCCTACGACCTGCTCATCCTCGTGCCACCCCACAAGGGCCAGCAGTTCCTCATCGATTCCGGACTCGCGCCCGCCCCTGGCGGCTGGCTGCCCACCGACCGGGCGTCGCTCCAGGTGGGTGGTCGACCGAACGTCTACGCGCTCGGTGATGCCACCGACCTGCCGCTGTCGAAGGCAGGCTCCACGGCGCATTTCGAGGCTCCGGTGGTGGCCGAGCGGATCGCCGCCGCCGTGCTCGACCGGCCGCTGGACCCCAAGCACACCGACTACACGGGCAAGGTCATGTGCTTCTTCGAGGTCGGCGACGGCAAGGGGACCCTGCTCCAGTTCGACTACACCCACCCACCCAAGCCGCCGAAGCCCAACCAGCTGTGGCACCTCGGCAAGGTGGTCTTCAACAAGACGTACTGGCACACCGTGCCCAAGGGTCGAATCTAGTCCTGAGGTCCCGGGCAGAGGGAGGGCCCGGGACCTCGCTCCTCCCCGTGCGCCGGCCCGGGCGAGCCGCTGCCTCAGCGCTTGAGGTGGACGTGGACCTCGTAGTCCTCGCCCTGCACGGTCGACAGCGTCCATTCCACGCGACGGGCACCGGCGAAGCCGACCCGCTCCACCATGAACACCGGGGTGCCGGGCTGCACGCCCAGGAGGCCCGCTGAGCGCGTGTCCGCGCCGCCGACGCGATAGGTCTCGTCGGCGCTGTCGATCTCCAGGGCGTGCCGTCGCCGGAGGTAGTCATAGAGTGAGCCGCCAGCGGCGAGCGCCGCCTCGACGCCGTCGCCCAGCTCTGCAGGCAGCAGCGTCACCTGGTGGGCGATGGGCCGGCCGTCCGCGCTCCGGATGCGTTCCAACCGGACGCAACGGCGCTCTTCGTCGGCGTCGATGGGTGCGTCCGCGGGCGCCCGCAGATGCTCCACCCCGATGAGCTCCGACCGTTGCTGCGCGCCACGCTCCGCGATCTCCTCGGTGAACGAGGTCAGTCGGCGGGGTCCCACCGCGATCGCGCGTGGTCGGACGAACGAGCCTCGACCCTGCTCACGGTGGACCAGCCCTTCCTGGTCGAGCAGGGCGAGCGCGTGCCGGACGGTGATGCGCGACGCCCGGTAGCGCTGGGACAGCTGCGCCTCGGTGGGCATCGCGTCGGGGACCGGGAACTCACCCGCCAGGATGCGCGTGCGCAGGTCATCCGCGAGCTGGCGATACAACGGTTCGCCGGTCCGTCGCAGCGCCGTCCGCGGCGCATCGGACGGCGAGCGCCATGAGGCGCCGGGCGACCCACCGCCCGGACGCTCGCCAGACTGGACCTTCTCATGGCTCACTTGTTATGACATCATACGCACATCGTCCGGACGGGCGCCCGTCCGTCCGACCACGATACGAGGAGGAGGATCGATGCGGAAGCTCCGCTACGGCGCGGTCGGGCTCGCGGGCCTGATCGCTGCATCCGTCGGGGGTGTCGTCCCGGCGGTGGCCCAATCGCCCGCCCCGGTGACCATCTCCTACCTCACGCACTGGGGACCGGACCAGGTCGCCCAGCTCCAGGCCGTCGCTGACGCGTATCACGCCCAGAATCCGAACGTCACGGTCGAGATCCGCGCCGTCCCGTTCGGTGACCTGCTGACGACCATCAAGACCCAGGCATCGAGCCCGGGAGGCCCATCGATCGCGGGCATCTACAACCTCTGGCTGCCGGAGCTGGCCCGTGACCAGGTCGTGGCACCCGCGCCCGAGGCCAACGTCGCGGACATCACCGCCAACTGGCCCGCGAGCGCGGTCGCTGGCGCGTCCGTTGACGGCGTGCTCTACGGCTATCCCAACGAGATCAACACCTACGCCCTGAACTACAACAAGCGGCTGTTCGCGGATGCCGGCATCACCGCGCCGCCGGCGACCTGGGACGAGCTCATCGCCGATGCCCAGAAGCTGACCAAGAAGGACGGCGACACCATCACCCAGCAGGGCTTCGGGCTCATCAACAGCTGGGCCGCGGGTGTCGTGCATCCGTTCTACTCCCTGCTGGCATCCGACGGTGGTGACATCGTCAACGGCACCACCCCGACGCTCGCGACCGGCGCGGCGGCCGACACCTTCGCGCTGTACGAGAAGCTCGTCAAGGAGCTGGGCGTCACCGCACCCGAGCTGGGCACCGCCGACGCCAACACGGCCGGTCCATTCATCGACAATTTCGCCAATGGCAACACGGCGATGATCATCATGGCCAACTGGTGGCAGAGCTCGCTCAAGGCCGCGATGGGTGACAAGTTCTCGGATATCGCCACGGCGCCCATCCCGGTGGGCCCCAATGGCACCGCATCGCATCCGGTCTCGTACGAGTGGCTGACGGTGGTCAATGCCAAGCAGACGCCGGAGCAGCAGGCCGCGGCCTGGGACTTCCTGCAGTTCCTCCATGGCACGGACAGCGGCAAGACCGGCTCGGGCATGGGCGAGATCCTCATCGGCATGGGCATCATCCCGTCCCGGACCAGCGACGCCACGGCGTTCGCCGACAAGCTCAGCGACCCGTTCCTCAAGACCTATGTCGACAGCCTGCCGAACGCGGTCCCCTTCCCCATGATCCTGGGTGGCCAGGAGCTCTCCGAGATGCTCCAGAAGAAGCTGGAGGCCATCGAGTTCGGTGAGCTGACGGCTGCCGACGCCGCAGCCCAGGCGCAGACCGAGGCCCAGACCATCCTGGGCCAGTTCTACCCCGCCGCCAGCGCTGCTCCATGATCGATCGGGCTGCCTGACAGATGGGCCGCGGAGGACGATCCGCGGGACTCGCGCCGCTGGTGTTCATCGCACCAGCGGCGCTGCTCATCCTTGCCACGATCCTGACGCCCATCGTCCTGAGCTTCTGGATCAGCCTCCACCAGTGGAGCCTGCTCACCCCGTTCACCGACATGGAGTGGGTCGGCCTCGACAACTACGCCACGATCCTGCACGATCCGTCGTTCCTGCGGGCACTCACCAACACGGTCGTGTTCGCGGTCGCCGTCCTGGCCATCGGCATCCCGCTCGCCCTGGGCATGGCGGTGCTCATCCACCAGGGGCGCATCGTGGGTCGGAGCATCGTGCTGACGTTGCTGTTCTCGACCTATGTCATCCCGACCGTGGCCGTCGCGCTCATCTGGGGTTACCTGCTGTCGCCGCGCGGCGGCCCGGTCAACGAGCTGCTCAAGATGATCGGGCTGCCGACCCAACCGTGGCTGGGATCGCCCCGGACAGCGCTCTGGTCGCTGGTGCTGCTGACCATCTGGCAGTACCTGGGCTACTTCACGACCATCCTCATCGCAGGCCTCATCCAGATCCCCGTCGATCTCTACGAGGCCGCGTCGCTCGATGGCGCCGGCCACTTCCGTCGCCTGCGGAGCATCACCGTGCCGCTGCTCAAGCGGTCGCTCGTGTTCGCCATCGCCATCTGCCTCATCAACGGGCTGGGGGTGTTCGATGCCGTCAACGTGCTGACACGCGGCGGGCCGTCCGATTCCACCAACGTGGTGACCTTCGACGCGATGCAGACGGCCTTCGACTTCGGTTCGGCCGGACGCGCGGCGGCGATGACCATGGTGCTGCTGGTGATCGTCATGGTCGCGGTGGGCGGCCTGCTCCTGTTCAGCCGCGACATGGAGGACACCGCATGACCGGCTGGCCGCGTCCTCGCTCGCGCGCGTGGGGCGTTGGGTCGCCTGCCGGTCGCGGCGGTGATGCTGGGCGCGGTCTTCTTTGCGGGCCTGCCGCTCTACTGGCTGGTCACCGGAGCCTTCAAGCGCTCCGAGGAGCTGGGCAAGCTGCCGCCGGTCTGGTTCCCCGGTCAGCCCACGCTCGATGCCTTCGGCGAGGCCGCCCGCCTGCTCCCACTCGGCAGCGCCTTCTTCAACTCCTTCCTCATCGCGGGCGTCTCGACGGCCGCCGTCGTGGCCACGAGCGTGGCTGCGGGCTGGGCATTCGCCATCTACCGCTTCAAGGGTCGCGACCAGCTGTTCCTGGTGCTCGTGGCGACGATGTTCGTGCCACCCATCGCGACGCTCGTGCCCCTGTACTGGATCGTCCAGACCGCCGGGCTCCAGGACACCCTCGTGGGTGTCCTGCTGCCGCAGCTCGCGAACGCGTTCGGCATCTTCCTCATCCGCCAGTTCGCTCGGGGCGTACCCACGGAGCTCCTGGACGCGGCCCGGGTGGATGGGGCGTCCGAGTGGCGGATCCTGGTCCAGATCGGCGTGCCGCTGCTCCGACCGGCGATCGCGACGCTCGCGATGTTCGCGTTCGTCTTCTACTGGAACAGCTACCTGTGGCCGCTGGTCATCCTCCAGTCGCCCGGCAACGCGACCATGGTGCTGGTGGTCAACCAGCTGCTGTCGTACACGACGGCCGTGAAGTACGCCAACGTCGTGTTCGCGGGCACGCTGCTGGCGATCATCCCCAACCTGGTGCTGTTCCTGCTGGTCCGGCGGACCTACCAGGACGCCGGCTTCTCGAGCGCGGTGAAGGGCTGATGGCGGGCTCCCCGGCCCCCACGGCCGGACCCGTCATCGCCATCGATCTGGGCGGCACCAAGGCGACCGTCGCGTTGGTGGGCGCCGATGGGACCCTCCTGGGTCGCTCGGTCGCGCCCACCCCGACGGGCGATCCACGGAACGCCATCGTGGGCTTCCACGACCGGGCGTCGCTGTTGCCGGGGTTCGCGGAGGCCGTGGCCGTGGGGCTGGCGCTGCCGGCCATCGTCCACGACGGCCACGTGGCATGGGCCGCCGCGAGCGTCGCCGGTTGGCACGATACCGATGCCGGCGCCGCGCTCAGTGCGACCTTCGGCCTGCCGGCGTCCGTCAGCTTCGATGGCTATGCCGCGACGCTGGGCGAGGCGGTCTTCGGTGGTGCGGCCGGCGCGCGTGTCGCGGCAGTGCTCATCATCGGCACCGGGTTCGGTGCTGGCGTGTGGGTCGATGGACGTGTGCTGGAGGCGGCCGTGGGTGTCGCCGGCGCCGTCGGCTGGCACCGCTGGCCGACGGGCGACCCCGCGGCGCCCATCGGGACGCGGCTCTCGCCGCCGGCGGAGTCGATCGCGTCGGGACCGGGCATCCTCGCTCGGGCACGCGCCCTCGCACCCGAGCGGGCATGGTCCGACACCCGAGCGGTCTTCGGGGCCGCGCGGCGCGGGGATGCCCGGGCGCGCCTGGCCATCTCCGAAGCTGCCGCCATCGCGGGTGCGGTCGCCGGCAGCGTCATCAACGTCGTCGGGCCCGAGGTGGTGGTCTGGAGCGGTGGGGTCGGTGCACGCGCCGACTTCGCCGCGCTCGCCACGCGTGCCGCCAACGCCAGCTGCCAACCGTTCGCCGTGGGGCGGACCAGGTTCGTCAGGTCACGACTCGGTGCCGAATCGAGTCTCATGGGTGCGGCCGCGGGAGCGCTCGCTGTCGCCAGAGGGAGGTCGTCATGAGTGCCACCGTCTACCTGCGCACGGCCGCACAACTGCTCGAACGCATCGAGTCCACCCAGTCCGCGGTGATCGCGAGGGCCGCGGCCGCCATGGCCGACGGGGTCCTCCAGGGAGGCCTCGTCAGCCTGTTCGGCAGCGGTCATTCGATCCTGCCGGTCATGGATGCGTTCCCGCGCTATGGCAGCTATCCGGCGTTCCGGCCACTGACCGATGTGCGTCTCTCGTGGCACAACGTGCTGGGCACGGGCGGCGTGCGAGAGCTGCTGTGGCTCGAGCGGGAGGAGGGCTACATCGCCAACTTCCTGGGGAACTACCCGTTCGCGGCCGGCGACACGCTCGTCGTCTACAGCCACGGTGGGCTCAACGCCGCGGCCATCGAGGCAACGCTGTACGCCCAGCAACGGGGCGCGACGGTCGTGGCGGTGACCTCGGTCGCCAATCTCGCCCTCAATGCCGCCCGACATTCCTCCGGCAAGCGGCTGGCGGAGGTTGCGGACGTGGTCATCGACAACTGCTGCGAGCCCGGCGACGCCGTGGTCGAGATCGAGGGCTGGGGCCCGCCGGTGGCGGCGACCTCGACGCTCGCGGTCATCGCCATCACGATGGCCCTCACGGCGGAGCTGGCGGCGGCGCTCCATGCGCGAGGCGTCAGCCTGCCGACCTTCGTGTCGCCCAACGACACGCGCTTCCCGGCCGACCATAACGACACGGTGTTCGCGGAGTATCGCCGGCGCACGATGCGCTGACGTATCGAGGGCGGCGTCCGCCCGCGTCAGCGCACCTCTGACATGCCGACGACATCCACGAGGCTCGCCAGCTGACGGTCACGCCACGCTGACGAGCCTCGCCGGGCGCTGACGATCAGGGCAGCGCCCCCAGGATGGTGTCGACGAGCGGCTGCGACCCCGCCACGAACCAGGTCACGCCGGCGTGGCGGTACACGAACGTCGCCCGGTCACCGGTCGAGTACGGACCATCGCTGATGCGCGTCACGGTCCGGTCGCCGATGGTGACCGAGCGCGTCCGCGGATCACGGTACTGGTTGGTGAACAGCGGCGTCAGGGCCGTCTCCAGGTCTCGGGTGGGCACGCCGCCCATGCGCGTCGCCGTGAGCATCGCCGAACCATCGGCTGTGACCAGTGGCGCGCTGACGAGACCGAGCCCTGCGATGCCGCTGCTGGTGTCGCTGCCCAGCGCCAGGAACGGCTGGTACGCGTCGCCGACATCGGTGTTGGTGGGCACCAGCAGCAGGTCCAGGTCGGCGCCGTTCATGGCCAACGGCCGCAGGCTGGCGCCTGCCAGCGTGGTCGGGAACTGGTCGAGCAGCCCCTGGTCGACCGTGAACGCCGGCTCACCGCCCTGGGGCACAGACTCGACCGGCGCGCCACCAGCCACCTGCGACAGGTCCAGGCCATCGAAGCGCGCCTGGCTGCGCGCGGTCAGGGTCCCGTCATCACGCAACGACGCCAGGGCCGCGTCGAGCTCCGCGATGAGTGATGCGGCATCCGGTCCGCTGCGGTCGGTGGCGGCGCCGATGGGCGCATAGAACACCGGATCACCCTGGAGCGCGATGGGGGCGCCCTGCGCGATGGCCTTGGTCGCGCCGTCGAGCGACACCAGGCCTCCCGAGATGCCGGTCGCATCCGGTGTGCCAGAGCCGATGTCCACGATGCAGGCGTCGTCGTTCGGCGAAAGCGTGAGCGTCACGTCCGTCGGCGGCGCAGCCGGCTCCACGGGCGGATCGGTCAGGGCAAGGGTGCCATCCAGCCAGTCCGCTGCCGTGGAGCCTTGAGCGGCACACCAGGACTGCGCACCCGCAGGTCCCGGCGACGCGCCGGAGGGTGCCGGGGACACACCAGCGCCCGCGGCGTTGACGATGAGCTGGGTCGGGTCGAACGCGTAGGGCGCGCTGAAGTCGAGCACCGACCGTCGCTGGTCGGTGATGGCGAGCCGCTGCATGGCGAGGTCGAAGCGACCGTCCCAGTTGCCGGTCACGACCTGCTCCAGCGGATAGCTCGTGAATGCCACCTCGACGCCGAGGGCATCCGCAAGGCGCTTGGCGATGTCGACGTCATAGCCCCGGAAGGTGCCGTCGCTGGCCTGGGACGACCATGGCGCGTCCGCTGGGTCGACGTTGACGACCAGGCGGCCGGCCGCCTGGATGCGTGACAGCAGGTCGCCGGGTGCCTCGGTCGGAGCCGGTGTCGGCGTGGCGGCGGGTCCCCGCGAGACGACATAGTCGACCGTCGATCCGCGGGCCACCTGGACCCCGGCGCTCGGGTCGGTGCTCACGATGGCGCCGACCGGGATGCTGGCACTCGACTTGCGGGTCCGGGTGCCGGGAGCCAGCCCCGACGCCGCGAGCTCCGTGAGGGCGTCGGCCTCGGTCATGCCCCGAACCTGGGGAACGCTCACGACCCCGGGCGTCGGCTTCGGGGTCGGCTTCGGGGTCGGCTTCGGGGTGGGCTTGGGGGTGGGCTTGGGGGTGGGTGCCGGCGTGGGCGACGGGGTCGCGACCGGGCCCTTCGACAGGACATAGTCGACCGAGGAGCCGCGCTTGACCTGGACACCGGCCGCCGGGTCGGTGCTGATGACGTCCCCGGCGGCGACCTTGGCGCTGTTCTTGCGGGTGCGCGTGCCGGCCTTGAGCCCGGCTGCGCCGATCTCGGTCAGGGCGTCCGCCTCGGCAAGACCGCGCACGTTCGGCACCGTCACGATGGCCGCGGTCGGCGTCGGCTTGGGAGTGGGTGCCGGGGTGGCCGCCGGGCCGCGCGACACGACGTAGTCGATGCTGCTGCCACGCTGGACGATGACACCCGCGCGGGGGTTGGTGCTGATGACCCGGCCCGCGCCGATGGTGTCCGAGGTCCGCTGGCTGCGCGCGCCAGGCTCGAGGCCCGCGTCGAGCAGCGTATTGATCGCGTCGTTCTCGCCCTGGTCGATGACGTCGGGGACCGACACCTGGGCGGGCTGGCTGGCGACCGTGATGGTCACCCGGCCACCGATGGCCACCGGTCGGCCGGCGCGCGGGTCCTGGCTGATGACCGCGCCCTGGGGCGCGCTGTCCGACTGCTCGAAGACGACCCGCAGCCGCAGGCCGTTGTCCTCGGCCAGGGTCTGTGCGTCACTCCGGCTCAGTCCCACGAAGTCGGGGGTGCGGACGGTCTGAGGTGTGGGGCTGGGGCGGGGCGTGGGCGTGGCGCCCGCCGCCGGCGGCGGCGCATCGAACGCCGCGACCAGCCCGTCGGCGATGAGGTCATAGGCATCGGCGGTGCGTCCCTCGGCCAGCACCGGGCGTGCCGCGTCTTCGAGGGGCGTGATCTCCTGTGGTCGGATGTAGAAGCCCAGGTCGTCACCGACCCGAACGGCCACATCCACATCCGAGGTCGCGAGCACCACCAGCGCATCACCGGGCCACATCTGGTCCTGGTTGACGGCCCAGAGGTCGTGCGCGAAGTCGGCCGCCGAGACGCCCTGGGTCGTGTCGGTGAGGTACAGCCACAGCTGACCGTCGGTCGCTTCCGCGAATCGGTCCGAGGCGGCGGAGACCTGGTCCGCGGCGTCCCCCAGCAAGCCCAGCGGGTCGGTCACGACCCCCACGACGCGAGGCACGTCGTAGGTCGCGATGGGCGACTGCGCCACGAGCACACCGTCACGGAACACCCGCAGTGCGTACTCGCCGACGGGGGGTGCCGGCAGCGTGCCGGTCATGGTGTCCCAGGTGGGGTCGACCAGCCAGTCACCGGCACCCGCGATCGACTCCACCCCATCCGCCCCCTGGCTCACGAGGTTGACCCGCAGCGTCGCGGCGGCGAGCGGCTTGGGGAGGGCCAGCCGGAACGCCGCGGTCTCGGTGGGCGTGAAGGCCGAGCGGGCGCCGTCCACGACGAGCCCGTCGAGCGACGACCCGAGCGTGAGCGTCGCGTGGCCAGCCGTGTCCCGGCCGTCCTGGGCCGCGAGCACGCCACCGAACTGGATGGCACCGATGGAGGCGGCCGGTACGACCGGCGCGGCGGACGGGTCCTGCGCGAGCGCGGTCGGGACCATCGTGAGCATCAGCAGGACAGCCATGAGCAGCGCCGCCAGACGCGTGGACGAGGGTCGATACGAGGTCATGGTTCCTCCTGGGCGAGCCGGCGACCGGGCATGCCGGTCCTCGCGCATTGGATCACGTGGCAGGTGAAGGGGCAGTGTCGGAACGGTATGGAGTCGGTCGAGGCGTCATCGGACCACCCGCGCGATGACGTCGTCGAGGTCGGCGATGGTGCCCGGGTCCAGCGACGGGCCCGGTGCCCGCACCATGGCGCTGGCGATGGCGCCGCGGCGCTGGTAGATGCGCTTCCGGATGGGCAGGTTGATGCCCGCCTGGTTCTCGAAGCGGATGAGCGGGCAGGCGTGATGGAACGCGAGCGCGGCGCCCTCGTGGTCGCCGGATCGATAGCGGCGCACGATGTCGACGAGGATCTCGGGGTACCCGAAGCCGGTCATCGTGCCCGCGCAGCCTCGGCGCAGCTCCTCCAGCAGCATCTGGCCACCCAGCCCACCGAGCACGCGCAAGGTCGGGTCGGCCGCGAGCAGCCGGCCGGCCTTGGGTGGCGTCGGTTCGTCCTCGAGCTTGATGACCCGCAGGCGGGGTGACGCGGCTGCCAGGTCGAGCAGCAGCTCCACGCTCATCCAGACACCCGACGAGGCCGGGTGATCCTGGACCACGACCGGCAGGTCGATCGCCTCCGCGACCGCGAGGTAGTGCGCCCGCACGGCGGCATCGTTGGGACGCGCGAGCTGGGGTGGCGCGAGCATCACCGAGTGCGCGCCGTGCGCCTGGGCTTCCTGGGCATAGCCGACCGCACGGGCGGTGGACGGCGCGCTGACACCCACGCAGATGGGCACCCTGCCGGCGGCGGCTGTCACGATCCCCGAGATGACGGCCAGGCGCTCCGCGTCGGAGAGCTTGGCGGCCTCTCCCAGGACCCCCAGGATGGTCATGCCATCGACGCCCCGCTCGACCACGAAGTCGGTGAGCGTGGCCAGGCTGGGCACGTCGAGCGCCCCCTCGTCCGTGAACGGCGTGGGCACGATGTTCCAGACCCATGGAGGCTGGCCCTGACCGTCCTCGAATGCCATGACCGCAGGGTACGCGAGACCGTCCTCGGGCGCGGACGACATCTGTTGCAGCGACGAGCGCCCGGGCCGCGCGTGGTTCCTCACCGCGAGGTCGCGGCGTGCTGCGCGGACGGCCATCGGGTCGCGAGCCACCAGAGTGCCAGTGACGCCACGATGGCCGCGGCCAACGGCTCGAACCAGCGCCCGTCGTCGATCCAGCGGGAGAGGCTCGTGCCGCGCATCCAGTAGAGGTCGGTCCAGACGGTCCGCACCGCGGAGACCGTGACCACGATGAACGCCAGCACGCGGCCCCACGCCGTTCCGCGCCAGACACCGAACGCCACCACGAGGGTCACGATCCCGACGCCCCACCCGACGGGCGCGACGGGCGAATCCGAGAGCGGGGGCAGCGACATGAAGCCCGCGTACACCATCGTGAACACCCCGCTGAGGGCAAGCAACAGCACCACCAACCGCTGTCCGATCGTGTTGGCCCGTGCACGGCCCGAACGCTTCCCTGCATGGGGGGTCATCGCGTGGACGCGGCCAGTGCCGGGACGCCACTGCTCGTCGGGTCCACCGAGCGGAGGGCCCAGGCACCGATCGCGTACCAGGCGAGCGCCGCACACACTGCGACCCGGGGTCCGAGCGCGGCATCCGCAGTGAGGTCGGTCGCGTTCGCGATCACCAGCCCGGCGATGGTGGCGGCGACGGCACCCGCGCTGGCGGTGACGAAGTTGCTGATGCCCAGGTAGCGTCCGGCGGTCGCCTTGGGGATGATGTCCACGAGCAGCGCCCAGTCCGCGGCGAGGAACATGCCGGCCCCGACGCCGACCGGGACCGCGCCGAGACCCGCGAGCGGGAACCGCAGCCCGCCGACCCCGAGCTCGGGCTGCGCTGACCCGGACGCGATGATGACCATCCCGGTCGCGCTGATCGCGCAGCCCAGCCAGATGACGCGGCGTCGGCCCAGGCGATCGGATGCGCCTCCGGCCCAGGCGGCCGCGGTGGCCGCCGAGATCGCGGAGAGGATGAGCAGGACGAGGATGGCGCTGGCCGCCTCCTGCTCGCTGTAGGCGAGGGATCGCGTCAGGAAGAACTCGGCCGTGGCCACGAGGGTCGCCGTACCCATGAGGATGAACATGCGGCTCACCAGCAGCCAGACGAAGCTCCGGTAGGCCCAGGCCTCCCACAGGGCTGCCCGGATGCCAGCGAGCCGGGAACCTGTTCGTGATGGCATGACCACCGGGCGGTCGTTCACGCGGAGCACGCTGGGCAACATCGTGGCAACGAGCAGGACCGCGAGTGCGATGAAGCCCAGCTGCGGATCCCCCAGCCAGACGGCCAGGCCGCCGATCGCGGCGCCCACGAGCTGGCCCACCGTCTGCATCACCGCCACCAGGCCCGATGCGATGCCCACCTGGTGCTCGGGGACCATGTCCGGCACGTAGCCCTGGTACGGCCCCTGGGCCAGGTTGCTCGAGAGTTGGAGCAACCAGCCCAGGATGGCGAATGCCAGGAAGGTCTGTGATATGGAGAGCGCCAGCAGGAACAGCACGTCCAGGGTGGTGCCGACGAGGATCCAAGGGCGTCGCCGACCGAACCTGGTGCGCGTCGAGTCGCTGAGCGCCGCCGAGATGGGCTGGACCACGAAGGCCACCACGGCTCCCACGAGGCCCATGAACCCGAGGGCGACCTCCGGACGAAGTCGGATGTCCCCCACGAGCGGCGTCAGCTGCTCGAGCGGGAGGAGCGCGCAGGCCGCACCGTCCGTCCCGGCCGGACAGACCAGGTGCGTGCCGATGACCGGCGCGAGCTGGATCGCGATGGCCGCCCACAGGCCGCTGAGCGCCAGCCAGTAGAGGTTGATCCGGACCAGGCCGAGGCGCGTGAAGGGCAGCCGCGCGGGCGGGACGTCGATGGCCGTCATCTCTGTGCCGGAAGGTCGGTCGCCAGGGTGCGGGACAGCATGCCGAGCGATGCGCCCGACACCAGCACGACCCCTGTCGCGGCGACGCCCCACGACAGGGCCGTGATCGTGCCGTCGATACCGGTCGCCTCGATGATGCCGCGAACCCCGCTATAGATGCAGGCCAGCCCACCGATGCCCACGATCGCGAGAGCGATCCAGCCCCTCCGAAGGCTCCGCCGGAGCACGACGGCGCAGGCGACCACGACGCCGACCACGAGGAGGGCCACCGACAGGACCAGCAGCCGGTCCTCGAGTGTCATCGGGTGGGACACCACGGTCTCCATGCTGGCGACATAGAGCAACAGCGCGGCCACGCCCAGGCCCGGTATCACGACGATGATCGCGACCAGGGCGGCACCGAGCTGCAGCATCACCCGGCTGAAGCGCTCCAGACGACCATCGGCCGCACGCCGCTGTCCGCCCGGACCCAGCCGCCCAGTCGGGGCATCACGGGCTGTCGGAGGATTCACGTCGGGGAGCTGACCCATCAGACTCACCTCACGAGGGCGCCGGCCGTTGACGACCAACATCATCGTGGCCTGTCGCGGGCCGGCGCCGCAAGGGCCGAAGGTCCCGTCGTTGGGACGCCCGGGATCGGCGACCCAAGCCGCAAGCCGGCGACACCCGGTGGCACCAGCGTGCATCCCGCCGACCATGTCGGACCATGACCGACGGCACTGGCGGGGAGGCCACCTGCGCGAGCATGCTCGGTCGATGGACAGATGGTTCGGCCGGTTCAGGGATTGGTGGAGACAGGGCAATGCGATCGCCCTGGTCACGGGGGAGCGCGGCCTGGACGAGGTCCATGACGAGCGGCCATCGGACGTCGGGCCGGGTCGTGCTGACACCGAGTCGGGCGAGGCGAAACGGAGCGATGATCCGCCGACCCGACATCCAGGCGGCACGCCAGCCGAGCCGTCGACTGGTGGTCCGAAGGAAGCCAGGAGCTACACCATGAACATCGGTCCCATCGAGGTGCTCATCCTCGCGCTGGTGCTGGCCTTCGCGCCCCAGCTCCTCGTCGTCCTCGCGTCGTATGGCCTTGGCGTCGGCGGATAGCGGCTAGCTCGGCGCGTCGCTCCGACACGCCGTCCGCCGCGTCGGCGCGAGGTTCGTCACCACGGCAGCATCTGGCGCATCACGAACAGCACGTTCGCGGGCCGCTCCGCGAGGCGCCGGAGATACCACGGGTACCAGGCCTCGCCGTACGCGACGAGGTCACGCACCTGGTATCCCTCGCGTGCGAGTCGCTGCTGCTCGTCTACCCGGATGCCATAGAGCATCTCGACCTCGAACGAGGTCCGCGGCAGCCCGATGGCACGCGCATGGCCGTCGAGCTGCTCGATGAGGGTCACGTCATGGGTGCCCAGGCCGATACGCATCTCCGTGCCAGCCTTGCGAGCCTGGAGCATCGAGACGACGAGGCCCGCGTAGCTGGCATCGACCTCGCGCTTCCGCTGCCAGGCCACCTCGGGCGGCTCGGCGTAGGCGCCCTTGACCAGCCGGATGGCGGGCGCCAGTGGCAGCAGCCGCTGGATATCCGCGGCCGTCCGGTGGAGATACGCCTGGAGACAGATGCCCGTGTTCGGGTGGGACGCCTTGAGCCGCTCGTACAGCGCGATGGTCGACTCCACGTACGGGCTCGACTCCATGTCGATCCAGAGCGTCTGGTCGTGGGTGGCCGCGCGGCGCGCCAGCGCCGAGACATGCTCGAAGGTACGCTCCGGATCGAGGTCGAAGCCAAGCTGCGTCAACTTGACCGAGATCTCGCCATCCAGCCCTCGGGCAGCCGTCTCATCGATGAGCCGCTCGTATTCGGCGGCCACGCCATCAGCCTCCTCGATGCGCGTGAGGTTCTCGCCCAGGCGGGTGAGCAGCACCCCGATGCCTTGCTGCTGGAAGGTGGCTGCCGCCATCAGGGCGTCCTCGAGCCGCTCCCCGGGCATGAAGCGGCGGACGGCACGCTGGGCGAACGGCATCCGTGGCAGGCGCTCGCGGAGCCACGCATTGCCCGCCAGCCACAGGAAGACCCGACGCATCGCTCTCCTTCCGGTGCGGCCATGGCACCATGACACACGAGGACCGCTCGGTTTGGGTGGCCGGTCCGCCGTGACACCGATCGTACTGCGCCGACACGGATGAGGGAGGCTCCATGGACCTGGGATTGGCGGGTGCACGAGCGCTCGTGGGTGGCGGTTCGGGTGGGCTGGGTGGCGCGATCGCCGGTGCGCTCGTGGGCGAAGGGGCACGCGTCGCGCTGACATCGCGCCCGTCGGAGCGGCTGGACGCGGCGGCAGCGCGATTGGGCGCCGTGGCCACACCCGCGGACCTGTCCACGCCAGAGGGGCCGCCGACCGCCGTCGCGGCTGCAGTCGATGCGCTCGGTGGCCTGGACCTGCTCGTGGTCAACAGCGGTGGGCCGCCGCCCGGACGCTTCGAGGACCTCGACGACGCAGCCTGGCAGAAGGCCCTCGACGGCACGCTCTGGAGCGCCGTGCGCATCATCCGGTCGGCACTGCCGCATCTTCGCGAGAGCCGGATGCCGGCCATCGTCATCGTCCTCTCGTCGTCGGTCCGGGAGCCCATCCCTGCCCTCACCACCTCGAACCTCATCCGGCCGGGGCTGGCGGGCCTGCTCAAGTCGCTCGTGCCGGAGATCGCGCCCATCCGCATCAACGGCATCGCACCGGGGCGTATCCAAACCGCCCGCATCGCCCAGATCGACAACGCCATGGCAGCCGCGTCCGGGTCGTCCGTGGACTCGGTGACCGCGGGCGTCATCGCACGCATCCCGATGGGCCGCTACGGGGAGCCCGACGAGCTGGGCCGGGTTGCAGCCTTCCTGCTCTCCCCGGCCGCGAGCTACGTCACCGGCGCCATCGTGCCGGTCGATGGGGGCATGACCCGGTCGCTGCCGTAACCCGTCCTGAGCGGCTGCCATCCCGTGTAGTGCTGATCGGGCTCCTTTGAGCAGCGGCTGGCCGGGCAGCGCCCGCGCGGCTGGGGTCCGCGGCGGCTGTTATCCCGTGTAGTGCTGATCGGGCTCCTGTGAGCGACGGCTGGCCAGGCAGCGCCCGCGCGGCTGGTGTCCGCGGCGGCTGTCAGCCCGTGTAGTGCTGATCGGGCTCCTGTGAGCAGCGGCTGGCCGGGCAGCGCCCGCGCGGCTGGTGTCCGCGGCGGCTGTCAGCCCGTGTAGTGCTGATCGGGCGTGGGCGTACCGGGGACGCTCCAGGGCACGCCCATAGGGCACGTGATCAGCACTTCTCGGGCTGATCCGCGATGCGCGACTGCCGAAGCGATCTCGCCGACCGCGACCGATCGAGTGCGCTGGTCCCACCTCGGACCCCCGGTCCGTCCGCATGGCCCATCGCGTGGCGACGAATGGGTAGCCTCCGGCCGTGGCTGGTGAGCGTCGCCGTCAATGAGGCGCGCCAGATGGTGCGGCGCCGGAGACGTCACGAGGTCGTGAGCATCGATCAGCCAGGACTCGACCTGCCTGGTCTGGACCCGACCTTGCGGACCGAGCTCATTGACCTGGCGACCTCGTTACGTGGCCTTTCGGCAGACGAGCGGGCGTTGCTGGCACTGAGGTACGTGGCAGGGCTCATGCGACCGAGATCGGACGCGGTCTGGGCATGTCCGCGTCCGGGGTCCGCAGCCGGCTCTCCCGACTGCTCTCCCGTCTGCGAACGGAGCTCACCGATGGAAGGGCACGCATCCGAGGCTTCGACCCGTCACCCCGTGACACGGGTGGCGACCACACTCAGCCCACGCGGCGCATGCCGGCATAGCCCAGCTGGCGGACACCCGTCGGCTGGAGCGGGCCGCCGACCGTCACCGAGGCCTCGGCGAGGGGCCGCACGGCGCGCGCGACCACGTTGACGACCGCCCCTTCCCGTTGCAGCTCGCCATCGATGAGCAGCAGCGCGTGGCGGCGGACCACGCCCCGCAGCTCCGCCCACACCGATGGCCAGAGCGTCACGTTGGCCATGCCGGTCTCGTCCTCCATGGCCAGGAACACGGTGCCGCGCGCGGTCATGGGGTGCTGCCGGGTGACGACCAGCCCACCGATCCGGATCCGACCCGGCGCATGCTCCGACAGTGCCGCGTTGGTCACGGCCCCTAACCGGTCGAGCGCCGGCCGGAACAGCTCCGTCACCTGGTGGCGGGCATCGAGCGAGAGGATCGCGTAGCTATCCCCCAGCCGCTCCAGCTCCGAGGGTGGCGGCAGGTCCGGTGCCGCGGTCGCCGGCAGCCGCAGGCCGAGTGGTCGACCTGCCACCGGCTCGCGCGCCGCGCGTCCACCGATGCCCGGGCGTGCGGATCCGGCCACCTCTCGCAGCTGCCACAGCAGCTCGCGGCGCGGTCTGCCGAGCGAGTCCAGCCCGCCCGCCCGGATGAGCCGCTCGATGACCTCCTCCGATAGCCCGGTCCGGGCCACGACATCCTCCAGCGACCGATACGGACCCCGGTCGAGCTCCGCATCGAGCCGCTCGGCGACCTCCTCGCCGATACCCTTGACCAGGCCCAGGCCCAGCCGGATACCGTACGAATCGGCCTCCGGGACCGCGTTGGACGGCCGCTGCGCACCCGGCACCACGCACGACGGCGAGCGGACCGGGGTGGGTCGACGAGCGATGCCCGAACCTTCGGGGAGCGGCTCGCCGGGCATGCCCAGCCACTCCGTCGTCGTCCGCCAGCGACTCCGGTTGATGTCCACCGGGAGCACCGCGCAGCCATGTCGGCGGGCGTCGTTGACGAGCACCTCGATGGGATAGAAGCCCATCGGCTGGGCGTTGATGAGTCCGGTCACGAACTGGGCCGGGTAGTACAGCTTCAGGAACGCCGACTCGTAGGCGGTCCGGGCAAAGGCGGCCGCATGGCTCTTGTTGAACCCGAAGGAGGCGAACGCGGCGGCCTGGCGATACAGCTCCTCCGCCTGCTCGGTCGTCAGCCCGCTCTTGCCCACGCAGCCGTCCACGAACCGGGCGTGGAGCTTCTCCATCTCCCGGGACGAGCGCCAGGTGCCCATGGCCCGCCGGAAGCCGTCCGAGTCGGCGGCGCTGAAGCCCGCGACGTCGATGGCGATGCGCATCACCTGCTCCTGGTAGAGGATCACGCCCAGGGTCTCGCGCAGGATGGGCGCCAGGCTGGGATGCAGGTAGCTGACCGGTTCGATGCCCTGCCGGCGGCGCAGATAGGGATGGACCGCGTTGCCCTGGATGGGTCCCGGCCGGATGATGGCCACCTGGACGATGAGGTCATCGAGCTTGTCCGGGCGCGCCTTGGGCAGCGCCTGCATCTGCGCCCGGGACTCGACCTGGAACACGCCCACGGTGTCGGCGGCGACGATCATCCGGTAGACCTCCGGCAGGTCCTCGGGCAGCGCATCGAGGTCGAGCCGGACGCCGCAGTCCGCGAGCCACCAGCCGGATCGCCTCGTCGATGGAGGACAGCATCCGGAGACCCAGCAGGTCGAGCTTCACGAGACCCAGCGATTCCACGTCCCGCTTGTCCCACTGGATGACGACCCGACCGGGCATCGTGGCCCGCTCCAGGGGCGCGATGGAGACGAGCGGCTCGCGGGTCACGAGCATGCCGCCGACATGGATCGAGAGATGCCGGGGGAAGCCATCGAGCCGGGCGCACAGCTCCAGCCAGCGCTCCCAGGGCGACAGGTCCGCGATGCTGCCACCACGGGGCATCGGCGGCGGCTCCGGCTCGGAGGTCCGGCGAGCATCGGGTCTGCCGAGCCGGTCGACCTGGGCCTCCGTCCGACCGGCGACCTGCCCCGCGCGTGCTGTCGATCGTCCGCGGTTCGGTCAGGAGCATGCCGCTCTCCGTGTCCACCGGATGCAGCGGCGACATCGGCCGGTCCGCACGCCCCGGTACCGACTCGCGCCGGATCCACGCCTCGCTCACGGGTGTGTCGCCCGGCCCACCCTCGTCGTCCGAGCGACCCGTCCGCGCCGATGATCGGGGCGTGGGGCTGTTCATGGGTCGTGTCCGGCGATGGTCGAGCTGGCCCATGCCATCGACGAAGCCGCGCCGCTCGACGAGGGCCGCACCGGCGGCCGGCCCCGCCGGGACCCCACCCGGCTGGCGGAACAGCTCCGCGAAGCCGCCGTCCGCCTCCAGGTCGCGTCGGACCATGACCGAGTCATACGTCTCGAGCGCCTTGGCGACCCGGTCCACGAGCGGTGCCGGGAACCCCAGCGCGGTACCCACCTCGCGCACCGCCGAGCGTGCCCGATATGTGACCAGGTTGGCGACCATCCCCGTGTGCTCCACGCCATACGTCTGGTAGACGTACTGGATGACCTCCTCCCGGCGTGACGAGGCGAAGTCGATGTCGATGTCCGGGTAGGCGACCCGGCCCTCGTTGATGAAGCGCTCGAACAGCAGGTCGTGGCGGATGGGATCGACCCGGGTGATGCCCAGGGCATAGGCCACGATCGAAATCACCGGCGCTCCCCCGCCCCTGCGCCGGGATGCCCCGCTCCCGCGCGAAGCGCACGAGGTCCTCGCAGACCAGGAAGAAGCCCGCGAGATGGGTCCGGCCGATGACGTCCAGCTCGTGGGTGAGGCGCTCGCCCACCTCCGCGCTGACGACCGGGTCGTCCATGGCGTAGCGGGACCGGACCCCCGACCAGCACAGCTCGGCCAGCTGCTCGTCCGTGGTCCGGCCCTCCGGCAGCGGGATGGCCGGGAAGTGGCGGCGTTCCTCGCGCAGCGGCGAATGGCAGCGCGCGGCAAGGTCGACGGCCGTGTCCAGCCCCTGCCGCCAGGCCCGTCGCGTGCTGGCATCGGCGGTCCCGGGCGGGCGAGCCTCCAACTCCGCGCGTGAGGCCAGGTGGTACTCGCCGTTATGCCGTCGCAGATGCCCGGCCTGCTCCACGGTCCGACCGTGCCGGATGGCCACCAGCACGTCCTGGAGCTCCCGATCCTCTGCGAGCGCGTAGTGGGCGTCGCCCGTGACGATGGTCGGCAGCCCCAGCTCCATGGCCGCGGCCGCGGTCTCCGCGACGAGCAGGTCGTCATCCGCGCCCAGGTGGTGCTGGAGCTCCGCGAAGACGCCACTGCCCAGCCCGGGGATATCCGGCACGTGCTCCGCATACCAGCGCATCGCTGCGCGGGCACCGGCCCGATCGCCGGCCAGGAGCCGCCGAGCGACCTCGCCGTGGCGGCAGCCGGTGAGCAGCGCCAGCCCTTCGGCATGACGTGCCAGCAGCTGATGGGTGAAGCGCGGCACCCCCTTGGTGCCGTCGAGATGTGCCGCGCTCACGAGGCGGCAGAGGCTCTCCCAGCCGGTCAGGTCGCGACACAGCAGCACCAGGTGGGGGCCACGCTCCCGGTCCCGGACCCCACGCAGGTCCTCGCGCCGGGGTTCGCGATATCCCGGTGGCCGGTCCCGCTCGACCCGGATGGGCGCAGGGATGCCATCGATGGCTGGCGCGGGCCGCGTGGCGACCTCCGGCGACTGGTCGGCGGGTCCGTGGACGCGGGCGACGACCCGGCACGACCAGTCCGTGTGGGTCGGGGACGGCGCTGTCGAGCAGCTCGATCTCCACGCCCAGGATGGGTCGCAGGCCGACCGCCTCCGCGGCGGCGGAGAACCGGACCGCGCCGTAGAGACCCTGGTGGTCGGTGAGCGCGAGCGCTCCCAGGCCCAGCTCCACCGCCCGGTCGACCATCGCATCCACGGACGAGGCGCCGTCGAGGAACGAGAAATGGGAGTGGCTGTGGAGGTCCGCCCAGGGCCGCGTCGGCTCAGCTGCCGTCGGCCGCGTGGCCCCTCTCACGCGCTCGTCAGTCATACAGTCGCTCCAGGTGCCACGAATCCGCGAGCCGGTCGTGGAACACCAGCACCAGCAGTGCCGGATCGAGGGTCCGGAGCTGGAAGTAGTCACGCTGGATGGGCCGGCCCCAGGGCTCGTCGATGCGCCACTGGCCGCACACCTCCACATCCAGGTCACGACCCCGCCAGTGCATCCGGGACGGCCAGCCACGGTCATCCGGTACGACATCGATGACCGGTAGCCGGTGATACCGAGGGCTCATGGCGACACCGGCTCCCATCGGACCCGCTCATCGTGCCGGGGCGCCTCCGGGTCACCCACCGATGTCCGCCAGAGCTGGCCGGGGAACCGGATGGCCAACGCTGCCAGCTCCCACGCGAACTGGTCGGCCCGGGCGCCCTGCGGCTCGAACAGGGTGAGCTGCTGCCCGGCGCCCGGAGCACGACCGTCGAGCTCCAGCGCCACGTGCGCGATGGGTCCGCTGAGCGTCAGCTGCTCCAGCCGGGCCAGCAACAGCCGCTCGATGGGCTCGGGCCGCGCGACAGGCTCCGGCAGGTGCTGGGTGATGGCAGGCAGCGGCTCGGCGGCATCCTCGAGGGTCAGCGTCAGCGTCGCTGCCGTGATGGCGGCGCCACGTGCGACGAGCTGGGCGCACAGCCCGGAGCAGAGGCTGTGGAGGATGAAGCGGAGCGGCTCCGTGCCATCGATGGCCGACTCCAGCTCCAGCTCCGCCTGCAGTCGCTCCACCGGTCGCCGCGGCCGCAACGGCCGGGCATCGAGTCCCTGGGCCAGGTCGTGGAGCGTGCCGCCATGTGACCCGAACCGGGCCACGACCGCGGAGCGCGGGAGCGCGGCCAGGTCACCGATGCGGGTCAGCCCGAAGCGCCGGAACCGGGCATGGGTATCCGCGTCCGCGGGCAGGTACCGGATGGCCTGTGGCGCCAGCCAGGCCGCCTCCACCCGCGCATCGCCGATGGGGATGCTGGCTTCCATGGAGGCCGCCACCGACGAGCCGAAGCGGGTGTTGCCGATCCCAGCCCGGGGCGTCCCCGGCAGGATGGCACCGACCGCGGCCATCGCCCGACGGGTGATGGCCGCCTCATCACCCCACAGCCGCTCCAGGCCCTCGATGCCCAGCAGGATCCGCCCGAACGCGGCGTCCGTTGGCTCCACTGGCCCCTCGACCGCGGGTGTGACCGCGAGCAGCGTCTCCAGGGCGGCCTCCAGGGCGGCGTGATACCGGTCCGGATGGGCATCGAGGAAGGCCGCTTCCGGCGCCAGCGCATGTGCCGAGCCGAGTGGCTGGCCACGCACGACCCCCATCCGGAGCGCCGCAGGGCTCGCGTCAAGGACGCATGCGGGCTCCCAGGGCTGGCCGCCCAGCACGACCGGTCCGGATGGCAGCGACGGCGACCGGGCTTCGAGCCGGAGCGGCAGATGGTTCCAGTGGAGATGGAGGTAGCGCATCGGAGGGTCGGTCGATGATCAGGCTCGATACGGGTTGGGAGGGCGGCGGGGACAGGCTGGTGGGACCGGCCAGCGGGATGGGTACCCGATGTCGCCGGGGCATCGGGTCCGGCCAAGCCGGCGGACCGGTCGCATGCCCGGCATCGAGGAGACGACCGACTGCCCCGGCGCGATCGCCATCCGGCAGGTAGCGGATCTCGATCTCCGTCGCACGGCCGGGAGACCCGGCACGATCCTTCTCCACCGTGACGGTCACGCGCTGGCCGACGACCTCCCGACCCGCCCGCAGCCAATCCCGGTGCGCCAGGGCCAGACGCAGCTGGCTCGATTCCGCGAGCGCGTCCCGGATCCCGGGTGTCAGGCTGCCGGAGCCGATGGCCAGCACTCGCCCACCCACCCGGCGTGCCTGGGCAGCGAGCTGACGCACCAGGCCCGCCTGGCTGGCGGGTAGCCGGGGCGGCAGGTCCAGGACCAACAGGTCGATGGACCGGCTGGCCAGCAATGCCCCCACGATGCGCAGCCCGTCGGTGGGCTGGGTGGGCCGGATCACCACCAGCCAGCGCAGGTCCACACCCCGCTCGGCGGCCTCCAGGGGGTCGAATCGACCCGGCAGGTCCAGCCACGCCGCGATGGCACCCGTTGCCTGTGCCTCCGCCACGGCTCGCAACGTGAGCGTGGTCGCGCCACTCGAGGGGCCGCCCACGAGCGCGATGGTCCCCTGCCGGGGCAATCCGCCGATGAGCCCATCGAGCGCCCGGAAGCCGGTGGAGGTATGCGTGGCGTCCCGGTCCGTATCGGGCGTCCCGGTGGGCGTTCCCGCACTCGGCAGCGGTGCCAGTGCCAGCGCGCCCATGCTCACCGCGGCATCCCGTGTGGCACGGCCCGGGATGGTGGCGCGGCCGGTGGCGATCCCCGACACCACGCCGAACCCCTGGCGCACGATGCCAGCACCCCACCGTTCCCGGAGGGTCGACAAGGTGCCCGTCACATCCGTCAGTGGCCCGACCATGGGTCCAGTATAGAACAGATGTTCTACTATATGGAAGCCCCGATCCGGTCCGCAGGCGCGCCTGCGGGAGTCGATCCGACGTCAAAGTCGATGGATCCGACCGACAAAGTACGGATGCCCCGGCGCACTATCATCGGTCGATGCCCTCGGATGTCTTCCTGCGTCGGACCCGCGCGGTCCTCTCGGGCGTGACCATCTCTCGACCCACCAATGGAGACACGCCGGACATCGACCCAGCCGGCGCCGCCGATCGACAGGCATGGATCGGGCTCGCGCGACGCCTTGCCGACCCCGTCCTGGGCAACCTCGCCCAGGGCACGCTCCGGGCCCGGATGCCCGTGGAACAGGTCCCCGAAGCCGACCGCACGGCATCCAGCCATCTCGAGGCCGTCGCACGCCTGCTGTCGGGCATCGCGCCATGGCTGGAGCTCGACGCGGATGACTCGGAGGAGGGTCACCTCCGGGAGCGATACCGAACGCTCACCCTGGCGGCCCTCCGGCAGGGCCTGGATCCGCAGTCTCCAGATGCGCTCGACTTCACGGCCGGGACCCAGCCACTGGTCGAGGCCGCGTACCTGGGTCTCGCGGTCCTGCGCGCGCCCCGCCTCATGGGGCAGCTGGACGAGTCCACGCGGGGCCACCTCGTCGATGCCCTCGAGGCTACCCGCCGGATCCTCCCCTGGTTCAACAACTGGCTGCTGTTCTCGGCCACCGTGGAGATCGCGCTCGAACGGCTGGGAGCGTGGCGCGACTCGACACGCGTCGACTATGCCCTCCGCCAGTTCTGGCAGTGGTATGTGGGTGACAGCGTCTACGGTGACGGCCCGGAGTTCCACTGGGACTACTACGACAGCTTCGTCATCCACCCCATGCTCGATGAGATCCTCGATGTCGTGGGCGAAGAGAACGGTCCATGGCTGAGCCACCGTGACCGGCAGCGCGAGCGGGCGACCCGCTACGCGGCGATCCAGGAGCGACTCATCGGCCCCGATGGCACGTACCCGCTCATCGGCCGGTCACTGGCCTATCGCGTTGGTGCGTTCCACGCCCTGGCGAGAGCGTCGCTGCATCACCTGCTCCCCGAGGAACTGGAGCCGGCCCAGGTGCGGGGTGCCCTGACCGCCGCGATCGGCCGAACGATGGATCCGCCCGGCACGTTCGACGATGGAGGCTGGCTGCGGATCGGCGTGGCGGGACACCAGCCGGGCATCGGCGAGAGCTACGTCTCGACCGGCAGCCTCTACCTGTGTGCCCAGGTCCTGCTGCCGCTGGGCCTGCCGCCGACGGACCGGTTCTGGGCATCACCGGCGGCACCCTGGACCTCGCAGCGGGCGTGGTCAGGCCTCCCCTTCCCCATCGACAAGGCCCTCGACACCAAGGGCCGCAAACGCTGACCCGTCCCGCATCGGGGGCCCGCGAGGCGACCCCCAGGCGCGCAGCGACCACCAGTCGCGCGGGCAACCACCCGTCGCGAGGCGCGCGTGGCGCGGCGACTGACAGCGGCTACCAGTCGCGACGAACCGGGATGACCTTGCCCCGGATGGTGGCCGCGGCGAGCGCGTTGAGCACCCGGTCGGCGACCTCCAGCCGGACATCCACCAAGGCGAAGGAATCGGCGATCTGGATCGCACCCACATCCCCGCCGGTGACACCCGCCTCGTGGGTGATGGCACCCACGATGTCGCCCGGCCGCAGGCCTGCCCGTCGGCCGCCACCGATCCATAGCCGCGCCCAGCCACCCGAGCCCGGGCCCCCCGGTCCTCCCGGACCGGGTCGTCCGGCGGACCGTCCAGGTGAACGCCCTGCGTCGGGCGGCCGCCCCGCAACACCCGCGCCGCGAGGCGCGAAGCCCGGCCGCGGCGGCGTCGGTCGACCCTTCGCTGGCTTGTCGTCGAAGAGGCTCGCGGGCGCGATGTCCCGCTCGTCCTCATCCCCCCGACCGGCGTCCGCGATGCTCACGGCGGCGAGCGCGATGTCCATCAGGTCGAACTCGTCGGACAGCGGCTCGATGACCGCCCGGTAGCGCTCGTTGTCCTTGTCGTCGATCTGGCCCCGGATGGTCGCCCGGAGCAGGTCAAGACGATGTGCCCGCAGGTCGGCGACGCTCGGGATCTCGCCCATGTTCAGGCGCGTGCCGACCACCTTCTCGATGTTCCGCAGCAGCCGATGCTCCCGCGGCTCGACGATGGTGATGGCAACGCCGTCGCGGCCCGCCCTGCCGGTCCGCCCGATGCGGTGGACGTACGAGTCGGGATCCGTGGGCACGTCGTAGTTGACGACGTGCGAGACATGCTCGATGTCCAGGCCGCGTGCGGCGACATCCGTGGCCACCAGCACGTCCAGGGCACCCTCGCGGAAGCGGGCCATGATCCGGTCGCGCTGCTCCTGCGACAGTCCGCCGTGGAGCGCAGCGGAGTCGTGGCCCCGTCCGCTCAGCCGCTCCGCGAGCTCGTCCACCTCGCCCCGGGTTCGCGCGAACACCAGCGCCGATGTCGGGTCCTCGAGGTCGAGGATCCGGCTGAGCGCAGCCAGCTTGTCCTGACGGCGCACGACATACG
This sequence comes from uncultured Chloroflexia bacterium, assembly GCA_963843335.1. Classification (GTDB taxonomy): domain Bacteria; phylum Chloroflexota; class Limnocylindria; order Limnocylindrales; family CSP1-4; genus JAFMJV01. The sequence goes on from CAWJKF010000009.1 coordinate 118,291, forward strand.
CGACCTGGCGGATGGTGCCCGACGACGGGTCGGCCTTGCCACCGGCCTTGACCGAGACCCGCACCGGGTCCTGCAGGTGACGCTTGGCCACCCGCGCGATGACAGGCGAGAGGGTGGCCGAGAAGAGCGCCGTCTGGCGCTCCTTCGGCGTCGCGGCCAGGACCAGGTCGAGGTCCTCGGCGAAGCCCATGTCCAGCATCTCGTCCGCCTCGTCGAGGACGACGACGCGCACCGCGTCGAGCCGGAGGCTGCCGCGCTTCAGGTGGTCGACGGCGCGACCCGGGGTAGCCACGACGACATCGACGCCTGAGCGCAGCGCGCGCAGCTGCAGCCCGATGGCCTGGCCGCCGTACACCGGCAGGGCACGGATGCCGAGCCGCGCGCCGTATCGATGGAGGGCCTCCGAGACCTGCATCGCGAGCTCACGGGTGGGTACGAGCACGAGCATCGCGACCTGGCCGTCGGTCCGGGAACGGCGCGGATCGCCGGCGATGATCCGGTCGCGCTCGTCGGCAAGCCGCTGGATGGTGGGCAGCGCGAACGCAGCCGTCTTGCCCGTCCCCGTGGGCGCCTCCGCGAGCACGTCGCGACCTGCCAGCAGGTGCGGTATGGCGGCCCGCTGGATGGGTGTCGGCTCCTCGTAGCCGAGCTCCGTGAGCGTCGCGATGATCTGGGCCCCCAGACCCAGTCCTTCGAAGGTGTCGTCGCTGGGGATCGTGGTGGTCGATGCGGCCGACGTCGTCGGTCGCGAGGGTTCGTCGGTATCGTGGGCGTCCGGCGCGCCGTCTTCCTGCGTCATGCTGCCAGTATGGGGCTGGCTCCCCTGTACCCCTCTTGGGAGCCTGACCGCCCACACATCCCACCGAGGGAGCGATGTCCGCGCCTCCGACGACACGCCACGGCCCGCGCGCCGAGCTGGTGCTGCTCATCGGTGCCCTGTCGGCGTTCGCCCCACTGTCCATCGACATGTACCTGCCGGGGCTGCCGGCCATCGCCGACGACCTGGGCGCCACCCCCGCCGAGGTGCAGCTGACCCTGACGGCCTGCCTCCTGGGCCTGGCCCTGGGTCAGCTCATCGCGGGCCCCTTGAGCGACACGTTCGGTCGACGCCGACCACTGCTGGCGGGCCTGGCCCTCTACACCGTCGCCTCGCTGTTGTGCGTGGTGGCGCCATCGATCTGGCCGTTCGTGGTCCTCCGGCTGCTCCAGGGGCTGGGCGGGGCGGCGGGCATCGTCATCTCCCGTGCGGTGGTGCGTGACCACTACCAGGGATCCGCCGCGGCCCGGTTCTTCGCGCTCACGATGCTCGTCAACGGCCTGGCCCCCATCCTGGCCCCGGTCATCGGCGGCCAGCTGCTGCTCATCACGACCTGGCAGGGGGTGTTCGTGGTGCTGGCCGCCATCGGCGCGACCCTGTTCCTGTTCGCGGCGTTCCGGCTGCGTGAGTCACTGCCGCCCGAGCGTCGACGCAGCGGACGGCTGACCGATGTCATGCACAGCTATCGAGGGCTGCTCCTCGATCGTGGCTTCATGAGCTACGTGCTCGCCTCGGCACTGGCGTTCGCGGCCATGTTCGCGTACATCTCGGCGTCACCGTTCGTGGTCGAGGACCTCTACGGCCAGTCGCCGCAGGCATTCAGTGTCTTCTTCGCCATCAACGCCTTGGGCATCGTGGTGGCAAGCCAGATCAGCGGCTTCCTCGTGGGCCGGGTGGCGCCGGTCCGCATCCTCATCGGTGGCCTGGTCATCGCCGCGGTCGGTGGCGCCCTGCTCATCGGCGCGGCGGCTGCTGGCCTCGGCCTGGCGGGGATCCTCGTGGGCTTCTTCCTGGTAGTGTCGAGCTACGGGTTCGTGGCCCCGAACGCGGCCGCCCTGGCGCTCGCCGATCAGCCGCACCAGGCGGGCAGCGCGTCGGCGCTGCTGGGCGCCTGCCAGTTCCTGATGGGTGCCATCGCGGCACCCCTCGTGAGCATCGGTGGCACGGCGTCAGCAGTGCCGATGGCGGTGGTCATCGCTGCCTTCGCGTGGCTCGCGCTGGGCACCTTCCTGGTGCTCCACCGCGTGGGTCGGTCGGCGACGACGGGCGTGACAGCCGGTGATGCGTCGCTCGTGGAGCTCCCGCGTCGGGTCGAAGGCCGCGCCTCAGGGCAGGAGTCGCAGCCCCAGTCCTTCCGCGAGGAGTAGGACCCCGAAGATGATGAACATCGCGCTCGCGAAGATCTTGATGGTCCGCTCCGGCAGCCGTGTGCCAAGCAGCGATCCGATGCCGATGGCGATGGCATCGGCCGCGACCATGCCCACGGTGGAGCCGAGCCAGGTCCCCCATGGATCCGCGTTCGTGGCCAGGGTGATGGTCACGAGCATGGTCTTGTCGCCCAGCTCCGCGAGGAAGAAGGCGCTGCCGACCGCCAGCACCGCCCAGCCACCCGAACGCGTCGCGCGCGATGCCTCGTCCTCGTCGAGGCTGTCGCCACGGAGCGTCCAGGCCGCGAAGCCGAAGAACGCGAGGCCACCCGCGATCTGGATGAGGTTCGCGGGGATGGCCGCCGCGACCGCCACCCCGAGCACCACGGAACCGGCATGCACCAGCAGGGTCGCCGCGGTGACGCCCAGGAGCACGATCCAGGCGCGATAGCGCGCCGCGAACGTGAGCGCCATGAGCTGGCTCTTGTCGCCCAGCTCGGCCACGAACACCGCGCCGACGGAGACGAGGAAGGCCTCGATCATCTCCGGCGGTCAGACCGATGAGTTCAGCGCGGGTCGCTCAGCCCCATGGCGTCTGGGCACCGGGCACGGCGCTGCCCGGGACCGCACTGCCAACCACGGCGCTGCCCGCGGCCGCCGAGCCCACCGATGCGTCGGGTGTCACGATGGCGGCGGTGCCATAGGCGACGATCTCGGACATCGTCGATCCCATCTCGGAGCTGTCGAAGCGCATCGAGATGATGGCGTTGGCGCCCAGGGCGCCCGCGTGCTCGACCAGGCGGGCAACGGCGTGGTTGCGGGTCTCCTCGAGGAGCTTGGTGTACTCGGTGATCTCGCCACCGCCCAGGGACCGGAACGAGGCCATGATGTTGGGCCCGATGCCACGGCTGCGGACGACCAGCCCGAAGCACAGACCCCGGACCTCGAGGATGCGGTGACCGGGGACGAAGGGCGTGGTGACGACGAGCACGGGATGCCTCCTGTGACGGGGCCGGCGGACGAGGGGCACGATACCGTAGGCTCCCGGTGACATCCCGAACACGCATCCAGGAGATACCCATGGCGACCCGGCTGGTGAGCCCCCAGGTGGTCATCGACAACGAGCAGACCCGGACGGTCCGCTGGACGCTCGAGCCCGATACGACCATCGGTCACCACGTGCATCCCCTGCCCTACATCGTGGTGCCGCTGGTGGCGGGGACGCTGACCTTCGGGGATGCCACCGGCGACCGCGCCGTGGAGCTCGTGCCGGGCAACGCGATGTTCCGGCCAGCCGGCGTGGAGCACAATGTGTCCAACCTGTCCGACGCGACCGTCGACTTCATCGAGGTGGAGTTCCGCCCGGTCGCCTGAGCCCGCGGTCACGCGCGCTGGAGGGCCCGCCCCATGGAGATCGCACCGAGCATCCGACGCATCGGTACCGGCCTCATCAACGTCTACCTGGTCGAGGAGGCGGGAGCGGTCACCATCATCGATGCCGGGGCGCCCGGGTACTGGGGCGATCTGCCGGGGGAGCTGGCCGCGATGGGCCGGAGCCTCGACGACGTCCGTGCCGTGGTCCTGACCCATGGCCACACGGACCACATCGGCTTCGCCGAGCGCATCCGCGCCGACCGGGGCGTGCCCATCCGGGTCCACGAGCTGGATGCCGCCCTGGCCCGCGGCGAGACCAAGAACAGCGCGGGCTGGGGCAAGGTACGCATCCGGTCGATGCTCTCGTTCCTGCTCTACGGTGCCCGCAAGGGGATGCTGCGCATCCCGCCCATCAAGGAGGTCGTGACCTACGGCGACGGTGCGACCCTGGACGTGCCGGGCGCGCCACGTGTCATCCACCTGCCGGGTCATTCGCCGGGAAGCGCGGCACTCCACATGCGCGACCAGGGCGTCCTGTTCATCGGCGATGCCATCGCGACCCGCAACGTGATGACCGGCGACACGGGGCCCCGGATCGCGCCCTTCACGGCCGACCGGGCGCAGGCGCTCGCATCCCTGGGCGCGGCTCGAGGACGTGGAGGCAGGGCTGGTCCTGCCCGGCCACGGCGACCCGTGGACCGGTGGCGTCCAGGCCGCCGATCGCCGCGGCGCGCGCCTCGGAGGACACCTTCGGACTAGCCGACCGGCTCCGGTGCGCGACGGCACGCTCGCGGCCGCAGCGCCGGACCCCGCGTCGCGAGACGCATCGCGATCCAGCCGCCGATGCCGGCGATGACCGACGCCGCGAGGATGCCCAGCTTGGCGTCCCGGTGCCCTTCGGCGTCGAATGCGGCGAGGTCCGCGATGAACAGCGACATCGTGAAGCCGATGCCGGCCAGGATGCCCAGCGCCAGCATCTGTGCCCGGGTGGTACCCGGCGGGAGGCCGGTGCCGGTGAGCCGCCCGAGCAGCCACGTCGAGCCCACGATGCCGATGGGCTTGCCGAGCACCAACCCGAGCACGATACCAAGCGCTACCGGTTGAGTGAACACCTCGAGGCCGCCCGTCAGTCGCACCCCGGCGTTGGCGAGCGCGAAGATGGGCACGATCAGGAACGCTGACCAGGGATGGAGCAGGTGCTCCAGCGCGATGAGCGGTGAGCGTGTCGGCTTGCCGTCCGCCGGCATCGCGCCCACGACCGTGGGGATGGTGAACGCGAGCAGGACGCCCGCGATGGTGGCGTGGACGCCGGACAGCAGCACCCCGAACCAGAGGGCCACGCCAAGGACGCCGTAGACCACCAGCGATCGCACCCCCATGCGGTTGGCCACGACCAGGAGGGCCAGGCAGACGACGGCCTCCGTGACACCCAGCAGGTCGATGGAGCTGGTGTAGAACAGGGCGATGACGGCCACAGCCAGCAGGTCGTCGACGATCGCGAGCGTGGTCAGGAACAGCTTCAGCGGTCCGGGGACCCGTGACCCGACGATGGCGAGGACGCCCAGCGCGAAGGCGATGTCCGTGGCCATCGGCACGCCCCAGCCCGACGCGCCAGGGCCGCCGGCGTTCAATGTCAGGTAGATGAGCGCGGGCACGACGGCGCCACCGACCGCAGCGACGATGGGCAGCAGCGCCGTCCGGGGCTCTCGCAGCTCCCCCATGCGCAGCTCGCGCTTGATCTCCAGGCCAACGACCAGGAAGAAGACGGCCATCAGGCCATCGTTCACCCAGTGCAGCAGCGACATCGACCAGTGATGGTGACCCAGGATGACGCCCAGCTCGCTGTGCCAGAAGGCATCCCACGCCTCCCACGCCGGCGAGTTGGCAATGACCATCGCAACGGCCGCGGCGATCATGAGCAGGATCCCGCCGGCGGCCTCCGCGCGCAGGAAGTCACGCAGGGGCTCCAGCAGCCGGGTCGGGGAGAGCATCGGTGTAGCCTACCGGCTGCTCGCGCCGCGGTGCGGGCCGGGCCGTCGTCATGCCACCGCAACAGGCATACCGGTCACGCGTCGTGGACGGGGAATGAGCGAGTCTGCCCCTCCCCGACCCGATCGATGGGCGCGTTGTTCGGCACATCCTCTCCTCGGTCGGCTGCTCCAGCGAGTGCCGCCGGGTGCGTTGCTGCTTGCGGTGCTCACGTTCGCGAGCTACCTCGTCGGCCTGGGGCGTGACCGGGTGTTCGCGCGCACGTTCGGCGCCGGCAGCGACCTGGATGTCTACAACGCAGCGCTCGTGCTGCCGGAGCTCGTCCTCGACGTGCTGGTGTTCGCAGGCCTGTCCGCGGCGTTCGTGCCCGTGCTGCTGCGCACGCAACGCGACGATCCGGCCGCCGCCACCGCGTTCGCGCGCACGATCCTGACGACCGCCTGGGTCGTGATGGCGGTGGCGGTCGGCGTCCTGTACGCCATCGCGCCCTGGACCGCGGCCATCGTCGCGCCCGGCTTCGACGACCAGCAGGTCATGCTCTACACGAGCCTCTTCCGCCAGATGTGCGTCACCTCCCTGGTGTTCGCCGTCTCGTTCGCGTTGGGTGAGCTGCTCGTCGCGCGGCAGCGCTTCCTGGCCTACGGTCTCGCGCCGCTGCTCTACAACCTGGGCATCGTGCTCGGTGCGCTCGTGCTCGGGCCACGTATCGGCATCGAGGGTGTCGCGGTGGGCACGCTCGTGGGATCGGCGCTGCACCTGGGTATCCGGATGCTCGGGGTCCGGCGCACCGACTTCCGCTACCGACCGGTGCTCGCGCTGCGATCCGCGGCGTTCCGCGAATACGTCCGGCTCGCCATCCCGCGGGTCATCGCACAGCCCATCGAGGCGATCACGTTCCTGTTCTTCACGTCGGTCGCGTCGGGGATGGTGGCCGGTAGCGTCAGCTCCCTGAGCTTCGCACGCAACTTCCAGAGCGTACCCGTGAGCCTCATCGGCATCGCGTTCTCCGTGGCGGCCTTCCCGGTCCTGTCGCGGGTGGCGGCGACCGGGGACCGGACGCGCTTCGGTGCCCTGGTGCGGGACAACGTGCTGACCATCGGCATCCTGAGCGCCCTCGCGGGCGTGGCCCTCGCGCTCGTGGCGGGGCTCGCCATCCGGGTGCTGCTGGGCGGCGACCAGTTCGACGACGAGGACGTGGCCCGCACGACCGCGCTCCTGACGGTGTTCGCGATATCGGTCCCGCTCGAGGCGCTGACGCATGTCCTGACGCGGGCCATCTTCGCGACCCACGAGACGCTGCTGCCGGTGCTCGCGTCGATCGTGGGGTTGCTGACCATCGTCGGTGTCGTCGAGCTCCTGCGCCCGGCCGAAGGACTCATGGCGGTGCCGATCGCCTTCGGGGCGGGTATGGCCGTCAAGGTGGTAGTCCTGCTCGTGGCAGTGCGTCATCGGATCGGGCATCTCGGGGTTGTGGCCGGCGAGTAGCTCGCTGGCGCCCGAAGGCCGTGGCGCGATGCTCGCTCGGCGCCGGCGGCCGTGGCTCACGGCAGGAGCCAACCGACCGGCGGGCCGGCCTGGATAGGCGGCGCGGCGCCCCATGGTTGCCGGCGGATGCGTCCCGGCCGCCGAATGGCTCGCCATGCGGCCCGATCGACCGCCGCGTGCGGCTTCGCGGGACGACCAGGGGCTCGGCCCCCACCCTGGCCGTCCGTTGACTCGCCCGGTGAGTCGCGAACGGCAGGTGCGAATCCCAGGCGCGAAGGCAGGCACCCATTCGAGCCCGCAGCCTAGCGGGCTGCGGTCCCCAGCTGGTCCCGGAGCGGGATGGTCGGGACGACGGTGAGGTACTTGCCGTCCCGGTCGGCATAGGAGCCCTCGGGCCGCTGCCACTGCAGGAAGTTGCGCTTGATCTCCGAGAGGTCCTGGAGCGTGCCCGGCGGATCCGACGGTCCCCAGATGCTCGAGACCCGGGGGTACCAGGGATCGAAGATATCGACCCCGGTGATGCGCGCGTTCCCGAACACCGTCGGGTCGCCGTCTGCGGTGTATCCGGTCATGACCCAGGTATGCGCGCCACGCCACGCGATGAGGATCGCAGGTGCCCCGGTGCGGGTGATGGCGATCGCGGCATCCCGGAGCGCCTGGTTGCGGTTGTCGTAGGCGCGCACCTCGTATCCCTTGACACCGTAGGCGGCGAGCGCCTCCACCATGGCCGCTGGGCCCCAGCCACCGGCCTTGGCGTCGGAGCGAGCCTCCCACTCGTCGAGCCGTCCATCGAGCTTGCGCTGGAAGGACGCCGAGGTGCCGGCGTGGCCGTGCATCGCGAGCACCATCTGGAGCCCGGCGGGCGCGCACATGGTGTTCTCGACCTGGGACGCGAACATCGTGTCCGGGTCCGCCACCTTGAGGCTCAGGTGGACCGGTCGACGCCTGGGTCGCGGTGTCGGCGTCGGGGCCACGGTGGGCCGGTCCGAGGTCGGGGTGTCGGCGCTTTGGCGCGGGGTCGGGTCGGGCTCGGGGGTGAGCTCCAGCGCATCGCTGGGTCGCGGATCGACGCTCGGGTCGGCATCGTCCGCGACCTCGTCCGGGGGTGGCGTGACCCGAACGGTGGGTGCGGTCGTCCGGTCCAGGGGCGGATGCAGGATGAGGTCCACGCGGGCGACGAGATCAATCCACCCGGTCGCGCAACCCGAAGGCATTGGTCACGGCGGCGCCTGATCCGACCGCCACCGCAAGCAGGATGATGGCCAGCACGAGCGGCCAGCGGCGTCGTCGCCTGGGGCGCCGGCCGGGAGGTGGCCCAGCGGGGGGTCGCCAACCAGGCGGTTGGCCGTACCCCGAGGGCGGCCCATATCCCTGGGGCTGGCCGTACCCCTGAGGATGGCCGGACGGGTCCCAGGCTCCGGGCTGCGGTGCCTGCATCCAGGGTGGCGGTGGCTCCGATGGGCCCACCTGTCGGGGCGGTGGCAGCTGGCGCATGGGACTCCCGGGGCTGAAGGGCGACCGGTGCCGGTCGCGACACGGCCGTGTTCGCACGCTGGGACGCCTTGCCCGGGGACCTGTTGCAGCGTCGCGGCCGCTGCCACGCAGCAGACGCACAGGAGCCACGGATCCGATGGGACCCGTGGCTCCCGGAGGGTGACCGCGCCCAGCGGTCGGGGATGGTCGATGGACGGCTGGAGGCGGCCGTCGTCGACCTGCGATATCAGCGCGCGACGACCTTCTTCGCGTCGAGGGAGCCATCGGCTGCGAGGGTCCCCTGTGCGGAGACCTGCTGACCGGCAGCCAGGGCCGCGATGCCCGGCGTCGACGAGCCCTGGATGACCCAGGTCGTCGTCGCCGAGACGTTGACCGTCTGGGTGGTGCCATCGGCCAGGGTCACCGTGAAGCTATCGGTGCCAACCGTGGCCACCGTGCCGGTGACCGTGGCGGGCAGGACTGCGATGCCCGTGACGGTGTAGCTGCCGTCGGCGTTCCGGGTCTGGGCGATGCTCACCCGGTCACCGACCGCGATGTCGCCAAGGGCGATGGTGGCACCGTCCTTGGTCAGCACCACGTTGGTGGTGGCGATGGTGCGGGTCCAGCCGTCCGCGGTCTGGAGTCCAAGGCTGGTGCCGTCGTTGCTGGTCACGGTGACAGCATCCCGGCCCATTCCGGCCATGTCGCCGCGTCCTGGTCCGCCCTGCTGGCCCCCGAAGCCTGGTCCGCCCTGCTGGCCGCCGCGGCCGCCCTGCTGGCCGCCGCGGCCGCCCTGGACGCCGTTCGGGCCGCCGTTGGCCTGCATGTTGCCCGGCACCGCCGGCACAGACGGGGTGGTCGTGGTATCGGTGGGTGCGCTGCTCGCGCTCTGCGCCGACACCAGCCCGCCAGTGAGCATCGTTGCGGCAAGCGCTGCCGTTGCGGCGCCGATGCGCAGTGCGTGTCGACGGCCTCGTCGGTTGGTGGCTTCCATCTGTCTGGGTACTCCTGTGAGGACTGTGGTGAGCGACCGGTCCGCCCTGTGGATGCGCCCATCAGACATGTCACCGCTGAGGAAGGCCTGAGCGATCTCCGCCGATCATCAGGTGGCTCTCATGCCCGCCGCGGGTCCCAACCCCGGAGGTGTTCCCTCCCATGCGCATCCGGCCGCCGATGGCGCATCCTGCGCGGATGGGGCGATGTGGGCAGTCCGTCCGCGCTCGCACCGCTGGGTATCACCGTCGACCGGTGGGGCGGCAACAGCACCACGCGCTATGACTGGACGACCGGGACCCACAACACCGGATCCGACTGGTACTTCGAGGACATCCCGCCCGACCCCGGCACGCTGCCACACCTGCGGCTCATCGCGGCCGATCAGGCCGCCGGGCGACACACGGTGCTGACGGTCCCCACCATCGGCTGGGTACCCCTGACTGCGGCGCCCGACAGCCACCCGTATGCCTGCGGATCCCCCACCGACGGGCACGACCCACGTATCGCAGGCGTTCTCATGACCCTGTCATGTTGATGTGATGCCATGACCGAACGGGTCGAGGAGCGACCTGCGCACCAGGAGGTCCGAATGGAGCCACAGCGACCAGGTCCAGCGCCACGGCGTATCCGGCGCCTCGGCGTCGTCAGCGGGGTCATCGCGGTCTCGCTCCTCGGCGCGGGCGCCGTCGCCGCCCAATCACCGAGCGTCCCTCCCTCCCCGGGCACGCCTCCCACCACCCAGCAGGCCCCGGGCGCCATGATGCCGGGCACCGGACGCCACGGCTACGGCCGCGGGATGGGCCCGGGCATGGTCCCGCAGATGCGCCCCGGACAGATGGGCCCGGGCTTCGGCGGACGTTCGGGCACGGACCAGCGCGGGTTCGGTGGCGGCTTCGGTCGCGGCGGGCCGATGGTCGACGGTGGTCGGCAGCTGTGGCTCACGGGTCGGTCATCGGTGACCGTCTCGGCCATCGCGGCTCCCGTCATCTCGCTCAAGACCGATGACGGCTGGACCCGCGACATCGACACCACCGGGGTCGTCATCACCCGCGGCGGCCAGACCATCACCCTCGACGACGTGAGCGTCGGGGACGACGTCCGGGTCGCCCAGACACGCAACGCGGACGGCAGCTGGACGGTCACGGGCATCGAGGTGCAGCTGGCCACGGTCCAGGGCACCGTCGCGTCGGTGGGCACGGACAGCTTCACCGTCACCCAGGCTGACAGCACGGCGGTCACGGTCCGCGTGAGCGACACGACCCAGTGGCTCGCGCGGCGCGGCACCACCGCGGGTCTCGCCAGCCTGACGGTCGGCCAGGGTGTCGTCGCGGCTGGTGTCCGGGCAGCGGACGGTTCCATCGACGCCACGGCGGTCGGGGTCCGGGGCATCCCACCGATGTCGCCGTCACAGCCGACGGTCCCGAGCGCGAGTCCCTCCCCCGGTGCCACGCAGGGGTAGCCCACGCAGACCTCGGGTAGCCTGAACCGATGACGGCGCTCGTCGGGGACGGACGATCCACGCAGCTCGACCACGGCGATCCGGCCCCGGACGCCGTGGTCGTCGTTGACGGGCCGGTCGTCGAGGCGGATGAGCTGGCGCCCTGGCGCGTGCGGGTCGCCATCTGCGCGACCCTGGGCCTCAGCGCGTGGCTCACCATCTGGGGCCTCGACCGCAACGGGTACGCGAACACGTACTACGCGGCTGCCGCCCAGGCCGCCGCGACGGACTGGCGAGCGATGTTCTTCGGCGCCCTCGACGCGCCCGGTTGGATCACCATCGACAAACCGCCCTTGTCGATCTGGGTCATGGGCCTCTCGGTGCGTGCCTTCGGCCTCGGGGCATGGAGCCTGCTGCTCCCCCAGGCGCTCATGGGCGTGGCGACCGTCGGCATCCTGTTCGCGACCGTCCGTCGCTGGTGCGGGTCCGCGGCCGGGCTGCTGGCGGCCCTGGTCCTGGCCGTGACCCCAGTCGCGGTGCTCATCTTCCGGTTCGATGACCCCGACGCGCTGCTGACGCTGCTGCTGGTCGCCGCGGCCTGGGCGCTGACCAGGGGCATCGACTCCGGCCGGACCCGCTGGTTGGTGCTCGCCGGGATCCTTGTGGGTCTCGGCTTCGAGACCAAGTTCATGCAGGCCTACCTGGTGTTGCCCGCGTTCGCGCTGGTCGTCCTCGTCGGCGGTGCTGGCGGCATCGGGCGTCGGCTGGGCCAGCTGGTCGCCGCGTCGATGGCGGTCCTCGTCGCCAGCGGCTGGTGGGTCGCCGTCGTGGAAGCGATCCCGCTCGCCGAGCGGCCCTACATCGGTGGCAGCACGACCGGCGGCCCGCTCCAGCTGCTGCTGGGCTACGACGGGCTCGGCCGCATCCTCGGCCAGGGCGCCGGTCCCGGTGGTGTCTTCGGGGGCGTCGGCGCGATGTTCGGTGGCACGACGGGCATCCTGCGTCTGCTCGGCCAGCCATGGGCGGGCGGGGTCGGCTGGCTGCTGCCACTCGCGGTCGTGCTGGGCGCGACCGGCTTCCTCGTCCGTCTCTCGGAGCGGCCGGATCCGGGTCGACGCGACCCATGGATCCTGGGCTACCTGCTGTGGGGCGGCTGGCTCATGACCCAGGTCGTGGTGCTCAGCTTCATGTCCGGCATCGTCCACAGCTACTACGCGGTGACCCTCGCGCCGGCCGTGGCGGCACTCGTGGGCATGGGCGTCATCGCCCTGTGGCGCTGGCGGCGACGATCGGTGCTCGGCGGCCTGGTCCTGGGCGCATGCGTCGTCGGGAGCGCATGGTGGGCGACCCGAGTGCTCATGGAAGCCCCCACGTACCTACCTTGGCTCGCTCCGTTGCTGCTCGTCCTGGGAGTCGTCGGCGGCCTACTGCTCGCATTGCCGACCTCGGTCACGGCACGCGCGCACGGGGCGGCGGGCACGGGGCTCGTCCTCGCCCTCCTGGCCATCCTGCTCGGACCGACGGCCTGGAGCATCGCCACCGCGGAGGCTGGACAGGCTGGTGGTGACCCGGTGGCAGGTCCGGCGGAAGCGTCTCGCGGCGGCTTCGGCGGGGTCCTGCGCGATGGTCTCCGGAATGCCTTCGGCACGGGCCCGTTCCCGGGTGCCGACGTGCGGCAGGACGGCCTCGCCAGCTGGCTCCTGGCCCATCGCGATGGGCAGGACTGGATCGCGGCCATCAGCGGCGCCAGCGGCGCCGCCGGGCTCCAGCTGTCGAGCGGCCAGCCCGTGCTCGCGATGGGTGGCTTCGTCGGCGGCGACCCCACACCCACCCTGGGACAGCTCCAGGCGCTGGTGCAGGAGGGACGGTTGCGCTATGTGCTCGAGCAGCGCGGACCGATCGCAGGGGGCTTCTTCGCATCCGCGCTGGGCCGCATCCGGGACGAGTGGGTGCGCACCACCTGCCTCCCGATCCGCGACCCCCGGATCGGTGGCCGGGTGGACGTCTACGACTGCGCCGGAGCCGGAGCCGGAGCCGGAGCCGGAGCCGGAGCCGGAGCCGGAGCCGGAGCCGGAGCCGGAGCCGTCTGAAGGGTCGCCTGGTCAGTTCCCGACACGCCGGCCACCGCGTCGCCGATCGCGATCCCGGGTGCGCTGGCCACCCCGGCAGCCCCGGGCCGGATCCCTGCCGCTGGTCGGGCACCGTGGCTCCTACGTCATCCGCCTCGTCGTGATCCGGGCATCCGGCCGACGATTCGCGCCGGCACCACTCGCACAGTGCACGAGCACGCAATCGACCGCGGACTCGAACGATGTCCGAGTCCCCACCATCGACCCGGGGATCCGGGCGGAAAGGCAGACCGACCGTGATCCAGACGACCCGCGATCCCCGACGATGGTGGATCCTGATGGTGCTGGTGCTGGCCCTCTTCGGGGTGAGCCTCGACAACACCATCCTGATCATCGCGCTGCCTACCCTGGCGCGCGAGCTCCAGGCCAGTGCTGCCGACCTCCAGTGGATGGTCGACGCGTACATCCTGGTGTTCGCCGGGTTCCTGCTCCTGTCCGGCGCACTCGCGGACCGCTACGGACGCCGGCGGATGCTGGTCATCGGCTTGGTCCTGTTCGGCCTGGGGTCCGCGCTCGCGCCGTTGGTGACCGATTCGGCACAGCTCATCGGGCTGCGTGCCTTCATGGGCCTGGGCGCCTCCTTCATGATGCCTGCCACCCTGTCCATCATCGCGGACGTGTTCGATGCCGACGAGCGCCCCAAGGCCATCGCGGCGTGGGGGTCGGTGTCGGCGCTGGGCATCGTGGCCGGCCCGCTCATGGGCGGCTGGCTGCTGGAACACTTCGCGTGGCCGTCGGTGTTCCTGGTGAATGTCCCGTTCGTCGTCCTGGGCATCTTCGCCACCCTCGCGGTCGTCCCCGAGTCACGGGCCGCCGGGCGAGTGTCGCTCGATGTCGTGGGTGCCACGCTATCGGTCATCGGCCTTGCCGCGCTGGTGTTCGGCATCATCGAGATCCCGTCACGAGGCTGGGACGATACCTCGGTCCTGGGTGTGCTCGCCATCGCCTGCATGGCGCTGGGTGCGTTCCTGCTGTGGGAACGACGCACCGCTCATCCGATGCTCGACGTCCGCCTGTTCCGGGACCAGGGATTCGCTGCGGCCTGCCTGTCCGTGACGCTCGTCTTCTTCGCGCTCAATGGCGTGCTGTTCTTCCTGACCCAGTACATGCAGGGCGTGCAAGGGCTGGGCGCGCTCGAGACCGGCATCCGGTTCATCCCGGTCGCCCTGGGGGTGATGTCGGGTGCCGCGATCAGCGCCAACGCGACCCGACGACTGGGCGCCCGGGCCACCACGTCGCTGGGCCTCGCCGTCATGGCCGTGGCGCTGTCTGGCTTCGCGCTCATCTCGGTCACCAGTGGCGACCTGTTCATCGGCGGTCTGATGTTCCTGTGTGCTGCCGGCATCGGTCTGGCCATGACCCCCGCCACGGACACCATCATGGGTGCCCTGCCGTCCGACCAGTTCGGGGTAGGTTCGGCGGTGAACGACACGACGCGCGAGATCGGTGGCGCGCTGGGCGTGGCCATCCTCGGCAGCCTCTTCGCGGCGTCGTACTCGCAGACGCTCCGGCCGGCGGTGGCCGCGCTCCCCGCGGACGTCGCACGCGTCGTGACCGACTCACTCGCCGGGGCGCTGGCCGTGGCCGCCGAGGTCGGGGGCGCGGCCGGTCAGGCCTTGGTCGTGGCGGCCCAGTCGGCGTTCGTGCAGGCGATGGCGTGGACCTCGGTCATCGGTGCCCTCATCGCCGGGGTGGGGGTCCTGGTGGCCGTGGTGTGGATGCCGGATGGGCCACGCGCCACCGCAGCGGCCATCGACCCTCATGAGGTCGACCCGTCCTCGCCGATCGGTTCGACCATGTTCGACGCGGAGCCGTCAGCCGGCTGACGTGCTCGCGGGGTCTCCCGCGATGGAGGCCCTTCGGCCGCCATCATCCGCGAAGCGTGGGATCATCACCGCGGCGAAGACGGCGGCGAGCACGCTGGCGCCCACGCCCAGCCAGATGGCGGCGTCGAGGGAGGTGGTCGCGAGCACCCCGCCGATGGCCGCCCCGATGGGGTAGCCCAGGAAGTTGAACGCCATCGAGATCGCGAATGCCCGACCCAGCATCGCGGGATCGGTCCGCCGCTGGCGCATCGTGAACAGTCCGATATCCATGGGGCCGTTCAACAGGCCGTTGAGCAGCAGTGACAGCGTGAGCCCGATCCAGCCGAGCGCGATGTCGCCGGGGTCGGTCGCGGGCAGCATGAGCACCATCGCGGGCCCCATGCATGCCATCGGCAGCACCAGCAGCAACCACTCCCGGCGGCGGGAATCGATGCGCCCCGACAGGCCCACCGAGATCACCCCCGCGACCCCGGAGATGGCGAACACGACGCCCACGAGGGCCTCGGAGCCACCCAGCTGCTCGAGCACGATGATGGGGATGACGATGGTCGTGATGCCACCCGCGAGGTTGAGGGTCGAGATGGAGAAGCCCAGGCCGCGCAGCGAGGGGTTCGCCCAGACGTAGCGCATCCCCTGCCACGCATCGACCAGCAGGCGCCCGGTGCCGCCGGGCATGTTGGCGGGCTCCCGCACGGGCAGCAGGACGAGCGCGGCCAGCGCGTACGGGATGGCGATGGCCATCACCGCCACGCGTGGTCCCAGCACCGCGACCATGGCCGCTGCCAGCGGCGGACCGATGATGGTGGCCACGACGTAGCCGCTGGAATCGAGCGCGTTGACCCGCTCCCAGAGGTGCTTCGGCGCCATCATCGGGAAGAGGCTGCGCAGCCCGGTCTGGCTGAACGGGCCGGTCATCGATGAGATGGCAGCGATGATGACCAGCAGCGGAGCCGTCAGCACGCCGGCGACCGCCAGACCGCCCACGAGCAGCATCGTGGTCATGGCCACCACGTAGTCGACCTCGATGAGCCGGACCCGGCCATGGCGATCGAGGAGCGCCCCCGCGATAGGGCTGAGCAGGATGCCCGGCAGCAGGATGGCGAAGGTGACGATGCCCGCGACCGCGGGCGAGCCGAACTCCGCGAGCGAGAACAGCACCAGCGCGACGGCGACCATCGCCTGGGCGATCCGCGCGAGCTGCATCGAGAGCACCACCCGGCCAAGGTCGGGGATGGCGAACACCGCCCGATATGACCGGTCGAGCGGTTCGGTGGGCGCGTCGGTATCGAACGGGCTGGGATCGGCGGTCATCGGGCAGGGCCCAGTCTGATGCCTGACGGCGCCGGGTGCCGCCCGACGGGTGCCGTACCATGCGGGATGCCCATGAACATCGACGCCGCGCTCGACCGTTTCAGCATCGTCGACGGCATGGCCCAGACGTCCGCCATCGAGCTGTTCCGGAGCTTCGCCGAGGACTTCGGCCCCGGCTACCTCCAGGGTGAGGCGGAGGCGGCCTACGAGCGCGCCATGATCGGCGGTGTCCCACGGCCGTTCGCGAGCACGAGCGGCGTGGAGCTCATCCCGCAGCTCCTGCCGGAGTTCCTCAACGACCACCTCGCCGCCACCTTCGAGGGCGAGCCCGAGGCGGCACACGACATCGCCGAGACGATGGGTCGACTCATCGCCTGGCTCGCCGACGAGGACGCCCTCGATCCACGCGCGGCCAGGGTGGGGGCCGCCACCGCCCGGCGCGCCGCGGACCAGCTGCCGCGGGCGATGGTCCTGGGCACCCTCCTCGACCGGCAGGCGGAGAAGGTCGACCCTGGCCTCGCCTTCGAGCCTGCGGACGTCATGGACGGCACGCTGCGCATCGAGCGCATCCAGCCGGGCATGCTCTGGTTCGCGGATGGCGTCGGGCCGGTCCCCGTCAGCGAAGCGGCCTCACGTGTGGCGCAGCTGGGCTGGTGGGTGGACATCGTGGTCGCACCCAAGGGCGGCTTCTGGCATGTGCTGGAGGTGGGCTCGGTCTACCCCGAGCGGATCGTCCCCCGGGAGCCGGACGAGCCGGCCATGATCGAGGGCTGACGCTCCCTCAGGCCTCGAAGCGGAACATGGGCAGGTCCGGGACGTACGCCGGAGGCGGGATCCGGAGGCGGGCCATGCCCACGCCCGCGTTGCCTTCCACGAACCGGGAATAGGACAGCTCCTGGAACCCCGCGGCGACGAACCATCCGCGGATGGACGGGGTCAGGTCCGGCTCGGTCCGGTCCCGGGTCCAGATGACGAACGCGTTCCGGGCGCAGAGCACCGGCAGCGTCTCGATGGTCTGGCGCACATCCGCGTCGGCGATGTGGCTGAAGACGCCGGACAGGACCAGGATGCCGGCCGGCACGATCGTCCGGTAGCTGGTCGTCACGCCCGCATCCGCCTCCTGGACCACGACGTGGGTCAGGCCAGCGGCCGTCGCCGCCTGCCGCGCGGCGCGGGCCAGTCGCGGATCGGTCTCCAGCAGCAGCACCCGCGCATCCGCGACGCGCCGGTGCCCGGTCAGGCCACCGATGACCGCCCGTCCATCGCCCGCGCAGATGCTCACGATGGCCACGGGTCCCGATCCGGAACGGGTCAACGCGTCGAACACCGAGCGTCGGACCACCTCCAGACGCCGTTGCAGGGGGCCCTCCGGCCCGTATGCGCTGGCGTGCCAGGCGACCCAGTCAGTGGTGCCCATCTCGCGTCGGAACCTCTGCCGATGCACGGCCCCTCCGGGCGTGCTCCGCGTGTCTCTGGCCATCCTCGCGACGGCCATCGGCGTCCATGCTAGTCCTTTCGACCAGCCGCGGCCGCGCGTCGACGAGCCCAACGGCGGCCAGGCAGCACGGGAACGCGCATGATCCGCACGGACGTTCTGTTCCATCAACGGCCCGGATACAGCCCTGCTATAGTTCGCCCTGTCGCTCGACGTGGGCGACGCTCCGCGTGGTCGACCCCCCTTCTCGAACGGACCGTGCGTCTGCTTTTGAGTTCGGGAAGCGTGAAAGGGCAACCATGTCCGCAGGTACCATCAAGAAGGTCGTCGCTGACCGCGGTTTCGGCTTCATCACCGCCGAGGACGGCAAGGACTACTTCTTCCATCGCAACGAGCTCGACTCGACCCTCGACTTCGACCGCCTCAATGGCGGCGAGCGTGTCTCGTTCGATGTCCAGCAGAGCCCCAAGGGCCCGCGCGCGACCCGCGTCAGCGCGGCCTGATACCAGGCTGTTCCAGGCGGTCGCGCATGCGATCGCCGGACGGAGATCCCCGGCCCATGGCCGGGGATCTTGTGATTCGTGGCCGGGAGTCGGCCTTCGGCCGGGTGTGCGTGTCCCCCGAACCGTCCCTTGCGGGGCAGCCGACGGAGGGGCATGCTCCCCGGATGCCGAACCTCGCGCGTCTGCTGCCGATGCTCCTCGTCACGCTCGCGCTCGCGCCCGCGACCGCGGCCGCTGCCGGCCCGACCGGCCAGGTCCGCGTCGACCAGGTGGGCTACACCCTCGAGCAGCCCAAGGTCGCCTGGCTCCTGACGCCAAAGGCACGGCCATCGCAGGTCTTCCACGTGGAGGGTCGGGACGGCAAGGTGGCGTTCACGGGCACCGCGGGTCCCAGCAACGGACGCTGGAGTCCCACGTTCCATGCGGTCCAGCCGCTCGACTTCTCGCCGCTGCAGCGCGCCGGTGAGTTCCGCATCGTGGTCCCGGGCAAGCCAGCCATCCGGTCGCCGTGGTTCCGGATGGGATCCGCGTGGGAGCTCGTCGACCCCCTCGTCGGCGATGTCGTGACCTTCTTCCAGGCCCAGCGCGACGGGCCGGATGTCATCCCGGGTGCCCTGGGTCGGGTCCCCAGCCACCTCAACGACCGTGCTGCTGCGCTGTATGCCTGGCCGACCTACCCGGACCCGGACTCGGACGCCATCGACGGCGACCTGACCACCCTCGGGGGCACGACGGACCTGGCGGGCGGCTGGTTCGATGCTGGCGACTTCATCAAGTTCAGCCACACGACGGCCTATGCCGATGCCTTGCTGTGGGCCACCCAGCGGGAGCTCGGCGCTGCGGCGCCGGAGACGCTGCTCCCCGAGGCACGCTACGGGCTCGACTGGCTGACCAAGGCGTGGCACCCCGACACCGGCGTCCTGGACCTCCAGGTGGGCATCGGGTCCGGCGACATCCAGGGCACCTACGTGGGCGACCACGACCTCTGGCGGCTCCCGCAGGCCGATGACGGCCTCACGGGTGCCGCCGATCGATATCTCGCGCATCGACCCGCCTTCCGGGCCAACGCGGCGGGTGCCCCGGTGCCGCCCAACCTCGCGGGTCGCGTCGCCGCGGCGTACGGGCTCGCGGCCCAGGTACTGGCCGCGACGGACACGGACCTCGCCGCTCGGTTGCTGGACACCGGTGCTCAGGTGTTCGATGCCGCCAAGACCCAGGACGTGGTCGAGGCGGACGTCGTCACGGCGCTCCCTCACGCGTTCTACCCCGAGTCGTCGTGGCGCGACGACATGGCCTGGGGCGCCGCGGAGCTCGCGCTCGCCGGGCAGCAGCTCCGCGACCCGCGTGCAGACACCTGGCTGGCCTCGAGCGCACATTGGGTGACCGAGTACCTCGCCACCGAAGCCGGCAGCGACAGTCTCAACCTGTACGACACGAGCGCCCTGGCCATGGGTGACCTCATCCGTGCGATGCGCGCCGCCCCGACCGCGGTCGGGGGCATCACGGAGCAGGACCTGCGGGACGGCATGCAGGCGCAGCTCGACCGGGCCGTGGCACGCGCGCAGCAGGATCCTTCGGATCGGGCGTCACCTATAGCGACTTCGACGCGGTCGCCCATACCTTCGGGCTCATCGCCACCGCGAGGCTGTATCGGCTGCTGACGGACGACGACCAGTACGACGCGTTCGTCGCCGCGCAACGTGACTGGGTGTTCGGCGCGAATCCCTGGGGTGCGTCATTCATGATCGGCGCCGGCAGCCGCTTCCCGCTCTGTCCCCAGCACGTAGTGGCGAACCTGTCGGGCACCCAGGACGGTGCCGAGCCGATCCTCCGTGGCGCGGTCGTCAACGGCCCCAACAGCGCCGACCTCTTCGCCGACGGCCTCGACGAGTTCTTCGCGGAGGGGCACGCCTGCCCCGTCGATGGCAAGGACCGCTACGCGGCCTACACCGGCCACGGCAGCCGGTTCGTGGATGACGTCAGCGCCTGGCAGACCGTCGAGCCGGCCCTCGACTTCAGCGCCATCGCGGCGTACGCGCTCGCCCTCACCAGGTAGGTCGCCGGACGCAGGCGCACGAGACTCGCCCGATCTCATCGGGATCTCAGCGGTGGAGGCGTACGCTGGGTGCGCCATGCACCTCCTGATCGTCGAAGATGATGACCGACTCCGTCGCCTTCTCAAGCGCCTGCTGGAAGAGCAGCGACACGTGGTGGACACCTGCGCCACGGGCGAGGATGGCTACGCGGTCGCGAGCGCTCCGGGCGAGGCCATCGATGTCGTGATCCTGGACATCGGCCTGCCGGACATCAGCGGTCTCGAGGTCGCCAAGCGGTTGCGCCGCGACAGGAGCCAGGTCGCGATCCTGATGCTCACGGCGCGTGACACCGTCGGCGACCGGGTCACCGGTCTGGACGCGGGTGCCGATGACTACCTCGTCAAGCCGTTCGCGTTCGCGGAGCTGTCCGCGCGCCTCCGGGCACTCGGTCGGCGCGCCACGAACGGGACCCGCAGGCCGGAGCCGCGGCTCAAGGTCGGACCCATCGTGCTCGACGAGACCCGCCGATTGGTGACCATCTCCGACCAGCCGGTCGAGCTCAGCCCGCGGGAGTTCTCGCTGCTCGAGTGCTTCCTTCGCCACCCCGACCAGGCGCTCACCCGCGACCAGCTGCTCGACCATGCGTGGCCGTTCGGCGTCGCCGTGACGCCCAATGCGGTCGATGCCTATGTCCACTACCTGCGCGAGAAGCTGGGTGATGCCGGCGCCATGATCAGAACGGTCCGAGGCGTGGGCTATCGCCTCAGCGATGCCTGAGGAGCAGCTCCTGGGCTTCGGTGACCCCATCGACCGCCCCGACGCGTCGGTCGACCAGGACCGGGAACAGGCGCAGGACGCGCGCATGATCCGCGGCGTCCGCTGGCGGCTGGTGCTGTTCAGCGGCGGCGCGACGCTCGTGGTCCTGCTGCTGCTCGGGCTGGCCATCTATACCGCCGTGTCCAACTCCCTCATGGACCAGGGCGTCGCCCAGCTGCAGGAGCGTGCCCAGCCCATCGTGCAGTGGGTCAAGAGCGGCGGTGCCGGACCGGCGCCGGTCGATCCGCGCTTCGGCGGACGAACGACCGGCACGCTGGCCATCCTCCTCGACAGCGACGACGAGGTCGTTCGCCAGGACTTCCGGGGCGACCTACCTGGCGGCCTACCAAGTATCGACGGCGCTGACGGCGCGCGAGCCGCGGGCAAGGACATCCGGACCATGCGCTCCGGCAACTTCCCGCTCCGGGTCCTGAGCGTCTCGGCCAAGACACCCGGCGGCAGCGAATACGTGACCCAGGTCGTCCAGGACCGGACCGCCGAGCAGGAGACGCTCGATTCCCTGCTGCAGGTGCTGTTCGGTGGTGGGGTCCTGGCCCTCGTCATGGCCAGCCTCCTGGGTGCCGCCTACGCGACGCGTGCCCTGGTGCCCATCCGGGCCTCGCTCCACGCGCAGCGCCTGGCGCTGCGCCGGCAACGGGAGTTCGCGGCGGATGCCAGCCACGAGCTGCGAACGCCGCTCACCATCGTCCGTTCCAGCGTCGAGGACCTGCGGCTCCACGAGCATCAGCCGGTCGCGGAGGTCGGCACGGCGCTCGACGACATCGACGCGGAGGTGTCCCATCTGACCTCGCTCGTCGAGGACCTCCTGCTGCTGGCCCGATCGGACTCCGGGGCCCTCGACCTGACGCTCCAGCCCGTCGAGCTCGGCGATATCGCGGCCGATGCCGCGATGGCCATGATGTCGCCCGCCAGCGCCCGGGGGGTCGGCATCGAGGTCGACCCGGAGCCCGTGATGGTGGTCGGCGACCCGCTCCGCCTGCGCCAGGTGGTCACGATCCTCGTTGACAACGCCGTCCGCCACAGCCCCACGGGGGGCACGGTGCGAGTGCGGGTGCGGCGTGACCGGGGCGTCGCCCAGCTGGTCGTCGAGGACGAGGGACCCGGCATCCGACCGGAGGACCTGCCCCACGTGTTCGACCGCTTCTGGCGGGCCCAGAACTCACCGGGTGGCGGCACCGGTCTGGGGCTGGCCATCGCGGCCACCATCGTGACCCGTCACGGCGGCCGCATCGGGGTCGCGGACCGCCCCGTCGGTGGCGCCGCATTCACCGTGGAGCTGCCGGTCATCGCCCCCTCCAGCCGGTCGGTGTAGTTCTCTTCACCTGCCATCGGCGGCAACGGATTCTCAGGGGATCCTCAGGCGACGAGCCCATCGTCCTGGCCATCGACCCTTTCTCCAGGAGGCACCTCACATGCAGGACATCCATCCCGACCCGGCCGCGACCGGCGCGGGCGACACGGCCGAGATGGCGTCGCAGGGGCGACGGGCCATCGGCGGGCTCAAGGGGCTGGGCATCGGCGCCCTGTGCCTGGTCTCGGCGGGCATCGGCGCGGCAGCAGTCTCCGGCGCGACCTTCGCGGCCGACACAACCACACCGACGGCGGCGCCCGGGGCAGCCGACGCGGCCGGTGACAACACCACCATCATCGATGTCGTCAAGTCCGTCGCACCGTCCGTCGTGACCATCAACGTCACCTCCGGGTCGACCCTGACCCAGGGTCCGACCCAGGGCAACGGGCCCCAGGGCTTCGTCCAGCAGGGCACCGGATCGGGCGTCATCATCGACCCCAGCGGGCTCATCCTCACCAACCATCACGTGGTCCAGGACGCCGACACGGTGAGCGTCGTGCTGTCCGACGGCCGGACCTTCGATGGCAAGGTCGCGGGCATCGACACCTACACCGACCTGGCGTTCGTCAAGATCGACACGACCGGGCTGCCTGCCGCCCAGCTGGGTGACTCGTCCGCGCTCCAGCTCGGCCAGCTGGCCATCGCCATGGGCGATCCCCTCGGCCAGTTCCCCGGCTCCGTCACCAGCGGCATCGTGAGCGGCCTCGACCGCACGGTCGTCGTCTCCGACATGACCGGCCAGAGCGCGAACCGCCTCAGCCACCTCATCCAGACCGACGCGGCCATCAACCCCGGCAACTCCGGCGGTCCCCTCCTCGATGGCGACGCCAAGGTCATCGGTATCGATACGGCCGAGGCCGGGTCCGCACAGGGCATCGGCTTCGCGATCCCGATCGATCTGGCCAAGCCCATCATCACGCAGGTCCTCGCGGGCAAGGACATCGCCCGCCCCTGGATCGGCATCTACTACCTGCCCCTCGACGCGCAGGTGGCCAAGGACAACAAGCTGAACGTCGAGGCCGGCGCCTGGATCCATGCGGCTGCGGCCGCCGACGGCACGACGACCGACCCCATCGTCAAGGACGGCCCGGCCGCCAAGGCAGGCCTCAAGGACGGTGACATCATCACGGCCATCGACGGCCAGACCATCGACGCCGAGCATCCGCTCGACCTCGTCCTCCTGACCCACGCCCCCGGCGACAAGGTCACGCTCACGGTCCTCCGGGACGGCGCCTCGACCTCGGTCGACGTCACGCTCGGCACACGGCCGGCACAGATCAGCCAATAACACCCTCGGGGCGGCCCTCTCTCCCGCCCTGGGACCTTCATGGACGACGGCGGTGCCTGCTGGGCACCGCCGTCGTCGTTGCCGTGGCCCATGTCCCGGATCGTCACGGTGCTCGGCTGATGGCATCATCGGCAGATGACCATCACTGACCGCGCCGCCCTCATCGAGCGGTATCGCACCGGCACGCGCGCCGTCCTCGACGCTCTCGCCGACATCACCGAGGCGGAGCTCGATCGCCCCGCACCAGATGGCGGCTGGACGGCGCGTGACGTCGCCCACCACCTGGCCGACAGCGAGACCAACGGCTTCATCCGGCTTCGGCGGCTCATCGCCGAGGATGACCCGGTCATCGTCGCGTACGACCAGGATGAGTACGCCCGGCGGATCCACTACGACCGACCCATCGCGTCCTCGCTCGCCGTCCTCGCCGCGGTCCGGGTGTCGAGCCTGGAGCTGCTGGAGGCCCTCACCCCCGACGAGTGGCAACGCAGCGGCCAGCACTCCGACTCGGGTCGGTACGCCGTCGATGACTGGCTGGCGATCTACAGCCGTCACCCCCACGACCACGCGGCGCAGATCCGGCGTGCCCGCGGCTGGGAGTGACAGGTCCCGAGCCTGGCGGCACGGAGTCGGGTACCTGACATCAGCGGACCACACCGCTCTACCAGGCGTCCAGGCACGCTGGTACGTCCCCCGGGGGTGCATGGTGTCAGGACGGACCGACACGACCCGCGGTACCCTTTCGGCTTGCCGGTCGACGCCGTGAACGCGACCCGCGAGCCATCGCCCACCCCGGCGCTGCCGGCCGGGCGCCATCGAACGGACCAACGCCCCAGCGTGAGGTTACGCCGTGTCCCGTCTCCACCTGAGCCTTCGCGGCCGTCTGACGATGGCGCTCCTCTCCGTCGCCTGCCTCCTCGGCTCGGCCGTCCCTGCCGCGGCATCGAGTGGCTCGTCCCAGGACCTCGAGCACTTCGCGCTGTCCCTCGTGAACTGCACCCGGACCGGCGGCTGGGTCCAGCCCAACGGCAGCTGCAAGGGTCGCGGCAGCGGCAAGTACAGCACCTATCGCAAGCCGCTGACCCTCAGCGCCGGCATCACGAGCAGGGTCTCCCGAGGCTACGCCGCGAAGATCGCCGCGAACGACTACTGCGGCCACACCCTGGGTAGCACCATCCAGGGACGGTTCCGCTCGGCAGGTTACCGGGGCAACCCGTTCGGCGAGAGCGTCGGCTGCAGCGGCGGGTATTCGCTGCGCCAGATGATCATCCGGACCCATCGGATGATGCAGTCGGAGCGTTCGTCCAACGGCTGGCACTGGAGGAACATGAAGAACCGCGACTTCAAGCGGGTCGGCATCGGCCTCGCCAAGCACGGCAGCGAGACGCGGGTCGTCTACGACTTCTACGGCGGCTGACACCGGCGGGCGGTGACCGCCCGACCGGTGTTCGACGGGTTGTCGGGCTCATGCCACCGGCCTCCCTGCCGCTGCGGTATGGTGCATCCGGCACTCACGGGAGCAGGAGGGAAACGGGGCCCCGATGGAGCAAGATCTTGGTCTGCTCGTCATCAGGCTCGTCGTCGGTCTGACATTCGTCGCGCATGGGGCGCAGAAGGTGCTGGGCGTCTGGAACGGCCCCGGCATGGTCGGCTGGACGGGCGCCATGGAGCACATGGGCTTCCGGCCCGCTCGCTACTGGGCGATGCTGTCCGCGGGCGTGGAGCTCGGCTGCGGCACGCTCATCGCAATCGGCTTCCTGACGCCCATCGCGGCGGCGGCGTTGCTGGGCCACGCCACGGTCATCATCCTCAAGGTCCAGCTGCCACGCGGCTTCTGGAACTCCAAGGGCGGCATCGAGTTCCCGCTGTCCCTTGCCGGTGCGCTCGTGGCCATCATCCTCGTCGGCCCCGGCGGCTGGTCCATCGACGGCATCCTGCATCTCGGCCTGATGTCCGAGGGCTGGGTCAAGCTCCTGGGCGTGATCCTGGGCATCGGTGGCGGTGCGGCGATCTACCTCTGGTCGGTGCGACCGTCGGCGAGCGCTCCCGCCCAGTAGAGGCTGCCGAGCGTCGGACTGTGGCATGACCGACGCCGGAGCGGCGGCTGCGCCTCGGGGTCCATCCCGTCATCCCGTGTGGGGCCTCGTCGCCCAGGTGCTGGGTGTGCTGGGCATCCTCGTGGCCATCGTCTTCGTGATCGGCACGTGGACGGGTCAGGGCTGGGCCGACCAGGCAGTCCATGACCTGATGCGGGCGGTCGATGACACCGCCTCCGGAGCGGTCACGGATGTGCGCCAGGTGACCCTCATGCTCGACGAGCAGGCCACGAGCGCCGCCAATGACCCCGACACGCAGGCAGCCTTCGCCGCCGGCGCCGACCTTGCCCGGACCGTGGAGGCGCAGCTCGCTGACGTCCAGACGCAGGCCGGGAGCGTCGGCGATACGCTCGTGACCGCGGTGACCGTCACGGCGCTCGTGATCACCGCCCTGCTCATCTACCAGGTGCTGCTGCACGGAGCGCTGTGGACCCTGGGCCGGCACTGGCGGCGCGACTGACGGCCGGCCGCGCTGCCCATACCCTGGCAGTGAGCGCCCCGACGCGCAGCGAGCTTACGGTGTCGAAGGAGCCGAGACCAGGGCAACGCTCATCCGACCGGGGCCTGGCTCCTGGCCTCGGCGAGCCGACCGCGCTGGTCCAGGATGAGCAGCAACAGGCCGAGCTGGACCACGACGCCCGATAGCGCACCCAGCTGCGACACATACGTGTTGAGCAGGCCACCGGCGACCAGCCCGATGAGCACCGCGTACTGGGCGATCGCCATGCCCCGTTCGTGGTGGCCGGTCAGGCTGAGGACGAGGGCGACCCCGTTGGTCACGCCGACCACCACCCACACGAGTGCCAGCAACAGGGTCCAGCACCGGTTCCGTGGGCATCTCGATGGGGCCGACCGGATCGGGGATCGAGGTGATACGTCCGTCGAGCACGGCGATCGCGATGAGCAACCCGACCACGGCTGCCGTGGTGGACAGGAAGAGTCCGATGCGGATGAGGATCCGCTCGGTCCGATCAGAGAGGACGCGCCGGAGCTGCCGCTGGGCATCGCCTCGCTCGAGCCAGCCGGGCGCTGCGAGCCGAGCCTCGGTGTCGCCGGAGACAAGGACCGCCAGCAAGCCATCCGCCAACCCGTCGTCGCCGCTCACGGCCCCCGATGCGCGCAGCCGGTCCACGGCGCGGTCGCGGTCCGGCGCTCGACAGGCGCCCGTCGGCCAGGTCCTCGATCGCCTCGACCGCGCCCTGGATGGCCGCCGTGGCCGTCGGTCGGTCGTCGCGGCGCACCCGCAGCCAAAGCAGCACGAGGAGCAGGACGGCACCATAGATGAGCGGTGCAGCGGGGGCGAAGAAGTAGTCGTTGGTCTCGGTGATGAACTTGCCGACCTCGTCGATGAACAGTCCGACCCCGATGCCCGCCGTGATCGCGGTCAGGGCGAGCGCGCGCCGCCCCACGAACAGCAACAACACCATCACGGCGACGATGAGCAACAGGCCACCGAAGAGCATGTGGGCCACGTGGAGGCCGCCGCCGCCGATCTTGGGGTACCCGGACAGGGCGAGGTACACCCGAACCGTCATCACGGTCACGGCGAACGACACGATGGTCAGGAACAGGTATCGGGGGCCGCGGTCACGGCGCTCGCCGATCAGCGGGCGCAACTGCATCGTCTGTCTCCTGGAGTGGGTCACTCAGCGGCATCGGATCCGGACCCGACGATGGACGCCTCAGCCATCGCATCCGTGACCGGTCGCCGAGCGAACCGTACAGCAGCGGAGGGGCTGGGTGATCGGTCGTCGCTGACCGGTGACCCTCGTCAGCGGTGGCGGACCCGGAAGCCGTAGAGCGGCCCCATCGTGGCGTCCAGCAGGTCGAGCAACTGCTCCAGGGCCCCGTCGGTCGGAACCGCGGCATCCGAGCGAGCGCGTGGTGCCCCCGACAGGGAGACATGCGACGCGCCCATCTCCTGGAAGGCCAGGCAGGACGAGGCGATGAGGAACTCCATCGTCGGCCGGCAGCCCTCGTCGCCACGGCGCAGGACGCGGAGCGTCCAGCCCTCGGCACCACCACCCCGGCGGAAAGCGAGCAGCCACGCCGTCATGCCGTGGACCTTGCCGTTCAGGTCCACGGCCAGACCGACCCGGACATCGCGATCGAGGCCTCCGGGACCCCCCGAGGGTGAAGCCCATCTCGGGCAGCTCCTTGTCGCGAAGCCAGTCCACGAGACACGTTCCACCTGCCTCGAGGATCTCGACGGGCTCGTCCGCGAGCGCCACGGGCCGGAACTCGATGGCTCCATGTGGGCGCCTCGTTGAGGGCGGTGCGAACGGTCTGCCAGTGCTTCCCGGTGAACGAGAGGTCTGGCAGGTCGATGAGATCGTCCTCCGCCATCTGCACGGTACGCCAGCCTGCGGTCCGTGGGCGGGACTACGGGTTGGCGACCTCCACGGTCTTGAGCAGCGCCGGCAGCCCGTTGGCACGCCAGCTGTCCAACCCCTTGCGGTCCACGTTGAGGGTCGTGACCAGGTAAACGCCGTTGTCGTCACTGACCGCGGTGATGTCGATGCCGGCCGGCTGACCGTTGAGCGCACCTGCGGACGAGATCCGCTTCGAGGGCAGGCCGGCCACCATCGGACCGTCCACGATCGTCGGGTCCTCGATCGTGAAGGGGAACTTCTTCACCTGGTCGGCGAGTGACTGCTCGATGTCGCCCGGCGGCAACACGGTGAGCGCGACGATGAGCGAGCCGCCCTGCGACTGCTCCGGGGCCGCCAGCTTCTGGCCGGCGGGAGCGGTCACCGTGACCGCCGCCGTCTTCGCCTCGTTGGTGGCCACGAGCTGCACGGGCGAGGCCATCGGCACGCCGGCGGGGATGCACGATGTGTCGGGCCTGGTGGTCGGGTCGGCCAGGAACTCGCCCAGGATCGTGATGCCGCACGGGGTGCCCGCCTGGATGTGGCCGCCCGCGGGGAACACCACGTTGAAGGCGTTCTTGAGGCCGGTCGCGACGCCGTCGCCGCCATCGGTCCACGTGGCCGGGTCCATGCCGCCCTGGAGCAGGAGCGCCGGGATGTCGGACGTCACGAGCGCGTCCGAGCGGTCCGGCAGCTGCGGCACCTTGAGCGCCGCGCAGGCCTCCAGGGAGTCGCGCACGTTGTCGCGGTAGAGGCGTTCGTAGAGCGCCGGGACCTTCGCCTTGAGGTCGGCCCGGGCGGCCGGGTCATCGGTGCAGTTGATGGCAAAGTGCATCACGCGGGACCGCGAGATGTTCCCGAAGTAGAGGCGCAGCAACGGCTCCAGCGCCGACGTGTCGCCAGCCGCGAGCTGGTAGATGCGCGCCGGGAGCAGGTCGATAGTCGCCCGTGTAGAGGTTGAGGAACATCGCCTGCATGGCAAGGCTGCCATCCACGGAGAGCTCGGTCGGCGATCCCTGGCCCAGATCGACCGAGACCTTGGCGGGCTTCTTGTCAAGCGCCTTGATGGTCTTCCGGAGCGTGCCCTTCGGGTCGGGGTACGCCTTGGCGCAGGCGACGTCGGCAGCGCAGGCCGCCCAGACGCGCTTGAACGAACCCGGGATGTCCGTGACCTGGATCTCGGAGGTCTTGGTCACGGGCACGACACCGTCGAGCACGATCGCCGAAAGGGCGTCGGCGTGGTCCCGCAGCAGGAACTGACCCAGCTGGGTGCCGTACGACTCGCCGACGTAGACGATCGTGTCGTAGCCCAGGGCGTCCTTGATGTCCACGATGTCCGTGGCGTTCTCGACCGAGTTGTAGGCGCCCAGGTCCACGCCCTGCGCCGTGAAGTCGGCGACGCACGCCTGGAACGCGGCACGACCGGCTGCGCGGCTCTCCTTGGGCGTGAGGCCCTGCGTGCCGGCGTTCAGCTCCCGCAGCGAGTAGCCCTCGCAGTCGAGGAACGGCTGGGCACCCTGCGTGCCACGCTGCGTGAAGAACACCCAGTCGTGGTCCTTGAGGATGGCCGCGTGGGCACCCACCCAGGCCGGGGTCGCTTCGCCAAGCCCGTTGGCGCCAGGCCCGCCCACGCCCTCGACCACCGCACCAAGGGACGTTCCGGAGGTCGCCCGGATGCGCGCCACGCCCAGCTTGATGGTGTCGGAGGTGGCGGCGGTGCGGTTCTCGGGGACGGTGACGTAGCCACAGTCCGCGATCTGGTCGAAGTCCGCGAGGAGGCCGAGGTCGGCGCAACCGACGGACGTCCAGGCGGCTCCAAAGGTTCGCGGCGCGGCGCTCGCGGCAGGACTGGTCGCGGGACTCGCCGCAGCGGGACTGGCCGCGGCGCCTGATGCGGCTGGACTCTGCGCAACGACGGGCGCTGCGCTCCCGACCGCGGCGAGGACGACCGCAGCAGCAAGGGCGCCGACGGAACGAGAGATGGGCATCGTGGTCTCCAAGGCTAGGCGGTCCTGCGACCGGGAAACAGCGTGGGTGCGAACCTATGGCTTGGCGAAGAACCCCTCGTACGGCGAGAGGTCGTAGGTCGCTGCCGCCGGCCGTCTGGATGGTCGTCGGCTGGGGCCCGATGAAGGCCGCGCAGAACTCATCCCGGGTGGACACCGCCGTGCCGTCGACGCTGCTCACGATGTCGCCGAGCTTCATGCCCGCCTGTTCGGCTGGACTGCCCTTGGCCACCTTGGTCACGACCAGGTTGGTGCCGTCCCAGCCGATGCTGCCGGCGGTGGGCACGGCCGTCCCGAAGCTGCCATCAGCGGCGACCGGGTCGAGATAGAGGGTCTTCGTGGACCAGTCGAAGGTGACCACGAACTGGCTCAGGAACCCATTACCGATGTTGCCGAAACCCGCCACGATATCGCCGACGCCGACCGGCAGCGTGACCTCCGTGGCACCCAGCTGCATCGGGCAGATCCACGTACTCGCAGCTCGACGATCGAACACGCCCTGGGCACCGGCGCCCCGCGCGGAGATGGTTGGGCGCATCGACCGGGACCGCGATGCCCGTCGCCGCCAGCTCCTTGGGGCCGATCGCGATGCCAGCCGTCGGAACCGGTATCCACGAGGAAGGCCAACGAGCCGGTGCCGATGTCGAAGCCGATGAACGGATTCGGCGCCATACCCTCCCCGGGGATGAAGGGCACCGCGATCGCACCTTCGATGTGCTCCAGTCCGTCCACCGAGGGCGCGACCGTCACGGTCTGCGCCTGGTAGTCGATCTGCCAGACCGCGTCCGCCATGGCGTTCGCGCCGATGAGGCCCTGTCTGCGTGACGCACGAGAGCGGGTTGTCCGGGCCGACCCAGCCGCTGATGGCCGCTGTGCTGCCGATCTTCACGGGACCCACAGCGAGCGATGGGACGGCCGCGATGTCCTGCATCGCCTGGACGCCACCGCCGGCGTTCGTCGGCTGCTGACCCACGATCGGGAAGCCCTGCGCTGCGATGAGCTCCGCGGGGAGGTTCAGCGGGGCGCCGGTATCGAGCATCATCGGGAGCGGGCCCGCGGTGCCGATGGTCGCGTCGACCACGACCTCGCCAGCGATGTGGCGAAACGGCACTGTGGCGGGGAATCGATGGAGGGATTCGACGATGCCCTGCCGGCCGGGGTCCTTCGATG
The DNA here is from genome assembly GCA_963843335.1 of uncultured Chloroflexia bacterium. Taxonomy (GTDB): domain Bacteria; phylum Chloroflexota; class Limnocylindria; order Limnocylindrales; family CSP1-4; genus JAFMJV01. The sequence goes on from CAWJKF010000009.1 coordinate 149,587, forward strand.
CTGCCGGGCTCTGGGCGCCTACGGCGACCGGTATGAGCATCAGCACGGCGATGGGCAGCGCGATCCGCTGCGCGGTGGAATCGGGCAACACCCCGGCCCGTGCGAGTTGGCGTCCTGGACATCGATCCTCCTCAGGTGATATGCGGAATCGCAGCGAGCCCGCGGCATCCTGCGACCGTTGGTCACGTGAGCGGATGCCGTCGGGCGCAACAAACCTCAGCCCCCCCAGGAGAGATACGTGGCCGACGTCCGATCGGATGATCGGCGCCGCGACATGCACGTCATGCCGCTGGTCGCGCGCGGCCCGATCGAGCGCGACGGGCTCTCGCAGCCTCGCAGCCTCGCAGCCTCGCACTCGAATCGATGGATTCGCCGATCAGGGCGGCACTGCCATCGACCTTCTGGGTCGATGCGGGGTGCGACCGTCTGCGGGCGCCCCCGCCCGGTAGGCAGCGACCGGCGCGTAAGGACGCTGGTCAGCGACGGGGTCGGCACGCGCCGCTGAGCCCGGCGGCCGAACAGCGATGGCCGTGCCCAGGTTCCGGCAGGCGGCCGGTCTCAGCCCACCACGCCCGGCTCGTACCCGGTGGCCGGGTGAGTGCGCCAACGAGGTCGGCTCGAGTGGGCCGCGGAGACAGTTGGGTGGCCGTTCGACCCGGACGGCGGGCGACACGGCCAACGAAGGGCCGCGGAGCACCCGCAGGAGGTGCCATGAGGGGCCCGAACCCTGCGCCGCCGTCCTACTCACCCGGAGGGCGGGTAAGCGGCAGAAGGGCGTCGTGAGCGGCCACGCGCGGATGCGCGGCTGAGCGGCAGTTGCTTCGTGAGTGGCCAGGCAGCGGGTCCGCGTCCCAACGCCCGTCCCGGGCCGATCGCCCGGCGCGCGTCAGCGCTTGACGGGGCCGAACTGGCTCTGGAAGAACGCCCGGACCACGTCGATCTTGAGCTTGGTGGCGTAGATCATGTCGCCTGGGCCAGCGTACTTGCTGGGGCCCAGGATGGTGCTCTTCCAGCTGCCCAGCTTGGCGCGCTGTGCGAGCGCGAGCAGGCCGGGCGCATCCGCGAAGTCGATGTCGGTCTTGATGAGGCCGCGCATGTTGGACAGCAGGCCCGGCAGTGCTGCCGGCCCCCGCTTCAGGACCTTCGTGAGCGCCGCCACGATGAGCTGCTGCTGGCGGCGCCCGCGCTCGTAGTCGCTGTCGGTATGACGGGTCCGCGCGAAGGCCAGGGCGACGTCACCGTTGAGGTGGTTCTTGCCGGCCTTGAGCACGAGGCCCTGCTTGCCCTTCATGACCACGTGCATCGAGGTGTCGATGAGCGGCCGGTCGAGCTTGACGTCCACGCCGCCCACGGCGTTCACGAGGTTGCGCACCCCCCGGAAGCCGATCATGGCGTAGCGGTCGATCTCGATGCCCGACAGGTATTCCATGGCCTGGACCATCTTCTTGAACGCCTTCTCCTTGCCGCCATTGGTCGCCGCCAGGTACGAGAAGAGCGCGTTGATCCGGGTGAGCTTGCTGCCGAAGGTCTGGCCCGGTGCGATGGGCACGAGCACCATGTCACGCGGCAGGCTGGCCATGGCGACCTTGCCGGTCTTGGGGTTGATGGTCACGAACATGATGGTGTCCGTGCGCCCACCGAGCTGCTTGGTGCGTGAGTCGACACCCAGGAGCAGCATCGTGAAGCGGCCGTCGGTGCCCAGCAGGTCGTCGAGCCCCGGGATGGCAGCCTGGGCCGTCGCGGCCGGCTTGGGTGTCCGGGTAGGCGTGGGCACCGCGGTCTTTGCCGGCTTCGGGGTCCGGGTCGCATCGGGGGTGGGCGTCGTGCGAGGCTTCGCGGTGGGCGTCGCGTCCGGGGTGTCGGTCCCTGCGGTCGATGCCGGTCCGGTGGTCGGCGGTGCGCCCGATCCATCGGCGCCCGAGGGGCGGAGCGAACCCAGCGGCGCCGCGAAGGTGCACCCGGCGAGGATGGTCACCATCAACGCCGCGAGCACGGCGCGATGCAGGTCGATCTTCACGTATCGGGACTCCCATGCTGGGTCGTGCGCTCGTCACGGCCTGACGGGAACTGGGCACTGATCCCCGATGGCCCGTGGCACCCTTCGTGCCGCAGCGGAGTCTAGCGGCCAACGCCGGATCTCGCCGACCCGCACGGTCTCCGGGGAGCGCGCCCGGAGTCCCGCGAGCGCGCCCGCGGGACTGCGTCAGCAGCCCCGATGGGCTGCGTCAGCCTGATGCGGGCCGGGGCACGAGCACCTGCAGGGCACCCGGCCGGACACTGACATCGATGGCGCCGGTCCCGCACGGATCGCCGTCCACCTGGATGGGCTCCGGCGGCGTCGATTCCAGGCGCGCCCGTTGGCATCGGAACCGGAGCGTCCGGGAGTCGGCGTCACCGCCGGTCGTCGTCCGGAGCAGCTGGTTGGCCAGCCCGCGCATCCCCTCCACGACACCGCTCGCGGCGACCACGAACAGGTCCAGGAGACCGTCGTCGGGGAGTGCCGCCAGGCGTGGCCGGATGACGCCCGGCACCAGGTCGCCGACGTTGGTGATCATGGCCACTGACGCGTCGAGCTCGTACAGCCGGTCATCGACCGTGATCCGGAACGGCACCGCCTCGATGCGCGCCGCGAGCCGGATGGCCTGGAACAGGTAGGCATAGCGCCCGAAGCGGGCCTTGTGCTGCGACTCGGTCGTGGACATCAGGCGAGCGTCGAAGCCGATGCCACAGCCGATGGCGCAGATGGTGTGGGGAGGTGGCTCCCCGGGCGCCAGGTCCGTGGTCTCGAGCGCCACGTCACCCAGGTCGATGGCGCGCGGGCGGGCCGTCGCGAGCGCCGCGATGGCCGCGTCCATCTTCGTCGGGATGCCCAGGACGCCACCCAGGATGTTGCCGGTACCACCGGGCAGGATGCCGAGGGGCACCCCGGTCCCGGCGAGCACCGCTGCGATGCCCCGCTGGGTGCCGTCGCCGCCGAGGCCCACCACCGCGGCTACCCCATGGTCGACGGCGGCGCGGACGTGCCCATCGACCGCGTCCGCGGAGTCAGGGATGATGACGTCCGGTGGCGTGCCGTCCCGACCGGTGAGCATGGCGACGACCGCCGGCAGCATGGCCTCGGCGCCACCTGCGGCACGCAGCCGGGACGCATACGGATTGACGATGACAAGGCTGGGTGCCATCAGCGGAGCATGGCACGGTCCGGGCTCGGGAGCCGGACCGTGCCTGTCACCAGCGTGGTGCCTATTCGGCGTTGCCGAAGCCGGTCGCGGACCTCATCGGCGCCGCGCTCGTGCCGCCCCCGAAGCGGCGCGCCGCAGCCTGCTTGCCGCCGTCGACGAGCGAATACACCACGGGCACGATGACGAGCGTCAGGACCGTGGAGCTGAACAGGCCGCCGATGACCACGGTCCCCAGCTCCGCCGCGATGACCGAGCCCTTGGAGAAGCCGAGGGCGAGCGGCAGCAGGGCGAGGATGGTCGCCACGGCCGTCATCAGGATGGGCCGGACGCGGGTCCGGCCACCCTGGATGAGCGCGTCGTAGGTGGAGTACCCCTTGTGCCGCAGCTGTTCCACCAGGTCGAGCAGCACGATGGCGTTGGTGACCACGATGCCGATGAGCATCAGGAAGCCGATGAGGGCGCTGATGCCGATGGGCTGGCCGGAGATGAGCAGTGCCGGGAAGGCACCGATGGTGGCCAGCGGCAGGCTGAACAGGATGACCAGCGGGTCGATGAGCGACCCGAACAGGAACACCATCACGAGGTAGACGAGCAGGATCGCGACACCCATGGAGATGAACAGGCTGCCGAACGCCTGGCTCTGCTGCTGTGCCGCTCCTGCCAGCTCGACCGTCACACCGGCCGGGATGGCGCCACTGGCCTCCAGCTCCGTCGATCTGCGCCTTGACCGACTTGGTCACGGCACCTTCATCGTCGGTGACGATGTCGCCACTGATGGTCGCCGCGGGCGCGCCGTCCACCCGGGTCACGGAACCCTGTGATTCCACCTGGCTGACATCGGCCACCTCGCCCAGGGGTGCCTGGCGCACGGCGCCGACAGGCATCTGCTTGAGGCCGTCGATCGACGTCGCCGTCGAGGAGTCGACCTTGAGCGTGACGGCCACGGGGGCCCCATCCGCGCCGGCGATGGCGCCCAACGACTGACCCACCAGCACATTCCGCACGTCACCCGCGATCTGGGCCGTGGTGGAGCCGAGCATGATGGCCTTGTTCGGGTCGACCGCGACCAGGACTGCGGGCACGCCACCGGTCAGGTCGCTCTTGACATTGACCACGTTGGGCTCGCTGGCGAGGGCGACGAGCATCGCGTCGTTGGCCTGCTTGATGGCCTCCGGCGAGTCGCCGCTGATGACGATGCTCAGGCCTCCCCCGCCGCCAAAGCTCTGTCCCATACCGACCGCGATGTCGAACCCGTCGGCGGTGGCGGGCTCAAGGGCCGCCAGCAGCTCCTTGGTCTTGGCATCAAGGTCGGTGGTCGGGACGAGGCGGACGGTGATCTGGGCGCTGTTGCCGGAACGACCCTGGAACGCGGCCTGGAGCGTCTGGGCGCCGGTATCGGCATCACCCGGGATGCTCGTCTGGACGAGCTTCACGTCGGGATCGGCCATGAGCAGCGTCTCGACCTGCTCCGTGCGCGCGAGCACCGCCTGTGAGGAGGCGCCAGCCGGGGGTGACACGGTGACCGCGAGGATGGCCTCGCTGCCGGTGTCCAGGAACTGGGTCGGGATGCTCGAGACGAGCGAGAGTGAGGCGAGGAACAGCGCGAGCGCGATGCCCAACGTGGCCCAGCGGGTCACGCGCGAGCGGAGGGCCAGTTGCAGCACTGGCGTGTAGAGGCGCTGCCAGATCGTCTCCGGCAGCTCACCGTTCTCGTCGACCTTGATGTTCACCTTGCCCAGGAAGAAGTAGGCAAGCACCGGGACCACCGTGAGGGCCACGAACAGCGAGGCGAGCAGGGCGAACGTGACCGTGAGGGCGAAGGGCAGGAAGAACTGGCTCACGATGCCGCCCACGAACCCGAGCGGCAGGAACACGGCCACCGTGGTGAGCGTGCTGCTGGTGATGGCGCCCGCCACCTCACGCGTCCCCGACAGCACCGCGTCCCCGATGGCATCACCCCGGCCTTTGTGCCGGAAGATGTTCTCGAGGACCACGATGGCATCGTCCACGACGCGCCCGACGGCGACCGCCAACGCCCCCAGGGTGATGATGTTGATGGTCAGGCCAGCCATGCCCATGATGGTGAGAGCCGTGAAGATGGACAGCGGGATGCTCACCGCAGCGACGAGCGTCGAGCGCACGCTGAGCAGGAACAGGAAGATGGTCAGGACCGCGAACAGGGCACCCAGGAGGCCTTCGCGGACCAAGCCATCGCGCGACTCCTTGATGAAGTTCGCGGTGTTCGAGATGGTGTCGATGGCGATCGCGTCCGGGTGCTTGGCGATGACCGCCGCGAAGGCCGCTTGCGTGGCGTCAGCCACCTCGACCGTGTTGGCCCCGGCGCTCTTGCTCACGATGAGGGTCAGCGACGGCTGCCCGTTGGTGCGCGAGAAGCCCGAGGTGTTGACCTCGACGGGCGCGATGGTGGCGATCTCGCCCAACGTCACCGGCTTCGGCAGCTCACCGGCGGCGGCCGGCTGCTTGACCGTGACGATCTGGCCGGCCAGCTCCATGGGCGTCAGGAAGTGGTGCGACGCGGTGACCGGCAGCTGGGTCGCGCCATCGACGAGGCTGCCCGCGGGCACCGTCAACTGATTCGCCTGGAGCACGCCCTGGACCTGCTGGAGGCTGACGCCCGCGTCGGCCATCTTGGCCGGGTCAAGGGTGATCACCAGATGCGTGGTCGTGCCACCGGTCAGGTCTGCCGCCGAGACCCCCGGGATGGCCTTGATCAGCGGCAGCAGCTCGGTACGGGCGATAACGGCCGCGGCGGCGGCTGCCTCCGGGGTCGTGGAACCAGCCGCCGGCCCAACGGCCGCCACGATGACCGGCTGGTCGTTGATGTTGACCGCCGAAACGCGCGGCTCCACACCCACCGGTAAGGGCGCCTGCGCCATCGCGGTCTCGATGGCGGCACGGGCATCCTTGATGTTGGTGCCGTACTCGAACTGTGCGACGACGAGTGACAGTGAGTTGGCGGAGGTGGACGAGAGGGCCTCGAGCCGGGGCACGCTCTTGACGGCCTGCTCGATGGGCACGGTCACCTGCTGGGCCACGTCCTCTGCCCCAGCTCCCGGCTGGGCTGCGATGACGGTGATGAACGGCAGCTCGATGTCCGGCAACAGCTCCTGGTGGAGCGATCCCCACGCCACCAACCCGCTGACGAACAACGCGGCGGCGAGCAGCAGCACGATGCTCTTGTTGCGCAGGGCGAGCTCGGTGAGCCGGATCATGGGACTCCTTTCTGACGAGTGGGTCGCGCAGTCGCGCGCGGGCGATGCCTTAGTGGGTGGGTGGGGCAGGCGCTCGGTCGTTGCTCCAGGGCGCGCACGAGACCTGTCAGGCCGAGCCGCAGCCCGACCAGCTCATCCAACGCAAGCGATGCCAGGAGGTCACCCATGAGCTGGGCGCCCAGGTCCTGGAATTGGCCCACGACCTCCTGGCCACGATCGGTGAGCGTGACCGCGACCTGCCGACGATCGACGGGATCCTCGTGACGAGCCACGAGACCCATCTCGGCGAGCCGGTCCACGTTGCCGCTGACCGTGGACTGGCCCACGCCGAGCCCGGTCGCGAGGGCTGACATGTGGATGCCCGGCGTCCGGTGGATGAGCCGCAGTGCCTTGGCTTGCTGCATCGTGACGTCGAGGTTCAGGAACGCGGGCGCATGGACCTGGGCTGTCAGCTCCCGCATCCGCTCGAACGTCGCGATGAGCTCCGCCGACAGGCGGGCGCGCTCGTCGGCGGTCAAGGCGCATGCTCCCGCCGACGATGGTTGGTTCGGCCGGTACGAATACTTCGCATTGCCCGAAGCATACACTGCAAGGTGTTTGCATGCTTCCCGCCATGCGGTGCCTGAGGTACCGTCGAGGGCGTGCCACTGAAGTTCTCGTCCGGCGACCTGTCGGCGCAGGAGCGGCTCGCGATCAGATGGTCGCTCGTGATGCTGCCTGTACTCATCTCGCTTGGGCTGGCGCTGCTCCTCGCCATCGTCGTCCAGCCATTCTTCTTCATCCTGGCCATGTTCTTCCTGGCATGGCTGCTGGCGTTCCTGCTCGATCCCCTCGTGTCTCTCATCGTGCGCCGGCTGCCCAGGCTGCCACGGGGCCTTACGGCCGCGCTCGTGTTCTTCGGCCTAACGTTGCTGGCTCTCGTGGGCCTGGTGCTCATCGCCAGCTCCGTCCTCTCGTCGCTCACCAACATCCTGGGAGACACCACGAGCGTGCCCCAGGCGGTGGACCGGCTCGTCGGGCCACTCCAGGCGCAACTCGACTCGTCGGGCATCTCGCTCGACCTGGAGACGGCCATCACAGACGCCATCGCGCAACTCCAGCAGTCAGGCTCGGATCTGCTCAGCCAGATCCTCAGCGGCGGCATCATCCTGTTCACCCAGGGCACGGCGATCATCTTCATCGCCATCGTCATGGTCGCCAACAAGAGCCGCTTTCTGCGCTTCGGCCAGCGACTCATGCCCTCCGGGCAGGAGACGCTGCTGGACGACATCACCGTCGCCACCAGCCAGTCATTCGGCGGCTTCATCCGGGGCCAGTTCGGGCTGGCGGGGCTGTACGGCGTCGTCGTCGGCGTCATCGCGTTCATCTTCGGGGTCCCCTTCGTGGCCCTCATCGCGGTCCTCACCGCGGCGCTCCAGTCGATCCCCTACTTCGGACAGCTCCTCTCATGGCTGCCGCTGTTCGCGACCACCCTGGTGTTCGCGCCGACCGCCATCGTGCCCGTGACCATCTGCCTGGTCATCGGGCTGCTGGTCATCCAGAACGTCATCTCGCCCAGGGTGCTCGGCTCCGCAGTCGGCCTCAACCCCATCCTGGTGCTCGCGGCTGTGTTCATGGGCGCCCAGATCGCCGGCGCGCTGGGTGCCGTGTTCGGAGTGCCCGTGGCGGCAGTGGGCGCGACGCTGTTCAACGCCTGGCTGGACCAGGTGCGACCTCCCGCGCAGCTGGACACGCCGGAGGTGAAGGACCCGGTCGCGGCCGTGGCGGCTGCCGCCCCGGAGCTCGCGGCGCTCGACGATTCGACCGCGTCCGCCACGGAGATCTTCGCGGCATCGCGGGCGGAGCTGGCGATCGGCCAGCAGCAGGCGGCGCAGGAGCTGGAACCGCTGCACGTTGCAGACGCGGAAGCCAGCAATGGACCTGCGGCCGACCCGGGGCCGGAACGACGTCACGAAGCCAAGGCCGGGTCGACCGCCGGCGGGGACCTGGTCTGAGGGCCACGGCACCCGGAGCCCCGGACACCATCGTGGTCCGCACCGAGCACTCGCGCGTCGACCTGAAGTCCCAGCGCCACCTTCTTGCGCGATCGCCGAACGTTCCTGGATCCTCGCCACCGTTTCGAGGCCTGCCAAGCCGCTGAGACCGACAGATCGTCGCGGGTACGCGCACACACGTGGATCTGCACGCCTGCGCTGCGTCGGAGACGCGCTGATACCCTGCCGGGCGTTTGCTGATCGCGCAAACGCGTTCACCACCGGACGCCGCCGGCGCCAACCGGCGGCGTCCACCAGGGGACGGAAGCGGACTCGGGGAACCGACCGACCCCCCGCGAACGTCCGGTACGGGCATCGCCGGCCGTCCATTGGTCCGGTCCCGACGGAGTCCCACCCATGCGACGTCTCCCGGCCGCCATGGCGGCCTCGATCCTGACCTGTGCCCTGGCCGCGGCTCCCGCGGTCGCCTGCGGCGGGCTCATCGGGCCCAACGGTGCCGTGAACCTGCTCCGGACGACGACGTTCGTGGGCTACCACGCGGGCATCGAGCACTACGTCACCGCGTTCGCGTTCAATGGCGGTGGTGGTGCCTTCGGGTCCATCACGCCCCTGCCCGGGGTCCCGACCGAGGTCGTCAAGGGTGGCGACTGGACGCTCCAGCGGCTCATCCGGGAGACCGAGCCGCCGCGGCCGGATGTGCTGTTCGCGGCCGAGGACGCGCAGCGTGTCGGTGGTGGGGTCGAGGTGCTCCTGGAGACGACCATCGATGCCCTGGACATCACCGTGCTCAAGGGCGGTGGGGACGATGTCGGCGCATGGGCCACGGCCCACGGCTTCCGGCTACCGCCCGATGCACCCGAGGTGCTCGACTTCTACGCACAGCGGAGCCCCATCTTCCTGGCAGCCGCCTTCGATGCCGATGCCGCCGAGGCCCGCGGCCAGTCGATCGGTGACGGCACTCCCGTCCACATCACCATCCCGACATCCGCGCCATGGGTGCCACTGCGCATCCTGTCACTGGGCAAGTCGGCGGATGACCCGGTCGATGCCGACGTCTACCTGCTCACCGACCAGGCCCCGACGCTGCTGCCGGCCGCCACGGGCGACGGCCTGGTCCTCGATCACACGGCACCCGCCAGCGCCTCGCTGCTCGATGACCTGCGCTCCGACCGGGGCATGGGCTGGGTGCCTGACGCTGCGTGGTTGATGAAGGTGCGGGTCGCATCACGAGCCGGCGACCTGCGCTATGACCTCGCGGTCGACGACACGGGCCGGGGTCTCGCATCGCGGGTCGCGGCCGGGCTGGACATGCCCCCTGGACCCCAGGCACCGCCCGTGCCGCCGGCCGAGGGGTCGCTGTGGGTGGTCGGCCTGGGCCTCGTCCTCGCCAGCGCGGCCGGTGTCGGGGCACTGTCGCGACGCGGTCGTGGCCATCCGACGACGGGCACCTGAGCGGCGCCGATCGAGCCGGGACCTCGCGAGATGCGTGCCATCCGCGGTCTGCTGCTGCCCATCGGGATCGCGATGGTCGTCCTCGTGGCGTGGGCAGCGATGCCCATCGGGCGCACGGTGACCATCGACATTCGATACTCGCACTTCCGGCCGGCCGCTATCAGCGTGCCGGCTGGTGTGCCCATCACCTTCGTGCTCCGTAACGACGACCCCATCGACCACGAGTGGATCGTGGGCGATGCGGCGACACACGCCCGCCACCGGACGGGGACAGAGCCGCACCATGGGGCGCGTCCCACGGAACAGTCCATCGCGGCGCTGTCCAGCGTCCGGACGACGGTGACGTTCCCCACACCTGGCACGTACCGCTACATCTGCCACCTGCCAGGCCACGAGGCGTACGGCATGGTGGGCGTGGTGACCGTGATGGGCAGCTGATGCCGTCGAGCGCCTGACCGGGCAGCCGGGGAGGCAGCGGGCGGGGCGGATCCGGCGGCGGGGCGGGGGCCGATCCGGGCCGGCCTGGCCGTCCGGGCCATCAGGCCCGGAGCAGCCCATGTAGTGCTAAATGGCCAGCGAACGGTCCGCCGCGCATCCAGTGGGACCCATGACGATGACGCAGGGCACCATGGTCGCGGCGGCCACTGTCGACGCCGCGCGCGCTTAGCACCACACGGGCTCACGCGACGCATCCGCGGCCAGGCCGAGGTTTGCCCAAGGCCTTGAGTGGCGCCCGCCTCAGGGAACGGGGGCACCTAGCACTAGACGGGCTCACGCGACGCATCCGCGGCCAGGCCAAGGCGGCCAGGCCAAGGCGGCCAGTCCGAGGCGGCCAGTCCGAGGCGGATCATGCCCGACCGACGCGCCACGACCAGATCTCAAGGGTCCGCGTCCCGTCGGCGCACATACCATGTGACAGCGTGCGAATGCGGTCGACCAGCCCGGTCCGGGTGCGTGCGAAGCCGAGGAGTACGGCATGGCCATCGATGCGACGACGGTGCGTCGTGCGCAAGCGGGCGAACGGGATGCCTTCGATCGCTTGATCGACGACTGCGGCGAGCGCCTTCGCCGGGTGGCCTACGGCATCCTCCGTGACCGCAGCCTTGCGGATGACGCGGTCCAGCGGACCTTCCTCTCCATCTGGAAGGACCTGGGCAAGCTGCGTGAGCCGGAGCGGTTCGATGCGTGGGCCTACCGCCTGCTCGTGCGAGCGTGCTCAGCTGAGGCGAGACGCTCCAGGACCTGGACCTCAGTGCTTCCGGTCGGCGAGCCGGCCGGGCCCGTCACGGATGCCGGTCTCCGCGCCGTGGCCGATCGCGACCAGCTCGAGCGTGGCTTCCGGCGTCTCTCGGTCGATCACCGGACGGTCGTCGTGCTCCACCACTACCTCGACCTGCCCCTGGTCGAGGTCGCCGCCGTGATGGGGACGAGCCCAGGCACGACCTACTCGCGCATGCACCACGCACTCCGTGCGCTGCGCGCGGCGCTCGAGGCAGATGAGCGGGCGACCACCACAGGGCTGGTCGGTCGGGAGGTGAGCAACTGATGGACCACGATGCGCCCCTCGACCACGACACTTCCAGACTGCTCCGTCCCTGGTTGCATGAGACCGCCGACGCGCTGCCGGACGACCCGGCCCTCCTCGACGGCATCAAGGCCAGTCTGCGGATCCCGCGGCCCCGGCCGTGGACCATGCCGTTCCGCAAGGGGACGCCCCGCATGATCTCCGCATCGCTGGTGGCGACCCTGGCGATCGTGGTCGTCGGCCTGGCGGTCCGGATGCCGAACCCGGATGGACGCGCCCCGGCGGTCGGCGGAGCACCAGCGACGACGTCTCCGAGCCCGTTACCCGATGGCTCGGTCCAGCCTGGCCGCTACACCCTCAGGGACGCCCTCGCGGACTACGAGGTGAGCCTGGACGTCCCGGCTGGCTGGTCGGCCGACAACGGCCGGATGGTCGCCCGGGACGACGGCCAACTGCCGGATCGGGCCACCGTAGAGTTGGCCCGGATCTGGCGCATCAACGTGGACCCATGTCATCGATCCGGAGACGACGTGTACCTGGGGAGTGCCTCCCTGGAGTCGATCGCAGGGGTCCTTGCCGAGTGGGGCTCCGGTACCGGTTGGCGCACACCGAGCTCGCCCACGACCACGAAGCCGACGTTCGGGACCTTCGATGGGCGACCGGGCGTCGAGGTGACCGTGCTGACATCTGGCGACGTCGTGATCGAAGGCTGCACCGACGGTCGGTACGTGCTGTGGGACAGCCTCTTCGGGGACGAACGCTGGATCCAGGGCGCCGGTGAACAGATGCGCGTCCGGGTGGTCCAGGCCGGCTCGGAGTTCCTGTTCCTCGCCGCCGGCAGCTTCCCCGGGACGCCCGCCGACGTCCTCGCGGACCAGCAGGAGATGCTCGACTCGGTGCGCATCACCCCCCGACCGGCACCTTCAGCGGCGCCGGCCTCACCGACGCCCGCAGCGTCGCTCAAGACGCTGCCGAACGTCTCCAGTGATGAGGTTCCGGGGCGATACCGCGTGAACCCCTTGTGGCTCGCGCTCGGCGATGGGTACGAGGTCTCGCTGGAGCTCCCGGCAGGCTGGCAGCCCTACAACGGCATCATCGTCAGCCCCTCCATCGTCGGGACGAGCCGGGTCCCCCAAGCGGATCTGGACCTGTTCGTGATCGACAAGGTCGTCAGCGATCCATGTCCGCACGAAGGCCTGGTGGACGGTCATCCCTGGTATGCCCTCGACTGGTTCGCGGCGTCACTGACGACGGAGTGGTCGCCGGACAGCGTCTCGACCAACCCGGTGACGACCGAGCCTGCGTTCACCGAGTTCGATGGCTACCCCGGTTTCGAGCTCACCGCGAGGATCCCGATGGACCTGGACCTGGGCACCTGCGCGGGCGGCGAATATCACCTGTGGACATATGCCGATGGGTCGTCACCACGCTCCGCGCTGCCGGGTGACGAGCTCCTGATCCGCGTGATCGCCGTCGAGCCGCTGTCCGACACCGACCCCCGCTACCTGGACCCGATGCGATCGGGGTACCTCTCCATCGTCGCCACCACTCGGCCCGGAGCGTCGGCTGCGACCCGCGAGCAGCTACGGGCGATGGTCGATTCCATCCGCATCACCCATGTCGACCCGGGAGCATCCGCAAGACCAGGCGCTCCGTAAGACCCGCCATGCGAATGCGCGGGCGTGCCTGAGTCGCGGGCACGACCGAGCGCCTGCCGGCGCGCGGCCTCCGCGCGTGCCGTCAGGACCGGCTCCAGCGGCTGGTCCGTCGCGCCAGGGCCGAGCTGAGCCCGTGTTGTGCTAACAGGACCGGCTCCGGCGGCAGGTCCGTCGCACCAGGGCCGAGCTGAGCCCGTGTAGTGCTAACAGGACCGGCTCTTGCGGCAGGTCCGTCGCCGCCACCGGGATGGGAGGATGCAGGGCGCGTCCATGCCCCGCCCTCGCGGCGGGATCGCCAGCACTACACCGGCTATCACTGCCAGCCGGGGCGGGTGCGTCCGTCCGGTCGGGGCAGGTCGGCGCCCGTCACCTGGACATCCGAGTCGGTGGAGCAGGCGCGAGCACTACGCGGGCTGCAGCGATCGACCGCGGCGCGCGAGCCGGGGCAGGTACGACGGCGCGTGTCCGTCGACCGATCAGGGTCGGGCATGCGCGAGCCGAGGAGTGCGCTCGGCCGTCGATGCATCGACAGTGCGACGGCGCACGGGGAGAACACCGCCAGCACCCAGGGCCGATCCACTGCTGCACGGCGCCGCCCGAGCGGACGCGCACGAGGCCGCCCCGAGCGGCCACATACCCGGCGCGCACGAGCCGGGTATGCACGCGATGCCCGGAGGGGCGTCGCGGGCGACCGGGTTCGATGTGCGGACCGGAGGCTCCCGGTCGCGCTCGGTCGCTACTTGTCGCGCTCGGCAGCGTTGACCAGGGCCGCCTGGGCCGCCGCGAGGCGCGCCACGGGGACCCGGAACGGTGAGCACGAGACGTAGTCGAGACCGATCTTCTCGCACTTGTGGATCGACGCCGGGTCGCCGCCATGCTCGCCGCAGATGCCCACCTTGAGGTTGGGGCGCGCCGACCGGCCCCGGTCCACGGCCATCTGCATCTCGTCGGCGATGACGTCGTCGAGGGTCTGGAACGGGTTCTCGGGCAGGATGCCGTCCTCGACGTACTTGAGCAGGAAGCCACCCTCCGCATCGTCGCGGCTGTAGCCGAACGTCATCTGCGTCAGGTCGTTGGTGCCGAAGCTGAAGAACTCGGCGTGCTCCGCGATCTTGTCCGCGACCCAGACGGCGCGCGGGATCTCGATCATGGTGCCGAACTTGAAGTCGATCTCCTCGCCGGCCGCGGCCACGACGGCGTGTGCCTCGGCATCGAGCAGCTTGCGGGTCGCGATGAGCTCGTTCACGTGACCGACGAGCGGGATCATCGATCTCCGGTCGGGGGTGCTTGCCGGCACGCTTCACGGCAACCGCGGCGTTGAGGATGGCGCGCGTCTGGATCTTCACGAAGTCGGGGATCGATGAGGCCCAGGCGGCAGCCGCGCAGGCCCAGCATCGGGTTCTGCTCGTGCATCGACTTGATGGTCGCGAGCAGCTCCTTGTCCTCCTCCGTGGCGGCATCGCCAGCCTTGGTCACCTTGACCAGCTGGTCCTCGAGGTTGGGCAGGAACTCGTGGAGCGGCGGGTCGATGAGCCGGATGACCACCGGCAGCCCGTCCATGGCCGCGAGGATGCCCTCGAAGTCGCCCTGCTGGAGGACCTCGAGCTTGGCCATGGCGGCATCGAAGGTCGCCACCGCCTCCGCCTCGTCGGCGGTGAGCGTCTCGCCAGCGGCGAGCTTGACCTTGGCCCGGGTGGCCTGGTTCGCGACCAGGATGGCGCCCCGGACGATCTCCAGCCGCTCGCCCTCGCGGAACATGTGCTCCGTGCGGCAGAGCCCGATGCCCTGCGCGCCGTAGCCAAGGGCCTGTGCGGCCTCCTCGGGCTTGTCCGCGTTGGCCCAGACCTGGAGCCGACGGATCTCGTCGGCCCAGCCGAGGACCTGCTGGAGCTCGGGCTGCTCCTCGAAGCGGGCGGCGACGGTGGGCAGCGCGGAGAGGAAGACCTCGCCCGTGGAGCCGTCGACGCTGATCCAGTCACCCTCGCCGAAGCTCAGCCCGGAGGTCGTGCTCCGACCCGTCTTCGTCGCGTAATCCACGACGAGCTCGGCGCAACCGGCGACACAGGGCTTGCCGATCTGGCGGGCCACGACCGCCGCGTGCGAGGTCGCGCCACCGCGGGCGGTGAGGATGCCTTCCGCGACGGCCATGCCATGGAAGTCATCGGGCGACGTCTCGACGCGCACCAGGACGACCTTCTCGCCCCGGGCGACCCACTCGACCGCGACGTCGGCGTTGAACACCGCCCGCCCGACGGCCGCGCCGGGTGAGGCATTGAGCCCCTTGGCGATGCGCTGGGCGCCCATTCGGGCATTGGGATCGAACTGGGCCCGCAGGAGCTGGTCGACCTGCGCCGGCTCGATGCGGTTGACCGCCTCCTCCTTGGAGATGAGACCCTCCGCGACCATGTCCACGGCGATCTTGACCGCGGCGGCGGCGGTCCGCTTGGCGTCCCGCGTCTGGAGCATGTACAGCCGGCCGCGCTCGATGGTGAACTCGAGGTCCTGGACATTGCGGTAGTGCTGCTCCAGCTGCTGGCCGATGCGCTGGAACTCGGCATACGCTGCCGGCATCTCGACCGCCATCTGGGCGATCTTGGGCGCGGTCCGGATGCCGGCCACGACGTCCTCACCCTGGGCGTTCGTGAGGTACTCGCCGTAGAGCACCTTCTCGCCGGTGTTGGGGTCGCGCGTGAAGGCCACGCCGGTGCCCGAGTCATCACCCATGTTGCCGAAGACCATGGTCACGACGTTCACCGCGGTGCCCAGGTCATGGGCGATCTTCTGGCTGTTGCGATAGTCGTTGGCACGCTTGCCGAACCAGGAGGCGAACACGGCCTTGACGGCCAGGTCCAGCTGCTCGTTGGGGTCGGTCGGGAAGTCGCGCCCGGTGTCCTCGCGGACGATGCGCTGGTACTCCGCGACGAGCGCCTGGAGATCCGCGACCGTCAGGTCGGTGTCCTTCGCGCCGTGCCCGTGGAGCTCCTTGCGGGCTTCCAGCGGGGCATCGAAGCGGGCACCATCGACGCCCATCACGATGCGCCCGAACATGGCGATGAACCGCCGGTAGGCATCCCAGCCGAACCGTTCGTTGCCGGTGAGGGCGATGAGGCCCTGCAGGGTCGCTTCGTTGAGGCCCAGGTTGAGGACCGTGTCCATCATGCCCGGCATCGAGAACCTGGCACCCGAGCGGACCGAGACCAGGAGCGGGTTCTTCGGGTCGCCGAAACCCTTCCCGGAGCGTCGCTCCACCTCGTGCATGGCCTCGACCACGTCATCCCACAGGCCGGCGGGCAGCGCCTTGCCGTTGGCGAAGTAGTCGTTGCAGGCTTCTGTGGTGATGGTGAAGCCGGGCGGGGTCGGCAGGCCCGCGAGGGTCATCTCGGCCAGGCCGGCACCCTTGCCACCCAGCAGGTCCTTCATGGATCCGTTGCCTTCGGCGGTGCCGTCGCCCCAGGCATAGATGTAGCGCTTCGCCGCTCGATGGGCGCGACTGGGCGAGGACTGGACCTGTGTCATGGGGTGGGCTCCTCCGGCGGTCGAAAAGCGATCGATCTCCCCCCGGCGACCGCTTCGTGATCAGATGTCGTTTCGGTGCGATCGTACACCCGCACACGTCTGCGGGCCCGCCGGCGCACCCCCGCCATCTCCGGGCATGCGCCCTCGCCGGACGGTGTCGTCGGTGCCCTCGGGCCCCCGGCCGGGCGTGCGCGATGGCCGCGACGGGGCATGCGCCGATGGCCGATATGATGGTCCGGACACCGATGTGAGGAGACAGGGATGCGCCATGGCCTCGGTCGGCGAGCCATGCTCGCGTGCATCGCCGTGCTGGCGCTGACGGGCACCCCGGTGGCCGCAGCGAGACCGATCGCCAACGTCGCGGCGCCGGCCGCCGACATCACGGTGCCCTCCGACGAGCGCTGCAACTTCGACTCGCCGGTACCGCTCGCCCAGACCGCCGATGACCTGATGCTCGACCGCTACCACCTGGGGCAGCACCCGGCGGTCACCCTCCCCCACGGCCTGACCTGGACCGAGGACCCGCTCGGCGACCGCCAGTGGCGTCAGAAGCTCCAGCAGCTGCGCTTCGTGATGGCGCTCATGTACCGCTGGCAGGACACCGGGGACCGCGCGTATCGGGACCGTGCCATCGACCTCATCCGCTCCTGGATCGCCGCCAACCCGCGGAACCATCCAGCATCGCCGTCCGCCTGGAAGGATCAGGTCACGGCCTGGCGGGCGATGACGCTCGTGTGCGTGGCCGGGATGCTGCCATCGTCGCCGTGGCTGGATGACGCGATCCGGCTCCATGGCGCGGTGCTCGCCGATCCCGACTTCTATGTCGTGACCGGCAACCATGCGCTCAACCAGTCGCTGGGCCTCCTCGACGTGGGCTGCTACCTGCACCGGGCCGACTGGCAGCACCTGGCCAGCCGGCGGCTGGACCGGTTCGTCACCGCCGCCATCGACGGTCAGGGTGTCTCGGACGAGCAGGCCGTCAAGTACGACCGCTACGACTACGACCGCTTCGAGCTGGCGCGGGCGCACCTGGAGCGCTGCGGGCTGCCGGCCCCGGCTGGCTTCGACCGGGTCGATCGCATCCCCGCATTCCTGGCCCAGGCGACCCGGCCCGATGGGCACTACGAGACCATCGGCGACTCCGATGACCGACCGTCGTCGGTCATCCCCGATACCCCCGCCGAGTACAGCGCGAGCCTGGGCACGCAGGGCACGCCGCCGCCGACGACGGTCGCGCTCTACCAGCGCGGATATGCGTTCGGGCGCACCGGCTGGGGCGACGCCACGCGTCCATTCATGGACGAGATGTTCTTCTCGCTCCGCTACGGGCCGGGCCTGCTCCATCACGGCCACGACGACGCGGGGTCGCTGACGTTCTTCGGCAACGGCGCGCAGCTGCTCGTCGACCCGGGCTACGGCGACCAGAACAGCTCCCGATGGCACCAGTTCTTCGTGTCGCGGGCAGCCCATGACGTGGTCGTCGCGCGGGGCGTCACCTCCAGGCCCACCAAGACGAGCGTCCTCCAACGGAGCTCCATCAAGGCGCGCTCGGTCGACCTGAGCGTGGCCATCCGGGTCTACCCCGGGGTCACGATGCATCGTCGGGTGATCTTCTCCCGGAGCCTCGGCTATCTCATCGTCGAGGACACGCTGTCCTCGAGCGTGCGCCGCTCATACGCGCAGCTGTGGCACCTCGTCGAGGACGCCCAGCCCCTGACGCAGGGGCGGCGCACCTGGACCCGGCGACCCCAGGGCAACCTGCTCATCCAGCAGCTGCTGGCCACGGGCGTGACCCGCAGGCACGTGGGCGAGACGGACCCCATCCAGGGCTGGATCTCGCGTGCCTACGGCCAGCGGGCACCGGCACCGGTCATCGAGCAGGTGGCGAACGGCAAGCAGGTGCGCTACCTCACCCTCCTCGCGCCGTTCGGCGCGGGCACGGGCTCCGCCAGCCCGCCCGTGACGGTGAGCGATCTGGCAGTCACCCCCCGCGGCTTCCGCCTCACCATCGACATCGACGGCGCCCGCGAGACGGTGCGGGCGACCGCCGACAGCCTGACCATCGCGGACGCGCCCGGAGGGAGCGACCCCGGAGCGCCTTGAGACGTCCGGGTCCCTCGATGCCATCATCGACGGATGAGCGACCGCTTCGATCTCGACCACTTCCTGGCCCTCCCCCGCCTCTCAGGGCTGCGACTGTCCCCGTCGGACGACCGGCTCGTGGTGAGCATCTCGAGCCCGGCCCCCGATGGTCGCACGATGCGCAGCGCCATCTGGGCCGTCGACCCCAGCGGCGCCCGGTCACCACGGCGGCTCACCCGCTCCGCTCCCGGTGAGTCGAGCGCCGCGTTCACGCGTGATGGCTCGCTGCTGTTCACATCGTCACGACCGGACCCGGACCGATCCCCGGACGACAAGCCCGAGACGGAGCCGATGGGCCTCTGGGCGCTCCCCGCCGATGCCGGCGAGGCGCGGCTGCTCGTGGCACCCGGTGGTGGCGTGGAGTCGTTCGTGGCTGCCCGGGAGAGCGACGTGGTCGTGTTCCGGGCGCCGGTCCACCCTGGCAGCGCCAGCCTTCGCGAGGACCGGGAACGCGAGACGAGCCGATCCAAGGCGGGTATCTCCGCAAGGCTGTACGAGACCTACCCCATCCGGTTCTGGGACCACTACCTGGGACCCCGTGAATCGCACCTGTTCCTGCTGCCGCTCGCCGACGACGGCGCGACCGAGCCACGGGACCTGACGCCCGAGGCCGGGCGGGCGCTCGACGAGACCGCCTTTGAGGTACTGCCCGACGGCAGCGGCGTGATCACCGGCTGGGTGCGCTGGCCGGACCTGGTGCATCCGACCCAGGACCTCGTGCGCATCGATGTCGCGACCGGGGCACGCCGGGAGCTGACGAGCGATGGCGCCTGGTATCACGAGCCGCGCGTCTCGCCCGATGGTCGCTGGCTGGTCGCGGTGCGTGACGACCAGCCCGACCCGGAGACCGCCTTCGACTCCAGCCTCTGGCTCATCGACCTGGACACCAGGACGGGCCGCGACCTCACGCCGGAGCTCGACCTGTGGCCCGGCCTCCCCCAGTGGAGCGCGGATGGGCGCCGTGTCGTGTTCACCGCCGACCGACTGGGCCACCACGCGGTGCTCCAGGTGACCGTCGAGACGGGCGTGGTCGAGGTGCTCGCCGCCGACGGCGCATGGAGCGACCTGGCGCTCGCCGCGGACGGATCGCGGCTGTTCGGGCTGCGCTCGTCGTACGCCGAGGCGCCGGAGATCGTGGCGCTGCCGCTCCCCGACGGGCAGCCACGCGTCGTTCGCTCGCCGGCGACCCCGGTGGAGCAGCTGCGCCTGCCCGGGCAGCCGGTGCGCATCGCGACGACCCTCGCCGACGGGACGGTCATCGGTTCCTGGCTCATCACGCCCCGGGACGCGTCCCCCACGCAGCCGGTGCCGGTGGTCCTCTGGATCCACGGCGGTCCGCTGAGCTCCTGGAATGCCTGGCACTGGCGCTGGAACCCGCACCTGCTCGTGGAGCGGGGCTATGCCGTGCTGCTCCCCGATCCCGGGCTCTCGACCGGCTACGGTCTGGACTTCGTGCGGCGTGGCTGGGGTCGCTGGGGCGAGGAGCCGTATACGGACCTGATGGCGGTCATGGACGACGTCGTGGCGCGCCCCGAGATCGACGCGTCCCGGACCGCGGCGATGGGTGGCTCCTTCGGCGGCTACATGGCGAATTGGGTGGCGGGCCACACGGACCGGTTCCGGGCCATCATCACGCACGCATCCCTGTGGGAGATGCGCGGCTTCCACGGCGCCACCGACTGGGGATCGACCATGGAGGCTGAGTTCGGTGACCCGTACCTGCACCCGGAGCGCTGGGACGCCGCGTCACCGGATGCCCACGTGGCGGCCATCCGCACGCCGATGCTCGTCATCCACGGGGAGCTCGATCACCGGGTCCCCGTGAGCGAAGGGCTCCGACTCTGGACGGACCTTGCCCGTCACGGCGTCGATGCCAAGTTCCTCTACTTCCCCGACGAGAACCACTGGGTGCTCAAGCCTGCCAACGCGCGGCTGTGGTACGAGACGGTCCTGGCCTACCTCGACCACTACGTGCTGGGTCGACCCTGGGTCCGGCCGGCACTCCTCTGACCCCCATCCGCGACCGGTCCGCCGGCCGACAGGCGCCGCCGGTCGCCGCTACCATCGCCCCATGACCCACCATCACGACGACTCGCGCGTCATCACGGACGGCGCCGAGCAATACAACGCCACGCTCGTCAAGCGGGTGGACCACACCGCCGACCTCGCTACCTTCTGGGTCAAGACCGATGGTCCGCCGGTGCCCTTCGAGCCCGGCCAGTACATGACCATCGGTGTCTACGCCGATGGCAAGCTGTGGCAGCGACCCTACTCGGTCGCGTCGGCGCCGCGGAGCCTGGGCGAGGAAGGCTACGAGTTCTACGTCCGCCTCGTCCCCATCCTGCGCTTCACGACACTGCTCTGGCGACTGCCGCTGGACCACGGGATGCGCATCATCGGTCCCAAGGGCAAGTTCCTGCTGGAGCCCGACGACGACCGGACGCACCTGTTCATCTCCACTGGGACGGGTATCGCGCCCTTCATCGCCATGTGCCGGGAGCTGATGGCGGAGGGCCGGCCGCGGCGGACCGTGATGCTCCATGGCTGCTCGTTCGAGGAGGAGCTCGGCTACCGGGAGGTGCTGGAGGACTGGCAGCGGACGGGCGCCTACCCCATCACGTACGTGCCCACGATCTCGCGCCCCACGGACCCTCGCAACGCGGGCTGGTCGGGGTACACAGGTCGCGCGGAGGCGGTCGTCCACGATGTGTGCAAGGGTCTGAGGCTCCGGCCCGACAAGACCGTCGTCTACATCTGCGGCAACCCGGAGATGATCGCTCAATGCCGAGGGCGTCCTCATGAACGACGGGTTCCCGGAGTTCCACGTCAAGAAGGAGCTCTACTGGCCCAAGGGCAAGGACGCCGGCCCGGCGGCGCCGGAGGCCTGAACGCACGCGGGTCCGCGTGTGACCTTCGGCCCTCCGGAAGGGTCCCTTTGACGGTGTCCCGACGCGGACGAGCGGGCGAACCTGACAAGCGCGGCCGATCGACCGTCCCGATGCCGAGGCGCGATGTGCACACCATCCTGGCCAGGGAGCAACTCTCCCCCAATGTGACGCGGTTCGTGCTGGACGCACCCCGGATCGCCCAGGTCCGGCAGGCCGGCCAGTTCGTCATCGTCCGGCTGGGACCCGGCGCGGAGCGCATCCCGCTCACGATCGCCGATGCGGATGCGGACGCGGGGACGATCACGCTCGTCATCCAGGCCGTGGGCAAGTCCACCATGGACCTCAGCGCGCTCGAGGTCGGCGACGCCATCACCGACATCGCCGGGCCACTCGGCAGCGCCACGGAGCTCCTGGAGGCCGGCCACGCGGTGTGCGTCGGGGGCGGGGTCGGCACGGCAGTGGTCCACCCCATCGCGCAGGCGCTGGCCGCCCGGGGCGTCCGGGTGACCTCCGTCATCGGTGGTCGCGCCCGCGAGTGGGTCATCTACGAGGCGGAGCTGGCGCGATACGGCGACGTCCGCGTGTGCACCGACGACGGCAGCTATGGGCGCCACGGGTTCGTGACCGACGTCCTCCGCGACGTGCTCGAGACCTCGGCGGTCGACCGG
Source organism: uncultured Chloroflexia bacterium (assembly GCA_963843335.1). Taxonomy (GTDB): domain Bacteria; phylum Chloroflexota; class Limnocylindria; order Limnocylindrales; family CSP1-4; genus JAFMJV01. The sequence goes on from CAWJKF010000009.1 coordinate 171,845, forward strand.
GTCTACGCGGTCGGTCCGGTGCCCATGATGCGGGCCGTGTCGGACCTCACCCGGACGTACGAGGTGCCGACGATGGTGTCGCTCAATGCGATCATGGTCGATGGCACCGGCATGTGTGGTGGCTGCAGGGTGAGCATCGACGGCCAGACCCGCTACGCCTGCGTCGATGGTCCCGAGTTCGATGCCCACGCCGTCGACTTCGGGATGCTCGCAGCCCGGCTGACGACGTATCGCTCCTTCGAGCAGGCGGCGGTGGAGCGGCGCGCCGCATGCCTCCTCCCAGGCCTCGCGGACCATGCGGACCAGGCGGACCAGTCACCGGCCGGTGCCCGGCCGTGAGCCCCCGGCCCGGCTACAACCCGCGGGAGCGGATGACCCTCGAGCGCACCGCGATGCCCGCCCAGGATCCGACCGTCCGGGCGCGCGCCTTCACCGAGGTCAACCTCGGCTTCAGCCACGTGCTGGCGGCAGCCGAGGCGGAGCGCTGTCTCCAGTGCAAGAACCCGCTGTGCATCGAGGGCTGCCCGGTCCGGGTCAACATCCCCCGGTTCATCGACCTCGTGGCGGAGGGGGACCTCCATGGCGCCGCGGAATCGCTGCTCGATGACAACGCCCTCCCCTGTGTGACGGGTCGGGTCTGCCCCCAGGAGAGCCAGTGCGAAGGGCGCTGCCTGCGGGGCAAGAAGGGGCAGCCAGTGGCCATCGGGGCGCTCGAGCGCTATGTGGCGGACTGGGCGATGCAGCACGCGGACGAGATGGCGCGTCCCCGACCGGTGGCCAGCGGCAAGCGGGTCGCCATCGTGGGCTCCGGTCCGGCCGGCCTGACCGCTGCCGGCGAGCTCGCCCGGTCGGGTCACCAGGTGACCATCTTCGAGGCCTTCCACGCCGCCGGCGGCGTCCTCACCTACGGCATCCCCGAGTTCCGGCTGCCCAAGGACATCGTGCAGGCCGAGGTGGAGCGGCTCAAGGCGTCGGGCGTCGAGATCGAGGTCAACGCCATCGTCGGCCGAAGCTGGTCGCTGCGCGAGCTCCGCAGCCGCTTCGATGCGGTCTTCCTCGCTGTCGGCGCCGGCCTGCCGGTGTTCATGGACGTGCCCGGCGAGGACCTCAAGGGCGTCTACTCCGCCAACGAGTACCTGACCAGGGTCAATCTCATGGGAGCGTTCCGGGAGGATTCGGACACGCCCGTGCTCCACGGGCACCGGGTCGTCGTCGTGGGCGGTGGCAACGTGGCCATGGATGCGGTCCGCACTGCCAAACGGATGGGTGCTGACGAAGCGGTCATCGCCTATCGCCGCGGCCACGATGAGCTGCCGGCCCGACGCGAGGAGGTCCACCACGCCGAGGAGGAGGGCGTGCGCTTCGAGCTGCAGGTCGCACCGGTGGAGGTGCTGGGCGACGAGGCAGGCTGGGTGCGGGCGGTGCGCTGCGTGCGCATGACGCTCGGTGATCCGGACGCGTCGGGCCGGCGACGGCCCGAGCCGGAGGCCGGCTCGGAGTTCGAGATCCCGTGCGAGATGGTCGTGGTCGCCATCGGCACCCGGGCCAACCCCCTGCTCACGGCCAGCGAGCCGGGGCTCGCCGTGACCGAGGCGGGCTACCTCATCGTCGATGCCGAGGGCATGACCAGCCTGCCAGGCGTCTTCGCCGGCGGTGACATCGTGCGCGGCGCAGCGACCGTCATCCTCGCCATGGGTGATGGCAAGCGGGCGGCTGGTGCCATCGAGCGGTTCCTGGCGCAGGACGCCAGCCCCGACCTCAGCGCCGGGCCGCCTCCATCCGATCCAGGATCGCCTGCTTGATGCCGGCCACCGGGATGCGCTCCTGGGCCATCGAATCGCGCTCCCGCAGCGTCACCGCACCATCCTCCAGCGAGTCGACATCGACCGTGACGCACCAGGGCGTGCCGATCTCGTCCTGTCGCCGATAGAGCTTGCCGATGGCGGCCGTGTCGTCGTACACCGCCATCATGTCCCGCTTCAGGTCGTCCTTGATGCGCTGGCACAGCTCCACGATCTCGGGTCGCTTCTTGAGCAGCGGCAGCACCGCCACCTTGTACGGCGCGAGGTCGGGATGGAGCGCCAGCGAGACCCGCTTCTCGCCCCGGACCTCCTCCTCGCGGTAGGCATCGATGAGGAAGGTGAATGGCGCGCGGTCGGCGCCGGCTGCGGTCTCGACGATGAACGGCACGAAGTGCTCGTTGGTGTGCGGGTCGAAGTACTCCAGGTTCTCACCCGACGCCCGCTGGTGGTTGCCCAGGTCGAAGTCGCCCCGGTTGTGGATGCCCTCGAGCTCCTTCCAGCCGAACGGGAAGCGGTACTCGATGTCGATGGCCTTCTTGGCGTAGTGGGCCAGCTCATCGGACGCGTGCTCGCGGAAGCGGAGCCGCTCCGGGTTCGCACCCAGCCTCACGTACCAGTCCCACCGACGGGGAAGCCACTCCTCGAAGACCTGGGCGGCCTCGTCGGGACGGACGAAGTACTGCATCTCCATCTGCTCGAACTCGCGCATCCGGAACACGAAGTTGCCGGGGCTGATCTCGTTCCGGAAGCTCTTGCCGATCTGGGCGATGCCGAAGGGCAGCTTCTTGCGCATCGACTGCTGGACGTTCTTGAAGTTGACGTACGAGCCCTGGGCGGTCTCGGGCCGCAGGTAGACGATGGACGCCTCGTCCTGGACAGGCCCCATCCAGGTCTGGAACATGAGGTTGAAGCGTCGCGGCGCGGACAGGGGGCCGGCGTCGTTGGGGCACCGGATGCCCAGCCGGTCAACGATGCCGGGGATCCTTGAGCTCCGTCTGGCTGAGCGTGTCGGCGCCGGGCAGCTCATCGAGCCGATAGCGGCGCTGGCAGGTGGCACACTCGACCATCGGGTCGCTGAACGAGCCCACGTGGCCTGATGTCACCCACACCTGGGGGTGCATGAGGATGCCCGCGTCCAGGCCCACGATATCGTCGCGCTCCTGGACCATGGCCCGCCACCACGCCTTCTTGACGTTGTTCTTGAGCTCCACCCCGAGCGGGCCATAGTCCCAGACGGCGTTGATACCACCGTAGATCTCGCTGCTGGGGAAGATGAAGCCACGCCGCTTGGACAGCGACACGATGGTCTCGAGCGAGGCGACGGCAGGACCGGGATCGACCCCGGAATCCGCCGGGTCGATGGGTCGCGGGGCAGCGGTGGACGTGGTCATGATGGGCGGGGGCTCCTCGGATGCGCCGGCAGTGGCAGTGCCGGTCGTGGGACGAGGATGGTACCGGGATCCCGGCGTCGTCCGGCGAAACGGCGATCCCTTGACACCCGGGGTCTGTCTGGGTCGAGGGGCTCAGCACCCACGCAGTGGGTGAGTTCGACATGGCGTCCGGCCCGTCGGGCAGGTTCGATGCACACATCGCATCGAACCTGAACGGGTCGGCCAGGATCGCCGATTCCGCGTCACCCGGTGGGTCAGACCATGGATCCGAGGACGACGCTGGTGTGACTCACCCGTGGGGTGGGTATCGCGGCGCGAGAGTAGGTAGAGGCCCGGTCAGCAGGACGCCTACGGGGCCGCAGGCTATGTCGTGCTCGAGCACCGGATGCGTGCGGCGGTGATCAGTCGTTGGCGGAGTGAGCGGCAGCGACGCCACCGCTCATCGCACGGGATCAGACGACGGTGTTGTTGCTGCTGTAGCAGTCCGTCTGCCGGACGATGTCCGTCCCGCCGCCCTTGACGTGGTACCAGTCGATGTTGGCGACGACCCGACCCTGCTCGACCGTCTTCGTGCCGGGCTTGTACCAGACGATGAACACCTTCACCCGGTAGTTCCCGACCTTGACGCTCTCGGGCGCAGTCCAGGTGCGGCGCGTGAACGGGGCGATGGCGGTCTCGGTCGCCGTGCCCTTCTTCACCGAGCTGGTGAAGATGGTCTTGAAGGTGTTGTCGAACTCCTTGTCCAGCTGGATCTTGTACCACCAGCCCACCTTCTGGTGCTGGTTGCCGCTACCCGTGTCCCGGGCATGGACGAACGGGGCACGGACGCTGATGTCGTCGAGGAGATAGGTGCCGTTGGTCTTGTGCGTCTCGTAGTCGCAGTTGGCGCCGCGAGGCCCACCCTGCTCGTCGTTGAACTGGTACGGCCCCACCTTGCCGGTGGTGCTGGTCACGGTCGCTGCGAACGCGGGCTGGACGCCGAGGGTCAGGGCGGCCAGCATCGCGCCGACCACCATCGCCCGTCGAGTCATGCTTCCGATCATCGAACCTCCTGTGTCGTCGGACGACCACCCTGGCCAGTCCCGTGGGTGTCCCTGGGTTGCGGGCAGGCACGCCATCGGGACCCTTCCGCGCCGCCGCCATCATGCCCGGTGGCATCCGCCGGGGGAAGAGGACGACTGACGAATCCGGTCGCATCTCAGGCTCGGATCTCGTCGAGGAACGCCAGCGATCGCGCATCGCGCTCGAGCACGTGGCGGATGAAGCGGCGCATGGCCCGCTCGACCTCGGATTCCAGCTCGACCGGCAGCCGCAGCGCGGCGATGGCCTCGATGTCCAGGCGGCGGTAGGCGCGCAGGACCTTGAGCGCACCGAGCGAGAGGGCGGCCACCTCGGTCGGTGGACGCGGATGTCGCTCACACAGCAGGCCGCCCAGGCTCGGCACCCAGCGGAATGTCTCCGTCTCGTCGGGCACCCGGTCGCACTCGACGCAGCGCTCGACCTCCGGCCGGACACCCAGCGCGTCGGCAAGACCGAACTCGTACCAGCGCGCGACTCGGTCGGGCTCCATCCCATCGTCGAGCAGCTGGTAGGCCCGCCGCAACAAGGCGTACACCGGGTAGGCGCCGGCACGCTCCTCGACGGCACGCTCGGCCAGCTCCCCGAGATACCAGGCGGTGGCCGTGGAGGGCAGCCGGTCGCGGAGCCGCAGCCAGGCCTGCGAGACCTGTGCCTGGGTGATGACATCGAACGTCCGGCCCCGCACCAGCAGCAGCTGGAGCTCGGCGAACGGCTCGACCGCGCCGCCGATACGGCTGCCCGGTCGACGCACCCCCTTGGCGATGGCCCGGATCTTGCCGTCATGGGGCGTCAGCAGCGTGAGCACCCGGTCCGCCTCGCCCAGCTCGAAACGCGAGAGGACGATGGCGGCCGTGCGATACGTTCGCGGCGATGGCATCGGCCCAGCCTACTCGCCGCCGCGCACATCCAACGGCGGTGACGGTACGTACCAGATATCAGGGCACCGTCACGGTCGCGTCCCCCGTTGACGGTGCCCGTCCCTCGCGGCGGCCCACGCCCGTGCTCAAGTGGACGTCGACAACTTGCTAACGCCGGGTATCATGTTTTGGTGCTGACCACGACGGACATCGACGTCCTCATCGCCGACACCGAGACCGAGATGGCGCGGGTCATCGCGGCCGCGGAGGATGCGCGCACCACGGAGCTGTACGGCTGGGTGCGGTTCCACCTCGGCCTCGACAGCAGCGCGACCCGGGGCAAGCGGCTGCGACCCCTCCTGGGGCTGCTCGCCTACCAGTCGATCGCGGGCGAGCACCAGCGGGCGCTGCCGGGGGCCGCGGCGGTCGAGATGGGCCACAACTTCAGCCTCGTCCACGACGACATCCAGGATGCCAGCGAGGAACGACGGCACCGACCCGCCCTGTGGACCATCACGGGCGTGCCCCAGGCGATCAACACCGGCGACACCCTGTTCACGCTCTCGCGGATGGCGCTCCACCGTCTCTCGGACCTCGGGTTCGGCGCCCAGAAGGTGCTCGACCTCATGCGTCTCTACGACGAGACCTGCCTCGCGCTGTGTGAGGGCCAGTTCCTGGACATCCGGGCGTCGGAGAGCCAGGAGTGGATGTCGGTCGAGTACTACCTGGACATGATCGGGCGCAAGACGGCCGCCCTCATCGCGGGATCGGTCAAGGCGGGCGCGATGCTGGCCACCGACGACGAGGCCGTCATCGAGGCCTACCGCAGCTTCGGCTGGGCCCTTGGGATGGCGTTCCAGATCAACGATGACCTGCTGGGCATCTGGGGCGACGAGCTGGCGACGGGCAAGGCTGCATCGGACATCGAGACCCGCAAGCAGACGCTGCCGCTGCTGCACGCGCTCGAGCATGCGGAGCAGGCCGACGGCGACCGGCTGCGGGGCATCCTCCACGGCCCACCCCCGTCAGCCGCGGACGTGGTCGCCGTTCGCGACATCCTGGAACGGGCCGGCTCGCGGCAGTTCACTCGCGGGCGGGCGGCATCCTATCGCGAGGAAGGGTTGCTCCAGCTGCAGCTCTCCCGCATCGTGGACGGCGAGGCGATGGAACGGCTCCAGCGCATCGTGGGGTCCGTCATCGCCGCCTGAGGCATCCGTCGGCCGCTGTCCCGGGCGGCACGTTCGTCCAGCCGTGCCTCATCGATCAGCCCGTGAAGTGGTAGCCGGCTGGCGTTCCGGTCCGATCCTGCTCCACGTCCCTGGATCCGCAGCCTCATCGTGCCCTCCACGCGTGAGACGGGCCGGATGAGCACGAGAGGTGCTGGACGCGGACGCGTCGGGTGCCGGAGCGGGGCGTCCGTGGCATCCAGCGTCGAGCCGGCCCTGGATCAGCAGTACCCATGCTGATCGAAGGCACCATCAGGGCACCTGATTCGAGCGTGTGGCCCCTGATCAGCCCGTGAAGTGCTCGCCGCACGCATCCCCGGCCAGACGCCGCTGCCCGCCCCCGGGTCGGACGGGCCGGCGGGTCGAGAAAGGCACGGGAACGACCGGATCGAGCACGAGAGGTGCTGGGCACGCACGCGTCGGGTGTCTCGTCCGAGCGGCCATGGCACCGAGCGTCGGACCGACCGTGGATCAGCACTTCACATGCTGATCCACGCAGCATCAACCGATCCTTGCCCGCGTTCTGATCGGGAGGCTGGTCGCGACATCCTGACCCGTGCGTTCGAACCGGCGGGTGTCGGGCGGATACGCTCCGGGCTCGGGCGGCACGCCCCACGGCCGTGGGCGACGGGGCTGCGCTCCGGCCGCCGCGGGCTATTCCTCGGGGCGCTCGTCGTCCCCGCTGGCCGATGGCCGCCGCTGCACGAGCACCTTGCTCACGCGCCGGCCGTCGGTGGATTCCACGGTGAGCAGCAGCGTCTCCCCCACCCGGATCTCGTCGCCATCCTTGGGGATGCCACCGATGCGGTGGTAGATGAGCCCGCCGACCGTGTCGTACTCCTCCTGGTCCTCGACCGCGTCGGCCGGCAGGTCGAAGTGCTCCAGCAGGTCCTCGATCGCCGCACGGCCGTCGACACGGGCCTCGCCCTCCGCGAGGGGCACGATCATCGGCTCCTCCGTGTCGTACTCGTCCTGGATCTCGCCCACGATCTCTTCCAGCAGGTCCTCGATGGTGACCATGCCCGCCGTGCCGCCGTACTCGTCGAGCACGATGGCGATGTGCACCCGGCGACGCTGGAGGCTATGGAGCAGGTCATCGACGCTCATCGACTCGGGCACGAAGAGGGGCGCCCGGACGAGGCGACCGACCGGCGGCGGCTGGTCGACGCCCTTGAGGTACGGCAGCAGGTCCTTGGCGTAGAGGATGCCCACGATGTTGTCGACCGAGTCCTCGTACACCGGGATACGCGAGTGACCGCCCTCCACGATGGTGTCCACCATCTGGTCCAGGGTGGCCGTGGAGGGCAGCGCCACCATCGCGATACGGGGCACCATCACCTCGTGCACCTTGCGCTCGCCGAGGCCGAGCACGGCGCCGATCATCTGCTCCTCTTCCGCTTCGATGACCCCCTGCTCGCCACCCCGCTCGACGAGGATCATCAGCTCCTCGGGGGAGATCCGGTCACGGTCGGAGACGCTGACCCCCATCCGTCGGGTGAACCAGCCGGTGATGCCATCGAGCAGCGAGACCACCGGCGCCAGCAGCCGACCCAGGACCTCGATGGGCCGCGCGAACAGGATCGCGTACCGCTCGGCATGGGCAAGGGCAAGGGTCTTGGGGATGAGCTCCCCGAAGATCGCGGTCACGAACGCCACGAGCAGAGTGACGACGATGAGCGCGGTCGGGGCGGCGAGGGAACCCATGAACCCGAGGAACGGCTCCAGCGACTGGGCGGTGTTGGCGCCCGCGAAGGCTGCGGCGAGGAAGCCGATGAAGGTGATGGCCAGCTGCGACACCGCCAGGAAGCGGCCGGGCTTGCTGATGAGCCGGTCGACCCGCTGGGCCCCCCGATGGCCTTCCTCGATGAGCTGCTGGAGCCGGCTGCGGCGCACCGTGACGAGCGAGATCTCGGCCGCCACGAAGACGCCGTTGAGCAGGATGAGCAACCCGATGATGAGCAGCTCGACGATCGGCCCCATCAGCCGGAGACCGGGTCGCCGTCGTCGGTAGGCGTGATCGCAGGATGGGGGCGGGCGGGGATACCCAGCACGGTCGTGTGCGGCGCGACGTCATGGGTGACCACGGAGCCGGCGCCAGTGACGGCGCCCTCACCGATGGTCACCGGCGCCCGGAGGATGGAGTCGGAGCCGATGAAGGCGCCGTCCCCGATGACCGTGCGGTGCTTCCGGGTGCCGTCGTAGTTGGCGGTGATGGTGCCGGCGCCGATGTTGACGCGCTCGCCGATCTGGGCGTCACCGAGGTAGCTGAAGTGGTGCTGCTTGGAACGGGCGCCGAGCGTCGCGGACTTGATCTCCGCGAAGTTGCCGACCTCGGCGTCCGGTCCGACGTGGGCCCCGGGCCGCAGATGTGCGAACGGGCCGACGCGGGCGCCATCTTCGACGATGGCCGACTCGAGCACGCTCGACCAGATGGTGCAGCGCTCCCCGACGATCGTGTCGAACAGCTGGGAGCCGGTCCGGATGACCGTATCGCGGCCGACGCGGGTGGTCCCACGGAGGCTCACGTTCGCTTCCAGCGTGACATCCTGGGCCAGCTCCACGGTGGCATCGATGAAGGCCGACGCGGGGTCGGCCATGGTCACGCCCGAACGCATCAGCTCATCGTTGATGCGCAGGCGCATCGCCAGCTCCGCGTCCGACAGCTGCGCCCGGTCGTTGATGCCCGCGAGCGTGCCGTCGTCGGGGAGCTCCAGGGCCGCCACCGGGCGTCGGTCGGCACGGGCGAGCTCGACGAGGAGCGGCAGGTACAGCTCACCGGTCACCGGCGAGCGCGGGATGTCCGGCAGCCGGCGGCGGAGCCAGGGGACGTCGAAGGCGTACAGCCCGGCATTGATCTCCGTCAGGTCCTGCTGCTCCTCGGTCGCGTCCCGTTCCTCGACGATGCGCTCGACCCGCTCCTCGGCGTCCCGCACGACACGTCCCAGGCCACTCGGATCGAGCGCGTCCAGGGTCGTGATGGCGACCACGGCGCGCTCCGCGCGGCGGAGGTCGAGGAGGGTCGTGACGTGGAGCGCGGTCACGAGCGGCACATCGCCGCTGAGCACCACGATCTCGGCCACGTCGTCCGGGAGCACGTCCAGCGCGGCACGGACCGCGTCCGCGGTGCCGCGCGGCTCATCCTGGATGGCGAACCCCGGTCCGGACACCACCGAGGCGCGCACCGATTCGGTGGCCGGCGAGATGACCACGATGGGCGGATGACCGGTGCCCTCCGTGGCTGCCTCGATGACATAGTCGAGCATGGGCCGGCCGCACACCGGATGCAGGACCTTGGGCAGGCGGGACCGCATGCGCGTCCCAAGGCCCGCCGCGAGGATGACCGCGATGGGCCCGGAGCTGGCGGCGCTGGTCACGAAGGTGCCGCGCCGCCGGTGGCTGATGGAGGAAAGGTGCCCATGGGGTCCCCAGACTGTACGGGCGGCGCCGTCAGGGTGTCAAACGGCCGCAGGGTCTCGAGCGGCACCAGCCTCAGGCGACCGGACGCCTGGCGACCGCCTCCACCTCGACACGCGCGCCCTTGGGCAGCGCCGCGACCGCGAACGTCGAGCGGGCCGGCGGCGGGTCGGGGAAGAACCGTCCGTAGATGGCGTTGAACGCCGCGAAGTCCCCGATGTCCACGAGGAAGCAGGTCGTCTTGACGACGTCGCCGTAGTCCAGGCCGGCGGCCTCGAGGACGGCCCCCAGGTTGCGCATCGCGCGCTCCGTCTGGGACTCGATGCCACCGCTCACGAGCTCGCTCGTCTGGGGGTCGAGCCCGACCTGGCCGGAGCAGTAGACAGTGTCGCCGGTGTCGATGGCCTGGCTGTAGGGACCCACGGCGTTGGGGGCACCTGGGGTGGCGATGCGACTCCTGGTCATGGTTCCCTCCTGGTGATGGTCGGGACATACGGCCCGGTCGTGCTGGTGACGTGGATGCGCAGCCCCACCAGCGAAGGCCCGGATCGAAGGCGCTCCGTCCCGATCGCGGCCGCGTCGGGCGAAGGATAGAGACCGAAGAGGCTGGACCCCGACCCGGTCAGCATGACCGGGCGACCGAGCTGCCGCTCGACGGTCGTCCGCAGGCCGTCCAGACCAGGCGCGACGACCGCGGCAGCGGGCCACAGGTCGTTGGCATCCCGGATGGCCGGAGCGTGCGCGCTGAGCGCCGCGGCGTCGACGCCGATCCGCAGCAGATGCGCGAGCGTCTCCACCGTGGCCGCGGCATCCGGGCCGTGCCGGACATCGGCCGTCGCCTTGGACGTCGCCGCACGATCGTCCCACGCGCGGAAGACCGCTGCCGTGGAAGCGCCGGTCCGCGGCGACAGCAGCAGTACCCCGACCGGCTCGATGGGCGGCGGCAGCGGCTCCACCTCCTCACCGATGCCGCTCACGAGCGCGGCCCCGGTTCCGTCCAGGAAGAACGGCACGTCGGCGCCGATCCGCGCCGCCACCGCAGCCAGCTCCTCCGGGGCCACCACGTCCGGATGCCGGCGGGCGAGGAGCCGGAGCGTGGCGGCGGCATCGCTGCTGCCACCCGCGAGCCCGGCGGCCATCGGGATGCGCTTCGTGAGCGTGACGCGCACCGGTGGCACGACCGCGGCTGCGGCGCGCTCGCGGAACGCATCCACCGCCCGGAGCACGAGGTTGTCCGTGACGGGGCAGTCGGGATCCCCCTCGATGACCAGCTCGTCGGCGGCACCGCCGGCATCCTCCAGGACGAGCGTGTCGGCGAGCTCGAGTCGCAGGAACACCGATCGCAGCTCGTGGTAGCCATCGACCCGACGGCCCATGACCGCGAGGGCGAGGTTGACCTTCGCGTGCGCGCTCGTGGCGAGCGGCCCCGCGTCGGGCGTCGGGGCACGGGCTGTCACCGCGTGGGCTGTCACGGTGTGCGCCTTCACCGCTTGCGGGTGTCGATGGGACCAAGCGCCGCCGACAACGCCAGCCAGTCCTCCACCGAGAGGGTCTGCGGCCGTCGATCGGGGGCGATGCCGGTCGCTGCCAGGGCCGCCTCGATGCGGTCCCGCCCGACCATCGGCAGCTGGCGCACCAGCACGTTGTGGATCATCTTGCGCCGCTCCCGGAAGCCGGCCTGGACGAGCCGCCACAGGTCGTCCTCGTCCTCCCGCGGTAGCCGGCGCGGCCGGGTCCGGCCGGTGAGCACCGCCGACTCGACCGAGGGCGCGGGCTCGAACGATGATGGCGGCACGATGCACACGATGCGCACATCGGCGTGGTACTGCACGAACACCGAGAGGTAGCTCATGCCACCCGGCGGTGACGCGACACGCTCCGCGACCTCACGCTGGACCATGAGCGTGAAGCGCTCCGGGCGCGGCTCGTCGTCGAGCATCTGGTGGAGCACCGGGCTCGTGACGTGGTACGGCAGGTTCGCCACGAGGTCCCAGGGTGCCGCGACGAGGCCATCGAGGTCCGTGTCGAGGATGTCGCCCTCGACCAGCCGAAGCGCGGCCACGTCCGCGAACCGCTCCGACAGGTGGGCGTACAGGCGTGGGTCGACCTCGACCGCGGTGACCCGGGCACCCGCCCGGAGGAGGGCGCCGGTGAGGATGCCGATGCCCGGCCCGACCTCCAGGACGGGCCGCCCGGGACCCGCGCCGGACGCCTCGATGATGGCCTCCAGCACCGAGCCATCGACGAGATGGTTCTGGCTCAGCCGCTTGTTGGCCCGCAGTCCGTGGCGTCGGAGGTATCGCTCCACCTGCTCCGGCCCGAGGTGGACCGCGTCGAGCTCCGTCAGCGGGTCAGGCCGGGTCGTGGCACCGTCGGGTCGGGGGGTCACGCAGGTGTCCGCCCGGCGGCGGGCGGGTCGGATGGCTGGGCCAGCTTCCAGGACGGTCGCGCCTCGAGGTCGGACCCGGCACGCTCGCCCGCCTCGAAGCGTCGGAAGCCGGCCGCGCCGATCATCGCCCCGTTGTCGGTGCACAGACCCGGGCGCGGCACCACGAACGGGATGCCCAGCTCCTGCAGCCCGGTGCCGATGCGCTCCCGCAGCACGCCGTTCGCGGCGACACCGCCACCCATGACCACGGTCCGGGCACCGACCGCTGCCGCGGCCCGGATGGTCCGCGTCGCGAGCACATCCACGACCGAGTCCTGGAACGCCCACGCGAGCTCCGCGACCACGTCCGCGGGCAGGCGGGAGCCATCGGGTTCCGCGGCGTCGGCGTCCGGCCCGAGCGCAGCCGTGACGGCACGGCGCGCGGCGGTCTTGAGACCGCTGAAGCTGAAGTCACCGGTCTCCCCCATCCACGCGCGCGGGAAGCGGCGGTCGCGCCGCGTCGCGGTGGCCGCCGCGGCCATGATGGCCGGGCCGCCGGGGTACGGCAGCCCGAGCAGCCGACCGACCTTGTCGAACGCCTCACCCGCCGCATCGTCGACGGTCTGGCCCAGGAGCCGATAGTGCAGGTGGTCGGCCATCTCGACGAGGAACGTGTGGCCACCGCTGACGACGAGCGCCACGAGCGGGAACACCGGTGCCGACCGCTCCGGGACGTCCGGGTCGAGCAGCCACGCCGCGTAGATATGGCCCTCGAGATGGTTGACGGGCACGAGCGGCAGGCCGGTGTCCCAGGCGAGGGTCCGGGCCATCGTGATGCCCACCAGCAGCGAGCCCGCCAGGCCCGGTCCCTGGGTGACCGCGATGCCATCGAGCTGGCGCAGGTCGGTGACACCCGCCTGCCGACACGCCTCCTCGAGCACCGGGATCATCCAGCGGAGGTGCGCCCGTGCCGCGACCTCGGGCACGATACCCCCGGTCTGCGCGTGGAGCGCGGTCTGGCTCGCGACGACGTTCGCATGGATGCGCCGACCGTCCTCGACGACCGCCACGGCGGTCTCGTCGCAGGAGCTCTCGATGGCCAGCAGGCGGATGCTCACGCCGTACCGCCGGCGTGCGGGTCGACCGGATGGGGCCCGTATCGCCGGGCCATCTCGTCCATCCGTCGCCGCATCTCGTCGGAGCGCAGGGGCTCGGTGGTCATGATGAGCGCATCCTCGCCGTTGTCCGAGTAGTAGCGCGGCCGGACGCCGACGGGCCGGAAGCCGAAGCGCTGATACAGCAGCCGCGCGGCCTGGTTGCTCAGGCGGACCTCGAGGGTCGCCACGTGCGCTCCCAGGTCGCCGCAGAGTGCCATCAGCTCCAGCATCAGGCGACCACCGACGCCGTGGCGTCGCCACGCCGGCAGCACCGCGAAGGAGGTCACATGCGCCTCATCGACCATGAGCCAGACACCGCCGTAGGCCACCAGCTCGTCCTCGGCGCGCACCACCAGGTAGTGCGCCATCCGGTTGCTCTCGAGCTCCTGGCGGAAGGCGTAGGACGGCCACGGGATGGGGAAGCTGGCGCGCTCGATGACATGGACCGCGTCGATGTCGGCCAGCGTCATCGGCTCGACACGGAGCGTCAGCGGGAGCCGGGCGACCATGTCCCCTCCCCTCCATGCGCCGCATCGAGCGCGTCAGCGGCTCCCGCGGTGGCAGCCGCGATGCCCCGCGGCACGGCCACATAGCGCGGCACGAGCGTTGCCGGGTCGGCCCGCTCGCCCAACGCGAGGCGCTCGTCGACCAGCGCCAGCAGCGCCGCGGCGAGGCCATCGGCAGCGGCGCGACCGAGCAGCTCGGGATCGGGTCGGCCCGCGGCGAGCGCCGCGGCCCGCACCGGGATGAGCCAGGGGGCGTCCGGCGGCACGTCCACGACCATCACCGGGTGCCCCCCGATGCGCTGCCCCAGGGCACCACCGGGCGGCACCAGGACGGGGTCCGCGCCGGCCGCACCCAGGTAGTGGTCGTGGGCACCGGCGGGCAGCACCACGAGCGCCTCCGTGAGCCCCGCACGTTCGGGCAGCATGCTCGCCGCGCGCCGCAGCGCCTGGTCGGTCGGGACGCCGACGAGCGGCAACCGACGCTGTGCGGCGAGGGTCTTGGCCGTCGCCATGCCCACACGCAGGCCCGTGAAGCTGCCGGGACCGGTGCCGACACCGATGGCCGCGATATCGGCCATCGTGAGGCCCGCAGCGGCGAGCACCTCCGAGAGCTGCGTCATGAGCCGGGATCCGTGCCGGTCGGGCGCGTCCAGGACGCGCTCTGCGGTGATCCCGCCACCCTCGCCGATGGCCACGACGGTGCGACGGGTGGCGGTCTCGATGAGCAGCCGGGGCCCGACGGGGACCTCCGGCAGCGGCCCGGGGTCCGTCACAGGTCCTCCCCGGTCCAGCCGCGGGCGCGCTCGAGGTAGCGAGCGTACGTCGCCGGGCCGGCCAGGCGCAGCAGCCGCTCGCCCTCGGCGCCCGGGTCGGCCGTCGTCTGCGCGTCCTCGTCCAGCAGGAAGCGCACATCCAGCCGGTCGATGTCCACGGGCGCATCCAGCCGATCCGCCCATTCCGACAGCGTCACGCCCTCGTCCTGACGCTCGTCGAGCAGGCCGCCATCCAGGGCATCCTGGGCGCCGGCCAGACGGTAGAGGTCCTGGTGGAACAGCGCCAGCCGGCCGCGATACTCGGCCATGAGCGTGAAGCTGGGGCTGGTCACGGCGTCGGTCACCCCCAGGCCTGCGGCGAAGCCCTTGGCGAACTGGGTCTTGCCGGCACCCAGGGGACCCATGAGCGCGATCCGGTCGCCGGGTGCCGCGACAGCGGCCAGCCACGCTGCCAGCGACCGGGTCGCGGCAGCAGAGGTGGTCCGGATCTCGACCCCGAGGGGTGGTGGTGTCACGGCGCGCGATGCCGTCGTCATCCGGACAGGTTACCCAAGCCGCTCCAGGTCAGCGAGCGGGATGAGCCGACGGGCGGCCGGAGCGTCGGGGGTCGGCCCGAATGCCACGTACCCCGACGATTGGTAGATGCCACCCGGACGGCGGATCGGTCCGGCCACGCCCACGAGTCGACCGGCCTGGCCGGCGCGCTCACCGGCCGAGACGCGCACGGCGTCCGGCGGCCAGGACGCGATGGCCAGGGTCGAGGGGTCGCCACCCACGACGGCGAGGCGTGCATCCGGCAGGATGCCCAGCCCGCGATCATCAGCGGCGGCAGCCAGGAGCAGGTCCCATGCCAGGGTCGGGATGGGACGCCGCCCGTAGCCATCGAGGGCGAGGATCGCGAACGGCGTGACCGTGTGCAGCGACGCCCGCTGGCGCACGTCGGACTCCTCGAGCTGCTGGAGCTCCCGCCCGACCACGCCGCCGCAGATGATGCCCGCGACACCGATGGCCCGGGCACGCGTGAGCGCCTCGATGTCGAGCCGCGCGCCCGCGACCAGGATGCTGCCGGCGGCGCTGATATCGACGGCGCCGGAGCGCAGCTCCGCATCGGGTGCGGAGACCCCCATGATGACCCTGCCGACCACCGGCTGCCCCCAGCCGACCGGGCCGCGCAGCCCGATACCCGACGCCCGGATGCCGACATGGCCGGCGGTCACGGACTCCGTGACCCCCTCCACCGGCGAGGCGACCACGGACGGCGTCCGGGCGAGCACGATCCTCGCGATGCGGTCCACGCCCACGTACATCAGGTATGCCCGGTCGCCCGGACGTGGCTGCTGTCGTCCCACACCCCGTGGGATGGGCAGCTGCGCGAGGTCGACCTCGGTGCCCGATGGCACCTCGTCGAGCTCACCCCGGAGCGGGACCTCCAGCAGCTCCGTCTCGCGTGCCTGGGCCACGATGGGCTGGCCGACGACGACCGGCTCGCCGGGCACGACGAGCGACCGGTCACCGGGACGCAGCCGGATGCTCGCGAGCGGTGCCGGCGCGAGCGGCTCCGCGGTGGCCACGAGGCGGGTCCCGGCGGCGATCCGCCCGGCCGTCTCCCGGCGGACGAGCGTCATGCGTCCGCGCTCCAGACCGGACGCTCCCACGACTCGAGCAGGGCGCGCCGCCGCTCGGCGCGCTCCGGGAGGCGGAGCGGGATCTCGCGCGTGTCGACGAGGAGGCCGCCGAGACCGCCGGCGACATCGAGCGCGATGCGGCGGGCGCGGACGCCCATCACCTGCCCCTCGCGCATCTCGACCTCGACCCGTGCCGGGACGCCAGGCGGCAGGTCCACGAGCCGCAGGGCATCCGGGGCGAGCTCCAGGTCGTGCTGCTGGAGGTGGCTGGTCACGCGCATGGTGGCCGCGACCCGGGCACCCGCCCGGACCTCCCCGGTGACGATGGTGCTGCCGAGCGGCAGCAGGGCGTCGTCGAGCAGATCAGCGAGCAGCCGCCGTCGGTCGCCCTGGTCGGGCAGGGCACCGATGGGTCCGAGCAGTCGGGCATGATCGTGGAACAGGATCAGGGCGCCGGGACGGCGCATGCCGTCCACCACGGCCATCGCGGCCGCGGGCGGTGGCACCGCTGCGAACGCCCCACCGGCGCAGATGAGCATATCCGCGGCTGGCACGGCGTGATCCCCGTCCGGGTCGCGCCACTGGCGATCGAGGCGGAAGAGAGCGGCCCGAAGCGCCGCCAGGCGCAGCCGCATGCCGTCCCCGGCAAGGTCACGCCAGGGGGAGAGGCGGAGGTTGCGGAGGCGGTCGGCGAGCGAGAAGGGGTCGGACCGGATGGCGCTCCAGCGCGCGATCGCCTCGACCTGCTCAGGGTCATCGAGAGCCTCGGCGGGCACGAGCGCGGCGTCCGCCGATACGAGGTGACCGATGAGGCCTGTGGGATGGGCGAGGGTCCGGGTACCACCGCTGTGCCCGATGTCGACCGCCTCGACACGTCGGTCGAGCAGGGTGGCGAGCGTGGCCACGGACGCACGCACGGTCTGGCGACCGTCTGGCACGTCCCCGGCGAGCGCCGGACCGGGTACGGCCGCTTCCCAGCGCTCCTGTGGCGGCGGCAGCTGGAGACGACCGAGCGCGATCCGGAGTGCGCTATCGACCGGTTCCGCGACGTGGTCGGCCGCGGGGAGCCGGATGAGCGGCTCGAGCGGCAGGCCGGTCCAGTCGACCGAGCCACCACACAGCAGCATCGGCAGCCCCGGCCGCTGGCTCATGACCGCCGCCAGCAACGGCCCCAGCGCACCGCGCAGCCCGCGGTCAGCATCCCCGTCCGGCGAGCCGATGGCGATCGCCGAGAGGCCAGGCTGCAGCGACGCCTCCATGGCCGCGAGCGGGTCCAGCCGCTCAGCGGTGACACGACCGGCCACCTCCCAGCCACCGCCCGCGAAGGCGCGCTGGAGGTCACCGGCGGCGGCCTCTGTCGCCGCGACGCACAGGACGCGATGCGCCGGCCGGGTCGCGGATTCGAGCCGCGCCCAATCCGCCCACCCAACCGGATCCACGAGCAGGCCGGGCTCGATGGCCTCGACCCGTGCCACCAGGTCCTCGAGCGATGCCTCCGTCTCGGCACCCCGCGGGGCGACACCGGACGCGAGCAGGCGGAACCGACCCTCGAGCGGCGCGATCAACGCCACGGCCGTGGAGGCCGTGCCGTGATCGATGGTGAAGAAGGCGAGCGAGACCGGGCTCACGTGGTCATGGTAGACGCCATCCGCCGGGGAGCCCGGCGACCCGGGGTCAGGCGTCGAGGACCTGGTCCTCGTCGACCTCCTCGAGGCGCTCGATGAGCCGCTCGATGCCGTCGTCGTCCGCGAGCACCCGCTGTGCCTCCGCCAGGTCGCCGCCGAAGAGGCTGCGCAGGACCGGGTCGAAGAACAGCATCGCCTGGCTGCCGAGCGGCCCATACGTCCGGCTCGATTCGAGGAACATCACAGCAGGTCCGGTCAGTCCCCGCAGTTGGATCTCACGTGCCACGAACTCGACCAGCTCGTCGCTGGTCGCAGGCTCCGGGAGCCGTTCGATGATCATGCGTCGTCCCGACCGTTCACGACCACCACCGGTCCACGCTGCGGCATCCCATGGTGCACCGTGTCTCCTCAGCAGGCCGTGACGGGCCGCGGAACCCGCCATCCACCATTCCAGCTCGACGCAGCACCAGGACCCGACCGCCGCCCTTGCACACGACGCGTCCGGTGGCCGTCACGACAACGGCATGTCCGGGACCAGGGTCTCGCCGGCCAGCGTCCGCACGCCCAGAAGACCGACCTCGGCATCGTACACCCGGGCCAGACGGCGCGTCATGCCCGTCACGACCTCCCACGGGATGGTGGTGCGCCATCGCGCCAGTTCACTGGCCGTGATGGCGTCGTCTCCCTGGGGGCCCAGGAGCACGAACTCCTCGTCCGGGCCCAGGGGTCCCACGTCGGTCACATCGACCATGAGGGCGTCCATGGCGACGGTCCCCACGACCCGCGCCCGGCGGCCCCGGACCAGCACCGGGGCACCGGTGAGGGCGCGCGGGTAGCCGTCGCCGTAGCCGACCGGCAGGGTGGCGATGACCGATGGCCGCGGCGCGATCCACGTGCCGCCGTAACCGACGGCCGTGCCGGCAGTGATGTCCAGGACGCGCATCGCGTGGGCCTTGAGACGCATCGCGGGCCGCATGCCCGCGAGCAGTGACAGGTCCGGGTCGGGTGGCACGCCGTAGGCAGCGAGCCCGGGCCGGACGAGCTGCGCTCCGAGACCGCGGCCGGTGAGCAGCCCTCCCGAGGCCGCCAGGTGGCTGGCACCCAGGCCCGGGTCCACGGCCCGGGCCGCGGCGACCGCCTGTTCGAGCCGCGCCTCCTGGCCCGCGGATGCGTCGGTGTCCGTCGGGCTGGCGAGGTGCGACCATGTCGCCACGACCTCGAGGCCCGGGATGGCCAGCCGCTGGACGACCGCGGCAGCCTCCTCGACGCGGACACCCATCCGGCTCAGGCCGGTCTCGACCTCCACGTGGAGGCGCAGCCGGGCACCTCGGCGCGCGGCACCCGAGGCACTCCAGTGCTCGGCGAGCGCCGTCGCGTCCGCTGCCGTGGCGATGGTCAGCTGGAACCCCTGGCGCGCCGCCGCCTCGGCGGCCGTGGCAGGCACGGGGTAGAGCACCAGCACCGGGCCGTCGATCCCCGCTGCCCGGAGGGCCATCGCCTCGTCGAGCGTGGCCACGCAGACGCCGTCCGCGCCCGCCGTCAGGAATGTCCGCGCCACGACCTCCAGGCCGTGGCCGTAGCCGTCCGCCTTCACCGCCGGCCATACCCCGACCGCGGGCCCGACCCGCGCCCGGATGGCCGCGAGATTGTCGGCGAGCGCCGCGACATCGATCTCCAGCCACACGGGACGGACCAACGGCGGCAGGCCGGCCCTGCGCAGCCGCTCATCGATGCTCAACGTGGCGTGAAGCCGATGCGTCGCTCGCTCGCCGAACGGTGGCGCTGGAGCTCGCGGCGAACGCGTGGCACCTCGGGCATCAGGTCGGAGGCGAGGAGGCCGGCATCACCCAGCCGCTCCCGGACATGCTCGCCAGCGACACCGTGGACGTGGACGCCGAGGCAGGCAGCCTCCCACGTGGGCACGCCCTGTGCGAGGAACGACGCGATGATGCCCGCGAGCACGTCCCCCGTGCCCCCTGTGCCCAGTGCCGGGTTCGCGAAGGTGCTGCTGGCCACCCGTCCATCGGGTGCCGCGACCACGGTCCGGGCCCCCTTGAGCACGACCACGGCACCCCAACGTATGGCCGCGGCGCTGGCCCGCGCGACCCGCTGAGCGGCTTCGGGGCCGACCGGCGCGCCGTCGAGCCGGGCGAACTCGCCCGGATGCGGCGTCAGCACGCAGAGTCGGACGCGTCGCTCCCACCATTCCTCGGTCGCCGCGAGCGCGCCAAGGGCCGTGGCGTCGATGACCGCAGGGGCGGGCACCGTGTCCGCGCCGACCCGCCCCGGCGGGTCGGAGGCGCCCTCGCCCGCGATGAGCCGGAGCACCAGGTCCGCGGTCGCCCCACCAGGTCGGAGGCCCGGGCCCACGAGCAGGCCGGTGTGCGGCCGCGCCGCGATGCTCGCCGCGGCAGCCGGCGCGTCGATGATCCAGGGCTCGCTCTCGGGAAGGGCCAGGGTGATGAGCTCCGGCACGCGTCCCGCGATGATGGGCTGGAGCGACGCGGGCACCGCGAGGGTCACCAGGCCGGCCCCGGCCCGGAGGGCCGCCGTCCCCGCCAGCAGCGCCGCGCCGGTCCAGTCGAGCGATCCGGCCACCGCGAGCAGCGACCCGAAGGTGCCCTTGTGCCCGTCCGGTGGCCGCTCGGGCAGGAATGGCGCCACGAGCGCGGCATCGAGCCGGATGGCGGTGGGCGATCGGCTGTCGGCGCGGCTCATCCCTGCTGGGAGCCATCCGGTGTGGCAGGCTCCGACACCGGCGCTGCCGCCGGATGGCCCAGCGACGCCTCCAGGTCCCGCAGGGCTCGCATCCGCGCCAGGACCTGCCGCTCGCGATCGTCCAGGCGGGCCTCGATGTCGGGCGGGAAGACGAACGTGCCGCCGAGCGTCCGGATGCCGAACGCGATGGCCACCGCGTACTCGCGCTCGTGGCTGATGGACACCGCGACGCGGCTCATGCCCAGCTGGTCGGCCCGGCGCAGCGCCCGGTCGTGGAGCCGGACGGTCGGCTGGCCCGTGGGCAGCCGGACGATCTCGATCTCACGCCAGCCGATGCCCCGCACGCCGAGACCGAGCACCTTGCTCACGGCCTCCTTGGCGGCCCATCGACCGGCCAGGTTCTCGGGGCGGTCCCGGACATAGGCACGTTCCGCATCGGTGAGGATGCGCTTCGGGAAGCGGTCCCCGTGGCGCGCGAGGGCGTCGCGGATGCGCTCGACCTTGATGATGTCGATGCCCAGCTCGGTGGTGCCCTCGGGGGCGTCCATCACCCGGTGCCCCGCCTCACGCGGCCACCCGGTGGCCGCTCACTCGACCGTGACGGACTTCGCGAGGTTCCGGGGCTGGTCCACATCGGTGCCCCGGACGACCGCCATGTGATAGGCGAACAGCTGGAGCGGGATGATGGCCAGGATGGGGCTGAGCGGCTCGAGGGTCTCGGGCACCCAGAGGATGTCGTCCGCGAACTCGCGCAGGCCCTCGTCGCCCTGGCTCGCGACCATGAGCACCCGGGCGTCCCGGGCGCGGCCCTCCATGACGTTGCTGATGAGCTTGTCCTGGAGCACCGAGCGGGTGGCGATGGCCACGAGCGGCACCTCGGCATCGAGCAGCGAGATGGGGCCGTGCTTCAGCTCCCCTGCCGCGTAGCCCTCGGCGTGGACGTAGCTCACCTCCTTGAGCTTCAGCGCACCCTCGAGCGCGACCGGATAGGTCATGCCCCGGCCGACGAACATGAAGCCCCGGGAGTTGACGTAGCGGCGGGCCAGCTCGGCCGCCGGTGCGGCCAGCCGGAGCGCCTCCTCGGCCTGCTCGGGCAGCGCCCGAAGCGCGGCCACGAGCTGCCGCTCGCGGTCCCGGTCGAGCCGGCCGCGCGCCTTGGCCACGGCCGCCGCGAGGAGCACCAGGGTCGTCACCTGGGTCACGAACGTCTTGGTCGCCACGACCGCGATCTCCGGCCCCGCCTGGAGGAAGAGGACCGCGTCCGCCTCCCTCGTGATGGCCGAGCCGACGGTGTTGGTGACCGCGATGAGCGAGCAGCCCGCCTGGTGGGCCATGCGCGCCGGCGCGAGGGTATCGGCGGTCTCGCCCGACTGGGTGACCGCGACGACGAGCGTCCGGGCGTCGAGCGGCGGCGGGCTGTAGCGGAACTCGGAGCCGATGTTCCAGCGGGCGGGCAAGCCCGCCCATTCCTCGAACAAGCGGGCGGCGATGGCCGACGCATACGCCGCGCTGCCACACGCGATGAGCTCGATGCGCTCCGCCGCGACGATGGCGGCCATGACCGGCTCCAGCTCGTCGAGCCGGATCTCGTCCTCATGGAGGCGGCCCGTGATGGCCGACCGGATGGCCACCGGCTGCTCGTGCATCTCCTTGAGCATGAAGTGCTCGAAGCCGCCCTTCTCGGCGGACTCGATGGACCAGTCGATGCGGTGCACCGGCCGCTCGCGGACCACCCCGTCGAGGCCCGTGATGCGCACCGACGACGCATGCAGGTCGGCGACGTCACCCTCGTCGAGGAAGATGACCCGGCGGGTGTGGCTGAGCACCGCCGCGACATCGGAGGCGAGCAGGTTCTCGCCCTCGCCCAGGCCCACGATGAGGGGCACGTTGTGGCGGGCGCCCACGAGCCGGTCGGGCTCGGCGCGATGGAGCACGGCGACCGCATAGGCGCCATCCGCCTGGCGCAGCGCCGACCGGACGGCATCGGCGATATCCCCGGCGTACGCCTCCTCCACGAGGTGCGCGAGCACCTCGGTGTCGGTCTCGGAGCCGAACCGGTGGCCACGCGCGAGGAGCCCGTCGCGGAGCTCCCGGAAGTTCTCGATGATGCCGTTGTGGATGACCGTCACGTTGCCGGTGCAGTCCACGTGGGGATGGGCGTTGAGGTCGTTCGGGCGGCCGTGCGTCGCCCAGCGCGTGTGGGCCAGGCCGACCGCCGCCTCCGGGGTCGAATCGAGGAGTGCGGTGCGCAGGTTGGACAGCTTGCCGGCGCGCTTCTCCACGAACAGCTCGCCCGACGCGGTCACGAGCGCGATGCCCGCCGAGTCATAGCCCCGGTATTCGAGGCGCGCCAGGCCATCGAGGAGGATGGGTGCCGCGTCCCGCGGCCCGATGTATCCGACGATCCCGCACATCCGCTCGACCTCCTGTCAGCTGGGCTGGTTGAGGCGTTCTGCCGCGATCGCCGACAGCGAATCCGCGAGCGCACGCACCCGTTCGGGATCCTCCCCCTCGACCATGATACGCAGCGCCGGCTCGGTGCCCGACGGCCGGACCAGGATCCGGCCGCGACCCGCAAGCTCCGCCTCGGCCGCGCGGACGGCCTCCACCAGCTGTCGATCGGCCTCCCACTGGTCCTTGTGACGGACCGTGATGGCACGTTGCTGCTGGGGATAGAGCGGCACGTCCGCGGCGAGCTCCGAGAGCCGCCGGCCGGTGCGGGCCATGATGCTCAGCACCTCGAGCGCGGTGACGATGCCATCGCCGCTGCTGGTGTGCTCCCGGATGATGACGTGCCCGCTCTTCTCGCCACCGACCCCGGCACCCGACACGAGCATCGCGTCGAGGATGTACTTGTCGCCCACGGGCGTCCGGACGACACGCCCACCGGCAGCCTCGACCACGGCGGCGAGGCCGCCATTGGAGAGGACGCTCACGACCAAGGTCGACTCCGCGAGCGCCCGACGTCCCAGCCGGTCGAGGGCCACGATGCCCAGGAGCTGGTCACCGTCCACGACCTCGCCGCGTTCGTCGACCGCCACGCACCGGTCCGCGTCGCCGTCGAGCGCGAAGCCGGCGTCCGACCCCTCCGCAGCGGTCAGTCGCGCGAGCGCGCTGGGTGCCGTGGCGCCGCACTCGAAGTTGATGTTGCTGCCGTCCGGGTCGTCGAAATGGACGCTCACGCTCGCGCCGGTCATGGCGATGATCTCGGGACCCAGCCCGCCCCCGGACCCGTTGGCACAGTCGAGGGTCACGCGCATGTCGGTCGGCCCGCGACGGGCGAGCGCCACCCGATGCTCTCGGTAGCGGTCCAGGCCCGCCCGCCCGTCCCGCTCACGTCCGATGCCGCCGTTCGTGGGACTGGGCAGCTCTTCGGCACGCCAGAGGAGCGCCTCGAGCGCGTCCTCGGACTGGTCATCGAGCTTCAGCCCTCGGTCGTCGAGCACCTTGAGCCCGTTGTCGTCGGCGGGGTTGTGGGAGGCGGAGACCATGATGCCGGCGCCATACCCCATGTCACCCGTCACGAACGAGAGCGCCGGCGTGGGGCAGACCCCCAGGCGGTGGACATCGACGCCCATCGAGGTCGCGCCGCAGATCAGGCCCGCCACGAGCATGTCGCCCGACCGACGAGTGTCCTGGCCGACGAGCAGCGGCCCGGCACCCGCGGGCAGCAGCGAGGCTGTAGCGCGCCCGAGCGCGATGGCCAGGCCAGGCTTGAGGTCGACGTTGGCGATCCCCCGGATGCCATCCGTGCCGAAGAGCCGGGTCACGGCACGGCCCCGGCGGGGCCGCTCGCGATCGGGGAGCGGGCCGGTGATGCGGCCGGTGCCGGTGTGTCGCTGGGCTCGGGCACGGCAACGGTCACCCGCAGCGTCCCGGGTGCCACCGACACCAGGTCCAGGCCATCCACCGGATCGATCACCACATCCACCTCGTGCGTGCCGGGGGCCAGCCGGCCCACCGCGACATGCGCTTCGATGGTAGACGGGTCGAGTGCTTCGAGGTCAGGGGCATTCCCGGAAAGGGTCACCAGGACGGTGGGCGTTGACAACGCATATTGTCGTGAGGCACGCGCCCCCGACAGCTGCACCCCCACCTGGTACGTCCGCGAGCCCTGGTCCGGCTCGACGGTCGCCACGAGCGCCACCCCCGGCTGACCCACGAGGCTGACGTCCGCGGGCAGGTCCAGGTCCACGGTCTGCGCGACCGAGTCCGTCGTGCCGCTGATGTCGAGGGCCTTGGTCGGGATCGCGCTCAGGCGCTCGACCGCGGCCGATTCGCCACTCACGGTCACGGTCTGGGGGTCGGCCCGGACCCCGGTCAGCCGATAGCCGGCGGCGGGCGTCCCGGTGATGACCGGCGTCACCGGCAACGTCGCGTAGGCGAGCTCCCGCGCGACGTCGATGCTCACGTGCACCCGCTGGGGCAGGACCTCGACGCCGGGCACGATCGCACCCGTCTCGTCGGTCGCCTCCGGGTCCACGTCCTGGTCGACGTTCAGGCCGCTCGCGTCGACGGCGACACGCGCGATGACCGACTGGACCGCGCCCACCCTGGAGCTGGCGCCGTGGACGATGACCGTCGCGGGCGTCACGGTCGGGGCCCCCAGGGTCAGCCCGTCAGGCACGGTGCCGCGGTCGACGGTCACGGTCATGGGCCGCGACACGACGGTGTCCACGCGCACGTTGACGGAGCGGGGCGTGAAGTCGATGACCTGCACCCGGG
Organism: uncultured Chloroflexia bacterium; assembly: GCA_963843335.1. Taxonomy (GTDB): domain Bacteria; phylum Chloroflexota; class Limnocylindria; order Limnocylindrales; family CSP1-4; genus JAFMJV01. The sequence goes on from CAWJKF010000009.1 coordinate 197,112, forward strand.
GGTCGACCGCGGACACCATGACCGGCACGGGCACCGGCGCGCCGCCCGGGACGGGCGTGACGCCGCCAAGGTCGATGGACGCGGTGAAGGAGCCGTTGGCGAGCTGGCTCGCCGCCTCGATGGGTGCTCGGTAGCGGATCGAGGTGACGGAGCCGGGCAGGTCGAGCACCGCAGCGCCCGGGGGCGGGTCGAGCACCTCGATGGGGACACCGCCGGGCCACGTCCGCTCGTTGCCCGACAACGAGACGCCGGCATACAGCACGGTCGCGAGGCCGATCGCGGCCAGCTTCAAGGGCCAGTTGCGGAGCACGAAGTCGAGCACACGTTTCACTCCGCGCGGTCCGCGGGTTGCGACTGGGCGGGGTCCGGGGTGCCCGACATCGGTTCCGCGCGGCTGCCTGCCATCGCGCCGGCACCGCGCTGGTGCCGGGATGGCGGCAGTCGCGGCGCCGGCGCTCGCGCCCGCTCCGACCGGGCTGACGGTCGTGACCGTCGGCGGCCCGGCCGTCCCGGCGGTCGTGCCCTCGGGCGGCCGGCCGCGACGCCGCCGCGGGACCCGGGGTCGCTTGCCTCGGACGAACGGCGCGCCAAGGGCCGAGATGCCTGCGGCGGCGCGCCCGGCACCGTCGGACGGCCGCAGCAGCGCCACGAGCGCAGCCCGGAGCCGCTCCTCGTCGAGGTCGCGCAGGATGCGGCCCCGCTGGGCGAGACCGATGGAGCCGGTCTCCTCGCTGACCACGATGGCGAGCGCGTCGGTCTGCTCCGTGACCCCGATGGCCGCACGATGGCGGGTCCCGGTCCGCTCCCGGCCGCCCGAGATCTCCGACAGCGGCAGCACGGCGCCAGCCGCGAGGACCCGACCGGCACGGATGATGACCGCGCCGTCATGGAGCGCCGTCCGCGGGGCGAAGATGGAGGCCAGGAGCTCCTCGCTGAGGTCCGCGTGGAGCATCACGCCCGTCTCGGCGGTGTCCTCGAGGCCGGTCTCGCGCTCGACGACGATGAGCGCCCCGGTCCGGGAGGCGGCCAGCGACGCGGCGGTCCGGGCGAGCGTCCGCGCGACGCCCTCGGCGATGCCTGCGGCGCCCGATGGCGAGAACGCCCAACCCAGCGAGCCCACCCGGCCGATGCGCTCGAGCGCCCGCCGCAGCTCGGGCTGGAAGATGACCACGAGCGCCAGCAGGCCCACGACCGCACCCGTCTGGAGGATGCCCGACAGGAGCCGCAGGTCAAGCCACTGGGCGAGGGCGTAGATGCCGTAGAGCACGATGGCGCCGATGACGAGCCGAACGGCGCGGGTGCCCTGGATGAGGCTGAACAGCCCGTAGAACAGGAGCGCGGTGAGCGCGATGTCGAGGAGCGTCGTGGGCTCGATGGAGATGCCACCGACCAGGTCGCTCAGCTGGTCCATCGCTGCGGGACCCCCTCAGCGTGTCCGGTCATCGCCTGCGGGGGGTCCTGACCAGGCGCCCATCAGAGGACGCCACCAGCCGCGATGGCGGCCAATCGCGGCTCGGAGCCCTGGTGCATCCGGGCGAGCTGCATCACCCCTTCTCGGGTCAGTGGGTCCTCATCGAGCGTCAGCAGCCGTGTCAGCAGCAGCAGCCGCTCCACGCCTCGGTCGGACCAGCCGCGCTGGAAATAGATGCGCGCCATCTGCAGATGTGCGGCGGGGGCCCCCAGGGACACGCCCAGCGCCCGCTGGCAGGCGTCCAGGGCGGCATCAAGATGCCCCTGCTGCTGATAGCCGACCGCGGCAGCGACGAATCCCTGGATGGCCTCCCGGGCATGACCGTCGCGGAAGGCGGCCTCGGCGACCGCCAGCAGCCGCTCGGGACCGGCCGCACGCACCGCGGCCTGGGTGCTCGCCGCCTCCTCGGCACGTCGACGCGCCTGGTCGGCCTCCAGCCGGGCGACCTGCTGGGCGAGCTCCGCGGACTCCGAGCGCTTGCCTGCGGCGAGCAGCGCGGATGCCTTGCCCGAGAGTGCCTGGGGGTCGTCCGGTGCGCGCGCGAGCGCCTCGTCATAGGCCGCGATGGCATCCTGCGCCCGACCCATCTGGAGCAGCACGGAGCCCATGCTCACGTATGGCAGGGGCCGGTGGTCCGCGAGCATGGCCGCTTCCTGGTAGCGGGCCAGCGCTTCCTTGTGATGGCCCTTGAAGACCGCCAGGTGGCCCTGCTTGAGGGCCTCCTTGTAGCGCTCGAATACCGGATCGGGCATGTCGCTACTCTAGCCCGCGTCGGTGATGGCGTCGCAGACCCACACGTACCGGGCGCGGCCGGGGCGCCTGGACACCGGTCCCGGCGTTCAGCGCCGCCTCTCGACCACGCTCACGGGTCCGGCATGGTGAGCAGGGACGGCGGGGATGCCCCCGCCGTGCACCGCTATCGCTTGGTGTACTGGGGCGCCTTGCGGGCCCGCTTCAGGCCGTACTTCTTGCGTTCCTTCATGCGCGGGTCGCGGGTCAGGAACCCGGCCTGGCGCAGTGGCGCTCGGGCAGCCTCGGGGTCGGACTCGAGCAGGGCGCGCGCGATACCGTGCCGGATGGCGCCCGCCTGGCCCTGCGATCCACCGCCCTCGACCTTGACCATCGCGTTGAATCGACCTTCGGTGTTGGTGACCCGGAACGGCATCAGGATGTCGCTCAGGCTCACGGCATTGCCGAAGTGCTCCTCGAGGGTGCGACCGTTGACGACGACCTGGCCCTCGCCGGCGATGAGTCGGACGCGGGCCACGCTCGTCTTGCGGCGGCCGGTCCCCTGGAAGTACGCGGGAGTGGTGGTCATGCCGTGGGAACTCCTGTGGTCGACAGCGTCGAGGGCTGCTGCGCCTCATGCGGATGCTTCGGGCCTGCGTAGACCTTGAGCTTGCGCAGCTGCTGGACGCCCAGCTTGTTGTGCGGCAGCATCCCCTTGACGGCGCGGCGGATGACCTCCTCGGGTCGGCGCGCCAGCAGGTCGCCCAGCGTCTCGGAGCGGAAGCCGCCCGGGTAACCGCTGTGGCGGGCGTACGACTTGGTCAGCAGCTTGTCACCGGTGACGGTCAGCTTGCCGGCGTTGACCACGATGACGTGATCGCCCGTGTCCATATGGGTGGCATACGTGGGCTTGTGCTTGCCCGCCAGCAGCGTCGCGATGCGCGTGGCAAGGCGACCCAGGGTCTCGCCGTCCGCGTCGACGACGAACCACTGGCGCTCGATCTCGCTCGCCCGCGGTGTGTACGTCCTGGTCGTCATCCTCGTGCCTTTCCGATACTGACTGGTGAGCCCCCGCCGAGGACGACCCGCCTGAGACACAGCCCATGCGGCGGAGCGACCTGTCCGGCGAAGACCCGGCCCGGCGACCGCAACGCGGCCTCCAGATCTGTCATGGTCGCCTCCCCGTGCCCGATGCGCAGGAGGGCTGCCACGATGCTTCGCACCATCTGGCGCAGGAACGCGTCACCTGCCACGTCGATCGTGACCACGTGACCCTTCCTGCGGACCCGTACCCTCGTGAGGGTCCGGATCGGTTGTCTGTGCTTGCCGCCGAATGCGGAGAAGTCATGCCGCCCGACCAGCACCTGTGCGGCGCTGTCCATGGCTGCCACGTCGAGGGTCTCCCGGACGCCCAGGGCGAACCGCTCGCGGAGTGGGCTCCGTGGTCCGTTCCAGATGGTGTATCGATACTCCCGTCGCACCGCATCGCGGCGCGGCTGGAACCCGATGGCCACCCGGCGCAGCCTGCCGATCGAGACATCCGGCGGCAGCACCGCCCTGATGGCCCGACCGAGCACCTCCGCACCGATCCGCTGCCGGTCCCAGGTGAATGCGATCACCTGGCCGCTGGCATGGACCCCGGCGTCGGTCCTGCCCGCCCCGTCGATCCGGATGCGATGCCCGCCGCTGATGCTGCGGAGCGCCGCCTCCAGCTCTCCCTGGACGGTCCGCCTCCCAGGTTGCACCTGGAAGCCGGCGAACCCGGTCCCGTCATATTCCACCCGTGCGGCGTACCGCACGAGGCCACCCTCTCGGGTGGATGGCTCAGACGAGCTCGAGCTGGACGATGGGGGCACGATCGCCGGCCCGAAGGCCGATCTTCGTGAGCCGGGTATACCCCGAGCTGCGGTCCCCATAGCGAGCTGCGATGTCGTTGATCAGCTTGTCGATGACGAGCGGCTCGTTGGGCAGCTCGGCGATGATCCGTCGCCGCGAGGCGAGGGTGCCCTGCTTGGCAAGGGTGATCATCTGCTCCACCTGGCCACGCACCTCCTTGGCGCGCGCCTCGGTGGTCTTGATCTGCTCGTAGCGCAGGACCGAGACGATGAGGTTCCGGTACAGCGACATGCGCGGGCCGGTCTTCTTGCCCAGCTTGCGACCGTCGATGCGATGGGAGGACATGGCTCAACTCTCCCCGTCGTCGTCGTCATCGTCCTCGTCGAAGTCGACCTCCGCGGACTCGGCATAGTCGGTCGCCGTGTCCTCGGGCGGGAAGAACCCGCGCATGCGCAGACGTTCCTTCATCTCGTCGAGCGACTTCTTGCCGAAGTTGCGCATCCGGAGGAGGTCGTCATCCTGCAGCTGCAGGACCTGGCCCACCTTCACGATGTTGTTGCGCTTCAACGAGTTATAGGCACGCATCGGGAGATCGAGCTCCTCGATGGGCATGTCCAGCATGTTCTGGGGGATGGCCCCGGCAGCGGTCGCGGCGCCCGTCGTGCGCGCGAGCTGCTTGCCGGCCGAGGTGAACAGGCTGAACTGCGCGACGAGGATCTCGGCTGCTCGGGAGAGGGCCTCCTCGGGCGAGATGGTGCCGTCCGTCTCGACCTCGATGGTCAGCTTGTCGTAGTTGGTCATCTGGCCCACGCGAGTGTTCTCGACGTGGTAGTTGACCTTGCGCACGGGGGTGAAGATCGCGTCCACCGGGATGACGCCGATGGGCATCTGCTCGGCGCGCTCCGCGGCCAGGTAGCCCACACCACGCTCGACCGTGAGGTCCAGCTCGATGGTGACCCCATCGGAGTCGAGCGTCATCAGCTCCTGGTCGGGGTTGACGATCTCGACGTCCGCTGACTCCACGATGTCCGCCGCGGTGACGGTGCCGGCACCGTTCTTGACCAGCTTGAGCTGGACCGGATGCGGGGAGTAGCTCTTGAGCCGCAGCTTCTTGACGTTGAGGACGATCTGGGTCAGATCCGTCCTTCACGCCCGGGATGGTGGCGAACTCGTGATAGACGTCGCGGACCTGGATGGAGGTCACCGCAGCGCCTTCCAGGGATGACAGCAGCACGCGTCGCAGCGCATTGCCGATGGTCACGCCATAGCCCGCGGCGAGTGGGCTCGCCTCGTACTTGCCGTATGTCTCGAGCTCCTCGACGGGCTCGAGCTGGGCGTTCTCCAGTTCGATCATGAGAGGGGGATCACCTCGAGTAGTACTCGACCACGAGCTGCTCGTTGAGCTCGAGCGGCATCTGGTCGCGGCGGGGCAGCGCGGACACGTTCCCCGCGAGCTTGTCGGCGTCGACGTTGAGCCAATCGGGTCGCTGGGCGCCACGAAGGGCATCCTTGACCTGCTTGAAGTACTCCGTGGAGCGGCTGCTCTCGCGGACCTCGATCCGGTCGCCATCGCGGACCTGGTACGAGGGCACCGTGGTCGCTCGGCCATTGACCGCGAAGTGACCGTGGCTCACGAGCTGTCGGGCCTGGGCCCGGCTGGTCGCGAAGCCCATCCGGAACACGACGTTGTCCAGGCGGACCTCGAGCAGCCGCAGGAGGTTCTCGCCGGTCATGCCGGGCTTGACCTCGGCGGTCTCGAAGTAGCGCCGGAACTGGCGCTCGAGGACGCTGTAGACGCGCCGGATCTTCTGCTTCTCACGCAGCTGCACGCCGTACTCGGAGACCTTTCGCCGGCGCACGGTGTGCTGGCCTGGCGGGGTGGGGCGCCGTTCGAAGGCGCACTTCTTGGTATAGCAGCGGCTGCCCTTGAGGAAGAGCTTCATGCCCTCCCGACGGCAGAGGCGGCAGACGGGTCCGTTGTAGCGAGCCATGGTGCGTTCCTAGACCCGGCGCCGCTTCGGCGGGCGGCAACCGTTGTGGGGGATGGGCGTGACGTCCGTGATGGCGGTGACCTCCAGGCCGGCAGCCTGGAGCGACCGGATGGCCTGCTCCCGACCCGCGCCGGGACCCTTGACGAACACCTCGACCTGGCGCATGCCGTGCTCCATGGCCCGCTTGGCGGCGCCATCGGCACTCTGCGCCGCGGCATACGGGGTGCTCTTCCGGGAGCCCTTGAAGCCGGCGACCCCGGCACTGCCCCAGGCGATCGTCGCACCACCGAGGTCCGTGATGGTGACGATGGTGTTGTTGAACGTGGCCTGGATGTGGGCGTGGCCCGACGGCACGTTCTTGCGTTCCCTTCGCCGCGTCTTGGTCGCGCGCTTGCGTTCCGCCATGCTGGGGTCCTGCTCCTGTAGGTCCTGTCCGGTGTCCGGGCGCTAGCGCGTCACCGTAGGGTCTGGGCTCGGCTGGTGCCGGGTGCTACTTCTTGCGCCGAACGCCGACGGTCTTCTTGGGACCGCGTCGCTGACGAGCGTTGGTCTTGGTGCGCTGCCCGCGGACGGGCAGGTTCCGCCGATGGCGGAGGCCCCGGTAGGAGCCGATCTCCTGGAGGCGCTTGATGTTGAGGGCGACCTCACGACGCAGGTCGCCTTCCACCTTGTAGCGGCGGTCGATGATGTCGCGCAGGCGGTTCACCTGCTCCTCGGTCAGGTCCCGGACACGCGTGTCCGGGTTGACGTTGGCCTGGGCCAGGATCTTCTGGCTCGTCGGCAGCCCGATGCCGAAGACATAGGTGAGAGCGATCTCCACGCGCTTCTCGCGCGGGATGTCGATGCCCGCGATGCGTGCCACGGCTACCCCTGACGCTGCTTGTGTTTCGGGTTGCTGCAGATGACCATCACCGTGCCGTGACGGCGGATGACCTTGCAGTTGTCACAACGCGTCTTGACCGACGCCGAGACCTTCACGTGAGCTCCGTTTACTTGATGCGATAGGTGATCCGCCCGCGGGAGTGGTCGAACGGCGACAACTCGACGCGGACCCGGTCTCCCGGGAGGATCCGGATGAAGTTCATCCGCAGCTGATCGCTGATATGAGCGAGGACCCGGCGCTTGTTCTCCAGCTCGATCGCGAACATGGCGTTGGGCAACGGCTCGATGACCGTCCCCTCCACCTCGATCGCTTCTCGCATGGCCACAGGCAGACCGCGGCTCCGCTATCGATGATGTGGTCTGGACGACGCGGACCCGCACAGCGATGCTGAGCGACAGGCGTCGATAGACGCCGGGCGAGGCCCGGCGCACGAACGGAGAGTGTACCAGAAAGCCACGGAGCCGGACAAGGGGCCCCGACCCGCTCCGTCCCGTGCCCGACGCGTCTCCGGCGACCCGATCACGCAGCGCCCGCGCTGGTCGTGGCGACGAGCGCCGCCGATGCGTCGGCATCGTTGACCGTCAGGATCCGGGGTCCCGCCGCGGTGATGGCGATGGAATGCTCCCAGTGGGCGGCAAGGCTGCCGTCACGGGTCTCGACCGTCCAGCCGTCGGGCTTCACCCGGACATCGTGGCTGCCGAGCGTGAACATCGGCTCGATGGCGAGGCAGAGACCCACCTCGATCTTGCGTCCCCGGCTGCCCGTGCGGTAGTTGGCGACCTGGGGCTCCTCGTGCATCTCCGTGCCGATGCCGTGGCCCACGAACGAGCGCACCACCCCATAGCCATGCTCGAGGGCGATGTCCTCGATGGCGGCGCCGATGTCCCCCAGGAAGTTGCCGGCGCGAGCCGCCGCGATACCCGCCAGCATCGCCTGACGCGTCGCATCGACGAGCTGGCGCGTCGCCGGCGGCACCTCTCCGACGATCCAGCTGCGGGCGGCGTCCCCGTGCCAGCCATCGACGATGGCACCGGCATCGACGGACACGATCTGGCCCTCGGCGATGCGTCGCTTGCCGGGGACGCCGTGGACCACCTCGCTGTCGATGCTGATGCACAGGGAGTGCTCGTAGGGGGCACGCACACCGGGGACGCCGATGAACGACGGGATGCCACCGCGGCTGCGGATGAGCTCACCGCCGATGCGGTCGAGCTCGAGCGTCGTGATGCCCGGGCGGATGGCCGCCCCCACGGCGTCCAGGACGTCGGCGACCAGCCTGCCGGCCGTCGCCATGCGCTCGATCTGGCTGGCGCTCTTGAGCGTGACGCGCCGGTCGCGGAACCCCATCGTCAGGCCCGCTTCGCGGCCCGTTCGGCGACGCTGAGCAGGTCCGCGGTGACCTCGTCCATCGGCCGGTCACCCGCGACGGCATGCAGGACGCCGGTCTCGGTGTAATGGTCGACGACCTCGTACATCGGCGGCAGCTGGCGTGCCAGGCGTGCGCTGATGGTCTCGGGCCGGTCATCGGGCCGCTGCTCGAGGGGCGTGCCGTCGATGTCGCAGATGCCAGGCGTGCGCGGCGGCCGGGTGCTCAGGTTGTAGACGTGCTGCTGGGAGCCGGTGCACACCCGGCGACCGGCCAGCCGCTGGACGAGCTGCGGGGTGTCCACCTCGATGTAGAGGGCAGCGGCGACCCGGGCGCCCTGGCGAGCCAGGAGCCGGTCCATCGACTCCGCCTGGGGACGCGTCCGCGGGAAGCCGTCGAGGACGGCCCCCTGGCGGGCGTCGGGCTGCGCGAATCGCTCCTCCACCACCCGCATCGTCAGCGGGTCGGGCACCAGGATGCCCTTCTCCACATAGCGTCGGACCTCGGTGCCAAGGGTCGAGCCATCGCGCAGGGAGGCCCGGAAGAGGTCCCCCGTGGAGATGTGCGGCAGTCCCAGCTCCTTGGCCAGACGCAGCGCCTGGGTACCTTTTCCGGCGCCCGGTGCACCGACCATGACATACACCAACGGCGGCACACGGACGACCTCACGGGGACCGTCGACCCGGGTCGCCTGGGTCACTTGATGAACCCTTCGTAGTTCCGCATCATCAACTGGGCCTCGAGCTGCTTCATGGTCTCCACGACCACCGAGACCACGATGAGGAGGGCCGTGCCGCCCAGGCTGAAGGAGCCCACGACGCTGCCGCTGAAGAAGGCGGACAGGATGATCGGGCTCACCGCCACGATGCCCAGGAAGATGGCTCCAGCAAGGCTGATGCGGTACACGACCTTCGACAGGTAGTCACGCGTCGGGGCACCCGGCCGGATGCCAGGGATGAAGCCGCCGTTCTTGCGCAACTGGTCCGCTGTCTCGTCGGGCTTGAACGTGAACGCTGTGTAGAAGTACGTGAAGCCGACCGTGAGCAGGAAGTACAGCACGATGTACAGCGGAGCGCGCTGGTCGAGGAGGCTGATGATGGCGTGTGACATGTCCGCCACGATGCCTTCGCTGGACGCCTGGAAGTAGGTCGCCAGCTGGACCGGGAACAGCAGGATGCTGACCGCGAAGATGATGGGGATGACACCCGCCTGGTTGACCCGCAGCGGCAGGAACGTCGCACCACCCTGGTACATGCGGCGGCCGCGGACGCGGCTGGCGTACTGGATAGGGATGCGTCGCTGGCCTTCCTGGATGTAGACGATGGCCGCGACCGCGCCGATGCCGAGGGCCGCGAACGCGATGCCCGCCGCCAGGTCAGGGGTGCGCAGGAAGACCGCGAGACCCGATGGCAGCTTGGCCACGATGCCCGCGAAGATGATGAAGCTGATGCCGTTGCCGATGCCCCGCTCGGTGATGAGCTCGCCGATCCACATCACGAGCACCGTGCCCGCGACGAGGGACGCGATCATCGTGAGCGTGTCCAGGCTCGCGAGGTTGAAGTCGGGGATGGGTGACACCCCGCCCGCCGTCTGGCTCGACAGCAGGATGAGGTAGCCATACGCCTGGAGGATGCCCATGGGCACCGTCAGGTAGCGGGTGTACTGGTTGATCTTGTTGCGGCCGTACTCGCCCTCGCGCTGCAGCTGCTGCAGCCGGGGGACGACGCCCGTCATCAGCTGCATGATGATCGAGGCGTTGATGTACGGGTTCACGCCCAGGGCGATGATCGAGAACGACGCCAACCCACCACCGGAGAACAGGTCCAGCAGCTGCAGGAACGGGTTGCCCGTGATGACCGTGTCCAGCGCGGCCTTGTCCACGCCCGGCACCGGCACGTGAGCAAGCCCACGCACGACCACGAGCATGGCCAGGACGAACAGGATGCGCTTCCGGATATCCGGTGCGCGAAAGGCGTTGACGAGGGCGTCGAACACCGTGCGTCAGTCCTGGGAAGCCGAGTCCGCGGGTCCGCCGTCCAGCTCGGTCGGGTCGCCAGCGGCCGCTGCCGTGGCGTCGATGGCGGCCGTGGTCGCGGTGTCGTCGGTTCGGGCCGGCTCCGGAGCCAGGCTCTGGAACGTGCCACCGGCGGCCTCGATCTTGGTCCGCGCAGTGCTCGTGAACGCATCCGCGAGCACGAACATGGGTACCGAAACCTCGCCGTTGCCCAGGATCTTGACCGGCACCCGCTCCTTGGTGATGAGCCCGGCAGCCCGCAGGATCTCGGGGTTCACGGTGTACGGTGAGCGCTCGGTGAGCGGCTCACCCAGGCGACCGGCCTCCGCATACGCGGCGACACGGCCGATGTTCACGACCTGGTACTCGATGCGGTTGATGGGCTTGAAGCCCCGCAGCTTGGGTACCCGCACGTGGATGGGCGTCTGGCCACCCTCGAACCAGGCCGGGATGGACGCGCCCGCCCGGGACTTCTGGCCCTTGGTGCCTCGACCGGCGGTCTTGCCCTTGCCGGCGGCGATGCCCCGGCCGACGCGGATGCGGCGGTGGGTCGAGCCCGCGGCTGGCTTCAGATCATGGAGCTTCACGACTTGCCCTCCTGGGCATCGGCGGAGGTGCCGGACGCGTCCGTGTCCGGGATCTCCTCGGCGGTCACGAGGTAGCGCACGGTGCGCACCATGCCCCGGGTGACCGCGTCGTCACGATGGACGATGGAGTCCCCGATCCGGTCGAGGCCCAGGGCCCGGACCGTGCCACGGGCACGCTGGGTGGTGCTGACGGTGCTCTTGCGGAGCGTGACGCGCAGCTTACCGGCCATCATTGCCCTCCGTCACCGGACGAGGCTGCCCGGGGATGAACGAGGTGAGCTGCTTGCCACGACGGGCGCTCAGCTCCTCGGCGCTATGGAGGCTGCGCAGACCCTCGAGGGTCGCGCGCACCACGTTCACGGGGTTCGTGGAGCCCAGGGACTTGGACAGGATGTCACGCACCCCGGCCGACTCCACCACGGCCCGCACCGACCCGCCGGCGATGACCCCGGTACCCTGGGACGCGGGCTTGAGCAGCACCGTGGACGCGCCGTACTGCTGGAGCACCTCGTGGGGGATGGTCGTGCCCACGAGCGGCACCCGGATGAGGTGCTTCTTGGCGTCCTCGACGCCCTTGCGGATGGCCTCCGGCACCTCGCCGGCCTTGCCCAGTCCCGCGCCGACATGGCCATTGCCATCGCCGACCACGACCACCGCGCTGAAGCTGAAGCGTCGACCGCCCTTGACGACCTTCGCCACGCGGTTGATCTGGACGACCCGCTCTTCGAGGGTCAGCTTGCTCGGATCGATCCGTGCCATCGGGGCTCCTTGCTAGAACTCGAGGCCGGATTCGCGCGCGCCGTCGGCGAGCGCCTTGATCCGCCCGTGATACCGGAACCCCGCGCGGTCGAAGACGACCTGCTCGATACCGGCAGCCCGGGCACGTTCGGCGACGAGGATACCCACCTTGCGCGCGCTCTCGACCTTGGTGCCGGCAGCTCCCTTGAGGGAAGCCTCCAGCGACGAGGCGCTCGCGAGGGTGTGACCCGTGGTGTCGTCGATGACCTGGGCATAGATCTGCTCGATGCTGCGGAACACCGCGAGCCGCGGCCGTCCGGACGTGCCTGCGAGATGCAGGCGGATCCGGGAGTGACGCTTGCGGCGCGCGGCGCCCCTGTCGGCGGCCTTGGCCATGGTGCTCGTGGTTCTCCTTCAGGCTGTTCGGGGCGGGCGATGACGTCCGACCCGTCGGTACCGGCGGTGCCCCTCAGCGGGACCCCGCCGCGGGGACTACTTCTTGCCGCCGATCTTGCCGGACTTGCCGGCCTTGCGACGGATGACCTCGCCCGAGTAGCGCACTCCCTTGCCCTTGTAGGGCTCGGGCTTGCGCATCTGCCGGACGCGGGCGGCGATGTGGCCGACGAGCTCCTTGTCGATGCCCGTCACCGCCAGTCGGGTGGGGTTCTCGACCTCGAACGCGATCCCCTCGGGAGGATCGATCTCGATGGGATGGCTGTAGCCAAGGCTCAGCTGGAGCTTGCGACCCACCAGCTGGGCACGATACCCCACGCCGGTGATCTCGAGGCCCTTGCGGTAACCGGTCGTCACGCCGACGACCATGTTGTTGATGAGCGTCCGGGTCAGGCCGTGGAGCTCGCGGGACCGCTTGAGGTCATCGGGGCGCTCGACGCGCAGCACCCCGTCCTCGCGGACGATGGTCAGCTCGGGCGAGATGTCACGGGCCAGCTCGCCCCGCGGGCCTTTGACCGCCACGTGGCTGCCGTCGATGGTGATGTCCACCCCGGCCGGGACCGGGATCGGGAGTCTGCCGATTCGTGACATGGGGTCCTACCAGACGTATGCCAGGATCTCGCCGCCCAGCTGGCCCCGACGGGCCTGCTGTCCGGTCATGATCCCCTGGCTGGTGCTGACGATGACGAGACCCAGGCCGCCGAGGACCCTCGGGATGTCCGTCTTCGCCGCGTAGACCCGCAGTCCGGGCTTGCTGATGCGCTTGAGCCCGCTGACGACGGGCACCCGCCCGACGTACTTCAGCTGGATCTTGAGGAAGGTCCGGGGACCCTCCTGGTGCTCCGTGAAGCCGGCGATGAACCCCTCGTCGACGAGGATCCTGGCGATGGCCAGCTTCACACGCGAGTTGGGCACCAGCACGTCGTCATGACGAGCGCTGCTGGCGTTGCGGATGCGCGTGAGCATGTCCGCGATGGGGTCGGAGATATTCATATGGCTACCAGCTCGACTTGGTCACACCCGGCAGCTGGCCCAGCAGGGCACGCTCCCGGAAGCAGATGCGGCAGAGGGCGAAGCGACGCATGTAGCCCCGCGGTCGGCCGCAGATGGAGCAACGGTTGTAGCTCCGCACGTCGAACCGCTGCTTGCGCTTCGCCTTGGCGATGAGGGACTTCTTGGCCATCGATCCGCTCCTCGGTCAGTTGGCGAACGGCATGCCGAGGAGTGCCAGCAGACGCTTGGACTCCTCGTCATTGGTGGCCGTCGTGACGATGCTCACCTCGAGCCCGCGCAGGCGGTCGATCCGGTCATAGTCGATCTCCGGGAAGGCGAGCTGCTCGCGCAGGCCCAGGGAGTAGTTGCCACGACCATCGAACGACTTGCTGGGCACGCCCCGGAAGTCACGGATGCGCGGCAGCGCGATCCGGGTGAGTCGCTCCAGGAAATCCCACATCCGCTCGCCCCGCAACGTGACCATGACGCCGATGGCGTTGCCGGTCCGGACGCGGAACTGGGCGATCGACCGCTTGGCCCGGGTCACCACGGGCTTCTGGCCCGCGATGATGGTCAGGTCGTTGAGAGCGGCATCGATGGACTTCGCGTCCCGAAGGGCCTCACCCATGCCGATGTTGATGACGATCTTGGTCAGGCGCGGCACCTGCATCGTGTTGCCGTACTCGAACTCCTTCTGGAGCGCGGGCACGACATCCGTGAGGTACCGCTGACGGAGCTCGCTCACTTGCGCTTCTTCTCCACTCGCGTGAGGGGCTCACCACAGTGGGCGCAGACCCGGACACTGCGGCCATCGGCGGCCTCCCCGTGGCGGATCCGCGTGGGCCGCGAGCAAGAAGGGCAGATGACCATGACGTTGCTGATGTTGAGCGGCATCGCGAGATCCAGGATGCCGCCCTGCTGGACGCGCGGCTGACGGTCCGTCCGGCCGGCGCTCGAGCGGGGCTTGGTGTGACGCTTCGCGACGTTGACGCCGTCCACGACCACCGCGGCACCGGCCAGCGGCGACCTGCGCTGCCAGTCGGATCCGAACTTCGCCGTCGACTTCTTCCATCCCTGGGAGTTGACCAGCACCTTGGTGACGGTCCCCTTCTTGCCGGCATCCTTGCCCGACAGGACCAGGACCTGGTCGCCGGTGCGGATGTCCAGCACCCGGGTCTGGCGCTGGGGCTGTGCGGCAGGCGGCATCACAGCACCTCGGGTGCGAGCGAGATGATCTTCATGTAGTTCCGGTCGCGCAGCTCGCGCGCGACAGGTCCGAAGATGCGGGTCCCGCGGGGATTGCCCTGGTTGTTGATGAGCACGGCCGCGTTCTCGTCGAAGCGGATGTAGCTGCCGTCGGGGCGACCGTATTCCTTGGCGGTCCGGACGATCACGGCCTTGACCACATCGCCCTTCTTGACCGCCGCGTTCGGGATCGCCTGCTTGACCGCGGCCACGATGACGTCACCCACGCCCGCGGTGGTCTTCTGCGACCGACCCAGGATGCGGATGCACTCGATGGTGCGGGCGCCGGTGTTGTCCGCGACGCGCAGACGGGTGGAGGTCTGGATCACGCCGGCACCTCATCCGCGGCCACGTCGGCCGTATGCTCGCGACCCGGGTGCGCCACCGCGTGGATGGCCTCCTCGGTCGCGGGCTCGGATGCCGCCACGGCATCGGTGCTGCCATCGGTGGCTCGCTTCACGACCTCGACCATGCGCCAGCGCTTGGTCGCGGACAGCGGACGGGACTCCTCGATGCGCACCGTGTCACCGATGCGCGCCTCGTTGCGCTCGTCATGCGCCTTGAAGCGGGTGGTCAGCCGGATGACGCGCTTGTACAGCCGATGCCGGCTGAGGCGCTCCACGGAGACCACGATGGTCTTGTCCATCTTGTCGGAGACGACACGGCCGACCTTGGTCTTCCGCTTCCCCGGTGTGCGCGCCTGTGCCGCGCTCATGACTTCCCTCCGCGACCGGCACCAACGCCTGCAGCCGCCGTATCGTTGAACTCGCGTTCGGTCTGGACGGTCAGCAGCCGGGCGATGGAACGCCGCGTCTGCGCGATCTGGCTGTGATCGGACAGCTGACGGGTCGCCAGCTGGAACCGAAGGTCGTAGAGATGCCGGCGGGCCGACACCAGCTCCGCCAGCAGCTCCTGGTCGGACAGCTCGCGAGCCTTACTGATGTCCATCACCGGCTCCTTCGCGGACCAGGAACTTGACGTCGATGGGCAGCTTGTGGCTGGCGAGGCGCATCGCCTCGGCGGCCTCGGCCTGGGGCACACCCGCCATCTCGAACAGGATGCGCCCCGGACGGACGACCGCGACCCAGTGGTCGGGCGCGCCCTTGCCCGAGCCCATCCGGACCTCGGCGGGCTTCTTGGTCACCGGCTTGTCCGGGAAGATCCGGATCCAGACCTTGCCACCGCGCCGGACGTAGCGGGTCATCGCACGTCGGGCCGACTCGATCTGGCGGCTGGTGATGTAGGCCGGCTCCTCCGTCATCAGCGCGTAGTCGCCGAAGGCGATGGTGGTGCCGCCCTTGGCGGGTCCGCTCATGCGGCCGCGCTGCTGCTTGCGGTGCTTGACGCGACGGGGCATCAACACGGTCTATGCCCCTCCCGCGATGGCGCCGGCGGGGGCCGCCGACTCGTGCGGTGCGGTCCGCTCGGGGAGCACATCACCCCGGTAGATCCAGACCTTGACGCCGATGGCGCCGAAGGTGGTCCGGGAGAGGACCTGGCCGTAGCTGATGTCGGCACGCAGCGTGCCCAGCGGGATGCGGCCTTCCTTGTCCCATTCGCGACGAGCCATCTCGGCGCCGCCGAGGCGTCCGGAGACGGAGATCTTGACGCCCTTCGCGCCCGCCTTCATGGTCCGCTGGATGGCCTGCTTGATGGCCTTCCGGAATGCGATCCGGCGGGCCAGCTGCTGGGCGATGTTGGCGGCCACGAGGACGGCGTCCAGCTCCGGCTGTCGGATCTCCTTGATCTCCAGCTTGACCTTGCGGGTCGTGAGCTTGCCCACCGCCTGGCGCAGTGACTCGACGTTGGCGCCACCCTTGCCGATGACGATGCCCGGCTTGGCCGTGTGTACCGTGACCGTGACGTGGTTGATGCCCCGCTCGATCTCCACCAGGCTGACGCTGGCGTTGGCCAGCCGCTTGCCGACGAGCGCCCGGATGGACATGTCCTCCTTGAGCAGGTCGGTGTAGTCGCGGTCGGCGTACCACTTCGCGTTCCAGGTGCGCGACACACCCAGCCGGAACCCGTTGGGATGGACCTTGTGACCCATGGCTCAGGCCTCCCGGCTCTCGACCACGATCGTCACGTGGGTCATCGGCTTGTGGATGGGGAACGCCCGCCCCTGGGCGCGCGGTCGGAAACGCTTGATGGTGGGACCCTCGTCGGCGATGGCCGCGACGATCACCAGGTCGTCGGCGGACAGGTCATGGTTGTTCTCGGCGTTGGCCGTGGCGCTCTTGAGCACCTTGGCCACGTCCTTGGCGGCACCCTGGGGCATGAACCGCAGGATGGCCGCGGCGTCATCGACCGTGCGACCGACGATGGCGCGGGTGATGAGTCGGGTCTTGCGTGTCGATCGGCCGATGTACTTGGCCGTCGCGGACACTCGCATCGCGGCCTCCTACTTCAGCGACGTCGACCGCTCGGTGTGCTTGCCGTGCCCGCGATAGGTGCGGGTCGGGGCGAACTCACCCAGCCGGTGGCCGACCATGTTCTCGGTCACGTAGACCGGGATGTGCTTCTTGCCGTTGTAGACGGCGACGGTGTGACCGATGAAGTCCGGGAAGATGACGCTCGCGCGCGACCAGGTCTTGACGACCTTCTTCTCGTTCTTCTTGTTCATCGTCTGGACCCGGCCAAGGAGCCGGGTCTCGATGAACGGTCCCTTCTTGAGGGATCGCGACATCGCTTGCTCCTCTCCTAGCTCTTGCCGTGCCGGGAGCGCACGATGAGGCGCCCGGACGTTTTGTTGCGGCGGGTCCGATGGCCCATGGCGGGCTGGCCCCAGGGGGTCTTGGGGGGCATGCCCGTGGGCGACTTGCCCTCGCCACCACCATGCGGATGGTCGCGGGGGTTCATCACCACGCCACGCACCTCCGGCCGCTTGCCCATATGGCGCGCGCGTCCGGCCTTGCCGATGCTCTGGTTCTCGTGGTCGAGGTTGCCCACCTGGCCGACGGTGGCGATGCAGCGGACGTCCACCCGGCGGACCTCACCCGAGGGCAACCGGATCTGGGCCGTGTCGCCCTCCTTGGCCAGCAGCTGCGCCGAGGCGCCCGCGGAACGGACGATCTGGCCTCCCTTGCCGGGCACCAGCTCGATGTTATGCAGCTGCGTGCCGAGCGGCACCGATGACAGCGGCAGCGCGTTGCCGACCCGGGCCTCCGCGTCGGGGCCGGCCACGACCGTGTCCCCGACCTTGAGGCCATGGGGCACGAGGATGTAGCGCTTCTCGCCGTCCGCGTAGTGGAGCAGGCCGATGCGCGCGGACCGGTTCGGGTCGTACTCGATGGTCGCGAGCTTGGCGGGAACGCCCCACTTGTCGCGCTTGAAGTCGATCCGCCGGTAGTGGCGCTTCTCGCCGCCGCCGCGATGGCGCACGGTCATCCGGCCCTGGTTGTTGCGCCCGCTGCCGCGCTTCTTGGGCTCGAGCAGTGGCTTGTGGGGCGTGGTGGTGGTGATCTCCTCGAAGGTCGAGCGGGTCATGAACCGCCGGCCGGGGGAGGTCGCCTTGTAGCTTCGCAGCGGCATCCCTACACCCCCTCGAAGAATTCGATCTTGTCGGTGGACTTCACGGTCACGACGGCCTTCTTCCAGGGCGAGGTGTAGCCCTTGATGCGGCCACGCTTCCGGTTCCGGCTCTTCTCCTTGGCCTTCGTGGTCGACACGTTGACGTCGAGCACGGTGACCTTGAACAGCTCCTGCACCGCTTGCTTGATCTGCAGCTTGTTGGCGTCGTCGTGCACCGCGAAGGTGTACTTGTGGCGCTGCGTCTCGTCCATCGACTTCTCGCTGATGACCGGACGCAGCACGACCTGGGAAGCCTGGAGCGTCATGCGTACACCTCCGCCATCGTGCCGATGGACGGCTGGGTGATGACCAGCGTGTCCGCGTTGAGGATGTCGACCACGTTGAGCGAGTCCGCGCGGATGACGATGACACCCGGCAGGTTGCGTGCCGACAGCTCCAGCCGCTCGTCCTTGCCGGCCTCCACCACGAGCACCCGGCCCTGGGCCTGGAGCGCGGCGAGGTAGCCCACGAGCTCGCGGGTCCTGATCGCGTCGAGGTCCAGGTCTGCGACGACCTTGATGGCACCGTCGGTGAACTTGGAGGTCAGCGCGCCCTGGAGCGCCAGTCGGCGCATCCGCTTGGGCAGCTTCTGGACGTACGAGCGGGGATGGGGTCCGAACACGACGCCGCCGCCCGCGTAGTGGGGGGCGGTCCGGGTGCCCTGGCGAGCCCGGCCGGTGCCCTTCTGGCGATACGGCTTCTTGCCGCCGCCGCGGACCTCACCGCGGGTCTTGGTGTCCGCGGTGCCCGTCCGGCGACCGGCCAGCTGGGCCACGACCGCCTGGTGCAGCACGGCCGTGTTCACGGGTGCTGCGAACAGCGCCTCGGGCAGGTCGACCGTGCCGGCCTCGGCGCCGGCCTTCGTATAGAGCGTGGTGGTGACGGGCATGGCTAGGCCTTCCTGACCAGGATGAGCGCGTTGCGTGCGCCCGGCACCGGTCCCTTGACGAGCAGGAGCTCGCGCTCCGCATCGACGCTCAGGATGGTCGCGCCCTTGACGGTGACCCGGTCGTTGCCCATGCGCCCGGACATCGGCGTTCCCTTGAACACCTTGCCGGGAGTGGTGCCGCCGCCGATGGAGCCCGGCTGGCGATGCGAGTCCGAGCCGTGGGTCTCGGGTCCGCGCTTGAAGTGATGGCGCTTGATGGTGCCCGCGAAGCCCTTGCCCTTGGACACGCCCGTGATATCGACGCTCTCGCCGGCCTCGAAGAGGCTGACGTCGAGCGTCTGGCCGACAGCGAAGGCGGTGTGGTCCTCGACCACGAACTCGCGCACGTCGCGCACCCGGGGCAGGCCCTTGAGCTGCCCCAGCCGGGGCTTCGTGACACGCTTTGCGGTGCCCGCGCCGACCTGGACGGCCGTGTAGCCGTCCCGTTCGGGCGTCCGCAGCAGCGTCACGGTGTTGGGCGTGACGGCGACCACGGAGACCGGCACCATCGTGCCGTCAGGTTGGAAGATCTGGGTCATGCCGACCTTGCGGCCGAGGATGCCGATACCTGGCTTGCTCACATCTTGATCTCGATGTCGACGCCAGCCGCAAGGCTGAGTCGCATCAGGGCGTCGACGGTCTTCGACGAGGGGTCCAGGATGTCGATGAGCCGCTTGTGGGTGCGGATCTCGAACTGCTCCCGGCTGTCCTTGTCGATGAACGGGGAACGCAGGACCGTGTACTTCTCGATACGCGTCGGCAGCGGCACGGGGCCGACGACGTCCGCGCCCGTGCGCTGGGCCGTCTCCACGATCTGGAGCGCCGACTGATCGAGCAACCGGTGGTCGTATGCCTTGAGGCGGATCCTGATCCGCTGCCGGGCCATCAGGCGAGGATCTCGGTGATGGCCCCGGCGCCCACGGTATGGCCACCTTCGCGGATGGCGAAGCGCTGGGCCGTCTCGAGGGCGATGGGGGTGATGAGCTCGACGGTCATCTGGACGTTGTCGCCGGGGATGACCATCTCGGCGCCACCATGGAGCTCGATGGCCCCGGTGACGTCCGTGGTGCGCAGGTAGAACTGCGGCCGGTAGCCGTTGTAGAAGGGGGTATGGCGGCCGCCCTCCTCCTTGGTCAGGACGTACACCTGTGCCTTGAACTTGGTGTGGGCCTTGACCGAGCCGGTCTTGGCGAGCACCTGGCCGCGCTCGATGTCGTCGCGCTCGATGCCCCGCAGGAGGGTCCCGATGTTGTCCCCGGCGCGGCCCTCGTCGAGCAGCTTCTTGAACATCTCGACGCCCGTGACGACGACCTTGCGGGTGGGCCGGACACCGACGATCTCGATCTCCTCGCCGACCTTGACGATGCCCCGCTCGACGCGGCCGGTCGCGACCGTACCCCGGCCCTTGATGCCGAAGACGTCCTCGACGGGCATGAGGAAGGGCTTGTCCACGGCGCGCTCGGGCGTCGGGATGTAGGAGTCGACCGCGTCCATGAGCTCCTGGATGCAGGCATAGGCGGGGTCGTTCTTGTCGTCGGGCGCCTCGAGCGCCTTCAACGCCGAGCCGCGGATGACGGGGATGTCGTCACCCGGGAAGTTGTACTTCGACAGCAGCTCCCGGACCTCGAGCTCGACGAGCTCGAGCAGCTCCGGGTCATCGACCATGTCCACCTTGTTGAGGAACACGACGATGAAGGGCACCTCGACCTGGCGGGCGAGGAGGATGTGCTCCCGGGTCTGGGGCATCGGGCCGTCGGTGGCCGCGACCACGAGGATCGCGCCGTCCATCTGGGCGGCACCGGTGATCATGTTCTTGATGTAGTCCGCGTGCCCGGGGCAGTCGACGTGGGCGTAGTGGCGGTGCTCGGTCTCGTACTCGACGTGGGCGATGGCGATGGTGATGCCCCGCTCGCGCTCCTCGGGAGCGTTGTCGATGGTGTCGAAGGCGCGGTACTCCGCCTCGCCCTTGAGCGCGAGGTACTTGGTGATGGCCGCGGTGAGCGATGTCTTGCCGTGGTCGATGTGCCCGATGGTGCCCACGTTGACGTGGGGCTTGGTGCGCTCGAACTTCTTCTTGGCCATCGTGGGCGTTCCCTCTGCTGCTGACTGTCTCGTGTCGTGGTCGTCGTTGGTGATGGGCCCTGCATGGGGCCCGGGTCAGGCTCCGCGGCCCGCTGTTCCAGCTCATCCACCAGGTTGCGCAGCAGCTCGGCGTAGTGCGCAACTCCAGTGAAGAGCTCGCCCGTCCCTGGGTCATGCTGCGCAGGGCCGTCACGTAGCCGACATCGAGGAACGGGCACGAGCGCCCGCCGACCTCGTGCCGGAACGTTCTCCATCCCCTCGAGTGTCCTCGGCGCGAGTTCAGGTCGCCGACGACGTCGCCCATGAACTCCTCGG